>NZ_JADBRP010000001.1:0-1105067 GCF_014930695.1 Enterobacter cloacae complex sp. P40C2 | reverse complement strand
TCGTTAGCTCAGTTGGTAGAGCAGTTGACTTTTAATCAATTGGTCGCAGGTTCGAATCCTGCACGACCCACCAATTTTAATGTCTTCCTCGAGATATTAAGCGTGAAGGATAACGTTGCTTCAGCAACGGCCCGTAGGGCGAGGCGAAGCCGAGTCATCCTGCACGACCCACCAATGTAAAAAAGCGCCCTAAAGGCGCTTTTTTGCTATCTGTCGTTCCCCGGCCGTTGCCCGACAAATGCTGCAGGCATCAATTCCCGGTGACATTGCGCCTCGAATTCGCTATCTTGTTTAGTATATAAAACACCGTTGCCATCATTTTTGCTGTCTCCTGCAAAACAAAGGCAATATTGTTAAGCCAGTAAAACGAGAAGCCATAATGAGTGTGATGTTTGATCCCGAAGCCGCTATTTATCCCTTCCCGCCGAAGCCAGCGCCACTAAGCCGGGATGAAAAGCAGTTCTACCTTGAGAAAATCAAGCGCCTTCTGAAAGAGCGAGATGCGGTGATGGTGGCGCATTACTACACCGACCCGGAAATTCAGCAGCTGGCCGAAGAGACGGGCGGCTGCATTTCGGATTCCCTGGAGATGGCGCGCTTCGGTGCTAAACATCCCGCTTCCACGCTTCTGGTCGCTGGCGTGCGGTTTATGGGCGAAACGGCAAAAATCCTGAGTCCTGAGAAAACGATTCTGATGCCGACGCTGAGTGCGGAATGTTCTCTCGATCTTGGCTGCCCGACAGATGCATTCACAGCCTTCTGCGATGCTCATCCGGACCGGACCGTCGTGGTCTATGCCAACACGTCCGCCGCGGTAAAGGCGCGTGCAGACTGGGTGGTTACGTCCAGCATCGCCGTTGAGCTGATTGAACATCTGGACAGCCTGGGGGAGAAAATCATCTGGGCACCCGATCGCCATCTCGGCAACTATGTGCAAAAACAGACCGGTGCTGACGTGCTGTGCTGGCAGGGGGCCTGTATCGTTCACGACGAGTTTAAGACCCAGGCACTAACCCGCATGAAAGGGCTATACCCGGACGCCGCTATCCTGGTGCATCCGGAATCCCCGCAGTCAATCGTCGATATGGCGGATGCCGTCGGCTCGACCAGCCAGCTTATCAGTGCCGCAAAAACCCTGCCGCACAAGCAGCTCATCGTGGCGACCGATCGCGGTATCTTCTACAAGATGCAGCAGGCCGTGCCGGAAAAAGAACTGCTCGAAGCCCCCACCGCCGGAGAAGGGGCGACGTGCCGCAGCTGCGCCCACTGCCCGTGGATGGCGATGAATGGCCTGAAAGCCATTGCGGAGGGGCTGGAAAACGGTGGGGCCGCGCATGAGATCCATGTGGATGCCGCTCTGCGTGAAGGTGCATTAATTCCGCTTAACCGTATGCTGGATTTTGCGGCTACACTACGTACTTAACCTGTTACGCCCCGGAGAAAAAATGGATTTTTTTAGCACACAGAACATCCTGGTTCACATCCCGATTGGTGCGGGCGGCTATGACCTGTCGTGGATTGAGGCGGTGGGTACGCTGGCCGGTTTGCTCTGCATCTGGCTGGCCAGCCTTGAGAAGATCGGTAACTATGCGTTCGGGCTGATTAACGTCACGCTGTTTGCAATCATCTTCTTCCAGATCCAGCTCTATGCCAGCCTGCTTTTGCAGCTGTTCTTCTTTGCGGCCAATATCTATGGCTGGTATGCCTGGTCGCGGCAAAACAGTCAGCAGGAGGCGGAACTGCAAATCCGCTGGCTGCCGCTGCCCAAAGCCATCGCCTGGCTCGCTGTCTGCGTGGTCGCTATCGGCTTAATGACCGTCTTTATCGATCCGGTATTTGCCTTCCTGACGCGCGTGGCGGTTTCGGTGATGTCCGCTATGGGATTAAACGTCACCATGCCTGCGCTTCAGCCGGACGCCTTCCCGTTCTGGGATTCCTGCATGATGGTGCTGTCAATCGCCGCAATGATCCTGATGACCCGTAAATACGTTGAAAACTGGCTGCTGTGGGTGGTCATCAACGTGATTAGCGTGGTGATTTTTGCCCGTCAGGGCGTTTATGCCATGTCGCTGGAATACATGCTGCTGACCTTCATTGCCCTTAACGGTAGCCGCATGTGGATTAACAGCGCGCGTGAGCGAGGCTCTCGCGCGCTTTCCCGCTAATGGTGATGCGCGTGTGAATGGCCGGACTGCGCCTCGTTCAGGTGGCAGTCTGGCCCGCTACACGCCTGATACTCCATCTGTATGGTGGAGTGCGCAATCTCATAGTGATGCTCAAGGAAGTGCTGAATACGTTCAAGCAGCGCGTCGTGATCGTGGGGCGGAACAACCTGAACGTGCAGCGTCATAAGCGGTTTCTCGCCTACCAGCCAGACGTGAACATGATGAACGTTACGCACTTCAGGAATGGAGCGACATAAATTTCGCTTTAGCTCGCCGATGTCCAGGGACGTTGGGGCACCCTCCAGAAGTTCATTCACACTCTCTTTTAACAGCCGCCAGGCGCTGCGTAACACCAGGCACGACACCAGCACCGACAGAATCGGGTCAACAGGTGTCCATCCCGTTCCCATAATAATCAGCGCGGCCACAATCGCACCAACCGAGCCCAGCAGGTCGCCCAACACATGCAGCGCCGCAGCCCGCACGTTCAGATTTTTTTCACTGCTGCCGCGGTGCAAAATCCAGAATGCCAGAATATTGGCCAGTAACCCGGCGATGGCAATGACCATCATCGTCGTCCCGGCTACCGGCTGCGGATGCATGAAGCGCTGAATAGCTTCCCAGACGATAAGAAGGGTAATCACCACCAGCGCAATCGCATTTACGAAGGCGGCAAGCGTTGTTAGCCTGAGCCAGCCAAACGTGTGGCGGGCATTGGGGGGACGGCGGGCAAACTGCACGGCAAGCAGGGCAAACAGCAGGGCGGCGGCGTCGGTAAGCATATGCCCCGCATCGGCCAGCAGGGCCAGCGATCCGGATATCAATCCACCGATAACCTCGATCACCATAAACGTGGCGGTGACGCCGAAAGCCAGCAGAAGCCGTTTGGCGTTTTCATCGCCGGAAGGGGAAGAATGAGAGTGGGAGTGCGCCATGGTATCGTTCCTGATTTATTATTATTTTTAGTGTAGCGTTTTTAAGAGCTTAAATAAAAAAGGAGAGCACGCGCTCTCCTTATTTCATCTTACCGATGATTACTGGGTGGTGCCGTCCGTTTTGGTATCGGCATCGCTACCTACTTTGTCATTCGGGTCCGGGCATTTCCCGTCTTTACACATTGAGTTTTTGTGAACCTCGTCAGTGGTCATGCCGTCATGGTTCATCGTGCCGGTATTTGTCCCGCCGGTATTGGTGTGGCCGGTGTTGATGTCGTTATTATCAACCTTATTAGGGGCGATATTCTCTTTGGCATCCGGGGCGACCTGGCCCGCAGCAGCAGCGGCATTAGCATCGCCGTTGCTGGTAGAGCCTGAAGAGTTTGCATCGGCTGCCAGTACGCTGCCGCTTGCCAGGGTAAGGGTTGCCGTCAGGAAAAGCGTAGTCAGTTTCGTCATTTTCATCATGGTGCTCCTGTTCTTATCGTTACGCTGGATAACATTCTCCAACAGTGCATCTTGTTCAGTGGCGAAAGATCCCGTACTCCCGAGCAATGTCAGAATGGGATCGCGTATAAATATTTAAAATCAGTCGTTACAAGTAAAAAGCTTAGGCCAGATCTCATTTTTCGCTATTTTGTTGCGTATTTTTGGTAAATTCCAGGAATTATCTGCGCGAAGTGTAAAAGCCCGTTTACACTTCGTGGCCGACAAGTTAGATTGAAAGCATTGCTTTCATTACTAAAGATATGGCAGAGCCGGAAACAAGATGAATTATCAGAACGACGATTTACGTATTAAAGAGATCAATGAGTTATTACCTCCCGTAGCGCTCCTTGAAAAATTCCCCGCCACCGAAAATGCCGCCAACACGGTGTCACATGCCCGCAAGGCGATCCACAAAATCCTGAAAGGTAGCGACGATCGTCTTCTGGTTGTGATTGGGCCATGCTCCATTCACGATCCTGCCGCGGCCAAAGAGTACGCGGCGCGCCTGCTCGCCCTGCGCGAAGAGCTGAAAGGCGAGCTGGAAATCGTGATGCGCGTCTATTTTGAAAAACCGCGTACCACCGTGGGCTGGAAAGGGCTGATCAACGATCCGCATATGGATAACAGCTTCCAGATCAACGACGGCCTGCGTATTGCGCGTAAGCTGCTGCTGGAGATCAACGACAGCGGGCTGCCTGCTGCCGGTGAGTTTCTTGATATGATCACGCCGCAGTATCTGGCTGACCTGATGAGCTGGGGCGCGATTGGCGCGCGTACCACGGAATCTCAGGTTCACCGCGAGCTGGCGTCTGGCCTGTCATGCCCGGTTGGTTTCAAAAACGGCACCGACGGCACCATCAAGGTCGCCATTGACGCGATCAACGCGGCTGGCGCGCCACACTGCTTCCTCTCGGTAACCAAGTGGGGCCATTCGGCCATCGTGAACACCAGCGGTAACGGTGACTGCCATATCATTCTGCGCGGCGGCAAAGAGCCAAACTACAGCGCAAGACACGTGGCGGAAGTGAAGGCCGGGCTGGAGAAAGCGGGCCTGGAGCCGCGGGTGATGATCGACTTCAGCCATGCGAACTCGAGCAAACAGTTCAAAAAGCAGATGGAAGTCGGTGCGGATGTTTGTCAGCAAATCGCCGGCGGTGAGCACGCGGTCATTGGGGTGATGATTGAGAGCCACCTGGTGGAAGGCAACCAGAATCTTGAGGGCAGCGAGCCGCTTGTCTACGGCAAGAGCGTGACCGATGCCTGCATTGGCTGGGATGATACCGACGCTATCCTGCGCCAGCTGGCCGGGGCGGTAAAAGCGCGTCGCGGCTAATTGTCCTCAGGCAATAAAAAAGCGTGGATTGCTCCACGCTTTTTTTATGTCCGCGAAAATTACTTCGCTTTACCCTGGTTGGCGACGGCCGCGGCTTTTGCAGCGATTTCGTCAGCGTTACCCAGATAGTAATGTTTAACTGGTTTGAAGTTTTCGTCGAACTCGTACACCAGCGGCACGCCGGTAGGGATGTTCAGTTCGAGGATTTCATCTTCACCCATGTTGTCCAGATATTTCACCAGCGCACGCAGGGAGTTGCCGTGAGCCGCGATAATGACGCGCTCGCCGCTCTTCAGGCGTGGCAGAATGGTTTCGTTCCAGTAAGGCACGACGCGATCGATGGTCAGCGCCAGGCTTTCGGTCTGCGGCAGCTCGGCTTCGGTCAGCTTCGCGTAACGCGGATCGTGACCCGGATAACGCTCGTCATCTTTGGTCAGCTCTGGTGGAGTTACCGCAAAACCACGACGCCACTGCTTAACCTGCTCGTCGCCATATTTTTCTGCGGTTTCCGCTTTGTTCAGACCCTGCAGCGCACCGTAGTGACGCTCGTTCAGTTTCCAGGATTTCTCAACCGGCAGCCAGGCCTGATCCAGCTCGTCCAGAATGTTCCACAGGGTATGGATGGCACGTTTCAGCACAGAGGTGTAAGCAAAGTCAAAGGTGAAGCCTTCTTCCTTCAGCAGCTTACCCGCCGCTTTCGCTTCGCTTACGCCTTTCTCGGACAGATCAACGTCATACCAGCCGGTGAAGCGGTTTTCGTTGTTCCACTGGCTTTCGCCGTGGCGCACCAGGACAAGCTTAGTATTAGCCATTTCTTACTCCTCAAGCATTTTGAATGATAACAATTCTCATTATATTGCCGTGACCGTGCCAGCAGCAACGCTTAACCCTAACCATAGCGAAAATAGTTCGAGAGTGTAAGATGCATGTGAATCCAGGGTTATGATTTTGTCTGCAATCGTCGCTATTTTCAGCAAAACGCGCATAAAAAAGCCCTCACGGAGAGGGCCTGACGCTTTTTGCAGGGCGGCGCTACGCTTGCGCCACCGGGCTTAAGCGCGCGGAACGAAATGGTATTCGGTGACGCTAACGTACTCTTCCCCCGGACGCAGCACGCAGTCCGGCTGCGGCCATTCCGGATGGTTAGGGCTGTCCGGCAGAAACTCGCTTTCCAGCGCCAGCCCCTGCCAGTCGCTGTAGTCGTTGTGCTCGCGCGCCGTGGTACCTCCCAGATAGTTACCGGAGTAGAACTGCAGGGCAGGGGCGGTGGTGTACACCGTCATCTGTAGTTTCTCGTCAGCGGACCAGACCCGTGCGGCAGGCTGAGCAAGATCGCCTTTTGCCTGCAACAGGAAGGCGTGGTCGTAACCTTTCACCTTGCGCTGATCGTCATCGCTCAGGAAATCCTGCGCGATGGTTTTCGGCTGACGGAAATCGAAGCTACTGCCGCTTACCGGTTTCAGCCCCTGATAGGGGATGCCTGCTTCATCGACCGGCAGGTATTCCTCCGCCAGGATTTGCAGCTTATGGCTGCGGACATCGCTCTGGCTACCGTCGAGGTTGAAATAGGCGTGGTTCGTCAGGTTGACCGGGCACGGCTTATCGACCGTTGCGCGGTACTCAATGACGATGCGGTTATCCTCGGTCAGCGTGAAGCGAGCGGTCGCGGTGAGATTGCCCGGGTAGCCCTGGTCTCCGTCAAGGGAGTCCAGAGAGAACCATACTTCGCCGTCATTTTGCTGCGCAATTTTCCAGCGGCGCTTATCAAAGCCTTCCGGTCCGCCGTGAAGCTGATTCTCGCCCTGGCTTGAAAGCAGCGAATATCCAGCGCCGTCCAGCTCAAAGCGGCTTTTGGCAATGCGGTTGGCGTAGCGGCCTATGGAGGCGCCAAGAAAGGCGGTCTGCTCGATATACTGCTCTGGCGACGCGCAGCCGAGCAGGGTTTCGCGCACGCTGCCGTCAGGCATCGGCACGCGGGCAGAAAGTAGCGTTGCGCCCCAGTCCATCAGCGTAACCACCATCCCGGCGCTGTTGCGCAGGGTTAACAGGCGATACGGCAGACCATCCGGTGCGAGTGTAGGTGTTTCGTTTAGCACTGTCCGGCTCCTTGTGATGCTTTACAGACGTAGAAAGTTTCTTTGATGCCCGTTCTGGCTTCGTACTGCTTAGCCACGGCGTCCTGGACGGCAGGGACCAGCTCTTCCGGCATCAGGGCGACGATACACCCGCCAAACCCGCCGCCGGTCATGCGTACCCCGCCTTTGTCGCCAATCGTGGCTTTTATAATCTCAACCAGCGTGTCGATTTGCGGCACGGTAATTTCGAAATCGTCGCGCATGGAGGCATGAGATTCTGCCATCAGCTCGCCCATCCGCTTCAGGTCACCTTTTGCCAGCGCGGAGGCGGCCTCTACGGTACGGGCATTCTCCGTTAGTATATGACGCACGCGCTTCGTGACCACGGGATCCAGCTCGTGGGCAACCTTGTTAAATTCCTCAAGCGAAACATCGCGCAGGGCCGGCTGCTGGAAGAAACGCGCGCCGGTTTCACACTGTTCGCGACGCGTGTTGTATTCGCTGCCCACCAGGGTACGCTTGAAGTTACTGTTGACGATCACCACTGCTGCCCCTTTCGGCAGCGGAACCGCTTTGGTTCCGAGGGAGCGGCAGTCAATCAGCAGCGCATGGTCTTTCTTGCCCAGCGCGGAGATCAGCTGATCCATAATGCCGCAGTTGCAGCCCACGAACTGGTTTTCCGCTTCCTGACCGTTCAGGGCGATCTGCGCGCCGTCCAGCGGCAGATGATAAAGCTGCTGGAACACGGTGCCCACCGCAACCTCCAGCGATGCAGATGAACTCAATCCCGCACCCTGCGGCACGTTGCCGCCGATCGTCAGATCGGCCCCGCCGAAATTGTTGTCGCGTTTTTGCAGGTGCTTCACCACGCCGCGAACATAGTTGGCCCACTGCTGGCTCTCGTGGGTGACGATCGGCGCATCGAGGGAAAATTCGTCAATTTCGTTGTCGTAATCCGCGGCGATTACCCGTACTTTACGATCGTCGCGTTTCGCGCAGCTGATGACCGTCTGGTAGTCGATGGCGCATGGCAGCACGAAACCGTCGTTGTAGTCGGTATGCTCACCGATCAGGTTAACGCGGCCGGGCGCCTGGATAACGTGAGTGGCAGGGTAGCCAAATTTTTCAGCAAACAGGGATTGTGTTTTATCTTTCAGACTCATTTTTAGACTCCTGATTCGCGGTAGTGGACATCGCTAACGGCACGCAGACGCTCTGCCGCCTGTTCCGCCGTCAGGTCACGCTGGGTTTCCGCCAGCATTTCGTAGCCCACCATGAATTTACGTACCGTCGCGGAACGCAGCAGCGGCGGGTAAAAATGGGCATGCAGCTGCCAGTGTTGATTATCTTCGCCGTTAAACGGCGCGCCGTGCCAGCCCATGGAGTACGGGAAGGAGCACTGGAAGAGGTTGTCGTAACGGCTGGTCAGCTTCTTCAGCGCCAGCGCAAGGTCGTCTCGCTGGGCGTCGCTGAGGTCGGTAATGCGCTGAACAGGCGCTTTTGGCAGCAGCAGGGTTTCAAACGGCCACGCCGCCCAGTATGGCACCACGGCAAGCCAGTGTTCCGTTTCCACCACGGTACGGCTGCCGTCCGCCAGCTCCCGCCGGGTATAATCCACCAGCATCGGTGAGCCGTTCTGGGTGAAATACGCTTTTTGCAGACGATCTTCGCGCTCGGCTTCATTTGGCAGGAAGCTGTTCGCCCAGATCTGCCCGTGCGGATGGGGGTTAGAACAGCCCATCGCCGCGCCTTTATTTTCAAACACCTGCACCCACGGGTAGGTTTGGCCCAGCTCCGCCGTTTGCGCCTGCCAGGTGGACACCACCTCTTTCAGCGCCTCAACGCTCAGCTCCGGCAGCGTTTTGCTGTGATCGGGAGAGAAGCAGATTACGCGGCTGGTGCCTCGGGCGCTTTCGCAGCGCATCAGCGGATCGTGACTTTCCGGCGCGTCCGGCGTGTCGGTCATCAGCGCCGCAAAATCGTTAGTAAAAACGAAGGTGCCTTTGTAGTCCGGGTTTTTATCGCCCGTCACGCGCGTATTGCCCGGACAGAGGAAGCAGTCCGGGTCATGCTGAGGCAGCGTCTGTTTTGCAGGCGTCTCCTGCGCCCCCTGCCAGGGGCGCTTGGCGCGATGCGGAGAAACTAAAATCCATTGACCGCTGAGCGGGTTAAAACGACGATGCGGGTGATCGACGGGGTTGAATTGCGTCATGACAAATCCTTAGTCCGGATAGCCCTGCGGATGGCGTGACTGCCAGTGCCAGGTATCCTGTGCCATTTCATCAAGCGTGCGGGTGACACGCCAGTTAAGCTCTTTATCCGCTTTGGTGGCATCGGCCCAGTAAGCAGGGAGATCGCCATCACGGCGGGGGGCGAAGTGATAGTTCACCGGCTTGCCGCAGGCTTTGCTGAAGGCATTTACCACATCCAGCACGCTGCTGCCGATCCCGGCGCCAAGGTTGTAAATATGCACGCCAGGTTTATCTGCCAGCTGCTGCATCGCCGCCACGTGGCCGTCGGCCAAATCCATGACGTGAATGTAATCGCGCACGCCGGTGCCGTCTTCGGTGGGGTAATCGTTGCCAAAAATAGCCAGGGAATCACGACGGCCCACGGCCACCTGCGCGATATACGGCATCAGGTTATTAGGAATGCCCTGCGGATCCTCGCCCATATCGCCTGACGGATGCGCGCCAACCGGATTGAAGTAGCGCAGCAGCGCAATGCTCCAGTCGGGCTGCGCTTTTTGCAGGTCGGTCAGGATCTGCTCCACCATCAGCTTGCTCTTGCCATACGGGCTTTGCGGCGTGCCGGTCGGGAAGCTTTCAACGTAAGGAATTTTTGGCTGGTCGCCGTAGACGGTCGCGGAGGAGCTGAAGATAAAGTTTTTGACGTTTGCGGCACGCATGGCGGAAATCAGACGCAGGGTACCGTTAACGTTGTTGTCGTAGTACTCAAGCGGTTTTGCCACCGATTCGCCAACCGCCTTCAGGCCCGCGAAGTGGATCACGGTCTCAATCTCGCGATCGCGAAGGATTTCTGTCATTAACGCTTCATTGCGGATATCGCCTTCCACGAAGGTCGGTCGTTTACCCGAAAGACGTTCAATGACGGGCAGCACGCTGCGCTTGCTGTTGCACAGGTTATCAAGGATGACGACATCGTGGCCGCTTTGCAGCAGTTGCACACAGGTATGACTTCCTATGTAACCGCTACCACCTGTTACCAGAACTCGCATATTACGCTCCATTAGGCTTATGGTATGAATTAACCATAGCATATCAGAGACGCTAAAAGTGTGACATGGGATAAAATAGTGGTATCGTTTACACTGCTTTTCAAACTCGCTTTTTCACAGACTGGGTGCATTTTAGATCAAAGAGATAGAGATGTATTGTTGCAGGTTATCTGAAAAGCGGAGGGCAGCGCCCTCCGGCAGTTAATCGATTTTGCTGAGCAGGTAGCGGTAGCGCTCGCCGTCAGGGACAAACTCCAGCCGGTGGGTAATGCAGGACGGGGCATCCTCTGCGTGGTGCGACACGAACAGCAGCTGGGTTTCCCCCTCGCTGATCAGCACGTCCACAAAGCGGCGGATCAGCTGGCGGTTCAGCGGATCCAGCCCCTGCAACGGTTCGTCCAGAATCAGCAGCGTAGGGTGTTTAACCAGCGCGCGGACGATTAACGCCAGCCGCTGCTGCCCCCACGACAGACCGTGAAACGGGGCGTCGGCTACCCGGTTGTCCATGCCCAGAATATCCAGCCACTGCTGCACCAGCTTGTGCTGCTTGTCCGATACCGCCTGATAAATGCCGATGGAATCAAAGTAGCCGGAGAGGATCGCGTTGCGCACCGTGGTGCTCACGCGGTAATCCAGATGCAGGCTGCTGCTGACATAGCCAATGTGCTTTTTGATGTCCCAGATGGTTTCCCCGCTGCCGCGACGGCGGCCGAAGAGGGTCAGATCGTTGCTGTAACCCTGCGGATGATCGCCGGTAATCAGGCTCAGCAGCGTGGATTTACCCGCCCCGTTGGGGCCGGTGATCTGCCAGTGTTCACCCGGATTAACCGTCCAGCTGAGGTGATTAAGAATGGGGCGATCGTCATAAGCCACCACGCCGTCGCGCAGCACGATGCGCGGCTGATCGGGATCCAGCCCGCGTCGTGCCGATGGCGCATCCGGCTCCGGCAGGGCGATGCCGTCCAGCTTTTCGCTGTGCGCCAGCTGCGCAACCAGCGCCTGGCGCAGCAGCGTCGCTTTTTCCCCGGTTTCGGTCAGGCTACAGTCTGCCAGCACGCCCGCGTGCTGTACGAAATCAGGAATTTCATCAAAGCGGTTAAGGACCAGCACAACGGTGTATCCCTGCTGGTTGAGCCTCGCCAGCAGCGCGGCCAGCTGTGCGCGGGACTGTACGTCCAGGCCGTCAAACGGCTCATCAAGAATGAGGAGCTCCGGCTCGCCCATCAGCGCCTGGCACAGCAGCGCTTTGCGCGTCTCGCCGGTAGAAAGGTATTTGAAGCGTCGGGTAAGCAGGGTGGTAATGCCAAACTGCTCCGCCAGCTGGCGGCAGCGGGCAGGATCTTTTATCTCATCCTGGATAATTTCCGCCGTCGTGCGGCCGGTATCTTCTTCGCCAGGGCTGAGCATATCGGTATTGTTACGCTGCCACTCATCGCTGACCAGCTTCTGCAGCTGCTCAAAGGAAAGGCGCGTCAGCCGGGTGAAGCCACACTCGCGCTCACCCTTCAACTGGGTTAGTTCCCCCGCCAGGGCGCGGGCCAGCGCTGATTTTCCGCTGCCGTTAGTGCCCACAAACGCCCAGCTTTCTCCGGCGCGTAAGGTTAACTCAGGCAGCGACAGGGTACGGGTATCGCTAAGACGAAACGTGCCTTGCGAAATATGCAATGATGACATGTGTTATCCCATTTTTTGCAGCAACAGATGTCAGGGATACCCAGAGTCGGATGGATTGTCAATGCGCTTAGCACAATGTGGCGATAATCACCCGGTCTGCATTGAAATATGCGGTCACGACAGCACCTTCTTCTAATTCAGCCGCGTCGTTTACCGGAACGGTGGCGCAAAGCGTCTGGCCGTCCGCAAGGGTCATCAGCACCTCGCACTGTTCTTCTCCGCGTTCAATATGGCTGATGCTTCCCCGCAGCTGGTTATCCGCTTCTGCTGCATGTTCGGGATAGCGCGTGATGCCGATCCAGGGCGCCTTCAGTAATATCAGCACTTCGCTACCTTCGTTTAGCCCGAGGCGTTGGCTGCTTTGCGCGGTGACGGCGGCTTTCAGGCGCGTCGTGCCGTCTGCGAGCAGGATCTCAATGTGCTCCTGCACCCGGGAACGATCGCGTCCCGTTACCGTACCAAACCACTGGTTACGGGCGCTGGTCTGTAACGAGAAACGAGAGATGGCGGCCAGCAGGCTGTCCAGCGGCAGGCTGTCGTCATCGCTTAACACATCAAATGCCTTTTGCTGGATCTGCGCCAGTAAATCGTAGAGCTGGATCAGCCGTTGCCCGTAGCGCGTTAACGCGGCGCCGCCGCCGCCTTTCCCGCCCGTGGCCCGGTCTACCAGCGTCTGCTCGCTCAGGGTGTTCATCTCGTTGATCGCATCCCAGGCGCTTTTATAGCTGATGCCGGCGTTTTTGGCTCCCTGGCTAATCGAGCCAGTTTGTTCTATTTGTTTTAACAGGGCGATGCGTCGCGGATCGGCGAAAAGCTTCTGCTGAAGTCGTAGGGTGAGGAGAATTTCGGCCTGCATAACGGTGTCCCGGCAAAAAGGCTATTGTGACCCAAATGCCCTGGTGCGCAAAGCGCACCGCACAAAAGGGGATGTTTTTATTACTTTTCAGGGTAGAATAAGCCGTTCACAAGATCTGGAGAAAACCATGTTAGAGTTGTTGAAAAGTCTGGTATTCGCGGTAATCATGGTGCCAGTAGTGATGGCTATCATCCTCGGTGCCATCTACGGCCTGGGTGAAGTGTTCAACGTCTTTTCGAACATTGGTCATCGTCGGGACCAGCCTAAAAAGCAGCAATAATTTCCTCCAAAACGCCCGGCCAGCCCGGGCGTTTTGCTCTCAAGTTTCCCTCTTTTCCGCCGATATCATTTACAACGTTCCTTGAGCTTACTCATTAATCGGTACGATTTAGCGCTAGGAACGCCTGTGATATATCGTTATATTTATTTTTATATAACGAAAAACACAGGAGCTTCAAATGGCACGTTCATGGGTACGCCTTTTCGCAGGGGCAACGCTGACGCTTTCACTCACCGGGCACGCGCTGGCAGATGAGGGAAAAATCACGGTCTTTGCGGCGGCGTCGCTGACTAACGCGATGCAGGATATTGCTGCGGTATACAAAAAAGAGAAAAACGTTGAGGTCGTGTCGTCGTTTGCCTCCTCTTCCACGCTGGCCCGCCAGATTGAAGCCGGGGCGCCTGCCGATCTGTTCATCTCTGCCGACCAGAAATGGATGGATTACGCGGTTGAGAAAAAGGCTGTTGAAACGGACACCCGTGAAACCCTGCTGGGAAATAGCCTGGTGGCGATCGCGCCTGCAAACAGCAGGCAGGGCGACATCGCCATTAACAAACAGACGGACTGGACCCGTCTGCTCAACGGTGGCCGTCTGGCGGTAGGCGATCCCGCGCATGTCCCGGCCGGGATTTATGCGAAGGAAGCGCTGCAAAAGCTGGGCGCCTGGGAGACGCTGTCGCCGAAGCTGGCGCCTGCGGAAGACGTGCGCGGCGCGCTGGCGCTGGTAGAGCGTAACGAAGCCCCGCTCGGGATTGTGTATGGCTCTGATGCGGTTGCCGGTAAAGGCGTGAAGGTGGTGGGCACCTTCCCGGAAGACTCGCATAAGAAAGTGGAATATCCTGTTGCGATAGTTGATGGACATAAAAATGCGACCGTGACGGCCTTCGTTGATTACCTGAAGGGGCCGGAAGCGTCCGCGATCTTTAAACGTTACGGATTTACGACTCACGAATGATATTGACCGAACCTGAATGGCAGGCCGTGCTGCTGAGCCTGAAAGTCTCTTCCCTGGCGGTTGCGCTGAGCTTGCCCTTTGGGGTGTTCTTTGCCTGGTTACTGGTTCGCGTGAAGTTTCCAGGCAAAGCCCTGCTCGACAGCGTTCTTCATCTCCCGCTCGTGCTGCCGCCCGTAGTGGTCGGCTATCTGCTGCTGGTCTCAATGGGAAGGCGCGGTTTTATCGGTGAATGGCTGTACGACTGGTTTGGACTCACCTTTGCTTTCAGCTGGCGCGGCGCGGTGCTTGCCGCGGCGGTGATGTCCTTCCCGCTGATGGTGCGCGCCATCCGCCTGGCGCTGGAAGGGGTTGATATCCGCTTAGAACAGGCTGCCCGCACGCTGGGCGCAGGCCGCTGGCGGGTGTTTCTGACCATCACGCTGCCGCTCACGTTACCGGGCATTATCGTCGGCACGGTGCTGGCCTTCGCCCGTTCGCTGGGCGAGTTTGGTGCAACTATCACGTTTGTATCAAACATTCCTGGCGAGACGCGTACCATCCCGTCGGCGATGTATACCCTGATTCAGACGCCGGGCGGCGAAGGGGCGGCGGCCCGGTTGTGCATTATTTCGATCGTGCTCGCCCTGGTCTCGCTGCTGGTGTCTGAGTGGCTGGCGCGCCTCAGCCGTGAACGGATGGGGAAACAGTGATGCTGGAACTCAATTTTACCCAGACTCTGGGCAACCACACGTTGACGCTGAACGAAACGCTGCCTGCCAGCGGCATCACCGCCATTTTTGGCGTTTCCGGGGCGGGCAAAACGTCGCTGATTAATGCGATTAGCGGCCTGACGCGTCCTCAGTCCGGCCGCATTGTGCTGAATAACCGCGTCCTGAATGACGCAGAAAAGAAGATCTGCCTTGCACCTGAGAAGCGCCGCATCGGCTATGTGTTTCAGGACGCGCGCCTCTTCCCCCACTACAGCGTGCGCGGCAACCTGCGCTACGGTATGGCGAAAAGCATGGCCGGACAGTTTGATAAGCTGGTGGCGCTGCTGGGCATCGAGCCGCTGCTGGATCGCCTGCCGTCATCGCTGTCGGGCGGTGAAAAACAGCGCGTGGCGATTGGCCGCGCCTTGTTAACCGCGCCGGAACTGTTGCTGCTGGATGAACCGCTGGCCTCGCTGGATATTCCGCGCAAGCGCGAGCTGCTGCCGTATCTGCAACGTCTGGCGCGTGAAATCAACGTTCCAATGCTGTACGTCAGCCATTCGCTGGACGAGATCTTACATCTGGCCGACAAAGTGCTGGTGCTGGAAGCGGGCGGCGTTAAGGCCTTTGGCAACCTGGAAGAGGTGTGGGGCAGCAGCGTCATGCATCCATGGCTACCAAAGGAGCAGCAGAGCAGCATTCTGAAGGTGAGCGTGCTGGAACACCATCCGCACTATGCGATGACCGCGCTGGCGCTGGGCGATCAGCATCTGTGGGTCAATAAAATCGACACGCCGCTACAGTCGACCTTACGGATCCGCATTCAGGCGTCGGACGTCTCTCTGGTGCTGCAACCGCCGCTGCAAACCAGCATCCGCAATATACTGCGCGCCAGAGTGGCGCAGTGTTTTGACGATAACGGTCAGGTAGAAGTGCAGCTGGAGGTGGGCAGCAGAACGCTGTGGGCGCGCATCAGCCCGTGGGCCAGGGATGAGTTAGGCATCAGGCCTGGCCTGTGGCTCTACGCGCAAATCAAGAGCGTCTCCATCACCGCCTGATTACAGCAGGTGGGTATAGATATACTGCGCGATGCTGTCGGTGGTGTTCTCGCCAATCACCACGTCAGCCCGCGCTTTCACCGCGTCATCGGCGTTGCCCATCGCCACGCCCGTGCCGGCAGCTTCCAGCATGCTGATGTCGTTATAGTTATCGCCAAACGCAATCACGTCCCGCATTGACCAGCCCTGAGACTCAACGAACTGGGTCAGCCGTTTGCCTTTGCTGTTGCCTTTACGGGCAATATCTACCTGATCGTGCCACGACCATTCGCATTCCAGGCCCAGGGTGTGCTCGACATGTTTAGCGAAGGTATTAAGTTTGGTGGTGTCTTCATCGGTCAGGGCGAATTTCCAGATGGCGTCGACATCCTCCGCTGCCTGGCGCAGGGAAGATACCTGAGTGAACACCGGACGCTGCGCTTCCGGCAGGGACAGCGCCCAGTTGCTGGTGCGGATCACGTGGCCGGTCGGGCGCTCATACATCATGGCGTTATCCACGTACATCAGGCCGTGAATCGCGTGCTCATCCAGTAAATCAATCAATTGCAGCGCCTGAGAAACGGGAAGCGGATCGGACGTTAAAACCTTTTTCGCCTGATAATCATACAAATAGGTGCCATTACAACAAATTGCAGGTGTATCTAAGCCCAGTGCCTGATAAAAAGGATGAATGGCAACGTGATGTCGACCCGTTACGATGAGAAGTTGATACCCCGCTTCCTGGGCTCTTTTTAGGGCTTCAAGAGAAGAGGGGAGCAGGGTTTTCTGAGGGGTAAGTAGTGTTCCGTCTAAATCCAGGGCAATCACTCGCGAGGTCATTTTTTCTTCCGGGTTAATGTTGAATTTAAGGCCTGTCGGGATGGTACACCGAGAGCGGATCCCTGCAAAATCCCGAACTACAATTCAGCATTCACCGTTAAAAATAATCAGGAGTATTCATGAAACAAACCGTTTATACCGCCAGTCCTGAAAGTCAGCAGATCCATGTCTGGCGTTTGAATACAGAAGGTTCGCTTACGCTGGTTCAGGTTGTTGATGTGCCAGGCCAGGTTCAGCCGATGGTCGTCAGCCCGGATAAACGTTTTCTTTATGTCGGCGTGCGCCCGGAATTTCGCGTTCTGGCCTACCGCATCTCCCCGGATGATGGCGCGCTGACCTATACCGCAGAAGCACCGCTGCCGGGCAGCCCGACCCATATTTCTACCGACCATAAGGGCAACTTTATCTTCAGCGGCTCCTACAATGCAGGCTGCGTGAGCGTTACCCGCCTGGAAGACGGTATTCCGGTTGAAACGGTCGACGTGGTGGAAGGGCTCGAAGGTTGCCACTCAGCTAACATTTCCCCGGATAACCGCACGCTGTGGGTGCCGGCGCTGAAGCAGGATCGCATCTGTCTGTTCACCCTGAGCGAAGACGGCCACCTGGTCGCGCAAAGCCCGGCGGAAGTGACCACCGTAGAAGGGGCAGGACCGCGCCATATGGTCTTCCATCCGAATCAGCAGTATGCCTACGTGGTAAACGAGCTGAACAGCTCGGTAGACGTGTGGGAGCTGAAAGATCCTAACGGTCAGATTGAGTGCGTGCAGACGCTGGACATGATGCCGTCTGACTTCTCCGACACCCGCTGGGCGGCCGATATTCATATCACGCCGGATGGCCGTCACCTGTATGCCTGTGACCGTACCTCCAGCCTGATCACCGTGTTTAGCGTCTCTGAAGACGGCAGCGTGCTGGCGATTGAGGGCTTCCAGCCGACAGAGACCCAGCCGCGCGGCTTTAATGTCGATCACAGCGGCAAATACCTGATTGCGGCGGGGCAGAAATCCCACCACATCGCGCTTTATGAAATCAAGGGCGTGCAGGGGCTACTGGAAGAGAAAGGACGCTATGCGGTCGGCCAGGGGCCAATGTGGGTTGTGATTAACGCGCACTGATCCGCAGAAAGCAAAAAACCTCGCAAATGCGAGGTTTTTTTACGCCCGGTGGTAGCCGGGTGAGCATCTCGAAAGGAAACCAACGGACTGATAATAATATCGGCCCGTGGTGAAGTAAAATGATTGTCAAAGATGATGTTAAAAATAGCGCATTGCGCCAGTTATAATTTTTAGTAAATTCAGTGAATTTAAGCGCGCGTCTTTATAAATTCCTAATTACCCTTCAACTGTTTTTATGTACAGTAGCGGCTTGATATAATCCATTCCGTTGGTTCGAGACGTTGCAGTTCCGCACTTCAGGATCCGTTTCAAGTCCTGGCTGTCGGGTGGTGCCGGCAGTGCCTGTACTGTGGAGCATCTCGAAATGAAACCAACACACCTCGGGCGACAGGCAGCGGAAAGGTAAGCCAGAGGAGAAGTGCTCTATACCAAAGGAGTTGCGTATGAGCGGTGTGGAATGGGCAATTCTGTTCCTGCAACTCATGGTTGCAATTATGCAACTATTGGATGCGTTTCTTAAGTTCGGTACCTGACGTATCCAGTCGCAGTAAAAAGGGGGATTAAAAATCCCCCTTTTACGCTTATTTTACTGCTTCGGCTCGGCAACCACCTTGCTACCCAGACCGCGGTTGTTGTATTCCCACATGCGGTTGAAGTTAGCGTCGTTCAGATTGCGCTGCACCTTCTCTTTATCATCCACCGTGCCGGTGTTGCCGGAGAACGGACGTTTGGAGATCGCCGCGTCTGCCCACGGTTTCGCCACGTTAAAGCCTTCGTTAATCACGCTGTCGCGGATCACCACCTGACCGTTCGTGGCGGAGTCCACGTCCAGCGAGCGGCCAAGCTGCGCAACGCCGTCACCGGCAGCCGTAAAGCGGCTGTTAACGGCCAGGAAGCCATAGAAGAGGTTGGACTGCGTGGCCGGCGCGAACACGTAACCTTCCTGCTGAGTGCGCGAGTTCACCACGCGGAAATCGGTGTTCTCGAACACCACCGCACCGCGACCGGACACCATATCCACATCACCTTCAACGTAGCTGTTGGTAACCAGGGTGCGCGTCAGGCGGTTATTCTGGAGGGTATTCTGCACGCCGCTGTTGGTGACGAAGAAGGTGTTCTGACGGCCAAGAATATTGACGTTGTTGATTTGTACCTTGTCGCCATCGCTGCGCAGCGCCACGGCCTGGTGATTACCTGCGTCAACGCTGTCGCCCAGGGTGTTCTGAATGGTCAGATTCTGTAACTGCAGGCCGTTGTTCTGAGACCAGAATACCGCCGAGCACATCACGCCAACGGTGGCGGCACGCTTGCTCTGGCATTTATCAAACATATACCACGCCGGTTTGCCTGGCATGTATTTGCCTGCCGGGTTCACCAGATGGCGCCAGGCCGCGCCGTCGAGCTCTGAATCAATTGCCAGGCCAATTTTTACGTCGACCGCTTTTTCGCCCAGGCCGTAAATAGTAATGCTGCCAGGGGCCGCCGGAACGTACACGGTGCCTTCGTATTCACCCGGCAGGATCGCAATGTACTGACGAGATGCGCTGTGTTTGGTGATTGCCGCATCGACCGCTGCCTGAATAGAGGTGTGCGTGACGCCCTGCGCCCCGGCCGGGCCAACAACGAAGTCTGGCTGTTTCGGCAGGTTAATAGAAGAAGGCGTCCACGGGGCAGCGTTTGGATCCATCGACGAGAAATAGTGCGCACGGGTGAAATTCTTCGCTTCATCCGCAGACAGAACAGGGCGGGAAGCGGTGCCCGGAGCAACCTGCTCAGAGGGTTGCTGATCCGGTGGTGTTGAGCTGCACGCGGATAAAGTCACGCCAAAGGCAAGTGCCAACGCCAGACGGGAAATCCTGGAAATAGTCAAGGTAATGCTCCTGGGTATGCAAGTCTTATCTGGATAGACGAAATAGCCTGCTTTTTTATACTAAGTTGAGCGAAACGGGAAGATAAAAAGGGGGAAAGTTGCACTTTTGCCCGGAGGGGACGGGAAAGTCATCACAAATAAATAACATTTTGCCTCAGGGCGGTTGACAGTCGGTGGCAGATGAAAATAAATGTCTATACAACCCATGACAAGTGGAAGGCACATGCAGCAGATTCATCCCGACGATGTGATATGGCGAAATGCCCGACTGGCAACCCTGGTTGCAGGCGAACCGGAACCGTATGGTCTGAAAGAGCAGCATGCTCTCGTGGTGCGTGGCCAAACGATTCTGGCCGTTATTCCTGAATCAGAGGTCCCCTCCGGGCATCGCCAGTGTGTCGATCTCAACGGGCGTCTGGTCACTCCCGGCCTGATCGACTGCCATACCCACCTGGTGTTCGGCGGCGACCGCGCGGCGGAATGGGAGCAGCGGCTTAACGGCGTATCGTATCAGACCATTAGCGCCCAGGGGGGCGGGATTAACGCCACGGTGACGGCCACCCGCAACAGTTCACCGGAAACCCTGCTGGCTCTGGCGCAGCAGCGTCTCCGGCGTTTGATGAACGAGGGGGTAACGACCGTTGAAATCAAATCGGGATACGGGCTCAATGCCGATACCGAAGAGAAAATGCTGCTGGTTACGCGCCAGCTCGGCCTGAACAACCTGGTGGACATCAGCCCGACGCTGCTGGCGGCGCACGCCGTCCCTGCTGAGTATCGGCAGGATCCGGACGCGTATATGACGCTGGTCTGTGAGGAGATCGTCCCCGCGCTTTGGCAAAAAGAACTGTTTGAAGCGGTGGACGTGTTTTGTGAAAACGTCGGCTTTACCCCGGCACAAACCGAACGCCTGTTCCGGGCCGCCGCCGCGCTCGGTATCCCGGTTAAAGGGCACGTAGAGCAGCTCTCCAGCCTGGGCGGCGCGGCGCTGGTCAGCCGCTACAGGGGGCTTTCCGCGGATCATATTGAGTATCTTGATGATGCGGGGATCCAGGCGATGGCGCACAGCGGCACGGTCGCCGTATTACTCCCGGGGGCGTTCTATTTTCTTCAGGAGCGTCAGCGTCCCCCGGTGGAGCAGCTCAGAAAACAGGGCGTGCCGATGGCCGTAGCCACCGATTACAATCCGGGCACCAGCCCGTTTGCCAGCCTGCATCTGGCGATGAATATGGCCTGCGTCCAGTTTGGCCTGACGCCGGAAGAAGCCTGGGCAGGCGTGACGCGCCATGCCGCGCAGGCGCTGGGGCGCGGCGCGACGCACGGGCAGTTGAGGGCGGGCTACGTGGCCGACTTTGTCGTCTGGGAGGCCAAACATCCGGTTGAGATGGTTTACGAGCCGGGGCGTAATCCCTTATATCATCGCGTATTTCGGGGGCAGATAGCATGAAGCTGTGGCATCCCGTTTCTCCGCAGGTCTGGCAGGGGCGTGACGACAGCGCCGAGTCCAGCACCGCAAAGCGCCTTTTCCAGACGATACGGCAGCGTGAACGCTTCTCCCCCGAGCCGTCAGGCATCGCCCTGATGGGCTTTGAGTGTGATGAAGGGGTAAAGCGTAACCAGGGCAGGCCCGGAGCCGCGCAGGCCCCAGACGTGCTGCGCGGCGCGCTGGCGAATATGGCAAGCCATCAGGGACACGCGCGGCTGGTGGATATGGGCTCTGTTTATGTTGAAGGCAACGCCCTGGAGGCGGCACAGCGGGCGCTGAGCGATGCGGTAACCGCGTGCCAGCAGTCCGGGATGCGAACCCTGGTTTTCGGCGGCGGACATGAAACCGCCTGGGCGCACGGGCGCGGCGTGCTTGATGCCTTCGCCACTGAACGCGTTGCGACGATCAACCTTGATGCGCACCTGGATTTACGCAAGGCTGAGCGGGCGACATCCGGCACGCCGTTCCGCCAGCTGGCGCACTATTGCGCGTCCCGGTCGCGCGAGTTTCACTACGCCTGCCTGGGCGTAAGCCGTGCGGCGAATACGCAGGCGCTGTGGGATGAAGCCGGGCGGCTAAACGTAACGCTGGTGGAAGATCTGCATTTTCGCCGCGATGCGTTATCCTCCCTGGACCGCGTGCTCGCGGGGGCAGACCGGGTTTATCTCACTATCGATCTCGATGTGCTGCCCGCCGCAGAAATGCCCGCCGTGTCGGCCCCTGCGGCGCTGGGGGTTCCGGCCCTGGATCTCTTGCCGGTGATTGAGCGTATCTGCCGAAGCGGTAAACTACAGGCGGCAGATCTCGTGGAATTTAACCCGCACTACGATCGGGACGGTCAGGGCGCGAAGCTAGCCGCCCGACTGGCCTGGCAAATTGCTCACTGGTGGGCATAACAACATTACAGGAGTCAGCATGTTTTCACGCTCACCGCAGCAACCGGCCAGCCCGCCCGCACCTTTTTATGAAAAGGTGAAAAAGGCGATCAGTGAAAAAATCGCCGCGGGCGTCTGGCGTCCGCACGACCGCATTCCGTCAGAAGCCGAGCTGGTGGCGCAGTTTGGCTTTAGCCGCATGACCATCAACCGTGCGCTGCGCGAACTTACCGATGAAGGGCTGCTGGTGCGTTTGCAGGGGGTCGGAACCTTTGTGGCCGAGCCAAAAGGGCAATCGGCGCTGTTTGAAATCCGCAGCATTGCCGATGAAATTACCTCCCGTCATCATCAGCACCATTGCGAAGTGCTGGTGCTTGAGGAGACGCAGGCCAGCGCCGGGCAGGCCGCTGAGCTGAACGTGAAGGAGGGCACGCGCATCTTCCATTCGGTGATGGTGCACTATGAGAACGACGTTCCGGTACAGATTGAAGATCGCTGCGTTAACGCCGGGCTGGTCCCGGACTATCTTAACCAGGACTACACGCAAACGACGCCGCATGCGTATCTCTCCCTCGTCGCCCCGCTGACGGAAGGGGAGCATATTGTGGAGGCGGTGCGCGCCACGCCGCAGGAATGCGAGCTGTTGCGCATTAAAGAGCACGATCCCTGCCTGCTGATCCGCCGCCGTACCTGGTCATCCTCGCAAATTGTGTCGCACGCGAAGCTGCTGTTCCCGGGGAATCGCTACCGGCTGCAGGGCCACTTTATGTCATAAGATCGATAAGCGTGATCGCTAACGCAATATAGCAAAATTGTATCTTTTCTGTTAAATTTGGCCTTGTGTGCACTTGTCTATACAAGTATATCTAAATGCATCACCTGTCCCTTACAAGGAACACACAATGTCGTCAGATAAATACCGCAAGCAGGATGTCCGCGCCGCGCGCGGCACCACCCTCACTGCAAAAAGCTGGCTCACCGAAGCACCGCTGCGCATGTTGATGAACAACCTCGATCCTGAGGTGGCAGAAAACCCCCACGAGCTGGTGGTTTACGGCGGCATTGGCCGCGCCGCGCGCAACTGGGCGTGCTATGACGCCATTGTTGAGTCTTTAACGAATCTGGAAAACGACGAAACCCTGCTGGTGCAGTCCGGCAAGCCGGTCGGCGTATTCAAAACCCACAAAAATGCGCCCCGCGTGCTGATTGCCAACTCCAACCTGGTGCCGCACTGGGCGACGTGGGAGCACTTCAACGAGCTGGACGCTAAAGGGCTGGCAATGTACGGCCAGATGACCGCCGGCAGCTGGATCTACATCGGCAGCCAGGGCATCGTGCAGGGCACCTACGAAACCTTCGTGGAGGCAGGCCGCCAGCACTATAGCGGCTCGCTGAAGGGCCGCTGGGTGCTCACCGCCGGTCTGGGCGGCATGGGCGGCGCGCAGCCGCTGGCCGCAACGCTGGCGGGAGCCTGCTCGCTGAACATCGAATGCCAGCAGAGCCGCATCGACTTCCGTCTGCGCACCCGCTACGTGGACGAGCAGGCCACCGACCTTGACGACGCCCTGGCGCGAATTAAGCGCTACACCGCCGAAGGCAAAGCGGTGTCGGTTGCCCTGTGCGGCAACGCGGCGGATATTCTGCCGGCGCTGGTGGCGCGCGGCGTGCGCCCGGATCTCGTTACCGACCAGACCAGCGCCCACGATCCGCTGCACGGCTATCTGCCTAAAGGCTGGAGCTGGGAAACGTACCAGCAAAAAGCGGATTCCGATCCGGAGGGCACGGTGCTGGCGGCCAAGCGTTCGATGGCGGAACACGTATCCGCGATGCTCGCCTTCAGCAGGATGGGCATTCCGGTCTTTGATTACGGCAACAACATCCGCCAGATGGCAAAAGAGATGGGCGTCAGCAATGCCTTTGACTTCCCCGGCTTCGTGCCTGCCTATATTCGTCCGCTGTTCTGCCGCGGCATAGGGCCGTTCCGCTGGGTTGCCCTGTCCGGCGATCCGGAGGATATCTACAAAACCGACGCCAAAGTGAAGGAGATCGTCGCCGACGACGAGCATCTGCACCGCTGGCTGGACATGGCCCGCGAACGCATCAGCTTCCAGGGCTTACCGGCGCGCATCTGCTGGGTAGGGCTGGAGTGGCGGCAAAAGCTCGGCCTGGCCTTTAACGAAATGGTGCGCAGCGGCGAAGTCTCCGCGCCGATCGTGATTGGTCGCGACCACCTGGACTCCGGCTCCGTCGCCAGCCCGAACCGTGAAACCGAAGCCATGCGCGACGGCTCCGATGCGGTCTCCGACTGGCCGCTGCTGAATGCCCTGCTCAACACCGCCAGCGGCGCAACCTGGGTGTCTCTCCACCACGGCGGCGGCGTCGGGATGGGCTTCTCCCAGCACTCCGGGATGGTCATCGTCTGTGACGGAACGGATGAAGCCGCCGCGCGCATTGCCCGCGTGCTGCACAACGACCCGGCGACGGGCGTCATGCGCCATGCGGATGCGGGTTACGAGATTGCCATTGACTGTGCCAGAGAGCAGGGGCTGAACCTGCCGATGATTACCGCCACACAAGGAAAGCCTGCATGAACGCCTTAACTGTTACTCCCGGCTCGCTGACGCTCAAACAGCTGCGTCGCGTCTGGCGGCAGCCGGTCACGCTCACGCTTGATGAAAGCGCCCACCGTGCGATTAACGACAGCGTGGCGTGCGTCGAGGCCATCGTGGCTGAAGGGCGCACCGCTTACGGCATCAACACCGGTTTTGGCCTGCTGGCCCAGACCCGCATTGCCACGCACGATCTGGAGAATTTACAGCGTTCGCTGGTGCTTTCGCACGCGGCGGGCGTTGGCCAGCCGCTGGACGACGATATTGTCCGCCTGATGATGGTGTTGAAAATCAACAGCCTGGCGCGCGGTTTTTCCGGCATTCGTCTGAGCGTGATCCAGGCGCTGATGGCGCTGGTGAATGCAGAAGTTTATCCGTGGATCCCGGCAAAAGGCTCCGTCGGTGCATCGGGCGATCTGGCGCCGCTGGCGCATATGTCCCTGCTGCTGCTGGGCGAGGGCCAGGCCCGCTGGCAGGGGGAGTGGCTGCCTGCCAGAGAGGCGCTGAAGAAAGCCGGGCTGGCGCCAGTCACCCTCGCGGCAAAAGAGGGGCTGGCGCTGCTCAACGGCACTCAGGCATCGACGGCTTTCGCGCTGCGCGGCCTGTTTGAAGCGGAAGATCTGTTTGCGTCGGCGGTGGTCTGCGGCGCGCTGACCACCGAGGCGGTGCTCGGCTCGCGTCGGCCGTTCGACGCGCGTATTCACGAGGTGCGCGGCCAGCGCGGCCAGATTGATGCCGCCGCGATGTACCGGCATCTGCTCACCGACACCAGCGCCATTGCCGATTCACACCACAACTGTGAGAAGGTGCAGGATCCGTATTCCCTGCGCTGTCAGCCGCAGGTGATGGGTGCGTGCCTGACGCAGCTGCGTCAGGCGGCAGAGGTGCTGCTGGTGGAAGCCAATGCGGTGTCCGATAACCCGCTGGTGTTTGCGCAGGAAAACGAGGTGGTGTCCGGGGGCAACTTCCACGCCGAACCCGTGGCGATGGCGGCGGATAATATTGCGCTGGCGGTTGCCGAAGTGGGCGCGCTGTCCGAGCGCCGCATTGCGCTGATGATGGATAAGCATATGTCCCAGCTGCCGCCGTTCCTGGTGCGCAACGGCGGCGTAAACTCGGGCTTTATGATCGCCCAGGTAACCGCCGCGGCGCTGGCGAGCGAGAACAAAGCGCTGTCGCATCCGCACAGCGTGGACAGCCTGCCCACCTCCGCAAACCAGGAGGATCACGTCTCGATGGCCCCGGCTGCCGGGCGTCGCCTGTGGGAGATGGCCGCCAACACCCGCGGCGTGCTGGCGGTAGAGTGGCTGGCGGCGTGTCAGGGCATCGATCTGCGCGAAGGGCTGACGTCCAGCCCGCTGCTGGAGCAGGCGCGTCATGCGCTGCGCGAGCACGTTACGCACTACGATGACGACCGCTTCTTTGCCCCGGATATTGATAAGGCGATGCAGCTTCTGGAAGAAGGACGGCTGGTGGGGTTGCTGCCGCCGGTGCTGTGATTTTTTCCCCTCACCCTAACCCTCTCCCACAGGGAGAGGGAATTGTCAGGTTTTCTCCCTCTCCCCGTGGGAGAGGGCCGGGGTGAGGGCATCAGACCGCACGATTACGAATACATCGCCGTAATCGATGCACTTCCGAGCGAATGGAAATGCACGTTAAAGCCCACCATCGCGCCGCTTGCCCCTTCGTCGACCTCAATCTTATCCACGTCCAGCGCGTGCACCGTGAAGATATAGCGGTGGGTTTCCCCTTTTGGCGGCGCCGCGCCGCCGTAGCCCGCTTTGCCAAAATCAGTGCGCGTCTGTATTGCACCTTCAGGGAGGGCAACCAGGTCGGAGCCGGAACCCTGCGGCAGCTTTTCGCCGTCGCGTAAGTCTTTGCTGATGATTTTCATACGGTTTACCCTCGTGAGTCACTCGTTCACAAAGTGTAACCCATAGGGTTAAATCGTGAAATGCGCCGGAATAGTCACGGCTTTAACCACCGCCGACGTGAGCTTGCGTAACTGCTCCTGCGATATGCTGTACGGCGGCATCAGGTAGATCAGCTTACCGAACGGCCGCACCCACACGCCCTGGTCAACGAAGAAGCGCTGCAACGCGGCCATGTTAACCGGATGCGTCGTTTCGACCACGCCGATGGCGCCCAGCACGCGGACGTCCGCCACGTATGGCGCATCCGCCGCCGCGCTCAGCGCCTGTTTCAGCTGCGCCTCAATCGCCGCCACCTGCGCCTGCCATTCGCCGCTCTCCAGAATGGCGAGGCTTTCGCTTGCCACCGCGCAGGCCAGCGGGTTGCCCATAAACGTTGGGCCGTGCATAAAACAGCCCGCTTCGCCGTCGCTGATGGTGTCGGCAACGTGGCGTGTGGTAAGCGTGGCGGAGAGCGTCATGGTGCCGCCGGTCAACGCTTTGCCCAGGCACAGAATATCCGGCGCAATCCCCGCATGCTCGCAGGCGAAAAGCTTCCCGGTGCGGCCAAAGCCGGTGGCGATCTCATCGGCTATCAGCAGAATGCCCTCGCGGTTGCACATTTTTCGAATGCGCTTCAGCCACTCGGGGTGGTACATCCGCATTCCGCCCGCGCCCTGCACAATCGGTTCGAGAATCACGGCAGCAATCTCATGGCGATGGGCCGCCATCAGCCGCGCAAAGCCCACCATGTCCATCTCGTCCCATTCGCCGTCGAAGCGGCTCTGCGGAGCCGGAGCAAACAGGTTTTCCGGCAGATAGCCTTTCCACAGGCTGTGCATGGAGTTGTCCGGATCGCACACCGACATCGCGCCAAAGGTGTCGCCGTGATAGCCGTTGCGGAAGGTGAGGAACCGCTGGCGCGTTTCGCCTTTCGCATGCCAGTACTGCAACGCCATTTTCATTGCCACCTCCACGGCCACCGAGCCGGAGTCGGCAAGAAACACGCACTCCAGCGCGTCGGGGGTCATTGCTACCAGACGGCGGCACAGATCGACCGCAGGCTGATGGGCGATCCCGCCAAACATCACGTGTGACATCCGGTCAATCTGGGACTTCATCGCCGCGTTCAGCCGCGGATGGTTATAGCCATGGATCGCTGCCCACCAGGAGGACATTCCGTCCACAAGCCGCTCGCCGCTGGCGAGATGCAGCTCGCATCCGTGGGCGGAGGCCACCGGATAGACGGGAAGGGGACGGGTCGTTGAGGTGTAAGGGTGCCAGATATGCTGTCTGTCGAAGGCGAGATCGTCCTGGGTCATAATCGACTTGTAAACCATTTTGAAAAGTTTTAGGTTTACAAGTATAAACCGAACCGACAATTAACAAAACCCTTTGGAGAAGCCCGATGGCTCACCACGCACGCTGGACGATGTCGCAAGTCACTGAATTATTCAATAAACCTTTCCTGGAGCTGATGTTTGAAGCGCAGCAGGTGCACCGTCAGCACTTCGATCCTCGCCATGTTCAGGTCAGCACGCTGCTGTCGATCAAAACCGGTGCCTGCCCGGAAGACTGTAAATATTGCCCGCAAAGCGCGCGCTATAAAACCGGACTTGAATCCGAGCGCCTGATGGAGGTGGAGCAGGTGCTCGACTCCGCGCGTAAGGCAAAAAACGCCGGCTCGACCCGTTTCTGCATGGGGGCGGCGTGGAAAAACCCCAGCGATCGCGACATGCCGTATCTGGAGCAGATGGTAAAGGGCGTGAAGGAGATGGGGCTCGAAGCCTGCATGACGCTCGGCACGCTGAACGACGAGCAGGCGCAGCGTCTGTCGGCGGCGGGGCTGGATTATTACAACCACAACCTCGACACCTCGCCGGAGTTCTACGGCAACATCATCACCACGCGCACCTATCAGGAGCGTCTGGACACGCTGGATAAGGTGCGTGACGCGGGGATCAAGGTCTGTTCCGGCGGTATCGTGGGCCTGGGCGAGACGGTGAAGGATCGTGCCGGCCTGCTGTTACAGCTGGCGAACCTGCCGACCCCGCCGGAAAGCGTGCCAATCAACATGCTGGTGAAGGTGAAAGGCACGCCGCTGGCGGATAACGACGACGTGGATGCGTTTGATTTTATCCGCACCATCGCGGTGGCGCGCATCATGATGCCGACCTCTTACGTTCGCCTCTCTGCCGGTCGCGAGCAGATGAGCGAGCAAACCCAGGCGATGTGCTTTATGGCCGGGGCCAACTCCATTTTCTACGGCTGCAAGCTGCTGACCACGCCGAACCCGGAAGAGGACAAAGACGTTCAGCTGTTCCGCAAGCTGGGGCTGAACCCGCACCAGACCGGGGTGCAGGCGGGGGATATCGAGCAACAGCAGCAGCTGGAGCAGCAGATTTTCAACGCCGACACCGATCGGTTCTACAACGCGGCAGCCGTATGACCTGGCAGGCGCGCATCAGTACCGCGCTCGACGAGCGTCGGGCGGCGGATGCGTTTCGGGTACGCGGGGTGGTGGAACACGGCGCAGGCCGATTTCTCACCCGGGAAGGCCAGCGGTTCTGCAATTTCTCCAGCAACGACTATCTTGGCCTGAGCCAGCACCCGCAGGTCGTTCGCGCCTGGCAGCAGGGCGCGGAACGATACGGCGTGGGCAGCGGCGGCTCCGGGCACGTCAGCGGCTACACCGCCGCGCATCAGGCGCTGGAGGAGGCGCTGGCCGACTGGCTGGGCTATCCGCGCGCGCTGCTGTTTATCTCCGGTTTTGCCGCCAATCAGGCGGTAATTGCCGCCCTGATGGGCAAAGAGGACCGCATTGTCGCAGACCGCCTGAGCCACGCCTCGCTGCTCGAAGCGGCACATCTCAGCCCGGCGCAGCTGCGGCGTTTTGCCCATAACGATGTCGCTCAGCTGAACGCCCTGCTGGAAAAAAACGGTACAGGTCTCCAGCTGGCGGTGACGGAAGGGATATTCAGCATGGATGGCGACAGCGCGCCGCTCGCCGCCCTGCACGAGGCCGCAAAACGGCATCATGCCTGGCTGATGGTTGACGATGCCCACGGCACTGGCGTCGTTGGCGAAGAGGGGCGCGGAAGCGCGTACCGGCAGCGCGTCAGGCCAGAGCTGCTGGTGGTTACCTTCGGAAAAGGGTTTGGCGTTAGCGGCGCCGCGGTGCTGTGCAGCGAGCCGGTGGCCGATTACCTGGTCCAGTTCGCCCGGCATCTGATCTACAGCACCAGCATGCCCCCGGCGCAGGCCGTGGCGCTTTGCGCGTCACTGTCCGTGATCCGCGGCGAAGAGGGGGCTGAACGCCGTGCGCGCCTGGCTGAACATATTCAGCGTTTTCGCTGGGGCATTAGCGAGCTCCCGTTCCGCCTGACCGATTCACAAAGCGCCATACAGCCTCTGATCGTGGGCGAAAACCACCGGGCGCTGGCGCTGGCACAGGCGCTGCGGGAAAGCGGAATGTGGGTGACGGCTATCCGTCCGCCTACCGTTCCGCCGGGCACCGCGCGTTTGCGTCTGACGCTCACGGCAGCGCACGAAACCGGGGATATCGACGCCCTTCTGGAGGCCCTGCATGTCTCCCGTCAATAAGCAGGCCGTTGCCGCGGCGTTTGGCCGGGCTGCGCAAAGCTATTCACAGCACGATGAGCTGCAGCGCCTGAGCGCGCGCGGGCTGCTCTCCGCGCTCGGCGACAAACGGTTTGCGCAGGTGCTGGACGCGGGCTGCGGGCCGGGAAGCAACAGCCGCTACTGGCGCGAGAACGGCAGCCACGTTACGGCGCTGGATCTGTCCTCGCGAATGCTGGAAGAAGCCCGTCAGCAGCAGTCGGCGGACCATTATCTGGTAGCCGATATCGAGTCCATTCCGCTGGCGGACGCCCGGTTCGACCTGGTCTGGAGCCATCTGGCGGTGCAGTGGTGCACCAGCCTGCCTCAGGCGCTGCGCGAGCTGTACCGCGTGGCGCGGCCCGGCGGGACGGTGGCGTTTACCACCCTGCTGGAAAGTTCGCTGCCGGAGCTGAATCAGGCGTGGAGGGCGGTGGATGCGCAACCGCACGCCAACCGGTTTCTCTCCCACGGGCAGGTCATCCAGGCGCTGGACGGCTGGCGCTATCGCGGCGTGGCCCAGACCGTCACCCTCGAATTTAGCGATGCGCTAAGCGCCATGCGCTCTCTGAAGGGCATTGGCGCCACGCACCTGCACGCCGGGCGGGAGAAGAAGCCGCTCACCCGCGGTCAGCTACAGCGTCTGGAGCTGGCCTGGCCGCAGGCGCGGGGCCAGTTCCCGCTCTCCTATCATCTTTTTCATGGGATTATTGAACGTGACTGAACGTTATTTTGTTACCGGCACGGACACCGAAGTCGGTAAAACGGTTGCCAGCGCCGCGCTGCTGCAGGCGGCGAAACGGCTGGGGAAAAAGGCCGCCGGATATAAGCCCGTGGCCTCCGGCAGCGAGATGACCCCTGAGGGGTTACGCAATACCGACGCGCTGGCGCTACAGCGTAACGGCAGCCTCAGCCTGGCCTATTCTGCGGTAAATCCCTACACCTTCGCCGAGCCAACCTCGCCGCACATCGTGAGTGCTGATGAAGGCCGTCCGATTGAGTTCGCCGTGCTCTCATCCGGCCTGCGCGCGCTTGAAAGTCAGGCCGACTGGGTGCTGGTGGAAGGGGCCGGCGGCTGGTTTACCCCGCTTTCGGAACAGCAGACGTTTGCCGACTGGGTGCAGGCCGAACGGCTCCCGGTGATTCTGGTGGTCGGCGTGAAGCTTGGGTGTATTAACCACGCCGTACTGACCGCTCAGGCCGTACGGCAGGCCGGGCTGCAGCTGGCAGGCTGGATAGCCAATGACGTGGTTGCGCCGGGTAAGCGCCATGCTGAGTATCTGGCGACGCTGAAGCGGATGCTGCCAGCGCCGTTCCTGGGGGAGATCCCGTGGCTTGCCGACGGTGCAGAGCAGGCGGAAACCGGGCAGTATCTCAATCTCAGCGCCTTACGTCCCGCGCCATCCAGTGTGCAATAAGCTCGTCATTCAGCTCGTTAACGTGGCCCTGCGCCACGTTACGCCCGCGATAGAGCATGCAGAAACGGTCCGCCACCCGGCGGATAAACGACAGCTGCTGCTCCGCTAACAGCACCGTCATTCCCAGCTCCCGATTCAGCCGCACCAGCAGCTGTCCCAGCCTGTGGGCGAAACTCTGCCCGGCGCCATGCATGGGCTCATCCAGGATCAGCACCCGCGGGCGGTTAACCAGCGCGCTGGCCAGGGCCAGCCGATACTGGTCGTCAGGCGAAAGCGTAGCGGCGCGGACCTGGCGCAGCGGATACAGCTCCGGGAAGAGATCATACGCCTCGCTTTTTGCGGCAGGATCGGGTTTCCCCGTCGCCCGCATAGCGATATGCAGGTTTTCATCAATGGTCAGCTGGGAAAATATCCGCCGATCCTGCGGGACGTAGCCTATCGTTGGCGGCGCAGGGGGTTCTGCCGACGGGCTGAGCAAATTACGCGGCGGCGCACCGGCTTCATGCCAGATGATGGTGCCGCTCTCGACGGGCACTTTTCCGGTAATGCAGTTCATGAGCGTGGATTTGCCCATGCCGGGCAGGCCAACGATGCCTGTACAGATCCCTTGCGGAAAGTCGACATTCACGTTCCATAGCGTATGTTGGCTTCCGTAAAACTGATTTACAGCACGCAGACTCAACATCTTTCTCTCCTTAAAAATGTATGGGTGTAAGGCTCAGGTTGATGTCTGCAAAACGCCTGCCAGAAGCTGAATAATGATTAAAAAAAGGCCGTTTTTAGGAATAACACACTGCTTAAAAGTAAAACGGCTGCTTCAAATGCACGCTCCCGGTGCCGAACATGTTGAATTGTGGTGCAGGGGAAAATGACGGAAATGTGATTAAGATCTCACCGACTGCTTATGAAAAATTGAGCGCTTTCCAGGCAAAAAAGAGTGATAAAAATTTTTTACCGCCGCTTCGTGGGAAAAACCGGGAATTTGCTGAAGTACGCGCCATACGGGCTGGAGGCAGTTATCCACTATTCCTGTGGATAACCTTGTGCATTAGAGTTAGAAAACACGCGATAAGCGAGAGAATACGCGGGTTACGCCCAAATTGATGCGAAACGCGGCTTGATGAAATAATCGTTGTTTATTAATGAATTAGATAAATGCAATTCCCGGCACCGCACCACGACGGGTTGCCACAAAACTTTCATATCGTCCCTTGACAAATGTTAAAAAAGTAATAGTTCTGGGGATAACCCCCAAAGCGTGGTGTTTTATTTTGTCTGATATAAAATTTTGGTCGGGATCGCGCTAAACCTCTCCCCGCTACGCTAAATATCCTGACACGCTACTGGTTTTTCATCCAGTGTTTTTTACTGGCAATCCTGGCCACAACGAGTAAAATTACTCACCTGCCGCTTATTACGTCATCAGGTCGTTGCCCATGAGTAAACCGTTCAAATTGAATTCTGCTTTCCGTCCATCTGGGGACCAGCCCGAGGCTATTCGTCGCCTGGAAGAGGGGCTGGAAGACGGGCTGGCGCACCAGACCCTGCTTGGGGTAACCGGTTCGGGTAAAACGTTTACCATTGCCAACGTCATTGCCGATCTACAGCGGCCAACCATGGTCCTGGCGCCCAACAAAACGCTGGCGGCGCAGCTGTACGGTGAGATGAAAGAGTTCTTCCCGGAAAACGCCGTAGAGTATTTCGTCTCCTACTACGACTATTACCAGCCGGAAGCCTACGTTCCCAGCTCCGACACGTTTATCGAAAAAGATGCCTCGGTGAATGAACACATTGAGCAGATGCGTCTGTCGGCGACCAAAGCGCTGCTGGAGCGTCGCGACGTGGTGGTGGTGGCCTCGGTTTCGGCGATCTACGGCCTGGGCGATCCGGATCTCTATCTCAAGATGATGCTGCACCTGACGCAGGGGATGATCATCGATCAGCGCGCGATTTTGCGCCGTCTGGCGGAGCTGCAGTACACCCGTAACGATCAGGCGTTTCAGCGCGGGACCTTCCGCGTGCGCGGTGAGGTAATCGACATCTTCCCGGCGGAATCGGACGACATGGCGCTGCGCGTTGAGCTGTTCGACGAAGAGGTGGAACGGCTGTCGCTGTTCGATCCGCTGACCGGCCACGTCGAGTCCGTTATCCAGCGCTTCACCATCTACCCGAAAACGCACTACGTCACGCCACGCGAGCGTATCGTGCAGGCGATGGAAGAGATCAAGGTTGAGCTGGCGGACCGCCGCAAGGTGCTGCTGGCGAACAACAAGCTGCTGGAAGAGCAGCGCCTGAGCCAGCGTACCCAGTTCGATCTGGAGATGATGAACGAGCTGGGATACTGCTCCGGCATTGAAAACTACTCGCGCTATCTTTCCGGGCGCGGGCCGGGCGAAGCGCCGCCCACGCTGTTTGACTACCTTCCGGCGGACGGCCTGCTGGTGATCGACGAATCACACGTCACCATCCCCCAGATCGGCGGGATGTACCGCGGTGACCGCGCGCGTAAAGAGACGCTGGTGGAGTACGGGTTCCGTCTGCCGTCAGCGCTGGATAACCGTCCGATGAAGTTTGAAGAGTTTGAGGCGCTTGCCCCGCAGACTATCTACGTATCGGCAACGCCGGGCAACTACGAGCTGGAAAAATCCGGTGATGACGTGGTGGACCAGGTGGTGCGCCCGACCGGGCTGCTGGATCCGATTATCGAAGTACGCCCGGTGGCAACACAGGTGGACGACCTGCTCTCGGAAATTCGCGCCCGTTCCGCCATCAACGAGCGCGTGCTGGTTACCACGCTCACCAAGCGTATGGCGGAAGATCTGACGGAGTATCTTGAAGAGCACGGCGAGAAGGTGCGTTATCTGCACTCGGACATCGATACCGTGGAGCGCATGGAGATTATCCGCGATCTGCGTCTGGGCGAGTTCGACGTGCTGGTGGGGATCAACCTTCTGCGAGAAGGTCTGGACATGCCGGAAGTTTCGCTGGTGGCCATTCTGGACGCCGACAAAGAGGGCTTCCTGCGCTCCGAGCGTTCGCTGATCCAGACCATTGGCCGCGCCGCGCGTAACGTCAACGGGAAGGCGATCCTGTACGGGGATAAAATTACCCCGTCGATGGCGAAAGCCATTGGCGAAACGGAACGTCGTCGCGAGAAGCAGCAGCGCTACAACGAAGAGCACGGCATTACACCGCAGGGGCTGAACAAGAAGGTGGTGGATATTCTGGCGCTGGGTCAGAACATTGCGAAGACCAAAGCGAAAGGCCGCGGCAAGGCCCGTTCAGTGGTGGAAGAGGATACCGTCGCGCTGACGCCGAAAGCGCTGCAGCAGAAGATCCACGAGCTGGAAGGGCAGATGATGCAGCACGCCCAGAACCTGGAGTTCGAAGAGGCGGCGCAAATTCGCGACCAGCTGCATCAGCTTCGGGATCTCTTCATCGCCGCATCTTAGGTAAAGCAGCGTGTTTTCGCCCTCTCCCTGTGGGAGAGGGCAACAGGCCGCACAAAACGAGCCTACCCCAGCTCCTGAATCGCCTTCTCCAGCGCCTCGCGCAGCAGGTGGCGGTCGTGACGGTATTTTATGTCGCTCGCCTCCAGCGGCTCCTGCACCACTACGCGATCGCCAATTCCCGACACATCTACTTTCGGCCCGACCACGACACCGTCGATAATTTTTTTGCCGACGTACTGCTCCATCAGTTCAAGCTTGTCCGCCAGCGACAGGCTCGCCGCCGCCGGGCTCAGCTCGCGACCTAAATTACCGATATACACCATGGGCGCGGGCGTTCTGCGCAGCGCCTGCGCCAGCTCGTTTACCAGCAGGATTGGCATCAGGCTGGTATAAAAACTTCCCGGCCCAATCAGGATAAGATCGGCTTCGCCAATCGCTTCTACCGCTTCACGCGTCGCGTGTACGCTGGGGTAGGTCATCAACTCTTTTGGCGGCAGAATGAGCTGATCGATATTCACCTCGCCGTATACCTCGTGATCGTCGGCATCGATCGCCATCAAATCCACCGGCTGTTCCGACATCGGGATCAGAAACGCATCCACTTTGAGCAGGTTACGAATTAAGTTGATCGCCTCCAGAGGCCGCACGCTCAGGTGGTCCAGCGCCTTTAACATCAGATTTCCCAGGTTATGGCCTGAAAGTTCGCCATTCCCGCCAAAACGGTACTCAAACATCGCCGAGGCCACGCTTGGCTCCGTAATGAGCTGATTAAGACAGTTGCGCATGTCACCCCAGGCAATCCCGCCTTCGGCGCGTCGGATCCGCCCGGTAGAGCCGCCGTTGTCGGTGGTGGTCACGATGCCCGTCAGGCGTGAGCCAAGTGACGATAACGACGACATAACCCGACCCAGGCCATGGCCTCCTCCAAGTGCGACCACGCGGTCCAGATCCGCAAAAGTGCGATTGCGCATACCCATTCCTTATCCTGTTTTATCTTGCGTCACAGTAACGCAACTACCCCTAAAAGACGATGCTTCTCACAATCCATAATGACGTATATCAATGCGAAAGCGCTGTTTTTGCGTATTCTGTAGTGAAAATGCACGATAACACCGTTATGTATAAATTTATATAGCGAAAAGCGAGAATGGCGCAGTGGAGATTTCCACGCTACTATCGCCATAACCACGTTTTCAAAACTGAAAACATACACTCTAGCCCTGGCGCCTGTGTCGAGAGATATGGCGCCCTGGCCGTGGCGGATTTGCCACCAGGGTACAGAAAGAAATGACTGTGCCTCCCGTATCTGGAAAGGTGTACATGGCTTCACAACTTACTGATGCTTTCGCGCGTAAGTTTTTCTACTTACGTTTGTCGATTACCGATGTGTGTAACTTCCGTTGCACCTACTGTCTGCCCGACGGCTATAAGCCTGGCAGCGTCACCAATAACGGCTTTCTCACCGTGGATGAAGTGCGCCGCGTCACGCGTGCGTTCTCTGAACTCGGTACGGAAAAGGTCCGTCTGACCGGGGGAGAACCTTCCCTGCGTCGTGATTTCCCTGACATCATTGCCGCCGTGCGCGAAAACGAGCGTATCCGCCAGATTGCGGTGACCACCAACGGCTATCGCATGGCGCGCGACGTGGCGAACTGGCGCGAAGCGGGCCTGACGGCGATTAACGTCAGCGTCGATAGCCTTGACGCCCGTCAGTTCCACGCCATTACCGGCCAGGACAAGTTCCGTCAGGTGATGGACGGCATTGACGCGGCGTTTACGGCCGGCTTCGACAAGGTCAAAGTCAATACCGTTTTGATGCGTGATGTGAATCACCATCAGCTGGACACCTTCCTGGCGTGGATCAAACCGCGCCGCATTCAACTGCGTTTTATTGAGCTGATGGAAACCGGAGAGGGCAGCGAGCTGTTCCGCCGGCATCACATCTCCGGCATGGTGCTGCGCGATGAACTGCTGAAGCGCGGCTGGATCCACCAGATCCGCCAGCGTAGCGATGGTCCGGCGCAGGTCTTCTGTCACCCGGATTATGAAGGCGAAATCGGGCTTATCATGCCCTATGAGAAAGACTTCTGTGCCAGCTGCAACCGCCTGCGCGTCTCCTCCGTGGGTAAACTGCACCTCTGCCTGTTCGGAGATGGCGGCGTCGATCTGCGTGATTTGCTGGAAGACGATGCCCAGCAGGACGCGCTTGAAGCACGCATTTCCGAGGCGCTGACGCACAAAAAGCAGACCCATTTCCTGCATCAGGGCAATACCGGAATTACTCAGAACCTGTCTTATATCGGCGGGTAATCAGGCTTTAGAAGGAACCAGAAGATGAGTCAGGTAAGCGCAGAATTTATCCCGACACGCATTGCTATTCTTACCGTTTCCGATCGTCGCGGTGAAGAGGATGACACCTCCGGCCACTGGCTGCGCGAGGCGGCACACGAAGCCGGACACCAGGTTGTTGATAAAGCGATCGTCAAAGAGAACCGTTACGCCATTCGCGCGCAGGTCTCGCAGTGGATTGCGGGTGAGGACGTCCAGGTGGTGCTGATTACCGGCGGTACCGGCTTTACCGCAGGCGACCAGGCGCCAGAAGCGCTGCTCCCGCTGTTCGATCGCGAAGTGGAAGGCTTCGGTGAAGTGTTCCGCATGCTCTCCTTTGAAGAGATTGGCACCTCCACGCTTCAGTCGCGCGCCGTAGCGGGCGTGGCGAACAACACGCTGATCTTCGCCATGCCGGGTTCGACTAAGGCCTGCCGCACCGCGTGGGAGAATATTATTGCCCCGCAGCTGGATGCCCGTACCCGTCCGTGTAATTTTCATCCCCATTTAAAGAAATAAGCTATGTCACAACTGACCCACATTAACGCCGCCGGTGAAGCGCATATGGTGGATGTCTCCGCCAAGGCTGAAACGGTGCGCGAGGCGTGCGCTGAAGCGTTCGTCACTATGCTGCCACAGACGCTGGCGATGATTATTGACGGCAGCCATCACAAGGGCGACGTGTTTGCCACCGCCCGCATCGCCGGTATTCAGGCTGCAAAACGTACCTGGGACTTAATCCCGCTTTGCCATCCGCTGATGCTCAGCAAGGTGGAGGTGAACCTGCAGGCGCAGCCGGAGCATAACCGCGTGCGTATAGAATCCCTCTGCCGCTTAACCGGGAAGACCGGCGTGGAGATGGAGGCGCTGACGGCAGCGTCCGTGGCGGCGCTGACTATCTACGACATGTGCAAAGCGGTGCAGAAGGATATGGTGATTGGCCCGGTGCGTCTGCTGGCGAAAAGCGGCGGCAAATCCGGCGATTTTAAGGTGGACAGCCATGATTAAGGTGCTCTTTTTTGCCCAGGTCCGTGAGCTGGTGGATACCGACAGCCTGACGCTGGACGCTACTTTTGAAAACGTCGCCGCCCTGCGCGCGCATCTGGCTGCGCAAAGCGACCGCTGGGCGCTGGCGCTGGACGAGGGCAAGCTGCTGGCCGCCGTTAACCAGACGCTGGTGGAGTTCAGCCACCCGCTGGCCGAAGGGGATGAAGTGGCATTCTTCCCGCCGGTTACGGGGGGTTAAGATGGCGGAAACCCGAATTCTGGTCGGCCCTGAACGCTTTAGCGTCGGTACCGAATACGGCTGGCTGGCAGAGCGCGATGAAGACGGCGCGGTCGTGACCTTCACCGGAAAAGTGCGTAACCACAACCTCGGCGACAGCGTAAAAGCGTTGACGCTCGAGCACTATCCGGGGATGACCGAAAAATCGCTGGCGGCGATCGTGGAAGAGGCGCGAGGCCGCTGGCCGCTGGGGCGGGTTACGGTTATTCATCGCATCGGTGAGATGTGGCCCGGCGAAGAGATTGTGTTTGTCGGCGTCACCAGCGCGCACCGCGGGAGCGCCTTTGCGGCAGGGGAGTTCATCATGGACTACCTTAAAACCAAAGCCCCGTTCTGGAAGCGTGAGGCGACGCCGGAAGGCGAGCGCTGGGTAGAATCGCGCGACAGCGACAAGCAGGCTGCCAGCCGCTGGTAACAGGTTTATGAGGATGTGTTAGTCTTAACGTGTGTGTTTACTTAATCAGGAGTGAATCATGGACCGATTTCCGCGTTCCGATTCGATAGTACAGCAGACCCGTAGCGGGTTGCAGACCTACATGGCTCAGGTATATGGCTGGATGACGGTTGGCCTGCTGCTTACCGCGTTTATTGCCTGGTATGCGGCAAACACGCCTGAACTGATGATGTTCATCTTCTCCAGCAAAATCACCTTCTTTGGGCTAATCATTGCGCAGCTGGCGCTGGTGTTCGTCCTCTCCGGGCTGGTGCACAAGCTCAGCGCGGGGATGGCGACCACGCTGTTTATGCTCTACTCGGCGCTGACCGGGCTGACGCTTTCCAGCATCTTCATCGTCTATACTTACTCCTCTATCGCCAGCACGTTTGTGGTGACCGGCGGAATGTTTGGCGTGATGAGCCTGTACGGCTACACCACCAAACGCGATCTGAGCGGTTTCGGCAGCATGCTGTTTATGGGGCTGATTGGGATTGTGCTGGCGTCGCTGGTGAACCTGTGGCTGAAGAGTGAAGCGCTGATGTGGGCGGTAACCTATATCGGTGTCGTCATCTTTGTCGGCTTAACCGCCTATGACACCCAGAAGCTAAAAAATATCGGTGAACAGATTGACGTTCGCGACAGTGCTAACCTGCGCAAATATTCAATTCTGGGCGCGCTGACGCTTTATCTGGACTTTATCAACCTGTTCCTGATGCTGCTGCGTATTTTTGGCAACCGTCGTTAGTGAGGGTGGCGCTGTCTGATGCCCTCACCCTGACCCTCTCCCACGGGAGAGGGAACAAACCCTAAAAACGGCAACGAAGTTGCCGTTTTGCTTTTATTTTGCCATCGCCTTCTCGTTCTTCGCCCGCAGCTTCTTCGCCCGACTCTCCAGCACCAGATAGCAGACCGTTGCCAGCGCCAGCGGCAGGAAGTAGTAGATCATGCGGTACGCAAGGAGGGCAGCGATGATCGTTCCCTGAGAGACATGCTCGCCGGCCAGCAGGGCAATAAATACCGCCTCCAGCACGCCAATGCCCGCCGGGATATGGACTATCACGCCGGCAATACTGCTCACCAGCAGCACGCCCAGCACGAAGAAGTAGTTCACATCTTCCCCAATCAACAGCCAGATAATGGCCCCCATCGCCATCCAGTTGGCGCTGGAAACCACCATTTGCAGGACGGCGAACTTCCACGACGGCAGCACCAGCTTCTGACCTTTAATGGTCATATGGCGACGTTTAGCAAAGGCGCACGCCCACAGATAGGCCGCGATAATCAACAGCAGCACAATGCCCAGAATGCGCAACGTTACTTCATCGATATACCAGTGCGCAGGCAGCTGCACGACGCCTATGGTGAAAATCACCCCACCCAGCAGGATGTATCCCAGCCAGTTGGTGGTGATACTCAGCGAGAAAATGCGGGTGATGGTTCCGCCGGGTAATCCGAGACGCGAGTACAGGCGATAGCGCATGCCGATGCCGCCCACCCAGGTGCTCAGCGTCAGGTTGAAGGCGTAGCAGATGAACGACACCAGCATCACCTGCCGCTTTGCCAGCTTATGGCCGCAGTAGGCGCGCCCGAGCAGGTCGTAGCAGCCGTACATCAGGTAGCTCACGATGACCAGCCCAACGGCCCCCAGCAGCACCATCCGGTTGTAGTTGCGGATAACTTTCCACACCTCTTCCCAGTCCACTTTCTGGGCGTACACCACCAGCAGTACCGCGACGGCAATAAAGAACAGCCAGGTGAGTATTTTTTTCGCCAGCCGCCAGCGAGGATGCGATTTTGACATCAGGTTTTCCCTCCATCTTCCGCTTCAACGCGGTCCTGGGTTTCCATTTCGGGTTGAACCGGAGGATCAACCTGCGCCAGCTTCGGCGTGTGCGCGGGCAGCCAGCCCACCATCGCCGGGAAGTGGCGCAGGAAGTGGAACACCACCACGCCGATGCCAACGTTCCACCAGCTGCGTTTCGGCACCATGGATTCATCCACCCGCACGCAGTCATTCTTGATAAGCCCCTGAAGGTTATCGCGCAGGGTCTGGTTAAACTGGCGATCGTGAATGATCAGGTTCGCCTCCAGATTGAGCGACAGGCTCAGCGGATCGAGGTTGCTGGAGCCGACGGTTGCCCAGTGGTCATCCATAACGGCCACTTTGCCGTGCAGCGGGCGGCGGCGATATTCATAGATCTGCACGCCGCTTTTCACCAGGTAGCGGTAGAGCAGACGGGCGCCGACCTTCACAATCGGCATATCCGGCTCGCCCTGCACGATGAGCTTAACGCTCACGCCGCGTCGGGCCGCGTTGCGCATGGCGTGCAAAATACGATAGCCGGGGAAGAAGTAGGCGTTGGCGATGATCGCCTCGCGTTTTGCGTTGGCCAGCATCTTCAGGTAGTGGCGCTCGATGTCGTCCCGATGCTCCTCGTTATCCCGCCAGACAAACAGCGCCTGGGCTTCGCCCGGCTTGCGGTTCTCTTCCGGGCGATGGCGGCGTCGCCACCAGCGGCGAGCGGCCTCTTTGCCGGGCAGGTTTTCCAGCACGAACAGCTGAATGTCCTGCACCACCGGTCCTTCAATGCGGATGGCGTAGTCCTGCTTGGCCTCCGGACCGTAATCCGACATATGCTCAGCGGAGTAGTTAATGCCGCCCACAAACGCTACCGTTTCGTCCACCACCACGATTTTGCGGTGCATACGGCGGAACAGGTTGGTGCGCATGCCGAACAGGCGCGGGCCGGGATCGTAATAGCGGAACACCACGCCCGCGGCGGTGAGCTCATTAACAAATTCATCGCTGAGATCCGGCGAGCCATACCCGTCGAGCAGAACCTCGATTTTTATACCGCGCCGTGCGGCCTGCAGCAGCGCAGCGTGCAGCTGTCGGCCCACGTCGTCTTCAAACCAGATAAACGTTTCCAGGAATACTTTCTGCTGTGCGTGGCTAATCGCCTCAAAGACCGCCGGATAAAAGTTATCGCCGTTTTCCAGCAGCGTAATGCGGTTACCTTCCTGCCATGTGCATTTCATAAGTGTATCTCCGCGCTGAGTGGGGCATGGTCGGAGAGATGTCGCCAGTTGAGTAAGGCCAGCGCCGTCGGGCTGCTGGCATGGGCATTTTTAACGTAGATGCGGTCCAGGCGCAGCAGGGGGAAGCGCACCGGAAACGTCCGTGCGGGACGCCCGCGCGCGCGGGTGAAAATCTCCTCCAGCCCTGCGTTCACCTTCAGCGGATGGTTGGCGCGCTGCCGCCAGTCGTTGAAATCACCGGCAACCACCACGGGCTCGCCCTCGGGCAGCGCATTCGTCCACTCTGCCAGCATCTGCAGCTGGGCCTGACGGTGGGCTTCACGCAGGCCCAGGTGCACGCAGCCCACGTGTATGGGGAAATCAAGGTCCGGCGGCGTGATGCGGCAGTATAGCAGCCCGCGCTTTTCGCTCTCCCCAACGGAGACGTCGCGATTCTCATAATGTTCAATTGGATAACGCGACAGCACGGCGTTACCGTGATGCCCCTCCGGATAGACCGCGTTGCGCCCGTAGGCGTAATCGCTCCACATGGTATCCGCCAGAAATTCGTAGTGGGGCGTGTCGGGCCAGTTTTCGAAATGCATAGGATGCACCTCGTGGGCGCCCATGACCTCCTGCAGGCAGACAATATCGGCGCTGACGGTGCGTACCGCGTCGCGCAGCTCCGGTAAAATGAAGCGGCGGTTAAATGCTGTGAAGCCCTTATGAATGTTTATCGTCAGCACCTTAAGCGAGAAATGCTGCGTTTTTTTGCTCATAAACACCTTCCTGGGTGACTATCCCGATGAAAATAAAGTGTAGTAGGCGTCACAAAAAGATGCGGCGTTACGGAATTTTCCGTAAAGTGCGGTAGTCTGAATTAGCAGAGAAAAATCCTTCAGGAGAGAAGCCATGAAGTGGCAACAACGCGTTCGTGTCGCAACCGGTTTGAGTTGCTGGCAGATAATGTTGCATTTACTGGTCGTGGCCGTACTGGTGATGGGCTGGATGAGCGGCACGCTGGTGCGTGTTGGCTTAGGGCTATGCGTGCTTTACGGCGTGACCGTGCTGTCGATGCTGTTTTTACAGCGTCATCACGACGCGCGCTGGCGTGAAGTGGGTGATGTGCTCGAAGAGCTCACCACCACCTGGTATTTTGGTGCGGCAATGATCGTCCTGTGGCTGCTGTCACGCGTGCTGCAAAACAACCTGCTGCTGGCCCTGGCGGGTCTGGCTATCCTCGCAGGGCCTGCGGTGGTGTCGTTGCTCACCAAAGAGAAAAAGCTACGCGATGTTTCGTCTAAACATCGCATAGGCCACTGAGCCCGTTGTGGCCGCGATGACCAGTAGCGGCCACAAGCTTCCCCACACAATATCCAGACTCGCATCCTTCAGATAGATTTGCTTGGTGATATCCGTAAAGTGACGAATCGGGTTTATCCACGTCAAATCCTGTAGCCATACCGGCATGTTCTCAACAGGCGAAACGTACCCTGAAAGCAAAATCGCCGGCATCATAAAGACAAACACCCCGATAAACGCCTGCTGCTGCGTGGAGCAGAGCGCGGAAATCAGCAGTCCAAACCCTACCAGCGACAGGCCGTAAATCACCATCGTGAAGTAAAACAGCGCCAGCGAACCGGCGAACGGGATCTGGTAGGCCCAAATCCCAATACCCAGCACGATGGTGGCCTGGAAGGTGGCGACAATCAGCGCCGGCACCGCCTTGCCGATGAAGATCTGCCAGGTGGCGAGCGGGGAGACCAGCAGCTGATCGAGCGTACCTTGTTCCCGCTCGCGGGCCACGGACAGCGAGGTGACGATCATCACACCGATGGTGGTGATCATGGCGATAAGCGACGGCACCACGAACCACTTGTAGTCCAGATTCGGGTTGTACCAGTTGCGCACCACCAGCTCGCTGTTGTTGGGTTTAGGTTTGCCCGTCATCAGCTCCTGCTGGTAATCCTTCACCACCTGTTGCAGGTAGTTCGCCGCAATCTGGGCGCTGTTGGAGTTACGCCCGTCGAGGATCAGCTGCATCGGCGCGGTCTGGAAGGTGTCCAGGTTACGGGAGAAATCCGCCGGGAAGCGCACCAGCAGCAACGCTTTCTGCGTGTCGATGGTGGGCTGGATCTCCTGCGGGCTTTTCAGCAACAGCACGTGGGTAAAGGCTTTGGCGCGGGCGAAGCGCTGGGTCAGCTCGACGGAATGCCTGCCGTTGTCCTCGTTGTAGACGGCGATGGTGGCGTTAGTCACCTCCAGCGTGGCGGCAAACGGAAACAGTAAAACCTGAAGCAGCACCGGCAGCACCAGAATGGCGCGGGTCTGCGGCTCGCGCAGCAGCGATTGCAGCTCTTTGCGGATCAGTGTCCATAAACGGTGAAACATACTTACTCCTCAGTCCAGTCGCCGTCTGGTTTTCAGCCACGTCAGGCCGATAAACATCACCGCCGACGCCATCAAGAACAGGGTGTTGATAATCAACACCACCGGAATATTCCCCGCCAGGAACAGGCTTTGCAGCGTGCTGACAAAGTAGCGCGCCGGGATGACGTAGGTCACGGCGCGGATCACCGCGGGCATGCTGTCTATCTGGAAGATAAACCCGGATAACATAATCGACGGCAGGAAGGCGGCGTTTAGCGCCACCTGCGCGGCGTTAAACTGATTGCGGGTGATGGTGGAGATGAGCAGCCCCATTCCCAGCGTGCTCAGTAAAAACAGGCTGGTGATAAAGAACAGCACGATGAGTGAACCGCGGTACGGCACGCCGAGGATAAAGACCGCGACAAGCATGCAGAGCAGCATCGCCAGCATGCCGAGGAAGTAGTACGGAATGAGCTTGCAGAGCAGCAGCTCGACGCGCGTCACTTCGGTGGAGAGCAGCGCCTCCATGGTGCCGCGCTCCCATTCGCGGGCGATGACCAGCGAGGTGAGGATCGCCCCTATCACCGTCATGATGATGGTCACCGCGCCCGGAATAATAAAGTGCTGGCTGATGGCGGCGGGGTTAAACCAGTAGCGCGTCTGCACGTCAATCAGCGGTTCAAACTTTTCCCCCCGGTCTTCGGCGCGCTGCATCTGCCAGAGCTGCCAGATCCCCTCCGCGTAGCCCTGCACAAAGTTCGCGGTGTTCGGCTCGCTGCCGTCGGTAATCACCTGGATCGGCGCATCGGCGCCCGGGCGCGCCATGTTGGCCGCGAAATCCACCGGGATGACGATCAGGCCGCGAATTTTCCCGGCCTGCATTTTCTGGATCAATTCCTGTCGGCTGTCGCTGATGGTGGCATCGATGTAGGGCGAGCCGGTCATGGCGTGGGTGAAGTCCAGCGCCTCTTCGCTCTGCTGCTCCAGCAAAATCCCGATCCGCAGCTTGCTGGAGTCGAGGTTAATGCCGTAGCCGAAAATAAACAGCAGCAGCAGGGGGATCACCACCGCAATCAGCCAGCTGCTGGGATCGCGCACGATCTGGCGGGTCTCTTTGACGCACAGGGCGCGTACCCGGCGCCAGGAGAGGGCGTTACTGCGCATGGGCATTCTCCTTATCCCAGTCGTGGATGAGGGTGATAAACGCCTGCTCCATGGTCGGGTCCGGCTGTTCGTCGTCGGCGGCCTGCGCTTTCAGATCGTCCGGCGTGCCGTGGGCAATCAGCTTGCCGCGGTAAACCAGCCCGATGCGGTCGCAGTACTCCGCCTCGTCCATAAAGTGGGTGGTGACCATTACCGTGACCCCTTTCTCCACCATGCTGTTGATATGCAGCCAGAACTCGCGGCGGGTGAGGGGATCCACGCCCGAGGTGGGTTCATCAAGAAACAGGATATCCGGCTCATGCATCAACGAGCAGGCCAGCGCCAGCCGCTGCTTGAAGCCGAGCGGCAGCGCGTCGGTCGCCTGCGAGGCGATGTCGGTCAGGCCGAAGGCGTCGCACATGCGGCCGATCTTCTCGTTCTGCGCCCGACCCCGCAGGCCGTAGACGCCGGAGAAAAAGCGCAGGTTCTGTTCAACCGTCAGGTTGCCGTACAGGGAAAACTTCTGCGCCATATAGCCCAGGTGCTGGCGCGCCTTGCCGGAACTGACCTTGAGATCCATGTCCAGCACCAGCGCCTTGCCGGAGGTCGGCACCAGCAGGCCGCACATCATTTTAAAGGTGGTCGATTTTCCCGCGCCGTTTGGCCCGAGCAGGCCAAAAATCTCGCCGCGCTTCACGGCAAAGTTGACGTTGTCGGTGGCGGCAAAGTCGCCAAATTTCTTGGTGAGCGATTTCGCTTCAATCACCGTTTCGCCCGCCGTGCCTTCAACCGTGTGCAGAATGGCGCCAAGCGGCGACTCCGAGGTTCCCGCACCTCCCAGCAGATCGATAAACGCGTCTTCAAAGCGCGGGGCGGTTTCCTGCATCTCGATTTCAGGCATACCCTGCGCCCGGCGGATATCCTCGGCGGTGGCCTCTTTTTTGAGGATCGCCCGCACCGAACGTCCCTGAATCATCCCGTCGCTGATCTGCGGGAGCTTCAGCACCCGCTGGAGCAGCCTGCGGTTCGACTCCTGCGGGCTGTGCAGCAGGAAGCTGCGTCCGGCCATGGTTTGCGTCAGCCTAGTGGGTTCGCCCTGATAGAGCAGTTCCCCTTCGTTCATCAGCAGCACGTCGCGGCACTGTTCTGCTTCATCAAGGTAGGAGGTGCTCCAGAGGATAAGCATGCCGTCGCCCGCCAGCTCGTGCACCATCTGCCACAGCTCGCGGCGGGAAATCGGGTCCACGCCCACGCCGGGTTCATCCAGCAGCAGCACTTTCGGCTCGCCCACCAGCGTACAGGCCAGCCCCAGCTTCTGCTTCATCCCGCCGGAGAGCTTGCCCGCCAGCCGGTCGGTGAACGGGCCGAGGGAGGTAAACTCCAGCAGGCGCGCAAAGGTGTTCTGCCGGGTTTCGCCGGTGACGCTGCGCAGGTCGGCGTACAGATTGAGGTTTTCCATCACCGTCAAATCTTCGTACAGGCCAAACTTCTGCGGCATATAGCCGAGCATGCCGTGGAGCGCCGCGTCGTCTTTAATCGGATCGAGGCCAAGCACGCTTGCCGCGCCTTCATCCGGCTTCAGCAGCCCGGCCAGCATCCGCATCAGCGTGGTTTTACCCGCGCCGTCCGGGCCGACCAGCCCGGTCACATAGCCTTTGTGAATGGTGCAGTTCAGCGGCGCGACCGCCGGTTTGTCCATCCCCGCGAAGCGTTTGACCAGATTATTGAGCTGGATAACCGCATCATTCATGTCGTTCCCCGTCGTTTAAGGTCACGGTAACGGGCATACCCTGGCGCAGCGCGTCGTCCGCGTCGGTAACGATAATGCGCAGGCGATACACCAGGTCGGTACGCAGATCCGGGGTTTCAACCGTTTTCGGCGTAAATTCAGCCGTTGGGGAGACAAAGCCCACCTTGCCGTGATACGGCTTGTCCGGGCGACCGTCGGTATAGAGCAGCAGCTCGCGGCCCGGCTGCATCTGGCCGAGATTAGGCTCATCAATGTAGGCGCGCACCCACACCGGACGCGTTAAGGAGAGCGTTAATACGGTGCTGCCCGCGCTGAGCATGCTGCCCGGCTCCACGGCGCGGGTCATGAGGGTGCCGTCTGACGGGGCGATGAGGGTGGTATCGCGCAGATCCAGCTCCGCCTGGGCCAGCTGCGCCTGGGCCTGTTCGAGGCTGGCTTTTGCCTGAGCAATGTCCTGCGCGCGGTTACCGGAGCGGTACTGGCTGAGCTTATCCTGCGCGGATTTCAGCGTCGCCTGCGCCTGGTCGCGGGATGAGCGCGCATTTTCCAGATCGTTGGCGGAAATGGTGCGGCTTTTCCACAGCCCCTGCTGGCGGTTGTAGAAGTTCTGCGCGTAGTCATAGGCGGCTTTCGCCTGCTTGACGGCAGCGGCGGCCTGGGAAATTTCTTCATCGCGATAGCCCGCCAGCATCAGGTCATACTGCGCCTGCGCGACCGAAACGCCTGCTTTTGCCTGCATCAGGGCGTTCTCAAACGGGGCCTTGTCCAGCATCCCCAGCGTCTGCCCGGCTTTAATGGCATCGCCTTCGTCAACGTTCAGCGAGGCCAGCCGGCCGCCAACGCGGAAGCTCATATTCACGGTGCGGATATCAACGTTGCCGTAGAGCGTCAGGCCACGATCCTGCTGGCTCTGATACCACAGCCAGCCGCCAATGCCCGCAGCAAGCAAAATAACAACCACCAGAATGATGGCGACAGGTTTTTTCATGACTTCTCGCTCCTTTGCGTTAAGCCTTGCAGGATCAGATCAACGTGACGGGTAATGACCAGGCTAATTTGCGCGGCTTTATCCTCATCGAATTGTGTCCAGCCCGTACGTAACAGGATGGTTTCGCGCCCCAGACGGAAGGCGAGTACTTCGCCCAACAGGGCGTGGGTATGCAAAATGGTGGCGGTATCGCTGGCGTCCCGTCCGGTATAGGCTGCGACAAGCCGGGTCAGATGGGTGTGCATCGGGGCGATCACCTGTTCGTGAACCAGCTGGTAGGCGGCAGTGGGGGAGAGCTGCTCGCGGGAGATAAACCTGCTCAGGTTCAGCGTATCGTCGTGCGTCAGCAGGCGGATCATGTTGTGACAGGCGTTAAGAATCAGCTGGCGGATGGCGGCACGGTCTGGCTCTGGCTGGCTGAACAGCGCGGTGGCCTCTTCAACGTGCGAACGAAAGTGGGTGCCAATGAAATCGGCGATCCACTGGGCGCAGGCGAGGTACAAATCCTCTTTTGAGCCAAAATAGTAGGTAATGGCCGCAATGTTCTGTCCGGCCTGGGCGGCGATATCCCGCGTGGTGGCATGCAGGCCATACTCGCCAAACTGGGCCAGCGCGGCGGCGATAAGCTGGCTTTTTGCCTGTTCGCCTTTGGTTGTCGTTGGGGTCGTATTCATGGCGGTATTAAAAATTAATCAATCGATTGATTAAGATTATGCCGGAATCGCGCAAACGTCGAGGCATCGCCGGGGATATTTTATGCGCCACGTCACAAAAGCTGCTACACTCCGCACCTTCGTGACATTGTGGTTTTTGTCCTTCCCGTTTGTTATATCTCCCTGAAAACTACACCTGTGATGGTCGGGGCGGTTCGGAGTTTTTATGTCTTTTGATTCCCTTGGCCTGAACCCGGAAATTCTGCGCGCCATCGCAGAGCAGGGCTACGTTGAGCCAACCCCTATTCAGCAGCAGGCCATTCCGGCCGTGTTGCAGGGCCGTGACCTGATGGCCAGCGCCCAGACCGGCACCGGTAAAACCGCGGGCTTTACCCTGCCGCTGTTAGAGCTGCTGGTAAAAAATCAGCCGCACGCCAAAGGCCGTCGTCCGGTACGCGCGCTGATCCTTACCCCAACCCGCGAGCTGGCGGCACAGATCGGCGAGAACGTGCGTGAGTACAGCCGCTACCTCAACATCCGTTCGCTGGTGGTGTTCGGTGGGGTGAGCATTAACCCACAGATGATGAAGCTGCGCGGCGGCGTGGACGTGCTGGTGGCAACGCCGGGCCGTCTGCTGGATCTGGAACACCAGAACGCGGTGAAGCTGGACAGCATCGAAATTCTGGTGCTGGACGAAGCGGACCGCATGCTCGACATGGGCTTTATTCACGATATTCGCCGCGTGCTGGCGAAGCTGCCCGCGCGTCGTCAGAACCTGCTGTTCTCCGCGACCTTCTCCGACGAGATCAAGGCGCTGGCGGAAAAGCTGCTGCATAACCCGCTGGAAGTGGAAGTGGCGCGCCGCAATACCGCCTCCGAGCAGGTGACGCAGCACGTTCACTTCGTTGATAAAAAACGCAAGCGGGAGCTGCTCTCCCAGATGATCGGCCAGGGCAACTGGCAGCAGGTGCTGGTCTTTACCCGCACCAAGCACGGCGCGAACCACCTGGCGGAACAGCTGAACAAAGACGGCATCCGCAGCGCGGCGATCCACGGCAACAAGAGCCAGGGCGCGCGTACCCGGGCCCTGGCGGACTTTAAGTCTGGCGATATCCGCGTGCTGGTGGCGACCGACATCGCCGCCCGCGGTCTGGACATTGAAGAGCTGCCGCACGTGGTGAACTACGAGCTGCCAAACGTGCCGGAAGACTACGTTCACCGTATTGGCCGTACCGGCCGTGCGGCGGCAACCGGTGAAGCGCTCTCTCTGGTTTGCGTGGATGAACACAAGCTGCTGCGCGATATTGAACGCCTGCTGAAGAAAGAGATCCCGCGCATCGAAACCCCGGGCTATGAGGTTGATCCGTCAATCAAAGCCGAGCCGATTCAGAACGGCCGCCAGGGCGGCGGTCGCGGTCAGGGCGGCGGCGGTCGCGGCCAGCAGCCGCGTCGTTCAGAAGGCGGCGCCGCGAAATCCCCGGGCAAACCGCCGCGTCGTAATAACGACAGCAAACCGGCCGGTGAAAACCCGTGGCGCAGCGGCGAAGGAAAGCCAGCAGGGGAAGGGCAGCGCCGACGCCGCCCGCGCAAGCCTGCTAACCCGCAGTAATCTGGAAGCCCGGTCGTAATGCCGGGCTTTTCTTTTTGCGGCAGCGGGAAGAAAGTGCCACAATAGTGGCTGTTTATACAGTATTCCAGGTTTCCCGATGGCTTTAACCGCGGCGCTAAAAGCGCAAATTGGCGCATGGTATAAGGCGCTACAGCAGCAGATCCCCGATTTTATCCCCCGAGCGCCGCAGCGGCAGATGATTGCCGACGTGGCTAAAACGCTCGCCGGGGACGACGGGCGACATCTGGCGATAGAAGCCCCGACCGGCGTCGGGAAAACCCTGTCGTATCTCATTCCCAGCATCGCGATTGCCCGGGAAGAAGACAAAACGCTGGTGGTCAGCACCGCCAACGTAGCGCTGCAGGATCAGATCTTCAGCAAAGATTTACCGCTGCTGCGCAAAATCATCCCCGACCTGCGGTTCACCGCCGCCTTTGGGCGCGGGCGCTATGTTTGTCCGCGTAACCTCGCGGCGCTGGCCAGCAGTGAACCTTCCCAGCAGGATCTGCTCGCCTTTCTCGACGACGAGCTGACGCCAAACAATAAGGCGGAGCAGGAGCTGTGTGCAAAGCTGAAAACCGAGCTCGACGGCTACAGGTGGGACGGCCTGCGGGATCACACCAGCCAGGCGATTAGCGACGACCTGTGGCGCAGGCTCAGCACCGATAAAGCGAGCTGCCTGAACCGCAACTGTCACTACTACCGCGAGTGTCCGTTCTTTGTCGCCCGGCGCGAGATTCAGGAGGCGGAGGTGGTTGTGGCAAACCACGCGCTGGTGATGGCCGCGCTGGAGAGCGAAGCGGTGCTGCCGGAGCCGAAAAACCTGCTGCTGGTGCTCGACGAAGGCCACCATCTGCCCGACGTGGCGCGGGACGCGCTGGAGATGAGCGCGGAAATCACCGCGCCGTGGTTCCGTCTACAGCTGGATCTGTTCTGCAAGCTGGTGGCCACCTGCATGGAGCAGTTCCGCCCGAAAACCACGCCGCCGCTGGCGGTCCCGGAGCGGCTGAGCGAGCACTGCGACGAGGTTTACGGCCTTATCTCCTCGCTGAATAACATCCTCAACCTCTATCTTCCCGCCGCCCAGGAGGCGGAACACCGCTTTGCGATGGGGGAGCTGCCGGAAGAGGTAATGGAGATTTGCCAGCAGCTGGCGAAGCACCTCGAAAAGCTGCGCGGGCTGGCGGAGATGTTCTTAAACGATCTCAGCGAGAAAACCGGTACCCATGACGTGGTGCGTTTGCACCGCATTCTGCTGCAAATGAACCGCGCGCTGGGGATGTTTGAAGCGCAGAGCAAGCTCTGGCGGCTGGCCTCGATGGCGCAGGCGTCCGGCGCGCCGGTGACGAAATGGGCGACCCGCGAGGTGCGGGAAGGGCAGGTGCATCTGCTCTTCCACTGCGTGGGCATCCGCGTGGCGGATCAGCTGGAAAAGCTGATCTGGCGCAGCGTGCCGCACGTGGTGGTGACGTCCGCGACGCTGCGTTCCCTGAACAGCTTCTCAAGACTGCAGGAGATGAGCGGCCTGAAAGAGAAAGCGGGCGACCGCTTTGTGGCGCTGGACTCGCCGTTTAACCACTGCGAGCAGGGCAAGCTGGTCATCCCGCGCATGAACTATGAGCCGCTTATCGACAACGAAGAGCAGCACATTGCCGAGATGGCGGCCTACTTCCGCGAACAGGTCGAGAGCAAAAAATACCCCGGCATGCTGGTGCTGTTTGCCAGCGGGCGCGCGATGCAGCGCTTTCTTGAGCACGTTACCGATCTGCGTTTACTCCTGCTGGTGCAGGGCGACCAGCCGCGCTACAGGCTGGTGGAAACCCACCGCAAGCGGATTGATAACGGCGAGCGCAGCGTGCTGGTGGGGCTTCAGTCTTTTGCGGAGGGTCTGGATCTGAAGGGCGATTATCTGACGCAGGTGCATATTCATAAAATCGCCTTCCCGCCCATCGACAGCCCGGTAGTCATCACCGAAGGCGAGTGGCTGAAAAGCCTCAACCGCTACCCGTTTGAGGTGCAAAGCCTGCCGGCGGCGTCGTTTAACTTGATTCAGCAGGTCGGGCGTCTTATTCGCAGCCACGGCTGCTGGGGCGAAGTGGTGATATACGACAAGCGTCTGCTCACCAAAAACTACGGGCAGCGTTTGCTGAACGCGCTGCCGGTGTTCCCGATTGAGCAGCCGGAGGTACCGGAAGTGAAAAAACGCCCGGCAAAACTGGCCGCCGGGCGTAAAAAAGGCATCCATGCCAGGGGGCGCGGTCCTACTGGTAAGTAAAGGTGGCCTGAACAACGCTGTTGAACGTGCCGGCAGTGACGGGCATGGCGGTTGCGTAATAGCGTGCTGCCATGGGGAAAGTGGCGGTGTGGGTGCCGGCATCGATCACCACGCTGAACCGGGCCTCGGGGGCAAGCACGATGTAGTCCAGGCGATCGGCCAGCTCTAGCGCCACCCCCGTTGCGGTGCCGCTATTGGCGAATTTGAAGGGATGGTCCCTGTCGCGCGGGCCGTCAACGGAAACCGTGGCGACCGTCAGCGTGGGCGGGCAGTTCGTCAGCGTTAAATCGAATTTTTTCCACGGACCGGTATCGCCGATGTCACGGAAGTCGCTGGCAACGCCCTGCCCCAGATCCACCACCATATTCTGGCTGCCACCGTCCACCTGACAGGTGGTGTCGTAAATATTTCCTTCGATATTGAGCGTAACGTCGGTCGCGACAGCCGGGAGGCTCGTCAGTGCGAGTAAAAGGGGTAACGTTTTCATCTTCGCTCCGTCACTGGTATTCAAGATCGATTGTGGCGATGGTATTGGCTTTCCCCGCGGTGACGGTGGCATCCGTCTGGTAATACTGCACGGCGAAGGGAATGGCATCCGGCACGTCAGGTGCAGTTCTTCCACCAACCGGGATAGGGAAGTCGTATTTAAGATCGACACCGTCAAGCAGCATTCGCACCCCGACGCCCGTGGCGCTGTCGCTGCCGGGCGTAAGGTTCAGGACATCACCAAACTGGCCGTTAACGCCGTTCGCGCTGGTCACCGAGGCCGTAAGGTTGACCTCTTCCGTGCAGGTGGCGGTGATGCTGAAATACTTCCAGGCCGTATAGCTGCCCACGTGGGTAAACTGTGATACCGGGAAATCGCCGAGTGAGACCGTCAGATTGAGGGGATCGATGGAGCAGGTCGCCGTTCTTTCGCTAACCGTGGCGGAATAGTGGCTCGTATTTCGCGCGCCAGAGATACCGACAGAACGAAAAACGCCGAATCCAAAGGGATCCATCGCCACCGACAGGGTGCCGCTCCCGATGTGTGACGCCGTTTTGATTAAGCGCTGGGTATAGCTGAACGAGAACGTTTGTCCGCTGTCGCTGCTGACCGTCCCGACGGGCGTCGCGGAGGTATCACATGAGTAGCCCTTTCCGCGAACGATCTGCCCGTTACTGTTCAGAAGCTCAATGCCAATGCCGTCTACGTTGGTTGAGTACACGCCCGGCATGCCCGGCACTTCCGTTCCCGTTCCGTAATAGCAGGAAATAATGGTGTGATTAGTCATTGGCCCGACACAGCTGCCGTTAACGGTGTGCGTCTTTGCCGACCCCGGGATGATGCCGCCAATGTCGAGGGTCGTGGGGACGGAAAGCGTGCCGGCGTCCAGGGTATAAGGCAGGTCGGTGCTGTCACAGGTGGTTGCCGCCTGCGCATGGGGCATCAGGCACGCGCCTGAGAGCAAGACAGCCAGCGCAAAGGCATATCTAAATATGTTCATTTTTACCTCGAAAAGTCTCATACGCACCGCGCCGTAACGTTAATAACAGCCCCGTCGTCTTTTGCGGGAAGGTGATAGGTTGCGGAGCAGCGGCTGTCGGCGGTTTTCCCCCAGCTGACGTCAACCCTGCCTTTTTTCTGCATGCCGGTCATATATACCTGCCCGCCATCGCCCACGATAAATTCGCCCTCCTGATGGGGCTGCGATGCCGTTGCGCCGAACGGGATCGCGCGTCCGTCCGCGCGTTTCAGCGTAATTAACACCCGGCTGCCCACGTGCGTTTCGTAATGCGCGCGAACAATCGCCCCGCGCGTCGGCGTTACGGTTTTTGCGGCCTGAGCAACGTCCGCCTTTTCCGGCAGCGTTTCGGTGTTGAGCGCAAGGGTGTTATGGCGGTATGGCGACACGTACGGCACGATGGCATAGCCGCGGAAATCGGTGCTCACGCCGGTCTGATTGGTAATGTTCGTGTCGTCTGCGCCCGGCGCTTCGACCAGCGCGGCCGTCTCGCCCATCGGCTGGCCCAGCGTGACGCCATGCGCATGGGCGATCATGCTGCCCTGAAGGCCGACGTTAAGCTGCTGCTGCTGGCTATCCTGTGAATATCCGGCGCTCACCTCCCCGTAGGTGCCTTTGTAATCAGCGTTCAGGCTGGTGCTGTCGCCGCTGCTCTGACCGTGGCTCTGCTGGACGCCCCAGCTGAGGTTATCGCCGGCGAGCGCGGTGCCGTTCAGGCCCACGCTTTGGGTGGAGTCGTGTTTCGTGCTGTTCAGGTTGTAGTTGACCCAGGTGTTGCGAAGCCAGCGATCGAGCGGCACGGAGACGTTAAAGGCGATGGTCTGCTCGCTGGTTTTCTCGTTATTGTCGTCGCTGCCGTCACGGGTGTTTTTATTGAGTCCGTAGTTCAGGCCGTAGCTCACCCCGTGCCAGGAGTTGTTATAGCCGACGTTCACTGACGTCATGCTTTCGCTGGAATTCCAGTAGTTCTCCTTCACCAGGCTCAGGGTCAGGGATCCAAACCTTCCGCCCAGGGACTGATCGACGGTGGCCTCTTCCCGGCTGCGTCGGGTGTCCGGCATTTCCCGGTCGTCATTGCGGGTATGCGAATCCAGGGTGTCCTGTAGCGTATAAAACCCTTTGCTGTTGTAGCGGTAGCCGGCAATGGAAAAATGGGTGCCGGTGGTGGCGAAATCTTTGCTGTAGCGGATGCGCCAGGAGCGCCCGTGGGTCGGCGCCTTGTCCTGCATCTCTGATTTGGCACCGGTGACATCCACCGAAAACGCGCCGAGATCGCCGATATTCTTACCGACTCCCAGCGCCAGGGCATCGTAATACTGGCTGGCCTGCACGCCGCCGTAGGCCGTAAAGCCGTAAGGCAATCCGTAGATTGCCGTACCCTGCATGAAAGGCGTTTTTTCGACGTCGCTGTCGTAGCTGCGGTAGCGTCCTGCGGTGAGGCTGTACTTAAAGCGGCCCTCACGCTGCAATACCGGCACCGAAGCGTAGGGCACCACAAAATGCTGTTCGCTGCCGTCGGTCTCTTTCACGGTGACGTTTAAGTCCCCGCTGCCGCCGGTGGGGTAGAGGTCGTTTATTTCAAACGGGCCCGGCGCAACGTAGTTTTGATAGATGACGTAGCCGTTCTGGCGGACGATAACCTGGGCGTTGCTGTGTGCCGTTCCGCGGATGACGGGGGCAAAACCTTTCATGCTGTCCGGCAGCATATCGTCGTCCGACGCGATCTGCGCCCCGGTGAATGAAATGCTGTCAAACACGTCCGAAGGCGACGAGCTTTGCCCGAATTTAACGCTGCTGCCAAGGGAAATAATATCCCGCTGGACGTAGGTGTACACGGAAGAAAACTGGCTATCCGCGTCACCGTCTCCGCTGGTTTTGCTCCAGGTGGAGTAGTTTCGCAAACGCCACGCCCCGAGGTTAAGACCGGGACGCAGGTTAAGAAACTCGCTGCGCTGGTCTGTGCCGTTCTCGCCCTTGCCGCGGTTGTCCCCGGCGGTAAAGCTATAGTTCAGCAGCAGGGCGTTGATCCCCTCGTCATACTCCTGCGGGTCGACATAGTCGCGCGGCACCCGGGTAATAGCGGTCTGCGGGATGCTTAACAGCAGCTGCTGAGGGTTAACGTGAAACGTGGCGCTGGCGGAGGGGATAACGCTCAGGTCAATGCACTGCGCCTTATCATCCTGCACGAATTTATCAATTTTAATGCCGAAGCTTTTTAACTGGGCCGCGCTCAGGCACGGCTGCAGCGTCGATTTTCCGCTGGCGTCTTTCTTTAGCGTGAACTCAATCTCTTTACTGGCGACTTTATTATTATTGACGTAGACGTCGACGTGATATTTACCGGGAGCCTGGCCGGGGCCGATCTCGTAAATACTGAGATCGGTTTTTCCCTGTCCGGGGTTGTCAATATCCAGAAGTGCCGGGTTGAAATAATCATCGGCCAGAACTTTTTGCACGCAAACGCCCAGCAGGGTACAGCCCAGCGCAATTAGCATTGAGCGTCCGTGCTGTTTGGGTGGTTCGGTGCTATATTCCCAGCGCATAATGATGTTCAGATATTCCCGGCGAGTTAGTTAATCTTTGCGGTATAAGACGGGCTAATGCCGCCGTAGTCATTAATGATTTTCCAGCTCACCGAGCGCGCGGTGATATTCCCCGGGGTAGCAAAACGCGTTTCGCCGTTGGGAGCTGCATAGGTGACTTTGTCAACCTTTTTACCGTCCAGCTTTATTTCCTGGAAGTTCATATAAAATGGCGTAGGGTTGTTGACAATAAGCTGGTTGCCCTGCATGTGCCAGGATAAATGCGCGGCAACATCCTCCGGTTTACCGGTAATACCCGCCGGGCGATAGATAAGCTTAATTCGGGTTTTAATGGCAATTTGTAACGTGTTGCTAATTTCATTGCGCTTAGAAGACGGAATGGATTTAATATTTAGCCAGAAAAGCGATTCACGATCGGCAGGCAAATTTCCCCCGGTCCGGATGATGCGCAGAACGTTGTCCTGTTTACCGTCCAGACGGAACAGCGGCGGTGTGATTAAAAACGGTGCTTTCTCCCGCGCGTTATCTTCCGTCTCTACCCATGACTGCACCAGATAATCAAGATTGTCCGGGTTGCTGATACCAATGGAAGATTCTTTTTTATTTTCCGGGTATACCACGCGCGTGCCGCCGATGGTAATTCCGGCGTGCGCGGCAGTGGTGATGAATAAAAAGGAGGAGAGCAGAAGATATTTGCGCATAGCGACACCGTAATAAAGAAGTAACAGATATTAGCCACTGGGGTAGCTAATATCTGTTTTATTAGTTGTAAACGATGGTGAAGGTTGATGCGGCGTTCGCCAGCCCGGCAGAAACGATCTCTCCGGTCTGGATATAGCGTGCGCCAAACTGTAAATCGTTCGTTGTGGCACCTGGCGTGAGCGCATATTCTGTGGAAGCAGTATATAAGCTCAGCGGGTTTTGGGTTTTATCCAGCAGCTGGACTCCCACTCCCGACGCCGCGCCTGTTCCTGACGTAACCGCAAGGATATCCTTATTGTTACCGTCAGGCGTCCCACCGAAAGTCACTGAGGCGCTGGTGACCGTTTCAGGACAATCTTTGAGTTGAATGCTAAAGCGGGTTGTCGACGTCGTCGAACCACTTCCCGTAAATGCAGATTTAGCCACCTTACCTAATGAAACATTAAGTGGGTTGCTTAAACCATTTACAACAGTACATGCGGAATCAATAATTTCACCCGTGAAATTAATTTGTCCTTCACCACTTGATGCAAATGCAGAAACGGAAGCACACGCCATCCCGGCAGCGATGCCCGCAATAATCAATTTTTTCATTTTAATCCTCTGAATGAAAGTGTGGTACTTCTCGCATTAATCATCACCTGGCTGATTAATTCGGGGCGAACTATCGCTGAGATTTATTTTTCGTTCAATTTCTCTTCAGACCATTTTTATCCTCGAAGCGTCTGCTCCAGCACCTAAGGGCGGAAAATGATTACCCGCTCGACATTTATCAGGGCTATAGTATCTGCATAGAGCCGCAAGGAGAGATGTCGTGGATTATCGTAAAATTATCAAAGAGGTAGGACGTGGAAAGAACCATGCCCGCGACCTGGATCGGGAAACGGCCCGGGCCCTGTACACCCATATGCTAAACGGTGATGTCCCCGATCTGGAGATGGGCGGTATCCTGATTGCGCTACGCATTAAAGGTGAAGGTGAAGCGGAGATGCGCGGCTTTTATGAAGCCATGCAGGCGCAAACGCTGCGCTTAACGCCGCCGGCGGCAAAACCGATGCCGATTGTGATCCCAAGCTATAACGGTGCCCGCAAGCAGGCAAACCTGACGCCTCTGCTGGCAATACTGCTGCACAGGCTCGGATTCCCGGTTGTTGTGCATGGCGTAACGGAAGATCCAACCCGCACCCTGACTGAGACAATCTTCGATCTGCTGGGCATAGCGCCAACCCTGCACGCCGGGCAGGCGCAGGCCAGGCTTGACGGACATCAGCCGGTCTACATTCCGGTCGGGGCGCTGTGTCCTCCGCTGGAAAAGCAGCTGGATATGCGCTGGCGTATGGGGGTCCGTAACAGCGCCCACACGCTGGCAAAGCTGGCGACACCGTTTGCTGAAGATGCGGCGCTGCGCCTTTCCAGCGTATCGCACCCGGAATACGTCACCCGCGTGGGTAAATTCTTTGAGGACATTGGCGGAAGGGCGCTGTTAATGCACGGGACGGAAGGGGAAGTGTACGCCAATCCCCAGCGTTGCCCTCAGCTCATGCTTATTGATTCCACCGGAACGCGCGCCATTCTGGAACGCGGCGAGGAGAATACCGGCGTGATATTGCCCGAGGCGAAAGATCCGCATACGACCGCTAACTGGATTGAGCAATGCCTCGCCGGAAACGTGCCTGTTCCACACTCCATCAGGCTGCAAATGGCGTGCTGCCTGGTGGCGACAGGGGAAGCGGAGACGGTGGAAGCGGGAATGCAGCGCGTGGCGCAGTCGTTTTAAGCAAAAAAAAGCCCGTCCAGTGGCGGACGGGCAAACAAAGGGTAACAACAACAGGGTCAATGAGGGTTGGAGCATCTCACCAGAGGGATGGTGAGGGTGGAGCATAATTCATTCGATTATTTGTAGATAACCGCGGTACCGCTCAGTTTGTTATTACCGTTAGCGGAGGTAATGGTGTATCCACTTGCGCCGGCAGCCGCTGCTTTCTCAGCCAGTTTTGCTTCCAGACCGTCCAGCGTGGTCGCGCCTTCAGCACTCACCACACCGATTTTGTTCAGGCTCTGCGCCTGAGTGGAAGAGACCGGCTCTACGGCGAAAGCGCCGAAGGACAGAGCGGACAGGGCAACAGCTGCAACAGCATATTTGATAGTTTTCATTGTTAAATTCTCGCAGGTTATTCTGTTAAGGGGACGATGTTCCGTCGATGTGATAAGTATCACGCTTTTTTGCGGAAGATAAAATCGAAGAGAATTGACGTGGTTGCTCAAAAAATTTGAATGACAAATAACTTATTGATTACTAATAAATTCGCAGGTGCGATTTACACTTCTTGCGGCTGCGCTTTACAGAAGCGCTGAGAAGGGCACGTTTTGCTACGCGGTTCGCTGAAAGTCGTGAGCGTAAAGCTAAGCGCTTGCGCGGTTAACTTAGGTAAAGGAAAGTCAACGTAACTGGCTGTCTTTCGATCCTCTACGATTATATCCTGAATGTGATGCGTTTTTTGAATCTTTCTCCTGCTGGCAGGCAATGCAAAGCCGTACGCCGGGAATGGCCTTACGGCGCGCCTCGGGAATGGGTTCCCCGCACTCCTCGCATTCAGCCAGGCTTTCGCCGCGCGGAATTTCACCGCGTGCGCGCGCTACGGCATCTTCAATAGTACTGTTGATCTGTTCGTTAACGGCGTCGTCATTCGCCCAACCGGAAGCCATGCTGTTCCCCTGAGTGGTTTAAGCCATATTATTAATATGGGGTTAAAAAACGCGCAGACAAGGCGCAAAGAAAGAGAACTGCATCCGTCGGGCAGATGCAGTTCGGGACTTGAAGGGGTTATTTATAGATGGTCGCCGTGCCGTACATATGGTTATCCCCGCCGGCGGCGTTCACCACAAACCCTTTAGCCCCTTCCTGACGGGCTTTTTCAGCCAGCTTGTCCTGAAGGTCATCAAGGTTGCTCGCCCGGCTGACGGAGACGGTCCCGGCCGCACGCAGCTGGCTGGTGTCGTTGCCGTTGGTCAGGGGTTGAACGGACCAGGCAGAGAACGAGGCGCCTGCCAGCGCACCCACAATAATAAAGGTCAGATACTTTTTCATAATCACATCCTCAGGAGGGAAACAACAGGTGATTCCCCTTAAGTTTAGAAGCCTGACGAGTGTGATTTAGCGCAAAAATTTGATGATGATCTGCTTATTTTTTGAACGATATAATCTGACATTTTCTTGACAGATCATAGACATACAGGCCACTGATTTTGGTCGTTTTTTTGCGCCTCTCAGACAGATATTTACCCCTGCGCCTTCACAGGGTATCTTACGCGGCTGTTTAAAGGAGAATGCCATGACTTCCCAAAAGCCGGGATTGCACCCGCGTAACCGCCACCGTAGCCGCTACGACATGAATGCCCTGTGCCTGAGCTGCCCTCAGTTACGGGCGTTTATCGTTCAGACCCCTGCCGGTGAACCGTCGATCAACTTCGCCGATCCGCTGGCGGTTAAAGCGCTGAACAAGGCGCTGCTGGCCCACTTTTATGGCGTAGCGAACTGGGACATCCCTGAAGGCTTTCTCTGCCCACCGGTGCCGGGGCGTGCGGATTACGTCCATCACCTTGCCGATCTGCTGGCGGATGACAACGGCGGCGCGGTGCCGAACCAGGCCACCGTTCTTGATATCGGTACAGGCGCGAACCTGATCTATCCGCTGATAGGCGCGCATGAATACCAGTGGCGGTTTACCGGCAGCGAGATTGGTGCCGACGCGTTCGCCAGCGCGCAGGCCATTATCAACGCCAACCCGGGCTTAAGCCGTGCCGTTCGTCTGCGCCGTCAGAAGGACGCCGCAGCCATTTTCAACGGCATTATTCATAAGAACGAAAGCTACGATGCCACCATGTGTAACCCGCCGTTCCACGACTCGGCCGCTTCCGCACGCGCGGGAAGCGAGCGCAAGCGTCGTAATCTCGGCCAGGCTGAAGATGGTGCGCTGAACTTTGGCGGCCAGCAGCAGGAACTCTGGTGCGAGGGCGGGGAAGTGGCGTTCATTCTGCGCATGATTGCCGAAAGCAAAGGCTTTGGCCGCCAGGTGAAATGGTTTACGACGCTGGTCTCCCGTGGCGATAACCTGCCGCCGCTCTACCGCGCGCTGACCGAAGCCGGCGCCGTAAAAGTGGTGAAAAAAGAGATGGCGCAGGGCCAGAAGCAGAGCCGCTTCATCGCCTGGTCGTTTATGGACGATAACAAACGCCGCAAATAGGGTTTCAGGCCCGGCAAGCGTAGCGCCGCCGGGCAGAACGATTACAGCGTCGGCGCCTGCGGCGGTGGCGGCGTAGCCGGCGATGGCAGTACCTGATAGGTCTGTACCGGCGCGCGCACCTCCGCCAGATCGAAGTGTTTTTTCACCATGCTGTCGAGCGCGAAGCGCACCGTCCACTGCTTTAGCGGCTGGGTGGTGAACGATACGCGCAGGGTAAAGGCGGTGTTCGTCAGCCCGACGATGCCGGCGAACGACGGCTCGCCAATCACCAGCCCGCGAATATCCTCCATCTCCATCAGTTCGCTCACCGCGTCCCGCAGCGCCTGCTTCGCTTTCTCCGCGTCTTCATGGCGGTCCACGTCGTAGTTCGCCACCACCGAACCAATGCCGCGCACAAAGTTGGCAAAGGTGGTGATCGATGACCACGGAATGATGTGGTACGCCCCGGTGTCCTGACGCACGCCGACGGAGCGAATGGACATCCGCTCCACCGTGCCGGTGAGCGGCCCGATGGTGACCAGATCCCCGGTGTTCATCCCGTTCTCAAACTGGATAAAGATGCCGGTGATAATATCTTTTACCAGCGTCTGCGAACCGAAGGAGATCGCCAGCCCCAGGGCACCGGCGCCTGCCAGCAGCGGGGCGATATTTACGCCGATCTCCGACAGCACAATCATGATGGTAATGGTGCTGATGATCACCGCCAGCGCGTTGCGAAACAGCGTGAGCAGCGTGCGGGCGCGGGCGCTGGGCAGCGGCCTGCCATGCACATCCGAGACCAGACGGTTCTCAATGAGGCTTGCCAGCAGCGTCCAGCCGACGGCGGAGAAGAACAGGATCAGCGCGATACGAATAAGTATATCGACGGTCTTTTCCCCCGCGCCGTTGTGCAGCCAGTTCCAGAAATCAAACAGGCTCCACGCGTTCAGCAGCAGCATGATTGCCACGCAGACCGTCAGAATACGCGCCGCTTTCAGGGAGACCGACATCCAGCCGTTAACCCGTTTTTGCAGCTCCGGGTAATTCCGCTGAACCGGCGGCGACAGGGTAATGGTTTTCGAAAGCCAGCGGGAGAGCAGGCCGGAGACAAACGCCGCTATGCCGATAATCGCCAGGCTTTTAAACGTCGCCCCCATCATAAACTTCAGGCTGTTGCCCGGGTCGAACAGCGAGAAGAAGCACAGCACAATAAAATAGGCGCTGGCCAGCCAGTGCCACACCAGGGCAAAGGCGCGGATAAACAGGCTGAAAAAGGAGAGGGAGCGATCGGCCAGGTGCAGCAGGCTCTCGGTAATCGCTTTTTTATTATGGAAGATGAGGTACAGCGCCCAGACGGTTATACAGAGCATGATTAGCACGTTCGCCAGCGCCCCAAACTGCACGTTAACCTGGTTGGAAATAATCGGCACGGCAACCAGCAGGCCGTAACCAATTAACCCGCTCAGCACGCTGAGCCGCACCGCCCAGTATTTGGCGCTCCGATCCTGAATCGCGAAGGGGCGAAGATCCGGCACGCGCGGGCAGAAGATCAGCCGCAGAAGGGCCTTAAAGAATTCAATCAGCGCAAACGCGTTGAGGAACAGCGCCTGCTGAAAGGCGATGGTTTTGTTTCCGGTGTTAAGCCGGTCTGCCAGCAGCTGGCCGACAAACAGCGTCATCGCCAGCAGCAGCAAATCGATGATAAAGGCTCCGGTAATCATCGCCGGAAGATGTAACCAGCTGCTTTTTTGCTGATTCTTTTTACGTCCCCACTGGCCCATTTTTCGGTACAGCGGCCAGACGCACAGGCGCAGCAGCCAGTAAAAAATGAATACGGCACCTGCCAGAATGGCAAACTGCGTGGCGGCAGCGGAGAAGGTGTGGGGGTTAAAAGGCTTGTGGGATGTGCCAATCAGGTTTCGGTAGAGCTGGGCAAAACGCGACGACAGCGCTTCACCGTAGTGACGGCTAATGTCGGTGACGTTTTCCAGCACCGTTTTTTCTTCTTCGACCTGCGGCGGCGCTATGGTCGGAACCGGATCCTGAGGCGGCGTGGCGGCCACCTTCCTTAGCTGATCGATTAACTCCTGCCGGGACGTGTCGTTCTCAAGCACGTCGGCCAGGGCGCTGTACGCGGCTTTTTTCTTTTCGGCGTCTGGCTCCGGCGGTGCATTCTGCTGGGTGGCGGTGGCTCCGGTGGTGACGCCAGGAATGGTTACAGCCAGCGATGGCGCGCTAAGCAGGCTAAACAAGAGCAACAGGATCCACGGCACGGCGTCCTCCGACAAAATATCGTGCAAAATGATAAGTATAGAGGGCGAGAAGCGGAGGGGAGTTTTTGGGAACAATCCGGCGTAAAAAAGCCGGGCAAGCCCGGCTTAGCGTACTGCTGTCAGGAGACGTGCTGAAGGAATTCCTGGAGGCGCTGGCTTGGCGGGTTCGCGATCAGCGCCTGCGGATTTCCGTCTTCCGCGATACGGCCTTTATCAATGAAGATCAGACGGGACGCCACCTTTTCGGCAAAGCCGATTTCGTGGGTAACGATAACCATCGTCATGCCTTCTTCCGCCAGATCCTGCATGACCTTAAGCACCTCGTGACGCAGCTCCGGGTCGAGTGCGGAGGTTGGCTCATCAAACAGCATCATTTTTGGCTTCACCGCCAGCGCACGGGCAATCGCCACGCGCTGCTGCTGGCCGCCGGACAGCTCGGAAGGATAGTGATGGGCACGCTCCGCCAGGCCCACTTTTGCCAGCAGATCTTTCGCCAGCGTTTCGGCCGCCGCTTTGCTGGCTCCGCGCACGCGCAGCGGACCGAACATCACGTTTTCCAGCGCCGTCAGGTGCGGGAACAGGTAGAACTGCTGGAACACCATGCCCGCTTCCTGGCGGATCAGGCGCTCGTCCACTTTCGGATCGTTAACCTTCAGACCATCGACGATTAAATCGCCGCTGGTGATCTCTTCGAGCTTGTTAATGCAGCGCAGCAGGGTGGATTTACCGGAGCCGGACGGCCCGATAATGACCACCACTTCACCCTGCCTGATGTTCAAATCAATATTGTGCAGCACCTGGGTTGGGCCAAAGTGCTTGGAAACGTTTTTAAATTCAATCACAGGATTTTCATCCTTCTTTCAAGACGACGCAGAACAAAGCTCAGGAAAAGCGTGATAATCAGATAAACAACGGCGACCGCACTCCAGATTTCCAGGGCGCGGAAGTTACCCGCAATGATCTCCTGGCCCTGGCGGGTCAGCTCGGCAACGCCGATTACAATGAACAGCGAGGTGTCTTTGATACTGATAATCCACTGGTTGCCCAGCGGTGGCAGCATGCGGCGCAGCGCCAGCGGCAGGATCACGTGACGGATCGTTTCGCGACGTGAAAGGCCTAGCGCCAGGCCGGCTTCGCTGAAGCCTTTATGAATCGACAGCACCGCGCCGCGGGTGATTTCCGCAATGTAGGCACCTGAGTTGATCATGATGGTGACAACGGCGGCGCTGAACGGGTCAATGCGCAGGTCGGTGAATGCCATTGGCAGGGCGAAGTAGATAAACATCACCTGCACCACAATCGGGGTGCCGCGGATCACTTCGATGAAAACCAGTGCGATGTGGTTTGCAATCCAGCCGCCGTAGGTGCGAGCGAAACCGGCCACCAGACCGATAATCAACCCGCCAACCAGACCAAGGACCGAGATCCATAGGGTCATTTTGGCGCCTTCAAGCAAGAGAGGAATGGCAGGCCAGATGGCGCTCCAGTCAAACTGCATGATGTATTCCTGTATACCGTGGTGAAAAACAAAAAACGTAGGCCCGGCAAGCGTGAGCGCCACCGGGCGTTACAAACCTGAGATCAGGTAAAATTATTTAGGCTCGGTACCGAACCATTTTTTGTAGATTTCGTTATAGGTGCCGTTCTCTTTCAGCGTTTTCAGCGCGCCGTTCACCTTGTTACGCAGGTCGTCGCTGCCTTTCGGGAACGCGATACCGTACTGCTGTGCTTCCAGAGAATCGCCTACCGCTTTGAACTTGCCGTTGCCTGCGGTTTTGATGAAGTACAGGATGTTCGGGGTATCGTGCAGCACCGCGTCAGCGCGGTTCGTGCCGAGTTCCATATAGGCGTTGTCGATGTTCGGGAACTGACGCAGGTCTTTAGTTTTGATGTTGGCTTTCGCGTAATCAACGGAACCGGTGCCGCTCTTCACTGCGACCACTTTACCGTCCAGATCTTTCACGCTTTTTACGTCGTTGTTGTCCGCTTTCACCATCACCAGCAGGCCGCTTTTGTAGTAGCCGTCAGAGAAATCGATCGCTTTTTTACGTTCTTCGGTAATGGTGATGCCGGCCAGCGCCAGGTCAACGTTTTTGGTTTGCAGCGCCGGGATGATGCCGCTGAAGTCCATTGGCTTCAGGGTATAGTCCAGCTTAAGTTCTTTTGCGACAGCGGCCCACAGATCGACGTCAAAACCGACGTATTTATCACCCTGCTTAAATTCAAACGGTACGAACGCCGTGTCAGTCGCCACAACCAGTTTGTCGGCGGCCTGAGAGGACACCGCAAACGCCAGGGTAAGTGCAGCCAGTGAAACTTTTAATACAGACTTCATAGCATTTCCTTTTATATCCACGGGGCGATCCCCTGCGAGAACGTCAGGCACAATGAAAAAATCGTGCCAGTTTTACAACCTGTTGTTTTGCAAAGGAGATGATGTCACGCATTGCACAATAAGCGTGGCAATCCTGTTATGTTGCACCATAATGGAGCACCGTTTTGGTGCGCTTCGTTAGGGGCTTCTGACAGGGAGGTATTTAGCGCAGAATCTGACGGAAAAACAATCTTCCGTTAACGGTTGTGTGAGGTGATTATTACATTTTATTCACTTTTGCGGCCTTTTCGCCCAAAAGTGCGCACCATAAATGTGCAAAACCCCCGCCAGGGGCGAGGGCTATTCAGATAATCCGCAGGGATTATTCGATGTTGGACTCAATGAACCACAGGAACTGATCCAGGTCGCGGGAGGCGGCGGTGAAGATATCAGCAGTATCTTCATCTTTTGCTTCACCGATGGCTTTACGAACGTCGTTCGCCACGATCGCGTAGCGGTCCGCCAGCTCTTTCAGGTGATCCTGAACGGTATGAATATCCAGCGGGTAGCTTTTCAGTGGCGTTTTGCTGTTGATCACCTGCGTGGTGCCCAGCGCCACGCCGCCCAGCTGTACGGCGCGTTCGGCCATGGTATCAAGGTGTGTAACCAGTGCTGTGCGGAAGCCATCCAGCATTTCATGAACGGCAATAAAGTTTGCACCGCGCATATTCCAGTGGGCCTGTTTGGTGATCAGCGAAAGATCGATGAACTGGACCACCTGGCGATTCAGCAGCTCAATGGTTGCCTTTTTATCGCTATCCGATACATCGTTACGGGTATAAAGCAGATTAGACGCTTTCGTTTTCACCAGTTTAGCGGTACTCATAATCTCATATCCTCTTGATGTTTGTGTCCCAGGTAATTACGGAACTAAGTATAGCACCGGATTTTTTCTCTGCGGTTTGGCGCTGCCTATCGGTTTAATAGCGAAAGGATGGTTGTATTATTAACTATATGAAATAAAAGGAATCTATAAAAATTGATGCAGATCAATCTTAATTTAGGCTCTGGTAAGGAGGGCGGGTGACATATTTCAGCAATAAAGGCGACTTTGTAAGAAAGTATTTGGGCGAACGGATTCGGAGTATATTCTGCATGGCGGATGAACCATGCAGAATATAAGGGGTTAGCCGAGGTCGATTTTTTGAACCTTAGGTTCTGGACGCATGGTCAGCGTGGAGCCCATTGATGCCGCAATAATGGAGCAGAGCGCCAGCGTTTGCACCAGCGTCAGGGTTTCGCCGAGGAAAATCATTCCCGAAACGGCGGCCAGGGCGGGTTCCATGCTCATCAGGGTGCCGAAAATGCGCGTGGGCAGGCGCGTCAGGGCGATCATCTCCAGAGAGTAGGGCAGCGCCGTAGAGAGGATAGCGACCGCCAGCCCCACCGGCAGGATGGACCACTGCCATATTGAGTCCGTGGCCTGCGCCATGCCAAGCGGAACAAAAATGATGGCGGCAATCAGCGACCCTAACGCGACCGTCGCCGGACCGTGTTCTTCACCTGCACGCTGGCCGGTTAGTATGTAAACCGCCCAGCACGCCCCCGCGCCCAACGCCAGAGCGGCACCCGTTAAATCGACTTGCGACACGCTTTGACCGAGCGGCAGCAGGAACCATAGCCCCAGCACGGCAAGGATCACCCAGATAAAGTCTACCGGACGACGGGAAGAGAAGAGGGCGACGGCCAGCGGGCCGGTAAATTCAAGCGCAACCGCGATCCCCAGGGGGATGGTCTGAATTGAGAGATAGAACATATAGTTCATCCCTCCCAGCGCCAGCCCATAAAAGAGCAGGGGCAGCCGCTGCTCCTTTTTAAAGCGTAACCGCCAGGGCTTAAAGATAACCACGAGGATCAGGGTGCCTAACGCGATGCGCAGCGCCGTGACGCCCGGCGCACCGACCAGCGGAAAGAGGGATTTCGCCAGCGACGCGCCACTCTGAATGGACATCATCGCGATAAGTATCACTGCAACCGGCATCCAGACCGAAGACTTGCGGGGTAAACCAGGCATCCTTTCTCCTGTCAATTTATGTCAAATGAGGTAAAAGTGGCAGTGTAATGGAAATAAGGTGCAACGGTTGAGCTACTGTTGAAAAAAAACCAGGGAAAATCCGTAAAATGAGGAAAGGTTGATGATTTTATCGCCTGAAAGATTAGGAATAATCTGGATGAATGTAACGGCGATGGCGCGCACTATTAGCGTTAAAAGGTGAAAATCTGGAATTATTTTAACAAGATAGTGCCTTGTGGAAATGTTCTGTTACAGGAAAGGTCTCATTAGACATCGTGAAGAACAAAGAGTTTCACAGAATTTTTTGATATATTTAAAACTTACGGACTTACTTGAAGCACATTTGAGGTGGTTATGAAAAAAATTGCATGTCTTTCAGCACTGGCAGCTGTTCTGGCTGTTTCCGCAGGTACCGCGGTAGCGGCAACTTCAACTGTAACTGGTGGTTACGCTCAGAGCGATATGCAGGGCGTGATGAACAAAACCAACGGTTTCAACCTGAAGTACCGTTACGAGCAAGACAACAACCCGCTGGGCGTGATCGGTTCTTTCACCTACACCGAGAAAGATCGTACTGAAAATGGCTCTTACAATAAAGGTCAGTACTACGGCATCACCGCGGGTCCTGCTTACCGCCTGAATGACTGGGCAAGCATCTACGGTGTTGTAGGTGTTGGCTACGGTAAATTCCAGCAGACCGAAAACCAGGGTCTGAACCGTACTGCTAGCAACAGCGACTACGGTTTCTCCTATGGCGCAGGTATGCAGTTCAACCCAATCGAAAACGTTGCTCTGGACTTCTCCTATGAGCAGAGCCGTATCCGCAACGTTGACGTTGGCACCTGGATCGCGGGCGTAGGTTACCGCTTCTAATCACTTCGGTGAGCCAGTAAAAAATCCGCCCTTGTGGCGGATTTTTTTTTGAGAAGCTTAAAGCAAAACGGCAATCCATGATTGCCGCTTTTTACGTTTGTTCCCCGCAGGTGAGGGCACCAGGCCGCACGAGTCAGCGGAGATCACTTACTCTTAATATCGAAAATATCCGTCCCCAGATGGTTATAGTCAACTTTCTGTAACCTGAAGTTAGTAATGTAAACTGGCGGGCCCTTCTTCTCGGAGATAAACGGGTAATCATTTTTTATCTCCTTCGCCTTAATGCCCGTCCACTGTGAGAAGAATTTCAGAAAATCGTTGGCGGAACGGCGTGCCTTGATGATGCGATGCGTTTTGTCATCGCTCGACAGCACCATGAACGGCACCTGGAAGTTCTGCTGGAATTTATCATCGTGCGCCAGATACTGCACCTCTTTGCCGCGCTCCTTAAACGCCAGGCCGTGGTCTGAGAAATAGACCATGGAGAAGCTGTCGCCGCTATTGCGCAGCTGCGCGTACAGCTTGCTGAGCAGATCGTCGGTTTGCGTCATGGTGTAGAGGTAGCAGGAGGTCTCTTTCGACTGCACAAAGTCGGCGTACTTACCCTGCGTGCGGTCGCAGGCCTGCGGATGGGACCCCATCAGATGCAGGACAATCAGCTGCGGCTGGGTGCGCTGGGTGGCAAAAACCTGCGCCGTCATCTTCAGCAGCGCTTCATCTTTGGTATTTTTATCCGCTTCAAAGTCACCGCTCTTCAGGAACTGCACCTCGTCGGCACGCTTCGCGATGCTGGCAATAGCGGTATCGTATTCACCAATCTGCCCCTGATTTGAGAACCACCAGGTCTGGAAACCGGCGCGGTTAGCCAGCGTGACAAAATTATCCTGAAACTGCGGTTTGCCATCCACCACGCGATTAAGCGTCAGGCCGAGGGATTTCTGCGTCGAGCCGCTGGCGGCAACGTAGTCGGTAAACAGCGTGCCGTTGACGGTGCTGGCAAACGGCGTGTTGTCCCAGTGGCCGCCAAACGCGCCGAGCGCATCGCGACGCGCGCTTTCGCCGATCACCACGACGTAGGTGTGGTACTTCGGCTTCACCGCCAGCACGTTCCAGGTATCTTTCATCGTGGAAAGCTCGGCCATGCGCGCCTGCTCGTCGAGCACTTCCTCGTTATTGACCACCACGTCCTTGATGAAGCGAAACACCGGATACCCGGTATCTTTAAGCTTAAACACGCCGCCCCAGGCCAGGTTTTGTACCGGCGCGACAAAAAACGTCACCACGCTGAAGGCCAGGCACAGGCTTTCAATTTTACCCCACGCCTTTTTCGCATCCGGCTTACGGCGAACCGCAATCACCCCAAGGGCAAAAATAAAGAGGCCAACGACGTAGCTGTACCACGGGAAGATTGTCAGGATCTCCGTGGACTCTTCCATATTGGTAGAGTGCAGCGCCAGCAGGGTATTAAAGTTTGGCGCGCCATACGCCTGGCCAAACGGGAAATAGGCCGCGGCGACCAGGGAGCAGAGACCCAGAAGCACTTTCTGCACGCGCGGTGCGCTTCGCCACAGCAGGTGCAGGATGCAGGTGAACGCGACGGCATAAAGCAGGCTGAAGGGGTAGCCAAGCGCAAAGTTAATCAGCAGCGACTGCAAAAAATAAAATCCCGTCCACGGGCTTAAGGCCCGGCTGCGGGTAACAAGCGTATCAATCAGGGTTACGTTCATAGATCACTATCACGAAAACGCCATGTGCTCACCCTGGCGCCAAGGGTCAAAGCCTGCCGGACAGTGCGTGGAAAGGGAATGCGAGGTCCGCTTCAGCGAGCCGCAAATTGTGCAGGGCTGCAAGAAGATAGTGCGAGCGTGAATTAAGGTCAACAGTTGCTAAACAGATGTTTTGCGAAGGGGGCTGCAAATCCGCAAAAATAATCGGGAATTGGCCGTTTACAGGGAAAGCGTGAAGGGAAAATGAAGCGGCGTGCCGCGACGCCGCTTAGTGGGAGGATTTGTCGTCCTGGTGCGGTTTGTTGTTAAACATATCGCACAGCATGTTCAACAGCATTAAGCGCACTTTGAAGGGAGAGTGGGTAAACACGGTCATACACCTCTTGAATTCGTTCATAAGACCTCCTGATTTTTGATCCCTTCGATCCGTGAAGGTTGACTGCATTACATACAGATATAGCACAGGCTATATTGTATAGCTATGGCTAATTCGTTAATTTTTTGTGCTTGTAGAGCTATGGTTTACAATGTGCGCTCCGTTACAGGGCGCTGGAAGCGTCAACCCCATTGAGGAAGCACAATGAACCGTCGCGCAGGTAAGCCAACTAAAAAAACGACGCAACTGGTGAACGTTGAAGAGCATGTTGAAGGGTTTCGTCAGGTGCGTGAGGCGCACCGCCGGGAGCTGATTGATGATTATGTTGAGCTGATCTCCGACCTGATTCGTGAAGTCGGGGAAGCGCGTCAGGTTGATATGGCCGCACGTCTGGGCGTTTCACAGCCAACGGTTGCCAAAATGTTAAAACGTCTGGCGTCGGTAGGGCTGATCGAGATGATCCCGTGGCGCGGGGTGTTCCTCACCGCTGAAGGCGAAAAGCTGGCGCAGGAGAGCCGCGAGCGCCATCAGATCGTCGAGAATTTTTTACTGGTGCTGGGCGTGAGCCCGGAAATTGCCCGTCGGGATGCCGAAGGGATGGAACATCACGTCAGCGAAGAGACGCTGGTACGGTTCCGCGAATTTACGCTCAAATACGGTCCCTCCGCTGAATGAACATCCCCGGCCTGCAGGCCCTGAAACGCGATCGCTTTTTCCATCTGCTGCTTATTATTGGCGTCGGGTTCAGCCTGTTTGTGCCCTTTGCGCCGCAGGCCTGGCCTGCGGCCATTGACTGGCGCACCATCATCACCCTGAGCGGATTGATGATGCTCACCAAGGGCGTTGAGCTGAGCGGCTATTTCGACGTCCTGGGGCGGAAAATGGTGCGCCGCTTTGCCACCGAGCGCAGGCTGGCGCTGTTTATGGTCTTCTCGGCGGCGCTGCTGTCGACGTTTCTGACCAATGACGTGGCGCTGTTTATCGTGGTGCCGCTTACGCTCACGTTGCGTAAGCTGTGCGAAATTCCGGTGACCCGTCTGATCATTTTTGAAGCGCTGGCCGTTAACGCCGGCTCGCTGCTCACGCCGATTGGAAACCCGCAGAACATTTTGCTGTGGGGACGCTCCGGCCTGTCGTTTACCGCATTTACCTGGCAGATGGCGCCGCTGGCGCTGGCGATCGTGCTGACGCTACTGGTGGTCTGCTGGTTTGCCTTCCCCAATAAATCGCTGCAGTACCACAGCGGTACGGCCGGCCCGCAGTGGCAGCCGCGCCTGGTCTGGAGCTGCCTCGGCCTGTATATCGTTTTCCTCACCGCGCTGGAGCTAAACCAGGCCCTGGCGGGCGCGCTGCTGGTGGCGTGCGGTTTCCTGTTCCTCGCCCGGCGGGTGCTGGTGAGCGTCGACTGGACGCTGCTGCTGGTCTTTATGGCGATGTTTATCGATGTGCATCTGCTGATCCAGCTCCCGGTATTGCAGAACGTTCTCCACAGCGTAAGCGGCCTGTCCCAGGCGGGGCTGTGGCTGACGGCGATTGGTCTTTCGCAGGTCATCAGCAACGTGCCGTCCACCATTTTACTGCTTAACTATGTTCCCCCTACGGCGCTGCTGGCCTGGGCGGTTAACGTCGGTGGCTTTGGGCTGCTGCCCGGCTCGCTGGCGAACCTGATCGCCCTGCGTATGGCAAACGACCGCCGCATCTGGTGGCGCTTCCATCTCTGGTCAATCCCGATGCTGCTCTGGTCAGCGGCGGTCGGTTTCGGACTATTCCTTCTCATATAGTGCGCAATTTGTCAGTTTTTCCTGGCAAATGTATAGCAACGTCCTAGCTTTAGTGAACGGCATAGTGTGATGCCGCTCACTGACAGGACCGTTGCTGAACTATGGCAGAAGATCAAAACCCACCTGCTGACGAGCAGGAAAACAATAATAACGAGCGCAAGCGCCCGGGCAAAAAACCGTTAATTATCCTTGGCATCGTGGTCATCGTGATGGTGATTGTGGCGCTGGTGTGGTGGTTTTTGACCCGTAACGAAGAGACCACCGACGACGCCTTCACCGACGGTGACGTGGTGACGATTGCCCCTAAAACGGCGGGCTACGTTACCGAGCTTCGCGTGCGGGATAACCAGCGCGTGAAAAAAGGCGACGTGCTGGTGGTAATCGATCCTCGCGATAACATCGCCCAGCGCGATCGGGCTAAGGCCGAGCTCGGGCTGGCGCAGGCTCAGCTGCATCAGGCTCAGGCGCAGCTGGCGCTCTCGAAGGTGCAATATCCCGCCCAGCGTGACGAAGCCAGGGCTCAGGTGCTGAAAGCGCAGGCGGATATGGCGAACGCGCAGGCGGAGTATCGCCGCCAGCGCGGCGTTGACCCGCGCGCGACCACTCAGCAAAGTATCGATTCCGCGAACGCCCAGCTGCGCAGCGCGCAGGCGGGTCTTGCCAGCGCCCGGGCGCAGCTGGAGGTGGCGGAGCAGGTTCAGCTGCAAATTCGCCAGCAGGAGACCAACGTCGAAGCCCGCGAGCGGCAGGTCGACCAGGCCAGAGCGCAGCTGGAAACCGCCAACCTGAACCTCTCTTATACCGAAGTCCGCGCCCCGTTCGACGGCTTTGTGACCAAACGCAACGTGCAGCCCGGCACGCTGGTGCAGGCGGGCACGGCGCTGTTCTCGCTGGTGTCCCCGAACGTGTGGGTGGTGGCGAACTTCAAGGAGTCGCAGCTTGAGCGCATGAAGCCCGGAGATAGGGTCACCGTCTCCGTGGATGCCTGGCCGGATATGGCGCTGGAAGGCCACATCGACAGCATCCAGCAGGGCAGCGGCTCGCGCTTCTCCGCCTTCCCGTCGGAAAACACTACCGGTAACTTTGTGAAGATCGTTCAGCGCGTGCCGGTCAAAATCGTTATTGATAAAGGGCTGGATCCGAACAGGCCGCTGCCGCTGGGGCTGTCGGTTGAACCGAAGGTCACCGTGGAATGACGGACAGCAGCCACGAAAACTGGAAGCCCGCCAGCAACCCGTGGGCGGTGGCGATTGTGGTCACCCTGGCGGTGTTTATGGAAATTCTGGACACCACCATCGTCAACGTGGCGCTGCCGCACGTGGCGGGGTCGCTTTCGGCCAGCTATGACGAATCCACCTGGGTGCTCACCAGCTACCTGGTGGCGAACGGCATCGTACTGCCCATCTCGGCGTTCCTGAGCCGCCTGTTTGGCCGCAAGCAGTTCTTCCTGATCTGCATCGTCATGTTCACCATCTGCTCGTTCCTGTGCGGCATCGCCACCGAGCTGTGGCAAATCATCCTTTTCCGCGTGATGCAGGGCTTCTTCGGCGGCGGATTGCAGCCCACGCAGCAGTCGGTTTTGCTCGACTACTTCAAGCCGGAGGACAGGGGCAAAGCTTTCGGTCTTTCGTCGATTGCCATTATCGTTGCGCCGGTGCTTGGCCCGACGCTGGGCGGCTGGATCACCGATAACTACTCCTGGCGCTGGGTGTTCTTCATCAATATTCCGGTGGGGATCGTGACGGTGCTGGCGATCTACCAGCTGCTGGAAGATCCGCCGTGGGAGAAAAAATCGGAAGAGAAGCTCACCGTCGACTGGACGGGGATCGGCCTGATCGCCCTCGGTCTGGGCTGTTTGCAGGTGATGCTCGACCGGGGTGAGGACGACGACTGGTTCTACTCGAACTTTATCCGCACCTTTGCGGTGCTGACGCTGGTCGGCATTATCGGCGCGATCTACTGGCTGGTGTATGCCAAAAAGCCGGTGGTGGATCTGCACTGCATGAAGGACCGTAACTTCGCCGTCTCCAGCCTGCTGATGGCGGGGATGGCGATGATCCTGTACGGCAGCTCGGTTGTTATCCCGCAGCTGGCGCAGCAGGATTTAGGCTATACCGCCACCTGGTCCGGGCTGGTGCTGTCGCCCGGGGCGGTGCTGATCGTCTTAACTATTCCGCTGGTGCTGAAGCTGATGCCGGTGGTGCAGACGCGCTGGATCATCGCCTTTGGCTTTACCTGCCTGGCGGTGTCGTTCTTCTGGTCGCGCACGCTGACGCCGGATATTGACTTCGAAACCCTGGTGCTGTTCCGCAGCGCCCAGTCGATTGGGCTCGGGTTCCTGTTCGTGCCGCTGACCACTATCGCGTTTATCTCGATTCCGAGGCGGCTCAACGCCGATGCGGCGGCGCTGTTCACCATGTTCCGCAACGTGGCGGGCTCGATTGGCATTTCGCTCTCGACGGCGGCCATTACCGAGCGCTCGCAGGCGCACAGCGCGCACCTGGCGTATCACGCTTCGCCGTTTAACGAACAGTTCCAGCTGGCGATACGCGAAAGCGCGCAGGCGATCCAGAACTTCACCACCCAGGTGGGCGATCCGACCGGCATTGCCACCGGGCGGATGTACCAGACGATGATCGAGCAGTCGCGCTTCCTGGCCTACATCGACGTCTTCACCCTGCTGAGCGCGGTGGCCTTTTTACTGATTCCGTTTTGTTTGTTGCTCTCGCCGGTTAAGAGCGAGGGGAGTGCAGGAGCACACTGATGATACACAGACGTTTACACCCCCTGATAATAATGATGCTGCTGGTGGGCTGCGCCGTCGGGCCGGACTACCAGCAGCCCGCACCGCCTGCGACCGCGCGCTGGAACGATAAGGGCGACGGCGCGGTGAAATCGCAAACTACCTCCGCCGCGACCAATCCGCGCTGGTGGAAAACCTTCGGCTCGCCGCAGCTCGATAGCCTGGTTGAGCGCGCCATCGCCGGGAACCTGACGCTACAGCAAACGGTACTGCGCATTGCCGGCGCGCGTGAACAGATTAACCAGGCGGGCGGGGCATTTTTCCCGTCGGTGAACGGCAGCGTGCAGGCCACGCGCCAGCAGCTCGGCCTGGAAGGGGAGCTGAAATCCCACGGCGTGTACGACCAGCTGGATAACGTCGACCCGCAGCTGCGGGGGGCGTTAGGACCGCTGACGCAGCCGATCAACCTTTATCAGGGCAGCTTTGACGCCCGGTGGGAAATCGACCTGTGGGGCAAGGTGCGCCGTCAGGTGGAGGCGGCGGAGGCGCAGCAGAGGGCGGCAGTCGAGCAGCGTAACGATGCGCTGGTGTCGCTGGAGGCGGAAGTGGCTCGCGCCTGGCTACAGCTGCGTGGCGCGCAAAGCATCATCGCTACGCTCAATACCCAGATTGAGAGCGCCCGGCAGACGCTGGCGCTCACGGAGAGCCGCCAGCGCGGCGGGCTGTCACCGCAGATGGACGTGGAAAACGCCCGGGCGCAGCTGGGCACTCTTGAAGCCCAGCTGCCGCAGTATGAGGCGCAGGCGCGTCAGGCGATGAACGGCCTGGCGATCCTCCTCGGCAAGCCGCCGGGCGCGCTGGATGCTGAACTCCAGTCTTCACAGCCTATGCCCGCGTTGCCGGATATTGTGCAAACGGGCATTCCGTCAACGCTGGCGCGGCGTCGCCCGGACGTGCGCGAAGCGGAGGCGAACCTCCATGCCGCCACGGCGCAAATCGGCGTCTCGGTGGCGGAGCTGTTCCCGAGCTTTACCCTCTCCGGGCAGTTTGGCATGCGCAACAGCGAATCCGGCTGGCTGACCGACTGGAGCAGCCACTTCTACAGCTTTGGGCCGCAGGTTTCCATTCCCATTTTCCAGGGCGGTCGGCTGGTCTCCAGCGTGAAGGTGGCGCGCGCGCAGCAGGGCGCGGCGGTACTGGACTACCGTCAGACGGTGCTGACGGCCCTCGGCGACGTCGAAAATGCCCTGGTGAGCTATCGCACCGACCAGCAGCGTGAGGCGGGCCTCGCGAAAACCATCGATGCGCTGCAAAACGCCTTTGACCTGGCGAGCGACAGCTACCGGCAGGGGATCGCCAGCTTTATCGACGTGCTGGACGCCCAGCGGCAGCTGGCGCAGGCGCAGCAGCAGCGCGCGCAGGCGCAGGTGCAGAGCGCGCTTGACCTGGTGGCGCTCTACAAAGCCCTCGGCGGCGGCTGGGAGCCGTATCAGCAGGTGCAGCTCCCGGATTACGCCGTCTTTGGCGACGCCCCGCGCGGATAGATTTGGAGGATTGGGCAAGAAACGGACAGGAACGCCACATTCGCGAAGGCCGAGGGGCGGGTATAACTAACGGACACCCATCGACATGCGAGGAAAGCGTTATGCGTTATCAAAAACTGGGCAATACCGGACTGTTTGTTTCAGAACTCTGCCTCGGCACCATGACCTTCGGCGGCGAGGGCGGCATGTGGGGCAAGATTGGCCAGCTCAGGCAAAACGACGCCGAGCAGCTGGTGGGCCGCGCGCTGGACGCCGGCATCAACTTTATCGACACTGCCGACGTCTATTCGGAAGGACGCTCGGAGGAGATCCTCGGTCAGGCGCTGAAAAACCTGAACGTCCCGCGCGAAAACGTGGTGGTCGCCACCAAGGTGTTCGGCGAAACGGGGACCGCGGGAGTGAACTCACGCGGCGGCTCGCGCTATCACATTATCGGCAGCGTAAAGGAGAGCCTGCGCCGCCTGCAGCTCGATCATATCGATCTCTATCAGCTACACGGCTTCGATCCGGCGACCCCCATCGAAGAGACCCTCTATGCGCTGGATAACCTGGTGCAGCACGGCCACGTGCGCTATATCGGCGTCTCTAACTGGGCGGCCTGGCAGATTGCCAAAGCGCTGGGCATTTCCGAACGCCTGGGCCTGTCCCGTTTCGCCTCACTCCAGGCGTATTACACCATCGCCGGACGCGACCTGGAGCGCGAGCTGGTGCCGATGATGCAGAGCGAAGGCGTCGGGCTGATGGTCTGGAGCCCGCTGGCGGGCGGCCTGCTGAGCGGGAAATACGGCCGTGACGGGCAGAGCGAAACCGGAGGCCGTCGTCTGGAGTTTGACTTCCCGCCGGTGAATAAAGATCGCGCCTTCGACTGCGTGGACGTGATGCGCGTCATTGCCGAGCGTAAGGGCGTCTCCGTGGCGCAAATCGCGCTGGCGTGGCTGCTGCATCAAAAAGCGGTGACCAGCGTGATTATCGGCGCGAAACGGGTCGAGCAGCTGGAGGACAACATTGCCGCCACCGGGATCCGCCTGAGCGAAGACGAGCTAAAAGAGCTTGATGCCGTCAGCGCGCTGCCGCGCGAATATCCGGGCTGGATGCTGGAGCGGCAGGGCGAGCATCGCCGCAGCCAGCTCGCGCAGCAGTAACCTTCCTTCCCCCCCCGGCGGCGCGTCGCTTGCCGGGGCTTTTTCTTTTGCGCCGCTCACAAAAAACGATCCTCCCCTTTGATCGACATTTCATCTTCGCCTATATGACTAGTCATGAGAATTTAAATGACTAGTCATATAGGGAGAGAGCATGAACAAATTGCTGCCGGCCAACTTTTTATGGGGCAACTCGGTATCCAGCATGCAGACGGAAGGGGCCTGGAATGAGGGCGGAAAGGGAATGTCGGTCTACGACATCCGCGAGGCGGGAGAAAACATCTCCGACTGGAAAGTTGCCACGGATTCCTACCACCGGTACCGGGAAGATTTCGACCTGATGCAGGATCTGGGCATGAACTGCTACCGTTTCCAGATTTCCTGGAGCCGGGTCTGTCCGCAGGGCGACGGCGAGTTCAACGAGGAAGGCATCGCCTTTTACGATCGCTTTATCGACGATCTGATCGCCCGCGGTATAGAGCCGATGATCTGCCTTTACCATTTCGATATGCCGCTGGCGCTGGCGCAGGAGTACAACGGCTTTAACGATCGCCGCGTGGTGGAGGCCTTTATCCGCTACGGCAAAAAGATGATCGACTGCTTCGGCGACCGCGTGAAGTACTGGCTGACCTTCAACGAGCAGAACATTTTCCATATGCCGGAAGCCTTCCGCATCTCCGGCTATATGAAAGGGGAGCAAACCCTGCGCGAGCTGTATGAGCTCCAGCACCATGCGATGGTGGCGCACATGGCGTTAACCGAATACCTGCACCAGACAAAGCCGGGCCAGCTGATGGGCGGCATGCTGGCGCACCAGCTGGTTTACCCGGCCACCTGCAAACCGCGCGATATCTTCTGCGCCCTGCAGTACGACGAATTTCTCAACCAGAACCTGCTGCGCGTCTTTGCCGGTCAGGGCTACAGCCCGGCGGTCATGGCGGTGGTGGAGCAGGAAGGGTTCGGCGATATCTACCGTGCTGAGGATCTTGCGCTGCTCGCGAGAACCAAAAACGACTTTATGGCCTTCAGCTACTATGCCAGCAAAACGCTCGACAGCGATGCGATCCCGGAAGGCACGCCGGTGAACTATTACCTGCTGCACGGCGAGAAAAATAACCCGTACCTGAAAGCCACAGAGTGGAACTGGCAGATCGATCCGCTGGGCTTTCGCACCATCATCACCCGCTACGCCAACGACTGGCGGATGCCGGTGTTCCCGATTGAAAACGGCATCGGGGTGATTGAATCCTGGGACGGCGTAAACCCGATCGACGACACCTACCGCATTGACTATCACCGGGCGCATATCGAGGCCATGAAGGCCGCCATGTTCGAGGATGGTGCTGAAGTTATGGGCTATCTCGGCTGGGGGTTGATCGACATTCTCAGTTCGCAGGGGGACATGCGTAAGCGCTACGGCGTGGTCTACGTCAACCGCGAAAACCATGATCTGAAAGACCTGAAGCGCGTGCCGAAGAAAAGCTACGTGTGGTTAAAACAGGTCATCCATACCAACGGACGCGATATGTAAGCCGTACGCTGCCGGGCCGTTTTTGTGACTGATTGATGGGAACTCTCCGCTATGTCTGAAACAAAAATCACACCGCACATGCAGTCTTTTGTCGATAAATTTGTAGCGTTCTCGGCGCGCCTGGCAAACCAGGTGCACCTTCGCTCCCTGCGCGACGCCTTCGCCACGGTAATGCCGATTTTCATCCTCGCCGGCCTGGCGGTGCTGGTGAACAACGTGGTCTTCCCGTGGCTTTTTGAAGGCGACACGCTGGTGAGATTTAAGGTGTGGGGCGAGGCGATCGTCAACGGCACGCTGAATATCGCCGCGCTGCTGCTGGCGCCGATGATTGCCTGGTCGCTGGCGCGCAACAAAGATTTCGACAATCCGGTCTCGGCAGTGGTTATCGCCGTCAGCAGCTTTATCATTATGATGCCGATGCGCGTCCCGCTTACGCCCGTCGGCAGCGACGCCGCGGTAAACGTTACGCAGGTGCTGACCTTCGCCAATATCGGCTCCACCGGCATTTTCGCCGGCGTGCTGATTGGGCTGCTTTCAACCGAGCTGTTTATCGCCATTTCGCGGCTCAGGGTGCTGCATATCTCGCTGGGAGAGAACGTGCCGCCGGCGGTCAGCCAATCCTTCACCGCGCTGATCCCGACTATACTTACGCTGTCGCTGTTTGCGGTGCTGGCGGCGCTGCTGGCAAACGTGCTGCACACGGATCTGATCCACCTCATTACCACGTTTATTCAGCAGCCGCTGCGGCTGATTAACACCAGCCTGCCGGGGACGATTTTTATCTACAGCTTCGGCAACTTCCTGTTCACGCTCGGCATTCACCAGTCGGTGGTGAACAGCGTGGTGCTGGAGCCGTTTCTGCTGATTAACACCAACGAAAACATGCTGGCCTTTGCCGGTGGTCAGCCGATCCCGCACATCATCAACAGTATCTTCGTTCCGACCTTTGGCATGGTGGGCGGAACGGGCAGCACCATCTCGCTGCTGATTGCTATCTTCATCTTCTCGCGGCAGCGGTCGGCGAAGCAGGTGGCGCGTCTGTCGCTGGCGCCGGGCCTGTTTAACATCAACGAGCCGGTGATTTTCGGCCTGCCGATTGTCTTTAACCTGCCGCTGATGATCCCGTTTGTGCTGCTGCCCGCCATCGGCATTTACTTCGCCTGGCTCTGTACCACGCTTGGGCTGATGTCGCGCTGCGTGGTGATGATCCCGTGGACAACCCCGCCGCTCCTCAGCGCCTGGCTGGCGACGGCGGGGGACTGGCGCGCCGTGGTGGTGCAGTTGGCAATCATCGTATTTGGTGTATTCTTCTACCTGCCTTTCCTCAACGTTGCCGAGCGAGTGGCCCTGAAAAACAGCGGGACAGAAAACTAATCATAAGGAAGGACGATGGCGGCGAAGTACATCACCATAGCGCGGGAAATTAAGAAACGGATTATCAGCCAGCAGTACGCCGCCAATGAACCGCTGCCGGACCAGTTTGCGCTGGCGGCGGAGTTCAGCACCAGCCGGATGACCATTCAGCAGGCGATGCGCCAGCTGATCGTTGAAGGGCTGGTGTATACCCGCCAGGGGCAGGGCACGTTTATCCGCAAAAACTTCCTTCAGCTGTCGCAGTGGGATCTCTCCGGCAGCGACTACTTCGGCGCAACCAAAACCTGGGAGCATCTGGGCACGGTGAGCAGTCAGGTGGTGCACTTTGAGCTGCGCTTCCCGAACGAGAAAGAGCAGGCGTCGCTGATGATTAACCCGGATACGCCGGTTTACGATTTTATCCGTCTGCGCTTGCTGAACGGCGAGCCGATGTCGCTTGATTCCACCGTGATGCCGCTCAGCCTGGTGCCCGGCCTGAATAAAACCCATCTTGAGAGTTCGGTGTTCCGGTATGTTCAGGAGACGCTGGGGCTGAAGATCATGGGGTCGTATCGCGTGGTGCGGGCGCTGAAGCCCAGCGCGCTGGATATGCAGCATCTTGTCTGCGAGCAAACCGATCCGGTGCTGGAGGTGGAGCAGGTGATCTATCTGGAGGACGGTACGCCGCTGGAGTACGCGCACTGTCACTATCGTTACGACCACGGCGGCATCGTTATCGTCAATAACGGATAAAAAAAAAGCGGGCATCAAAGCCCGCTTTTTTTACGCGTTTCGCGATTAGTTCAGGCGCACAGGCATACCGGAACGGTTCTGAATCGCCTGGTCAACAATGGTTGTTTCCACGTCCGCCTGAGAGGTAACGGACTGCACCGCGCTGGTCAGCTTAATCGGTACGATTTCGTTGTTGTTGATCTGCTCTTCGCTGGTGGACAGCGGGTTGTGCACTTCAATGTAACGGCTGCCGTCAGGCTCTGACGTCGCCTTCACCGGTTCGTTAATGAACTGCACGCGCGTGCCGACCGGCACGTTTTCGAACAGGAATTTGATGTCTTCGTTACGCAGACGCACGCAGCCGTGGCTTACGCGCAGGCCGATACCGAAGTTGGCGTTGGTCCCGTGAATCGCATACAGACGGCCAATGTACAGCGCGTACAGGCCCATCGGGTTATCCGGGCCGGCAGGCACAACTGCCGGGAGCGGCTCGCCCGCAGCGATGTACTCGGCGTGCATTTTGGCCGTTGGCGTCCAGGTTGGGCCCGCTTTCTTACGCTCAACTTTGGTGGTCCAGTTCAGCGGGGTATCTTTGCCCAGCTGGCCGATACCGATTGGCAGTACGATCACGGTGTTGGTGCCTTTCGGGTAGTAATACAGACGCATTTCGGCGCTGTTAATCACGATACCTTCGTGCACGGTATCCGGCAGGATCAGCTGCTGTGGGATGTTGAGCACGGTTCCCGCTTTCGGCAGATACGGGTCAACGCCCGGGTTAGCTTCCATCATGTTAGACAGGCCGAGCTGATACTGCGCCGCAAAGTACTCCAGCGGCTGGGTGTTGCCTTCCGGTACCGTCACCACCTGGTTTTCACCCACCAGACGGCTACCGTCCGTAGGCAGGGGATACGTCACCGCAGAAGCGGTCTTACAAAAACCTACTACGGCTAACGCCGCCGCAAAAAGCGTTGTTAATTTCATGTTCATGTTATGCGAGGTATCTAAGCCATTCCGGCGATGAGTTGATAAGACTGAATCTGTAATGGGAGCGCATTATATGTGCATTCCCGCTAACAGTGAATTCAGATGTGTACGAAATCACATTTTTTTCGAATTTGTTAAAGTTTAGTGGAATGCCGCAACACGGGATCTCAATTCGGAATTGTGGCATAATGCCGCGTTTATCACACTTTTCGCAGGAATCTCTCCGTGTTAGTTACCAGCAACGTCACTATGCAGTTTGGCAGTAAGCCGCTGTTCGAAAATATTTCCGTCAAATTTGGCGGCGGCAACCGTTACGGCCTGATTGGTGCCAACGGTAGCGGAAAATCCACCTTTATGAAGATCCTCGGCGGCGATTTAGAGCCGACGCTGGGCAACGTGTCGCTCGATCCGAACGAGCGCATCGGTAAGCTGCGTCAGGATCAGTTCGCCTTCGAAGAGTTCACCGTGCTCGACACCGTGATCATGGGGCACGCGGAGCTGTGGGAAGTGAAGCAGGAGCGCGATCGTATCTACGGTCTCGCCGAAATGAGCGAAGAAGACGGCTATAAAGTGGCCGATCTGGAGACCCAGTACGGCGAAATGGACGGCTACTCCGCGGAAGCGCGTGCGGGCGAACTGCTGCTGGGCGTGGGCATTCCGGTCGAACAGCATTACGGCCCGATGAGCGAAGTCGCGCCAGGCTGGAAGCTGCGCGTGCTGCTGGCCCAGGCGCTGTTCTCTAACCCGGACATTCTGCTGCTCGACGAACCGACGAACAACCTGGACATCGACACCATCCGCTGGCTGGAGCAGACGCTCAACGATCGCGACAGCACCATGATCATCATCTCGCACGACCGTCACTTCCTGAACATGGTTTGTACCCACATGGCGGATCTGGACTACGGCGAGCTGCGCGTATATCCGGGCAACTACGACGAATACATGACGGCGGCAACCCAGGCGCGTGAACGTCTGCTGGCCGACAACGCCAAGAAGAAAGCGCAGATTGCTGACCTGCAATCCTTCGTCAGCCGCTTTAGCGCCAACGCCTCTAAATCGCGTCAGGCCACCTCGCGCGCCCGTCAGATCGACAAAATCAAGCTGGAAGAAGTTAAAGCCTCCAGCCGTCAAAACCCGTTCATCCGCTTCGAGCAGGACAAGAAACTGTTCCGTAACGCGCTGGAAGTGGAAGCCCTTACCAAAGGCTTCGATGAGGGTCCGCTGTTTAAAAACTTCAACCTGCTGCTGGAAGTGGGCGAGAAGATTGCCATTCTGGGCGCCAACGGCGTGGGTAAATCCACCATGCTGAAAACCCTGGTCGGCGAACTGCAGCCGGACAACGGTACCGTGAAGTGGTCTGAAAACGCGCAGATTGGTTACTACGCGCAGGACCATGAATACGAATTCGAAAACGACCTCACCGTCTTCGACTGGATGAGCCAGTGGAAGCAGGAAGGCGACGACGAGCAGGCGGTGCGCAGTATTCTGGGGCGCCTGCTGTTCAGCCAGGACGACATCAAAAAGCCTGCTAAAGTGCTCTCCGGTGGAGAGAAGGGCCGTATGCTGTTCGGCAAGCTGATGATGGAAAAACCGAATATTCTGGTGATGGACGAACCGACCAACCACCTGGATATGGAATCTATCGAATCGCTGAACATGGCGCTGGAGATGTATCAGGGCACCCTGATCTTCGTTTCCCACGACCGTGAGTTCGTCAGCTCGCTGGCGACCCGCGTGATTGAAATTACGCCAGAGCGCGTGGTGGACTTCACCGGTAACTACGAAGATTACCTGCGCAGCAAAGGTATCGAGAGTTAAAAAAAACCGGGTGGCGGCTTCGCCTTACCCGGCCTACGTTCTATTCCCTCTCCCCGTGGGAGAGGGTTAGGGTGAGGGCATCAGGCCGAACTACACCACCCATTCGCCCCCTTCAACCCCATTCACCAGCAGCTTGCGTTTTTCCCCCGCCGGCAACGACACCTTCAGCGCTTTCCACGCCGGGCGATAGTCGCCGCGCGCGTTGACCTTCAGGTTAATGGTTGTCGCGTCGCATACCATTTCCCACTCTACCCACAGCGCGTTGCCGTTCTGGTAGCCCCAGCTTTCACCGTCGTCTTCAAACAGCAGACCGGTGCTGGTGCCGACGCCTTTCACCGGGAACAGCTTCAGCTCGCGGGTATCGTCTTTATCGGCGCTCACGTGCCGGATGCGTTCGCTGAGCGGCAGGCCCGCTCCTGCACGCACCAGCAGCGGCAGTTTTTCCAGCGGTGCATCCAGGGCGATCCACTGCCCGCCGGAGAACCACTCGTGAGTGTAAAAATCGTACCAGCCGGTTTCGTTGTCCGGCAGCCAGAGGCGGCGCTCGCGCTGCCCGGCTTCCACAACGCTTGCCACCAGCAGGTCGCGGCCCAGCAGGAACTCGTCGCACTCTTCGAAGGTCTGCGCGTCGTGCTCGTGATCGAGGAAGGTCGGGCGCAGCATCGGCTCGTCGTCGGCGTGCGCCTGCCAGAGCAGGGTGTAGAGATACGGCAGCAGGCGGTAGCGCAGCTCAATCGCGCTGCGGATGGCAGGCGTGACGCCCGGATACATCCACGGCTCGTTCACCGTGCGATCGTCATTCCAGGAATGGATGGTAAAGCGCGGATGCATCACGCCGTTCTGCACCCAGCGCACAAACAGCTCGGCATCGGGTTTGTCCCCGGAGAAACCGCCGACGTCATGGCCGACGTTAAACAGCCCGGACAGGTTCATGCCCAGCCCCATGCGGATGTTATAGCGCAGGGTGTCCCAGCTGGTGCGGTTGTCGCCGCTCCAGGTCTGGACGTAGCGCTGCATCCCCGCGCAGCCAGAGCGGGAGATCAGATAAGGACGTTTATCCGGCGCGAAGCGCTGCTGCGCTTCCAGCGAGGCGCGCATCATCAGCAGGGGCATCACCGGCCGAATGTGCTTGATGGCGATCTCCCTGCCGAAGCCATAGCAGCGCGCTTCTCCGTCCCACACCTCGTACTCGTTATTGTCGTTCCAGGTTGAGTCGATGCCCATCTCCAGCAGCTGCGTGGTCACGCCGTTCTGCCACCACTGCACCGTCTGCGGGTTGGTAAAGTCGAGGTGCGACCCTTCGTCGTCCCAGAAGCTTGAACGTTCCGGTGCATCGGTTTCTGAATCACGAATGAACAGGCCGCGTTCCGCCACTTCACCGTAGCGCGGGTGATCCTGCAGCAGGCACGGCTTGATGTTGGCCGCAAGCCGCAGCCCCGCGTCGTGGAACGCCTGGCTCATTGCCTTCGGCTGCGGCACCTTGTCGTAGTTCCAGTTAAAGACGTAGCGCTTGCCGTTGATGGAGGTATAGCCGGAGGAGAGCTGGAACGAGTCGCACGGAATGGCGTGCTCGTCGCACAGGCGGATGAAGTTCATCAGCTGGTTCTGCGCGTCCGGCGCGTCGGTGTAGTGCATGGTCGAGCCGCTGTAGCCCAGGCTCCATTTCGGCCCGAACAGCGTTTTCCCGGTCAGGCGAACGAAGGCCTTAGTGACGTCCAGCGCGCGGCTGCCGGTAAAGAGGTAGTAATCAATATCGCCCGCTTCCGCCTGCCAGCGGCGGTAGGCGGTGTGGTAGTTGTCGATCTCGTTGCCCAGATCCAGCCAGCAGCTGCTCAGGTTGTCGTAAAACAGGCCGTAGCTCACGTCGTCGCGGCGGGTAAGGGTAAACGGGATGTGCTTGTACAGCGGGTCGGTGCTGGCCGCGTTGTAACCCATCGCGTCGAGGTTGCGCATCTCATAGCGTTTGCCGTTGCGCTGTAAATCACCCGCTTTCTCGCCGAGGCCATAGAAACGCTCGTCCTGGCGGCGGCTCAGATAGTGCGCCACGCCGTCGCCGTGGGCGTTCAGCAGGTAGGCGCTGGTCGGGCGGTCGTTGACCAGCGGCTGCCACTCGCCCGCGTCGTTACGGTAGTGCCACTCGAGCCACAGGGGCTGATGAACGGTTACGCGCAGCTGTTCTGTCGCTACGGTTAAGGTGTCGCCCTCCTGCGCCAGCGTCCAGGCAGGGCAGGAGAACCCGCTAATATCGTCACGACGACGGCCTTCCCACGGCACGTCCTGCTCAGGGGCGATGCTCCAGGTACGGTCCAGCGCCAGCTCGCCTTTGCGTTTGATCAGCACGCGGAACAGGTTCTCTTCCAGCACGTACAGGCACAGGCGATGCTGATTATCCACCAGCAGTTCCAGATGATTCGCCGACTGTTTATCGACGGTCCAGTTTTTCAGGGTTTTCATATGCAATACATCCACTATCAGGCGCGCTTGGCGCGACGTTCAGCAATAAATGCCACCAGGAAAACAGCGCCAATCAGGTCGAAGAAACCCATGGCGATAAAGAGCGGGTTGAAGCCGATTTTGTCGGCGGTCACGCCGATTAACAGAGAGAACAGGAAGCTGGCGATCCACGCCGCCGATCCGCGCATGCCGTTGACGGTCGCCATCTGCCCTTTATCAAACGACTCCACCACCAGGGCGCTCAGCATGCAGGAGATAATCTGGTGCCCGAAGCCGCCGATGGAGATCAGCACGATGGTGATATACGGATCGCGGGTCACGGCCACGACCGCCAGGGAAATCATCAGAAATGCCCCGGTTACGGAGCTGGCCACGACCGAGTTAACGCGCGTGCAGCCAAACCAGCGGGTGTAGAGGCGGGTGAGGTAGCCGCTCGCCACGCTGCCGAGATCGGCTGCCAGGAACGGCAGCCAGGCGAACATCGCGATCTGCTTCAGGTCCATGCCGTGCTCTTTGGCGAGGTAGAGCGGCACCCAGAAGCTCAGCACCGCCCAGGCCGGTTCCGCCATAAAGGCCGGAATGGCGATACCGTAAAAGCGTTTGTTCTTCGAGACGGTTTTCAGCGCGGTCAGGAAGGGCAGTTTTACCGCAGGCGGTTCGTTATCCTGCTTGATAAACGCCAGCTCATCGCTGCTGAGGTTCGGGTGCTGCTCCGGGTTGTGGTAGAACGCCCACCAGAGGATCACCCACACCAGCGCCAGCACGCCGGTAAACATAAACGCGCCCTGCCAGCCAAACGACGCGTGGGCAAAGTAGATGATAGGCGGGGCCAGCATCGCGCCGACGGAGAAGCCCACGCCCGCCCAGCCTGCGGCGACGGGGCGCTCTGATTTTGGAAACCATTCACCGATGGTTTTGGCGTTTGCCGGCGTCGCGGCGGCTTCGGAAGCCCCCATAAAGAAGCGCAGAATAGCGAGGTGCAGCCAGCTTCCGGCGCCCGCGTGGAAGATACACATCAGCGCCCAGATCCCGGCGCAGACCATAAAGCCAATCTTCAGGCCAATAACGTCAATCAGCCAGCCGCACAGGGGCTGGAAAATGGTGTAGGCAATCTGGAACGCGCCGACGATCCAGGAGTATTGCTCGGTGGTGATCCCAAGGCTCTCCTTCAGCTCCGGAGCGAGAATGCCTAACGAGTTACGGGTGATGTAGTTGACGGTCACGCCAAGAAGGAACAGCACCAGCACGTACCAGCGCAGGTTCTTGATGACGCGACGCGTTTTGCTTGTCGCAAGGGTGTTATTGATGTCCTGACTCATTTTCTTCTCCACAAGACGGACGGTAAGGGGACAAAGGTTCAGGCGTCACGCAGCGTCAGGTTTTTGAAAGTTATCGGTTTTAGAGACTTAAGCTGCTATACAACTAGTATGGAAGTTGTGTGACAGGTTCACCTTATGAAAGAAAACGGGCAGGGAATAGTGGATTTTGTGCAAACTTTCTCATAAATGCGGGGCGTTTTTGGGCATTATGGCCGCCAGCTAAGCTATTACCTGATAAACACACTGTGAAAATTTTTTCATTTCACATATGGAGCCAGATCACAAAATGGACAAAAGGCTTAAAATCACCGAAATCGCTGCCCGTACCCAGCTCTCCATCAGCACCGTTTCCCGCGTGCTGGCGGGAAAGGCCAACACCAGCGAAAAAGCGCGCGCAAAGGTGCTGGCGTGCGCGCGGGAGCTTGGGGTGATGGAGGGCATGGCGGCGGGGCGCCTGCTGCTTAACAGCCTGGTGGTGTTTGCTCCCCAGCGGGCGTTTGACGAGCGGTCCGACATCTTTTACTACCGCGTGATCCAGAGCGTTAGCAAAGGGCTTGCCTCGCACGAGGTTCGGCTGCGCTACTGCGCGCTGGAAGAAAACGACAGCGACGCCCAGCTGTTTCTGGCGCGAATGAACGAAGCGGACACCCAGGCGGCGATCCTCCTCGGCATCGACGATCCGCATATCCACGACCTGGCGGTGGACGTCGGTAAACCCTGCATGCTGATCAACTGCCGCGACCGGCACATGCGCCTGCCTGCCGTTGCGCCGGATCATCGCGCCATTGGCGAGCGGGCAGCGGATTACCTGTTCGAGATGGGGCACCGCGAGGTGATGAACGTGCTCTGTCTGCGGCGCTACACCATGGAGCAGCGCCTGTCGGGGATCCGCGACGCGTGGAGCGCCCATAACCTGACGTTTAGCGACCGTCGCGATCTGCTGGTCGTATCGAGCTTCAGCGCACGAGAAGCGGAGCAGCGGGTGAGCGAGTGGCTTAACCAGCAGAAAGGCAACGATCTGCCCACGGCATTCCTGGTAGGCGGCGATTTTATGGCCGCGGGCACCATCAGCGCCCTCCAAAAGCAGGGCCTGCGCGTGCCGCAGGACATCTCGGTAATGAGCATTGACGGGTTTAATCTGGCGGCGATTCAGGACGTGCCGCTGACCGCGGTACATGTCCCGCGTGACGAGCTGGGGACGGAAGCGGTATATATGCTTCAGCAGCGGCTGATGCGCCCGGACGCGCCCGTAGGAACGTTGCTGCTCAACGGCACGCTGACGGTGCGGGAGTCGGTGCGGCGGATACGTCAGGGGAAACGACGCACCGCCGTTGAGCGGGAAGGGCTGTACGACAGTTAAGCCATGCCCAGCGCGCGCTTGCCGTGGATGTTCAGATCGCTCACGGTAAAGCGGCCCTGCCAGCTCTTTTCATAATCCTCGCGCGGGAAATCTCCCGGCGACGCGCCGGTTTCCAGCGCTTCCTTCACCTTTTTCGCGTAGGCGAGGTTCTTCTCGCACATCGGCGCGGCGGGAATGTACATCACGTTGCCCCAGCCCTGCTGGTTCTCAACCGGCGCGACGGAGTGGATCACGTCGCAGTGCCACCAGACGGAATCGCCCGCCTCCAGCGCCGGAATGCTGGTCAGCGCTTCGATGAGCAGCGGATGCCACTTCTCGGATATCGGCAGCACGCGCCCCGGCGCCACGCCGCACAGCTCATCTTCCGGCACGTCGTCCAGCAGCGGTCGCAGCAGAATATAGGCCATCGCTTCCGGGATCGGCACCACGTGCAGCAGCCCCTGACCGGGGATCATATCCGACAGCGCCGTCCAGCCCTGGAAGGTGCGGAACACCGAGCATTTGGTGGTGTTATCCACCGTGTACTCTTCCACTTCGGTACGGTGCGCGGCGTTCCACGGATCGTATTTTTCCACGTTGCCGTCAAAGACGCGGGCAAAGACCTGCTGATAGGCTGGCAGCAGCCAGCGCTCCAGCGCGCCGGAATCGGTATGCGCGCCCAGCCCTTTCGAGGTGGTTCCCGGCGGACGACGACGGATGCGGTCCGGGTAAATCACGCTCACGTCCGGGTCGAACCACTGCTTGCCGTTGCTCTCGAATGTCCATAAGCGGTTCAGGAACGACTGCACCTGCGCCATCTCTTCGCTCTGGCGCGCCTGCATTTGCGCCTGAGACCAGTAAATAGGGTAAATCTCCGGACGAGAGGCCGTTAAGGTGCCGAAGAAGTTATCCCCCGGACCGTTGTAAACCTCGTCAAACCTGTTGAGATCGAGGTAATCGAGCATCGACCGATCCCACGCCAGCGCCTGCTCGCGCGGGAAGTGACCTTTGATCACCGCGCAGCCGCGGCGTTTAACGGCCTCGCGCTGAGCGTCGGTGAGGGTGCCGTTTTTCACATCCGCGAATGGGATCACTGGCCAGACGGTTTCGCCTTTGTTCTTAAGGGCGTTGATTTCCGCCACGCGGGTGGCAATTTTATCGCTGAGCTTATTAAACACCGCCTGCACGTCGCCGATCTGCGCGCGTAACTCACGTTTTAACTGACGGATTGCCGCTTTGTGATCCGCCGGCAACGTTTCACTGGTAAAGGTCATAACTGCCTCGCATCTTTCATTCGAAAGTAAAAGTGTCTACAGGTGATACTTTAAGTTAAAAAATAGTTAATGCAAGTTTAAAACCTTGACCGATACCACAGGATGGAAAAAGAGTGAGGGTGCCGGAGCGAGGCTCCGGCAGAAAAGGGATCAGGCGTCGAAGGGGGAGTGCGCGTCGAGCACGGCCTGAATAACGTTCAGCGCGCCCTGATGGTTGTTATCGTCGGTGCTGTAGCGGCTCACCGCTTTGATGGCGTCGGCCGCGTTGCCCATGGCAAAGGAATATTTCACCAGCTTTAGCATCTCGGCATCGTTGCCGCTGTCGCCGATGCCCACGCACTCCTGCGGGGAGACTTTCCAGCGTTTCAGCAGGCGGCTGATGCCGTTGGCTTTGTGCAGGCCGGGGATAATCAAATCGACAAAGCCGAAGCCGCTGGTAACAGGCTTCATGATGCCGTCCAGGGACTCGTGCAGTTTATCGACCAGATTCGGGATATCGCTGTCCGGCAGGTTAAGAGAGAACTTAAACAGCACGTCGTCAATGTCGCAGTAGTCGCCGATACGCTTTAAGCGGTGATAGTGCTTTGACATCAGCGCCACGAACGCGTCCGGCGCCTGGTCGCTGACGTAGGCGCTCTCCAGACCGCAGGCCACAAAATTCAGCCCTTTGTCTTTCAGCAGTTCGCCAATCACGATCTGCGACTCATGGCGGGTCAGCTCGCCGTGGAAAATTTGCTCACCGTGATCGAAGACCAGCGCGCCGTTTTCCGCCACGAAGGAGATCTGGTTTTTCAGCTCCGGGAAAAAGGAGATGAGCTGGTAATACTGGTTGCCGCTGGCAACGACAAACTCAATGTTGCGGGCTTTAAGCTGTTCAAACTGTGCCTGGAAGCGGTCACGATCGTACTGCTTGGCATCATCAAGGAAAGTTCCGTCCATATCGGTGACGATAACTTTAACGGTCATACTGTGCTCCTGGGTCACTGCGTTTTGAAACATTCTAATAACAAGGTGACGGGGAGCACAAATTTAATTTCATTCGAAAGTAAAAGCAAAGCGGCAACCGACGTTGCCGCTTTAATATTTTCTCCCTCTCCCTGTGGGAGAGGGCTGGGGTGAGGGCATCAGCGTACGCCTTTCCCGCTCTCCCTCAAGGGAGAGGGAATGCTTCGTTACAGCGTATGCTCGGTACGGGCGATAATATCGTCCTGTGCATCCGGGGAAAGGGCGGTAAAGAACGCCGAGTAGCCCGCCACGCGCACCACCAGATCGCGGTACTGGTCAGGGTGTTTCTTCGCTTCCAGCAGCGTTTCACGCGAGACGATGTTGTACTGAATATGCCAGCCTTTGTGCACCTCGAAGAAGGTGCGCAGCAGCACCATCAGCTTCTGGCGGTCGCTGTCGTTTTCCAGCGTCGACGGGTTCAGCTTCTGGTTAAGCAGCACGCCGCCCAGGATCGCCCCGGTAGGCAGTTTACCCACGGAGCCGATAACCGCCGTCGGGCCGAGATGGTCCGTACCGGAAGCCGGGCTTGCCCCTTCTGCCAGCGGGGTGTGCGCTTTGCGTCCGTCCGGCGTCGCCATCGTCGCCGCGCCAAACGGCACGTTTGCGGAGATGGATGACGTGCCCGCGTAGTAGTTACCGCCGGTCGGACCGCGGCCGTAGCGCGGGTTGTGATACTGCTTCAGCTCCTCAATGTAGGTCTGATAAGCGCGGGTCAGCAGCATGTCCACGCCGTCGTCATCGTTACCGTACTTCGGCGCGCCGTTAATCAGGCGCTGGCGCAGCTGCTCGTGGGTCAGCCCCTCGAAGTCGTCCGCCAGCGCCGCCGCCAGCTGCTGCTGGCCGATGACGCCCTGCTCAAATACCAGCTTCTTCACCGCCGCCAGGCTGTTGCCGAGGTTGGCGATCCCCACCTGAAGGCCGGACACCCAGTCATACTTCGCGCCGCCCTGCTTGATGCTTTTCGCGCGTTCGATGCAGTCATCCACCAGCGCCGAGCAGAGAATGTCGTGGACGTTCTCTTCCAGCATGGTGTCCACCACGTACTCAATCTCGATGGATTTGCGGGTGTAGTAGCGGATCTGGGTATCCCAGGCCGCCATGACTTCATCGAAGTTGACGAAGTTACCGGCAGAGAGGGCTTTCTCCTGCGGCATGAATACCTTGCCGCTGGTGGCGTCGCGGCCGCCTTCCAGCGCCGCCAGCATGACGCGGGCGAAGTTGATAAAGCTCATGCCGGTGCAGCGGTAGCCCCACTTGCCGCCGACTGCGGTTTCGATGCAGCCGATGGCCGCATAGTCGTAGGCGTCGTCTCGTTCAACGCCGAGCTTGATGAATTCCGGGATCACGATTTCATCGTTATTGAACGCCGGCATGCCGAAGCCGCAGCGGATCACCTGCACGCAGGCATCGAGGAAATCGCTGCTCATGCCCGCGTGGTAACGCACGCTCAGGTTCGGCTGCGTGGAGCGCAGGCGACCGCAGGATTCCAGAATCGCGTAGGAGAGCGGGTTTACCGCGTCCATCGGCTCACCGTTGACCAGCTTCTGGCCGCCGATGGTGACGTTCTGATACAGCGGGCTGCCCGCCGAGGCTTTAGAGTGCGAGCCGGAGCGGATCTTGTTCACTTCCAGCAGCTTCAGCCAGCAGCTGTGCAGCAGCTCGATGGCGTGCTCGCGATCCAGGCTCTGGTCCAGCTCCACGTCGCGGCGGTAGTACGGATAAAGGTACTGATCCATGCGGGCAAACGACACGGAGTGGCCGTTGGATTCAATTTGCAGGATCAGCTGAATGAAGTAGCACAGCTGCAGCGCCTGCCAGAAGGTTTTTGGCGGCTGGTGGGCAATGACGTCGCAGTTTTCCGCAATGGCCAGCAGCTCGTCGCGGCGGCTTTCGCGGGTTTCGCCGGCGGCCATTTCACGCGCCAGGGCCGCGAAACGTTCGATATGCAGACTCACCGCGTCCAGCACGATATCAATCGCCTTCAGGAACTGGTCACCGTGCAGGTCTTCCAGCACCGTCAGGTTAATGCGCGAGCGGCGCTCGGCCACCTTCGCGCGCAGGCCGTCGAGCCCTCTTTCCAGCAGCAGCGGGAAGTTCACCGCCAGGTGCGCGTCGCCGGAGGTCATGTTGCCTTCAGCCTTGATGATGCCGGTCTCCAGCAGGCCTTTCTGCTCGTCGGTGAACATACCGTAGCAGCGATCCTGCACCGTCTGGCCGCGCCACCACGGGCAAATCTCATGCAGAACGCGCTTGTTCTCTTCGCTTACCGCAAAGCCCGCCCCCGGACGGTCCGCCAGATCGTCAATCTCTTTCTCAATCCAGGAAACGGTATATTCCGGGAAGATCGGCGCGGCGCGGACTTCGCTTGCCTGGTTACCGACGATCAGCTCGTCGTGTTTGATCCAGATGGTACGCTCGGCCAGGTGGTGCGCCAGCGCCAGCGCGCGGCGTACCGGAATCGGCTTGTCCAGATGCTGCTGATACATTTCGGTGTAGTGCCGGGCGCGCTCGGTGCAGACCGGCGGCTTGACGATATGCACCAGCGCCATTTTGTGCGCCTTGATGCGCTCGCTGAGGGTGTTGAGATTCAGGGTTGTCATAGTGTTATCCTCGTAAGGTCGCGGTTAACCCTTTCTGGCAGGCGTACTGCTGCGCGAAGTCCAGCAGGGCAGGGTTATCCAGCGGTTTGTCAGGGGCAGAGTAGGGTTGGCCGAGCAGGGTGTATTTGTTCATGCCCAGCGTGTGATACGGCAGAAAGTGAATGTCGTGAACGCCGAGTTCGTCGGCGGCGAAGTTGGTAATAGCGGTAACAGAGGCTTCATCGGCGTTGAAGCCCTGGATCAGCGGCACGCGGATGGTGATTTTTTTCCCGGCAGCGGCCAGGCGTTTCAGGTTGTCCAGGATGCGTTTTGCCGAGCCGTCCGTCCACTGCTTGAATACTTCAGAGTCAACGTGCTTCAGGTCGGCGAGGAACAGATCGACGTACGGTAAAGAGGGTTCGATGTAGCGCCACGGCACGTGAAGGCAGGTTTCGACGGCGGTGTGGATCCCCTGGTCGTGGCTGGCTTTGAACAGGGCATGCGCCAGTTCGGGGTTCATAAACGGTTCGCCGCCGGAGAGGGTGATCCCGCCGCCGCTGCGGTCGTAGAAGGGCTTATCGCGCAGGACCGTTGCCATAATCTCTTCAACCTGCTTCTCTTCACCGCAGACGGTGAGCGCCTGGGTCGGGCAGCAGTCGGAAAGGGCATCGAGCGTGGCGTCGTCAAGCTTCTCCCGATGGATGATCAGCCCGTTCAGCGCGCGGTCGATACAGCCTTGCGCCACCTGCTGACACAGGTCACAGCCCTCCAGGCACAGACGCGCGTCAAACAGCACGTCCCGCGTGCGGGCGCGGCTTTCCGGGTTCTGGCACCAGCGACAGCCCAGCGAGCAGCCTTTCAGGAATACCACGGTACGAATACCCGGGCCGTCGTGGGTGGAGTAACGCTGTATATTGAAGATCATATTCTCGCCCTCTGATTACATATGAAGATTAAATTACTTTCGAATGAAAGTTATCTTGATATGGGTCAACTCCTGAGCAGGTTTTGTCGTGATAGGGTAAGTGCAGGCTAATTTTGAGGGTGAAATCATGGAACTTTATCTCGACACATCTGACGTTGCGGCAGTCAAAAAGCTGGCGCGTATCTTCCCGCTGGCGGGCGTGACCACCAACCCCAGCATTGTGGCGGCGGGTAAAATTCCGCTGGAAGAGCTGCTGCCGGCGCTGCACGACGCGCTGGGCGGTAAAGGCCGCCTGTTCGCGCAGGTGATGGCGACCACCGCCGAAGGGATGGTGGAAGACGCCCGCAAGCTGCGTGCCATCATTAACGACCTGGTGGTAAAAGTGCCCGTGACCGCTGAAGGGCTGGCGGCGATCAAAATGCTGAAGGCAGAAGGGATCCCGACGCTGGGCACCGCGGTATACGGCGCTGCCCAGGGGATGCTGTCCGCGCTGGCGGGAGCAGACTATGTCGCCCCTTACGTGAACCGCGTGGACGCGCAGGGCGGGGACGGGATCCAGACGGTGGCTGAGCTGCAACAGCTGCTGACGCTGCATGCCCCGCAGTCAAAGGTGCTGGCGGCGAGCTTCAAAACCCCGCGTCAGGCGCTGGACTGCCTGCTGGCAGGGTGCGAGTCCATCACGCTGCCGCTGGACGTTGCGCAGCAGTTTATCACCTCTCCGGCGGTGGACGCGGCAATCGTGAAGTTTGAGCAGGACTGGCAGGGGGCATTTGGACGGACGTCGATCTGACGGGGGCGCCCTGATGCCCTCACCCCAACCCTCTCCCACAGGGAGAGGGAGCAAACACTAAAACGGCAACCTGAAGGTTGCCGTTTGCTTTAACCTCCGCACACCTCGCACCCCGGATTACGCATCAGCTTCATCTCGCGGAACTGGCAGGTCATTGCGTCATACATCACGATTTTCCCCGCCGCAGGCGTGCCGTAGTGCGCCAGCACCTTAATCGCTTCCATCGCCTGCAGCGAACCAATCACGCCGACTAGCGGCGCCATCACGCCCGCCTCAACGCAGGTCAGCGCATTTTCACCAAACAGGCGGCTCAGGCAGCGGTAGCACGGTTCGCCTTCAGCATAGGTGAAGACGCTGATCTGTCCTTCCATGCGGATTGCCGCGCCGGACACCAGCGGCGTTTTGTAAGTAAAACAGCCGGCGTTAAGCTGGTTGCGAACGGCGACGTTATCGGTGCAGTCCAGCACCAGATCGTGCTGCGCAATCTGCGCAAACAGCGCCTCGTCATTCAGCTGGGCATCAATCAGGGTGAGCTGAACGTCAGGGTTAACGCGGGCCAGCGACGCCCCGGCGGACTCTACTTTCGGCTGGCCAACGGTCGCGTCGCTGTGCAGCGTCTGACGCTGCAGGTTAGACACCGACACGGTATCGAAATCCAGCAGCGTCATGCTGCCCACGCCCGCCGCGGCGAGGTATTGTGCGGCGGCGCAGCCCAGCCCGCCGAGACCAACAACCAGCACGCGGGCAGACTTGAGCGCTTCCTGGCCCTCGAAATCAAACCCGCGCAGCACAATCTGGCGGTTGTAACGCATCATCTCCTGGTCGCTCAGCTCCACCGCCATATCAGCCTCCGAACAGGTGGTTAAAGCATTCCACTTCGACCCATTCGCCCGCCTCTACGTGGCCGCGCTCGCGCTCCAGCACGATAAAACAGTTACCCTGGCTGAAGGAGCTGAAGATGTGCGAGCCCTGATGCCCGGTGGTGCTCACCTCCAGCTCGCCGTCGGCGTTGCGCGACAGGATGCCGCGCTGGAAGTCGAGACGACCCGGGGATTTTTTCAGGCGCGTTGCCGCACGCACGCGCTGGCGTACCGGCAGCGGGCTGGCCTTGTTGCCGGAAAGCCGCGCCAGCAGCGGAATGACCAGCTGGTAGAAGGTCAGCGCGGCAGAGACCGGGTTACCCGGCAGGCCGCAGAACCAGCTGTGCGGAAGCTTGCCAAACGCGAATGGTTTGCCCGGCTTAATCGCCAGCTTCCAGAAGGCGATTTCGCCCAGCTCTTCAAGCAGGGTTTTGGTGTAGTCCGCTTCGCCAACCGATACCCCGCCGGAGCTAATCACCACGTCGGCAGACGCGTCAGCCTCGATGAACGCCGCGCGCAGTTTTTCCGGATCGTCAGGAATGATGTCCAGGTTAATCACCTCGCAGCCCAGCTGCTCCAGCATCAGGTGCACCGCCAGACGGTTGGTGTCGTAAATCTGCCCCTCGTTCAGCGGCTGGCCCGGCAGCTGTAGCTCGTCTCCCGTGGAGAACACCGCCACGCGCACTTTGCGAACCACGTCAATTTCCGCGATGCCAAGCGACGCCAGGACCGGCAGTTCGGCGACTGTCAATTTTTGCCCGGCGGCAAAGACCGTCGCGCCGAGGGTAATGTCCTCCCCGGTGCGGCGGATGTTCTGTCCCGATTTGACGCTGGCGATAAAGCGCACGCCGTCGTCCGTTTGTTCGGTCTCTTCCTGCATCACCACCGCTTCGCAACCCTTTGGCACCGGCGCGCCGGTCATGATGCGCACGCAGGTGCCAGCTGGCCATTCACCGCTGAACGGCTGCCCGGCAAACGCCTTACCCGCCACGGGCAGCGGCGCACCCGGTTGCAGATCCGCCAGACGCACGGCGTAGCCGTCCATCGCCGCGTTATCGAACCCCGGCACGTTCATCGGCGAGACGATATCGCGTGCGGCAATACGGCCAAAACAGCGCACAAGGGGCAGCGTTTCAACGTCGTGCAGTGGAGTAATGCGGTCAAGCATCTGCGAGAGTGCCGCCTCAAGCGGCATCAGTCCGGCGGTAAAATCCATGGTGGGCTCCTGCGGAGTAACAACGAAAGCGCCCATTATGGCAGAAAAGTGCGGCTAACTGTATGACCCGATGGGTGTACGCTTTACATCACAGTTGCGTCTTTCTATATTCAAAAATCATCTGAAGTTTCATCGACGATAATGATATTTATAGAAAAAGCAGCCAGCCAGGCTGATGGGTGATGCGAAATGAGTAAAGCGGTTATCGCAATTCATGGCGGTGCCGGGGCAATCACCCGTGCACAGCTCAGTCCCGAGCAGGAAAAGCGTTATATAGATGCGCTGAACGCTATTGTGGAAACCGGCCAGCGGATGCTGGAAGCGGGCGAAAGCGCGCTGGACGTGGTGACCGAGGCGGTGCGGCTGCTGGAGGAGTGCCCGCTGTTTAATGCCGGGATTGGCTCGGTCTTTACGCGGGATGAAACGCACGAGCTGGATGCCTGCGTGATGGACGGCGTCACCCTGAAAGCGGGGGCGGTAGCAGGCGTCAGCCGCCTGCGTAACCCCGTACTTGCCGCGCGCCTGGTGATGGAGCAAAGCCCGCACGTGCTGCTAACGGGCGCGGGGGCGGAGCAATTTGCCGTCGAACACGGAATGGACGCGGTCTCGCCCGATCTTTTTTCCACCGAGGAGCGTTACCGCCAGCTGCTGGAAGCCCGTACCGCGGGGATGACGCAGCTTGATCATTCCGCGCCGCTGGATGAACGCAGCAAAATGGGCACGGTAGGCGCGGTGGCGCTGGATAAAGCCGGTAACCTCGCTGCCGCAACGTCAACGGGCGGTATGACCAATAAGCTGCCGGGACGGGTGGGCGACAGCCCGCTGCCGGGGGCAGGATGCTACGCCAATAACGCCACGGCCGCGGTGTCGTGCACCGGCACCGGCGAGGTGTTTATTCGGGCGCTGGCGGCGTACGACATCACCGCGCTGATGGATTACGGCGGTTTAAGCCTGAGCGAGGCCTGCGAGCGGGTGGTGATGGAAAAGCTGCCGGCGCTGGGCGGCGAAGGTGGCCTGATTGCGGTGGATCGCGAAGGAAACGTAGCCCTGCCGTTCAACAGCGAAGGGATGTACCGGGCGTGGGGGTATGCCGGCGATGCGCCCAGCACAGGAATTTATCGTGAATAAGGGGGCGCCGCGTGCCGCACAGTGAAGAGCTGGACAGTCGGGAAGTGTTGGCTGTTCATCAGCTGAATATTGCCTTTCAGGAAGAGCGGCAGTTTATCCCGGCGGTTCAGGATCTGTCGTTTTCGCTCAACCGTGGCGAAACGCTGGCGATAGTCGGCGAGTCCGGTTCGGGTAAATCGGTGACCGCGCTGGCGCTGATGCGTCTGCTTGAGCAGACGGGCGGGCGGGTCACCAGCGAACAGATCCTGCTCCGCCGCAGGAACCGCCAGGTTATCGACCTCAACGAGCTCAGCGCGTCGCAGATGCAGGGCGTGCGCGGGGCGGATATCGCCATGATTTTCCAGGAGCCGATGACCTCCCTGAACCCGGTCTTTCCGGTGGGGGAGCAGATTGCCGAGTCTATTCGCCTGCACCAGGGGCTGAACGGCGATGAGGCCCTCAACGAAGCCAGGCGAATGCTGGAACTGGTGCGTATTCCCGAGGCGCACGCGATTTTGTCCCGCTATCCGCATCAGCTGTCTGGCGGTATGCGCCAGCGGGTAATGATTGCGATGGCGCTGTCGTGCCGTCCGGCGGTACTGATTGCCGACGAACCGACGACGGCGCTCGACGTGACCATTCAGGCCCAGATCCTGCAGCTGATAAAGGTGCTGCAGCAGGAGATGGAGATGGGGGTGATCTTTATCACCCACGACATGGGCGTGGTTGCGGATATTGCCGATCGGGTGCTGGTCATGCATCAGGGCCATGCCGTGGAAACCGGCACGGTTGAGCAGGTATTTCATGCGCCTGTTCATCCTTATACCAAAGCGCTGCTGGCGGCGGTCCCGCGCCTGGGCGCCATGAACGGCAGCGATTTTCCGCGCCGCTTTCCGCTGATTTCCCCGAGCCAGCAGGCGCAGCAGGAAGACGACACCGCGCAGGATACGGTGGTACCCGGCAGGCCAATTCTCGTAGTGCGCGATCTGGTGACCCGCTTCCCGCTGCGAAGCGGGATCCTGAATCGCGTGAAGCGCGAAGTACACGCGGTCGAAAACGTCAGCTTTGATCTCTGGCCGGGCGAAACGCTGGCGCTGGTGGGGGAGTCCGGCTGCGGTAAATCCACCACCGGTCGCGCGCTGCTCAGGCTGGTGGAGTCGCAGGAGGGGAGCATCACCTTCAACGGCGAGCGTATCGATACCCTTCCCAACAGCAAGCTGCAGGCGGTGCGCCGGGATATACAGTTTATTTTCCAGGATCCTTACGCGTCGCTCGATCCGCGCCATACGGTGGGGTACTCGATCATGGAGCCGCTGCGGGTGCATAACCTGCTCGACGGCGAGGCCGCCCAGCGCCGCGTCGCGTGGCTGCTGGAGCGCGTGGGCCTGAAGCCGGAGCATGCCTGGCGTTATCCGCACGAATTTTCTGGCGGGCAGCGGCAGCGCATCTGCATCGCGCGCGCGCTGGCGCTGAACCCGAAGGTGGTGATCGCCGACGAGTCCGTTTCGGCGCTGGACGTCTCTATCCGCGCGCAAATCATTAACCTGCTGCTCGACCTGCAGCGGGATATGGGCATTGCGTTTCTGTTCATCTCCCACGATATGGCGGTAGTGGAGCGTATCAGCCATCGCGTGGCGGTGATGTACATGGGGCAGATTGTTGAAATTGGCTCCCGTCGGGCGGTGTTTGAAAACCCGCAGCACCCGTACACCCGCAAGCTGATGTCCGCCGTACCGGTTGCCGATCCGGAGCATCGACACGCCCAGCGCGTGCTGCTGCAGGACGACATGCCGAGCAATATTCGTAAACGGGGCGAAACCCTGGAGCGCGTGGCGCTGCGTGAGGTCGGACCCGGTCATTTTGTCGCACCACCGCGTCAGGACAATGCATTCTCGCGGTTATAACCTACAACAGGCAGGAGAACACAATGGTTCCTTTTGTTGCTCGTAAATGGCTGCTGGCCGCGAGCGTGACGGCCGCGCTGGCCGCCGCCCCCGCGTTCGCTGCTAAAGACGTGGTGGTGGCAGTGGGGTCAAACTTCACGACGCTGGATCCGTACGATGCGAACGACACCCTTTCCCAGGCGGTGGCGAAATCGTTCTATCAGGGGCTGTTTGGCCTGGACAGAGAGATGAAGCTGAAAAACGTGCTGGCGGAAGGGTACACCGTTTCGGACGACGGGCTGGTTTATACCGTTAAGCTCCGTACCGGCGTGAAGTTCCAGGACGGCACCGACTTCAACGCCGGGGCGGTTAAGATTAACCTCGACCGTGCCAGCAATCCGGAAAACGGTCTTAAGCGCTATAACCTGTATAAGAATATTGCCCGTACCGAGGTGGTCGATCCGGCGACGGTGAAGATCGTCCTGAAAGAGCCGTTCTCGGCGTTTATCAATATTCTGGCGCATCCGGCGACGGCCATGATTTCGCCCGCCGCCCTGAAAAAATACGGCAACGAAATCGGCTTCCACCCGGTGGGAACCGGGCCGTACGAGCTGCTCACCTGGAACCAGACCGATTTTGTGAAGGTGAAAAAGTTCGCCGGATACTGGCAGCAGGGGCTGCCGAAGCTGGATACCATCACCTGGCGTCCGGTCGTGGACAACAATACCCGCGCGGCGATGCTGCAAACCGGCGAAGCGCAGTTTGCCTTCCCGATCCCTTACGAGCAGGCGGCGCTGCTGGCGAAAAACAGCAGGCTGGAGCTGGTGGCCAGCCCGTCGATTATGCAGCGCTACATCAGCATGAACGTTACGCAAAAACCGTTTGATAATCCGAAGGTGCGGGAAGCCATTAACTACGCCATTAACCGTCAGGCGCTGGTGAAGGTTGCCTTTGCGGGCTACGCCACTCCGGCGACGGGCGTGATGCCGCCGACCATCGAATACGCCCAGAGCTATCAGCCGTGGCCGTACGATCCGGCAAAAGCGCGGGAGCTGCTGAAAGAGGCGGGCTATCCAGACGGTTTCAGCACCACGCTGTGGTCGTCGCATAATCACAGTACCGCTCAGAAGGTGCTGCAATTTACCCAGCAGCAGCTGGCGCAGGTGGGCATCAAAGCGCGGGTCACGGCGATGGATGCCGGGCAGCGCGCGGCGGAGGTGGAAGGTAAAGGGCAGAAAGAGAGCAACGTGCGCATGTTCTATACCGGCTGGACGGCTTCAACCGGTGAAGCGGACTGGTCGCTGTCGCCGCTGTTTGCTTCCCAGAACTGGCCGCCAACGCTGTTCAACACCGCGTTCTACAGCAATCCGCAGGTGGATAAGGATCTGGCCGCTGCCCTGAAAACCACCAAACCGGAAGAGAAAGCGCGCCTGTACAAGGAGGCGCAGGACATTATCTGGAAAGAGTCGCCGTGGGTGCCGCTGGTGGTGGAAAAGCTGGTGTCGGCCCATAACAAAGCGCTGACCGGCTTTTACATCATGCCGGATACCGGCTTTAGCTTTGACGACGCGGATCTAAAATAAAACTCATGCTGAATTATGTGTGTAAACGCCTGCTGGGGCTAATCCCGACGCTGCTGATTGTGGCCGTGCTGGTGTTTTTGTTTGTCCACATGCTGCCCGGCGATCCGGCGCGGTTAATTGCCGGGCCGGAAGCGGACGCGACGGTTATCGAGCTGGTGCGTAAACAGCTGGGGCTTGACCAGCCGCTGTACCGGCAGTTTCTGCATTACATTGGTAACGTCCTGCAAGGAGACTTTGGCATCTCGATGGTGTCGCGTCGGCCGGTATCGGAGGAGATTGCCAGCCGCTTTATGCCGACCTTCTGGCTAACGCTTGCCAGCATGGGCTGGGCGGTGATATTTGGCCTGGGCGCAGGGATTGTGGCCGCCGTCTGGCGCAACCGCTGGCCGGATAAAATCGGCATGGCGCTGGCGGTCACCGGCATCTCTTTCCCGGCGTTTGCGCTGGGCATGCTGCTGATGCAGATTTTCTCGGTCGAGCTGGGCTGGTTGCCCACCGTCGGGGCCGACACCTGGAAGCACTACATTCTCCCCTCCATGACGCTTGGCGCAGCCGTTGCGGCAGTGATGGCCCGCTTCACCCGCGCCTCGTTTGTTGACGTGCTGAGCGAAGATTATATTCGCACCGCGCGGGCGAAAGGGGTTAGCGAGAAATGGGTCATCCTCAAGCACGGTTTTCGTAACGCGATGATCCCGGTGGTGACGATGATGGGGCTTCAGTTTGGCTTTCTGCTGGGCGGCTCTATCGTGGTAGAGAAGGTCTTCAACTGGCCGGGGCTGGGGCGTCTGCTGGTCGACTCGGTCGACATGCGCGACTACCCGGTGATTCAGGCGGAAGTCCTGCTTTTCTCGCTGGAATTTATTCTTATCAATCTCGTGGTGGACGTGTTCTACGCCGCCATTAACCCGGCTATCAGGTATAAATAAGATGCGATTATTTAACTGGCGTCGTCAGGCCATTTTGAACGCTATGCCGGGGATCAGGCCGGACCATATTCGCACCCCGTGGGTTGAGTTCTGGCGGCGATTCCGCCGTCAGCCGGTCGCGATGGTCGCCGGGCTGTTTGTGTTGCTGCTGATCCTGGTGGCGATGGTTGCACCGTGGATAGCCCCGTTTGATGCGGAAAACTACTTCGACTACGACCGTCTGAACGATGGCCCGTCGATGATGCACTGGTTTGGCGTGGACTCGCTCGGGCGCGATATTTTCAGCCGCGTGCTGGTAGGGGCGCAAATCTCGCTGGCGGCCGGGGTTTTTGCGGTGCTGATAGGCGCGGCGATTGGCACCGTGCTGGGGCTGGTGGCCGGGTACTACGAAGGCTGGTGGGATCGCATCATCATGCGCATCTGCGACGTGCTGTTTGCTTTTCCCGGCATTCTGCTGGCCATTGCCGTGGTGGCGGTGATGGGCAGCGGCATGGCGAACGTCATCATCGCCGTGGCGGTATTTTCCATACCCGCCTTCGCTCGCCTGGTGCGTGGCAACACGCTGGTGCTCAAGCAGCAGACCTTTATCGAGTCGGCACGCAGCATGGGGGCCAGCGATGCCACCATCCTGTTCAGCCATATTCTGCCGGGGACGGTGTCGTCCATCGTGGTCTACTTCACCATGCGCATTGGCGTGTCGATTATCTCGGCGGCGAGCCTGTCGTTTTTGGGGTTAGGGGCACAGCCGCCGACGCCGGAGTGGGGTGCGATGCTGAACGAGGCGAGGGCGGATATGGTGATTGCGCCGCACGTGGCGATCTTCCCGAGCCTGGCGATTTTCCTCACCGTGCTGGCGTTTAATTTACTGGGTGACGGGCTGCGCGACGCGCTGGATCCGAGGATTAAAGGGTAGGTTTTGCGTGACCTTACGGCTTGCCCCTCACCCTAACCCTCTCCCCAGAGGGGAGAGGGGACTGATCGGTGCGGTCTGTTTCCTGAGGTGAGGGGGGAGAAATTAAACCCGGCTGCCCCACAGGTCATATTCGTCGGCGTTTTCAACCTTCACGCGGATGATGTCGCCCGGCTTGACGCTGGTTTCACCGTTCAGATACACCGCGCCGTCGATTTCAGGGGCGTCCGCCATGCTGCGGCCAATCGCGCCTTCTTCATCCACCTCGTCGATGATGACCAGAATCTCGCGGCCTACTTTCTCCTGCAGGCGTTCAGCAGAGATCTGCTGTTGCAGCTGCATAAAGCGGTTCCAGCGCTCCTCTTTCACCTCTTCCGGTACCTGATCCGCCAGCTCGTTGGCGGTTGCGCCTTCAACCGGGCTGTACTTGAAGCAGCCTACGCGGTCCAGGCGCGCTTCCTTCAGGAAGTCGAGCAGCATCTGGAAGTCTTCTTCGGTTTCACCCGGGAAGCCGACGATAAAGGTGGAACGCAGGGTCAGGTCAGGGCAGATTTCGCGCCACTGTTTGATGCGCGCCAGCTGGCGGTCAACGGAGCCAGGACGCTTCATCAGCTTCAGAATACGCGGGCTGGCGTGCTGGAGCGGGATGTCGAGGTACGGCAGGATTTTGCCTTCCGCCATCAGCGGGATCACGTCATCAACGTGCGGGTACGGGTAGACGTAGTGCAGTCGCGTCCAGATCCCGAGCTTAGCGAGCTGCTCGCACAGGCCAACCATGCTGGTTTTCACCGGCTCGCCGTTGTGGAAGCCGGCGCGGTGCTTCACGTCCACGCCGTAGGCGGAGGTGTCCTGGGAGATGACCAGCAGCTCCTTGACGCCCGCATCGGCGAGGCGCTTGGCTTCTGCCAGCACTTCACCAATCGGACGGCTTACCAGATCGCCACGCATCGACGGGATGATGCAGAAGGTGCAGCGGTGGTTGCAGCCTTCGGAAATTTTTAAGTACGCGTAGTGGCGCGGCGTCAGCTTCACGCCCTGTTCCGGCACCAGGCTCAGGAACGGGTTGTGCTTTGGCTTTGGTACGTAGTGATGAACATGTTCCAGCACCTGCTCGTAGCTGTGCGGTCCGGTGATCTCCAGCACCTTCGGGTGCACCTCGCGGATCTGATCCACTTTTGCACCCAGGCAGCCGGTCACAATCACCTTGCCGTTTTCCGTCAGGGCTTCACCAATGGCTTCCAGCGACTCCTGGACCGCGCTGTCGATGAACCCGCAGGTGTTGACGATCACCATGTCGGCGTTGTCGTAGCTTGGCACCACGTCATAGCCTTCGGTGCGAAGTTCAGTCAGGATGCGTTCGGAATCCACCAGGTTTTTCGGGCAGCCCAGGGAGACAAAGCCGATTTTCGGCTGGTGCATAACATTGCTCATAGATTAAAAATTCATCAATTATGGAATTATCAGGGCGGGATTTTACAGCGTATCGCGGGGGATTTATACATTCTTTATGGCTCTGTTGAATGCGCCATACGTTGTAACATTGTAAATAATGTTAATCAGTTAACGTTTATTGATCCTGGGCATTAAATTGTACAAAAATTAACCGTATTCTGAAGGTGGTACCATGGCTGACAGAGGAGGAAATAGCATGTCCGTTGACAGACTGAAACGCGATCTGCTTAACAAGCTGATCAACGCCCGACTCGACCTGGCTGCTTATCTGCAACTCCGCAAGGCGAAAGGGTATATGTCAGTCAGCGAAAGCGAAAATCTGCGTGATAACCTGTTTGAACTTTGCAATTACATGCGTGAAAAAGCACCGACCCTGAAAGCGCAATACGCGGACAGCGAGCTGACGGCGCTGCGCCGTTCCGCCGAGGTGCTCTCCATAGCAGGGGTATGTTTGATGAACGGACGTCACGACTGCCCAAATTTTATTGCGGTCAACGCAGAGAAGCTTGAAAACTGCCTGACAACGCTCTCTCTTTGCATCATGTGTCTGAACAAGCCTGAAACCCTTGTCCGGCAATGAACCCGGGGGAGGCAACTCCCCCTTTTGCTTAAGCTTTTGTAAAAGTGTTAACGCGCCCGGTAACAGTGGCTAATCTTTATGCCATATGCCGATAAAGGAGTGCGTTATGCCTCGTTCCTCACTGATTTTCCTGCCCGTACTGCTATTCCCCGTTTCGCTTCTTGCCGCGCCAGAATCGGTAAAGGTTGAGGTGTTACAGACGAAGCTCGATCATCCCTGGTCGCTCGCTTTTCTCCCGGACAATAAGGGGCTGCTGGTCACGCTAAAGGACGGGCAGCTTAAGCACTGGCAGGCAGGGAAAGGGCTCTCCGATCCGATTGTTGGCGTGCCGAAGGTATGGGCGAGCGGCCAGGGCGGCCTGCTGGACGTGGTGCTGGCCCCGGATTTTGAACGGTCGCGGCGGGTCTGGCTAAGCTTCGCCGAGGCAGGTAATGACGGAAAAGCGGGGACCGCGGTAGGCTACGGGCGGCTGAGCGATGACCTGTCGCGCATTGAGGGATTCCAGGTGGTGTTCCGCCAGATGCCGAAGCTCTCCACCGGCAACCACTTTGGCGGACGGCTGGTGTTTGACGGCAAAGGCCACCTCTTTATTGGCCTTGGTGAAAACAACCAGCGCCCGACGGCGCAGGATCTGGATAAGCTTCAGGGCAAGGTGGTGCGCCTGACGGAAGACGGGAAAGTGCCGCCGGATAACCCGTTTGTGAATACTGCCGGGGCGCGTCCCGAAATCTGGTCTTACGGCATTCGTAATCCGCAGGGGATGGCGATGAACCCGTGGAGCGACACGCTGTGGCTCAACGAACACGGCCCGCGCGGCGGGGATGAGATCAACATTCCTGAGAAGGGGAAAAACTACGGCTGGCCGATGGCGACCCACGGCATCAACTACAGCGGCCTGAAAATCCCGGAAGCGAAAGGCGAGCACGTTGAGGGCACGGAAAAGCCGCTGTTTGTCTGGAAGGTCTCGCCGGCCGTCAGCGGTATGGCTTTCTACAATAGCGACGTTTTCCCGCAGTGGAAAAACAAGCTGTTTATTGGCGCGCTGAAGGAAAAAGACATCATCGTGCTGAGCGTGGATGGCAATAAGGTGACGGAGGACGGGCGCATTCTTGGTGATAAAAATCAGCGTATTCGCGACGTGCGCGTGGGACCGGATGGCTATCTGTACGTGCTGACCGACGAGACGGACGGGCAGCTGCTGAAGGTCAGCCCGTCCGGCGCGTAATCAGCTCACCGGGATCATCACCACGTTACGGTAAGCTGGACGCTCGCTGAGCTGGCGGATCCAGCGCTCAAGGTGCGGGCGCGGAGCCCAGCTCAGCCCCATATTGGTCAGGTTCCAGACAAAAGGGGCGACGGCGATATCGCCCACGCCAAACGCGTCGCCGGAGAACCAGGCGTGCTTCGCCAGTTCGTCGTCCATCATGGCAAACAGCGATTCGCAGGCGTCCTGCGCGGCGTGAATGGCAGGATAGTCACGTTCTGCTTCCGGCGTGCGGATCAGCCCCATCAGGATCACGCGGTGGGTTGGGGAAAGCGTCTGGTTTGCCCAGTCCATCCATTTTTCACCCTGGGCGCGCCGGGCCGGGTTTTCTACCCACAGGCGGCCCTGGCCGTACTGAGCGGCAAGGTAACGCACGATGGTATTGGACTCCCACAGCGTGGCGTCCGTCTCGTCATCACGCAGCAGCGGCACCAGCCCGTTTGGATTCATCGCCAGATAGTCAGCGTCCTTATTAACGCCGAACGACAATCCGGCCATGATTTGATTGAACGGTAAATCCAGCTCCTCCAGCGTCCAGAGCACTTTCTTCACGTTTGTCGAATTGTTCCTGCCCCACAGCGTAATCATATTTACTCCCGATGAGATGTGAATCCGAGTCAGCTTTTTGCCATGGTGAGATAAACCTAACAATTACGCAACAGATGCTAAAAAAAACGCCGTAATCAAAGCGTATCTGAATGTTATTGCATAAACTTTAAAAACTTTACCTGGAACAGGTTTCTTTGAACGCTGTAGTGCGCTATTACTCATCGCTTCTTGCGACACGGTGATTGTGACGTGATTTTTAGAATGGACACTCGGGTGGCATTTATGACGCAAAAAACTTCTTCTCTGCGCAGCCTGGCGGCAGGCTCGGCGCTGCTTTTCCTTTTTGCCCCAACGCTCTATGCGGCGGAACAGACGGCGCCCGAAGCGCCACCTGTCGATGCGCGCGCCTGGATCCTGATGGATTACGCCAGCGGCAAAGTGCTGGCAGAGGGTAACGCCGACGAAAAACTCGACCCGGCGAGCCTGACGAAAATAATGACCAGCTATGTGGTTGGCCAGGCGCTGAAAGCGGGCAAGATCAAGCTGGATGACATGGTCACCGTCGGGAAAGACGCCTGGGCGACCGGCAACCCGGCGCTGCGAGGCTCATCCGTAATGTTCCTGAAGCCCGGCGACCAGGTGTCCGTTTCCGATCTGAATAAGGGGGTCATTATTCAGTCAGGAAATGATGCCTGTATCGCGCTGGCCGATTACGTGGCGGGCAGTCAGGATTCATTTATTGGCTTAATGAACGGCTACGCGCAAAAGCTGGGCCTGACCAACACCACGTTTAAAACCGTTCACGGCCTGGACGCGCCGGGTCAGTTCAGTACCGCGCGTGATATGGCGCTGCTGGGCAAAGCGCTGATCCATGACGTTCCGGATGAATATGCCATCCATAAAGAGAAAGAGTTTACCTTCAACAATATTCGCCAGCCTAACCGTAACCGCCTGCTGTGGAGCAGCAACGTCAACGTGGACGGTATGAAAACGGGGACAACCGCCGGGGCGGGATATAACCTCGTGGCCTCCGCAACCCAGGGCGATATGCGCCTGATTTCGGTGGTGCTGGGCACTAAAACCGACCGCATTCGCTTTAACGAATCAGAAAAGCTGCTGACATGGGGCTTCCGCTTCTTTGAAACCGTCACGCCGATTAAGCCGGACGCCACCTTTGTAAGCCAGCGCGTCTGGTTTGGCGACAAGCGCGAAGTGAGCCTGGGGGCGGGTGAAGCCGGTTCCGTGACCATTCCTCGCGGCCAGCTGAAAAACCTGAAAGCCAGCTATACCCTGACCGATCCGCAGCTCACCGCGCCGCTGAAAAAAGGCCAGGTGGTCGGGACGATTGATTTCCAGCTCAACGGTAAGTCGATTGAACAGCGTCCGCTGGTGGTGATGGAAGCGGTGGAAGAGGGCGGCTTCTTCAGCCGGATGTGGGATTTCGTCCTGATGAAATTCCACGGATGGTTCGGCAGCTGGTTTAGCTAAACCTTATGGGTTTTCTCCCGCTCCCAAAGGGAGAGGGCCGGGGTGAGGGCAGCAGGCCGCACCCCGCTTAATACATCAACTTCACCTGCTGCGCTTTCGCGTACGCCACCAGCTCGTCGTCCGGTCGGCAATCGCTCACGATGGCGTCGAAGCGCGACAGTTCCCCCATCCTTGCCGGGCGCACCTTGCCAAACTTACTGTGGTCAACCACCAGCACGTGGTGCTGCGCGGCGTTAAGCGCCCAGTGTTTCACCGGCAGCTCTTCGAGGTTAAAACAGGTCGCTCCCTGCTGCACGTTCACGCCCGCCGCAGAGTAAAAGGCGATATCCGGGCAGAGGTTGCTGAGCGTGTCCTGAATGTTCAGCGGCTTGAAGATGGCATTGCTGGCGTGAAACTCACCGCCGCATAAAATCACCCGGCACGCCGGTTTCTCCTGTAGCGCCAGAAAGGTGTTCAGGGAATAACAGACGGCGGTAAAAGGAAGGGTGCTGTCGATGGCCTCGATGATCCACGGGGTGGTTGTTCCGCAGTCAAAAAACAGCGTTTGATGCGGCTGCACCAGCGAGGCGGCGAGCCGCGCGGCTTTGCGCTTCTCTTCCACCAGCCGCGTTTTTTGATCGCTTAACAGGTAGTGGCTGGCGCTACGCGGTTCAAGGACGATATACCCACCCAGCAGCACAACGGGAGCGCTGTCGCTGTTCAGATCGCGGCGAATGGTCATTTCAGACACGCCGAGCAGGCTGGCGGCTTCCTTGAGATGCAGCTTATCGCTGCGCTTCAGCGCCTGGAGCAGCTGAGCAATGCGGTCATCGCGGCGTGTTTCCATAGATCCTCGGGCTAAAAAAGTGAGCCCCCGCAGGGCGGGGGCTCAAGTGTAACCTGACGGACCGGGGTTAGTCACGTATCCAGCCTTTGCGGATCGGGAGGGCAAACAGAACGCGATAGGCCTGTGATAATCCACGATAAAGCGCCGGACCAAAGAGGCTCCACATGATGGCCGCGCTGACGCAGCCCATCAGTCCGACCAGGAAACCGCCGACCATATCCAGCGGCCAGTGCACGCCCAGGTATACGCGGGACCAGGCGATGGCGAGCGCCACTCCCATCAGCACCGCCCCGGACCACAGGCGATGCCAGAACAGGAACGCCAGCGCGAAGGTGAAAATAACCGTGCCGTGATCGCTCGGGAACGAGTCATCCGGCGCATGGTGCAGGAAGTTGTAGCCGACGCGTTCGACAAACGGCCGGTCGTGCGGGAAGGCGTGGCCCAGCGCGTAGCTTGCCAGTACGCTGACGCCGATCGCCATCGCCATTTTGATCACCAGATGGCGCTGCGCGGTAACCTGTGTGCGTGGCCCCCATAGCCAGAGGATCGCGGCGAGAGCCGGTACAATGCTGATCACATCCTTCGCAATGAAGGTGGCGAGGTCAATCATCCATTCCGGTGACGACGGCGTGGCGTTGAGCAGGTAAAACAGTTCGTAGTTCAGATTCTCTAACATAGTATCGTTACTCTTTAGCAAACCAGGTAGAAACCAGCCCGTAAGCCAGCACCTGGGAAAACCAGACCCACCACCCGGCCCACAGGTTGTGAGAGAAAAAATGTGCCCCGCGCATCACCTGCCCGAAGCCCATCAAAAGGCCCATCGCCGCACCCAGCGCGACGAAGGCCCAGGCCAGGCGCGGACGTTCGCGCCAGAAGGCAAAAAACAGCCCCATAATCATAAAGCCGCTCGAGGCGTGGCCGCCGGGAAAGCAGCGCCCCGGCCCGCTGTCTGCCGGAACGGCGCTGAACAGGGGGTACGAAACGGCTTTGCCGCCATACTCCACCAGATCCCACGGGCAGCTGTGGTGGCTCAGGCTTTTCAGCGCGCCGACCACCAGCGCTCCCAGGCCCATCAGCAGCGCGGCCGTTACCAGCCTGGCATTGCGCCTGAAGGCGCCGTAAATAAGCGCCACGGCGGCCAGCGCAATGGCCACGTATTTCGCCAGCCGATGGTTCAGCAGATCCAGCAGCGGGTTTTGCTGTAGCGGAAACTGGTGCGCCGCGGCGTCATACCAGAAGCCGGTTATCCACCGGTCGAGCGATTCATCGCGCGAAAGCCAGGTAAAAAGCAGGGCAAGAACGATCAGCACGAAAAGCTGATAACCATAAAAGCGGGTCGGCAAACGGTAAAGTCGTTTTGTCTTAGTTGTCGGTAACTTAGATAATTCTGAAGGGCTGGCGACGTGTGTCATGTTTTCGATCGGTAGCGTGAAATGGCACTATCATAGAGAGGCCAACTTAAGGAAACCTTAAACAACAACGATAAGTGCTTTATTTCTGTTATTTCACGCTAATGTGCTATCTCAGACAGCGGCAATTCATTACACTCATCGCGATTTTTTCATACTAAAGAGATTGCATGATAAACCGTTCTTCTTCCGGTAATCGTCTGGGTCGTCAGGCGTTACTTTTTCCTCTGTGTCTGGTGCTCTACGAATTTTCTACCTATATCGGCAACGACATGATCCAGCCTGGCATGCTGGCCGTTGTTGAGCAGTACAACGCAGGTATTGAGTGGGTGCCGACATCCATGACCGCCTATCTCGCGGGCGGCATGTTTTTACAGTGGCTGTTAGGGCCGCTGTCGGATCGTATTGGCCGCCGTCCGGTAATGCTGACGGGCGTGGTGTGGTTTATCGTTACCTGTCTCGCCACGCTGCTGGCACAAAACATTGAGCAGTTCACCCTGCTGCGCTTCCTTCAGGGCGTGAGCCTGTGCTTTATCGGCGCCGTGGGCTATGCCGCCATTCAGGAGTCGTTCGAGGAGGCGGTGTGCATCAAGATCACCGCGCTGATGGCGAACGTGGCGCTGATTGCACCGCTTCTGGGTCCGCTGGTGGGAGCCGCATGGGTGCACGTTGCGCCGTGGGAGGGGATGTTTGTGCTTTTTGCCGCGCTCGCGGCCGTCTCCTTCTTTGGTCTGCACCGCGCGATGCCGGAGACCGCCACCCGCCTGGGAGAAAAGCTCTCGCTTAAAGAGCTGGGGCGTGATTATAAAGCGGTGCTGAAGAACGGCCGTTTTGTGGCGGGCGCGCTGGCGACGGGCTTCGTCAGCCTGCCTCTGCTGGCGTGGATTGCCCAGTCGCCGGTGATCATCATCAGCGGCGAGCAGCTTAGCAGCTATGAGTATGGCCTGTTGCAGGTGCCGATTTTCGGCGCGCTGATTATCGGTAACCTGGTGCTGGCGCGTCTGACGTCGCGTCGCACCGTGCGTTCGCTGATTATTATGGGCGGCTGGCCCATTGCGGCAGGGCTGATTATTGCGGCGGCGACCGTAGCCTCGTCTCATGCCTATCTCTGGATGACCGCGGGGCTAAGCGTCTACGCGTTTGGTATTGGCGTGGCGAATGCCGGCCTGGTGCGCCTGACGCTGTTCGCCAGTGAAATGAGTAAAGGCACGGTGTCTGCCGCGATGGGCATGCTGCAAATGCTGATTTTCACCGTCGGTATTGAGGTGAGCAAGCACGCTTACGCGTTTGGCGGCAACGGGCTGTTCAGCCTGTTCAACCTCGCCAACGGCGTGCTGTGGGTAGGGTTAATGGTGGTGTTCCTGAAAGACAAACGCGTAGGAAGCGCGCTACAACCGTAATCCTTATTCCCTCTCCCGGTGGGAGAGGGAACCAGAGCGCACGAAATCAGTTAAACGGCGCTTCCCCGTTCAGCACCTTATCAATCACGTCCAGCACGCCTTCGTCATTATTATTCGGCGCCTCAAAGCGGGCCACCGCTTTAATGTGCGGTTTGGCATTGGCCATCGCGAAGCCATACCCTGCCTGGCGCAACATCTCCACGTCGTTACCGCTGTCGCCAAAGGCCACCACCTCGCTGTCCTCAATGCCCCAGCGCGCCTGGAGGATCCGCAGGCCGTTAGCTTTATGCACGCCGGGGATAATCAGGTCGATACTGCCGTGTCCGGTGGTCACCGGCACCATAATGTCGCCGAGCTTTTCATGCAGCAGCGCCTGAATGCGCGGTATTTCGTCGTCCGAGACGTTAAGCCCGAACTTGAAGAAAATATCGTTGAGGTTGTCGAAACTGCTGACGCTTTCAAGGCGGTGATAGTACTTCAGGGCAATCTCTTTAAAGAGGTCGTCATAGGTTTTCAGCGTGTAGGCGCTGTTTTTTCCGCAGGCGATAATCTCAATGCCGGGAACGTCGTTTAACAGGGTGGCGACGGTCAGAAAGTGCTCTTTCGACAGCTCGCCGTTAAATACATCTTCACCGGCATCAACGACCCAGCCGCCGTTTTCGGCGACAAAGGCGATCTCGTGGGCGATCTCCGGGAAAAACGAGATCAGCTGGTAGTACTGGTTTCCGCTGGCCACCACAAAACGAATGCCTTGAGCCTTCATGCGCGCGTACTGCGCCAGAAAACGCGCCCGATTGTAGGTTTTCGCATCGCTCAGGAAGGAGCCATCCATGTCGACTGCAATCAGCTTAACGCTCATATCCCTTCTCCATTGTCGTTTGTTCAGCTTCCGGTTTTGCCACCGCGCGCGCCACCAGTGCGGCAATAATCACTAACCCTAATACCACCAGCATGGCGCTGCGCAACCCGTAGTGCTCGCCGAGGAACCCAAGCAGCGGCGGCCCCACCAGGAAAGCAAGGTAGCCGGTGGTCGCCACGACGCTTACGCGGGTTGGCGCATCCGGGCCGGTATCGCTGGCGGCAGAAATGGTCAGCGGGAAGCCGAGAGAGGCGCCCAGCCCCCACAGGATCACCGACACGCCGGCAATCCAGTCTACGTCCACAAAGATAATCATCGCGATGCCCAGCCCGCCCAGCAGGGCGCTGGCGCGCACCACCGCGACGCGGCTGTAGCGGTCGATAAACCAGCCGCCGGTAAAGCGTCCGACGGTCATACCGAGCGTAAAGCCGGCGTAAATCAGCGAGCCGGAGGTGGGGCTAAAGCCGTGCCCGTCCACCATCAGCAGCGGAAGCCAGTCGTTGGCGGAGCCTTCCGCAAACGCCATCGCCAGCACCACCACGCCAATCAGCATCAGCTGGAGATCGCGGTAGAAGGGCAACCCTTTTGCCGCAGACTTTTGTTCATCCGAGGCGTTTTGTCCCGTACCGGCGGGAATAGCCCGGATGCCGGTGAGGATGGGGATAATGCAGACCAGCGCCGCCAGTAATATGTGCACATTGGCGGCAATGCCCAGCGCCGTCAGCGCCATCCCCACGCCCGCGCCCGCCAGCGTGCCGAGGCTGTAAAAGCCATGCATCATCGGCAGCACCGTTTTGTTCATCTCCTGCTCGACGGCGGCCCCTTCAACGTTAATGGCCACTTCTGCTGCTCCAAAGCTGCCGCCGAACACCATCAGTCCGAGGGCGAACATCAGGGGGGAGGCAAACCACAGCGCCACGCTCAGCGCAAGCATACCGACCACGGCGAAGCACATGGTGGTGCGGATCACCGTGCGGGTGCCAAAGCGCTTCACCAGCCAGGCCGAGCACAGGATGCCGCTCATCGAACCAATCGACAGGCCAAACAGCACAATCCCCATTTCCGCCGTGGAGACGGAGAGCGTATCGCGGATTGCGGGCGTGCGCGTCGCCCAGGAGGCCATCAGCAGCCCGGGGATAAAGAAGAACATAAACAGCGCCCACATGCGAAGTTGCAGGGCTTTGCGAGGAGAAGTCAGCGTCATTGGGGTCAGCACCAGAAGTACAACGATAGCGACAACACTAGCAACTTTGTGTACATTTGTACATAAACCGGATGAGGATTTTATGAGCAGACCACCGAACGACCCCAACCGTCGGGAGAAGATCCTCCAGGCGACGCTGGACACCATCGCCGAGCACGGTATTCACGCCGTCACGCACCGCAAGATTGCAACCTGCGCAGGCGTGCCGCTGGGGTCGATGACCTACTATTTCGACGGTATGGAGCCGCTGCTGGAAGAGGCGTTCACCTGGTTTACGCAGCAGATGTCGCAGCAGTACCGGGATTTCTTTGCAGGCGTTACCGGGCGGGAGAGGGCGTGCGAGGCGATAACCACGCTGATCCACAGCTCAGCGGTGACCACCCCGCACAATATGGCGCTGATGTACCAGCTATATGCCTTTATGCACCGCAGTAACGCGCTGCGCACGGTCATGCAGGACTGGATGAAGATGAGTCAGACCACGCTTGAGCAGTGGTTTGATCCGGCCACCGCCCGCGCGCTGGACGCGTTTATCGAAGGGATGACCCTGCATTTTGTAACCGACCGCGCGCCCTTAACCCGGGAGGAAATCCGGGCGATGGTGGGCCGTATTGCGCGGGAGCAGGCGCCCAGCGCTTAACGGCAGGGCGCCGCGACGTTAACGGCCCTTAATTTTTTGACCGGAAGCGTCTACGACCGCTTCGCCATCCTCTTTGGTAAACGCCCCTTTTTGGGCGTCGGGCAGAATATCCAGCACTCGCTCCGAGGGGCGACACAGCCTCGTTCCCAGCGGGGTAACGACGATCGGGCGATTGATCAGGATCGGATATTGCAGCATGTAGTCAACGAGCTGGCTGTCGTTAAACCTGTCTTCCGCCAGGCCCAGCTGCTCATAAGGCTCGACGTTTTTTCGCAGCAGGTCACGGGGGGCAATACCCATGTCGGCAAGCAGCGTCACCAGCTCGTCGCGAGAGGGCGGAGTCTCGAGATACAAAATAATTTCGGGTTCGGTGCCGCTGTTGCGGATCATCTCCAGCGTATTGCGCGACGTGCCGCAGGCCGGGTTGTGGTAGATGGTAATGTTGCTCATATCAGGTACTCACTACAGTGTGACGGAGAGACGTAACGCCAGCGCGGCGAGCGTTACAAACAGGACCGGCAGCGTCATCATAATGCCCGTCCGAAAATAGTAGCCCCAGCCGATCGTCATGTTTTTTTGCGCCAGCACATGGAGCCAGAGCAGGGTGGCAAGGCTGCCGACGGGCGTGATTTTTGGTCCCAGATCGCAGCCAATCACGTTAGCGTAAATCATCGCCTCTTTAATCAATCCCGTTGCCGAGCTGCCTTCAATGGAGAGGGCACCAATCAGCACCGTTGGCATATTGTTCATTATGGACGACAGGAAGGCGGTGATAAATCCGGTTCCCAGCGTGGTGGCCCAGAGCCCGTATCCGGCCAGGCGATCCAGAACGCCGGAGAGAGACTCCGTCAGCCCGGCGTTGCGCAGGCCATACACCACCAGGTACATCCCCAGCGAGAAGATAACGATCTGCCACGGCGCGCCGCGCAGCACCTTACCGGTATCAATCGCGTGCCCGCGTTTTGCGACGGCAAACAAAATCAGCGCGCCCGCACTCGCGATGGCGCTGACGGGAATGCCGAGAGGCTCAAGCACAAAGAAGCCGATCAGGAGTAATACAAGGACGATCCAGCCCGTTCTGAAGGTTGGCAGATCGTTAATGGCCCGCGCCGGCTCCCGGAGTTTCGACAGATCGTACGTCGGAGGAATGTCCTTGCGAAAGAACAGGTGCAGCATGACCAGCGTTGCGGCAATCGCGGCGATATCAACCGGGATCATCACCGAGGCGTATTCGCTGAACCCCAGCGTAAAGAAGTCTGCCGACACAATGTTGACCAGGTTGGATACAATCAGCGGCAGGCTGGCGGTATCGGCGATAAAGCCTGCCGCCATCACAAACGCCAGCGTCGCCTGCTTGCTGAACCCGAGCGCCAGCAGCATGGCGATAACGATAGGCGTCAGGATCAGCGCCGCACCGTCATTGGCAAACAGCGCCGCAACGGCCGCCCCCAGCAGCACGATCCAGGTAAACAGCAGCCGTCCCCGACCGTTTCCCCAGCGGGCAACGTGCAGCGCCGCCCACTCGAAAAAGCCGGACTCATCCAGCAGCAGGCTGATAACGATCACCGCGATAAACGTGGCCGTGGCGTTCCAGACAATATTCCAGACCACCGGTATATCGTTAACGTGGATAACGCCGCTCGCCAGCGCCAGCGCGGCGCCAATGGTCGCGCTCCAGCCGATGCTGAGCCCTCTGGGTTGCCAGATGACCAGCACCAGTGTGAATAAAAAAATCGCCCCTGCCAGAAACATTGCTTACTCCATAATATCTGATTTTGTGAATGTATTTTTCTTAGCACGCACCCGGAAGGTTGCTTTTCAGCTTCAGGCGGGTCTCTTCCCGCAGGCAGTTCCAGCTGTTATCGATAACGGACGCTGCCCACGCGGGCATGTTCGGAGATAACCGGTAATGGACCCATTTTCCCTCCCGGCGATCGATGACCAGCCCGGACTCCCGGAGCAATGCCATATGCCTGGAGACTTTCGGCTGCGGCTCGCCGGTGGCGGAGCAGAGATCGCAGACGCACAGCTCCCCCGCTTCACGCAGAAGCATGACGATGGAGAGCCGCGTTTCGTCGGAGAGGGTTTTGAAAAGCTGAACGGGGTGAAGCATCTGGCGATCCTAGGTGGTTTTCTGTCATATTCATTAAATCATATATGTTTGTGGCAGGTGAAGGAAGGGCTGGAGGGAAAAAGAATATCCTTAAAGAAGCGCTTTGACGTTGGGCCGCCGTCTTTGAGCCGCATACATGAAGGGGTTAGAAGATCATTTATTTCTGATTTTATCAAATATCTTTATCGTTATGAGATACGCGACCGTTGCGGATGTCACCAGAATCAAGATATCGATATTTATATATGTTTCGTACATTGTCTCCGCATTCACATCGCCATAGATGAAGTCGCAAATAGCGGTTGCAACGTTATGATTAATATAAGCTGTTGAAGGACCCAGCGTGCGTCCTGTCAGAAAGCTGATTAACACAAACCAGACGGCCTTAAGCAGCCTTGAGCCACATTTAAGGGCAGGTATGAGATCTGAATAAGCTCTGTGTTCATAAGAGCGATTCATTAATCGGAGTAACCCGCGTTTTTTATGCAGCCTTCCGGCGCTGTACGCAAATGGAGCCTTCATTCCTGTTTCTTCCATCAAGTGCATTAATTCGTCCCAGCGTACGCGCCCTCCCTGTATGGAAGTTCAAATCAGATCATGTTTATGCTCAATTCATGTTCTTTTAAGAAATTGACCTGGCGAAATTTAATCACATGAGAAGATCAGCGCTGTCGCCAGGGGGAAAGGTAGCGTTATAAACGATTGATTGGGGTCGAGATGAATTTCAGGCAACAAAAAACCATTTATGTAAACGGGTTGGTGGAAACAATGACTTATGAGATAATCAATAAGTTAGGTTAGTGTTAAGGAGTGGCTATTACGGGGCAATGCCAACCGCTACCGCCACTTTGTCGCCACTTGGCATTCATTGCTTATTTCTGACTATAAGCAAAAGTTTATACTTCGCAGCGATGATTAGTTTACCCCGGATAAGTCATGAAGCTGTTGATAGCCTCTATGTTATTGCTGTTTGGCCCTATCAAGGGTTTTAAGTGCTACGTTAAGAAATTTTTCCCTGACGAGTACGGCAATGCTAATTTTAGTGATTCGTCTCAAGAGCTACGGAAAAAACTCTATTCGGCTGCAGCGACCAATTTTGTGGTTTTCGCTGCTGTCATGGCTGGCGTTTGGTACGAATGGAGGATAGAGCCGACATTTATTAACTGCGTTAAAGCAGGGTCTGCATACATCGCTCTGACAGTTACATTAGGGCGGGGTGGTTGGAATATCCAGACACACAAGGGAAACACTCTCACGGAAAGAATTGATCGGCACATTTACAAGTTGGCCCAGTACATCAATGTGGCGATTATGCTGGTGACGTTGTATTACCCAGGCAAATGACTTGCGTACTCAAGGTTGCTAAAGGGTTAAAGCGTAACGCGGTTTCAAGATGGTCGGGGGCCAAGTGAGCATAGCGCATGGTCATTTTTATATCATGGTGGCCCAGGATTTTCTGAAGCGCAAGGATGTTCCCGCCGGACATCATAAAATGTGCTGCGAACGTATGGCGTAGAACGTGGGTAAGTTGCCCACGCGGTAGCACGATTGAGGTTCTATCCATTACTGCTAAAAACTGGAAGTAGTAGTCAGTAAAGAACCTGAAGCCGTCCAGGGCAATAATTTCCTCGTAAAGCTCTTTGCTAATCGGAATGCTTCGTTTCTTTTTGCCTTTGGTCCTGACGAACGTGATTCGGTATTTCGTGACCTGAGAACGAGTGAGGTTCACCGCTTCACGCCAGCGTGCTCCGGTACTCAAGCAGATTTTAACGACGAAAGCGAGCAGGGTGCTTTGGTGTTGGCAGTCGTATAGAAGCTCTGTGGTCTGTTCATGCGTCAGCCAAGCCATTTCCTTTTCGGCAATGGTAAACTTGCGCATGATCTTTAGCGGGTTCGGTGCTGTCCATTCGCCCAGCCGGGACAACTCACTAAATACTCCGCTCAGATAGCTCTATTCCAGATTGATAGTTACCAGGCTGGCACCTTTTTTCCACTTTTCGCTAAAGTAGATTTCCCCTGTCAGGCGTTTGTCACGGTAATGCGCGAACAATTTTGAGCTGAAATCAGTAGCGAGAGGGTTTCTGAGAGCATCGACCATCAGGGGCAATTTGTCGTAAACATGCTCACCAGCAGTCAGGGATTTACCGTGCAGTTTGAACCAGAGTTCAACCACATCTTTCAGAGTCCGACGGTTTACTGATTCACCCAGCCAGGGCCTAGCCTCTACCTCATCCATCGTATGACGCTCAAAAGCCAGTGCTTCGCCTTTAGTGGCGAACTGCTTACGCACACGACGCCCACTTCGTCCAGCGGGGTAGCATTCGCAAATCCATCTTCCTGTGTGGAGTTTTCGTACTGCCATAAAAAAGCCCTCATGTCTGAGGGCTAAATTTAACTTTGTATATGTACAATTCCAGCGTTTGTTTTTAAAAAATCAAACACCTTGCTCTTGATCTGATATTGAATCACTAACATGTCGGACCCTGAACCCTAGACTATAAAAATCATTATAAAAATCAGAAAGATCATAGATTCTTAAAATAATGCGATTACATAGAATTCTTAATATCTTTACTTCACGCACTAGTGGAATAATCTCACTATCTTCAGATTTATTTCCATGTGCGGAGTTGTTTCGTTGTTTGAAGCTTATCAACTCTAAATGCCCTAGGGATAGGTCTAGAATCTCGTAAAATTTACTTGTCAAAATGGATTGTGGAGTTTGATTTAGGCTTGATAATTTATTTAATAGTAACTTTCTATCACGCTCAGATAGATGTTTTGCATTTTCTAAAACCTGTCTTAGTTCTTTATAAAGAGGTTTCCATAAACCCTTTTCAATTAATTTTACACTGAACTGAGTGGAGTTTTTTTCTATATATTTTCTTTGGATAAATTCTAATGTGGCTCCAAACCCAACTCCCTTGAGATGAAGAGGAGAAGCTACAGCATGCCAATACAACCAAGAAATATGTGAAAAATCATAGTCATCATAATGATTTATTATTTTTTCAACCATTAGACCAATTTCATCTTCTCCTAGATATAAATGCTTTGTATTAGCTGAGTGCAGAGGAGTTGGAGGCAGGCTGTAAGAAGAATGATATAAATCGTTTATTGCGGATTGCGTGTGTATTTCATATTCAAGCGAGTTGTAATTTTCGTCTTTTAATACACTTGAGATATGTATTAATTTGCAGCCCAATATAAAAGACAAGGCGTTCCTTATTTTTTTTCTAAGGTCTCTATCACATTCTTTACTATAAAGTATGAAGCCGGTGTTATATTTTTTGTCAATGCTGTTGCAATCGGTACTACCAAAAAAAACATCCAAGTCATTAACGCGGATATTACAGCAATTAAAATTGTTAGAGATATGGTCTTGACTTTCAAAGAATGAAATGATTTTATGCTGGGAATTAAAATCTCTAGTAATTGTTTTTTTTAATGTTTCTTTAACCCTGGAACTCCAACCATAGCCTCCAATGGCTAAATTAGTAATCCAATCAATTGAATAGTTGGCTTTTTCTGCGTTGTTTTTAGATTTATCTGATTTTTTTATGTTATTTATTGAACAAGTTATAGTTGCAATGATTTCGGAGTCATTATGTTTAATGTTTTTATTTATTAATGTTATACCAGTTATTTCCAATGTGACTTCATTGTTGAAGATGTTTTCCAACAATAAAAAACCATCAGTTATATATACCTCTCCTTCTTTTCTTTCTTGTTCTATATAAAAATCATTGTCAGAAAACCGTCGCTTTATTGGTTTGTATACCAGTTTTATTTTTAAATTGAGTTTGTCATCTCGGAATATTTCGAAATAATGAAAATTACTTAATAAGCGATCACTATCTTTGAATTGCCAATGACTGTATTGAATGCTATCTAAATCTTCCCATCCAAGATTCATATCTCTGACCCTTCCATTATATTTGAGGTTCGATAGTCGATACAACACGACCCTTCAATGAAATATCATTAATATTACTTATTAAGCTAGTAAGGTTATTTTCGATTTTTAATTGACCTGCAGGCATACGAAAGAGTTTCCTAAAAGATAAGTTTTCATCAATCGATATTAACCTAACTCCATCCCTAAAGCTAGCATTAGAATAATCAACGAAATGAATTACCTTTGCATCTCTAATCACATGAAGGTTTTTAGTGTCTAACGGTAATAATTTATAGTCAAAAGTAATAGTTCCATCCTCAACAAGAACGTCATTTTCCAATTTATATGCTTTTAATTCCTTTAAGCTATTAGACGACGGGGAACCAGGCTTTTTTGAACTTTCGCTGGATACTAACCATTCCAAGGAGACACCTGTCTCTAATGCGCATTGAATCACGTAATCTGCTGGGAATGTGTCCTTCAGATAGCGATTTGCCAAAGTGCTACTTCTGATACCCAACTGGTCACACAGCGCCTGCTTTGTCGTATATCCATATGCTTCCAACATGCGATCGATTGCTGTTTTTCCGCCTTTGCGTAAGTCCATAAATATCTCGAAGCGTGAGTTTTTCACTTGTTATCCCGGCTTACCACAAGCCAATAGGAGATGTTGCATTATGACCCCTAATATTTCAATCACTCTGACAACGCCACATGTCACGATTGAACGTTATAGCGAGTTAACAGGCTTTCCTGTTGACACCATTAACGGCATGCTGGCAGATGGTCGTTTACCACGTCATCGTCTGCGTAAAGATAAGAGCCGCGAGAAGGTGATGATTAAAATCGTAGCTCTAACTGTTGATGCACTCTCAGATTGGCAAGATCTTAGCACCAAGAAGTTTAGGTCAACTAATTAAAATTACAGAACGACACTTTGCTCATCGTATGAATGTTTATATGTGAAGAGGGCAAGGAAATGTTGATTGGGCAATTCATAGCGCTGCGTTCAGACGCTTGAGATTCTCTCTCCGCAGCGTCTCCGAGAGTAGGATGAGAAACTACGAACTTGAATTGTTAAAAAAGCTAGACATAAGGACTATGGTTACGAAGATGGAAGACGTTTAGCTGATTTCGAAGTACTTGCCAAGCTACAGCATCATGGTGCAGCAACACGCCTAATAGACTTTTCAAGGAATATGCTGGTTGCATTGTGGTTTGCTTGCCAATCACAGAGAGGGAAAACCGGGCTTTTGTTTGGGATTCATTCTGATTCGATCTATTGGGAAGAAGGTGAAACGGAGGAACGCACTTATGATGAGGTATTTGTAAAAGGGATTAGCAAAGCTGGAGCTACTACTTGGGAATCTCCAGCAGTTACTAAAAGAATTGCAGCTCAAAGCACTCAATTTATGTACAGTGTTGTGAGTGGCAACCCAATGGGAAGTCTCGATTTTGATCTTGAGGAAGACGCCTACCTTCCAATAGCAATCACAGCCAGTATGAAAGAAGAGTTTTTGCGTCTTTTAGAAGGTACATTTGACGTCCGACAGCTCACTTTATTCCCTGAACTCGACGGATTCTGTCATGCCAATACTGAAAGAAATGGACGTTGGGATAACAAAAGATGGTAACTCGTCAAAACAGTGCCGCCATTTTGGCGCCATCCGTCTTAAAGGTGGTTCGTAAATGGCTGATTAGAAAAACCCCAAATTTCAGGCAACAAAAAACCCATCAACCTTGAACCAAAACGGCGGGGTTGATGGGCTCCACAAATTGGGGACATCAAAGAAAAGCAGTGGCACTAGTTATGACTGCACCCTGCGTAAAAAGTTCTGCGCGTAACGAAAATTTTTTCCACTCCGCGCAAACTTAAGAGTTATCCGAGTCCCGGCCAGATAATGACGATCAGCGTACCCGCCAGCGTCAGCAGCACGTTTGCGATGGCGTAGGTGCCTGCATATCCCAGCGCCGGGATGTTGCTGCGCGCGGTGTCGCTGATGATTTCCATTGCTGGGGCGCAGGTGCGCGCGCCCATCATCGCTCCGAAGAGCAGGGCGCGGTTCATGCGCAGCACGTAGGCACCGAACAGGAAGCAGATCACCACCGGTACCAGGCTGACGATAAGTCCGGAAACCAACATTTGCCAGCCAACGGCGCCCAGGCCGTTGCCAATGCCGCTACCGGCGCTTAAGCCTACTCCCGCCATAAAGACCATCAGGCCGAACTCCTTCACCATGTTCAGCGCGCCCTGCGGGATATAGCCGAATGTAGGATGGTTCGCTCGCAGGAAGCCCAGCATGATCCCGGCGAACAGCAGGCCGGCAGCGTTACCGATGCCGAAGCTAAAGTTGCTGAACTGGAAGGTGATCATCCCAATCATCAGGCCAACAATGAAGAACGCGCAGAAGGCTAACAGGTCCGTCACCTGGCTGTGAATCGAGATAAAGCCGATACGGTCGGCAACGGTTTTGACGCGCCGGGCATCGCCGCTGACCTGCAACACGTCGCCTTTGTTGAGAACCACGTTGTCGTCGATAGGCATTTCAATCTGGCTGCGGATCACGCGGTTGAGGAAACAGCCGTGGTCGGTCAGCTTCAGCTGCGCCAGTCGGCGGCCCACGGCGTTGTGGTTCTTCACCACAATCTCTTCGGTAACGATACGCATGTCCAGCAGGTCGCGGTCGAACACCTCTTTCCCGTTGCGGAAGCTGGGATCGAGACGCGCGTGAGCGTCCGGGTAGCCGACGAGGGCAATATCATCGCCCATCTGGAGCACCGCATCACCGTCCGGGTTCGCCAGGATGCCGTTACGACGGATACGTTCGATATAGCAGCCGGTCTGCCGGTAAATCCCCAGCTCGCGCAGGTTTTTCCCGTCGGTCCAGGCAACCAGCTCCGGCCCGACGCGGTACGCGCGGATAACCGGCAGGTAGACCTTACGTTTGGAGTCCGTGTCCAGGCCGCGCTCGCGGGCGATGGTCTGGGCGCTGGTCTGGAGATCCTGATGCTGAAGTTTTGGCAAATAGCGCGCGCCAACAATCAGGCTTACCAGACCAATCAGATAGGTCAGGGCATAGCCCAGGCTCAGGTTGTCCAGCGCGGTGGAAAGCTGCGTCCCAGCCATGCCCGAATGGCGAAGCGTATCGCCGGCACCGACCAGCACCGGCGTGGAGGTCATCGAGCCCGCCAGCATACCCGCCGTTAAGCCGATGTCCCAGCCAAACAGCTTGCCCAGCCCTAACGCAATCAGCAGTGCGCTGCCGACCATCACCAGCGCCAGCATCAGGTAATTTTTGCCGTCACGGAAGAAAATTGAAAAAAAGTTCGGACCGGCTTCCACGCCTACGCAAAAAATAAACAGCATGAAACCTAAGTTAAGCGCGTCCGTGTTAATGCTGAAATGCTGCTGACCTAATAATAAGGAGACGACTAAAACGCCAATGGAATTACCAAGTTGAACTGAACCCAGGCGTAATTTACCCAGACAAAGGCCCAGCGCCAGTACCACAAATAATAACAGGATGTAATTCCCATTTAACAAGTCTGCGACGTTTATATTCACGGAGGCTAACTTCTTGTTTACCAGTAAGTTGTTGAATGAAAGGACTATTTGGGCTACTGTTTTTACGGTCAGGGACAAACGCTAACCGCGTCTCGCTCCCTGATAATTTCCCTAAACCAATAGCAAGCGGTTAGTTTAATCGTATTAGCTTTCGACAGCTACCTATTATCGCATCACTGCATGCGGCCTTTGGCAAGGATTGCCACTTTGCTTTATCTGACTGGGCGTCCGCTGGACGAGTGTGTATTTGATAGAGAGGAAGTCAGGAGGATAATTTGAACATTAAGCGAAACTGGGCGGGCGCAATCAGCTGTTTTTTGCTGTTTACGGTCGTTTGCATGTCGTTAGCTTTTAATGTGAAGGGAGCCTTCAGAGCTTCTGGTCATCCGGAGCTGGGCCTGCTGTTTTTCATCCTGCCGGGGGTCGTGGCCAGTTTTCTCTCGCGAAAAGGTGAGGTGATCATGCCGCTTATCGGGGCGATGCTTGCGGCCCCCCTCTGTCTGCTCCTGATGCGCGTGCTGTTTCTCTCGTCGAGAAGCGTCTGGCAGGAAGTGGCGTGGTTAATGAGCGGCGTTTTCTGGTGCGCGCTGGGGGCGCTGTGCTTCTTATTTACGCGTAGCCTGCTGCAACAGCGCAAGCCACGTAAATAAAAACGCCCTCGGGGAGAGGGCGTCTTCGCATTACTGAGCGGCAAACAGGCCCAGATGCTCTTTGGCATAGGCTTCAAAATCTGTGCAGCCGCCGATGTGTTTCTGATCGAGGAAGATCTGCGGCACGGTTTCAACCGGCTTGCCAACGGTTTTTTCCAGATCGGCTTTGCTGATGCCTTCCGCGTGGATGTCAACGTAACGGAAGTTGAAATCATCACGCTCTTCAGTCAGTTTCTCAGCCAGCTCTTTAGCGCGCACACAGTAAGGGCATCCTGGACGACCAAAAATTACTGCAAACATTTCTCTCTCCTCAAAAAACAAGCCTGACGGCGAATAGCGCCTATAGTGCACGATAACCTGCCGTCATGGAAAGAAGGTTTCACCTGTCACTTTGATACAGTCAGGCTATGTTTCGCCAATTACATCGCGCAGATCATTGCCTATACTGGCTGCCATACGTTTTACGCAACACAAAGAGAGACAAGATGACGCCAACCATTGACCTGCTTCGTTCCCACCGTTCCATTCGCCATTTCACCGATGAGCCCATTACCCAGGCACAGCGGGAAGCGATCATCGACAGCGCAAGAGGCACCTCCAGCTCGAGCTTTTTGCAGTGCAGCTCCATTATCCGCATCACCGATCCGGCAATGCGTGAACAGCTGGTGACCCTGACGGGCGGGCAAAAGCACGTCGCTCAGGCGGCCGAGTTCTGGGTATTCTGCGCCGATTTTAACCGCCACCTGCAAATCTGCCCGGAGGCGGAGCTGGGGCTGGCGGAACAGCTGCTGCTGGGCGTGGTGGATACCGCGCTGATGGCGCAAAACGCCTTCACGGCGGCGGAGTCGCTGGGGCTTGGCGGGGTGTATATCGGCGGGCTGCGCAACAATATCGAAAGCGTGACGGAACTGCTGAAGCTTCCGAAGCACGTGCTGCCGCTGTTTGGCCTGTGCCTTGGCTGGCCGGCGGATAACCCGGATCTCAAGCCGCGTATTCCTGCGGCGATGCTGGTGCACGAGAATCATTACCAGCCGGTCGATCCGAACGTGCTGGACCAGTATGACGAAGAGCTGGCGAACTACTATTTAACGCGCGACAGCAACAACCGCCGCGACACCTGGAGTGACCATATCCGCCGCACCATCGTTAAGGAAAGCCGCCCGTTCATTCTCGAGTATCTGCACAAGCAGGGCTGGGCGACGCGATAGTCCATTCCTCCTGCGCCTCGTGTATGATAGGCAGGCTTTCCCATGTCTTCAGAGAGGTGCAGGGTGAAAATTGCCATATTGTCCCGGGATGGAACGCTCTATTCATGCAAGCGCCTGCGAGAAGCGGCGGCGAAACGCGGGCATCAGGTTGAGATCCTCGATCCGATGTCCTGCTATATGAACATCGACCCTGCGGCGTCGTCGATTCATTACAAAGGCCGCAAGCTCCCGCATTTTGATGCGGTGATCCCCCGCATTGGCTCCCAGATAACCTATTACGGCACGGCCGCGCTGCGTCAGTTTGAAATGCTGGGCAGCTATCCGCTCAACGAGTCCGTGGCGATTTCCCGCGCCCGCGATAAGCTGCGTTCGCTTCAGCTGCTCGCGCGTCAGGGGATCGATCTGCCCGTTACCGGCATCGCCCATTCGCCGGACGACACCAGCGATTTGATCGACATGGTGGGCGGAGCGCCGCTGGTGATTAAGCTGGTTGAAGGCACGCAGGGTATTGGGGTGGTGCTGGCGGAGACGCGCCAGGCGGCCGAAAGCGTGATCGACGCCTTTCGTGGCCTCAATGCCCATATCCTGGTGCAGGAGTATATTAAAGAGGCCAGAGGGCGCGACATTCGCTGCTTTGTGGTCGGCGATGAGGTGGTAGCCGCCATTGAGCGGCAGGCTAAAGAGGGCGACTTCCGCTCCAACCTGCACCGTGGCGGCATCGCCCGGGTTGCCGTCATCAGCGAGCGCGAGCGCGAGATTGCGGTAAAAGCCGCGCAGACGCTGGGGCTGGACGTGGCGGGTGTCGATCTGCTGCGCGCCGAGCGCGGCCCGCTGGTGATGGAAGTGAACGCCTCTCCGGGGCTGGAAGGGGTGGAAAAAACCACAGGCGTCGATATTGCAGGTAAAATGATTGCATGGATTGAACGCCATGCTACGCCGGGATTCTGCCTGAAAACGGGCGGTTGAATGGATCGGCGCGCGCTTTTTGCGTAATCTGAACACCGTTTTTATTTAAGAGGCTGCACAGCGATGGATTTACAGGTCGTACCTACACTGGATACGTTACGTCAATGGCTCGATGATGCCGGTATTACTTTTTTCGAATGCGACTCCTGCCAGGCGCTGCATCTGCCTCACATGCAAAATTTCGACGGTATTTTCGATGCCAAAATCGATCTGATTAACGACGTGATTCTTTTCTCGGCGCTGGCCGAGGTGAAGCCTTCCGCGCTGCTGGCGCTGGCGTCCGACCTGTCAGCGATTAACGCCAGTTCTTTGACCGTGAAAGCGTTTCTCGACATACAGGATGATAATCTGCCGAAGCTGGTGGTTTGCCAGTCTTTATTCTCCGGTGCCGGGCTCTCCTTTAAGCAGTTCGCCTGGTTTATGCGCCTGAGCGAAGAGCAAATTTCCATGGTGATGATGGAAGCCAACGCGCATCACCTGCTGTACAGCGCGGAAGATGATGCTGAGAATAACGATGCAGCGCCCAATTTTCTCCACTAAGGCTGTCTGACTTTTGCGCAGTCGCTGCCAGAGCGGCTGCATAACGCCATTTTTTCTGCTGGTTTTAACCTTTCTTTAAAGAATCTTTCACCTCCCCTCAGGCCATTTCGGCTTATCACGTAGACATAATCTGCATAAAAAATTGATAAAAGGCGTTTTTTCGTCTGGGCTATAGCCGGAGACACGGGCTACAGTTATTCTTGCGATGCTTAAAAAAGCGAGCGGACCTGCCGGATAAAGGGGGTTATTTTTATTTCAGGCAGAGCGACAAACTATGCATGATTATTGCATATCTTCAGGCTGCACAGTTTTGGTTCGTTTGTTAACGAGCTTTCAGAAGGAATAACAATATGATCGCCTTGAATAAAAAATGGTTATCGGGTCTGGTTGCGGGTGCTCTGATGGCCGTCTCTGCCGGCACGCTCGCTGCGGAACAAAAAACGCTGCACGTCTATAACTGGTCTGACTATATTGCGCCGGACACCGTCGCCAGTTTTGAAAAAGAGACCGGCATTAAGGTGGTCTACGACGTCTTCGACTCCAACGAGGTGCTGGAAGGCAAACTGATGGCGGGCAGCACCGGTTTTGACCTGGTGGTGCCCTCCGCCAGCTTCCTGGAGCGTCAGCTGACCGCCGGCGTCTTTCAGCCGCTGGACAAGAGCAAATTACCGAACTGGAAAAACCTCGACCCGGAGGTGCTGAAGCTGATTGCCAAACACGATCCGGAGAACAAATACGCGATGCCTTATCTGTGGGCGACCACCGGTATTGGCTACAACGTGGATAAGGTCAAAGCCGCGCTGGGTCCGGACGTCAAGCTGGACAGCTGGGACGTGGTGCTGAAGCCGGAAAACCTTGAAAAGCTGAAAAGCTGCGGCGTCTCTTTCCTCGATGCCCCGGAAGAAATTTTTGCCACCGTGCTTAACTATCTCGGCAAAGATCCGAACAGCAGCAAGGCCGACGACTACACCGGCCCGGCAACCGATCTGCTGCTGAAGCTGCGTCCGAATATTCGCTACTTCCACTCCTCCCAGTACATTAACGACCTGGCAAACGGCGACATCTGCGTGGCGATCGGCTGGGCAGGCGACGTCTGGCAGGCGGCGAACCGCGCGAAAGAGGCGAAAAATGGCGTGAATGTCTCCTACTTCATACCGAAAGAGGGGGCGCTGGCCTTCTTCGACGTCTTCGCCATGCCGGCTGATGCGAAAAACAAAGAAGAAGCGTATCAGTTCCTCAACTACCTGATGCGTCCGGAAGTGATTGCCCACATCAGCGATCACGTCTACTACGCCAACGGTAACAAGGCCTCCGTGCCGATGGTCAGCGAGGAGATCCGTAATAACCCGGCCATTTATCCGCCGGCCGACGTGTTTGCCAAGCTGTTCACCCTGAAGGTGCAGGAACCTAAAATTGACCGCGTGCGTACCCGTGCGTGGACGAAGGTGAAAAGCGGTAAGTAATTACCCGTGAGCTGTAGGCCGGGCACGCGTAGCGCTCCCGGCAACGGGCGCACCGTTCTGGTGCGCCTGCACCATGATTTGTTTTCTGCCGGAGAGCACCCCGTGAATGACGCGATCCCCCGCCCGCAGGCGAAAGTCCGTAAAGCGCTGACCCCGCTTCTTGAAATTCGTAACCTCACCAAGTCCTTCGACGGCCAGCATGCCGTGGACGACGTCAGCCTGACGATCTACAAGGGTGAGATTTTTGCTCTCCTCGGCGCGTCCGGCTGCGGTAAATCGACCCTGCTGCGCATGCTCGCCGGGTTTGAACAGCCGACCGCCGGGCAGATTGTGCTCGACGGTGTCGATCTCTCCAGCGTGCCGCCGTACCAGCGGCCCATTAACATGATGTTCCAGTCCTACGCGCTGTTCCCGCACATGACCGTTGAGCAGAACATCGCCTTCGGCCTGAAGCAGGACAAATTGCCGAAAGCCGAAATCACCGCGCGCGTGGCGGAGATGCTGAGCCTGGTGCACATGCAGGAGTTCGCGAAGCGTAAGCCGCACCAGCTTTCCGGCGGCCAGCGTCAGCGCGTGGCGCTGGCGAGAAGCCTTGCCAAGCGCCCGAAGCTCTTACTGCTCGACGAACCGATGGGTGCGCTGGATAAAAAGCTGCGCGACCGCATGCAGCTTGAGGTCGTGGATATTCTCGAGCGCGTGGGCGCGACCTGCGTGATGGTGACCCACGACCAGGAAGAGGCGATGACCATGGCCGGGCGCATTGCGATCATGAATCGCGGTAAGTTCGTGCAGATTGGCGAGCCGGAGGAGATCTACGAGCACCCGACCACCCGCTACAGCGCGGAGTTTATCGGCTCGGTGAACGTCTTCGAAGGGCTGCTGAAAGCGCGTGAGGAGGACGGCCTGGTGATCGAATCGCCGGGGCTGGTGCACCCGCTTAAGGTGGATCCGGATAACGCCGTGATGGACAACGTGCCGGTCTACGTTGCCCTGCGTCCGGAAAAAATCATGCTCTGCGATGAGCCGCCCGCCGATGGCTACAACTTTGCCGTGGGCGAAGTGGTGCACATTGCCTACCTGGGCGACCTTTCTATCTACCACGTGCGCCTGAAAAGCGGGCAGATGCTCAGCGCCCAGCTGCAGAACGAACACCGGTATCGCAAGGGACAGCCGACCTGGGGCGACGAGGTGAGCCTGTGCTGGGATGCGGACAGCTGCGTAGTCCTGACGGTATAAGGAGCGGTCATGAGTACACTTGAACCTCCAGCCCGCGTCAAAACGCCGGGCGGCTTCGCGCACTGGCTGGCGCGCATGCAGATGGCACACGGCCGTAAGCTGGTCATCGCCATGCCGTATATCTGGCTGATCCTGCTGTTTCTGCTGCCGTTCCTGATCGTCTTTAAGATCAGCCTGGCGGAGATGGCGCGGGCGATCCCGCCGTACACCGATCTGTGGGAGTGGGCGGACGGACAGTTTACGCTGACCTTAAACCTCGGTAATTTCCTGCAGCTGACCGAGGATCCGCTCTATTTTGAAGCCTACTTGCAGTCGTTACAGGTGGCGGCGGTCTCCACGATCTGCTGTCTGCTGATGGGCTACCCGCTGGCGTGGGCGGTGGCGCACAGCAAGCCGTCGACGCGAAACATTCTACTGCTGCTGGTGATCCTCCCGTCGTGGACCTCGTTCCTCATCCGCGTGTACGCCTGGATGGGGATCCTGAAAAATAACGGCATACTGAATAACGTCCTGCTGTGGCTTGGCGTTATCGACCAGCCGCTGACGATCCTGCACACCAACCTCGCGGTGTATATCGGGATTGTTTATGCCTACCTGCCGTTTATGGTGCTGCCGATTTATACGGCGCTGACGCGTATTGACTACTCGCTGGTGGAAGCCTCGCTCGATCTTGGCGCGCGTCCGCTGAAGACCTTCTTCAGCGTCATCGTGCCGCTGACCAGGGGCGGGATCATTGCCGGGTCGATGCTGGTCTTTATCCCGGCGGTGGGGGAGTTTGTGATCCCCGAACTGCTCGGCGGGCCGGACAGCATTATGATTGGCCGCGTGCTGTGGCAGGAGTTCTTTAATAACCGCGACTGGCCGGTGGCCTCGGCGGTGGCGATCGTCATGCTCCTGCTGCTGATCGTGCCGATCATGTGGTTCCATAAACACCAGCAGAAGCAGATGGGAGACCACGGATGAACAACCTGCCGGTAGTACGCTCTCCGTGGCGAATTCTGATCCTGGTGATCGGCTTTACCTTCCTGTACGCGCCGATGCTGATGCTGGTGATCTACTCGTTCAACAGCTCGAAGCTGGTCACCGTCTGGGCGGGCTGGTCCACGCGCTGGTACAGCGCGCTGTTCCATGACGATGCGATGATGAGCGCGGTCGGGCTAAGCCTGACCATTGCGGCGCTGGCGGCGACGATGGCCTGCGTGTTGGGCACGATTGCCGCGCTGGTGATGGTGCGCTTTGGCCGCTTCCGCGGGGCCAACGGCTTTGCGTTTATGATCACCGCGCCGCTGGTGATGCCGGACGTGATCACCGGCCTGTCGCTGCTGCTGCTGTTTGTGGCGCTGGCGCACGCCATCGGCTGGCCGGCGGATCGCGGTATGCTTACCATCTGGCTGGCGCACGTTACCTTCTGTACGGCGTACGTGGCGGTGGTGATCTCCTCGCGCCTGCGCGAGCTGGATCGCTCCATTGAAGAGGCGGCGATGGATCTTGGCGCAACGCCGCTGAAGGTTTTCTTCATCATCACGCTGCCGATGATTATGCCGGCGGTGATCTCCGGCTGGCTGCTGGCGTTCACGCTCTCGCTCGACGACCTGGTTATCGCCAGCTTTGTCTCGGGCCCGGGCGCAACGACGCTGCCGATGCTGGTCTTCTCCAGCGTGCGCATGGGGGTGAATCCGGAAATCAACGCCCTGGCGTCCATCATCCTCGGCGTGGTCGGAATTGTCGGATTTATCGCCTGGTATTTGATGGCGCGCGCGGAAAAGCAGCGCGTGCGCGATATCCAGCGTGCAAGACGCGGCTGAAGGAATTATTATTTCCAGTGATGTGCCGCGTATGACGCGGCACTGTTTTTCAGGGAAGTAAAAACATTGGGATTCTTGCAAAAAACACGTCATTCGCACGCTCGTCCGAACGTTCCTGCGCTGGTGCAGGTGGCGGCGCTCGCTATTATTATGATCCGCTGCCTGGACGTGCTGATGATAATGAACACGCTGGGCCCGCGCGGGATGGGGGAATTTATTCACCGCAGCGCGCAGACGTGGAATCTGACGCTGGTGTTTCTCAGCAGCCTGATGCTGGTGTTTATCGAAATCTACTGCGCGTTCTCGCTGGTAAAAGGGCGCAACTGGGCGCGATGGGTCTATCTGCTGACGCAGATCGCCGCCGCCAGCTATCTGTGGGCCGCCTCGCTGGGCTATGGTTATCCTGAACTGTTCAGCATTCCCGGCAGTTCCCGCCGCGAGATTTTCCATTCACTGGTCATGCAGAAGCTGCCGGACATGCTGGTCTTGTGCCTGCTTTTTATCCCGGCCTCCAGTCGGCGGTTCTTCCGCCTGCAATAATGTGTATAATCGCAGCCCTCGTGATCCTTAAGGTTTTCCTATGCAGTGCGCACTCTATGACGCCGGCCGCTGCCGCTCCTGTCAGTGGATAGAACAGCCGGTCTCTCAACAACTCACCGCCAAAATGGCCGATCTCCAGCAGCTGCTTGCCGGCCACGCGGTGGGCGAGTGGTGCGCACCCGTCAGCGGGCCGGAGCAGGGCTTTCGTAATAAAGCCAAAATGGTAGTCAGCGGCAGCGTCGAAAAGCCGCTGCTGGGCATGCTGCACCGTGACGGCACCCCGGAAGATCTCACCGCCTGCCCGCTGTATCCCGCCTCGTTTGAGCCGGTGTTTGCCGCGCTCAAGCCGTTTATCGCCCGCGCGGGGTTAACGCCCTACAGCGTCGCCCGCAGGCGCGGCGAGCTGAAATACCTCCTGCTTACCGAAAGCCAGATCGACGGCGGCATGATGCTGCGCTTCGTGCTGCGTTCGGAAACCAAACTGGAGCAGCTGCGCGCGGCGCTGCCGTGGCTGCAGGCGCGGCTGCCGCAGCTCAGGGTCATCACCGCCAATATTCAGCCGGTGCATATGGCCATCATGGAAGGGGAGAAAGAGATATTCTTCACCGAACAGCATGCGCTTGCGGAGCGTTTTAACGACGTGCCGCTGTGGATCCGTCCGCAAAGCTTCTTCCAGACTAACCCGGCCGTTGCCAGCGCGCTGTACGCCACCGCGCGCGACTGGGTGCGCGCGCTGCATGTTCATCACATGTGGGATCTGTTCTGCGGCGTCGGCGGCTTTGGCCTGCACTGCGCCACGCCGGACATGCAGCTCACCGGGATTGAAATTTCTGCCGAGGCGATTGCCTGCGCAAAGCAGTCCGCCGCGGAGCTGGGGTTAACGAACCTGCGCTTTCAGGCGCTCGACTCCACCCGGTTCGCCACCGGGCAGGGCAACGTGCCGGAGCTGGTGCTGGTCAACCCGCCGCGCCGGGGCATTGGCCAGGCGCTCTGCGACTACCTGAGCCAGATGGCGCCGGGCGTTATCGTCTACTCCAGCTGTAACGCACAAACCATGGCGAAAGATATCGCCAGCCTGCCGGGTTACCGCATTGAGCGCGTTCAGCTCTTTGATATGTTCCCGCACACCGCGCATTACGAAGTGCTGACGTTGCTCGTGAAATCTTAAACAAAATGTGAACTCTTCATCCCTGCGAAATCAGGTAAGCTTACGTCATAAAAATTGAATGAAGGCTTACCCATGAAGCAGATCCTGCTGGTGGAAGATGACCACGATATCGCGGCGCTTCTGCGACTCAACTTAGAAGACGAAGGCTACGCCATTACCCACGAGCCGGACGGGGGAAAGGCGTTACCGCTTCTGGAAAAACAGCCGTGGGACGCGGTGATCCTCGATCTGATGCTGCCTAACGTCGACGGTCTGGAGATTTGTCGCCGTATCCGCCAGATGACCCGCTACCTGCCGATAATCATCATTAGCGCCCGTAGCAGCGAAACCGATCGTATTACCGGCCTGGAAACCGGGGCGGATGACTACCTGGCAAAACCCTTCTCGGTGCAGGAGCTGATTGCCCGCATTAAGGCGCTGTTCCGCCGCCAGCAGGCGATGGGGCAGGCGCAGACGGACGGCATTATTCAGGCGCACGGCCTGACTATCGATCCGCTGGCGCGCACCGTGCGCCTGCACGGTCAGCTCGTCGACCTCACTCCGCGCGAGTTTGAACTGCTCTATTTCTTTGCCCGCCATCCCGGAGAGGTCTTTTCGCGGCTGGCCCTGCTGGAGCAGGTGTGGGGCTATCAGCACGAAGGCTACGAACACACCGTTAACACCCACATCAACCGCCTGCGCATCAAAATTGAAAAAGATGCCGCCGAACCGGAGATCGTTCGCACCGTGTGGGGCAAAGGCTACAAATTTGCGGAGCTGAACCATGATGCGTCGCTTTAGCCTGAGCCAGCGCCTGACGCTGCTGTTTACGGCGTTACTGCTGCTCTGCGCTACCGTGGCCTGCGCGGTGCAGCTCTACAGCAGCATGCAGTACGGTAACGCGATGGTGCAGCGGCTCTCCGGCGGACTGGCCCAGCAGATCGTCCAGCGGGAACCGATTCTGGATGCGCAGGGCAGGGTCGATCGGGGCGCCTTAAAGCCGCTGTTCGATAGGCTGATGACCTTTAACCCGAGCGTTGAGCTGTACGTCGTCTCGCCCGATGGCGACGTGCTGGCAGACGCCGCCCCGCCGGGCCACATCAAGCGGCAAAAAATTGACCTCGCTCCGATACAGAGCTTCCTGAGCGGGACGGTGATGCCGGTATTTGGCGACGATCCCCGCAGCCAGAACAGGAAGGTGTTCAGCGCCACGCCGCTGCGGCAGGACGGCGAGCTAAAGGGGTATCTGTACATTATTTTGCAGGGGGAGGAGTCCAACGCGCTGGCGGAGATGGCCTGGCATAAGGCGCTCTGGAGTACGGCGCTGTGGTCCATGCTGCTGGTGGCGCTGTTTGGCCTGCTGGCGGGGCTGCTGCTGTGGTACTGGGTAACGCGTCCGGTCAAACAGCTGACGAAGGACGTGGCCGGGCTTGAGCAGGACAGCATCAGCGCGATCGGGCGGCTGGCGGCCCAGCCGCTGGAGGCTGCCGGCCGGGACGAAGTGGCGATCCTGCGCAACAGCTTTATCGAGCTGGCGCGCAAAATCACCTCCCAGTGGGATCGGCTGGCGGACAGCGATCGCCAGCGCCGGGAGTTTATCGCCAATATTTCACACGATCTGCGCACGCCGCTGACCTCCCTGCTGGGCTATCTCGAAACTCTCTCGCTCAAATCCGCGACGCTGACGCCGCAGGAGCATCAGCAATATCTTGCCACCGCGCTGCGTCAGGGGCAAAAGGTGCGTCATCTCTCGCAGCAGCTGTTCGAACTGGCGCGTCTTGAGCACGGCGGCATCAGGCCCCAGCGCGAGCGTTTTGCGATGGCGGAGCTGATATCTGACGTCGCGCAGAAGTTTGAACTGGCCGCCCGCACGCGTGAGCTGAACCTGCATATTGATGTCCCCGGGCCGCTGCCGCTGGTGAACGCCGACGTGTCCATGATTGAACGGGTGGTCACCAACCTGCTGGATAACGCGATACGCCATACGCCAGCGGGGGGCGATATTCGGCTGGCGGTGTGGCAGGAGAACGATCGGCTGCAGGTTGAAGTGGCAGACAGCGGAACGGGCGTCGATGCGGCGCTGCGCGACGATCTGTTCCAGCGTCCTTCGGCGCTACAGCCGCAGGCGGCGCGGGAAAACCGGGGCGGGTTAGGGCTGTTAATCGTGAAAAGAATGCTGGAGCTGCACGGCGGAGGGATTGGGCTGATGGAATCGGCGAGCGGGGCGCGGTTCAGATTCTTCGTGCCGCTGTGAGAAATTGCCGGGTGGCGCTGCGCTTATCCGGCCTACAGACCACCCCCGCAGGCCGGACCACCCGACAAAAAGAGGTTACTGCGGGAACCACTGCTCGCTGATTTTCTGGTACGTGCCGTCAGCTTTGATCGCTTTCAGCGCGCCGTTCAGTTTTTCCAGCAGCGCCTTGTTATCCGGACGAACCGCAATGCCCAGACCGGTGCCGAAATACTGCGGATCGGTCACTTTCTCCGTTGCCGTTCCCAGCTGCGGGTTGGTTTTCAGCCACTCGTTCACCACGGCGGTATCGCCGAATACCCCGTCGATACGGCCATTTTTCAGGTCGATGATCGCGTTCTGGTAGCTGTCATAGGCCACGGTTTTCACTTCAGGATGTTTGTCCTGCAGGTACTTCTGGTGCGTGGTGCCGTTTTCCATCCCGATGCGTTTGCCCTTCAGCTCGTCGAAGGATTTATAAGCCCCTTTCTTCGCAATCACCACCGCCGAGTTGGCGTAGTACGGGTCGGTGAAGGCCACCTGCTTGCTGCGCTCTGGCGTGATGTCCATCCCGGAGATCACCGCGTCGTATTTTTTAAACTTCAGGGACGGGATCAGGCTGTCAAACGCGTGGTTAGTAAAGGTGCAGTCGGCCTGCATCTGCTTGCACAGCGCTTTCGCCAGGTCGATGTCGAAGCCGACGATCTGGTTGCTTGCATCCAGCGATTCAAACGGCGGATAGGTGGCAGAAACGCCGAAACTGATTTTATCTGCGGCTGATGCGCCAGCGGCGAAGGTAGCGAGTAGTGCGGCCAGAACTAACTTTTTCATTGTGAAGCTCCCGTCTGTCTTGTCATTATGCGCCGTGTCTGCGGCATGGAGGTACAATGCCACCTAATGAATTTATATGCAATAAATATGATTAAATATTAATTGCTGAATAAAAAAAGCGGACTACCCATCAGGTTATCCGCCTTTGAATATATGGTTTATGCATCTGCCCGGTTAATTTCTGCGCTCAAACGCCAGCGCCTTACGCTCGATCAGGCGCATCATCAGCGTCAGCAGACCGTTGACCACCAGATACACCAGCCCAGCCGCACCGAACACCATCACGTCGTAGGTACGCCCGTACAGCAGCTGCCCGTGGCCCATCACCTCCATCAGGGTAATGGTGTAGGCCAGAGAGGTGCTTTTGAACACCAGGACGACCTCGTTCGAATAGGAGGACAGCGCGCGCTTAAACGCGTAGGGCAGCAGGATCGCCAGCGTGTCCTTTTTGCTCATCCCCAGCGCACCGCAGGACTGCCACTGGCCTTCCGGGATGGCGCGGATCGCGCCGTAGAACAGCTGCGTGGTGTAGGCCGCGCTGTTCAGCGAGAGGGCAATCAGGGCGCACAGCCACGGCTCAGAGAGCAGGTGCCAGATAACCGGATAGTTCTGCAGCGACGGGAACTGCCCCGGGCCGTAGTAAATCAGGAAGATCTGCACCAGCAGCGGCGTACCGGTAAACAGCGTAATGTAGCCGCGGACAATCCACACCAGTACCGGCGTTTTCAGCGTCAGGACGATGGTGAAGAACAGCGCCAGGATCAGCGCCACGATGATGGACGCGACGGTCAGCGTCAGGCTGGTGTGCAGCCCTTTCATCAGCTCGGGTAAATAATCCAGCATCAGCCTGGCCTCCGTTCAAAACGCGTTGCACGCAGGTCGATGCGCTTGAGGATGTACTGACTCAGCAACGTGATCGCCAGGTAGATAGCCGCCGCCACAATGTACCAGGTAAACGGCTCCTGGGTGCGGGTAGCGATGCTTTTGGTTTGCAGCATCAAATCATTTACGCTTATCAGGCTCACCAGCGCGGTGTCTTTCAGCAGCACCAGCCACTGGTTCCCTAAACCCGGCAGGGCATGACGCCACATCTGCGGCATCACCAGGCGGAAGAAGATCGCCGCCTTCGACATGCCCAGCGCCTGGCCGGATTCCCACTGTCCCTGCGGTACCGCTTTCAGCGCGCCGCGCAGGGTCTGTGAGGCATAGGCCGAATAGAGCAGGGAGAGCGCAATCACGCCGCACAGGAACGGGCTGACGTCAAAGTTCTCAATCTGCATCTGCACCGGGATCTGCGCAAAGCCGAGATTAATGGTAAAGCCGTCCGACAGCGTTAACAGCAGCTGCGAAGAGCCGAAATAGATAAACAGGACCACCAGAATTTCCGGCAGCCCGCGCAGCACGGTCACCAGCGCTGAGCCGAGCCATGCGACGGGGCGCCACTTAACGGACTCCCACACCGCAAAGAGCATCGCCAGCGCGAGGCCGATAATCAGTGCACAAACGGCAAGGCCGACGGTCATCCCGGCGGCGCTTGCTAAAGGAAAAATTTCATTCATCAGGAATTACTTCTGGAACCATTTTTTGTAGATGGTTTCGTAGGTGCCGTCTTTCTTCACTTTTTCCAGCGCAGCGTTGAATTTCTGCTGCAGCTCGGTGTTGCCCTGACGGACGGCAATACCCAGTCCTGTACCGAAGTAGTCTTTATCGGTCACTTTGTCACCCACGGCGGCCAGCTTGTCGTTCGCTTTCAGCCATTCGGTCACCACAGCGGTGTCCCCGAAGACGGCATCGATACGGCCGTTTTGCAGATCCAGCTTCGCATTCTGGTAGCTGTCATACGGCACGGTGGTGATTTCCGGATGCTTATCCATGATGAATTTCTGGTGCGTGGTGCCGTTCTGTACGCCCACTTTCTTGCCTTTCAGCAGATCGACCGAGGCGTATTTACCTTTCTGACCGATGAACAGGGCAGAGTTGTCATAGTAAGGGGTAGTGAACAGAACCTGCTTTTCACGCTCCGGGGTGATGTCCATACCGGCCATCACGGCATCGATACGACGGAACTTCAGGCTTGGGATCAGGCTGTCGAACGCCTGGTTGCTGAAGGTACAGGTCGCGTCGATCTCTTTACACAGGGCATTTGCCAGGTCCACGTCGAAGCCAACGATCTTGTTGTTCGCATCAATGGATTCAAACGGAGGGTAGGACGCTTCGGTGGCGAAACGGATGGTCTGGGCTGCGGTAGCGGAAAGGCTGACGCTAGCAAGCAGCGCGGCAATCAATACTTTTTTCATTATAATTTCCCTAACACATCAGTGTGATAAGTAGTTTTTGAAGGCATCGGTTTGCGGGTTTGTGAAGCAGCTCGCATCACCTTGTTCAACGATATACCCGTTTTCCATGTAAACCACTCGGCTGGCGGTTTTGCGCGCCACTTCCACCTCGTGGGTCACGATGACCTGAGTAATGTTGGTTTCCGCCAGCTCACGAATGATGCTAACGATCTGGGCAGTAATTTCCGGATCCAGCGCCGCGGTTGGCTCGTCAAACAGCAGCACCGCCGGCTCCATCATCAGCGCGCGGGCAATGGCCACGCGCTGTTGCTGGCCGCCGGAAAGGTGCAGAGGATAGCGGTCGCTGTAGGGCTTAAGGCGCAGGCGCTCCAGCAGCTTTTCGGCACGCGCCATCGCCTGGTCTTTGCTTAAACCGAGCACGCGGCACGGGGCTTCAATCAGGTTTTGCACCACCGTCAGGTGCGGCCAAAGGTTGTATTGCTGGAAAACCATGCCCACGTTTTGACGCAGTTCACGGATGGCTTTATCAGACGGCGTTTTCGCGAAGTCAAAATGGTTACCGGCGATGGCCAGCGTCCCCGAGCGGGGCATTTCAAGAAGATTAAGCACGCGCAGAAGGGAGCTTTTTCCCGCGCCGCTAGGGCCGAGCAAAACCAGCGTTTCGCCCTCCGGGCAGCTCAGCGTAATGTCGAACAGCGCCTGGTGTGCGCCGTAGAAGCAGTTAATGCCGTTTAGTTTAATACTCATCGGGGCAGTCTTTACTCATCCAGGCAATCTATAGCAATTGAGGCCGCAGATAGTACCGTTGACAGAATAGTTATGCAATATTTCTGCGTTAAAAGTTAAATATAACCCGTGTTTACTCTTAAACATAGCACAAAATAGCGAAGGGGAAGGGGGGCGAGAATAAATGTCGGCATTCCGCCTGAAATGCCGGACATTTTACGGGGTTAACGTTTATTTAACGATGAGTTAGCGGTTCTCAATCGACTGGCGAAGGGTGCCTGCCGGGGCGTGAACGCTGCCGCCAACGTAACGGACATCATCGACGGCCCAGCACTGGCCTTCGCGGATCATCAGCACTTCATCCTGCCAGGTCTGGGTGCCCTGCGTGAGCTTCACGCGCAGCGGTATGTTGCGCGCGTCGGTATTTGGGATCGTGGACGCGCTGGCAACCTCAGCGCTGTCCGGCAGCGTGGCGCGGCTGGAGAACGGATCGGATGAGAGCAGCGCGTTATGCTGCGGATCGCGGGAAGCGTCGTTAAGCAGCTTCGCCAGGCTGTCGCTCAGGTACGGGCGCAGGGCGGTGAGGTCATTGCCGCGGTGCTGAATGCGGTAATCATAGAATTGTTGCGCCACGGCGTCCGGGCCGCCCTCGATGCAGGGGCCGCTGCGGGTTCCGATATCCTTAAAGGCCGGCGTGACCGGAGTGGTGCAGGCGCTGAGCACCAGCGCGCATGGCACTAAAAGCGTTAAAGCAGAGTAGCGCATGTTGATTTCCTTATTTATTAACTATCCTTTCAATCATAGCGTAACGGACCGATAATGCTGTAGCTAACGCATTGAACGTTAAAGAAGGAGAGAAAGTATGCAGTTTTCAACAACCCCAACCCTGGAAGGACAGCAGATCGTCGAATACTGCGGCGTGGTCACCGGTGAGGCAATACTGGGTGCAAACATCTTCCGTGACTTCTTTGCCGGCATTCGCGACATCGTTGGCGGACGTTCCGGCGCGTACGAAAAAGAGCTGCGCAAAGCCCGAGACATCGCGTTTCAGGAGCTGGGCGAGCAGGCCAAAGCGCTGGGTGCGGATGCGGTGGTGGGTATTGATATTGACTACGAAACGGTCGGTAAAGATGCCAGCATGCTGATGGTGAGCGTAAGCGGCACGGCGGTAAAAACCCGCCGATGAAGCGTTCGCTCTTGCCCCTCCTGCTGGCCTTGCTGCTGGCAGGATGCGCCCAGGAAAAAGGCATCGTTGATAAAGGTGCTTACGAGCTGGATACGCGCCATCAGGCGCAGGCGGCATACCCGCGTATAAAGGTGCTGGTGATCCACTACACCGCGGACGATTTCGACACGTCGCTTGCGACCCTAACCGATAAAAACGTCAGCTCGCACTATCTTATCCCCGCCAGGCCCCCCGCCCCGGCGGGCAAACCGCGCATCTGGCAGCTGGTGCCGGAGAGCGAGCTGGCCTGGCATGCCGGCATCAGCTTCTGGCGCGGCACCAACCGTATAAATGATACGTCCGTCGGCATTGAGCTGGAAAACCGCGGCTGGCAGAAAAGCGACGGCGTCAAAACCTTCACGCCCTTTGAGCCGGCGCAAATCGCGGCGCTGATCCCTCTCGCCCGAGACATCATTGCCCGTTACGACATTAAGCCGCAGAACGTCGTGGCCCATGCCGACATTGCCCCGCAGCGTAAAGACGATCCTGGCCCGTTGTTCCCGTGGCGCGAGCTGGCGAGCCACGGCATCGGTGCCTGGCCCGATCCGGCGCGGGTGAATTTCTACCTCAACGGGCGGCCACGCTATCAGCCGGTGGATACCGCGGCGTTGCTCGATCTGCTGGCGCGCTACGGCTACGAGGTGCCTGAAAACAGCACGCCAGAGCAGCAGAAGCGCATCATTATGGTCTTCCAGATGCATTTCCGTCCCCAGCTATGGAACGGCACTGCGGATGTGGAAACGATGGCCATTGCCGAAGCGCTTTTAGAGAAATACGGGCAGGGGTAATCCTCAGGAATACCCCTGAATGAGTACATTTTCATGATTAATCATCGGATTAACCTTAAGTAAATTCTCAATTCATTTTAAGTTAATTGATTTAAAATCGCCCTCATTTAAGATGGATTCATCGATTCACAGCATGAATCAAATTAAAAAAACAGTTCTCGTTTGGTTTTTTTAATTTTTAAAAGAATACAAAACTCATTTCGCGACAATATCTTTATTTGTCGAGCAATTACACATTCTAACATCTTAATTGGGTATAACAATGTTAAGTATTTTCGGTAAGAAAACACGTCCTCATGATGAAATGAACGCCATAGTTTTAGCAACATCTGGATATGAAGAGAAAACATTAAAAAAATGGCAAAAAATATCAACGGCTAATTCTGATAATATTCATATTATCATTGGCGGTGAAGTTGAGTTCCGCCGCACCTCTGATAATTTATGCATGTTTACCCTGCAAGGGCAATGCATCTTTGGTCTCTCCGCTATTTTTTATAATTCAGCCCATATGCACGGCGTGGTACGCAGCAATACGGTTGTACGCACGATCAATAAAGAAGAATTCAACCGTTTAATGACCCAGCATGGGTTATGGCCTCAGTTAACCAAAGTATTGGCATGGTATATTTGCATGCTCAGCAAACGTGACGATGTTTTAGTGGCCCGCAGCGCTTATTCCGTCGTGCGTGAGTTCTTAATTGAAATTAATGAACTGATTGTCCAGCACCAGCGCGACATTAATATTTATGATTATATTCAGGAATACACCAACCTGGCGCGCAGCACCATCATTAAAATTCTCTCCGATCTCAAAAAAGGTCAATATATCGTGGTAGAGAAAGGACGGCTGCTTAGCCTGACGACCTTACCCGAAAAATACTAATCCCCTCCTGCGTCTCCTTTCATGCCGGAAGGAGACGCACCCTGCGTTTCATCAACCGGTGGCGCAGGCTCTTTTCCCTGCGAAATATCCTGCTGTTGTTCTTTCAGCGCCTGCATCAACATCGCTTTTAACGCCCCGTCATCGTCAGGATCCGTAGTCCGCGCGTGGGCTTCGGTACCGGGTAAGGTATCTCGTGAGGTATCGTGCGCGACGGGACTCTCCGGTAACGCCCCATCGGGAGCCTGCTGCCAGTCATTTTCATCATTGTTTAGCGGCATAGTCTCTAACGGCGGTAAATCCTGCTGCACTTTCACCGGCTGCGGCTCGGGGTGCGGGAACGGCTTCGTCACATAGATATAATGCATATCCGACAGGCCCGTTTCTGGCTTCGCGACGCTGGCTTTTTTAATCTCCGGTGCAGGGTGACGCAGGTTCCAGTACACGTGCGCGTAAAGCCCGGCGACGATCAGCGCGCACGCCCCCAGACACCAGAGCGCGAAGACGCTGACGATCTTACTGAACGAGGGCAGTCGCCAGGAAAACCAGACCGGTTGCCCGGTGGTATAGCTGCGCTGGGCAGCGAGACAGATAGTAGACATTATGCGTGCTTCTCTTGCGTGGTCGGGGTGGCCTGCGAGGCCTGAATCAGGACGCTCGGCGCAATGTGGGTTTCGCGCATCAGCTGCATCAGCGTGTCTTCGCCCGGAATACCGTCGACGTGAAGATGCATCTTCGCCTGGAAATCGCGGGTGCGCTTCATCAGCTCCGCCGTCCAGCGCCTGTCGTGCGTTTCGCTTTCGCCCAGCGCCAGGCTCAGCTGCCGATCAAGCCATTGCAGATCGTTACCGTCGCTGGCGGCGGTGATTTCATCTTTGCCGGACGGCGTCAGGCGGTGGAGGAGGGTGTACTCACCCGTGGCGTGCTGGTTATACCATGCACGGCTCACCTGCCAGGTCCGGTTGTTCATGAGCAGATCCAGCGACGTTTTTCCTGCCCGGGCGACCACCGCGTAGTTAATATGGTCGCCCGTTTTAAGTTCACTCACCCAGGGATACCCTACGGCTTCCAGCGTCGCCAGGGTGGCGGTGCCCTGCTTACACATCAGGTTGACCTTTGCCGCGTTCTGGCAAAGCGCATCCTCTGCGGAGGCGTCATATCCCCACATGGCGTACAGCTGATGCATGGCATCAGGCTGGTTAACCACCTCGTTCTCGATGACCGGCAGCGCCGGCGCCTCTGGCGTTTTGACCTGCTGTTTCCAGGCGGCGGGCACCGGGAGAGCAACCGGCAGTTTTGCCGTGATGGACGACGTCATCATCCAGCCGCAGGCGGCGAAGAGAACGGAGGCAAACAGCCCGACCGAGGCCAGCGTCCTGCCGCGCTTCGGTGCCGGGAGCACTTCACCGGTGGCCAGACGCAAATGACGCGGCCCGACGGCCGGTGCGCGCTCGGTCCACGCCGCCAGCATGGCCAGGTGCGCCAGCTGGTTCAGCTTGCAGACGTTGCCCTTGGTCAGGGTGTGGATCTTTTTCACGCGGGCGGGCGTCAGCGGCGATGTCTCTGCGCCGTGCTCTTCGCACTGAGCCTGCACATAGCTCAGGTATTCACGGCAGACCAGCCCGCGAAGGGTGTGGCAGGTCAGCACAAATTCCTGCAATGCTGAATTTTTTAGCGCCATTTCCACATCGCCGCAGCCCATCAGGACGATGGACAGACGCACCTCCAGCTCCTGGGCGCGCGTGAGCAGCATGCCCAGCACGTCATACCCGCTGGCTTTCATCGCCTGCGCGTGGGTAATCACCAGCACCTTACGGGACGACTTTGCCTCTCGCCACTGGCGAATAATGGCGTCGACCGCCTGGCGTTTATGCTTCTCCTGTGCCGAAGGGTTGAGCTTGAACAGCAGGCTGCTGGCGCTCAGCTTTGGAAACGCATTAACGGAAATGACGGCGTTGCTGCTGGCCTTCAGCGCATCGCTGAACTGCCCCAGCAGCTCATTGTCGTGGTAAAAGAGCCCGGTGATCCCTGCCTGCTGGCTTTTTTCTTTCAGGAGATTGAACACGTCCTGATGATAAGGCACGAGAAAATCACCCGACCTGCGGGTAATTTTTCTGAACGGAGGGGTGGTGAATTTAAAATGGCTCTGATACATAGCGACTGACCGTCTCTTCTCTTTAATAGCAATGGACGGAAAGTAAGGTAATGTCTTCCCCTGGTCAATTTAACGCCAGAGTAAAAATAACCTGCTACCAGCCTCTAACACTCGTCTTTTTTCCGGTCAATCATTTTCTTCATTAAAGTTGATGGCGAAGCAACTGGTTGCTCGTTAGCAGGCTTACTATTATTTGCCCACTACGTCATGCAGCGCATCGCTGCTTATTTCTGCTTTGCTAAAGGCCAGATAAATAATGAGGAACGCATTCCTTTCCAGGCTAATGACGCCCTGCATCATGCTCGTTATGCTGATTTTTTGCAGCCAGCAGGGTTACGTCGTTTATAAAGAATATAAGAAGGTCACGAATAAGTTAGCGAAAGCTGAACAGTCTCCGCTCCAAAAACGTGACGTTCAGAAACCTTTCGGGCTTTTCACCGCAGCGGTGCGTCAAAGCGAGATGCCCGCCGCCGCAAAAGCCCCGCTTTCCGCCGAAATCGAGGGCATCATCAGCAGCGATGAGTCCTGGCTGTCGTTTGCCGTTATCAAGACGCCCGCAGGCCAGCAGAGCTATCGGGAAGGGGAGCCGCTGGTTGGCTTTGATAACGCCTATGTCGATGAAATAAATAAAGATAACGTGGTGGTGAAGTACGAGGGGGTAGAGCAGAAGCTGGCCCTTAAGCAACCGCCATATTTTAAGGGTGGCGCAGAGAGCGGCCCGGTAACGAAATCGAAAAAAGACGCGGGCGCGGACAGCCTGCATCTCGATGATTATCTGGTGTTAAAGCCGTTAATCGATAAGGGCCAGCTGGAGGGCTTTAATATTAATCCACGGAATGCGTCTCCTTTTTACAGCAGTACAGGGCTGGAACGGGGCGACGTGGTGGTGAAAATCAATGACGTCGATATGACGAAAGAAGCGCAGGCGAAAAATATTATCGCCAACTGGTCGAAAATGAAAGAAGCGGAGGTCGTCGTCAGACGGCACGCTCACCTTGAAAATATTCGGGTTAATGTTCTAAACAATTAACAAGTGTAAATCATGAAGAAATTTCCTTGGGCGTGCGTGGCGCTGACCGCATTGTCGTTATATTCCAGTTCGCTGCTCGCAGCTAACTTTAGCGCCAGTTTTAAAAATACCGATATCCGCGAATTTATCGATACGGTAAGTCGCAATCTGAATAAAACGATTCTGGTCGACCCGTCCGTTCAGGGCACCGTCTCGGTCAGAACCTATAACGTGCTGACGGAAGAGGAATATTATCAGTTCTTCCTGAGCGTGCTGGATCTCTATGGCCTGTCGGTTATTCCGATGGATAACGGCATGGTCAAAGTGGTGCGTTCAAGCGTGGCGCGGACCGCCGGCGTTCCGGTGGCCGACAGTAAAAACCCGGGCAAAGGGGATGAGATCATCACCCGCGTGGTGCGCATGGAGAATGTCCCCGTGCGCGAGCTGGCGCCGCTGCTGCGCCAGCTGAACGATGCCTCGGGGATCGGTAACGTGGTCCACTTTGAACCCTCTAACGTGCTGCTGTTAACCGGTAAAGCCTCGGTGGTGAACCGGCTGGTAGATCTGGTTGAGCGCGTAGATCGTTCCGGCATGCAGCGTCGCGAAATTGTGCCTCTGCGCTATGCCTCCGCCAAAGAGCTTTCCGATATGCTGAACAACCTCAACAACGAGGAGCAGAAGGGGCAGAACGCGCCGCAGCTGGCGACCAAGGTGGTGGCCGATGATGAAACCAACAGCCTGGTGATCAGCGGTACCGAAGACGCGCGCGCGCGTACCCGCTCGCTGATTGGCCAGCTCGATCGCGAGCAGAATAACGAGGGGAATACCCGCGTCTTCTACCTGAAGTACGCCAACGCCACGAAGGTGGTGCCGGTGCTGACCGGTATTGGCGAGCAGCTGAAGGACAAAGCCGGTGCGCCGAAAAGCAAAACCGCAACCACCAGCAGCGAGCTGAACATCACCGCCGATGAGTCCACCAACTCCCTGGTGATCACCGCCCAGCCAAACGTCATGAACTCGCTGGAGAAGGTGATCGACAAGCTGGATATTCGCCGTCCGCAGGTGCTGGTGGAAGCCATCATCGCCGAAGTACAGGACGGTAACGGCATGGATTTAGGCGTGCAGTGGACCGGCAAGCACGGCGGCGTGCAGTTCGGCTCTACCGGTCTGCCCATTAGCCAGATCAAAAACGGCACGATGAAAGGGGCATCCTTTACCGGCCTGGCGACCGGCTTCTTTAACGGTGACTATGGCGCGCTGCTGACCGCGCTCTCCACCAGCGGCAAGAACGATATTCTCTCCACGCCAAGCGTGGTGACGCTGGATAACAAAGAGGCGTCGTTCAACGTTGGTCAGGACGTGCCGGTACTGTCGGGTTCCCAGACCACCAGCGGCGACAATGTCTTTAACTCGGTTGAGCGTAAAACCGTCGGTACCAAGCTGAAGATTGTTCCGCAGATCAACGACGGGGACATGATCCACCTCAAGATCGAGCAGGAAGTCTCCAGCGTTGACGCCAGCGCCACCGAAGACGCCAGCCTGGGCCCGACCTTCAATACCCGCACCATCAATAACGAAGTGATGGTTCACAGCGGCCAGACGGTGGTGCTGGGCGGTCTGATGGAAAACGTCAGCAAACAGAACGTGTCGAAAGTGCCGCTGCTGGGCGATCTGCCGCTGGTGGGACAGCTGTTCCGCTATACCTCGGAGGATACGTCGAAGCGCAACCTGATGGTGTTTATCCATACCACCGTGCTGCGCGATGACGACAACTACAGCGCGGCGACGAAGGAGAAATACGACCAGATCCGCGCGCGCCAGCGGCAGCGCCTGGAGGAGAAAAAGCTCGGCATCGTTGAGAACACCGATAACGCCGTCCTGCCTGCCTATCCAAAGCAGGATCATTCTCAGCCGGTCGGCGTGAGCGCACCTGCCACCACCCGCAACCCCTTCAAAGAGTAAGGGGAGGTGACGCGTGGATGAACTGACGAAACAGCTCTGCACCAGCGGCTATGCGAAAGACAACGGTATCCTTTACTGGAACGACGCGGTCTATATTCGCGAGGACGTGCCCGCGTTTGCCCTGCTGGAGATGCGCCGGGTGCTGGGGCGCACGTTTGACCCCCAGACGCTGAGCGCGGAAGCGTTTGACGAGATGCTGGCCAAAATCTGGCAGCAGAACAGCGGCGTTTCGCAGCAGCTGGTGGACGATATGGATGCCGATATCGATCTGATGGCGTTAACCGAGGAGATCCCGGACAACGAAGATCTGCTGGATAACGACGAAAATTCGCCGGTGATCCGCCTGATCAACGCCATTCTCGGCGAAGCGGTAAAAGATGGGGCGTCGGATATACACATCGAAACCTTCGAGCGCACGCTCAGCATTCGCTTTCGCGTTGACGGCGTGCTGCGCCCGGTGCTACAGCCCGCGCGGAAGCTGGCGCCGCTGCTGGTGTCGCGTATCAAGGTTATGTCAAAGCTCGACATCGCGGAGAAACGTCTGCCGCAGGATGGCCGTATCTCGCTGCGCATCGGCCGCAAGGCCATCGACGTGCGCGTGTCGACCATTCCGTCCCAGTACGGCGAGCGCGTCGTTATGCGCCTGCTCGATAAGAGCAACCTGAAGCCGGACATCAACAAGCTCGGGCTTATCGATGAAGAGCTGGAAAAACTGAAAGGGCTGATCGGCCGCCCGCACGGCATTATCCTCGTCACCGGGCCGACAGGCTCCGGTAAAAGTACCACCCTGTACGCCATTCTGTCGGCGCTCAACGGGCATGAACGCAACATCCTGACCGTTGAAGATCCGATTGAATACGAGCTGGAAGGGGTGGGGCAGACGCAGGTCAACCCGCGCGTGGACATGACCTTTGCCCGCGGCCTGCGCGCCATTTTGCGTCAGGATCCGGACGTGGTGATGATCGGGGAAATTCGTGACGGCGAAACCGCGCAAATCGCGGTGCAGGCGTCGCTTACCGGTCACCTGGTCATGTCTACGCTGCACACCAACAGTGCGGCGGGGGCCATCACCCGCCTGCGGGATATGGGCCTCGAGTCCTTTTTGATCGGTTCGTCGCTACTCGGCGTCATTGCCCAGCGTCTGGTGCGTCGGCTGTGTCCGCACTGCCGTACCACCAGTCCGCTGGATGACAATGAAAAAGCGCTGTTTAGCTTTATGGATAAGCCGCCGAAGGCCATCTACCGCGCCGCTGGCTGCGAGCACTGCCGCCAGAGCGGGTATCAGGGGCGCGCAGGCATTCACGAGTTTCTGGTGGTCGACAGCGCCATGCGCCGCGCCATTCACGAAGACAAAGATGAAATGTCCATTGAGACCGAGCTTTTCAGGCAGGCCTACAGCCTGCGCGAAAACGGGCTGCTGAAGGTTATCAGCGGCATCACGTCGCTCGAAGAGGTGATGCGCGTGACCGCCGAGCGTGGGGGCGATGAATAATGGCTTTCTACGCGTGGACCGCCACCGATGCCGCGGGGAAAACCCGGCGCGGCACGCTGCAGGCGGAAGGGCCGAAGCAGGTGCGCCAGTCGCTGCGCGAGCAGAAGCTGATGCCGCTCACCATCACCGAAACCCGTGAAACGTCGACGGCCGGAAAAGCGAAAACCGGAGCTAAGCTCTCCACGCCGGTGCTGTCGATGTTTACCCGCCAGCTGTCGACGCTGGTTAACGCGTCGCTGCCGCTGGAAAGCGCCCTGAAGGCCATTTCAAAGCAGACGGAAGACAAAAAGCTGGCGGCGATGGTAACGGAGATCCGCGAGAAGGTGGTGGAGGGCCATACGCTCTTTGACGCCTTCAGCCAGTTCCCGCGCACCTTCGACAAGCTGTACTGCACGCTGGTGATGGCCGGGGAAAAAACCGGCCACCTCGGCGATGTGCTGGAGAAGCTGGCGGAATACAACGAGCAGCGTCAGAAGATGAAAAGCAAGCTGACGCAGGCGATGGTTTATCCGATCACCCTGACGGTGGTTGCCGTGGCGGTGATCTCCATCCTGCTGGTGGCCGTAGTGCCGCAGGTGATCGAGCAGTTTGTGCATATGAAACAGCAGCTGCCGATCACCACCCGCACGCTGATTGCGGTGAGTGATTTCCTGCAGGCGTACGGGATCTACATCGCGGGTGGCCTGCTTGGCGCAATCGTGGGCTTTAAGGCGTGGGTGAAGAAGGCGGCGAACCGCTTTCGCTGGCACAGCTGGCTGGTGAGCGGCTCGCCGATCAAAAAGCTGGTCTGCGCCATCAACAGCGCGCGCTATATCCGCACGCTCAGCATCCTCCAGGCCAGCAGCGTGCCGCTGCTGGAGGGCATGTATATCGCAATGGACGGCATCGAGAACCTCCATGCCCGGCAGGTGCTGGAGCAGGCGGCGGATACCGTGCGCCAGGGGGCATCGCTGTATAACGCCCTGGATCAGGCAAAGCTCTTTCCGCCGACCATGCTGTACATGATTGCCTCCGGCGAAGAGAGCGGGGAATTAGGTTCATTAATGGATCGCGCCGCGGAAAATCAGGAATCGGCATTACAGCATCGAATTACGTTAACGCTGTCGGTATTTGAACCGGCGCTGGTGGTGACAATGGCGACGGTAGTTTTATTTATCGTACTGTCAATATTACAGCCGCTTCTTCAGCTCAATAATATGGTGGGTTAAATATGGCTTTAAAACGAAACAGCCTGAAAGGTCAGGCCGGGTTTACGCTGCTCGAATTAATGGTGGTCATCGTTATTCTTGGGGTGCTCGCCAGTATGGTGGTGCCAAACTTAATGGGGAATAAAGAAAAAGCCGATGCCCAGAAAGCGACCAGCGATATTGTGGCGCTGGAGGGCTCTCTGGATATGTACAAGCTGGATAACCACCGCTACCCCACGACGGAGCAGGGTTTGCAGGCGCTGGTCACCAAACCTGATATCGCGCCTATCCCGAAAAACTACCGTGACGATGGCTATATTCGCCGCCTGCCGGAAGATCCGTGGGGGAATGATTATATTCTGGTTAGCCCGGGCGAACATGGCGCAGTGGATGTTTTCTCAGCGGGCCCGGATGCCGAAGCCAATACGGCTGATGATATTACCAACTGGTCTTTAGATAAAAAAGAGAAGTAATGAATAAGCAACGTGGGTTTACCTTACTGGAAATTATTCTGGCGCTGGTGATATTTGCCTCCTGCGCCATGATGGTGGTGTCAACTATTCCATCGCGCAGCGGCGCGGATATTTTCGGTCAGCAGCTTAAAGCCCTCGTTGAATATGGTTCAGACCGTGCGGTGATGGACGGCAATATCGTCGGGCTGGTGCTCACCACCTCAGAATATCAGCTGGTGACCTGGGCCGGAAAAGAGGGCGAGCGCCGCTGGGAGCCCTTAACCGCCGGGCGCATCATCACCCACGGCCAGTTCCCGGAAGAGATGCACGTCTCGCTGTCACCGCAGCGCATGGCCGCGACAACGGACGCGATGCCGCAGATTGTCTTTTTGCCGGACGGGGAGATTAGCCGCTTCACGCTTTCTCTGCAGAGCTTCGATAAAAAGCAGCGCTTTCGCGTGGTGTCGCAGGGGGCTTCTCCTGTTTCGGTAGAGAACGATGGCTAAACGCAAAGAACGGGGGATGACCCTGCTGGAGGTGATGGTCGCCCTGGTCATCTTCTCCACCGCCGCGCTGGCGCTGATGAATTCCGTCTCGCTGAACGTGCGCTTCACTCACGGCCTGGGCGATACGCTCCAGGCCAGCTGGGTGGCGGAAAACCAGCTGGCGGAAGCCCGGCTAAGCAATACGCCGTTCCCGGACGCGATGCAGACCGGCACGGAGACGATGGGCGGCAGAAGCTGGACCTGGCGCAGGCAGCGGGTCAGGACTGCGAAAAATCGCTTTGCCGACGACGTGCAGGTGTATGCCGAGGGCGAGGAAGATAAGCCGGTAATTACCCTGCAGGTGACAGAACCCGGAGAGGTAAATGAGTAAGCACGTTCAGCGTCAGCAGGGCTTTACGCTGCTGGAGATCATGATTGCGCTGACCATCTTCGCGGTCATCAGCACCCTGGCGTGGCAGATCCTCGACGGGGCCATGCGCACGTCGAACGCAACCGACGTAGCGGCCACCCGGTTAAACCAGCTTCAGCGCGCCTATAACCTGCTGGAGCGTGATTTCTTTCAGCTTCAGGCGCGTGCCCCGCGCAACGAGCCTGAGGTTTTCGTGCAGCGTGACGACGCGCTGGAGCTGACCACGCTGAACGGCGTGAGCGGCCAGGTCCAGCTTGAGCGCGTGCGCTGGCGGCTTAAGGACAAAAAGCTGTGGCGGGACATCTGGCCGGTCATCGATGCTCCTGAGGAGGCGAAGCCGGAAGAGGTGCCGATCCTCAGCGACGTCAAAGAGGCGTCGTGGCGCTTCTGGAAGGCGAGCTGGCTGGACAAATGGACCGATACGGCGCATCAGCCGGACGGCGTGGAGCTGCTGCTGACCATGGAGAACGGCGATACCTGGCGCTGGGTCTTTACCACGCCGGGTGACGTGCCAGCCGCGCCGGATGCGCCAAAAGAACCAGCGCCTGCGGCGCCTGCCGATGCGGCGACGCCAGCACAGCCGCAGCCGGTAACCGCCCCGTCAGGAGAGAAAAAATGAGCGGAAAATCGGTTCGAAAACAGCGCGGCGTCGCGCTGCTGGTAGTGCTAATTTTGCTGGTCATGATGTCGGCGCTGGCCGCCAAAATCAGCCAGCAGTTCTGCCGCAACCTTCAGAAAACCCGTTATCAGGTAAGCCAGCAGCAGCTGCGCTGGTCCATTCAGAGCCAGCAAAAAGCGATTGAAGATCGGCTCCAGACCTACGCCAGCGGCGAGAGCAAGGGGCTGTCGCCGAAGGGCGAGTGGACCGAGCCGGTTGAAACCGAAGGCGAAAACTTCACCGTGGTGAGCCAGATTGCGGACGCTCAGACCTGCTTTAACGTGAACAATTTACTGGCCGCGGATCCGGCGCCCGCCGCCCAGACGGCGGGGGCGCTGCCGGAAAAGCCGGTGAAAGAGCGCATCGTCGAGCAGCTGCTGGCCGACAGCGGCATTTCCGCCGGGGACGCAGAGGAGATTTACCAGCAGCTGCTGGACTATCTCGATGGCGATACCACCACGGCCAAAGAGGGGCTGGAGGCGGACGCCTGGGCCGGCGTTGAGCCTGCCCGGCAGCCCGCGAACCAGATGATGCGCACCGCGGGAGAGCTAAAGCTGCTGCCCGCGTTTCCGGCGTCGGCATACGGCAGGGTCAGTAAGGTGCTGTGCGCATTACCCGACAGCGCCAGCAAGGTGGATGTCAATACGCTCACGGAAGAACAGGCGCCGCTGCTGTCGGCGCTGTTTGTCGGCTCGCTCAGCGTAGATGAAGCCACGCGGCTACTTGCCTCCCGCCCGGAAGAGGGCTGGGAGTCGATGGAGGCGTTTCTGAAAGAGCTGGAGACGAACTATCCGCAGACCAAAGATGCCCTCAGGCAGGTGCAGGCGCTTCTGGCGGTGAACAGTAATTATTTCCGGGTCAACAGCACCGGCAATACCGATGATTTAACGCTGCGCGTCGTCAGCCAGCTTCATGTTGATAATGAAGCCGGGAAGGTGATTACCTGGCAACGTCGCTACCGAATGGTTGAATAACACAAGACGAACTCTATGAAACAGGTGCTTTTTATTCGTCCCGACACGCGCGAGGACGGGAACATAATGTGGTGCGAGTACGGTAGCGAGCACGTGGAACAGCTGCGGGGGATGGCGACCCTGGCGGATCTCGCGGAAAACGCGCTGGCCACCAGGGTGTGCCTGCTGCTGCCCGCCAGCGAGATGATCTTTCGTCACTTCACGCTGCCCAAAAAAGGCGGCGCCGAATTTTCCTGGCTGGCGGAAGAGACGCTGATCGGCGACGTGGACAACCTTCACTGGACGGTGCTGAACAGGAAAGGACGGGAAGTGGACGCCGTCGCGATTGATGCCGACCGCCTCCGTTACTGGCTTAACCGCTGCGCTGACGCCGGGCTGACGGTGGTGCAGGTACTGCCGGATGCGTTCCTGCTCCCGGTAAAGGACGGCGGCACTACGCTGGTCTCAACCGATGACGGTTACTGGATGCGTTACTCGCCGTCTGGCGCCTGTGAAACCGACGCCGGGCTGCTGCCGCTGCTGTTAAGCCAGCAGGACGCGGGTGTGCGCGTCTGCTACGGCGATGCGCCTGCGGGCGTGCAGGTGGATGAAAAGCTGGCCTGGCAGCACCCGCTGGTGCTGATCCAGCCCCAGTGGAAAAGCTGCAGGGCGAACCTGCTGCACGGTGAATTCTTAGCCGGCGGATCGCATGGTGGTTTCCGTTATCCGAAATCGGCTGTCGCCGCCGTGGCGGTACTGAGCCTGGGGCTGCTGCTTGGCCCCCGCATCGGCATGGCCTGGATGCTGGCCCATCAGGAAAACCGGGCCCGCCAGCAGATGGTTGAACTGGCGCAGCACTATTTTCCAACCCTGCGCCAGAAGACCAACCTTAAGTACCACTTCGGACAGAACATTAAGAAAGAGAAAAAAGGCGTCTTTCTTCAGCTGGACGCACTGGAGCAGATCAAAGCCTCTCTCCCTTCGGTTGAACTGAGTGAAGTCGGCTATGACGACACGCAGAATCAGCTGACGCTGAACATTAGCGCCACGGATCCCGCTGCGTTACAGGCGTTCGTCAATAAGGCCAGTGATACCTTCGACTTTACGCTGCAGCCGGTTTCCAGTGAGGCGCCCTATACTGCCATCATCACAGGGAAATATAAATGAAAGAGAAAATAGGACAATTAAAGGCCCGCTACCGGAACTATAGCCCGCGCGAGCGAAAACTGTTTGCAGCGTGCGGGGCGGCGCTTTGCTGCGCCATTATCTGGTACGGGGTGATGACGCCTCTGGATAATATTATTAAAAATGAACGCAGCACGCTGCAGAAACAAAAGCAGACCCTGAACTGGATGCGTGCAGAAATTAATAAAAACCATCTTCAGGCCAAAGTAGTAAAAACCGGTAATCCCCGCAGCGTGGTGGAAGAAAGCGCGAAAGAGATCCACATTAGCCTGAGCAATATTCAGCAGGACGGCCAGTCTATGACGTTTAATATCGACAGAATTAACGTGTATGAACTGAAAAACTGGCTCAGGGAAGTGAATTTAACCTCCGGCGTACGTCTTGAAAAAATGGACCTTGTCCCGGTGGATCATCTCAGCGACGTGAAGGCACAGATTAAACTGTCCTGGGCGAAAGTGGCATGAACCCGCTGATGCTGCTTCAGACTGGCAATCTGCCCGCGCTGTGCCTGATGAGCGGCGCGCTGGGGAGCATTATCGGCAGCTTTTTAGGGGTAGTGGCAGAGCGTATTCCTCCGCTTGTAAAAGAAGAGGAGGGGGCGGGTAACCTGCTTTTTCCGGCGTCTCACTGCCCGGCGTGTTCGCATCGCCTCTCGTGGTGGGAGAATATTCCTGTTCTGAGCTGGTGCGCCCTGCGCGGCCGGTGCCGCTGCTGTAAAGCGGCGATACCGGTGCGGCTGTTGTTTCTTGAGCTGTCGAGCGCGCTCTTTTTTGCCCTGACGGCGGCGTTTGCGCCGTCGCTGGCGGGCCTGCTAGCGCTGTGGGTGCTGTGGTGCGGCCTGCTGCCGCTCGCCACCATCGATGCAAAACATCTGCTTCTGCCGGACTGTCTGACCCAGCCGCTGCTCTGGGCTGGCCTGCTGTATCACGCGTTTTGCCATACGCTGCCCCTGACGGATGCTGTGTCTGGCGCGGTGGCGGGTTACCTGTCCCTGTGGCTGCTCTACTGGGGATTTCGCCTGACGACGGGCCGCGAAGGGTTAGGCTACGGCGACTTCAAGCTGCTGGCTGCGCTGGGCGCATGGTGCGGCTGGCAGGCATTGCCCTCACTGTTACTCGCCGCGGCGTTAAGCGGTATTGCGCTGTATTGTCTTTTTTATAAATCCGTTAATAAACAGAATATCCTCCCATTCGGCCCGATGCTGTCACTGGCGGGATTGGTTATTTTTATTCTACAGACGCTGCAATTCACATTCTGATTTAACTGGTCAAGTTTTTTTTAAAGTTTTTTCGGCAAGGGAATGAAAGGACTTATATGGATTCCCGGCGTATTGTTATAAGCACAAGCTGTAAGGATTATCGCTCATGTCTATTTTATGGAGGATATTATTAGAATAATTAAAAATGACTCTTGGTATTAGTTAAATAATATATTCAGTACTCGCCCATGCGATATGGAAAGCATGGTTGTTTTAATTTTCGCAAATAATATTATCAGGAATTAATAATGAAATTTATGAAGCCTACTTATCTGGCGCTCTTTGTAGCAGCCGTTTCCGGCTCTGCATTCGCCGCAGCGCCGGGTACGCCTTCAATCAGCAGCGGTAACGACAAATTTGCTATCGTTGAAGTGGATCAGGCGGTAGTGGACTACGGTAACCTCGTTAAGGTGCACAACGACGGCGTCGACGTTAAGGTTGAGTGGAACGTCTGGAGCGGCGACGCGCCTACCTCCGGTAAAGTGCTGCTGGACGGCAAAACCGTATGGTCCGGTGCTGCCGGCGCATCCGGTTCCGCCACCTTTAAGGTGAAAAAAGGTGGTCGCTACCAGGAGCAGGTTGAGCTCTGTAACAACAGCGGCTGTACCAAAAGCGCAAGCAAGCTGATCGTCGTGGCCGATACCGACGGTAGCCACCTCCTGCCGCTGAATACCCCGCTGCAGGAAAACAACAAAACCTTCGCAAAACATACCGATAAAGTGGTTGCCGCTTACTTCCCTGAATGGGGCGTATATGGCCGTAACTTCCCGGTGGATAAAATCCCTGCGTCTAACCTGAACCACATCCTGTACGGCTTCATTCCAATCTGCGGCGGCGACGGCATTAACGACGGTCTGAAAACCGTTGAAAACGGCAACAGCTTCGCCAACCTGCAAAAAGCCTGCGCGGGCCGCCCTGACTACACCGTGGCTATTCATGACCCGTGGGCTGCGCTGCAGAAGCCACAGTCCGGCGTGTCTAACTGGGACGACCCGTACAAAGGCAACTTCGGCCAGCTGATGGCGCTGAAAAAAGCCCATCCTGACCTGAAGATCCTGCCATCCATCGGCGGCTGGACCATGTCCGATCCGTTCCACCACATGAACGATACCGCCATCCGCGCACGTTTCGTCTCCTCTGTTAAAGACTTCCTGAAAACCTGGAAATTCTTCGACGGCGTGGATATCGACTGGGAATTCCCGGGCGGCGGCGGCGTGAATGAATCGCTGGGCAACCCGCAGGTGGATAAAGCAACCTACACCGCGCTGATGCACGATCTGCGCACCATGCTGAACGAGCTGTCCGCTGAAACCGGCCGTACCTATGAGCTGACCAGTGCCATCGGCGCGGGCAAAGATAAGATCGAAGACGTGGACTACACCACGGCGCAGCAGTATCTCGATCACATCTTCCTGATGAGCTACGACTTCTACGGCGCGTGGAGCATGACCGATCTGGGTCACCAGGCCGCGCTGCATGCGCCAGCATGGCGTCCGGAGACCAACTACACCACCGAAAATGGCGTTAACGCGCTGCTGGAGCAGGGCGTACAGCCAGGCAAAATCGTGGTGGGTGCAGGCATGTACGGTCGCGGCTGGACTGGCGTTCACGGCTATACCGGCAACAACCCGTTCACCGGTACCGCGACTGGCGGCGTGAAAGGCACCTGGGAACCTGGCGTGGTTGACTATCGCCAGATTGTGAACGAGTACAAGGGCAAGCCAGGCTGGGAATACGGCTACGACGCAGACGCTGAAGCGCCATACGTATTCAACAAATCCACCGGCGAGCTGATCTCTTATGAAGATGCCCGTTCCACAACGGCTAAAGGCAAGTACGTTCTGGCGAAAAACCTGGGCGGCCTGTTCGCGTGGTCTATCGACTCCGATAACGGCGACATCCTGAACGCGATGAACGAAAGCCTGCTGGGTAGCGTTACGCCAGAGCCGGTGGTGACCAACCATGCGCCTGTTGCTTCCGCGGCGGATCAAACCGTGACCGGTCCTGCTACCGTGACCCTGGATGGCTCTGCGTCAACCGATCCTGATGGCGATGCGCTGACCTACAAGTGGACCCAGATCTCTGGCCCAAGCGTCACGCTGACCAACAGCACCAAAGCGAAAGCGACCTTCTCCGTAGGCGCTGTGACCAGCAACCAGACCCTGGCGTTCCGTCTGACCGTGACCGATGAGAAAGGCCTGAGCAGCACCGCTGACGTGCAGGTTCTGAACAAAGCGCCGAAGGCCAACCAGGCGCCGGTCGTTAACCAGATGCAGAACGTGACTCTGGAAGCCGGTCAGACGTTTGCCCTGAACGTGCAGGCGGCGGATCCGGACGGTGATGCACTGACCTACGCGTGGAGCGTTCCGTCTGATATGCACGCAACCGGTACTGATACCTCCAGCGTACAGATCACCGCGCCGGACGTAACGACTGACTCTACCTACACCCTGAGCGTTGTCGTAAGCGACGGCAAAACCAGCGTACAGTCTAACGTGCAGGTTACCGTAACGCCGAAAGCTACCCCGGTTGTGCCTGATGAAGACAATACCCCGTCTGACGAAGGCAACACCCCATCCGATGAAGATAACACCCCATCTGATGAAGGCACTGCAACCGGCAGCTGCGATAGCCCGGTAGATGCCAACGCCAGCAAATACGCGGCATGGGAATCCAGCAAAATCTACAACAACGGCGACATGGTCAGCTCCGATAATCTGGTATGGAAAGCGAAGTACTGGACTCAGGGCAACAAGCCTGGCTTTAACGCCGACGCATGGGAGCTGGTCAGCCAGGTGAAAATGAACTGGCGCTCCGACATGGTCTACAACGGTGGTGACAAGACAACCTATGAAGGTTTCGAGTACCGCGCGAAATGGTGGACCAAGGGTGACAAACCAGGCAACAGCGATGTATGGGTGAAAGAAGGCGCGTCAGCGGATTGTAAATAATCTTCTGAAGCCGAAGCTGAAATTGTGGGTGTGATATCAGCCCACAATCACTGACCACACCCCGCTTCGGGTGTGGTCAGTAAATTCAAAAAACTTAACAGGACGTGTTTGAGGAGAATAAAAACCGACCACGCAGGTGAATAATGAAAAGGTTGCTGTTTCTGTTACTGCTATTAAGCCATAGCGCGTTTGCCAATTGCTGGAATAAAGCGTCGCAGTATTACCATATTGACCCGTTTTTGCTCTACGCCATCGCGAATGTGGAATCGGGAATGAACCCACGCGCCGTAGGCATCAATCATGACGGAACGCGCGATGTGGGATTAATGCAAATTAACAGCTCGCATTTTCCCGAGCTCGAGCGCCGGGGGATTAACGAATATCGCCTGATGACGGAACCCTGCACCTCCATTATGGTTGGCGCCTCCATTCTGTCGGGCATGATCAAGGTTTATGGGTATAACTGGGAAGCCGTAGGCGCATATAACGCCGGGCTTAAAAAAGAAAACTACCCCAGGCGAATGGTATATGCCCATAAGGTCTGGCGTAAGTATCAGCAGTTAAAACTGGCGGCCCGTGACAAAACCAACTGGTGAGTTTTTTCTTTTTTGAAGAGTACCCGCACGTATTCTTCAGAAAATGAAAAACAGCTGTCTGGAGTTTATTTATTAACGGATTAATAAATAAGTTTGGATTTATTTAATTTTATCGATATTAACAGGAAAAACCGAGATGAATAAAAGGACATTACTGAGCGTGCTTATTGCCGGTGCCTGCGTAGCACCGGTTATTGCTCAGGCCACCATGCTGAAGGCGGAAAGCAGCGAGCCTTACACCATGAAAGCCAGCGATCTGGCTAAAAAGGAAAAAGAGCTCACCGATTTCCCACTGATGAAATCCGTGAAGGATACCATCCGTACGCTGGACAACGCTCAGGTTGAGCAGATTGAGCCAGGCCGTGCAGCCAACCCGACAAACGTGAAGCGCGTTGAAGGGATCCTTAAAGAGAGCGACTGGGAATACCTGTTCCCGCTGCGCGCGAAGGATTACAGCTACAGCAACTTCCTGAAGGCCGTGGGTAAATTCCCTGCGCTGTGCGATACCTACAACGACGGCCGCGACAGCGAGGCGATCTGCCGCAAAGAGCTGGCAACCATGTTTGCTCACTTCGCACAGGAAACCGGCGGACACGAAAGCTGGCGTCCGGAAGCCGAATGGCGTCAGGCGCTGGTTTACGTGCGCGAGATGGGCTGGAGCGAAGGCCAGAAGGGCGGCTATAACGGGGAATGTAACCCGGACGTCTGGCAGGGTCAAACCTGGCCGTGCGGTAAAGACAAAGATGGCGACTTCCTGAGCTACTTCGGCCGCGGCGCCAAGCAGCTGTCCTACAACTATAACTACGGCCCGTTCTCTGAAGCGATGTACGGCGACGTTCGCGTCCTGCTCGACAAGCCTGAGCTGGTGGCGGATACCTGGCTGAACCTGGCAAGCGCGATCTTCTTCTTCGCCTATCCTCAGCCGCCAAAACCAAGCATGCTCCAGGTTATCGACGGCACCTGGCAGCCGAACGATCACGATAAAGCCAACGGCCTTGTCCCTGGCTTCGGCGTGACCACCCAGATCATCAACGGCGGCGTAGAGTGCGGCGGTCCGACTGAAATTGCCCAGTCTCAGAACCGCATCAAATACTACAAAGAGTTCGCTAACTACCTGAAAGTCCCCGTACCGGCTGACGAAGTGCTTGGCTGTGCCAACATGAAGCAGTTCGATGAAGGTGGCGCAGGCGCGCTGAAGATCTACTGGGAGCAGGACTGGGGATGGAGCGCGGATACCCCTGACGGCAAGACCTACGCTTGCCAGCTGGTGGGCTACCAGACGCCGTTCAGCGCCTTTAAAGACGGTGACTACACCAAGTGTGTACAGAAGTTCTTCAACGTGAACATCGTTAACGACGACGGTTCAGCGGTCGTACCGGATGAAACCCCGACTCCTGCTCCAGCCCCGTCTGAAGATGAGACGCCAGCGCCGACACCAACACCGGATGAAACCCCGGCACCCGCGCCGGACGACATCCCGGCGGTGGTAAACCACGCGCCTGTGGCGCAGATTGCCGGTCCAATCGGTGCGGTTGAAGCCGGTGCGCAGGTCTCCCTGAGCGCGGAAGGCTCTACCGACGAAGACGGCAACAAGCTGACCTATACCTGGCGTTCCCAGGACGGCCAGACCGTTACCGGCGATGATAAGGCGGTTGTGACCTTCAGCGCGCCAGAAGCGACAACGGCGCAGCAGTATGAAATCAGCCTGACCGTGAGCGACGGCGAGCTGAGCAGCACCACCTCTTACCTGCTGAACGTGAAAGCTAAAGCCGCCACCCCGTCTAATGACGAAGGCACTGCCGGCGATTACCCGGCGTGGAGCGCGAACAGCAAGTACGGCGCAGGCGATATCGTGAACAACCACGGTAAACTGTTCCAGTGCAAACCGTTCCCGTACAGCGGCTGGTGTAACAACGCACCGCTGTACTATGAACCAGGTGCAGGCCTGGCATGGGTAGAAGCCTGGACGGCTCTGTAAAAGCAAAACGGCAACCTTCGGGTTGCCGTTTTCGTATTTACGCCATCTCCCTGTGGGCTGAGGGATCCCCAGTAATTTTTTACCGGAAGCGATGAATGTTGCTTCAGGAAAATGAATGACTTACAGCGACGCCCTGGTCCGGCTGTAAATCGCTGAGGCGTTTCCTGCAGGCCGGGGCGAGGCGCATGGATGCGCCGAGAGGGCGGCTTTACAGGGACGTTACCTCCGCCCGTCCCCGATAAGCCGGAAGGAATAAGCCGAGGGCACCGCGAAGCGGCGATTTACCGCCGGGAGCCCGGGTCGCCAGGGCGGCGGCGATTGAGCCGCCATGGCACGTTCACAAGTGATGCCGTTACAGAGTAGCAAGGAACATAAAGTGAACGGAATTACCTCTACAGCCATATGTTCCCCCTCACCCCAACCCTCTCCCTCAAGGGAGAGGGGGTCATCCGTGCAGGCATTATTTTAGGGGGATCCCTCAACCCTGTGGGAGAGGGCCGGGGTGAGGGCATCAGGCCGCACCCAATTAACTACCGATGCAGCTTCCCATGGTCCCGCAGCCACGCGGCGGTGCGCACAATTCCTTCATCCAGCGATACGATCGGCTTATACCCCAGCTCGTTCTCCGCGCGCGAAATATCCAGCGTGAAGTCAAAATTCAGCTTAGATACGCCGTAGTGGGTCAGCGCAGGCTCCTTCGCCGATTTGCTGCCAAAGCGCTCCATGCTGCGGGCGATCATGTCCAGCATCGGGTATGGAACGGAACGAATGCGGCAGTCGATTTTTAGCTCGTCAATCAGCCTTTGCACAATACTGCGCAGCGTGCAGGGTTCGCCGTTGGTGATGTTATACGCGCGGCCCGACGCCAGCTTATCGCAGTCCGGCTGGCTCGCCAGCCACATGGCGTGAACGGCGTTTTCGTAATAGGTCATGTCCACCAGCGCATCACCGCCGCGCGGCAGGAGAACGCTGCCGTAATGGTGCATCATCTGCGCCAGTCGCGGAATGAACACTTTATCGTGCGGCCCGAACAGGCTCTGCGGGCGCAGCACGGTGAAGCGGGTATGCGGGTTTGACTGCGCCAGCAGGTCGATCACCTCTTCACCGGCAGCCTTGCTGCGGGCAAATTCACAGGCAAAACGCGCCGGACGGAAATCTTCCTGGATATCCCGATGGTGGTGATAGTCGAAATAGAGCGACGGAGAGGAGATATGGATAAAGTTACGCACGCCCCAGGCGACGGCCCACTCGCCCAGACGGCGCGTGGCGCGCACGTTAGCGAGATCGAAGGCTTCCTGCGTGCCCCACGGGGAGGTAAAGCTGGAGCAGTGCCACAGTGTATCAATTCCGGCGAGCATCACCTTAGCCTGAGAGGAGACCAGCTCCGTCAGATCGGCATGGACAAATTCAGCGCCCATTTTTTGCAGAAGCTTGCCCATCGCCTCATTGCGACCGGTGGCCCTCACGCTGATGCCCTTGTTGCGCAGAAACTCGACCGCATTTCGGCCTAAGCCGCTGGTCGCCCCGGTAACCAGTACCTTCATAACAATCCACTGTGTTGAAAAGAATTTCGTGCGCATTCTTTCGTGAATTACGATGTGTTGCAATGGGAAAGGTGAAAGATTAAGAGTTTTATTTAGTTATTTTCCCGCTTTTCTTCTGCCAGTTGCGCAATACGTTTCGCCATGCCGCGGAAGATAAACAGGTGTGCCGGGATCATAAGCAGCCAGTAAAACAGACCGGGCATTCCGTGCGGATGCCACCACGCCCGAACGTCCAGTTCACGATGGTCGCCTTTGTCACTGAGGGTAAAGCAGAGCCGCCCCAGCCCCGGCGCCTTCATGCCGAACAGCAGCGCCAGCCGCTTTTGTGGCTCGACGATAATCACCTTCCAGCTGTCGACGGCATCCCCTACCTGAAGATAAGGATGCGCAGGGCGGCCTTTTGCCAGCCGGTGACCGACCAGCAGATCCAGCGCGCCGCGCGTTTGCCAGAGAATATTGCCGAAGAAATAACGCTCTTTGCCGCCAATCTGGTTCACGACCTCCCACAGCGCCTCCAGGCTGGCCGTGGTTTTTACCGTACAGCCGGCCTGCTTCGGGTAGTAGCCGTACTCGGGCCGCCAGCGGGCAAAGGCCTGCGCGTCGTAGCCCCAGTCGCTGGAGTTCACCAGCTTCTCTTCTTCTTTCAGGGTACGGCGCACCGCGTCGTCAAAGCGGATCAGCTCCTGGGGGATTAATGCGCGCAGTTCGCGATCGTCCGCCAGCAGGTCGTGCTTCAGCCCCTGGATCAGCGCCTTTGCGGTGGTCGGGGGTACCGAGGTAATGACGTTTAAAAACCACACCGATATCCAGCGGGTCGGGAAGGGGACGGGCACCAGCCAGCGGCGGCGTCCGCTGACGCGCATAAAATGCTCGAACTGCTCCTGATAGCTCAGCACCTGTGGGCCAGCCGCCTCCAGAACGCGGTGCTGCTCTGCCGGGTGATCCAGCAACGCCACCAGATAGTGGAGTAAATTCTCCAGCGCGATGGGCGTGGTGCGCGAGCGTACCCAGCGCGGCGGGGTCAGCACCGGCAGGTTGTAGACCATATCGCGCATCACTTCGAACGCGGCGGACCCCACGCCGACGATGATCCCCGCCCGCAGTTCGGTAACGGGAATATTCGCGCTGCGCAGCGTCTCCGCCGTCAGCTGGCGGGCGCGCAGGTGGTCGGACTGCTCGTCGGCGGGCGCCTGAAGCGAGCTTAAAAAGATCGCCTGCTTCACCGGGGTTTGCAGCAGGGCATCGCGGACGTTCATCGCCACCTGCCGCTCGTGGGCGATAAAATCGCCGCCTTCGCCCATGCTGTGGACCAGGTAGTAAAGCGTATCAACCCCTTCCAGCAGCGCGGGAAGCTCCTTCGGCCAGTTGAGATCGACGCTGTGACAGGTAACGCCCGGCAGGCTGAGCTTTTGCAGGCGTTCAGTGTTGCGTGCCGCTGCCAGCACCCGATGCCCCTGCTGGCTTAGCGCAGCGGTCAGATGCTGACCGATATACCCGCTGGCGCCGAGCACCAGAATTCGTTGCGGCACGGTATGCTCCTTAACGCTGTAGAAACGCCTGCCAGTGTTTTACCACCTCGGTTAGCTGTTCGCGGTTAACGTCGAGATGCATCACCAGGCGCACAACCGGGGAGGCGTTGATCAGCACCCCACGCGCCTTCATAAATTCGCCCAGCGCGGCGGCGTGCTCATCTCCGACGCGGACAAACAGCATGTTGGTGTCGTGACGCATGACGTCTGCGCCGATCTCGCGCAGCCGCGCCGCCATCCACGCGGCGTTATCGTGATCCTCTTTAAGGCGCGTCACGTTGTTTTTCAGCGCGTACAGCCCGGCGGCCGCCAGAATGCCCGCCTGCCGCATTCCGCCGCCGGTCATTTTACGCCAGCGGTTGGCGCGTTTGATGTAGTCCGCATCGCCCACCAGCAGCGAACCCACGGGGGTGCCCAGCCCTTTAGAGAGGCAAATGGTGAACGAGTCGCAATATTGCGTAATCGCTTTCAGCTCGCAGCCGTACTCGACCACGGCGTTAAAGATGCGCGCGCCGTCAACGTGCAGGCCGAGCCCGCGCTCGCGGGTAAATTCCCACGCCGCTTTCAGATACTCGCGCGGCAGAACCTTACCGTTGTGGGTGTTTTCCAGGCTGAGCAGCCTGGTGCGGGCGAAGTGAATATCGTCGGCTTTGATTTTCGCGGCGACCTTATCAAGCGGCAGGGAGCCGTCCGGTGCGGCATCGATCGGCTGCGGCTGAATGCTGCCGAGCACCGCCGCGCCGCCCGCTTCGTACAGGTAGTTATGCGCCCCCTGGCCGACGATATACTCTTCGCCGCGCTCGCAGTGGCTGAGCAGCGCCACCAGGTTCGCCTGCGTGCCGGTGGGCAGGAACAGGGCAGCCTCCTTGCCGCTGAGCTCTGCCGCATAGCGCTGCAGCTCGTTGACCGTCGGGTCATCGCCGTAGACGTCGTCTCCGACCGGGGCGGACATCATCGCGTCGAGCATGGCGCGACCCGGGCGGGTAACGGTATCACTGCGTAAATCAATCATGGCATGTCCTTATAGTTAAAAAGGCGATGCCAGATGTTTTACCTGAGCCAGTTGGTTTTTGCCAGTTCGATCACCTCGTCACCGCGGCCGCTGATGATGGCGCGCAGCATATAGAGGCTAAAGCCTTTGGCCTGCTCCAGCTTGATCTGCGGCGGGATGGCCAGCTCTTCTTTGGCAACCACCACGTCCACCAGCACCGGACCGTCGATGGAGAAGGCGCGTTGCAGCGCCTCGTCCACCTCAGACGCTTTCTCGACCCGAATACCGGTAATACCGCAGGCTTCGGCGATGCGGGCGAAATTGGTGTCGTGCAGCTCGGTGCCGTCCGTGAGGTAGCCTCCGGCCTTCATCTCCATTGCCACGAAGCCCAGCACGCTGTTGTTGAAGACCACGATTTTCAGCGGAAGCTTCATCTGCGCCACCGACAGGAAATCCCCCATCAGCATGCTAAACCCGCCGTCGCCGCACATCGCCACGACCTGACGTTCCGGTGCCGTCGCTTTTGCGCCCAGCGCCTGCGGCATGGCGTTGGCCATCGAGCCGTGGTTGAAGGAACCGAGCAGGCGGCGTTTACCGTTCATCTTCAGGTAGCGCGCTGCCCAGACGGTTGGCGTGCCCACGTCGCAGGTAAAGATGGCGTCGTCGTCCGCAAAATGACTTATCTGCTGCGCCAGGTACTGCGGGTGAATGGCTTTGTCGCTCGGTTTGGCGAGATCGTCCAGCCCCTTACGCGCGTCGCGGTAATCGCTCAGGGCCTTATCGAGGAACTTGCTGTCCGTCTTTTCTTCCAGCAGCGGCAGCAGGGCGGCGAGGGTGGATTTGATATCGCCGATGAGCGCCATATCGACCTTGCTGTGCGCGCCGATACTGCCGGGGTTAATGTCAATCTGAATGATTTTGGCATCCGTCGGGTAAAACGCGCGGTACGGGAACTGGGTGCCGAGCAGGATCAGCGTATCGGCGTTCATCATCGTGTGGAAGCCGCTGGAAAAACCGATCAGCCCGGTCATCCCCACATCGTAAGGGTTATCGTACTCCACGTGCTCTTTACCGCGCAGGGCGTGAACGATTGGTGCTTTCAGCTTGCCGGCAAACGCCACCAGCTCGTCATGCGCGCCGGCGCAGCCGCTACCGCACATCAGGGCGATATTGCTGGAGTAACGCAGCAGCTGCGCCAGCTTCTTAAGCTCTTCAGCGGCGGGGGTGACGGTCGGCTGCGGGGCCGAGTACCAGTGGGTGGTGGCGGTTTCGGGAGCGGCCTTCAGCGCCACGTCACCCGGCAGGACGACCACCGAAACCCCGCGATTGAGGACGGCTTTGCGCATGGCGATGGCCAGCACCTGTGGGATCTGCTCCGGCGATGAGACCAGCTCGCAGTAGTGGCTGCATTCACGGAACAGCTCCTGCGGATGCGTCTCCTGAAAATAGCCGCTGCCGATTTCAGATGAGGGAATGTGGGCGGCAATCGCCAGCACCGGAACATGGTTGCGGTGGCAGTCGAACAGGCCATTGATGAGGTGCAGGTTGCCCGGCCCGCAGGAGCCGGCACAGACGGCAAGTTCACCCGTGAGCTGCGCTTCGGCCCCCGCAGCGAAGGCGGCGACCTCTTCATGGCGAGTCGGCATCCATTCGATGGTTTTCATTTTATTGAGGCTGTCGCTGAGCCCGTTCAGGGAATCGCCGGTGACGCCCCAGATACGTTTTACGCCCGCCTGTTCCAGGGTTTTCGCTATGTATGCAGCCACGGTCTGTTTCATGGGTGTCCATCTCCTTTTTGTGATATCGCCTACAAGCTTAGAAGAAAGTCACCGTATTGGCTGCTCCATGCCCCCGGCGGGCGGCATTTGCGGATAAAAAAAGCCCGGCAGACGCGATCGCCTGCCGGGCTTACCTTCGAGCGCTTACCGTTTATGCCAGTACCAGGTCACCCTGAGGATGGCACGAACACGCCAGCACGTAGCCTTCCGCAATCTCTGCTTCGGTCAGCGTCATGGTGCTGGTCACGCTGTATTCCCCGGAAATGACCTTCGTTTTACAGCATCCGCATACGCCCGCGCGGCAGGCGGCCACTACCGGCACCTTGTTGCTTTCCAGCGCTTCCAGCAGCGTGGTGCCCACGCGGCCAAAGAAGGTCTGCGCCGGCTGCAGCTTGGTGAACTTCACGCCGCTGGTCGCCGCTTCGGCTACCGGCGTGAAGAACTGCTCTTTGAAGAAGCGGGTTACGCCGAGGGCCTTCACTTCCTTCTCAGCAATGTCCATGTACGGCGCCGGGCCGCAGGTCATTACGGTGCGGTTTGCAATGTCCGGCACGCTTTGCAGCAGCTCGCGGCTCAGACGTCCCGCGACAAAGCCATGCTTGGCGTTATTTTCCGCGACCAGCGTCACCGGGTAGTTGCGCCATTCTTCGGCAAAAATGACATCTTCCGGCGAGCGCACGCTGAAGATGGTCTGCACGTCCGCCTGCGGACGATATTTCGCCAGCCAGCGGCGCATCGACATAATCGGCGTTACGCCGCAGCCCGCTGCCAGCAGCAGGAATTTATCTTCCGTCTTATCGTCGCAGGTGAAGTCGCCCTGCGCGTCAGACAGCCAGATATAATCCCCGCGCTTCACGTCGCGGGTGAGCCACTGCGAGCCCGCGCCGTCGTCAATGCGGCGGATGGTGAGCGTAATATATTCGCTCACGCCCGGCGTGGAGGAGATGGTGTAGGCGCGCAGGGTGTCCGCCGAATTACGGACGCTGACCAGCGCATACTGACCGGCACGGTACGGATAGTAGTCATGGCACAGCAGCGACAGCGTCCACACATCCGGCGTCTCCTGATGGATGTGATGAACCTGCATCCGCCACGGGCACTGAGAGGTTGGCATGGTCATGAATTACTCCTTACGCGCTCAGCAGCTGCTTCATATCGTCTTCAACGTTGGTCACGGAACGCAGGCCAAACTTCTCGTTCAGCACGGCCAGCAGGTCCGGCGTCAGGAAGCCTGGCGCGGTCGGTCCGGTGACGATGTTGGTCACGCCGAGAGAGAGCAGGGTCAGCAGAATAACGATCGCTTTCTGCTCAAACCAGGAGAGCACCAGCGACAGCGGCAGATCGTTCACGCCGCAGCCCAGCTTCTCCGCCAGCGTGACCGCCAGAATAATGGCTGAGTACGCATCGTTACACTGGCCCGCGTCCACCAGGCGCGGCAGACCTTCGATGTTGCCGAAGTCCAGCTTGTTGAAACGGTATTTGCCGCAGGCCAGCGTCAGAATCAGGCAGTCTTCCGGCACGCTGGTGGCGAAATCGGTGAAGTAGTTACGCTCGCCGCGCGCGCCGTCGCAGCCGCCAATCAGGAAGATGTGGCGCAGCTTCTCACGGCTGACGAGGTCAATCAGGGAATCTGCGGCGCCCAGCAGGGTTTCGCGGCCAAAGCCGACGGTGATGAGGTGCGGAATTTCGCTGTACGGGAAGCCAGCCATCTGCTGCGCCTGAGCGATGACCGGACCAAAGTCGTCGCCGTCGAGGTGGCTTACGCCCGGCCAGCCCACGATGCTGCGGGTCCAGATACGGTCATCGTACGCGCCCACGGTTGGGTCGATGATGCAGTTAGAGGTCATGACAATCGGGCCAGGGAAGCGGGCGAACTCAACCTGCTGGTTCTGCCAGCCGCTGCCGTAGTTACCCACCAGATGCTTAAACTTGCGCAGCTCCGGATAACCGTGCGCGGGCAGCATTTCACCGTGGGTATAAACGTTCACGCCGGTGCCTTCGGTCTGCTTCAGCAGGTTGTAGAGATCCTTCAGGTCATGGCCGGAAATCAGGATGCATTTGCCCTCGGTCGCCTTCACGTTGACCTGCGTCGGGGTCGGGTGGCCGTAGGTGCTGGTTTCACCGGCATCCAGAATGCTCATCACCCTGAAGTTCATCTGGCCGATTTCCATTGAGCACTCAAGCAGCGCGTTCATATCGGAAGGCCAGGTGCCGAGCCATGCCATGATTTTGTGGTACTGGGCGTAGATGTCGTTGTCGTACTGGCCGAGAACGTGCGCGTGCTCCATATAGGCCGCCGCACCTTTCAGGCCGTACAGGCAGAGCAGACGCAGGCCAAGGATGTTCTCGCCAATCTCTGCTTTGTCTTTATTCGGGGTAAATTCTGCCGCCTGACGCTGCAGTTCGCCCAGGTCGTCGCTCACCAGCTGCAGTTCCGCCATCGGGTTGTCGACGCGGGCAGCGGCGTCGGCGTTCAGGCACTGTGCTTTCAGGGCTTCACGCAGGGCAATTGCTTCGCGGGCATAGCCCACAATGCGCGGAGAATCGAAGTTAACGTTAGTCAGCGTGGAGAAAAATGCGCGCGGCGCAAAGCTGTCGACGTAGTGATCGACAATGCCGTATTCGCGGGCCTTGCAGGCCCATGCGGACAAGCCTTGTAGCGTAGCAATCAGCAGATCCTGGAGATCTGACGTCTCTGCGGTTTTACCGCACATACCCTGCGCCCAGGAGCAGCCGTTGCCTGCCGGGGTACGGATGGTTTGTTCACATTGCACACAGAACATAATCACACCTGTTAAAGTTATATTTTAAATGCATGTTTAAGGTTATGCCTGTGTCAGAACGGTGAAAAGGGCTTTCTTGCATTAAATGGAGGGATATTGATTTAGCTCAATTTTGGCGGCAGGTACACTGCCGCCAGCGCAGTATCAGGCGGAGAAGAATGCCATCAGAATCGGCACCAGCAGGCTCAGAATAAAGCCGTGCACGATGGCGGCAGGAACCATCTCCAGCCCACCCGAGCGCTGTAATACCGGCAGGGTAAAGTCCATTGAGGTGGCACCACACAGCCCCAGCGCGGTCGAGCGGCTGCGGCGCACAAGGCCGGGAATGAGCATGATGGCGATCAGCTCGCGCGCCAGATCGTTAAAGAAGGCGGCGCTGCCAATCACCGGACCGAACGACTCGGTGAGCAGAATGCCGGAGAGAGAATACCAGCCAAAACCGGACGCCATCGCCAGGCTGGTTTTCAGCGGCAGATCGAGAATAAAGGCATTAATCACCCCCGCGACCAGCGAGCTGGCCACAACAATAACGGCCACAATCATTCCGCGACGGTTGAGGACAATCTGCTTTAGCGTCATGCCGTTATTTCGAAGCTGAATACCAATCAGGAAGAGCAGGAATATAAGCGTATATTCGCTGGCTTCGGTGGCATGCTGCAAGAATGCCAGCCCTGTCAGCCCGAGCAAAAAACCGAGAACCACAACGCCGCACAGCTTTAATGATTCAAGCGCCATCGCAATACGGGAAGGGAGCTTTTCCTGTTGATGGTGGTTTTTCCAGGGAATAGTGCGCTCCAGCCAGGACAGGGCCGCAATATTGCACAGCAAAATAACCACTACCGTGACCGCAGAATAATGCAGGATGGAAAGCAGGTTCGTCGCCAGATTATCCAGGAAGGCCAGGCTGATCCCCATAAAGAACAAAATGACGTAAACAATCCAGCTGAGAAAACGATTAATAAGCCTTAAGGCTGATTCATGACGCAGCGGAATAAGGTAGCCCAAAATAAGGGGCAAAAGAATGATGAGGAGTCCTGAGAACATGAACAGCCGTCCTTTTGAGTGTCGGTTAAGCGTCAAAGACACTACCCAATAAAGGCATCTCAGTAAAGCGACAAAAAAAGCCGGGTGGCGGCTGCGCCTGACCCGGCTTGTATAAATGAGGTTGTGCGGCTTGCTGCACTCACTCAGGCCCTCTCCCGGGGGAGAGGGATAAAACCATTAATCGCGTTTTTCCAGCAGGGTACGATACAGCACGCCGCCCACAATACCGCCGACGATTGGCATCACCCAGAACAGCCACAGCTGTTCAAGCGCCCAGCCGCCCTGGAAGATAGCTACCGCGGTGCTGCGCGCCGGGTTAACGGAGGTGTTGGTCACCGGAATGGAAATCAGGTGGATCAGCGTCAGCGCCAGACCAATCGCGATGGGCGCGAAGCCGGCAGGGGCATACTTGTCCGTTGCGCCGTGGATCACCATCAGGAACCCTGCGGTCAGCACAATTTCAATCACGATAGCAGACAGCATAGAGTAGCCGCCCGGTGAGTGCTCGCCGAAACCGTTCGATGCAAAACCGCTGGCCGCGGCGTCGAAGCCTGCTTTACCGCTGGCAATGACGTACAGAACCGCCGCAGCAATAATGCCGCCAATAACCTGAGCAATAATATAGCCAATAATATCTTTTGCCGGGAAACGGCCGCCCGCCCATAAGCCTAACGTTACGGCCGGATTAAAATGACCGCCTGAAATATGGCCCACCGCATAGGCCATAGTGAGAACCGTCAGACCAAATGCCAGTGCAACACCGACAAAACCAATACCTAATTCCGGGAATGCTGCTGCCAGTACTGCGCTACCGCAGCCGCCAAACACCAGCCAGAATGTACCAAAACATTCTGCCGCTAATTTTCTGAACATAACCACCTCAATAATAAACGTCCGCGCGCTTTCCCGCGCACGGGTTATATCGCCATAAAGGGATGACGACTCAAAGAGTCATTATTTTAAAAACCAATAACATCCCTTCGCCACTTAAATAAATTGAATAAATTTGATTTAAGGCAATGTGATGTCATTCCTTGTTCAAACTGGAGGTAAAACGATCGTAGTCCAATTCTCGGGCGGAAGTATCTTGTCCGGAAGGGGCTTTTTCAAATGAAAGTTGATGGGTAAATTCTGAATTTTTTGTGCTCAGAACCAGCAACAGGGGGATATAGCAGTGTCCAGCCGGACCCCGTACCGCTATACTGCTGATAACCTGAAGGAAAAGTCGACGAATTGCGGGGGATTTATGCTACTCGAACGTGTGGAGATTGTCGGGTTTCGCGGCATTAACCGCCTGTCGCTGCAGCTGGAACAGAACAACGTTCTTATCGGCGAAAATGCCTGGGGGAAATCCAGCCTGCTGGATGCCCTGACGCTGCTGCTTTCGCCTGAGGAGAATCTGTACCACTTCGTCCACGATGACTTCTGGTTTCCGCCGGGCGATGTCAACGGACGCGAAAAGCATCTGCATATTATTTTGACCTTCCGCGAGGCCGAACCCGGCCGCCATCGCGTGCGCCGTTACCGCCCGATGTCACCCTGCTGGGTGCCCTGTGAAGATGGCTTCCACCGTATTTTCTATCGCCTTGAAGGCGAAATGGCGCACAACGAAGGGGTGCTAACCCTGCGTGAATTCCTCGATGAGAAGGGGAATCCGATCCCGCTCGACAACATCGACGAGCTGGCCCGTCATCTGATCCGCCTCTCCCCCGTGCTGCGCTTGCGCGACGCGCGCTTTATGCGCCGGATCCGAAACGGCACCGTGCCGGATATGCCGGAGGTGGAGGTTACCGCCCGCGAGCTCGATTTCCTCGCCCGCGAGCTGGTTGCGCGCCCGCAGAACCTTACCGACGGCCAGATCCGTCAGGGGCTTTCCGCCATGGTTCAACTGCTGGAGCACTACTTTTCCGAGCAGGGAACGGGGCCGTCTCGCCACCGTCTGATGCGCCGCCGCTCGCACGATGAGCAGCGAAGCTGGCGCTATCTTGATATCATCAACCGCATGATCGACCGCCCCGGCGGGCGCTCGCACAGGGTGATCCTGCTGGGATTATTCTCCACGCTTTTACAGGCGAAAGGCACGGTGCGCCTCGACCGGGACGCGCGTCCGCTGCTGCTGGTGGAAGATCCGGAGACGCGTCTGCACCCGATCATGCTCTCCGTGGCATGGCATCTGCTGAATCTGCTCCCCCTGCAGCGCGTGACTACCACCAATTCCGGCGAGCTGCTATCCCTGACGCCGGTGGAATATGTCTGCCGTCTGGTGCGTGAATCGTCGCGCGTCACCGCCTACCGGCTTGGACCGGGCGGGCTGAACGCCGAGGATGGCCGACGGATTGCGTTCCATATCCGTTTTAACCGCGCGTCGTCGCTGTTTGCCCGCTGCTGGCTGCTGGTGGAAGGGGAAACCGAAACCTGGGTGATTAACGAGCTGGCGCGCCAGTGCGGGCACCACTTCGACGCCGAAGGGGTCAAGGTCATCGAGTTTGCGCAGTCTGGCCTGAAACCGCTGATCAAGTTCGCCCGCCGGATGGGGATTGAATGGCACGTGCTGGTGGATGGCGATGAGGCCGGGAAAAAATATGCGGCGACCGTGCGCGGCCTGCTCAATAACGATCGGGAAGCGGAGCGTGACCATCTGACCACGCTGCCGGCGATGGACATGGAGCACTTTATGTATCGCCAGGGCTTTGACGACGTTTTCCACCGCGTGGCGATGATCCCGGTGGATGTGCCAATGAACATGCGCCGGGTGATCGCCAAAGCGATCCACCGGTCGTCAAAACCGGATTTAGCCATAGAGGTGGCGACGGAAGCGGGAAGGCGGGGCGTGGAATCTGTGCCCACGCTGCTGCGTAAAATGTTCTCCCGCGTCCTCTGGCTGGCGCGCGGGAGGGCCGATTAACGGCCGGTCGTCCGTGAAACCTGCTGGATAAGGCTATCAAGCAGCGCATAGCGACGGCGGTATTCGGAGCGCTTTTTACTCGCGATCTCTTCCATCGGCTTGCGCGGCATGGCCAGCGGCAGGGCAAAGTTGCCGTTATCCAGCCGTTCTCCGCCAAGAGAGCGCCAGAAGCTGTCGTAATCCGCCAGCAGTTTTCCCTCTTTTTTCCTGCGGTAACGCCAGCTGCGGTAGATATGGGTGGCGTTACTCACGGCGAGGATCTGTTCTACCGGGAAGGCGTCGGCGAGGATCATTACCGCTTCAACCAGCAGACGTTTCGGGAACAGGCCATGGCAGGCTTTCGTGGCGAGCTGGATCTGCTCGTGCGGGACATGCGCTTTCGCTCCCTGCATTCCGCCGATAAACAGCGATGGTTTCCCTTCATAGTTGCAGAGCGTAAAGGTCAGCTCGGCCAGCACCGTGTTCTGACAATCGACAAAGGTCAGGGTGGCTTCGCCTTCTTTATCCAGAAACGCGTCTGCCCGCAGGCATACGCTAAACTGCTGTTCGTCTTTGCCGGTTAACGTCACCAGCGTGATGCCCTCACCAGAGAGATAGCCGTTCAGCAGCGGCGCGGGAAGATGGCGGCTCATCATCTGATAGTGATAGTTCAGGGCTTCCAGCGTATGCTGACGGCCCATGTTGACGGTCAGCCACGGTCGATGCAGACGGCACGGCAGGCCGGGCTGCACCTCCAGGATCTGCATCAGGCGGGGCTGCTTCGCGAGGTTTGCCAGCAGGCGCGACGTGGTGAGCGGCGTCGCCAGCGAGCGCAGCATAAACTTTCGTCGATAGGCCGGATTTTGCCACGCCAGCCCCGGCGTGAGGGTTCCCGATGCCAGGCTTTTGAACAGTTGCCAGCCCGATTTTGGCTGAGACAGCGTTGAATAAGGTGTATCGACGATGGAAGACATGTTAGATCCTGCTTCTGGTGGAAGATCGCTATTTCAGCAGGGGCTTTATCAACGCTGGGTAAACAATTCCCGACGATTACGGCGATCGGGGGTTTCGTTGATGAGTGGTTTAGATAAAATCAACGTTGATGATAGCCAGAACAACTATTTGGAATATTTATGAACCTGAAGGGAAAACGCAGAAAGCTGTTTCTGCTGCTGGCGATAGTGGTGTTAGCGGGCGGATTCTGGGTATGGAAGGTGCTGAACGCGCCGGTACCGCAGTATCAAACGCTGATTGTTCGCCCGGGCGAGCTGCAGCAAAACGTGCTGGCGACGGGGAAGCTGGACGCCCTGCGCAAGGTTGACGTAGGCGCGCAGGTTAGCGGCCAGCTTAAAACGCTGTCGGTTGAGATTGGCGATAAGGTTAAAAAAGGCCAGCTGCTGGGCGTGATCGATCCTGAACAGGCTGAAAACCAGATCCGCGAGGTGGAAGCCACGCTGATGGAGCTGCGCGCGCAGCGCGCTCAGGCTCAGGCGGAGCGGAATCTCGCTCAGGTCACCCTGACGCGTCAGCAGGCGCTGGCGAAAACGCAGGCCATCTCAAAACAGGATCTGGATACCGCCGCCACGGAGCTGGCGGTGAAGCAGGCGCAGATTGGCACTATCGACGCGCAAATCAAGCGCAATCAGGCCTCGCTGGACACGGCGAAAACCAACCTCGACTACACGAAAATCGTGGCGCCAATGGCCGGGGAAGTGACGCAGATTACCACCCTGCAGGGCCAGACGGTTATCGCCGCGCAGCAGGCGCCAAACATTCTGACCCTGGCGGACATGAGCACCATGCTGGTGAAAGCCCAGGTATCCGAAGCGGACGTGATTCACCTTAAGCCTGGCCAGAAGGCCTGGTTTACGGTGCTGGGCGATCCGCAAACCCGCTATGAAGGGGCGCTGAAGGATATCCTGCCGACGCCGGAGAAGGTGAACGACGCCATCTTCTACTATGCCCGTTTTGAGGTGCCGAACCCGCAGGGCGTGCTGCGTCTGGACATGACCGCCCAGGTGCATATTCAGCTCACCGGCGTCAAAAACGTGCTGACGGTTCCGCTCTCCGCGCTGGGCGAATCCGCCGGGGACAATCGCTACAAGGTTAAAGTGCTGCGCAACGGCGAAACCCGCGAGCGGGAAGTGGTGATTGGCGCGCGTAACGACACCGACGTGGTGGTGGTGAAAGGGCTGGAAGAGGGTGAGGAAGTGGTCATCAGCGAAAGCCTGCCCGGAGCCGCGCAATGACGGCGCTGCTTGAGCTGAATGATATTCGCCGCAGCTACCCGTCCGGCGACGGGCCGGTGGAGGTGCTGAAAGGCATCTCCCTGCGCGTTGAAGCGGGTGAAATGGTGGCGATTGTCGGGGCTTCGGGGTCCGGTAAATCGACGCTGATGAACATTCTCGGCTGTCTGGATAAACCCACCAGCGGCACCTATCGCGTGGCGGGAACGGACGTCTCCACCCTGGACGGCGACGCGCTGGCGAAGCTGCGCCGCGAACACTTTGGCTTTATCTTCCAGCGTTACCATCTGCTTTCTCACCTCAGCGCGGCGCAGAACGTGGAGGTGCCCGCGGTGTATGCGGGCGTCGAGCGGAAAAAGCGCCTCGAGCGCGCGAAGGCGCTGTTAACGCGTCTCGGGCTGGCGGAGCGGGTAGATTATCAGCCTTCACAGCTTTCCGGCGGTCAGCAGCAGCGCGTGAGTATTGCCCGTGCGCTGATGAACGGTGGCCAGGTTATCCTGGCCGATGAGCCGACCGGCGCGCTCGACAGCCGTTCCGGCGAAGAAGTTATGGCGATCCTTCACCAGCTTCGCGATCAGGGGCATACGGTGATTATCGTCACCCACGATCCGCAGGTGGCGGCGCAGGCTGAACGGATCATTGAGATCCACGACGGCGAGCTGGTCAGCAACCCGCCGCCGCGTGAGTCCAGAGCGGCCGCGCCGAAAGAGGCTCTGCCTGCGTCAACCGGCTGGGGGCAATTTTCGAGCGGCTTTCGCGAGGCGCTGACCATGGCCTGGCTGGCGATGGCGGCCAACAAGATGCGCACCCTGCTGACCATGCTCGGCATTATCATCGGTATCGCCTCGGTGGTGTCGATTGTGGTGGTGGGAGACGCGGCGAAACAGCTGGTGCTGGCGGATATTCGCGCCATCGGGACGAATACCATTGACGTCTATCCCGGGAAAGATTTTGGTGACGACGAGCCGCAGTATCAGCAGGCGCTGAAGTACGACGATCTGGCGGCTATCCAGAAGCAGCCGTGGGTGAACTCCGCCACGCCTGCCGTTTCGCAGAACCTGCGTCTGCGCTACGGCAACATCGACGTGGCGGCCAGCGCTAACGGCGTCAGCGGAGATTACTTCAACGTCTACGGCATGACCTTCAGCGAAGGGGCAACCTTCAACGCCGAACAGCTGGCGGGCAGGGCGCAGGTGGTGGTGCTGGACGCGAACTCGCGCAGGCAGCTTTTCCCGAATAAAACCCGCGTGGTCGGGGAAGTGATCCTGGTGGGCAACATGCCCGCTACGGTGATTGGCGTGGCGGAAGAGAAACAGTCGATGTTTGGCAGCAGCAAGATCCTGCGCGTCTGGCTGCCGTACAGCACCATTTCCGGGCGCATTATGGGGCAGTCCTGGCTCAACTCCATCACCGTGCGGGTGAAGGAAGGCTACGACAGCGCGCTGGCGGAACAGCAGCTGGAGCGGCTGTTAACCCTGCGCCACGGAAAGAAAGACTTCTTTACCTGGAACATGGACGGCCTCTTGAAAACGGCGGAAAAGACCACACGTACTCTTCAGATGTTCCTGACGCTGGTGGCGGTGATTTCGCTGGTTGTCGGCGGGATCGGGGTGATGAACATCATGCTGGTGTCGGTGACCGAACGTACCCGGGAGATCGGCATCCGCATGGCGGTGGGGGCCAGAGCCAGCGACGTGCTTCAGCAGTTTTTGATTGAGGCGGTGCTGGTATGCCTGGTGGGCGGCGCGATGGGCATTGCGCTCTCAATGCTGATTGCCTTTGCGCTCCAGCTGTTTTTACCCGGCTGGGAAATTGGCTTTTCGCCAATGGCGATACTCACCGCGTTTTTATGTTCCACCTTTACCGGGATTTTGTTTGGCTGGCTGCCTGCGCGAAACGCGGCACGGCTGGATCCGGTGGATGCGCTGGCGCGGGAATAGCCCGAAAATAAAAATGCCAGCCGATCGGGCTGGCATTTTGCCTGCGGGGTGTACACAATGAATCAGAGAGCTATGCAACCGTTTCTGCTTCAACGGGCACGATAAGACTGGCGTGATTGCCTTTTGGCCCCTGGTGTACATCGAACCGGACGGACTGCCCGGCTTTGAGCGTCCTGTAACCATCCATCTGAATGGTGGAATAGTGAGCGAAGATATCCTCGCCGCCGCCTTCGGGGCAGATGAAGCCAAACCCCTTGGCGTTGTTGAACCACTTAACAGTACCCATTTCCATGCTTCGACATCCTTCGTAAATCTTATAAGTTAAGATGGAATGAACCGGTGGTGGAGTGGGGGCTGTTCAAAAGCTCGCCATCTCACGCTTGTACAATTTAGAGAAACGGAAGAAGCCGTCAAGCGTTTGGCGCTCGAGTTGGGACAATAATCAACCAAAATTTGAGGCAGTTAACGCTATTGCAACAGTTTGTGACAGACATCGCGGATGACAGTAATAGATGATTGTTATCTAACATCTGAGGTAGATTCAAAGTGGTTATGCATAATGGGTAAGACCAACGATTGGCTGGATTTTGACCAGCTGGCGGAAGATAAGGTGCGCGACGCGCTAAAACCGCCATCTATGTATAAAGTTATGTTAATGAACGATGATTACACGCCGATGGAATTTGTTATTGACGTGCTACAAAAGTTCTTTTCTTATGATGTAGAACGTGCAACGCAACTGATGCTTACCGTTCATTATCGTGGCAAAGCGATCTGCGGCATCTTTACTGCCGAGGTCGCGGAAACCAAAGTGGCGATGGTGAACGACTATGCAAGGGAGAACGAGCATCCGTTGCTGTGTACGCTGGAAAAGGCCTGATAAGGCATAAAATTGGGGGAGGTGCCTATGCTCAATCAAGAACTGGAACTCAGTTTAAACATGGCTTTCGCCAGAGCGCGTGAGCACCGACATGAGTTTATGACCGTCGAGCACCTGCTGCTCGCGTTGCTAAGCAACCCATCTGCCCGCGAAGCGCTGGAAGCCTGCTCCGTGGATCTGGTGGCGCTACGTCAGGAACTCGAAGCCTTCATCGAACAAACCACACCGGTGCTGCCAGCCAGTGAAGAAGAGCGCGACACGCAGCCGACGCTCAGCTTCCAGCGCGTGCTGCAGCGCGCGGTTTTCCACGTCCAGTCTTCCGGGCGTAGTGAAGTGACGGGCGCAAATGTGCTGGTCGCCATCTTCAGCGAGCAGGAGTCCCAGGCGGCCTACCTGCTGCGCAAACATGAAGTCAGCCGACTCGACGTGGTCAACTTTATCTCTCACGGAACGCGAAAAGACGAGCCTAACCAGGCATCCGACTCCAGCAACCCGATCAACAACAGCGAAGAGCAAGCAGGCGGGGAGGATCGTATGGAAAACTTCACCACCAACCTTAATCAGCTTGCTCGCGTGGGCGGAATCGACCCGCTGATTGGCCGCGACAAAGAGCTGGAGCGCGCCATACAGGTGCTGTGCCGCCGACGTAAGAACAACCCGCTGCTGGTGGGTGAATCCGGCGTGGGCAAGACCGCGATTGCTGAAGGGCTGGCCTGGCGCATTGTGCAGGGCGACGTGCCGGAAGTGATTGCTGACTGCACCATCTACTCGCTGGATATTGGCTCGCTGCTGGCGGGCACCAAGTACCGTGGTGATTTTGAAAAACGCTTCAAGGCGCTGTTAAAACAGCTGGAGCAGGACACCAACAGCATCCTGTTTATCGATGAGATCCACACCATCATCGGCGCAGGGGCGGCCTCCGGTGGCCAGGTGGATGCGGCTAACCTGATCAAGCCGCTGCTCTCCAGCGGCAAGATCCGCGTAATGGGCTCCACAACGTACCAGGAGTTCAGCAACATCTTTGAAAAAGATCGTGCGCTGGCGCGTCGTTTCCAGAAAATCGACGTCACCGAGCCGTCCGTCGACGAAACGGTGCAGATCATCAACGGCCTGAAAACCAAGTACGAAGCGCACCACGACGTGCGTTACACCGCGAAAGCGGTACGTGCGGCGGTGGAGCTGGCGGTGAAATACATCAACGATCGTCATCTGCCGGATAAGGCGATTGACGTGATTGATGAGGCGGGAGCGCGTGCGCGCCTGATGCCGGCCAGCAAGCGTAAGAAAACCGTTAACGTGGCGGATATCGAGTCCGTGGTGGCCCGTATCGCGCGTATCCCTGAGAAGAGCGTTTCCCAGAGCGACCGCGACACGCTGCGCACCCTCGGCAATCGCCTGAAAATGCTGGTCTTTGGTCAGGATAAGGCCATTGAGGCCTTAACCGAAGCGATCAAGATGGCCCGTGCCGGACTGGGGCATGACCACAAGCCCGTTGGTTCCTTCCTGTTTGCCGGCCCGACCGGCGTCGGGAAAACCGAGGTGACGGTTCAGCTCTCCAAAGCGCTGGGCATCGAGCTGCTGCGCTTTGATATGTCCGAGTATATGGAGCGTCACACCGTCAGCCGCTTGATTGGTGCGCCTCCGGGCTATGTGGGCTTTGACCAGGGCGGCCTGCTCACCGACGCGGTGATCAAGCATCCGCACGCGGTACTGCTGCTCGATGAAATCGAGAAGGCGCACCCGGACGTGTTCAACATCCTGCTGCAGGTGATGGACAACGGGACGCTGACCGACAACAACGGGCGCAAGGCGGACTTCCGCAACGTGGTGCTGGTGATGACCACCAACGCCGGCGTGCGTGAAACCGAGCGTAAATCTATCGGCCTGATCCACCAGGATAACAGCACCGATGCGATGGAGGAGATCAAGAAGATCTTCACGCCGGAGTTCCGTAACCGTCTGGACAACATCATCTGGTTCGATCACCTGTCTACCGAGGTGATCCATCAGGTGGTGGATAAGTTCATCGTCGAGCTGCAGGTTCAGCTGGATCAGAAAGGCGTGTCGCTGGAAGTCAGCCAGGAGGCCCGCAACTGGCTGGCCGAGAAAGGCTACGACCGGGCGATGGGTGCCCGTCCGATGGCGCGCGTGATTCAGGACAATCTGAAGAAGCCGCTGGCGAACGAGCTGCTGTTTGGCTCGCTGGTGGACGGCGGCCAGGTCACGGTGGGGCTGGATCAGGCGAAGAACGAGCTGACGTACGATTTCCAGAGCGCGGCGAAGCACAAGCCGGAAGCGGCTCACTGATTTCTTACGTAGGTCTAAAAACCGGGCAAAAGCCCGGTTTTTTTATGCGTGCCTTTCTCCCTCTCCCCGCGGGAGAGGGCTGGGGTGAGGGCAACAGACCGCACTGAAATACATCTGCCCCTGTAGCAACATTAAAGCCACAAATAAAAAAGGCCGGGATTATCCCGACCTTTTAAATATTCATCTGCCATTACAGGCGAAAACAATTAGCGACTACGGAAGACAATGCGGCCTTTGCTCAGGTCGTACGGGGTCAGTTCAACAGTCACTTTGTCGCCCGTCAAAATGCGGATATAGTTTTTGCGCATTTTACCGGAGATGTGCGCAGTTACCACGTGACCGTTTTCCAGTTCTACGCGAAACATGGTATTAGGCAACGTATCAAGTACGGTACCCTGCATTTCAATATTGTCTTCTTTGGCCATCTAATCCTCTGGGGTATCACTACCAAGTTTTGAACCGGCAAGATAATGCCGAAATTCATCAATTAAGTAAAGAATTGCGCGTTTAAAACGCAGCAAAACAGTTTCAGCGCATTGCCCAAGCGTCACGGTACAACCGAACGGAAAGCGCATTCGTAAAGGGGAACAACAGGATAAACGTCAGGACGTTATCTGAAGCGGGGGTCCCAAACGGCGGCGGGGCAACAGGCAGAAGCTACTCTGCGGCATAATTATAACACCCTCATAAAAAATATGCGGAAAACATTTAGGCATCGGGCATAAAGAGCGCTCTGGGGATCCAAAAATCGCGCGGAAGGGTCTCAGCGCGGCACCGATCCAGATGTTCGATGTAGTGTCGACGGGAGATTTCAACGGCACCGAGCGAGGCGGTGTGCTCGTTCAGCACCTGACAATCCATCAGCTGTCCACCGCGCCGGGCAAATTCCTCGCAAAAAACCAGCAGCGCGGTTTTCGAGGCGTTGGTGGCGCGGGAGAACATCGATTCACCGCAGAACAGTGTGCCCTGCGCCACGCCGTACATGCCGCCAACGAGATCCTCGCCGTGCCACACTTCGACGGAATGCGCGTAGCCCAGCTCGTGTAGCTGATGGTAGGCAATAATGATATCGCGGGTTATCCAGGTGCCTTCGTGACGATCTTCAGCGCATCCTTCAATGACCTGCCCGAAGGCGTGATTGAGCGTGACGCGATAGGGTGATTTTGCGTGAAAGCGCTTCATGCTGCGGCTCAGGTGAAACTGCCCAGGCCACAGGACGGCTCGCGGGTCGGGAGACCACCATAAAATCGGGTCGCCGGGAGAAAACCACGGGAAAATACCGCGCTGGTAAGCCATTAAGAGCCGTGCCGGGCTGAGATCGCCGCCCAGCGCCAGCAGGCCGTTAGGTTCACGTAGCGCTCCCTCCGGGGAAGGGAACGCAATATTATGGCGAGAAAGCTGGACCAGGCGCATGACAACGTAACTCCAGTACGCGAGTGAGGACGCTACAAATATAGCCTACAGACGCTGTTTAAACTGGTAGTAGCGACCCTGTTTTGCCAGCAGCTCTGCGTGACTACCTTGCTCAATAATGTGTCCGTTGTCCATCACAATTATGCGATCGAAACTCGCGAGTCCACGCAGGCGGTGTGTGACCATCAGCACGGTTTTGCCTTTCATCACGTTTGCCAGTAAATCAAGAATTTGGCTCTCGGTTGTCGCGTCCAGACCTTCCGTTGGCTCATCGAGCAGCATCAGCGGCGCGTCGTGCAGCAGCGCCCGGGCAATCGCCAGACGGCGAAGCTCGCCGCCGGAGAGCTGGCGACCCCCTTCACCGAGCCAGGCGTTGAGTCCGTCATCCTCAAGCAGCTTGTGCAGCCCGACCTGCTCAAGCATCCCCCGTAGCGCCTCGTCAGAGGCCGCCGGCGCTGCGAGAAGGAGGTTGTCGCGTAGCGTGGCGCTGAACAGATGCACCCGCTGGGGCACGACGCTGACGGTTTTACGCAAGGCCGCTTCGCTAAAGTCACCCAGCCGGGTATCGTTAAAGCGAATCTCACCCTGCTGCGGGTCCCACGCGCGCGTCAGAAGCTGCAGAAGCGTTGATTTTCCACATCCCGTGCGGCCAAGGATCGCGATGCGCTGCCCGGCGTTAACGGAAAGCGTGATGCCTTCCAGCGCGTTTTGCGCCTGCCTGTCATAGGCGAAAGTGACATCGCTGAGCGTCAGCGCCACCTGCTCCGGTACCGCGGTTTCTCCGCTGCTGAACTTCACTTCCGGCTCCTGCTCCGCAATATCCGTTATGCGTAGTGCAGAGGCAATAACCTGACCAAGATGCTGAAACGCACCCGTGATCGGGGCTAAAGCTTCAAAGGCGGCAAGGGCGCAGAAAACAAACAGCGCAATCAGCGGGCCCGGCTGGGCGTTACCGCCCACGCCGCCGGAGGCCATCCAGAGCATGGCGATGACGGCAATGCCGCCGATTAACATCATCAGCGCCTGAGAGAACGCGGTCAGCTCAGACTGGCGGCGCTGGGCCTCGTGCCAGTTAAGCTCCGTGCTTTCCATCCGGGCGCGGTAGCGCTTGCTGGCACCAAAGATGCTCAGTTCAGCCTGACCCTGCAGCCAGGAGGTGAGCTGCTGGCGATACTCACCGCGCAGACGCGTCAGATTTTCCCCGGTGGTTTTACCGGCGCGATAAAACAGCGGCGGTAAAATAATCAGCGTCATCAGCATGATGCCGCCCAGGGTCAGCGCGATGGGAACATCCAGAATACACAGCCCCAGCGTGACCACCACGATCACCACAAACGCGCCCACCATGGGTGAAATTACGCGCAGGTAGAGGTGATCCAGCGTATCCACATCCGCGACCACGCGGTTGAGCAACTCGCCCTGACGAAAGCGCGCCAGCCCGGCAGGGGAGAGGGGCAGAAGCTTGCTGAAGGTGTAAATACGCAGGTGTTGCAGGACGCGGAAGGTCGCGTCGTGGCTGACAAGACGCTCGAAGTAACGCCCGGCGGTTCGGGTAATCGCGGTGCCGCGTACGCCTGCTGCAGGGAGCATGTAGTTGAAGCTGTACAGCCCGGCGAAGCCCACCGCCGCAGACGCGGAAAGGAACCAGCCGGAAAGCGTAAGCAGGCCGATGCTGGCAAGCAGGGTGACAATAGCCAGCACAATGCCGAGCGTCAGCATCCATTTATGGCGTTTGTACAGTGCGAGATAGGGAAGCAGGGCGCGCATCAGATATCCTCCTGACGATTCGCCAGCAGGGCCGAAAAAGGCCCCTGCGCGGCAACAAGCGCGGCGTAATCGCCTTGCTCAACGAGTTGACCGTTTTCCATCACCCAAATCTGGTCCCAGTCGGCGATGCCTTCAAGCTGGTGGGTGACCATCAGCGTGGTTTGCTGCTGTGATGCGGCGTTAAGCGCATCCATTACGCGCTGCTCGCTGTGGGCATCCAGGCTGGCCGCGGGTTCGTCCAGCAGCATCAGCTGACAGGGGTTCAGCAGCGCACGGGCCACCGCAACGCGCTGCGCCTGGCCGACCGACAGCCCGGCAGACTGATCGCCCACCACGGTATCAACACCCTGCGGCAGCAGCGGCAAAAATTCACTGACCCAGGCGCGATCGAGAACCGACTGCAGTTCATCTTCACGCGCGTCCGGGCGGGCAAGGAGCACGTTTTCACGCAGCGTTGAGGCAGGCAGCTGTGGGTTTTGCCCCACCCAGCTCAGCTGCTTACGCCAGGCTTCGGGATCGAGCTCGCGCAGCTCCGTTTTATTTACGCGCAGTGAACCGGTATAAGCCATGAAGCCTGACAACGCGTTCAGCAGCGAGCTTTTACCCGAGCCGCTGGTGCCCACCAGCACGACCCGTTGACCCGCAGGCAGGGTAAAGTTCAGTGGACCAGCCAACACCTTGCCTTCAGGCGACAGGATGGAAAAATCCTGCGCTTCAAGGGTAACCGGATCGCTGGTATTCAGCGTGACTTCACCGCGCTCCGGATGCGCCAGCGGCGTTTCCATGAAGGTTTTCAGGCTATCGGCAGCGCCCACCGCCTGCGCTTTGGCGTGATAGAAGGTGCCGAGATCGCGCAATGGCTGGAAAAATTCCGGGGCCAGGATCAGTGCCAGGAATCCGGCAGAAAGCGTTACCGCCGTACCGTAGTGGCCGAAATCCAGCGCGCCGAGATAGGAGAAGCCAAAGTAGACCGCCACCAGGGCAATTGACAGGGAGGTGAAGAATTCGAGCACGCCGGAAGAGAGGAACGCCAGGCGCAGGACCTCCATGGTGCGCTGACGGAAGTCCTGGGACGCCAGGCGAATGTTTTCGGTTTCCGCCTCACCGCGACCAAAGATACGCAGCGTTTCCATTCCGCGCAGGCGATCGAGGAAATGTCCGCTCAGCCGACCCAGCGCCAGGAAGTTGCGGCGGTTAGCATCTGCCGCGCCCATACCGACCATTGCCATAAACAGCGGGATCAGCGGGGCGGTGCCCAGCAGGATCAGTGCCGCCACCCAGTTGACCGGGAAAATGGCGATTACAATCGAAAGGGGCACAAAAACCGCCAGCGCCATCTGGGGAAGATAGCGCGCATAGTAATCGTGCATATCGTCGATTTGCTCAAGGATCAGCGTCGCCCAGCTGCCGGCCGGTTTCCCCTGGATCCACGCAGGTCCGGCTTCAGAAAGCCGGTCAAGCACCTTGCGTCGGATTTCATAGCGGATGTGCTGTCCGGCATGGAACCCGACCCGCTCACGCAGCCAGACGACCCACGCACGCAGAACGAAAACCAGCACCAGAACGATAAAAGGCAACAGCAGCGCCTCGCGCGGGATGTTCTCCATAATCATATGGTTGAGAATGCGGGCCAGCAGCCATGCCTGGGCAACAATCAACAGACCGCTGATAAATCCCAGAATGCGGGAGATCATAAGCCAGCGGCGGGAAAGAACGCTTTGCTGTTTGAGCCAGCGTGTTAACTCTTGTTGACGGGTTTTTTCCATTGCGTATTTTGCAGGTGACGTTATAAGAAATTAGACATCTGCATGTTACACGCGAGGAAAAATAAAGGCGACCAGTGGCCGCCTTTATTTACGTTTGTTACTGACTTGTAAAGATTATTTACCCTGTTCAGCCAGTCCGTCCAGATAGCGTTCTGCGTCCAGCGCGGCCATACAGCCGGTGCCCGCAGAGGTGATCGCCTGACGATAAATATGGTCCATCACGTCGCCTGCTGCGAAGACGCCCGGAACGCTGGTCTGCGTGGCGTTGCCGTGGATCCCGGACTGCACTTTAATGTAGCCGTTTTCCAGCTCCAGCTGGCCTTCGAAGATAGCCGTGTTCGGGCTGTGGCCGATCGCCACAAACAGGCCAGCCACTTCCAGCGTTTCGACGTTATCGGTGTTCTGGGTATCGCGGATACGCAGACCCGCCACGCCCATCTGATCGCCGGTCACTTCTTCCAGAGTACGGTTGGTGTGCAGCACAATGTTACCGCTCGCCACTTTGTCCATCAGGCGTTTGATCAGGATCTTTTCGGCGCGGAAGGTGTCGCGACGGTGGATCAGGTGTACTTCAGAGGCGATGTTCGCCAGATACAGCGCTTCTTCCACAGCGGTGTTGCCGCCGCCGATAACCGCGACTTTCTGGTTGCGGTAGAAGAAACCGTCGCAGGTTGCGCAGGCAGAGACGCCGCGGCCTTTAAAGGCTTCTTCAGACGGCAGGCCGAGATAGCGGGCAGAGGCGCCCGTGGCGACGATCAGCGCATCGCAGGTGTACTCACCGTTGTCGCCCGTCAAACGGAACGGACGGTTCTGTAGATCCACTTTATTAATGTGATCGAACAGAATTTCGGTTTCGAATTTAGTGGCATGCTCGTGCATGCGCTCCATCAGCAGCGGCCCGGTCAGGTCGTTCGGGTCGCCCGGCCAGTTTTCCACTTCCGTGGTGGTGGTCAGCTGACCGCCTTTTTCCATACCGGTAATCAGTACCGGCTGCAGGTTAGCGCGTGCAGCATAGACCGCTGCGGTATATCCCGCAGGTCCAGAACCAAGGATTAGCAGCTTACTGTGTTTGGTCGTGCCCATGAGATCCCCATTGTTGTTGGCAGGCAATGGGCTGGATTGTAGGGAATTTGTTGCCGTAAAAAAAGAGCGCCGCAGTTTTGCTTCCGATATATGCAATAGCCGCGCCCGATGGATCTGCCGCGGTCACATTACGTCTGCTACTGAAAAGCGCTCGTTTATAAGGCAGAAAAATGAGGATTAATACCCCTCCGTAATGAATATCCGGCATCTTGTACTAAAAATCGATGTTTTGCTTTGACAATCCCCTGCGCTTTTGCGAAAACATTCAAGGAAGAAAAAAAGACGCGTGTACGGGATGTCGCATAGACATGCACGTAAATGCCATTTTTACCGGGTCAGTGAAATCTACGCATGGTGTGGACAGACGCCATACGTGATGTCTGTGACTGCCTTCAGGCAACGGTCTTCTTACCGCAGAACCCGAATCCGCATCGCGTCTAATACATAACCATGCGATGTGATAAATAACGGGTACAGGCTCTGAACAGTGATGTGCACAGGGTCCAGGCAGGAGTAGGGAAGGAATACAGAGAGACAATAATAATGGTAGATAGCAAGAAGCGCCCTGGCAAAGATCTCGACCGTATCGATCGTAACATTCTTAATGAATTGCAAAAGGATGGGCGTATTTCCAACGTCGAGCTTTCAAAACGTGTGGGACTTTCCCCGACGCCGTGCCTTGAGCGTGTGCGTCGACTGGAAAGACAGGGTTTTATTCAGGGCTATACGGCTCTGTTGAACCCGCATTATCTGGATGCCTCACTTCTGGTATTTGTTGAGATTACTCTGAATCGTGGTGCACCGGATGTGTTTGAGCAATTTAACGCCGCTGTACAAAAACTTGAAGAAATTCAAGAGTGTCATCTGGTTTCCGGTGATTTCGACTACCTGTTGAAAACCCGCGTGCCTGATATGTCCGCCTACCGTAAGCTGCTGGGGGAAACCCTGCTGCGTCTGCCAGGCGTGAACGACACCCGTACGTATGTGGTGATGGAAGAGGTCAAACAGAGCAATCGTCTGGTTATTAAGACGCGCTAACACGGAACAGGTGCAAAATCAGTGTAGTTTGATTACACTCCTGTTAATCCATACAGCAACAGTGCCGGGGACACCCGGCGCTGTTGTCCGTTTTAGCAAACAGGCAGGACATGCCTGATACCTGGAGAGCCTTTCTTGAGCCAGGAATACACTGAAGACAAAGAAGTCACATTATCTAAGCTAAGCAGCGGACGTCGTCTCCTTGAGGCGTTACTGATCGTTATTGCCCTTTTTGCCGTCTGGCTGATGGCTGCCTTACTCAGTTTTAACCCCTCCGATCCCAGCTGGTCGCAAACCGCATGGCATGAGCCTATCCATAACTTAGGCGGCGTGCCCGGCGCCTGGCTTGCGGACACGCTGTTCTTCATTTTCGGTGTGATGGCCTACACCATTCCCGTCATCATTATTGGCGGATGCTGGTTTGCCTGGCGTCATCGGCAGAATGACGACTACATCGACTACTTTGCCGTTTCGCTACGCCTGATAGGCGCGCTGGCGCTCATCCTCACCTCCTGTGGGCTGGCGGCGATTAACGCTGATGATATCTGGTACTTCGCCTCCGGTGGGGTGATTGGCAGCCTGTTGAGCTCCGCCCTGCAGCCGATGCTTCACAGCATCGGCGGCACGCTGGCGCTGCTCTGTATCTGGGCGGCAGGGCTGACGCTGTTTACCGGCTGGTCCTGGGTGAGCATCGCTGAAAAAATTGGCAGCTTTATCCTGACCTTGCTGACATTTGCCAGCAACCGCACGCGTCGTGACGATACGTGGGTCGATGAAGACGAATACGAAGATGAGTATGACGAAGACGATGCGCCCGCCGAGCGTCGCGAGTCCCGTCGCGCGCGTATCCTGCGAGGTGCCCTGGCGCGCCGCCAGCGCGTTGCCGAAAAATTTGCTAACCCGTTAGGCCGCAAAACGGATGCCGCGCTTTTCTCCGGCAAGCGCATGGATGAAGACGAGCAGATTGAGTATCGCGGTGCGGCCGTGGATCCTGATGACGTACTGTTCTCCGGCAATCGAGCTACCCCTGGCGAGTATGACGAGTACGATCCGCTGCTGAATGGCCATTCCGTTACTGAACCGGTAGCCGCTGCGGCCGCTGCAACAACGGCCGCGCAGGCCTATGCTGCGCCCGTTGAAGCCGTGATGCCGTCCTCGCCAGTTCCGGCACCGGAGTCCGTGATTCAGCAGCCACAGGTCGACTGGCAAACCGCGCCTGGCGTTCATACGCCGGAGCCAACCATTGCGCCAGAGCCTGAAAGCTATATCCCAGTTCAGCAGGAGCAATGGCAACAAGCTTATCAGCCGCCCGAGCCTGTCAGCGAGCCGCAACAACCGTATCAGGCTTATGCACCTAAACACGTTGAGCCTGAACAGCCATACGTTGCGCCGCAGCCTGAGCCTGAAGTGGTTGAAGAAGCGAAGCCGTCTCGTCCGCCGCTGTACTATTTTGAAGAAGTGGAGGAGCGCCGTGCCCGCGAGCGCGAGCAGCTTGCCGCCTGGTATCAGCCCGTACCTGAGCCGGTGCAGGAGCCTGCTGCAAAAGCCCCTTTCGCGGCCGTTCCTCCTGTTGAGCCAGCGCCAGCCGTTGCTTCCGCAACTGAAACCCTGAAGCAGGCAACCGCTGCCGCCGCCGCGTCCGCTCCGTTATTCAGCCCGGCGACTGACGGTACGCCGCGTCCTCAGGTGAAAGAGGGGATTGGTCCTCAACTGCCGCGCCCTAATCGCGTTCGCGTACCGACCCGCCGCGAGCTGGCGTCGTACGGCATCAAACTGCCTTCACAGCGTATGGCGGAAGTGAAAGCGCGTGAGAACGAATACGACGATGATGCTGACGAACAGCATCAGGACGAGCTGGCGCGTCAGTTCGCCGCCCAGCAGAATCAGCGCTATGGCGACGAGTATCAACACGACGTTCACCCCCGTCAGGATGAAGATGATGCTGCCGAAGCGGAATTAGCGCGTCAGTTCGCGGCAACGCAGCAGCAGCGTTATTCCGGCGAGCAGCCGTCGGGGGCAAACCCGTTCTCGCTGTCGGATTTTGAATTTTCACCAATGAAAGATCTGGTGGATGACGGGCCGAGCGAACCGCTGTTCACGCCGGGCGTGATGCCAGACGTTGAACCGGTGCGTCAGACGCCGCAGCCGCAGGCTTATGCTCAGCCTCAGCAGCCAGCGCCGCAGACTCATGTTCAGCCGCATCAGCCGGCACCACAGGCTTATGCTCAGCCTCAGCAGCCGGCGCCGCAGGCCTATGTTCAGCCGCAGCAGCCGGCACCGCAGGCTTATGCTCAGCCTCAGCAGCCGGCCCAACCGCCGCAGTTCCAGCAGCCAGCCCCACAGCCGCAGGAGAGCCTGATTCACCCGCTGCTGATGCGTAATGGTGACAGCCGTCCGCTGCAGCGCCCAAGCACGCCGTTGCCGTCTCTGGATCTGTTAACGCCGCCGCCGGCAGAAGTCGAGCCGGTGGATACCTTTGCCCTTGAGCAGATGGCCCGCCTCGTTGAAGCGCGTCTGGCTGATTTCCGCATCAAGGCTGATGTAGTGAACTATTCGCCAGGCCCGGTAATCACCCGTTTCGAACTGAACCTGGCGCCGGGCGTAAAAGCAGCGCGTATTTCAAACCTGTCCCGTGACCTGGCGCGTTCCCTGTCGACCGTGGCGGTGCGCGTGGTGGAGGTCATTCCAGGCAAACCTTACGTTGGCCTTGAGCTGCCAAACAAGAAACGCCAGACCGTTTATCTGCGTGAGGTTCTGGATAACACCAAATTCCGCGATAACCCGTCTCCGCTGACCGTGGTGCTGGGTAAAGATATTGCTGGCGATCCGGTCGTTGCCGATCTCGCGAAGATGCCACACCTGCTGGTTGCGGGTACTACCGGCTCCGGTAAATCGGTCGGCGTGAACGCCATGATCCTCAGTATGCTCTACAAGGCGCAGCCTGAAGATGTGCGTTTCATCATGATCGACCCGAAAATGCTCGAGCTGTCCGTCTACGAAGGCATTCCGCACCTGTTAACGGAAGTGGTAACCGACATGAAGGACGCCGCCAACGCATTGCGCTGGAGCGTCAATGAAATGGAACGTCGCTACAAGCTGATGTCGGCGCTGGGCGTGCGTAACCTGGCCGGCTATAACGAGAAGATCGCCGAGGCGGCGCGCATGGGCCGTCCGATTCCGGACCCATACTGGAAGCCGGGTGACAGCATGGATGCCCAGCATCCGGTGCTGGAAAAACTGCCTTATATCGTGGTGCTGGTGGATGAATTTGCCGACCTGATGATGACCGTCGGTAAGAAAGTGGAAGAACTCATCGCGCGTCTGGCACAGAAAGCGCGTGCGGCGGGTATTCACCTGGTGCTGGCAACGCAGCGTCCGTCCGTGGACGTCATCACGGGTCTTATTAAGGCAAACATCCCAACCCGTATCGCGTTTACCGTGTCGAGCAAAATCGACTCGCGTACTATCCTTGACCAGGGCGGTGCAGAATCGCTGCTGGGGATGGGTGATATGCTCTATTCTGGCCCGAACTCCACCTCTCCGGTGCGTGTTCACGGCGCGTTTGTTCGCGATCAGGAAGTTCACGCCGTGGTGCAGGACTGGAAAGCGCGCGGACGTCCGCAGTACGTGGACGGCATTACCTCCGACAGCGAAAGCGAAGGCGGCGGCGGTGGCTTTGACGGCGGTGAAGAGCTGGATCCGTTATTTGACCAGGCGGTTAACTTCGTCACCGAAAAGCGTAAAGCCTCTATCTCTGGCGTACAGCGTCAGTTCCGTATCGGCTACAACCGCGCGGCGCGTATCATTGAGCAAATGGAAGCTCAGGGCATCGTCAGCGAGCAGGGACATAACGGCAACCGTGAGGTGCTGGCGCCGCCGCCGTTTGAATAACCTTCAGCGATTGCAAAGAAGGGTAAATCAGCAAAAATTAAGCATATTCTTCTGTCGCCTGCCTTCGGGCAGGTCCAGAATGGAAACGGAAACCCCATATCGGGAAGACGTATTTTAAGGAATAACAATGAAAAAAATCGCCATTGCCTGTGCATTACTCTCCAGTTTTGTAGCCAGCAGCGTCTGGGCTGATGCGGCCAGCGACCTTAAAAGCCGACTGGACAAAGTAAGCAGCTTCCACGCCAGCTTCACGCAAAAAGTGACTGACGGCAGCGGCAACGCGGTGCAGGAAGGTCAGGGGGATTTGTGGGTGAAACGCCCGAACCTGTTCAACTGGCACATGACCCAGCCGGACGAGAGCGTTCTGGTCTCTGACGGTAAAACCCTGTGGTTCTACAACCCGTTTGTTGAGCAGGCCACCGCCACCTGGCTGAAAGATGCCACCAGCAACACCCCGTTTATGCTGATCGCCCGTAACCAGACCAGCGACTGGCAGCAGTACAACATCAAACAAAACGGTGATGAGTTTGTCCTGACGCCTAAAGGCAGTAACGGCAACCTGAAGCAGTTCACCATCAACGTGAGCAGCAACGGTACCATCAATCAGTTCGGTGCGGTTGAGCAGGACGATCAGCGCAGTAGCTATCAGCTTAAGTCTCAGCAAAACGGCGCTGTAGACGCATCGAAATTCACCTTTACCCCGCCGCAGGGCGTAACGGTGGACGACCAACGCAATAAGTAAGAGGCATGAGTGAGCAATCTGTCGCTCGATTTTTCAGATAATGCGTTTCAACCTCTGGCCGCCCGTATGCGGCCAGAAAATTTAGCGCAGTACATTGGCCAGCAACATCTGCTGGCTGCGGGGAAACCCTTGCCGCGCGCTATTGAAGCGGGGCATCTGCACTCCATGATCCTCTGGGGCCCTCCCGGAACCGGTAAAACCACTCTCGCTGAAGTTATCGCCCGTTATGCCAGTGCGGATGTCGAACGCATTTCGGCCGTCACGTCGGGCGTGAAAGAGATCCGCGAGGCGATCGAGCGGGCGCGACAAAACCGCAATGCCGGACGTCGCACCATTCTGTTTGTCGACGAAGTTCACCGCTTCAACAAGAGCCAGCAGGATGCCTTCCTGCCGCACATTGAAGACGGCACGATTTTCTTCATCGGCGCGACTACCGAAAACCCGTCGTTTGAGCTGAACTCCGCGCTGCTTTCCCGTGCTCGTGTTTATCTGCTTAAGTCGCTAACCACGGAAGATATCGAAAAGGTTCTGACGCAGGCGATGGAGGACAAGGCCCGCGGCTACGGTGAGCAGGATATCGTTCTTCCGGATGAAACGCGCCGTGCGATTGCTGAACTGGTGAATGGCGATGCCCGTCGGGCGCTGAACACGCTGGAAATGATGGCCGATATGGCCGAAGTGGACGATGCAGGCAAGCGTGTTTTGAAGCCTGAACTGCTCACCGAAATTGCCGGTGAGCGCAGCGCGCGTTTCGACAATAAAGGCGACCGTTTTTACGATCTGATCTCTGCGCTGCATAAATCCGTGCGCGGCAGCGCCCCGGATGCGGCGCTCTACTGGTACGCGCGTATTATCACCGCCGGTGGCGATCCGCTATACGTCGCGCGTCGCTGCCTGGCGATTGCGTCGGAGGATGTCGGCAATGCCGATCCGCGCGCCATGCAGGTCGCCATCTCCGCCTGGGACTGCTTTACCCGAGTCGGGCCTGCGGAAGGCGAACGCGCCATTGCCCAGGCTATTGTTTATCTGGCCTGCGCGCCGAAAAGTAACGCGGTATACACTGCCTTCAAAGCGGCGATGTCGGATGCACGCGAGCGTCCGGATTATGATGTACCGGTTCATTTGCGCAATGCACCGACAAAACTGATGAAAGAGATGGGCTACGGGCAGGAGTATCGCTACGCCCATGATGAGCCAAATGCCTACGCCGCCGGAGAGGAATATTTCCCGCAGGAGATGGCACAAACCCGCTATTACCACCCTACAAACAGAGGTCTTGAAGGCAAGATTGGCGAAAAGCTCGCCTGGCTGGCCGGACAGGATCAAAATAGCCCTATAAAACGCTACCGTTAGCTCAGTCGTTGCGGTAATGTTGGCATAGTATCCCTGTGGCCGCAGGCTGTGGCCACTTTTTCCTATTTTAATTCGATAAGCACAGGATAAGCATGCTCGATCCCAATCTGCTGCGTAATGAGCCAGACGCAGTCGCTGAAAAACTGGCACGCCGGGGCTTTAAGCTGGATGTAGATAAGCTGCGCGCTCTTGAAGAGCGTCGTAAAGTTCTGCAGGTACAAACTGAAAATCTGCAGGCAGAGCGTAATTCTCGATCGAAATCCATCGGCCAGGCGAAAGCGCGCGGGGAAGATATTGAGCCATTACGCCTGGAAGTGAACAAGCTGGGTGAAGAGCTGGATCAGGCGAAAGCGGAACTGGACGTTCTTCAGGCCGAAATTCGTGATATCGCGCTGGCGATCCCGAACATTCCTGACGACAGCGTGCCTGTCGGCAAAGACGAGAACGACAACGTTGAGGTGAAACGCTGGGGTACGCCTCGCGAGTTCGACTTCGAGGTTCGCGATCACGTGACCCTGGGCGAAATGCACGCGGGCCTGGACTTTGCGGCTGCGGTTAAGCTGACCGGGTCTCGTTTCGTGGTGATGAAAGGTCAGATCGCTCACCTGCACCGCGCGCTGGCGCAGTTCATGCTGGATCTGCACACCGAACAGCACGGCTATAGCGAAACCTACGTTCCGTATCTGGTTAACCACGATACGCTGTACGGTACGGGCCAGCTGCCGAAATTTGCCGGCGATCTGTTCCATACCCGTCCGCTGGACGAGGAAGCAGACAGCAGCAACTACGCGCTGATCCCAACGGCGGAAGTGCCGCTGACTAACCTCGTGCGTGATGAAATCATTGACGAAGACGATCTGCCAATCAAGCTGACCGCGCACTCTCCGTGCTTCCGTTCTGAAGCGGGTTCTTACGGCCGTGATACCCGCGGTCTGATCCGTATGCACCAGTTCGATAAAGTTGAAATGGTGCAGATCGTTCGTCCGGAAACGTCCATGGACGCGCTGGAAGAGATGACCGGCCACGCGGAAAAAGTGCTGGAGCTGCTGGGCCTGCCGTACCGCCGTATGGCGCTGTGCACGGGTGATATGGGCTTCGGTGCCTGCAAAACCTTCGACCTGGAAGTCTGGGTGCCTGCGCAGAACACCTACCGTGAAATCTCCTCCTGCTCTAACGTCTGGGATTTCCAGGCGCGCCGCATGCAGGCTCGTTGCCGCAGCAAATCCGACAAGAAAACCCGTCTGGTGCATACCCTGAACGGCTCCGGTCTGGCTGTAGGGCGAACGCTGGTTGCGGTGATGGAAAACTACCAGCAGGCAGACGGCCGAATTGAGATCCCTGAAGTGCTGCGCCCTTATATGAAAGGCCAGCAGTACATCGGTTAATAACCTGCTTTAAAACAAAAAAGCGCCTCAGGGCGCTTTTTTTATGCCTGTGATTTGATACGACGCAATACCCCCTCCCTCTAAAGTAGTAATACTCCTTTGAATGAAAGTCAGCATAAAAAACTGAAAACGAAAAGATTCGTTGTAAATAAATCTATATAGCGGTTTCCGCCGCCTCTCTTTTCTTTGTGAGCAACCAAAGTGAGTCTTTATGAAAATCAAAGCGCCTGAAGCGTTAATGGCTGCCGAGGTCACTCGCCGTGGGTTGATGAAAACCACGGCAATCGGTGGCCTGGCCGTAGCCAGCAGCGCCTTTACGCTCCCTTTTACCCGACTGGCGTCGGCGGCGGAGGCTCTGTCTCCAGCCTCAGGTCCGGAAAAAGTGGTGTGGAGTGCCTGTACCGTCAACTGCGGTAGCCGCTGTCCGCTGCGCATGCATGTCGTGGACGGTGAAATCAAATATGTCGAAACCGACAATACCGGTGACGATAGCTACGAAGGGTTACACCAGGTGCGGGCATGTCTGCGTGGCCGATCAATGCGCCGACGTGTTTATAATCCGGATCGTCTGAAATATCCGATGAAGCGCGTCGGCAAGCGTGGGGAAGGAAAGTTCGAGCGCATCAGCTGGGACGAAGCCTACGATATCATCGCGACGAACATGCAGCGCCTGATTAAAGAGTACGGCAACGAGTCCATCTACCTGAACTACGGCACCGGGACGCTTGGCGGTACCATGACCCGCTCCTGGCCGCCGGGTAAAACGCTGGTGGCGCGCCTGATGAACTGCTGTGGCGGCTACCTCAACCACTATGGTGACTACTCTTCTGCGCAAATCGCTGCGGGCCTGAACTACACCTATGGCGGCTGGGCAGACGGTAACAGTCCGTCCGATATCGAAAACAGCAAGCTGGTGGTGCTGTTCGGTAACAACCCGGGTGAAACCCGCATGAGCGGCGGTGGGGTAACGTATTACCTGGAACAGGCCCGGGCTAAATCCAATGCCCGCATGATCATCATCGATCCGCGATATACCGATACCGGGGCAGGACGAGAAGATGAGTGGATCCCAATCCGTCCGGGGACCGATGCGGCGCTGGTAAACGCGCTGGCGTATGTGATGATCACCGAAAACCTGGTCGATCAGCCCTTCCTGGATAAATACTGCGTCGGTTACGACGAAAAAACCCTCCCGGCCAGCGCGCCGGCTAACGGGCATTACAAAGCCTATATTCTCGGTCAGGGCAGCGACGGCGTAGCGAAAACGCCGGAGTGGGCATCCACCATCACCGGTATTCCCGTCGAACGTATCGTTCAGCTGGGGCGTGAAATTGGATCGGCAAAACCGGCCTATATCAGCCAGGGTTGGGGGCCACAGCGTCACGCGAACGGTGAAATCGCCACCCGCGCCATCTCAATGCTGTCAATTCTGACCGGCAACGTGGGTATTCACGGCGGTAACTCCGGCGCGCGTGAAGGCTCCTATTCTCTGCCGTTTGAACGGATGCCGACGCTGGATAACCCGGTTGAGGCCAGCATCTCGATGTTTATGTGGACCGACGCGATCGAGCGCGGCCCTGAAATGACCGCGCTGCGCGACGGCGTGCGGGGCAAAGACAAGCTGGACGTGCCGATCAAGATGATCTGGAACTATGCCGGTAACTGTCTGATCAACCAGCACTCTGACATTAACCGCACCCATGAAATCCTTCAGGACGAGAAGAAGTGCGAAATGATTGTGGTGATTGACTGCCACATGACCTCGTCAGCGAAGTATGCCGATATTCTGCTGCCGGACTGCACCGCGTCTGAGCAGGTGGACTTCGCGCTGGACGCCTCCTGCGGCAACATGTCCTACGTGATTTTCACTGACCAGGCCATCAAGCCGCGCTTCGAGTGCAAAACCATCTATGAGATGACCTCCGAACTGGCGAAACGGCTTGGCGTTGAACAGCAGTTCACCGAGGGGCGCACTCAGGAAGGGTGGATGCGCCATCTGCACGAGCTTTCCCGCAAAGCCATTCCTGACCTGCCGGACTTCGATACCTTCCGCAAGCAGGGCATGTACAAGCAGCGCGATCCGCAAGGGCATCATGTGGCCTATAAAGCCTTCCGCGACGATCCGCAGGCGAATCCGCTGACCACGCCGTCGGGCAAAATCGAGATCTACTCCGAAGCGCTGGCAAACATTGCCGCGTCCTGGGAATTGCCGGAAGGGGACGTTATCGATCCGCTGCCGATCTACACCCCCGGATTTGAAAACTACAACGATCCGCTGACGGAGAAATTCCCGCTACAGCTGACCGGTTTCCACTATAAGGCTCGCGTGCACTCTACCTACGGCAACGTTGACGTGCTGAAAGCCGCATGCCGGCAGGAAATGTGGATCAACCCGATGGATGCGAAAGCGCGCGGCATCAGTAATGGCGATCGCGTTCGTATCTTCAACGGGCGTGGAGAGGTGCATATCGAAGCGAAAGTGACTCCGCGCATGATGCCTGGCGTGGTCGCGCTGGGGGAAGGGGCCTGGTATAACCCGGATGCAAACCGTATTGACCAGGCGGGCTGCATCAACGTTCTGACCACGCAGCGCCCTTCGCCGCTGGCGAAGGGCAACCCGTCCCACACAAACCTCGTCCAGGTTGAAAAGGCGTAAGGAGTAACCGATGACAACCCAGTATGGATTTTTTATTGATTCCAGCCGGTGCACCGGGTGCAAAACCTGCGAGCTGGCCTGTAAGGACTACAAAGACTTAACCCCGGACGTCAGCTTCCGCCGTATTTACGAATACGCGGGCGGAGACTGGCAGGAGGATAACGGCGTCTGGCATCAGAACGTCTTTGCCTACTATCTGTCGATTGCCTGCAACCACTGCGAAGATCCGGCCTGCACCAAGGTCTGCCCGAGCGGGGCGATGCACAAGCGTGATGACGGTTTTGTGGTGGTGGACGAGGATGTCTGCATCGGCTGCCGCTACTGCCACATGGCCTGCCCGTACGGCGCGCCGCAGTACAATGCCGCCAAAGGCCACATGACCAAGTGCGACGGCTGCCACAGCCGCGTGGCGGACGGCAAAAAGCCGATCTGCGTCGAGTCCTGCCCGCTGCGCGCGCTGGACTTCGGCCCGATTGAGGAGCTGCGCAAGAAGCACGGCCAGCTTGCCGCCGTTGCGCCGCTGCCGTCTGCGCACTTTACGAAGCCGAGCATTGTGATCAAACCTAACGCCAACAGCCGTCCGACGGGTGACACCACCGGCTACCTGGCAAACCCGAAGGAGGTGTGAGATGGGAAGTGGATGGCATGAATGGCCGCTGATGATCTTCACGGTGTTTGGGCAGTGCGTGGTCGGTGGTTTTATCGTACTCGCGCTAGCGCTAATGAAAGGTAATCTCAGTGCAGAACAGCAGCAGCGTCTGGTATTGAGTATGTTTGGGCTATGGGTTTTGATGGGCATTGGGTTTATCGCCTCCACGCTGCACCTGGGCTCGCCGATGCGTGCGTTCAACTCCCTGAATCGAGTTGGTGCCTCTTCGCTGAGTAACGAGATTGCCAGTGGCGCAATCTTCTTTGCCGTGGGCGGGCTGGGCTGGCTGCTGGCGGCGCTGAAAAAGCTGCCGTCAGGGTTACGCGCGCTGTGGCTCATCGTCACCATGGTACTGGGCGTGGTATTCGTATGGATGATGGTCCGGGTGTACAACACCATTGATACCGTTCCTACCTGGTACAGCGTCTGGACGCCGATGAGCTTCTTCCTGACGATGTTTATCGGCGGTCCTCTGCTGGGCTATCTGCTGCTGCGCGTCGCTGGGGTGGACGGCTGGGGAATGCGTCTGCTGCCAGCGGTCTCGCTGCTGGCGCTGGTCATCAGTGCTGTTGTGGCGCTGATGCAGGGGGCTGAGCTGGCCACCATCCACAGCTCTGTCCAGCAGGCCTCTGCGCTGGTGCCGGACTACGGTGCGCTGATGGCCTGGCGCGTGGTGTTGCTGGCGGCGGCGCTGGTGTGCTGGATTGCTCCTCAGCTCAAAGGTTACCAGCCTGCGCTGCCGTTGCTTTCACTGGCCTTTGTGCTGGTGCTGGCCGGGGAGCTGATTGGTCGCGGCGTGTTTTATGGTCTGCATATGACCGTCGGTATGGCTGTCGCCAGCTAATTTCATTTTTTGTTATAAAAAGCCGGGACATAGCGCCCGGCTTTTCTTTTTTCATTCATGAAATTTTTCGACTGACGTTTCGTATTAAAAATTCCCTGAAATAAATAAAAACAAATAGATAATTAATATCTGTAGCAGGCTTTGCATTAGCAGGATGAGTTTTTTAAATCGACATGGCGCATATCGTGCGTGACGCCTGAATCGGTGGATTGACTTTGTTTTTGCCGGTGGCATGATGCGCACGAAATCTGAACTTCCTCACGGTTTTTAATCCATGACCACCTATACCCGCCCGGTGCTTCTGCTGCTCTGTGGCTTGCTTTTGCTGACCCTGGCGATCGCGGTGTTAAACACACTCGTCCCGCTATGGCTCGCCCATGAAAACTTACCGACCTGGCAGGTGGGTATGGTTAGCTCGTCCTTTTTTACCGGAAACCTGCTGGGTACCTTATTAACGGGCAGCCTTATTAAGCGTTTTGGTTTTAACCGCAGCTATTATCTGGCCTCGCTGATTTTTGCCGCCGGATGCGTCGGTTTAGGCCTGATGGTCGGCTTCTGGAGCTGGATGGTCTGGCGCTTTATTGCGGGCGTCGGCTGCGCGATGATCTGGGTAGTGGTCGAAAGCGCCCTGATGTGCAGCGGTACTTCCCGTAACCGTGGGCGCCTGCTGGCCGCCTATATGATGGTTTATTACGTGGGTACCGTCATCGGCCAGCTAATGGTCAGTAAATTCCCAACCGACCTGATGAGCGTTCTGCCGTGGGTGACGGGGCTGGTGCTGGCCGCGATCCTGCCGCTGCTCTTCACCCGTATCGTGAACCAGAACAGCGAGCATCAGGAAGCTACCCACGTCTGGCCAATGCTGAGGCTTCGCCAGGCACGTTTAGGCGTGAACGGCTGCATTATCTCCGGGATCGTGCTGGGCTCACTCTATGGCCTGATGCCGCTCTATCTTAACCATCAGGGCGTTAGCGATTCCGGGATTGGCTTCTGGATGGCGGTGATGGTCAGCGCAGGGATCGTCGGTCAATGGCCGATCGGTCGACTGGCCGATCGCTTTGGTCGCCTGCTGGTGCTGCGCGTTCAGGTTTTTGTGGTGATCATGGGATGTCTCGCCATGCTCAGCAACGCCGCGATGGCGCCTGCGCTGTTCATTCTGGGTGCTGCGGGCTTTACGCTCTATCCGGTTGCGATGGCCTGGGCCTGTGAAAAAGTTGAGCATCATCAGCTGGTGGCGATGAACCAGGCATTATTGCTGAGCTACACCATCGGCAGTTTGCTCGGTCCGACCTTTACCGCCATGCTCATGCAAAATTATTCCGATAACCTGCTCTTTATCATGATTGCCAGCGTATCGTTTATCTATCTGTTAATGCTGCTGCGTAAAGTCGGCGAACATCCAACGCCTGTGGCACACGCCTGATTAATTAAAAGCCTGTCGATGACGGGCTTTTTTGTCCCTGTCACATATAAGACTTTTACTTATTGTGAGTTTTACCCGCCTGGCGATAATTCAGATGAGTTCTCCCACTAAAAGGCAGCAATCATGTCTACTCGTCGTTTTTCCACTACCGCGCTTGCCGTAGTGTTGTCTTTAACGTTTGCAACGGCTCCGGTCATGGCCAATCCTGGAAACGGGAATGGCGGTGGCCACGGAAACGGTGGCGGGCAGGGTAATAGCGGCAATCATGGTAACGGCAACGCTGGTAACCATGGTAATAAGCAAAATAAAGGTCAGGATAATCCAGGAAAATCGGACAAGAGCTTTAAAAACAGCAAAGATGTCGGTAATGACGTCGACGCTCGCGTTAGCTTCGATCGTGCCCGCCATCTGGCGCTGAATTACGGCTTAACGGGCTATGATTCTCTGCCTCCGGGGATCGCGAAAAACCTGGCGCGCGGAAAGCCGCTGCCTCCGGGCATAGCGAAGAAAGCCGTGCCGGCCTCAATGCTGGGCCAGCTTCCCTCCTACCCGGGATATGAGTGGCGCGTGGTGGGAGATGACCTGGTCTTAATTGCCCTGAGTACAGCAATTGTGACTGCCGTTATTAACGGCGTCTTTGAATAGAATATTAAAAGGCCCGGTGAGAACCGGGCCTTTTATTTAATACATAACCTTGTGGCCGTACTGCTCAAGAATACCTTTAACGCGTTCCATCGTCTCTTTTTTCGGCGGCTTCACGCCATCCAGCTTGTACTCTTCGCCCATCGCCACCCATTTATGTTTACCCAGCTCGTGATAGGGCAGGAGTTCAATTTTCTCTACGTTGCCCATATCGCGGGTAAATTCGCCCAGACGGTGCGCGGAATCGTCATCATCTGACCAGCCCGGCACCACCACGTAGCGAATCCAGGTTTTGACGCCTTTGTTGGCAATGTATTTGGCAAACTCCAGCGTACGGTGGTTCGAAACGCCAACCAGATTCTGGTGGATTTCGTCGTTCATTTGTTTGAGATCGAGCATCACCAGATCGGTGACTTCAAGCAGCTCGTCGATAACCGGATCGTAGCGGCGCACGAAGCCGTTGGTGTCGAGACAGGTATGAATGCCCTCTTTGTGGCAGGCGCGGAACCAGTCGCGCACAAACTCAGCCTGAAGAATGGCTTCACCGCCGGATGCCGTCACACCGCCGCCGGACGCGTTCATAAAGTGGCGATAGGTCACCACCTCTTTCATCAGATCTTCCACGGTGACTTCTTTGCCGCCATGGGTATCCCAGGTATCACGGTTATGGCAGTACAGGCAGCGCATCAGGCAGCCCTGGAAAAATGTAATAAAGCGGATCCCCGGGCCATCGACAGTGCCACAGGATTCAAAGGAGTGAATGCGACCAATAGTTGACATTGCGGTGATATCTCCGAATTTGGCCCATCCAGGGGCCTGTGTAGGTGCACAGCTCAAAGGCTATGTCGAGTCTGTTTTGGCTGTTATCCATTCAGTATAGATAGCGGCCAAAAGAGACTGGGGTGGGGAAGAAAAAGGCCCCACTGACGTGGAGCCTTTATTGTACGCTTTTTAACGCGTGATTTCAGTCAATTCCAGTTACATGGACTGAGTGAAAGTACGGGTGATAACGTCCTGCTGCTGTTCTTTAGTCAGGGAGTTAAAACGTACTGCGTAGCCAGATACGCGGATGGTCAGCTGAGGATATTTCTCAGGATGTTCCATTGCGTCGAGCAGCATTTCACGGTTCATTACGTTCACGTTCAGGTGCTGACCACCTTCGATGGACGCTTCGTGGTGGAAGTAACCATCCATCAGACCCGCGAGGTTAGTTTTACGTACTTCGTCATCTTTACCCAGCGCGTTTGGCACGATAGAGAAGGTGTAAGAGATACCATCCTTCGCGTAAGCAAACGGCAGTTTAGCAACGGAGGTCAGAGAGGCAACAGCACCTTTCTGGTCACGACCGTGCATTGGGTTAGCACCTGGGCCAAATGGCGCGCCAGCACGACGACCGTCTGGGGTGTTACCGGTTTTCTTACCATACACAACGTTAGAGGTGATGGTCAGAACAGACTGAGTCGGGATAGCGTTACGGTAGGTAGTGAGTTTCTGAATTTTCTTCATGAAACGTTCTACCAGGTCAACCGCCATGTCATCAACGCGAGCGTCGTTGTTACCAAACTGCGGATATTCGCCTTCGATTTCGAAGTCGATAGCCAGACCATCTTCGTCACGAATTGGTTTAACTTTCGCATATTTGATTGCGGACAGGGAGTCAGCCGCAACGGACAGACCTGCGATACCGCATGCCATGGTGCGAACAACGTCACGGTCGTGCAGCGCCATCAGAGAAGCTTCGTAGCTGTACTTGTCGTGCATGTAGTGGATAACGTTCAGCGCGGTCACGTACTGCTTAGCCAGCCAGTCCATGAAGTGGTCCATGCGATCCATAACTTCGTCATAGTTCAGCACGTCGCCTTTGATTGGCTCAGACTTAGGACCAACCTGCATTTTCAGTTTTTCATCAACGCCGCCGTTGATTGCGTACAGCATGGTTTTCGCCAGGTTTGCACGCGCACCGAAGAACTGCATTTGTTTACCAACAACCATTGGGCTTACGCAGCAAGCGATAGCGTAGTCATCGTTGTTGAAGTCAGGACGCATCAGGTCATCGTTCTCGTACTGCAGAGAAGAGGTGTCGATGGACACTTTAGCGGCGAATTTCTTGAAGTTCAGAGGCAGTTTTTCAGACCACAGAACGGTGATGTTCGGCTCCGGAGAAGGACCCATGGTGTACAGGGTGTTCAGGAAGCGGAAGCTGTTTTTGGTTACCAGAGTACGGCCATCTACGCCCATACCACCGATAGATTCTGTTGCCCAGATTGGGTCACCAGAGAACAGCTCATCATATTCTGGGGTACGCAGGAAGCGAACCATACGCAGTTTCATGACCAGGTGGTCAATCATTTCCTGAGCGTCTTGCTCGGTGATTTTACCTGCTTTCAGGTCACGTTCGATGTACGCATCCAGGAAGGTGGATACGCGACCGAAGGACATCGCTGCACCGTTCTGAGACTTAACCGCGGCCAGGTAGCCGAAGTAGGTCCACTGGATAGCTTCCTGAGCGTTGGTAGCCGGACCGGAGATATCGCAGCCGTATTTAGCCGCCATCTCTTTGATCTGACCCAGCGCGCGGTGCTGTTCAGCGATCTCTTCACGCAGACGGATAGTCGCTTCCAGGTTTACGCCGTTTTCCAGATCGGACTGCAGGGAGACGAACTGCGCGTATTTGTCTTTCATCAGGAAGTCGATACCGTACAGCGCAACGCGACGGTAGTCACCGATGATACGGCCACGGCCATATGCATCTGGCAGACCAGTCAGAACGCCAGATTTACGGCAGTTCAGAATGTCTTTGGTGTAAACATCGAATACACCCTGGTTGTGGGTTTTGCGGTATTCGGTGAAGATTTTTTTCAGCATTGGGTCCAGCTCGCGGTTATACGCTTTGCAGGAACCTTCAACCATTTTGATACCACCGAACGGGATGATTGCGCGTTTCAGTGGTGCTTCAGTTTGCAGACCAACGATTTTCTCAAGGGCTTTGTTGATGTAGCCAGCATCGTGAGAAGTGATGGTGGAAGCAACGGAGGTGTCAAAATCAACTGGCGCGTGAGTGCGGTTTTCCAGTTTAACGCCTTCCATTACGCTGTCCCACAGCTTGGTGGTTGCGTCAGTTGCACCAGCCAGGAAGGATTCGTCACCTTCATACGGGGTATAGTTTTTCTGAATGAAGTCACGGACGTTTACTTCATTCTGCCAGTCACCTTTTGTAAAACCTTCCCAGGCTGTGGCTAACTTTTCATTAAGCTCGGACATGTAACACCTACCTTCTTAAGTGGATTTTTTATTTACTGCCTGAGACAACCATCAATGATGGTCGCCGCCACGCAGGTAAATGACCCAGTATGTCAACCCAACTAACAGACCCCCACCGATAATGTTCCCGATAGTGACGGGGATCAGGTTATCGGTAATGAAATTCATAATAGTCAGGTGAGAGAAACTTTCCGGGGTTGAACCAACAGCAGTCCAGAACTCCGGGCTTGCAAAGTTGCGGATAACAATCCCCATCGGGATCATGAACATATTCGCAATACTGTGCTCAAAGCCGCTGGCAACAAACATCGCAACCGGCAGAACCATAATCATGGCTTTATCCATCAGGCTACGACCAGAGTAGCTCATCCACACCGCCAGGCAGACCATCAGGTTAGCAAGGATGCCGAGAGCAACGGCTTCGATAAATGTATGGTGCATTTTGTGGTCAGCGGTTTGCAGAACGTTAAGCCCCCAGCCGCCGTTGGCGGTCATGTACTCGCCAGAAAGCCACATCAACAGAACAAAGAGCAGACAGCCAATCAGGTTACCAACGTAGACGTTAAGCCAGTTGCGCGCCAGTTGACCCCAGGTGATCCTTCCGCTGGCTTTCGCCACAACAATCAACACCGTTGAGGTGAAGAGATCGGCGCCGCAGATGACGCAAAGAATCAAACCCAGCGAGAAGCAGATGCCGCCAATCAGTTTGGCTATGCCGTAAGGCATTGCGGCAGTACCGGTGGTAGCGGTGATATAGAAGACGAAAGCGATAGAGATGAACACACCAGCCGTGATCGCCAGATAGAACGTCTTCATCGGATGTTTCGTTGCTTTATAGACACCCGCTTCTTCGGCAACTTTCGCCATCGCAGCGGGGAGTAATAGATCAAAAGGGTTGTCAGCTTTCACACTAACTCTCTCTTTATTAAGTCGGCGACGAGATACTAACAAAGCATTATAGAAGAGAAATTGATATAGATCATATCTCGCCTGGCTTATAGGCCCGCAGTGTGTATGGTTTTACAGCAAAAGCGGAGTAAGTATTTGATTATCCTTATAAAAATAAATTTTAAAAGTTATGAAAAGAGTTGAATTTTTTCAGTCCACCTCCCTTAAAACAGTTAATTAAAATGGAGTATTTGCCATAATAAGTAACAGTAAAACGCAGGTAAGTATTATTATATTTACCCGTAGTTAACTTAATTATTACAATCAAACGTCATTGCGTGAAAAAATAAAAAAAAGGGGCAATGAAATTGCCCCGTAATATAGCTCAGGCGAGTGAATACGCCTACTGCCATTAATGTTATATGCGCTTATTTTGACCAGTAAGCGGCTTTTGCCTTCTGTAATTTTTCATAGGCGTTGAGCAGAGACTGATGTGCCGGGAAGGCCTTCAGATCGCTGTCTACCGCCTGCAGGCCATAGAATGGCGCTTCACCGCTCAGCGCGGCGCTGGCGGCTTCAACGGCGTCTGCACCGTACATACGCACAAACGCATTCAGGTACTGCAGTGGTTCACGGCCGTCTTCCTGAGACAGCAGAAGCAACGTTTGCAGGCAACGGTAATAGTTAGTGCGCTCGGCAGAGAAGACCGACTGGTTAAATTCCATCGTCCATTCTGTCCAGGCCAGGGCCTGATCCAGATCGCCGCCCGCCAGCGCCAGCATCGCCTTCAGTTCGCCGATGCGCAGCGTGTACCAGCCGTTATCCTTACCGGTTGCCAGACCCAGCAGCTCGCGCACGCGGGTGAAATCATCGTGGCCTTCTTCGTCCAGTTGGGCGATCAGGTTCAGATAATCCTTTTTATCCCACTCGCTGCCCGGCAGGGCCAGCAGGGTTTCGCGCAAGTGCGCACCCATGCTGTTGTTTGCCAGCCACAGATCTTCTGCCGGATAGATGTCGGACATGCCCGGCACGATAATACGGCACGCGTAAACGCCCAGGTGTTCATAGTCGGCAATGTAGACTTCGCGATCTTCGGTGTTGAAGATCGCCATCAGCGTGGCGAACTCTTCTTCCGTGGTACCGGCAAAGCTCCAGTCCACGAACGGATAGTCTGCATCCTGCTTGAACATATCCCACGAAATCAAACCGCTGGAGTCGATGAAGTGGGTTTCGAGGTTGGTATGCTCGGCCACTTCTTCATCGTCAAAGGTTGGCGGGGTGAACACGTCGAGATCCTTCAGGCTACGACCCTGCAGCAGTTCGGTGACGGTACGCTCCAGCGCCACGCCAAAGTCCGGATGCGCGCCGAAAGAGGCAAAGCAGGTACCGTTTGCCGGGTTGAACAGCACGACGCAGATAACCGGATATTTGCCGCCCAGTGAACCGTCATAGGCAAAGATAGGGAAACCTTCCGCTTCCAGTTTAGCGATGGATTCCACCACGCCCGGGTAGCGCGCCAGCACGTCAGCCGGGATCTCCGGCAGGCTGATGGATTCAGCAATAATGCGATTTTTGATGTGACGTTCGAAGACTTCAGATAATCCCTGCACGCGCGCTTCGTTGCGGGTGTTACCGGCCGACATGCCGTTCGACACATACAGGTTGCCGACGATGTTCATCGGAATATAAACGGTCTGCTCATCAGACTGGCGGGTGAACGGCAGGGCACAGATCCCGCGGTCTTCATTGCCGGACTGTAAATCGATCAGCATGCTGGCGGTCAGTTCGTTTTCCGGATCGTAGAACGCGCGCAGGGGGGCATCAAGAATGCCTTCCGGCAGTTCGTCGTCTTCAGTCAGCGGGAACCATTTTTCATTCGGATAGTGAACGAACGGGCCGTTGGCGATGGTATCGCCCAGCCAGAAGTCGGCGAAAAAGTAGTTGGTCGACAGACGTTCAAAATACTCGCCCAGCGCAGAGGCCAGCGCCGCTTTTTTGGTTGCGCCTTTACCGTTGGTAAAGCACAGCGCGCAGTCTTTGTCGCGAATGTGCACAGACCAGACGTGAGGCACCGGGTTCAGCCAGGAGGCTTCTTCGATATTAAAGCCCAGGTCGGTCAGTTTCTGCTGGAAGCGAGCGATGGAATCTTCCAGAGCGGCGTCTTTGCCGGGGATAAACGTTTGAGTCATGGCGTTCACTTTTATCGTACGTAAAGCGCGCAATGATACGGGTTTTGCGTGACGGGTGCTATCTCCGGCGAAAATAAATGGCTGAGCTATGCTTATAGACAGTAACCTACTGTTAAGGCATAGAAAAATGAAAGCATTTGATCTCCAGCGGATGGCGTTTGATAAAGTCCCACCAGAGTTTTTAGGGGAAGTGGCGCTGCGCAGCCTGTACACCTTTGTGCTTGTCTTCCTGTTTCTGAAAATCACCGGCCGTCGCGGCGTTCGCCAGATGTCGCTGTTTGAGGTGCTGATCATCCTGACGCTGGGGTCGGCGGCAGGGGATGTTGCCTTTTATGACGATGTGCCGATGGTGCCGGTCTTTATTGTCTTCGTAACGCTTGCGCTGCTGTACCGTCTGGTCATGTGGCTTATGTCGAAAAGCGAAAAGCTGGAGGATCTGTTCGAAGGGAAACCGGTGGTTATTGTCGAAGACGGACAGCTGGCCTGGGAGAATGTGCAACGCGCCAATATGACGGAGTTTGAGTTCTTTATGGAGCTTCGCATAAGCAGCGTTGAACAGCTGGGCCAGGTGCGTCTGGCAATTATGGAAACGAACGGTCAAATCAGCGTCTACTACTACCCCGACGAGGAAGTGAAGCCTGGGCTGTGCATCCTGCCGGATATGCTCATTGAACGGTACAAGACCGTGCCTGAAGCGGGGGAGTATGCCTGCATAAAATGCAGCCACGTGGTGGTCATGCAGGCCGGCGCTCATCAATTATGTCCCCGCTGTGCGAATCCAGAATGGACGAAGGTTAGCCGGGCTAAACGCATCATCTGACAGCGGTTTTGTCGGTTTTGTGACAACGGTACGGCAGATTGTTTTGTGTGACGAGGGGCACATTTCTCCGGCCATAAGTTTTAGACATTGCGGCGCGTGTCACTGAATGATAAAACCGATATCCACAGTTATAACTTATGGCATTTAGCGTGGTGAGGGGAAATGGCTCAAGTCTTTAATTTCAGTTCAGGTCCGGCAATGTTACCGGCAGACGTACTCAAACAGGCTCAACGGGAACTTTGTGACTGGAACGGTCTGGGTACGTCGGTGATGGAAATCAGCCACCGTGGTAAAGCGTTTATCCAGGTGGCGGAAGAGGCAGAAAAGGATTTTCGCGATCTGCTGAACATTCCCTCGAACTACAAAGTATTGTTCTGTCACGGCGGTGGACGCGGCCAGTTTGCGGGCATCCCGCTCAACCTGCTGGGCGACAAAACCACCGCTGACTACGTTGATGCCGGCTACTGGGCAGCCAGTGCGGTAAAAGAAGCGCATAAATACTGCACGCCGAACGTTATCGATGCCAAAGTGACCGTTGACGGGCTGCGCGCCGTGAAGCCGATGAGCGAATGGCAGCTTTCTGACAACGCGGCGTATCTCCACTACTGCCCGAACGAAACCATTGACGGCATCGCCATTCACGAAGAGCCAGACTTTGGCGAAAACGTGGTTGTGACCGCGGACTTCTCCTCCACCATTCTCTCCACGCCGCTGGACGTCAGCCGCTACGGTGTGATCTACGCGGGTGCGCAGAAAAATATCGGCCCCGCGGGCCTGACCATCGTCATCGTGCGTGAAGACCTGCTGGGCAAAGCCCATAAGTCCTGCCCGTCGATTCTGGACTACACCGTCCTGAACGATAACGACTCTATGTTCAACACCCCACCCACGTTTGCCTGGTATCTTTCCGGCCTGGTCTTCAAATGGCTGAAGCAAAAAGGCGGCGTGGCGGAGATGGATAAGATTAATCAGCAGAAAGCCGAACTGCTGTACGGCGCGATCGACAAGAGCGATTTCTACCGTAACGACGTGGCCAAAGCTAACCGTTCACGTATGAACGTGCCGTTCCAGCTGGCGGACAGTAACCTGGACAGCGTGTTCCTGGAAGAGTCGTTCGCCGCGGGCCTGCACGCGCTGAAAGGTCACCGTGTAGTGGGCGGTATGCGTGCCTCTATCTATAACGCCATGCCGCTGGAAGGCGTTAAGGCCCTGACTGATTTCATGATCGACTTCGAGCGTCGTCACGGTTAACTGGCTGTTTTTTTCACCCCCGCAGTTTTGCTGCGGGGTTTTTATTATGTTGAGTTGAGAGTTGAGTTTCATGGAATCCCTGACGTTACAACCTATCGCGCGGGTAGATGGCACCATTAATCTGCCTGGTTCAAAAAGTGTCTCGAACCGCGCTCTGCTGCTGGCAGCTCTGGCAAACGGTACCACTGTCCTCACCAACCTGCTGGACAGCGATGACGTGCGCCATATGCTCAATGCGCTGAAAGCGTTGGGAGTTCATTACACGCTGTCTGAGGATCGTACCCGTTGTGAAGTCACCGGTAACGGCGGTGCGTTACGTTCTGCTGAGGCGCTGGAGCTATTCCTGGGGAATGCCGGTACGGCAATGCGCCCGCTGGCGGCGGTCTTGTGCCTGGGAAGCAACGATATTGTGCTGACCGGCGAGCCGCGCATGAAAGAGCGCCCGATCGGCCATCTGGTGGATGCCCTGCGTCAGGGCGGCGCGCAAATTGATTATCTTGAGCAGGAAAACTACCCGCCACTGCGTCTGCGCGGTGGTTTCACTGGCGGTAATGTTGAGGTGGACGGTAGCGTCTCCAGCCAGTTCCTGACGGCACTGCTGATGACCGCACCGCTGGCACCACAGGATACCGTCATTAGCATTAAAGGCGACCTGGTCTCTAAGCCGTACATTGATATCACGCTGCACCTGATGAAAACCTTTGGTGTTGAGGTGGAAAACCAGTCTTATCAGCGCTTTGTGGTGCGCGGAGCGCAGCAGTATCAGTCTCCGGGCAATTATCTTGTAGAAGGCGACGCGTCGTCGGCTTCTTACTTCCTGGCTGCGGGCGCGATCAAAGGCGGCACCGTCAGGGTGACCGGCATTGGCCGCAACAGCGTGCAGGGCGATATCCGTTTTGCTGACGTGCTGGAAAAAATGGGCGCGGTTGTTACCTGGGGCGATGACTTCATCTCCTGTACGCGCGGCGAGCTGAACGCCATCGACATGGACATGAACCATATTCCTGATGCGGCAATGACCATCGCCACCGCAGCGCTGTTTGCGAAAGGCACCACGACGCTGCGTAACATCTATAACTGGCGCGTAAAAGAGACCGACCGCCTGTTCGCGATGGCCACCGAGCTGCGTAAAGTGGGTGCCGAAGTGGAAGAGGGCGAAGATTACATTCGCGTCACGCCGCCGGCGAAACTCCAGTTTGCGGAAATTGGCACCTACAACGATCACCGTATGGCGATGTGTTTCTCGCTGGTGGCGCTTTCAGATACGCCAGTCACCATCCTTGACCCGAAGTGCACGGCGAAAACCTTCCCGGACTACTTCGAACAGCTGGCGCGCATTAGCACGCTTGCCTGATGAATACCTGCCGCATCGCCCGATGCGGCATTTCCTTACGCTTTCTGACGGTCATCTTCGCCCATTTCTTCTACACTCTGCTTCAATCATTCCGGAATTTACACGCAAAGGTAACAGTTGCGCACGTTGGCGCGTATAATGCGCGGCGTTCACGTTAACGGTATGCCTTAATTAAGGAGAAAAAGATGACGGCAGTTGCCCCGGTAATCACCATTGATGGGCCAAGTGGCGCAGGGAAAGGTACTCTGTGCAAAGCGATGGCGGAAGCATTGCAATGGCATCTTTTAGATTCGGGAGCAATCTATCGCGTGCTGGCTCTGGCTGCGCTGCATCATCATGTGGATGTTGCCTCTGAAGAAGCGCTGGTGCCGCTGGCCGCGCATCTGGATGTGCGCTTTGTCTCTACCGATGGCAACCTCGAAGTGATCCTGGAAGGGGAAGATGTCAGCGGTGAAATCCGTACGCAGGAAGTGGCTAACGCGGCCTCTCAGGTCGCGGCATTCCCACGCGTTCGCGAGGCGCTGTTACGTCGTCAGCGCGGTTTTCGTGAAGCCCCCGGGCTTATCGCCGACGGACGCGACATGGGAACCGTGGTATTCCCTGATGCGCCAGTGAAAATTTTCCTTGACGCCTCTTCGGAAGAACGTGCTCAACGCCGCATGCTTCAGTTGCAGGAAAAGGGGTTTAGTGTTAACTTTGATCGCCTTTTATCCGAGATAAAAGAGCGCGATGACCGCGATCGTAACCGCGCCGTCGCTCCACTTGTTCCTGCAGAAGATGCATTAGTGCTGGATTCAACCAGTTTAACTATTGAGCAAGTGATTGAAAAAGCGCTACAATATGCGCGCCAAAAACTGGCACTCGCGTAATTGCGACCGATTTAGCAGTACCCCCGCTGCAATGGATTGACGGCGGGTATGTGAAACAACCCCATCCGGCACGGAGCCAGGTGGACGTTAATATTAACCTGAAGATTAAACATGACTGAATCTTTTGCTCAACTGTTTGAAGAATCCTTAAAAGAAATCGAAACCCGTCCGGGTTCCATCGTTCGTGGTGTTGTTGTTGCTATCGACAAAGACGTAGTACTGGTTGACGCCGGTCTGAAATCTGAGTCTGCCATCCCGGCTGAGCAGTTCAAAAACGCCCAGGGCGAGCTGGAAATCCAGGTTGGTGACGAAGTTGACGTTGCTCTGGACGCAGTAGAAGACGGCTTCGGCGAAACCCTGCTGTCTCGTGAGAAAGCTAAACGTCACGAAGCATGGATCACGCTGGAGAAAGCTTACGAAGAAGCTGAAACTGTGGTCGGTGTTATCAACGGCAAAGTTAAAGGTGGCTTCACTGTTGAGCTGAATGGTATTCGTGCGTTCCTGCCAGGTTCACTGGTAGACGTTCGTCCAGTCCGTGACACCCTGCACCTCGAAGGCAAAGAGCTTGAGTTCAAAGTAATCAAGCTGGACCAGAAGCGTAACAACGTTGTTGTTTCCCGTCGTGCCGTTATCGAATCCGAAAACAGCGCAGAACGCGATCAGCTGCTGGAAAACCTGCAGGAAGGCATGGAAGTCAAAGGTATCGTTAAGAACCTCACTGACTACGGCGCATTCGTTGACCTGGGCGGCGTTGATGGCCTGCTGCACATCACCGACATGGCGTGGAAACGCGTTAAGCACCCAAGCGAAATCGTGAACGTGGGCGACGAAATCACTGTTAAAGTGCTGAAGTTCGACCGCGAGCGTACTCGTGTATCCCTCGGCCTGAAACAGCTGGGCGAAGATCCATGGGTAGCTATCGCTAAGCGTTACCCAGAAGGTACTAAACTGACTGGTCGCGTTACTAACCTGACTGACTACGGCTGCTTCGTTGAAATCGAAGAAGGCGTTGAAGGCCTGGTGCACGTTTCCGAAATGGACTGGACCAACAAAAACATCCACCCATCCAAAGTTGTTAACGTTGGTGATGTAGTGGAAGTGATGGTTCTGGATATCGACGAAGAACGTCGTCGTATCTCCCTGGGCCTGAAGCAGTGCAAAAACAACCCATGGCAGCAGTTCGCGGAAACCCACAACAAGGGCGACCGTGTTGAAGGTAAAATCAAGTCTATCACTGACTTCGGTATCTTCATCGGCCTGGACGGCGGCATCGATGGCCTGGTTCACCTGTCTGACATCTCCTGGAACGTTGCAGGCGAAGAAGCAGTACGTGAATACAAAAAAGGCGACGAAATCGCAGCAGTTGTTCTGCAGGTTGACGCAGAGCGTGAGCGTATCTCCCTGGGCGTTAAACAGCTCGCAGAAGATCCGTTCAACAACTGGGTTGCACTGAACAAGAAAGGCGCAATCGTAAACGGTAAAGTGACTGCAGTTGACGCGAAAGGCGCAACCGTAGAACTGGCTGACGGCGTTGAAGGTTACCTGCGCGCTTCCGAAGCTTCACGTGACCGCGTTGAAGATGCAACTCTGGTTCTGAGCGTTGGCGATGACGTTGAAGCTAAGTTCACCGGCGTTGACCGTAAGAACCGTGCAATCAGCCTGTCTGTTCGTGCTAAAGACGAAGCTGATGAGAAAGATGCAATCGCAACTGTGAACAAACAGGAAGATGCAAACTTCTCTAACAACGCAATGGCTGAAGCTTTCAAAGCAGCTAAAGGCGAGTAAGTTCAGGTTTGTACCATCATTTGAGCTGTAACGCATTTACAGCGTGAAGGATGGAGAGCAGACTTGACAGATTGCAGGATTCGTCCTGTAATCAATAACAAAGGGCGGCTACGGCCGCCCTTGTTTAATGAGCTGTTCAGCTAATTGGTTTGAAAGGAACCGGAGGAATCATGACCAAGTCAGAATTGATTGAAAGACTTGCCAGTCAGCAACCGCATATCCCTGCTAAGGCTGTGGAAGATGCCGTTAAAGAGATGCTGGAGCATATGGCCACCACTCTTGCCCAGGGCGAGCGCATTGAAATCCGCGGTTTCGGTAGTTTTTCTCTGCACTATCGTGCACCACGCACCGGGCGTAACCCGAAGACTGGCGATAAAGTGGAGCTGGAAGGTAAGTATGTTCCGCACTTTAAGCCGGGTAAAGAGCTGCGCGACCGCGCCAATATTTACGGTAACTGAGTTTAGCCCGCAGGGTTGAACTGAGTTTAAAGAAAGCACCTTAGGGTGCTTTTTTTGTACCCATCCCTTCATTTCTGAATCTCCGCCGCACTATCTTCCTCAGTTTTCTGCAAACGCCTAAAAGCGCTGCAGCGCCCGCCGTAAACCACGCCTTTTCCGTCTGACGACGCGCCAGCTTCGCCGCATACTCGCCTTTAACAGGGAGGTGAAAATGGGGATCCACGTCATCAGTATTTGCGCCATTCTGGCCATAATTCCGCTCTACTGGCTACCCGCTTTGCCTGGTTTGCCCTCTATCTGGATGATGATTGCCGCAGGCGTTGCGTTGGCCGTGCAGCAGAGAAAATGGCTAACGTTTTCAGGCTTAGGGTTGCTCTTTTTTTGCTGGGGTATGCTGGCGGCACACGAGAGCGTATGGCCGATGAACCATTTAACAAAAGGGCCGCAGCAGGCAGAGGTGGTGATAACGGCAACGGATGGCGCAACGATGCACCAGGGGAAAATTCTCAGCCTCAATGGTAGGCGTATCTGGGGTGCAACGGGAGTGGCGCTGTATGGTAACTATTTGCCACAGCGCGTCTGCGTGGGGCAGCGCTGGGCGATGACCCTGCGGCTAAGGGCGGTACACGGTGAACTCAACGACGGCGGCTATGATTCGCAGAAAAATGCCTTTGCCCGGCACCAGACGCTGAGCGGACGATTTACCCATGCGGAGATCGTTGACGAGCGCTGTAGCCTGCGTGCGCGCTATCTGGGATCGCTACAGGCTACACTTTCGCCGTATCAGTGGGGGCCCGTGATCCTGGGGCTGGGAATGGGGGAGCGCCTGTCGGTATCACTGGAGATAAAAAATCTGATGCGTGAGACGGGGACGATGCACCTTATGGCAATCTCGGGACTGCATATTGCCCTGGCGGCCTCCGTGGTCTGGTTACTGGTGCGGGGCATTCAGTTTTTCCTGCCGGGTCACTGGATCCGCTGGCCAGTCCCCTTGCTGGCAGGACTGTGCTTTGCCGCGTTTTACGCGTGGTTAACGGGCTTACAGCCGCCGGCGCTGCGCACGGTTGTGGCACTTGCGGTACTGGCTGCGTTACGAATGAGTGGTCGCCAGTGGTCACCCTGGCAGGTGTGGCTTGCCTGCGTGGCGGCAATCCTTATTTTCGATCCGCTGGCGGTGCTGTCGCAGAGCCTCGCGTTGTCGGCATTTGCGGTAGCCGCTCTGATTTTCTGGTATCAGTGGTTGCCACTCCCGCAACCGCTGCGTGACCGCCGCATACGGCCGCTGGCTACGCTTTTGTATCTTCAGGTCGGGATGCTGCTGCTGTTGTTACCGCTTCAGGTACTCATTTTCCATGGCTTCAGCCTCTCATCGCTGGTGGCGAATCTGTTTGCGGTTCCGCTGGTCACCTTTATCTCTGTTCCGCTGATCCTGCTCGGTATGCTGCTGCATCTCCTGCCGATGGTCGGGCTGGAAAATGTCGTGTGGCTGGCAGCGGATAAGTCTCTGGCAGGGCTTTTCTGGCTGCTGAAGCGCCTACCGGATGGCTGGCAGGACGTTGATGAACGCTGGCAGTACCTCACGTTGCTGCCATGGCTTGCGATAGTTGGCTGGCGATTCCGCGCCTGGCGAACAGCGCCTGCGCTATGTCTGGCAGGCGGTATCGTGCTTTCCTTTCCGCTCTGGCACAGGGCAAAAACCGACGGCTGGACGCTGCATATGCTCGACGTGGGGCAGGGGCTGGCAATGGTCGTTGAGCGTAACGGGAAGGCCATTCTGTATGATACTGGTCTGGCATGGCCCGGTGGCGACAGCGCGCAGCAGCTGATTATCCCCTGGCTACGCTGGCATCATCTGAGGCCGGAAGGGGTTATCCTGAGCCATGAGCACCTCGATCACGCGGGAGGGCTGACATCGCTACGAACGGCCTGGCCTGCCATGTGGGTCAGGAGTCCCTTACCCTGGGCCGGGCATCTTCCCTGTTTTCGCGGGCAGCGATGGCAGTGGCAGGGATTATCCTTCACCGTGCACTGGCCGCCGCAAAACACCGCCGATAAAGGCAACAACCGCTCCTGCGTGGTAAAAATTGATGACGGCGAGCAGAGTGTTTTACTGACCGGCGATATTGAAGCGCAGGCGGAACTGGCGATGCTGAGCCACCGCTGGCGTCAGCTTGCGTCTACACTGATTCAGGTGCCGCATCACGGCAGCAACACCTCGTCCTCAGCGCCGCTGGTTCAGCGCGTGGAGGGGGCGATTTCGCTGGCCTCCATGGCCCGCTATAACGCGTGGCGTTTCCCGTCGGTGAAGGTGCTTCGGCGCTATCGAAAGGAGGGCTATCTCTGGCTGGATACCCCGCAGTCCGGGCAAATATCCGTGACGTTTTCGCACCACGGCAGGCAAATTCGCCGCTTACGCGAGCACAATTTACCGCGTTGGTATCATCAGTGGTTTGGCGCGCCCGTAGATAACGGGTAGAATATGCGGCTATTTCAACAAATGCTGGTTTTTTGAATGCATAACGACAAAGATCTCTCCACGTGGCAAACGTTCCGCCGGCTCTGGCCGATGATTGCTCCTTTCAAAGCAGGCTTGTTCGTGGCGGGCGTAGCGTTAGTCCTCAACGCGGCCAGCGATACGTTTATGTTATCGCTTCTCAAACCGTTACTGGATGACGGTTTTGGTAAAACGGATCGTTCAGTGCTGCTATGGATGCCGCTGGTGGTTATTGGGCTGATGATCTTACGCGGTATCTCCAGCTATGTATCAAGCTACTGCATCTCCTGGGTATCCGGTAAAGTGGTGATGACCATGCGCCGCCGGTTGTTCAGCCATATGATGGGGATGCCGGTCTCTTTCTTCGACAAACAGTCAACCGGTACGCTGCTGTCTCGTATTACCTACGATTCCGAGCAGGTTGCATCGTCGTCGTCCAGCGCGCTGATTACCGTGGTGCGTGAAGGCGCATCCATCATCGGTCTGTTTGCGATGATGTTCTACTACAGCTGGCAGCTGTCGCTCATCCTTATTGTGCTGGCACCAATAGTCTCCATCGCGATCCGCGTGGTGTCCAAACGTTTTCGCAGCATCAGTAAAAATATGCAGAACACGATGGGGCAGGTTACCACCAGCGCCGAGCAGATGCTGAAAGGCCATAAAGAAGTGCTGATTTTCGGCGGTCAGGAAGTCGAAACCAAACGCTTTGACAAGGTCAGCAACAAAATGCGCCTGCAGGGGATGAAAATGGTATCGGCCTCGTCGATTTCCGATCCCATTATTCAGCTGATCGCCTCTCTGGCCCTGGCCTTTGTTCTGTATGCCGCGAGTTTCCCAAGCGTTATGGAGACCCTGACCGCGGGTACCATCACCGTTGTGTTCTCGTCCATGATTGCGCTGATGCGTCCGCTGAAATCGCTGACCAACGTCAACGCCCAGTTCCAGCGCGGGATGGCGGCCTGCCAGACGTTGTTCAGCATTCTCGACTCCGAGCAGGAAAAAGATGAAGGGACACGCGTGATTGAGCGCGCAAAAGGTGACGTTGAGTTCCGCAACGTGACCTTTACTTATCCAGGCCGCGAAGTGGCGGCGCTGCGCGATATTAGCCTGTCGATTCCGGCGGGTAAAACCGTTGCGCTGGTCGGCCGTTCCGGTTCGGGCAAATCGACGATTGCCAGCCTGATTACCCGTTTCTACGATATCGATCAGGGCGAGATCCTGCTCGATGGTCACGACCTGCGGGAATATACCCTACAGTCGCTGCGTAACCAGGTCGCGCTGGTATCGCAGAACGTGCATCTGTTTAACGATACGGTCGCGAATAATATTGCTTATGCCCGTACCGAAGAGTACAGCCGCGAAGAGATTGAGAATGCGGCGCGTATGGCCTATGCGATGGACTTCATCAACAAGATGGATAATGGTCTGGATACCATCATTGGTGAAAACGGGGTACTGCTTTCCGGTGGTCAGCGTCAGCGTATCGCGATTGCCCGTGCGCTACTGCGCAACAGCCCCATCCTGATCCTTGATGAAGCGACGTCCGCGCTGGATACCGAATCTGAACGCGCTATTCAGTCGGCGCTGGATGAACTTCAGAAAAACCGTACCTCGCTGGTTATCGCGCACCGTCTGTCTACAATTGAGCAGGCTGATGAAATCGTGGTGGTGGAAGACGGCGTCATCGTTGAACGCGGCAGCCATATGGATCTGCTGGAACAGCGCGGTGTTTACGCCCAGCTTCATAAAATGCAGTTCGGTCAATGATTGCACGCATCTGGTCGGGTGAATCTCCTCTGTGGGTGCTGCTCCTCCCGCTCTCCTGGCTGTATGGCCTGGTGAGCGGTGGTATTCGCCTGCTTTACCGCCTCGGGATCAGGCGCGCCTGGCGCGCGCCGGTACCGGTGGTGGTGGTGGGTAACCTGACGGCAGGCGGAAACGGTAAAACCCCGGTTGCGATCTGGCTGGTAGAGCAACTCCAGAAGCGCGGTATTCGTCCGGGTATTGTCTCCCGCGGTTACGGTGGCAAGGCGGCGCAGTATCCACTGCTGCTGACACCTGACACGACAACCGCCGAAGCCGGCGATGAGCCGGTGCTTATCTACCAGCGTACAGGCGTGCCGGTTGCGGTCTCGCCGGTGCGCAGCGATGCGGTTAAAGCACTACTTGCGGAGCACAAAGTACAGATCGTTATCACCGATGATGGCTTACAGCATTACGCGCTGGCGCGTGATAAAGAGATAGTGGTCATTGACGGCGTTCGTCGTTTTGGCAACGGCTGGTGGCTGCCAGCCGGTCCTATGCGTGAGCGGGCGTCGCGCCTGAAAACCGTAGATGCCGTGATTGTTAACGGTGGCGAAGCCAGAGCGGGCGAAATCCCTATGCGTCTTCGCCCCGGACAGGCGGTGAACATGCTGACCGGCGAACGCAGAGACGTCGCGCAGCTGGATCATCTGGTGGCAATGGCCGGAATTGGCCATCCGCCGCGTTTCTTCGCGACGCTTGAGCAGTGCGGTGCCCGGCCTGAAAAGCGGGTTCCGCTGGCCGATCACCAGGCGTTAGTTGCTGAGGCGATCGAAGGGCTGACCGCGCCCGGGCAGACGCTGATCATGACCGAAAAAGACGCGGTAAAATGCCGGGCCTTTGCGAAAGCAAACTGGTGGTACCTGCCGGTTGACGCCGAACTCAGCGGCGAGCAGCCGGAACAATTGCTCAAGGAACTGCTCGCGTTAGTGCAGTAACTTCAACGCGGTTCCGGTGGCGCTTTGACTGACAGGAAAACGCATGTCTCTACCGCAACTTTCACTTGCAGCCGCACGCAACCTGCATCTCGCCGCGCAGGGGCTTTTGCGAAAGCCCCGCCGCCGCGCGCGTCCAGCGGATATCCTCTCTACCGTGCAGCGCATGTCGTTGCTGCAAATCGACACCATTAACATCGTGGCGCGCAGCCCGTATCTGGTTCTGTTCAGCCGCCTGGGAAACTACCCACCGCAATGGCTGGATAATGCGCTGAGCCAGGGCGAACTGATGGAATACTGGGCGCACGAAGCCTGCTTTCTGCCGCGCAGCGATTTTGCGCTGGTGCGCCACCGAATGCTCGCCCCGGACAGCATGGGCTGGAAATACCGGCAGGATTGGATGGCGGAACACGCGGCTGAAATTGAGCAACTGATTGCCCATATTCAGGAAAACGGCCCGGTACGCTCCGCGGATTTTGAACACCCGCGAAAAGGAGCAGCCGTTGGCTGGTGGGAGTGGAAGCCGCACAAGCGTCATCTGGAAGGGCTGTTTACGGCGGGCAAGGTGATGGTTGTCGAGCGCCGCAACTTTCAGCGCGTCTATGACCTCACGCACCGCGTTATGCCGCACTGGGACGATGCTCGCGACCTGCTTACTCAGGAAGCAGCCGAAGCCGTTATGCTTGAAAACAGCGCCCGCAGCCTGGGGATATTTCGCCCGCAATGGCTGGCGGATTACTATCGCCTGCGCCAGCCGGCGCTAAAACCGTTGCTGGAAAAGTGGCATCAGGAGCAGCGCGTTATTCCGGTGTCGGTAGATACGTTAGGTGAAATGTGGCTACACGCGGATGTCGTCCCGCTGCTGCCGCAGGCGCTTGAGGGCAAACTACAGGCGACCCACAGTGCCGTGCTGTCGCCGTTTGACCCGGTTGTCTGGGACAGAAAGCGCGCCGAGCAGCTGTTTGGTTTTAGCTACCGTCTCGAATGTTATACCCCGGCGCCCAGGCGGCAGTATGGCTATTTTGTTTTGCCGCTGCTGCACAAAGGGCAGCTTGTCGGGCGCATGGATGCCAAAATGCACCGTAAAGCCGGCATTCTGGAAATTATCGCGCTCTGGCTTGAAGAGGGCGTAAAGGTCACGGCTGGCCTGGAAAAAGGGTTAACGACCGCTCTCAGTGAATTTGCGCGCTGGCAGGGGGCAGGTGAAATTACGCTGGGCCGCGTGCCCGCAGGCCTGTTTACAACCTGCCTGGGCGGCTGGGAAACAGACACTCTCTGAAAAGGGAATGTGATAAGCTTTAGCGATTACCCATACGGAGGAACTATGGATCACCGTTTACTTGAAATTATTGCCTGCCCGGTGTGCAACGGCAAACTGTATTACAGCCAGGATAAACAAGAGCTGATTTGCAAACTGGACAGCCTGGCGTTCCCGCTGCGTGACGGTATTCCGGTCCTGCTGGAAAACGAAGCCCGTTCCCTGGTGGCAGAAGAGAGCAAGCCATGAGTTTTGTTGTCATTATTCCTGCGCGTTATGCCTCAACGCGCCTGCCAGGTAAACCGCTGGTGGATATTAACGGCAAACCGATGATCGTGCACGTCCTTGAACGGGCGCGTGAGTCAGGGGCCGGGCGCGTTATCATTGCGACCGATCATCCGGACGTCGCGCGCGCGGTTGAGGCCGCGGGGGGGGAAGTATGCATGACCCGCGCCGACCATCAGTCGGGCACCGAGCGTCTGGCGGAAGTCGTCGAGAAGTGCGGCTTTAGCGACGAGACGGTGATTGTGAACGTGCAGGGTGATGAGCCGACGATCCCGGCGGCGATCATCCGTCAGGTAGCCGAAAACCTGGCTCAGCGTCAGGTCGGCATGGCTACCCTCGCGGTGCCGATCCACCACGCTGAAGAGGCGTTCAATCCAAATGCGGTGAAAGTGGTCATGGACGCAGAGGGCTACGCGCTCTATTTCTCCCGCGCCACCATTCCGTGGGATCGCGATCGTTTCGCGCAATCGAAAGAGACGATTGGCGACACCTTCCTGCGCCATATTGGCATTTACGGCTACCGCGCAGGGTTTATTCGTCGCTACGTTGCCTGGGCACCAAGCCCGCTTGAGCATATCGAAATGCTCGAACAGCTTCGCGTACTGTGGTACGGCGAGAAAATTCACGTTGCGGTCGCCCGGGAAGTGCCCGGCACTGGCGTGGATACCCCTGAAGATCTCGAGCGCGTTCGCATCGAAATGCGTTAATTCGCGACCATCCCCTCGCTTGAGGGGATGTTCTCCCGCCAGGCTATTTTCCTTTTCTTGTCCATTATTGATCTCTTCCGGGTGACATCCGGGTCGCGCACGCTCATTATAAAAGCAGTAGTCTTAATGGGGGTAATCTCATATGGAACAGCTGCGTGCAGAACTCAGCCATCTCCTTGGCGAAAAGCTAAGTCGGGTGGAATGCGTGAATGAAAAGGCCGATACCGCGCTCTGGTCATTGTATGACAGTCAGGGACACCCCATGCCGCTGATGGCCAGAAGCTTTACCTCACCGGGCGTCGCCAGACAGCTGGCGTGGAAAATGTCGATGCTGGCGCGGGAAGGAACGGTGCGTATGCCCACGGTATACGGCGTGATGACGCACGAGGAGCATCCCGGGCCGGATGTCCTGCTTATTGAGCGTTTACGCGGAGTCTCTGTTGAAGCCCCGGCGCGTACGCCTGAGCGCTGGGAACAGCTGAAGGATCAGATTGTTGAGGCTCTTCTTGCCTGGCACCGGCAGGACAGCCGCGGCCTGGTTGGCGCGGTAGACAGCACCCAGGAAAACCTCTGGCCGCTGTGGTATCGCCAGCGCGTTGAAGTGCTGTGGGGAACGCTCAATCAGTTCAACAACACCGGCTTAACGATGCAGGACAAACGCATTCTGTTTCGCACCCGGGAATGCCTGCCGACGCTGTTTGAGGGGTTTAACGACAACTGCGTGCTGGTGCACGGTAACTTCACGCTGCGCAGCATGTTAAAAGATCCCCGCAGCGACCAGCTTCTTGCGATGCTCGGGCCGGGCATCATGCTCTGGGCGCCGCGTGAGTACGAGCTGTTCAGGCTGAGCGAGGGCGGGGCGGCGGAAGATTTGCTCTGGCACTACCTTCAGCGCGCCCCCGTTGCGGAAGCGTTCCTCTGGCGTCGCTGGCTCTATCTGCTGTGGGATGAGGTCGCGCAGCTGGTCAACACCGGGCGATTTAATCGCGCCGGCTTCGACCTTGCCGCAAAATCACTCTTGCCCTGGCTTGCCTGACGACCCTTTGAGCCACTGCCAGAGGCGGCCTAGCGACTCGTATCCGACGCGGTCGCTGTGCATCAGCCATACCGGAGACGGGATAATCCGTTCCCACGTATTAAGCGGCGCGTCGATAGCCAGCTGGTTTGCCGGGGCTGGCAGCGGATGCAGGCCTTGCTTCTCAAAGAAAATCATCGCGCGTGGAAGGTGTGATGCAGAGGTCACCAGCAGGAACGGTACGTCGCCGATGGCCTGTTTTACCGCCGCCGCCTCCTCTTCGGTATCCTTCGGGCTATCCAGGGTAATGATGGCGGAACGCGGCACGCCAAGCGATTCAGCCACTCTTGCACCCGCTTCCGCGGTGCTGACCGGGTTAGTTTTTGCGGCAGCCCCCGTGAAGATCATCTTCGATCCCGGATTGGCAAGCCACAGGCGGATCCCCTCGTTCAGACGCGGCAGGCTATTGTTGATCAGGTTAGAGCTGGGGGCCCAGTTCGGGTCCCACGTATATCCACCGCCCAGCACCACGATGTAGCCCACTTTCTGGTTTCCCTGCCATGTCGGGTAGGTGTTTTCTATCGGGCGTAACAGACCGTCAGCGACGGGTTGCAGGCTGAGCAACAGCAGCGCCAGCCAGCCCGCGGTCACGATGGATTTACCGCTTTTCTGAAACCGGCTAAACCATAACAGTGCCAGCCCCAGCGCGATAATAATCAACAGCAGGGGTAGGGGAAGCATCATGCCTCCAATATATTTTTTTAGGGTAAAAAGCATCCTTTTTGGTTCCTTTTTTGACCATACAGCAGGCGATTTCCGGTGATATTACACCAGAGTGGTTCATTCTCCGCGCGGGTGTGACAAAATAGCGGTTTTGCAGTAAGTGAGTGGAACCCTCCCAATGCGGGATCGCAATTTTGATGACATCGCGGAAAAGTTTTCGCGCAACATTTATGGCACCACCAAAGGTCAGCTTCGCCAGACGATCCTCTGGCAGGATCTGGACAAGCTGCTGGCCGAATTCGGTGACCGACAGTTGCGCGTGCTGGACGCCGGTGGCGGGGAAGGTCAGACAGCGATCCTGATGGCGCAGCGGGGACATCACGTCACGCTGTGCGATCTTTCTGCCGAGATGGTGGCGCGCGCTGAGCGAGCGGCAGAAGAGAAAGGTGTGAGCGACAACATGCATTTTATACATTGCGCCGCTCAGGACATTCCGCAGCATTTGGAAACGCAGGTTGATCTGATATTGTTTCATGCTGTGCTCGAATGGGTCGCTGAACCGCAAGCGATGTTAAAAACGCTGTGGTCGATGCTGAGGCCGGGCGGTGCCTTATCGCTGATGTTTTACAATGCCAACGGCCTGCTGATGCGAAACGTGCTGGTGGGCAATTTTGGCTACGTACAGCAGGGCATGTATAAAAAGAAACGACGCACGCTTTCACCGGATTTCCCACGTGAACCGCAGCAGGTCTACGGCTGGCTGGAGGAGATCGGTTGGGAAATTACCGGTAAAACAGGCGTGAGGGTGTTTCATGATTATCTGCGTGATAAACAAAAACAGGACGACTGTTTAGACGCCTTAACAGAAATAGAGACGCGGTACTGCCGCCAGGAGCCTTATCTCAGCCTTGGCCGCTATATACACGTCACCGCGCGCAAGCCGCAGATGCAAGGATAATCTATGAGTGAATTTTCCCAGACAGTCCCCGAACTGGTTGCCTGGGCCAGGAAAAATGATTTCTCCATCTCGCTGCCGGTAGACAGACTCTCTTTCCTGCTGGCGGTCGCGACGCTAAACGGCGAACGCCTGGATGGCGAAATGAGTGAAGGCGAACTGGTGGATGCGTTCCGCCACGTCAGTGATGCGTTTGAGCAAACCAGCGAAACCATTAGCGTGCGCGCCAACAACGCCATCAATGATATGGTGCGTCAACGTCTGCTGAACCGCTTTACCAGCGAGCAGGCGGAAGGAAACGCTATCTATCGCCTGACGCCACTGGGCATCGGCATTACCGATTACTATATTCGCCAGCGCGAATTTTCCACGCTGCGCCTCTCCATGCAGCTCTCTATCGTTGCAGGGGAGCTGAAGCGTGCCGCCGACGCGGCCGATGAAAACGGTGACGAATTCCACTGGCATCGCAACGTGTACGCACCCCTGAAATACTCGGTCGCCGAGATTTTTGACAGTATCGATCTGACCCAGCGTCTGATGGACGAACAGCAGCAGCAGGTTAAGGATGATATTGCGCAGCTGCTGAATAAGGACTGGCGCGCGGCTATCTCCAGCTGTGAACTTTTACTGTCAGAAACCTCCGGTACGCTGCGCGAACTGCAGGATACGCTGGAGGCGGCAGGCGACAAGCTTCAGGCCAACCTGCTGCGCATCCAGGACGCGACGATGGTGCACGACGATCTGCATTTTATCGACCGTCTGGTGTTCGATCTGCAGAGCAAGCTTGACCGCATTATCAGCTGGGGCCAGCAGTCGATCGATCTGTGGATTGGTTATGACCGTCACGTGCATAAATTTATCCGTACCGCCATCGATATGGACAAAAACCGCGTCTTTGCCCAGCGTCTGCGCCAGTCGGTACAGACCTACTTCGATGCGCCATGGGCGCTGACCTACGCCAATGCCGATCGTCTGCTGGATATGCGCGACGAGGAGATGGCGCTGCGCGATGAAGAGGTCACCGGGGAACTGCCGCCGGATCTGGAATACGAAGAATTTAACGAAATTCGCGAGCAGCTTGCGGCGATGATCGAAGAACAGCTCGCTGTCTACAAAACCAGACAGGCGCCGCTGGATCTTGGCCTCGTGGTGCGCGACTATCTGGCGCAGTATCCGCGCGCGCGCCACTTCGACGTTGCCCGCATTGTTGTAGACCAGGCGGTGCGCCTGGGTATCGCACAAGCCGATTTCACCGGACTGCCTCCGAAGTGGCAGCCGATTAACGATTACGGAGCCAAGGTACAGGCGCATGTCATTGACAAATATTGAACAAGTGATGCCAGTTAAGCTGGCACAGGCGCTGGCGAATCCGTTGTTTCCGGCGCTGGACAGCCAGCTGCGTGCCGGTCGTCACATTGGCCTTGACGAGCTGGATAATCACGCCTTTTTGATGGACTTTCAGGAGTACCTGGAAGAGTTTTACGCTCGCTATAACGTTGAGCTTATCCGCGCGCCGGAAGGGTTTTTCTACCTGCGCCCGCGCTCGACCACGCTTATTCCCCGTTCCGTGCTTTCCGAGCTGGATATGATGGTGGGTAAAATTCTCTGCTACCTCTACCTCAGCCCGGAACGTCTGGCGAATGAGGGGATCTTCACCCAGCAGGAGCTTTACGATGAGCTGCTGTCGCTGGCGGATGAAAGCAAGCTTCTCAAGCTGGTGAACAATCGTTCGACGGGGTCCGATCTGGACCGTCAGAAATTACAGGAAAAAGTACGCTCTTCCCTTAACCGTCTGCGCCGTCTGGGAATGGTCTGGTTCATGGGCCACGACAGCAGCAAGTTCCGCATTACCGAATCGGTCTTCCGCTTTGGCGCCGACGTGCGCGCCGGCGACGATGCGCGCGAAGCGCAGCTGCGTATGATCCGTGACGGTGAGGCGATGCCGGTGGAAAACCATTTGCAGCTCAATGACGAGCATGAAGAGAATCAGCCGGATAGCGGGGAGGAAGAGTAATGATTGAACGCGGTAAATTTCGCTCACTAACGCTGATTAACTGGAACGGCTTCTTTGCCCGAACCTTCGATCTGGATGAGCTGGTGACGACGCTCTCCGGCGGTAACGGGGCGGGTAAATCCACCACCATGGCGGCCTTCGTTACGGCGCTGATCCCTGACCTGACGCTACTGCACTTCCGTAACACCACCGAAGCGGGGGCGACAAGCGGCTCCCGCGATAAAGGTCTGCACGGTAAGCTGAAAGCGGGCGTCTGTTATTCGGTGCTGGACGTGATCAACTCCCGTCACCAGCGCGTGGTCGTGGGGGTTCGTCTGCAACAGGTCGCCGGGCGCGATCGTAAAGTGGATATCAAGCCGTTTGCGATTCAGGGGCTGCCAACGTCCGTACAGCCGACCGCGCTGCTGACGGAAACCCTGAATGAACGCCAGGCGCGCGTCCTGACGCTTCAGGAGCTGAAAGACAAGCTCGAAGCCATTGAAGGCGTTCAGTTCAAGCAGTTCAACTCTATTACCGACTACCACTCCCTGATGTTCGATCTGGGCGTGGTTGCCCGCCGTCTGCGCAGCGCGTCCGATCGTAGTAAATACTACCGCCTGATCGAAGCCTCCCTGTACGGCGGTATCTCCAGCGCCATTACCCGCTCCCTGCGCGACTACCTGCTGCCGGAAAACAGCGGCGTGCGTAAGGCCTTCCAGGATATGGAAGCCGCGCTGCGTGAAAACCGCATGACGCTGGAAGCGATTCGCGTTACGCAGTCTGACCGCGATCTGTTTAAACACCTGATCAGCGAAGCCACTAACTACGTGGCGGCAGACTATATGCGCCACGCCAACGAGCGCCGCATTCATCTCGATCAGGCGCTAGAGTATCGTCGCGAGCTGTTTACCTCCCGCAAACAGCTGGTGGCCGAGCAGTATAAGCACGTCGAAATGGCGCGTGAATTGGGCGAGCACAACGGCGCCGAAGGGGATCTGGAAGCCGATTACCAGGCGGCCAGCGATCACCTTAACCTGGTGCAAACCGCGCTGCGTCAGCAGGAAAAAATTGAGCGCTACGAAGCGGATCTCGATGAGCTGCAAATTCGTCTCGAAGAGCAAAATGAAGTGGTGGCGGAAGCCGCCGATTTGCAGGAAGAGAACGAAGCCCGCGCCGAAGCCGCCGAGCTGGAAGTGGATGAGCTGAAAAGCCAGCTCGCTGACTACCAGCAGGCGCTGGACGTGCAGCAGACCCGCGCGATCCAGTACAACCAGGCGCTGCAGGCGTTGCAGCGTGCAAAAGCGCTCTGCCATCTGCCCGATCTCACCCCGGAAAGCGCCGACGAATGGCTGGATACCTTCCAGGCGAAAGAGCAGGAAGCCACGGAAAAACTGCTTTCCCTCGATCAGAAAATGAGCGTGGCCCAGACGGCGCACAGCCAGTTTGAGCAGGCGTACCAGCTGGTGGTGGCGATCAACGGCCCGCTGGCGCGTAACGAAGCGTGGGACGTTGCCCGTGAATTGCTGCGCGACGGCGTGAACCAGCGCCATCTGGCCGAGCAGGTGCAGCCGCTGCGCATGCGTCTGAACGAGCTGGAACAGCGCCTGCGCGAGCAGCAGGAAGCCGAACGTCTGCTGGCGGATTTCTGCAAGCGTCAGGGTAAAAATTACGATTTCGACGAGCTTGAAGCCCTGCATCAGGAGCTGGAAGCGCGTATTGCGGCCCTGTCCGATACCGTCTCGAATGCCAGCGAACAGCGCATGACGCTGCGTCAGGAGCTTGAGCAGCTCCAGTCCCGCTCGAAGGCGCTATTACAACGTGCGCCAGTCTGGCTGGCCGCGCAAAGCAGCCTGAATCAGCTCAGCGAGCAGTGTGGCCAGGAGTTTACCTCCAGCCAGGACGTCACCGAATACATGCAACAGCTGCTGGAGCGCGAGCGTGAAGCGATTGTTGAGCGTGACGAAGTGGGCGCGCGCAAGCGTGACGTTGATGAAGAAATTGAGCGCTTAAGCCAGCCGGGCGGGTCAGAGGATCCGCGTCTGAATGCGTTAGCCGAGCGTTTCGGCGGCGTGCTGCTGTCTGAAATTTACGACGACGTCGGCCTGGACGATGCGCCGTACTTCTCCGCGCTGTACGGTCCGTCCCGTAACGCGATTGTGGTGCCGGACCTGTCGCTGATTTCTGAGCAGCTCGCAGGGCTTGAGGACTGCCCGGAAGATCTCTACCTCATCGAAGGGGATCCGCAGTCGTTTGATGACAGCGTATTCAGCGTAGACGAGCTGGAAAAAGCGGTGGTGGTGAAAATCGCCGATCGCCAGTGGCGCTACTCGCGCTTCCCGGAACTGCCGCTGTTTGGCCGCGCCGCGCGTGAAAACCGTATTGAAACCCTGCACGCCGAGCGTGAAACGCTTTCTGAACGTTTTGCGACGCTGTCGTTCGATGTGCAGAAAACGCAGCGTCTGCATCAGGCGTTCAGCCGCTTTATCGGTAGCCATCTGGGCGTGGCCTTTGAGCCCGATCCGGAAGCGGAAATTCGCAAGCTCAACACCCGCCGTGGTGAACTGGAGCGCGCGCTGGCCAGCCATGAAAATGACAACCAGCAGAGCCGCGTGCAGTTCGAACAGGCGAAAGAGGGCGTAGCTGCGCTTAACCGCATTCTGCCGCGCCTGAACCTGCTGGCGGACGATACCCTCGCCGATCGCGTGGATGAAATTCAGGAACGCCTGGACGAAGCGCAGGAAGCGGCGCGCTTTGTGCAGCAGCACGGCAACCAGCTGGCAAAACTGGAGCCGATGGTCTCCGTTCTCCAGAGCGACCCGGAACAGTTTGAGCAGTTAAAAGAAGATTATGCCTGGTCACAGCAGGTGCAGCGCGAAGCGCGTCAGCAGGCGTTTGCCCTGACGGAAGTGGTGCAACGTCGCGCGCACTTCGGCTACTCCGATTCAGCAGAAATGCTGAGCGGGAACAGCGATCTCAATGAAAAGCTGCGCCAGCGTCTTGAGCAGGCCGAAGCGGAACGTACCCGCGCGCGTGAGGCGATGCGTACTCACGCCGCACAGCTGAGCCAGTACAGCCAGGTGATGGCATCGTTGAAAAGTTCCTTCGACACCAAGAAAGAGCTGCTAAACGACCTGCATAAAGAGCTTCAGGACATCGGCGTGCGCGCCGACAGCGGTGCGGAAGAGCGCGCCCGTATCCGACGCGATGAACTGCATGCACAGCTCAGCAACAACCGCGCGCGTCGTAATCAGCTGGAAAAAGCGCTGACCTTCTGTGAAGCGGAGATGGACAACCTGACGCGTCGCCTGCGCAAGCTGGAGCGCGACTATCACGAAATGCGTGAACAGGTCGTGACCGCGAAGGCGGGCTGGTGCGCGGTGATGCGTATGGTGAAAGACAATAACGTGGAACGTCGTCTGCACCGTCGCGAGCTGGCGTATCTGTCAGCCGATGAGCTGCGTTCTATGTCGGATAAGGCGCTGGGTGCGCTGCGTCTGGCCGTGGCGGACAACGAACACCTGCGCGACGTGCTGCGCATGTCCGAAGATCCGAAGCGCCCCGAGCGCAAAATCCAGTTCTTCGTGGCGGTTTATCAGCACTTGCGCGAGCGTATTCGTCAGGACATCATCCGCACCGACGATCCGGTTGAAGCCATCGAGCAGATGGAGATCGAACTGGGGCGTCTGACGGAAGAGCTGACCTCCCGCGAGCAGAAGCTGGCTATCAGCTCCCGCAGCGTGGCGAATATTATTCGTAAAACCATTCAGCGCGAGCAGAACCGTATCCGCCAGCTGAACCAGGGCCTGCAAAGCGTGTCGTTTGGCCAGGTCAACAGCGTGCGGCTGAACGTGAACGTGCGTGAAGCGCACTCCACGCTGCTGGACGTGCTGTCTGAACAGCACGAGCAGCATCAGGATCTGTTTAACAGTAACCGCCTGACCTTCTCCGAAGCGCTGGCGAAACTGTATCAGCGCCTGAATCCGCAGATTGACATGGGCCAGCGTACCCCGCAAACCATCGGTGAAGAGCTGCTGGATTACCGCAACTATCTCGAGATGGAGGTTGAGGTTAACCGTGGCTCCGACGGCTGGCTGCGCGCTGAATCCGGTGCGCTCTCTACCGGTGAAGCGATCGGTACCGGTATGTCGATTCTGGTGATGGTGGTGCAGAGCTGGGAAGATGAAGCGCGTCGTCTGCGCGGTAAAGACATCTCTCCATGCCGTCTGCTGTTCCTCGATGAAGCCGCGCGTCTTGATGCCCGCTCCATCGCCACGCTGTTTGAGCTTTGCGATCGACTTGATATGCAGCTCATCATTGCGGCGCCGGAAAACATCAGCCCGGAAAAAGGCACGACCTATAAGCTGGTGCGTAAGGTGTTCCAGAACAGTGAACACGTACACGTCGTCGGCCTGCGCGGTTTCGCGCCGCAGCCTCCGGAATCATTACCCGGCACGGCTGACGCTTCTTAAGGCGGGTTATTACAAAGGGCGGCGCTGATGCGCCGCTTTTTTTATTCACTTAACTTGTGTTCAGGGCTGCGTTATCTTTAAACTTCTTTACATAAGGTAAGGCAACAGCGTGTATGCCTTTCTATACTGAAGGAAAGCTCCAGTACACTGGGCATGTCGTAAAAACAGGGGGCAAGGGATGTTGCTTAAGAAAAATCGTGGTCGTCAGCTGTCTGCGCTGAGTTTGTGCCTGACAGTGATGTTTGCTCCACTGTTTACCGCTCAGGCCGACGAGCCTGAAATTGTGCCGACTGACAGCTCTGCGACGATGGGCGCGCAGCCGACGTCGCTGTCACAGCCGCTGGATCAGTCTCCGGCGACGGCCATTATGGCCGGCATTAAACCGCTGCCGGAAGGCATCGATACTGAATCACTACGCCAGCAGCTCATGACCGGGCTGCCTGCGGGCTATACTCCTGCCTATATCAACCAGCTTACGCTGCTGTACGCTGCGCGCGATATGAAACCGATGTGGGAAAACCGGGATGCGGTGCGCGCCTTCCAGCAGCAGCTGGCAGAAGTGGCGATTGCAGGTTTTCAGCCGCAGTTCACGGCCTGGGTTGAACTCCTCACCGATCCCGCCGTCACCGGCCAGGCGCGTGACGTGGTGCTGTCTGATGCCATGATGGGCTACCTGCAGTTTGTGGCGGGCATTTCGGTGAACGGTAACCGCTGGCTCTACAGCAATAAGCCGTACAGGCTGGCGACTCCTGCGCTGTCCGTAATTAATCAGTGGCAGCTGGCGCTGGACAACGGTGACCTGCCGCGCTTTATCGCAAGCCTGGCGCCTGCCCATCCGCAGTATGCCACCATGCATCAGTCGCTGCTTGAGCTGGTAGCGGATTCCCGCCCGTGGCCTCAGGTACGTGGGACAACCACGCTTCGTCCGGGGCAGTGGAGCAGCGATGTCCCGGCGATCCGCGAAATTATGAAACGCTCCGGCATTCTCGAAAGCGGTCCTAAGATTGCGCTGCCTGGCGACGATACGCAAAACGCGGTCGTCAGCCCGTCGGCCCCGGTAAAAGAGAAAAAGGCCGCTGCGCTGAGCAACAAACCCGCCGCCTACGATCGCGAACTGGTTGCGGCGGTTAAGCAGTTCCAGGCCGCGCAGGGGCTGGGCGCAGACGGGGTAATCGGTCCATCCACCCGCGACTGGCTGAACGTCTCGCCTGCTCAGCGCGCTGGGGTACTGGCGTTAAATATCCAGCGCCTGCGCCTGCTCCCGGGGACCTTATCCACCGGCATTATGGTTAACATTCCCGCTTATTCGCTGGTCTACTATCAGGACGGTAGCGAGGTGCTGGCCTCCCGGGTGATTGTGGGACGGCCTGACCGTAAAACGCCGATGATGAGCAGCGCCCTGAATAACGTGGTGGTGAACCCGCCGTGGAACGTGCCGCCAACGCTGGCGCGCAAGGATATTCTGCCTAAGGTCTGGAACGATCCTGGCTATCTTGAGCGTCATAACTATACGGTGATCCGCGGCTGGAACAGCAAAGAGACGATCGATCCGTGGATGGTTGACTGGTCAACGATTACGCCGTCGAACCTGCCGTTCCGTTTCCAGCAGGCGCCGGGTGCGCATAACTCGCTGGGGCGCTATAAATTCAACATGCCAAGTTCGGACGCTATCTATCTGCATGATACGCCGAACCATAACCTGTTTCAGAAAGATGCCCGCGCGCTCAGCTCAGGCTGCGTGCGTGTGAATAAGGCATCGGAGCTGGCGAATATGCTGTTGCAGGATGCGGGCTGGAACGACACGCGGATCTCCGATGCTCTCAAGCAGGGGGACACCCGTTACGTCAATATCCGCCACAATATTCCGGTCAACCTGTATTATCTCACCGCGTTTGTGGGCGCGGACGGGCGCACCCAGTACCGCACAGATATTTACAATTATGATCAGACAGCGCGATCCGGCGCACAAATTTTGCCAAAAGCGGAACAATTAATCAGGTAAATGAAGCAGTTCGGGGAAAATGATTGTCGTAAGTTATGGTGAATACGGGGCGATCTGGCTGCAGGCCGCGTATTTGCTGGGGTTGGGCGCCTTGACGTATCAGGCTTTGCCAGTTAAGGTGCCCTTCGTGCGCTAAGCATATTGACAATTTCTTTTACCTGTAGACCTGATTATCATGGACAAATTTGACGCTAATCGCCGCAAATTGCTGGCGTTAGGTGGCGTTGCGCTGGGCGCAGCGGCTATCCTTCCGACGCCAGCATTTGCCACCCTCTCGACACCTCGTCCGCGTATTTTAACGCTCAACAATCTGCATACTGGTGAGACGCTTAAGGCGGAGTTTTTCGATGGCAGAGGCTATATTCAGGATGAATTAGCAAGACTCAACCATTTTTTCCGTGATTTCCGCGCGAATAAAATCAAAGCCATCGACCCTGGACTGTTCGATCAGCTTTTCCGCCTGCAGGGCCTGCTGGGCACCAAAAGGCCGGTGCAGCTCATTTCTGGCTACCGCTCTCTGGACACCAACAATGAACTGCGCGCCCACAGCCGTGGGGTAGCGAAAAAAAGCTACCACACGAAAGGGCAGGCGATGGATTTCCATATTGAAGGCGTTTCGTTAGCCAATATTCGCAAAGCGGCGTTATCTATGCGCGCAGGTGGTGTAGGATACTACCCACGTAGCAACTTTGTGCATATTGATACCGGGCCGGTTCGGCACTGGTAATAACGAAACACAGGAGCAGTATGAACTATCGTATTATTCCGGTTACCGCGTTCTCACAGAACTGTTCATTGATCTGGTGTGAACAAACCAGGCTGGCCGCGCTTGTCGATCCCGGCGGTGACGCCGGGACAATCAGGCAGGAAGTCGCTGCCAGCGGCGTGACGCTGGTACAGATTTTACTGACCCACGGTCATCTCGACCATGTTGGGGCAGCGGCTGAACTGGCTGAACACTACGGTGTGCCGATTATCGGCCCGGAAAAAGAAGATGAGTTCTGGCTGCAGGGGTTACCCGCCCAAAGCCGCATGTTTGGCCTGGACGAGTGTCAGCCGTTGACGCCTGACCGCTGGCTGAACGAAGGTGAGCGCGTTAACGTAGGGAATGTGACTTTACAGGTGTTGCATTGTCCCGGGCATACGCCCGGCCATATCGTCTTCTTTGACGACCAGTCGCGGCTGCTGATTTCCGGTGACGTGATTTTCAAAGGCGGCGTAGGACGCAGCGATTTCCCGCGCGGCGATCACGGTCAGCTGATTCAGTCGATTAAGCAGAAGCTGTTGCCGCTGGGCGATGACGTGACGTTTATTCCGGGTCACGGTCCGATGTCGACGCTGGGCCATGAGCGGTTACATAACCCGTTCCTTCAGGATGAAATGCCTGTCTGGTAACCAGAAATAAAAAAGCCTGCTTATGCAGGCTTTTTTGTGGATGCAGATTACAGCACCGCGACAATGGCTTCGCACAGTGGCGCCATGTTGTCAGGCGTCATGCCTGCAACGTTCACGCGGCCAGAGGCAACGGCGTACACGCCAAACTCTTCACGCAGACGCAGCACCTGCTCTTTGGTCAGGCCGCTGAAGGAGAACATGCCGTTCTGCTTGATGATGAAGCTGAAATCACGATCGGCACCTTTCTCTGCCAGCGTGTTCACAAACAGCAGGCGCATGCGCTGAATGCGCTGACGCATATCGTTCAGCTCCTGTTCCCAGATAGCGCGCAGCGCATCGTTGCTCAGGATCGTCGCGACCACAGATGCACCGTGGGCTGGTGGGTTGGAGTAGTTAGCGCGGATCGCGGATTTCATCTGGCTGAAGGCGCGATCCACGATTTGCTCGTCAGCGGCCACCAGCGTACAGGCACCCACGCGCTCGTTATACAGGCCAAAGTTCTTGGAATAAGAACTGGCTACGATCAGCTCCTGATGCACCGCAGCGAACGCGCGCAGGCCTTCGGCGTCTTCTTCCAGACCACGGGCAAAGCCCTGGTAGGCGAAGTCGAACAGCGGCAGCCAGCCTTTTTCAACGGACAGCTTAGCCAGCTGTTCCCACTGCTCAAGGGTAGGATCGATACCGGTTGGGTTATGGCAGCAGCCGTGGAACAGCACCACGTCGCCCGCCTGGGCTTCGTTCAGGCTTGCCAGCAGACCGTCAAAGTCCAGAGCGTGGTTTGCCGCGTCGTAGTAGGCGTATTCACGCACTTCCAGACCCGCGGAATTGAATACGCTCTTATGGTTAGGCCAGCTTGGGTTGCTCACCCACACGCGCTTCACGGAGGTGTTTTTCGCCAGGAAATCTGCCGCCACGCGCAGTGCGCCGGTACCGCCAGGGGTCTGGGCCGTGCGGGCGCGTTTTTCGCTCACAATGGTGCTGCCTTTTCCGAACAGCAGCTCCTGGGTGCAGCGACCAAATTCAGGAATACCATCAATACCGAGGTAGTTTTTGGTGGTTTCGTTTTCCAGCAGGTACTGCTCAGCTTTTTTAACGCTGGTCAGTACCGGAGTTTTGCCGGTTTCATCTTTATATACACCAATACCCAGGTTGATTTTGCCAGGGCGGTCGTCGGCACGAAACAGATCGGCCAGGCCCAGAATTGGGTCGGCAGGAGCGGCAGTAATGTTCTCAAACATGACGAAGTTCCATTGTGATTACAGAAGTGAAATCCGCTATCAGGTTAACGGTAGATTTACAAAATGCCAACCGTTTGCGACGAAAAGCGTGCGGCTTTTCAAAAGTCGCTAAGTTTTATCTGCACAAATAAAAAAAACAGGGCCGAAGCCCTGTTTATTAAGCATATAACAATGCGGTGTGCTGATTAGAACTGGTAAACCAGACCCACAGCGACAACGTCGTCGTTGTTGATGCCCAGCTTGTTGTCGTCTTTCAGCTGGTTGATCTGGTAGTCAACATAGGTGGACATGTTTTTGTTGAAGTAGTAGGTCGCGCCAATGTCGATGTAGTTGATGTAGTCTTCGTCACCGATACCTTCTACGTCTTTCGCCTTAGATTTGTAGTAGGCGATGGATGGACGCAGGCCGAAGTCGAACTGGTACTGAGCAACGACAGAGAAGTCCTGAGACTTGTTAGCGAAACCATTGTCCAGACGTGCTGCGTTACGCATTTCGCCGTACACTGCCGCCAGGTAGATGTTGTTCGCGTCATATTTCAGACCGGTTGCCCACTGCTCAGCTTTATCGCCTTCGCCCCAGGCCAGGCTGGTTTGCTGTGCATCAGTACGGTCAGCCGCACCATAAGCACCAACAATGCCGAAGCCTTCGTATTCATAGCTCAGAGAGGTCGCCCAGCCGTCACCGTTAGAACGTAATGCGTCATCACGCTCGTTTTTGCCCAGGTACTGAAGGCCAAAGTTCAGACCATCGACCAGGCCGAAGAAGTTGCTGTTGCGGTATGTTGCCAGACCACCGGTACGGCCTGCGAAGAAGTTATCGCTCGCGCCGGTATCACCACCGAACTCAGGCAGCATATCGGTGATGCCGATTGCGTCATAGACCAGGCCGTAGTTACGACCGTAGTCGAAGGAGCCTGCATCACCAAATTTCAGACCTGCGAATGCCAGACGGGTTTTGTTGCCGTTCTGTGCATCGCCGCCTTCAGAGTTGTTACCCTGGAAGTTGTATTCCCACTGACCGTAACCAGTCAGCTGGTCGTTGATCTGAGTTTCGCCTTTGAAGCCCAGACGCGCGTAAGTTTTGTCGCCATCGTTGCCTGCGAAGTCAGAGAAGTAGTGCAGGCCAACTGCTTTACCGTAAAGATCTAATTTGTTGCCGTCTTTGTTATAGATTTCAGCAGCGTTTGCTGCACCGGCTACCAGCAGGGCAGGGACTACCACTGCCAGGATATTGCGCTTCATCATTATTTATTACCCTCATTGGTTTTTTTATGACACTCGCCACCGCCGTCAATAAATTCTGTCAATAAATATTTCCGGAACTATTGATGAGAGTTAGGTGTCTTTTTGTATCTGACAGGCATCTTTCCATTCATAGAAGCGTTTCGCTACACTGAAAGTGCTACAATCTTCAAGATTCGGTTACAAAAAGAAATTATGTGTAACTAAATGTGTATTTTAGGGAACTTTGTGAAGTACCTCAAATTTCAGCGGCATCTGGCGAATTAAACATCTCCTTTATTCCTATATATATGATTTGCTTATCTTTAATTTTGCTAAATGCATTACTTATAAACAGAAGCTAAACGGTGTGGATTTTCTTATGACCATAATAAGACGTCCGGATGGCTCTGGATTTGGTTGTTTTTTGTGCTATTAGTTAAGGAATGTATTAAGCGCAATAAGAATGAGGTTATTTTTTTGTTCACAGATATTTCGTGGAAACAAAACGTAACAGGTAGAGGTTATTGCGGGGTTGTGTTTTAAAGACGCTGACTTTCGACTGACGAAAACTGACATTGCAGGATAAAATAATGGCCAGCGTTTGCTGGCCATAGGTAAGAAGGTCGGTTAGAAGCTTGCGTTACGCGGCGTGCGCGGGAACGGAATCACATCACGCACGTTCTGAACACCGGTAACGTAGGCAATCAGACGCTCAAAGCCCAGACCGAAACCGGAGTGCGGAACGGTACCGTAGCGGCGCAGGTCGCGATACCAGCTGTAGTCAGCCGGGTTCAGACCCATCTCTTGCATACGCGCATCCAGCACATCCAGACGCTCTTCACGCTGGGAACCACCTATGATTTCACCGATGCCCGGTGCCAGGACGTCCATCGCGGCAACGGTTTTACCGTCTTCGTTAAGGCGCATATAGAACGCCTTAATGTCTTTCGGATAGTTTTTCACAACAACCGGCGCTTTAAAGTGCTTCTCTGCCAGATAACGTTCGTGCTCGGAGGAGAGATCCACGCCCCAGTAAACCGGGTTTTCGAACTTCTCGCCGCATTTTTCCAGGATAGCAACCGCATCGGTGTAATCTACCTGCGCGAAGTCCGCGGAGACAAAGCGCTCAAGACGGGCGATGGCATCGTTATCCACACGCTCAGCGAAGAATTTCATGTCGTCTGCGCGCTCTTCAAGAACGGCTTTGAACACGTATTTCAGCATCGCTTCCGCCAGGCCCGCAACGTCGTTCAGGTCGGCAAAGGCCACTTCCGGCTCCAGCATCCAGAATTCCGCCAGGTGGCGGCTGGTGTTGGAGTTTTCCGCACGGAAGGTTGGGCCGAAGGTATAGATCCTGGACAGCGCACAGGCATAGGTTTCACCGTTCAGCTGACCGGATACCGTCAGGAAGGCTTCTTTACCAAAGAAGTCTTTGTCGTAGTCGACTTTACCTTCCGGCGTACGCGGCAGGTTTTCCATATCCAGCGTTGAAACGCGGAACATTTCACCTGCACCTTCGGTGTCGGATGCGGTAATCAGCGGGGTAGAAACCCAGAAGTAACCCTGCTCGTTAAAGAAGCGATGCAGCGCCTGCGCCAGGGTGTGACGCACGCGGGCAACCGCACCAATCAGGTTGGTGCGCGGACGCAGGTGCGCGACTTCACGCAGATATTCGATGCTGTGACGCTTTGCAGCCATCGGGTAGGTATCCGGATCTTCAACCCAGCCGGTTACTTCCACAGATGTCGCCTGAATTTCGAAGCTCTGACCCTGGCCCGGAGAAGCCACCACAACGCCGGTAACGATCACGGAACAGCCTGTTGTCAGGTGCAGAACGTCGTCATTGTAATTGGGCAGAGAATTATTAATGACGGCCTGTACAGGATCAAAGCAGGAACCGTCATAGACGGCGAGGAAGGAGATGCCAGCTTTAGAATCTCGACGAGTACGCACCCATCCGCGCACGGTGACCTCCTGGTCAACGGCGACACGGCCCTGGAGTACGTCGGCTACAGGCACAACGCTCATAATATTCTCTCTGTTAATAGTCGGAAAAAATAAACACTTGTCCGCCCTTATAGGGGGGATATCTATGTTACCTGGCATCCGCTATCAGACAAGTAAATTTCGCTGTCTTAAGAGAAGAAATAAGAAATAAATAAGAGAAGGGGAGCCATGGAGGCTCCCCGAAGCGGTTAGCTGGCTTTTTTCACCAGGGGCAGATCGAAGGCTTTACGTAATGCGCGAACGAACGCTTTGTCATGGCAGATGGTTTTGCCCGGGCTGTCGGATAGCTTCGCCACCGGCTTGCCGTTACATTCCACCAGTTTTATGACAATGTTCAGCGGTTTCACCTGAGGGATATCGCAGGTCAGGCGCGTACCGATGCCGAAGCTAAGATTCACCCGAGAGGAGAAGTGGCGATAAAGGTCAACGGCTTTCGCGAGATCGAGGTTATCGGAGAAGACCAGCACCTTACTCATCGGGTCAATACCCAATTTTTCGTAATGGGCAATGGCTTTCTCACCCCATTCCACCGGATCCCCGGAGTCATGGCGTAAGCCCTGGTAGCGTTCAGCAAATTCAGGACCAAAGTCGCGCAGGAACGCGTCCATGGTAATACAGTCGGTGAGGGCAATGCCGAGCCGATCCGGGTATTCGTCAAGCCACGCGGCGAGGGCCGCGCGCTGGCTATTAGCGAGGTCAGGGCTAATTTGCTGGTGTGCCTGGAACCATTCGTGCGCCTGGGTGCCCATCGGGGTTAAATCCAGGCGACGCGCCAGATCGTAGTTGCTGGTACCAACAAACCAGGGCTCCTGCTGAAGGCGTCTGACGATGGCTTCCTGCACGTCGCGTGAGAAGCGGCGGCGCGTGCCAAAGTCCATCAGCCGGAAGCGGGACATATCCAGCCCTTCGGTCAGCTGGTTAAACTCAACGAGTTTATTTTCCAGCGCGGCAACGGCCTGGGTAACGCCGGTTTCCGGGGAACGATAGCGGTGGGCCAGCTCGCTGATTACGGCCAGGAGCGGCACTTCCCACATGATCACTTCGCGCCACGGGCCGGTCAGGCGGATGTCCAGCTTGCCGTTATCATTTGAGACGGTGACCTGTTCCGGGTTATAGCGGAAGTCGCGCAGCCAGTTCAGATAGTCCGCTTTGAAAAACGGCAGGCCAGAAAGCCATTGATATTCGTCATCCTGCAGCGCCAGATGCTGCATGGCATCGACCTGTTCACGAATGGCGTCTGCGTAGATACCCAGCAAGTCGTCACCCCGGCAGCGAAATTCCGCCGCAACATGAACATCATGATAGTGGTGAAACACGGCTTGCTGCATATGCAGCTTGTACGCGTCGGTATCCAGCAACGTATGCAGAACCGGAGAAGCGAATTGAGTCATAGGTGCGCTGTAGCATCCTCTCACGGGAGCGTTTAGTACAATAAACAACTCCGGAGTATACCTTGTTTAATGATTTATTGAACCCCGATCACAACATAAGCACACTTTATGGTCGAGTGCATTTCGTGCCCCGTGTTATAAAAATGTAGCAATAAAGGACGTTGTGCCTGAAAAGATGAACATTCTGCATAGCGCGTTTTACACAACAGGAATATATTGAATCGTTACTCGACAAACGATGCATAAGGTTTTCTATGACACAACAGCCACAAGCCAAATACCGCCACGACTACCGTGCGCCGGATTACCTGATTAGCGATATCGATCTGACGTTTGACCTGGATGCTACAAAAACCGTTGTGACGGCGGAAAGCCAGGTGACGCGCCAGAGCGCGACGGCCGTGCCGCTGCGTCTGGATGGTGAAGACCTGACGCTGGTCTCCCTGCATATTAATGATGAAGCCTGGTCAGACTATAAAGAAGAAGGCAACCAGCTGGTCATCGACAACCTGCCGGAACGCTTTACGCTACGCATCGTGAATGAAATCAGCCCTGCCGCCAATACCGCGCTGGAAGGGCTTTACCAGTCAGGCGTAGCCCTGTGTACCCAGTGTGAAGCAGAAGGTTTCCGCCACATTACCTGGTATCTGGATCGCCCGGACGTGCTGGCGCGCTTTACCACGAAAATTATTGCCGATAAAGCGCTGTACCCGTTCCTGCTCTCCAACGGTAACCGTATCGGCGAAGGCGAGCTGGAGAATGGCCGTCACTGGGTGCAGTGGCAGGATCCGTTCCCGAAACCGTGCTACCTGTTTGCGCTGGTGGCAGGGGATTTCGACGTCCTGCGCGATACCTTCAAAACCCGCTCTGGCCGTGAAGTGGCGCTGGAACTCTTCGTCGACCGTGGAAACCTTGACCGCGCGCCGTGGGCGATGACTTCCCTCATCAACTCCATGAAGTGGGACGAAGAGCGCTTTGGCCTCGAATACGACCTCGACATTTATATGATTGTCGCCGTCGACTTCTTCAATATGGGCGCGATGGAGAATAAGGGCCTTAACGTCTTTAACTCCAAATACGTGCTGGCGCGTACCGATACCGCCACCGATAAAGACTATCTCGATATCGAGCGCGTCATCGGTCACGAATATTTCCACAACTGGACCGGAAACCGCGTCACCTGCCGCGACTGGTTCCAGCTGAGCCTGAAAGAGGGCCTGACCGTCTTCCGCGATCAGGAGTTCAGCTCCGATCTGGGCTCGCGGGCGGTGAACCGCATCAACAACGTGCGCACCATGCGCGGCCTGCAGTTTGCGGAAGATGCCAGCCCCATGGCGCACCCCATCCGTCCGGATAAAGTGATTGAGATGAACAACTTCTACACCCTGACGGTGTATGAAAAAGGTGCTGAAATTATCCGTATGATCCACACCCTGCTGGGTGAAGCGAACTTCCAGAAAGGGATGCAGCTTTACTTCGAGCGCCACGACGGCAGCGCGGCCACCTGCGACGACTTCGTGCAGGCAATGGAAGACGCGTCCAACGTCGATCTCTCTCATTTCCGCCGCTGGTACAGCCAGGCCGGAACGCCGATTGTCACCGTGAAAGACGATTACAATCCGGAAACCGAGCAGTACACGCTGACCATCAGCCAGCGCACGCCGCCAACGGCCGAGCAGGAGGAAAAACATCCGCTGCACATTCCGTTCAGCATTGAACTGTACGACAACGAAGGCAACGCGATCCCGTTGCAGAAGGGCGGGCATCCGGTCCATAACGTGCTGAACGTAACCCAGGCGGAGCAGACCTTTATCTTCGATAACGTCTACTTCCAGCCGGTTCCTGCGCTGCTGTGTGAGTTCTCCGCGCCGGTTAAGCTGGAGTACAAGTGGAGCGATCAGCAGCTGACGTTCCTGATGCGTCACGCGCGCAATGATTTCTCTCGCTGGGATGCGGCGCAAAGCCTGCTGGCGACGTACATCAAGCTGAACGTCAACCGTTACCAGCAGGGCCAGCCGCTGACGCTGCCGGTGCATGTGGCAGATGCCTTCCGCGCCATACTGCTGGATGAGAAGATTGACCCGGCGCTGGCGGCTGAAATTCTGACGCTGCCGTCCGCGACCGAAATCGCGGAGCTGTTCGACATCATTGACCCGATTGCGATTGTGGCCGTGCGTGAAGCGCTGACCCGCACGCTGGCGACCGAACTGGCGGATGAATTCCTCGCCATCTATAACGCCAACAGGCTGGACGCCTATCGCGTGGAGCATGCGGACATTGGCAAGCGTTCCCTGCGCAATACCTGCCTGCGCTACCTTGCGTTTGGCGAGGCTGAGCTGGCAAACGTGCTGGTAAGCAAGCAGTATCACGAAGCGGATAACATGACGGATGCGCTGGCCGCGCTGGCGGCGAGCGTTGCCGCCGAGCTGCCGTGCCGTGACGCGCTGATGCAGGAGTACGACGACAGGTGGCACGAGGATGGTCTGGTGATGGACAAATGGTTCATCCTGCAGGCCACCAGCCCGGCGGCCGATGCGCTGAGCAAGGTCCGCAGCCTGCTCAGGCACCGTTCGTTCACCATGAGCAACCCGAACCGCGTACGCTCGCTGATTGGCGCGTTTGCCAGCAGCAACCCGGCCGCGTTCCATGCCGAAGACGGCAGCGGCTATCAGTTCATGGTGGAAATGCTCACCGAGCTGAACAGCCGTAACCCGCAGGTGGCGTCTCGCCTGATTGAGCCGCTAATCCGCCTGAAGCGCTACGACGCGCAGCGTCAGGCGAAAATGCGAGCCGCGCTTGAGCAGCTGAAAGGGCTGGAAAACCTGTCTGGCGATCTGTACGAAAAGATTGCGAAGGCGCTGGCCTGATAGAAAGCTTAACCCTCCCTCTCCCACAGGGAGAGGGCCGGGGTGAGGGCATCAGGCATTAGCTTTAATCAACGCGCGCTCGTTCACCCCACGCTTCATTACCCTGTCCAGCACTTCCGCCTCCAGCTCCGCCAGTCTTGCCGCGCCCACGCGGCGAGGGCGTGGAATGTCCACCGTCAGATCCAGACCAATTTTTCCCTCTTCTATTAACAGCACCCGGTCGGCCATCGCCACGGCTTCACTGACGTCGTGCGTCACCAGCAGCACCGTAAAACCGTGCGTCTGCCAGAGAGACGCAATCAGATCCTGCATCTCGATTCGCGTCAGGGCATCGAGCGCGCCGAGCGGTTCATCAAGCAGCAGCAGGCCGGGACGGTGAATTAACGCCCGCGCCAGGGCCACGCGCTGCTTCTGACCGCCCGACAGCGCCGCAGGCCATTCACCCGCGCGATCCTCCAGCCCGACCGCGGCGAGTGCCTGCCGGGCCTCCTCCCGCCAGCTGCCTTTCAGACCAAGCCCGACGTTATCCATCACCGTTTTCCACGGCAGCAGGCGCGCGTCCTGAAACATCATGCGCGTATCGTCCTGAATGTTGGCCAGCGGCGTGGTGCCCGCCAGAATGTCACCCCCGTTGGGGGCTTCCAGCCCGGCTAAAAGACGCAGCAGGGTGCTTTTTCCGCCGCCGCTGCGGCCGACAACGGCCACAAACTGTCCGGCGGGAATATGCAGATCCAGCGCGTTCAGAATGGTTTTTTCGCCGTAGCGTTTGGTTACGCCGCTTAACAGCAACGGTGTCCCCTGATTCAGTCGTGCAGTATTCATGCTTTCGCCTCCTGAGCGGTATAGGCCGGGTTCCAGCGCAGCCAGGTTCGCTCCAGCCACTGGGCGCTGACGTCTGCGAGTTTGCCGAGCAGGGCATAAAGGATAATGGCAACCACCACCACGTCCGTTTGCAGAAACTCCCGGGCGTTCATCGCCAGATAGCCAATGCCGGAGTTAGCCGAAATGGTTTCCGCCACGATCAGGGTCAGCCACATCAGGCCGAGCGCAAAACGCACGCCGACCATGATGGAGGGAAGGGCGCCCGGCAGAATGACATGCGTAAACAGGGCAAAACCCGACAGGCCATAGCTGCGGGCCATCTCCACCAGGCCGCGATCGATATTGCGGATCCCATGCCAGGTATTGATATAGATCGGGAACAGCGTCCCCAGCGCCACGAGAAAGATTTTTGCGCTCTCATCTATGCCAAACCACAGGATGACCAGCGGGATCAGCGCCAGGTGCAGCACGTTGCGCAGCATCTGCACGGAGGTGTCCAGCAGCCGCTCTCCCCAGCGGGAGAGACCGCTGATCAGCCCAAGCGTCAGGCCGATGCTGCCGCCAATCGAAAAACCGATTGCCGCACGCCAGGAGCTGATAGCCAGATGCTGCCACAGCTCGCCGCTGGCGCTTAGCGACCAGAATGCTTCGACAACGCCCTCCGGAGAGGGCAGGATGCGGCTCGACAGCCAGCCGGTTGAAGACGCCAGCTGCCAGACAAGGACAATGCCGACGGGTAAGAACCACGGCGCGGCGCGCAGCAGCCATTTTTGTGCGTTTGCGGACATAGAGGCTCCTTAGCTTTGCGCGACTTTTCCCGGAATAAACGCGTTCGCCACCGCTTCGCCCTGCAGCTGAAGCTGCCGCGGCTGCGGAATGTCCGGAACAGCGACATCCAGATGCGGGAACAGCAGCTCGCCCACCCTGTACGCCTCTTCCAGATGCGGATAGCCGGAGAGGATAACGCTGTCGATGCCCAGCTCCGCGTATTCATTGATGCGTGCCGCTACGGTTGGGCCGTCACCTACCAGTGCCGTCCCGGCGCCGCCGCGCACCAGACCTACGCCGGCCCACAGGTTCGGGCTGATTTCCAGATTTTCTCGCCTGCCGTTGTGCAGCGACGCCATCCGGTGCTGACCCACGGAGTCGGTACTGGCAAACGCCGCCTGTGCCCTGGCGATGGTGTCGTCGTCCAGATGGGAAATTAACCGGTCGGCGGCCTGCCAGGCCTCTTCGCTGGTTTCGCGCACAATCACGTGCAGGCGAATACCGAAGCGCACCTTGCGGCCATGTTCAGCCGCTTTAGCGCGTACCTGGGCAATCTTTTCCTTCACCAGCGCGGGCGGCTCGCCCCAGGTCAGATAGAGATCGACCTGCTCAGCCGCCAGATCCTGCGCCACGTCCGATGAACCACCGAAATAGAGGGGAGGGCGCGGCTGCTGAACCGGCGGGAAGTAGAGTTTCGCATCCCGAACGTGGATATGCTTTCCTTCGAAGGTGACGGTTTCACCCTCCAGCAGCCGCCGCCAGACGCGTGTGAACTCGGCGGAGGCTTCATAACGTTCGGTGTGATCGAGGAATACGCCGTCTCCCGCCAGCTCCTGCGGATCGCTGCCGGTGACCAGATTGAACAGCGCGCGCCCGTTGGACAGCCTGTCCAGCGTTGCCGCCTGACGCGCCGCGACGGTTGGCGATACCACGCTCGGGCGCAGCGCCACCAGGAATTTCAGACGCTGGGTGACGGGGATCATTGAGGCGGCAACCAGCCAGGCATCCTCGCACGAGCGGCCCGTCGGGATCAGCACCCCGGTAAAACCGATGCGGTCTGCCGCCTGTGCTATCTGCTGAAGGTAGCCGTGGTCGACCGGGCGAGCGCCTTCTTCTGTGCCAAGATAGCGTCCATCACCGTGGGTGGGTAAAAACCAGAAAAGATTCAGACTCATGATTTTTTTCCTTTAATGCCTGCGGGTTGCCAGATGCGTTCGCGAATATTTACCTGCTTTGGAACCAGGCGGTTTTGATAAAAAAGATCTGCCGTTTGCTGCTGGAGGGCGGCAACGCGTGCGTCAACCGGGGCGATGGTGGTTGGTGGACGGTGGTCAAGGTAGGTGGCGATCACCGGCTCAGGCAAGCCCATGGTTTTCGCGAGCAGCGTTACGCTCTGCTGACGCTGGGTCTGGGTCAGCGCATCGGCCTGCGTGAAGGTATCTAGCACCTCCTGAATAAAGGCGCCGTTCTTTTCGGCGTACGACCGCGCTGCAAGGTAGAACGAACCCGTCTGTTTCAGGGACGTGCCGTCTTTCAGCACCCGCACGCTGCCCTGCAGCAGGGCGGCAGAGTAGTACGGATCCCAGATAGTCCAGGCATCAACGTTCTTTTGCTGGAACGCCGCGCGCGCATCGGCAGGCGTCAGGTAAACGGGCTGTATATCGGTGAACGACAGGCCAGCCTCCTGCAACGCGCGCAGCAGCAGGTTGTGCGAGCTTGAGCCTTTCTGGAAAGCAACCTTATGCCCTTTCAGATCGGCGACGCGTTTAATCCCGCTATTTTCCGGCACCAGGATCACCTCTGCCTTTGGCTTCGCGGGTTCAACGCCAACGTAAACCAGGTCCGCCCCGGCTGCCTGCGCAAATATCGGCGGAATGTCGCCGGTGCTGCCTAAATCAATACTCCCGACGTTCAGGGCCTCCAGCATTTGGGGGCCGGCAGGGAATTCGACCCAAGAGAATGTAGTGTCCGGGAAGCGTTTTTCCAAAAGCGCGTGGCTTTTCGCCAGCACCATGCTGACGCTGCCTTTCTGATAGCCAATGCGCAGGCTCTCCGGTGCGGCCTCCGCCGCCTGTGCCAGCGACGCGACTGCCAGCAGGCCCGCCAGCCCGATACGGGTAAGGATTTTAAACATGCGCTACTCCTTGTGGTTGACGACGTGCCTCTGCATGGCGTTCCCGGCGGTTCAGGGCGTGCCAGAAGGTATCAAGCGCGCTGTCGAGGCGGGTTTGCAGGTTCGGGGTGAAGTGTGGCTTGTGCTGGTAATCAATAACCTGCGAGTCGTCTGCGAAGACGCCGTGCAGGATCTCCTGCGCCTTCAGCGCGTTCAGAACGGGCTTGAGGGCGTAATCCACCGCCAGCAAATGGGCCACGGTACCGCCGGTGGCCAGCGGCAGGACGACCTTGCCGTCCAGCGCGCGTTCGGGCAGCAGATCGAGCAGGGTTTTCAGCGCACCCGAAAAAGAGGCTTTATAAATGGGCGTCGCGACGATCAGTCCATCCGCGCCTTTAAGCTGTTCTGTCAGGGTTTTCAGCGCCGGGCTGTCAAAACGGGCGTAGAGCAGATCTTCAGGGTCGAAATTGTGCAGATTCCAGTGGCATACCTCCACATCCAGAGCATTAAGCTTTTCGCGGGCGTATTCCAGCAGGGCGCTGGAGCGAGAGGGGAAGCGCGGGCTTCCGGCCAGAGTAATGACGCGCATGGTTGCTCCTTATAACTAATTGTTTGCTTTTATCTAACATTCATAACAATTTTCAGGAGTGTGACATTGCGCCGTTATTCCACTAAATGATTTATCCTCAGGTTGAATGCCAAAAAATGCATAAGAAGTCTTCCCGAAGGAAACGATTGCGTTTTACTCGGCTTTTTTTGCCACAGGTCAATTCCCTTTCCGTGCCGGATCGCACATAATCCCCTCCCGGTTTGCACACCGGGAATCCAGGAGAGTTCATGTACTACCCCTTCGTTCGTAAAGCCCTTTTCCAGCTCGATCCAGAGCGCGCTCATGAATTGACGTTTCAGCAGTTACGCCGCATTACCGGAACGCCTTTAGCGGCGCTGGTGCGCCAGAACGTGCCGGAAAAACCTGTGCAGTGCATGGGCCTGACCTTCAAGAATCCGCTGGGCCTCGCGGCCGGCCTGGATAAAAATGGCGAATGCATTGATGCACTCGGTGCGATGGGCTTTGGCTCGATCGAAATCGGGACGGTGACGCCGCGCCCGCAGCCGGGTAACGACAAGCCGCGCCTGTTCCGCCTGGTCGAAGCCGAAGGGCTGATCAACCGCATGGGCTTTAATAACCTCGGTGTCGATCATCTGGTAGAGAACGTAAAAAAAGCCCATTTTGATGGCGTGCTGGGTATTAATATCGGTAAAAATAAAGACACCCCAGTCGAGCAGGGTAAAGATGACTATCTGATTTGTATGGAAAAAGTCTACGCCTATGCCGGTTATATCGCGGTGAATATTTCATCACCAAACACCCCGGGGCTGCGTTCATTACAATATGGCGAAGCGCTCGACGATCTTCTCAGCGCCATTAAAAATAAACAAACGGAGCTGCAGGCGAGCCACCATAAATATGTTCCGGTCGCGGTTAAGATCGCTCCGGATCTTTCTCCTGAAGAATTGATCCAGGTTGCCGACAGTTTAGTTCGCCATAATATTGATGGCGTTATTGCGACCAATACGACGCTCGATCGATCCCTCGTTCAGGGAATGAAAAACTGTGACGAAGCGGGTGGTTTAAGCGGCCGTCCGGTACAATTAAAAAGCACCGAAATTATTCGCGCACTTTCTGCGGAATTAAAAGGCCAGCTGCCGATTATTGGGGTGGGCGGCATTGATTCCGTCATCGCTGCGCGTGAAAAGATGGCGGCGGGCGCATCGCTGGTGCAAATTTATTCCGGCTTTATTTTTAAAGGGCCGCCGTTGATTAAAGAAATTGTCACCCATATCTAATCTTTTCTCTTAATCAGACAACCAGGGCTTTATTTCCAGCCCTGGTTGTTTTATATTCCGTCATTGTTGCTTATTTAGACATTATAGTCTTTTATTACTAGTGTTATAAACGAAGCGGCAAACAGGACATTTTTAGTACAGGACGTTTGGGGACGGGAGAGAAACATGCGAATTAAACCTGACGATAACTGGCGCTGGTATTATTGCGAAGAGCATGACCGAATGATGCTCGACTTAGCCAATGGCATGTTGTTTCGCTCTCGTTTTGCGCGCCGGATGCTCACGCCAGACGCGTTTGCCCCCTCAGGCTTTTGCGTTGACGATGCCGCGCTCTATTTCTCTTTTGAAGAAAAATGCCGCGATCTCGATCTCTCCAAAGAACAGCGCGCCGAACTGGTATTAAACGCGCTGGTGGCAATCCGCTTCCTGAAACCCCAAATGCCGAAAAGCTGGCATTTCCTCGCGCACGGCATGAGCTGGACCCCGGCCACGGGCGATGCGGCCAGCGTGAGCCTGAGCGATACCGAAGAAGAGGTGAGTTTGCTGGTGGTTGAACCCGGCGAAAACGCCGCGCTCTGTTTGCTGGCACAGCCCGGCGTGACCATTGCCGGGCGAGTGATGCAGTTAGGTGATGCCATCAAGGTAATGAACGACAGGCTGAAGCCACAGCTGCGCGTAGATTCCTTCAGCCTCGAACAGGCGGTTTAAGCTTCCAGCTGTACGGACGTTTTCGGTACGCAGCTACAGCACAGGATCGTGCCGTCATTGCCAATCGCGGATTTCTTCAGAGCACTCACCTCACCGTCTACCAGCCTGATGCGGCAGCATCCACAAATTCCCGCCCGACAGGAATACGGTACGCGAATACCCGCCTGCTCCAGCTGCTCCAGTAGTACCTGCTGATTGTTACCCCGGATAACCTTGCCTTCCCAGTGAATATCCACCGCGGAAGCGACGTTGGTCACGGCGTCGACCATCTCTTCTTCCTGACCTGCGCCATATACGCGTGCCGGACCGCGGGTAAGAATTTCGACCTCGTCGCCCACGCGGATCGCGCCGCTTGAGCGGGGGATGAGGTTCTGACCGAAATCGACGTCGCCGCTGTCCTGCGCGGTACGGAATGACTGCAACGTTTTCAGCGGTTCGCCGGAAGGATGCTTCTGGCCTTTTTCCGGGCTGACGGTGGTGAAAATACAGCGGCTGCACGGTTTCACCACGTCAAAAATCACGCTGCCGATGCGGATCGTTTTCCAGGTATCTTCATCCCAGGCATCCGCTCCGGTCACCACCAGATTCGGGCGAAACTGCTCCATTTGCACGCTGGCTTTACAGCGGTTTTGTAGGTCGCGAAGCGAGGCCTCGTTGGTCAGCAGGAACGGAAAACCATCCGCGAAGGAGAGGGGGACCGCGTTGTGGCGCTTAACGCGACGGGTCAGGGCTGGCCCAACCCAGCGCAGCTGAACGTTACGGGAGAAAAAGCCGCTCAGCCACTGGTTTATAGCGTCCGGGGCGATACGCGCGGTAAAATGATTCCCCCACACTTCCGTTGGCGCATCCACCGGCGCAAAATCGGTAAAGCGAACCACCGCGCTCGATCCGTCCGGCGCGGTCAGGTGCAAACCGTCATGAAGCGGGGAAGGGGTAAAGCGAACCATCTGCGGGAACTGGCGTGCCGTAATGAACGTACCGTCAGGCTCGGTGACCATAAATATGCGATCGAAGGCAAATCCGCTCATATCGGCCAGCGCGTGCGTAACGCCGATACCGCGCATGGATTTCACCGGATGAATAAAAAGCCTGGATAACGTCGCCACTGCACACTCCCGCAAAAGAAAATAAGCCTTCAACTTTATGACATACACGCCATATTAGCTATAATGCGCGACAATTTTCTAAGAGTAAAAGTGACGATATGAATTCTCTGTTTGCCAGTACGGCCCGTGGGCTGGAAGAGCTGTTAAAAACTGAACTGGAAGGCCTGGGCGCGAGAGAGTGCCGGGTGGTTCAGGGTGGTGTCCATTTTGAGGGCGACACGCGGCTTATTTACCAGAGCCTGATGTGGAGCCGTCTGGCGTCGCGCATCATGCTGCCGATGAAAGAGTGCAAGGTCTACAGCGATCTTGATCTCTACACCGGCGTACAGATGATCGACTGGACAGAGATCTTCACCCCGGACGCCACCTTTGCGGTGCATTTCAACGGCGTCAACGATGAGATCCGCAACAGCCAGTACGGTGCTCTGCGCGTCAAAGACGCCATTGTCGACTGCTTCACGCGTCGAAATAAGGAACGCCCGAACGTTGACCGCGAAAATCCGGATCTGCGTATCAACGTCTGGCTGAACGGCGACACCGCCAGCATATCCCTGGATCTGAGCGGCGCGGGCCTGCATCTGCGCGGCTATCGCGACCGCACCGGGATGGCGCCCATCAAAGAAACGCTGGCTGCGGCCATCGTCATGCGCTCCGGCTGGCAGCCGGGTACGCCGCTGCTCGATCCGATGTGCGGTTCCGGCACGCTGCTGATTGAAGCCGCGATGCTGGCTACCGACCGTGCGCCAGGCCTGCACCGTGGACAGTGGGGCTTTAAAGGCTGGGCACAGCACGATGAAGCCCTCTGGAAAGAGGTGAAGGACGACGCGCAGACCCGCGCGCGCAAGGGGCTGGCGGAGTACACGTCTCGTTTTTATGGTTCGGACAGCGATGCCCGCGTCATTGAACGCGCCCGCAGCAACGCCCGCCGCGCCGGGATCGGCGAGCTGATTCATTTTGACGTCAAGGACGTTGCGAACCTTACCAACCCGCTGCCTAAGGGCCCGTACGGTACGGTGATCAGCAACCCGCCTTACGGCGAACGTCTGGGCAGCGAGCCGGCGCTGATTGCGCTGCACAGCCTGCTGGGCCGCAACATGAAAGCGCATTTCGGCGGCTGGAATCTCTCCCTGTTTAGCGCCTCGCCGGAGCTGCTGAGCTGCCTGCAGCTGCGTGCGGATCGCCAGTACAAGGCGAAAAACGGCCCGCTGGACTGCGTGCAGAAAAACTACCACCTGGCCGAGACGGCGGCGGACAGCAAGCCCTCCGGCGTAGCGGAAGATTACGCCAACCGCCTGCGCAAAAACCTGAAGAAATTTGAGAAGTGGGCGAAGCAGGAAGGGATCGAATGCTATCGCCTGTACGACGCTGACCTGCCGGAATACAACGTGGCGGTTGACCGCTATGCGGACTGGGTGGTCGTTCAGGAGTATGCCCCGCCGAAAACCATTGATGCGCAAAAAGCGCGTCAGCGTATGCTGGACGTCATTGCGGCGACCATCGCCGTGCTCGGCATTTCGCCAAACAGGCTGGTGCTGAAAACCCGTGAACGTCAGAAAGGTAAAAATCAGTATCAGAAAATGGGCGAGAAGGGCGACTTCATCGAAGTGGGCGAATATAACGCTCGCCTGTGGGTTAACCTGACCGACTATCTTGATACCGGCCTGTTCCTCGATCACCGTATCGCCCGCCGCATGCTGGGCCAGATGAGCAAAGGCAAAGATTTCCTTAACCTCTTCTCATACACCGGCAGCGCCAGCGTACATGCAGGGCTTGGCGGCGCGCGCAGCACCACCACGGTGGATATGTCCCGCACCTATCTGGAGTGGGCGGAGCGCAACCTGCGTCTCAACGGCTTAACCGGACGTCAGCATCGTCTGTTGCAGGCCGACGTGCTGGGCTGGCTGCGCGATACGGATGAACAGTTCGATCTGATCTTTATCGATCCACCGACGTTCTCTAACTCCAAGCGCATGGAGGATAGCTTTGATGTTCAACGCGATCACCTGCGCCTGATGACCGACCTGAAGCGCCTGCTGCGTAAGGGCGGCACCATTATGTTCTCGAACAACAAGCGCGGATTCCGCATGGATCACGACGGCCTGGCCGAACTGGGACTGAAAGCACAAGAAATCAGCCAAAAAACGCTGTCTCAGGACTTTGCCCGTAACCGTCAAATCCACAACTGCTGGCTTATCTCCGCGGTCTGAAAGGAAAAATAAATGTCTTTAATTAGTATGCACGGCGCGTGGCTCTCCTTCAGCGACTCGCCGCTTCTCGATAATGCAGAGCTGCATATCGAAGATAACGAGCGCGTCTGCCTGGTTGGCCGTAACGGCGCGGGCAAATCGACGCTGATGAAAATCCTCAATCGCGAGCAGGGGCTGGACGATGGACGCATTGTTTACGAACAGGATCTGATCGTCTCTCGTCTGCAACAGGATCCGCCGCGTAACGTCACCGGCAGCGTTTATGATTTCGTGGCGGAAGGTATTTCTGAGCAGGCGGAATACCTGAAGCGCTACCACGAGATTTCGCATCTGGTGATGACTGACCCGAGCGACAAGAATCTCAACGAGCTGGCTAAGGTGCAGGAGATGCTCGATCACCACGGCCTGTGGCAGCTGGAAAACCGCATTAACGAAGTGCTGGCGCAGCTTGGCCTCGAAGCGGATATGGAGCTGTCGGCGCTGTCCGGCGGCTGGCTGCGTAAAGCGGCGCTGGGCCGTGCGCTGGTGAGCGGGCCTAAGGTGCTGCTGCTGGACGAACCGACGAACCACCTGGATATCGAAGCGATTGACTGGCTGGAAGGTTTCCTGAAAACCTTTAACGGCACCATTATCTTTATCTCGCACGACCGTTCGTTTATCCGCAATATGGCGACACGCATCGTCGATCTCGACCGCGGCAAGCTGGTGACCTATCCGGGCGATTACGATACCTACCTGCTGGAGAAAGAAGAGAACCTGCGCGTGGAAGAGCTGCAAAATGCTGAGTTCGACCGCAAGCTGGCGCAGGAAGAGGTGTGGATCCGTCAGGGCATTAAAGCGCGTCGTACCCGTAACGAAGGCCGCGTTCGCGCCCTGAAGGCGATGCGTCGCGAACGCAGCGAACGCCGTGAGGTGATGGGCAGCGCCAAAATGCAGGTTGAAGAGGCGTCCCGCTCCGGCAAGATTGTCTTCGAAATGGAAAACGTTAACTATTCGGTCGACGGTAAAGTGCTGGTGAACGATTTCTCCGCCCAAGTACAGCGCGGCGACAAAATTGCGCTTATCGGCCCGAATGGCTGCGGTAAAACCACGCTGCTGAAGCTGATGCTGGGCCAGCTCCAGGCCGACAGCGGCCGTATTCACTGCGGCACCAAGCTGGAAGTGGCGTACTTCGACCAGCACCGCGCCGAGCTGGATCCAGACCGCACGGTAATGGATAACCTTGCCGAAGGTAAGCAGGAGGTGATGGTTAACGGCAAGCCGCGCCACGTGCTGGGCTACCTCCAGGACTTCCTGTTCCATCCAAAACGCGCCATGACCCCGGTGCGCGCGCTGTCCGGCGGGGAGCGTAACCGTCTTCTGCTGGCGCGCCTGTTCCTGAAACCAAGCAATTTACTAATTCTCGATGAACCGACGAACGACCTGGATGTCGAAACGCTGGAGCTGCTTGAAGAACTGATTGATGGCTATCAGGGCACGGTGATGCTGGTTAGCCACGACCGTCAGTTCGTCGATAACACCGTGACCGAGTGCTGGATCTTCGAAGGCGAAGGCCGGATTGGTCAGTACGTTGGCGGCTATCACGACGCGCGCGGGCAGCAATCCCAGTCCATGGCGCAAAAACAGGCCAGGACAAAAAGCGTAGCGGAACCCGTTGTTGCAAAAGCAGAAACGGCCAAAAAATCACCGGCTAAAATGAGCTATAACCTGCAGCGCGAACTGGAAGGCCTGCCACAGCGTCTGGAAGAGCTGGAAGCCGCGCTGGAAGCGCTGCAGATTCAGGTTGCTGATGCGTCATTCTTTACGCAGCCTCACGACTATACTCAGAAAGTACTGGCTGAGCTCTCCCAGGCCGAGCAGGCGCTGGAGGAAGCGTTTGAGCGCTGGGAGTATCTTGAGTCTCTGAAAAACGGCGCATAAACAGGGATAAACTATGTGTGACCAGCACCATGCCGATCGGCATATTCTATGCTCGCAGTGCGATATGCTTGTGGCGTTGCCAGAGCTTGGTCACGGACACAAGGCTGCCTGCCCACGCTGTGGGGCGACGCTGACAACCGAGTGGGACGCGCCCAGGCAGCGTCCTACCGCTTATGCGCTGGCAGCCTTATTCATGCTGCTGCTCTCCAACCTCTTCCCTTTCATCTACATGAAGGTGGGGGGGATGACCAGCCAGGTAGATTTACTGGAAATCCCGAACGTCATGTTCTCGGAGGACTACGCCAGCCTCGGCACCTTCTTCCTGCTGTTCGTACAGATAGTTCCGGCCTTTTGCCTGGTCGTCATCCTGCTGCTGGTTAACCGCGTCAGGATGCCGCTCTCCCTCAAAATCAAACTCGCGCGCGTTTTGTTCCAGCTGAAAAGCTGGGGGATGGCGGAGATCTTTCTGGCGGGGGTACTGGTCAGCTTCGTGAAGCTGATGGCCTACGGCGACGTGGGAATTGGCAGCAGCTTTATTCCCTGGTGCCTGTACTGCGTGTTGCAGCTGCGCGCCTTTCAGTGCGTTGACCGACGCTGGGCCTGGGACGATATCGCCCCGGCGCCGACGCTGTCGCAGACGGTTAAGGTGGGCGTGCCGGGCATTCGTCAGGGGCTTCGCTCCTGCTCCTGCTGCACCGCCATCCTGCCCGCAGAGGTCGAGGTGTGTCCGCGCTGTGAAACAAAGGGGTACGTGCGGCGTAAAAATAGCCTGCAATGGACGATGGCGCTGCTGGTGACCTCCATCATGCTTTATCTGCCCGCCAATATCCTGCCGATCATGATCACCGACCTGCTCGGGGACAAAATGCCTTCGACCATCCTGGCCGGGGTTATTTTGCTGTGGGGGGAAGGGTCGTACCCGGTTGCGGGGGTGATTTTCATCGCCAGCATTATGGTGCCGACCTTAAAGATGATTGCGATTGCCTGGCTTTGCTGGGATGCGAAAGGGCACGGAAAGCGCGACAGTGAACGTATGCACCTGATTTATGAGGTTGTGGAATTTGTTGGCCGCTGGTCGATGATTGACGTGTTTGTGATAGCGGTTCTCTCTGCGCTGGTGCGCATGGGCGGGCTGATGAGTATTTATCCCGCGATGGGAGCGCTGATGTTTGCGTTGGTCGTCATTATGACCATGTTTGCGGCCATGACCTTCGACCCTCGTTTATCGTGGGATCGTGAGCCCGAGACAAGCCATGAGGAAGAGTAAGAGCATGGAAAATAAGAGTGGAGAGGCTAAAGTGCAGAAGGTCAGAAACTGGTCGCCGGTGTGGATATTCCCCATCGTGACCGCGCTGATCGGCGCATGGATCCTGTTTTATCATTACAGCCATCAGGGCCCGGAAGTCACGCTAATCACCACCAATGCAGAAGGCATTGAGGGCGGTAAAACCACCATCAAAAGCCGCAGCGTGGATGTGGGCGTGGTCGAAAGTGCGACCCTGACGGATGACTTAACCCATGTAGAAATTAAGGCTCGCCTGAATGCCGGCATGGAAAAACTGCTGCATGAAGATTCCGTCTTTTGGGTGGTTAAACCTCAGGTCGGCCGTGAAGGGATCAGCGGGTTAGGTACGCTCCTGTCAGGGGCTTATATTGAGCTTCAGCCTGGCAACAAGGGTATCCAGCCCGCGAGCTATGAGCTGCTGGACTCTCCGCCGCTTGCGCCGCCGGACGCTAAGGGGATCCGCGTCATTCTGGACAGTAAAAAAGCGGGCCAGCTTTCGCCGGGCGATCCTGTGCTGTTCCGCGGCTATCGCGTCGGTTCGGTTGAGACCAGTACGTTCGATCCGCAAAAGCGGACCATCAGCTATCAACTTTTCATCAATGCGCCGAACGACCGCCTGGTGACCAGCAACGTGCGCTTCTGGAAGGACAGCGGGATCGCGGTCGATCTGACTTCGGCGGGGATGCGCGTAGAGATGGGGTCACTCACCACCCTGTTTGGCGGGGGCGTCAGCTTTGACGTACCGGAAGGTTTGGATCTCGGACAGCCGGTAGCGGAGAAAACCGCCTTCAGGCTGTTTGACGATCAGAAAAGCATTCAGGATGCGCTCTATACCGATCACATCGACTATCTGATGTTCTTTAAGGATTCGGTGCGCGGCCTGCAACCGGGAGCGCCGGTCGAGTTCCGCGGTATCCGTCTGGGGACAGTGGGGCAGGTGCCTTACTTTGTTCCGGGTCTTAAGCAGATGCTTGATGATGATTACCGTATTCCGGTGCTGATCCGCATTGAGCCTGAGCGTTTGATTAACCAGATTGGTCAGGATCAGGATATCGGCGAGCACATCACCGACCTGATGAATCGCGGTCTGCGCGGCTCGCTGAAAACCGGTAACCTGGTGACGGGTGCGCTGTATGTCGATATGGACTTCTATCCAAAAGCGCCACCAATGACGGGGATCCGCGAATTTGGCGGTTATAAAATTATCCCTACGGTGAGCAGTGGCCTGGCGCAGATCCAGCAGCGCCTGATGGAAACGCTGGATAAGATTAACAATCTGCCGCTGAATCCAATGCTTGAGGCTGCGACGGGATCGCTGCAACAGAGCCAGGCGACGATGCGACGTCTGCAAACCACGCTGGATAATATCAACAAGCTCACCGCCAACCAGTCCATGCAGCAGCTGCCGCAGGATATGCAGAAAACGTTGCGCGAACTGAACCGCAGTATGCAGGGCTTCCAGCCTGGTTCAGCGGCCTACAACAAAATGGTGGCGGACATGCAGCGTCTTGACCAGGTCTTACGCGAGCTCCAGCCAGTGTTGAAAACGCTCAACGAGAAGAGCAACGCGCTGGTGTTTGAAGCGAAAGATAAAAAGGATCCTGAGCCTAAGAGGGCGAAACAATGAAAAAATGGCTAACTATCGTGGGCGCGCTGGTATTAACGGCCTGTAGCTCGGGAAGTGATAACAAAAGCTACTATCAGCTGCCCATGGGCGCGCAGCCGGGCGCTCAAAGCATCGCCTCGCAGGGCAGCCGGCTGCTGTGGGTCGAGCAGGTTGCGGTACCGGATTATCTGGCAGGCAACGGGGTGGTTTACCAGACCAGCGACGTGCAGTACGTGATCGCCAGCAATAACCTGTGGGCCAGCCCGCTGGATCAGCAGTTACGCAATACGCTGGTGGCAAATCTGAGCGGTCAGCTCCCCGGCTGGGTCGTGGCCTCACAGCCTTTGGGAAGCGATCAGGACACGCTGAATGTTAACGTAACGGGCTTCCACGGCCGCTATGACGGTGCCGTTGTCATCAGCGGGGAGTGGCTGCTGAACCATCAGGGACAGCTGATCAAGCGTCCTTTCCATCTTGAGCTGAAGCAGCAAAAAGATGGATATGACGAGATGGTGAAAGTGCTGGCACAGGGTTGGGCGCAGGAGTCGGCCGCCATTGCCAGAGAGATTTCCCGGCTGCCATAAGTAAAATTCATAGTCGTAAGCCGCTCTCAGCTTCTCGCTGATTGCGGCTTTTTTTTTATTTTGGCTTCAGGCTGTTACTTGTGCCGCATCACATTTTTTGTACAAACGATCTTCCGCATAGCTCACAAATATGACACCCGTATGAATTTTGAACGTTGACGCTGAGGCTGATTCGGGGTATTCGTTAACTGTGCTTGCACATATTGCAACCACTGTTTTCTTTCCACCAGACAAAAGAATGAGGGAAACGAGGCATGAAGAGACAGAAACGAGATCGCCTGGAAAGGGCTCATCAACGTGGTTATCAGGCTGGCATCGCCGGACGTTCAAAAGAAATGTGTCCCTACCAGGCCTTAAATCAAAGGTCTCAATGGTTAGGGGGCTGGCGAGAAGCCATCGGAGACAGGGCAGTACTTGCCTGATACCGTCTCTTTAAAAAGAAACCTCCGCAATGCGGAGGTTTCGCCTTTCTGGAGGAGGCTAAAAGCCGCTATCAGAAAGCAGAGGTATCCTGGAACAGACCCACTTTCAAATCGTTCGCGGTATAGATCAGACGACCATCAACCAGCACTTCGCCATCCGCCAGGCCCATAATCAGACGACGGTTAACGATGCGTTTGAAATGGATGCGGTAGGTGACTTTCTTCGCGGTCGGGAGAACCTGACCGGTGAATTTCACTTCGCCTACGCCCAGCGCGCGGCCTTTGCCTTCACCGCCAAGCCAGCCCAGATAGAAGCCAACCAGCTGCCACATTGCATCGAGGCCGAGGCAGCCAGGCATTACCGGATCGCCAATAAAGTGGCAACCGAAGAACCACAGGTCCGGGTTGATATCGAGTTCTGCTTCTACGTAACCCTTATCAAAGTTGCCGCCGGTTTCGGTCATTTTCACGACACGGTCCATCATCAGCATATTTGGGGCCGGTAACTGCGGGCCATTCGCGCCAAACAGTTCACCGCGACCAGAGGCAAGAAGGTCTTCTTTAGTATAGGATTCGCGTTTATCTACCATGTTCTCAGTAAGCCTTATTTTAGTGAAGGACGCAGGATAGCTAACACGTGTACGCTGAACAAGTCCGATCAGTTTGCACTAAACCAACTTAACCAGCGTAACGGCCACGGATAACGATGACGAGCATCCTGCTGTGTCGCCTGAGCAATACGTTCCTGAATGGTCTGCATCAGGGTGGTCTGTCCTTCGCCATCCCAGACCAGGTTTGTCAGTAAGGGTAGTGCATCCTCAACGCCTTCGATGGCCCAGATGAAGAATTGTTCCTGCTCTACCGCGTCCAGAATCGCCTGGTTCAGGCTCAAATGACGGGCGTTAGGGGCTGGAATAATAACGCCCTGTTTGCCGTTTAAACCGCGCTGCTCGCAGATGGCAAAGAAACCCTCAATTTTTTCATTCAGTCCGCCGACCGGCTGGGCACGACCAAACTGATCCACGGAGCCGGTGATCGCGATGTTCTGATTGATTGGCACTTCTGCCAGGGCACTGATCAGCGCGCACAGCTCGGCCATGGAGGCGCTATCGCCGTCGACTTCACTGTAGGACTGCTCGAAGGTCAAAGAGGCAGAGAAGGGGATCTGTTGCTCAAGCTGGAGTTCAGACATCAGGAAGGCCTGCATAATCATCATGCCTTTGGCATGAATGTTTCCGCCCAGCTCGGCCTTGCGTTCGATATCGGTAAATTCGCCGTCACCAACGTGCACAACACAGCTGATGCGGGAAGGCTCGCCAAAGGCGCGCGGATGCCCCGGGAACTCGATAACGGATAAGGCGTTGATCTGCCCGATACGTTCGCCTTCGGTTTCCACCAGAATTTGCTCCAGCAGAATTTCATCCTGCATACGGTCAGCAAGATAGCCTTCACGCCATTCGCGCTGGGCCAGCATCTGGGTAAACTGCTCGCCGCTAAACGCGCCGCTGCCGCTGATGACGCCTACTTCACGCAGCTGTTTGCCAATCCAGAGCGGACAGAGCGGCAGGGTTTCCCGATCGCCGGTATAGCGCACGGCCTCGCGGATTAAGCCGGGCCACGCGTCGTCGGCCGGTGAGGGCAGGGCAAAACGTTCTGCCACGTCCATAACCCAGCTGCACCACTGCGCCATGTCATCGGCATCGGCAATCTGGATATTGTCTTCGTATTCACTGTATACGGCCTGTTCCGCGAGTTCTGGCTCCATTTCCTGGAAATCAGCCAGAGATTCGCGGTCACCCGTCAGCACGACGGTCAGCGAGAGCGGCATCGACGGGACGGATACAGGCAGCGGACGCGAATCGTCGTAGCCAATCCAGTCAAAACGCTGCTGCGTTACTACCGTTTTCAGGCGCATCCACAGCAGAGGCTGTGCAAGGAGGGTGCGAAGGGAAATCAGCAGCACGCCGCCGTTCGCGCGGTGTACCAGCCCCGGCTGCAGCGACACTTCACCATTAAACTGACGAAGGCAGCCAAACAGCTGCTCGGCTTCCACCCAGCTGGCGGTAATCACCTCACCTTTTGCGGCGAAAAGCCCGTCGGCCTGCGTTGACGGTTCGAACGTGACGTCGCGTCCGTCAACATGATAGCGACCGCCAAAAACGGCGTTCGTTTTCGGCTGCAACTGGCGCATGGCATCACCGAGAAGCGTCAGATACTCGGCTTCTTCCGGGGCTTTGAGCAGCATGAAAGGAGATGTCGCCCAGGGGGATGCCATCTGCTCCAGCGCGTAATGCAAACGCGGTTGTGTCTCGCTAAGTATGTATTCGTGTTCTTTTGTGAGGTCTGGCTGTGCAAACAGCTCCTGATAGCTCTCGGTATCCGGAACCAGGTCACGCCATGCAAGTTTCGTAATGGTCAAAGTTGATGTTTTTTAGTCAGATGTAAAACCGTGGAGTATACCGTAAGCGGTGCACTCTGCCCAATCAGGATTCGGGATTTCGTCATGCAGTTAGCCTGTCGTGTTTCACAGGATATGATTTCTTTTCAGCAGATTGCCAAAAAACTGATATTCTGAACAGAGTTACACGGTAACACTGAGATCGCAATGAAATATCAACAACTGGAAAACCTCGAAAGCGGCTGGAAATGGAAGTACCTGGTCAAAAAGCACCGTGAAGGGGAGCTGATCACCTGCTACATCGAAGCCAGCGCGGCACAAGAAGCTGTGGATATGTTGCTGACCCTCGAAAACGAACCGGTACAGGTCAACGGCTGGATTGAGAAACACATTAATCCGGCCCTGTTGAACCGGATGAAGCAAACTATCCGTGCGCGACGTAAGCGGCACTTCAATGCTGAACATCAGCACACCCGTAAAAAATCCATCGACCTGGAGTTTATGGTCTGGCAGCGTCTGGCCGGGCTTGCGCAACGTCGCGGGAAAACTTTGTCAGAAACGGTGGTGCAGCTGATTGAAGATGCCGAACACAAAGAAAAATATGCCAGCCAGATGTCGACGCTGAAAAACGATTTGCAGGCACTGCTGGGTAAAAAATGACGTTTTTACGTTTGTTCAGATAATAAAAAACCCCGCATAGCGGGGTTTTTTTATAAGACGATAACTTATGCCGCAGGCTGAGTTACAACGTCTTTGATACCTTTAACTTCGATCTCTACGCGACGATCTGGTGCCAGGCAGTCGATCAGTGCAGCGCGTGGTTTCACGTTGTCACAGGTAGAACCGGTAACTGGGTTAGATTCGCCCATACCACGTGGGGAGATCTTGTTAGCTGGGATACCTTTAGATACCAGGTAATCAACTACAGACTGTGCACGTTTCTCAGACAGACCCTGGTTGTAAGCGTCAGAACCGATACGGTCGGTGAAGCCCAGAACCACTACAGAACCGTCTTTAGGATCCAGGTTGCTCAGCTGGGTGTACAGCTGATCCAGCGCCTGCTGACCTTCTGGTTTCAGGGACGCTTTGTTGAAGTTGAACAGAACGTCAGACTTCAGAGTGAAGTGCTTGGTCTGTACTTCTGGAGCTGGAGCCGGAGCTGGAGCTACGACTGGCGCATCTTCCTGCTGACCGAAACGGTAAGAAACACCAACGCTCAGCATGCCGTTGTCTGGACGAACGCCAACGGTAGCACCGTCACCGATGTTGTTAACCCACTGGTATTCCAGACGGGTAGCGATGTCACGGGTCATTGCCCACTCAACGCCGCCAGCGAATACTGGAGAAACACCAGTGTCGTGGTCGTCACCAGCGATGCTGTTGCTGGAGTCTGCACGCCATACCATGCCGCCCAGACGGGTGTACACGTCCAGATCGTCAGTTACTGGGTAACCCAGTTTAGCGGTCAGCTGTACGCCTTGAGCTTTGAAAGCGCCATTTACGTTGTCGCCTTTGTAAGGCATACGACCTAACCAGTCGTAACCCATTTCAAAGCCAACATACGGGTTAACCTGATAGCCACCGAACGCACCTGCACCCAGCTGGCTCTCGTGAGTAGGGCCATCGTTGTTCAGGTCGCTGTTGTACCAACCAGTGTCATGGAACTGAGACCAGCCCAGTTTACCACCTGCATACCAGGTATTATCTTTCGGAGCGGCCTGCGCTACGGTAGCGAAGCCAGCCAGTGCCACTGCAATCGCGATAGCTGTCTTTTTCATTTTTTGCGCCTCGTTATCATCCAAAATTTGCCATGAATATCTCCGTCAGAGAAATCACGGTTAAATCCTTCACCGGGGGGCGTGGTCAAATATAAACCTACCGATATCTTCGGCTTAGGCCGAGCACCCCTGGCGATGTAAAGTCTACAACGTAGCTGAAAACTTACAAGTGTGAAGTCCGTCAGGCATATGAAAAAAAAAGGTCCGTATACCCAATATTTAACATTTTTTGAACGAATTTTGTGCAGTAAAATTAACGAGAACCGCGTCAGACAAGCCTTGCCGCAGTTTTGGCGCGTTGAACTTTTTTTGCATCATGAGGTCGAAAAAAATTCCAGGAAAACTCTTAAAATGACTCAATGGTACAAATTTGAGTGAATTTTTAGCCCAGAAAGTTGTCCTCTGCGATAAGAATCTGCACGAACCGGCCGCATAATAAAGCCCATTGCGTTACCTTCTTCTGCTGCTTCAGTCAGACGCAAATGTTCCTCTTCCGTCAGTTCCTCAGGAAGCCAGCCAATCACGACGCTGTAGTTCCCGGTACGTAATGCCCGAACCATCGACTCGACCGTATCACACGGGGAAAGCTGATTAATCTGCATCACCTTCGCCAGCGGCAGGCCAGCGGACTGCACCCACTCGCGGCTCAGTTTTTGCTGAGGCGTCAGCCAGAGCTGCCAGCGAGACTGTTGGCCGAGCTGCTGCAACAGCGGTAAAAGTAAAAGTTGTGTTAACAGCGGCTGGTCTTCACGGTAAACCACTTCACTGATAAGCCCTGTCGATACACGTCCGCTAGAATTCTGCGCAGTATTGCCTGCGGCAGAAGAGGAAGGTGTTGAGTGATTTGCATAGCCTGAAGTGTACATGTTCATTCCAGCCCTGTAGTTACTGTATGGATATACAGTAACCCCTGTATGCATAAAGATCAACCTCATTTTCGGAAAGCAACTCGCAAATTTCATCCATTCCCGGTGAACCTGAAAAAATCATCTTGCCCAACGACAATAAGTTGCCTATTTTCCTGCTAACGGATCCGTTAGTAAGAAATGTCGTGGTTAATGTTTGATTTTTAATGGAATTATCATGAAAAAGATATCTTATGAACGGATTTATCAATCCCAGGAATATCTCTCTCCGCTGGGTGAAATCCGTCATCGTGCCCTGTTTGGCGGTTATACCCTGGCCGTGGATGAAGCGGTATTTGCCATGGTGTCTGACGGCGAACTCTACCTTCGCGCCTGTGAGGAGAGTGCAAAGTACTGTGTAAAAAACGCCTCTTCTTTTCTGACGTTAATGAAGCGCGGACGTCCGGTTCTGCTTAATTACTACCGCGTGGATGAAGGCCTGTGGCAAGACAGGGAAAAACTGCTTCAGCTCTCCTCTTTTGCGCTTGATGCCGCCAGGAGAGAGCGCTACCAGCGCCATCAGCGTAACCGGCTGAAGGATCTGCCGAACCTGACCTTTCAGATTGAGGTCCTGCTTATGGAGGCGGGCATTACTAATGAAGAGACGCTACGGCAGCTGGGGTCTAAGACAAGCTGGCTGAAAATGCGCTCTAAAAATAAGGGGCTGAGTATCCGGGTATTGTTTGCGCTTGAAGGTGCTATAGAGGGATTGCATGAGGCGGCACTCCCGGCGGAGATTCGCCGGGAGCTTACGGAGTGGTTTAATGCGCTGCCCGAGTCGCAGGGGCATCGTTCCGCCAGGTAGCGATCTGCTGACGCAGTCGACAAATTTCCGGCAGCAAAGCGATAAGCAGGCCAATTTGCTGTAGGACCAGCGGCGCTTTGTTGTCGGTGCCCGGGTCAAGATGGGCGATACGCTGCGACAGTTCCTCCAGCGCCTGGTGTACCCGTGGCTCATCCGCGGGCTGATGATGAAGCGCGTCATCAACGTAGCAGACGGCGTCATCCAGCAGCGCCAGGATACCCGGGTTCGTCAGCCTCTCGCGGTGTGCGCCGAGCGTGGAGATATAGCTGGTGAAGGTATGGTTCAGGCACAGCAGACGGAAGGCCGTTTCCCGCATCTCTGCCGTGGCGCGTGGCTCTGTGGACATATTCGAGACGACGGAAGCCAGTTCGGCATCGGTGTTGTGCGCGTCGCGGCGGGCAATGCGATAGGCCAGACGGTTATCGCGGCCCTGATGGTACTGCTCAAGGATGGCATCCAGGTAGCGGCAGTTGGCGTTCATGGCTCTGTCGGACACGCGCGGTAAATTACGAAAACGCCAGTCAGGCCAGATAAAGCTCACCGCCGCCCAGGCGATGGCGCAGCCAATCAGGGTGTCGATCACGCGGGGGAGGGCAACTTCAAACCCTTCACCCAGCAGATTGAAGCAGAGCAGAACCAGCAGCGTAATGAACATGGTGGCGTGGGCGTACTGCACGTTACGGAAGGCAAAGAACAGGACGCCGGTGATAACAATCAGGATCAGCTGCCCTTCTACTGATGGCACAAAATAGAGGACCGGCAGCCCGATGGCGACCCCGACTAATGTCCCGACAATACGCAGCGCGAGGCGATGGCGGGTCGCGTTGTAGTTCGGCTGGCAGACGAACAGGCTGGTCAGCAGGATCCAGTACCCGTGGTGTAGCCCCGTAATCTGAATAAAGGCATAGCCCACGCACAGCACCAGCGACATCCTCACCGCGTGGCGAAAGAGCGCCGATTCGGGCGTAAAGTGGCGGCTGAGGCGCAGCCACATATCGCTGAAGCCGTTCAGGCTGTCGTCGGCAAGCTGGTTTTCCGCGTCATTGCCCGGCATCGCCATGGCCTGCTCAGACTCAATGGTGGCCAGCTGCGCATCAATGGCCCGCAGGTTGTTGAGCAAAAAGCCCAGGGCTTTGAACTGTTCCGGCGACGTGCCGCTGGCCTGCACGCGATCGAGCGCCGCATCCAGATGACTGAACGCGCGCTCAAAGCGTGGGTCATGCTGATAGGGCGTACGCAGCAGTATCGATCGGGCAAGCTGCTGGCAGGCCTGTGACTGCATCGACAGCAGGCGCTGGAAGCGGAACATCACGTCGCTGTAGCGAAACTTTTCGCGCAGGGCCGCGTACTGCACATGCGAGGAGCTGGCACGCTCGTGAATATCCTGGGCGGCAAAGTAATAGTGCAGGGTGCGTCGGGTGCCGCGCTGACCGCGATCGCCGCGCAGGCGGGTGAGCAGGGAGGCTTTCGTCTGGTTTAGCGTGGCGACCAGTTGCCCATTTGCCAGCGCCAGATCGTACAGCGTCGCCTGGCTGTCCTCTTCGATATCCGGATCGAACAGCCGGGATTTCAGCTCCAGATAGTGGGCCAGCTGTTCGTAACTGCGGGCAAGATTGTCCTGCAGGGCGCGAACCGGAAAAATAAGATGCCCGGTTAAGGTGAGCAGATTATACCAGATTGCGCCCAACAGCAGCAGTACGGGCTGCTGATACCACTGATCGTAAAGGGAGACGCCCAGCATGGTGTAAATGGCAATCAGCAGGGCGCCGAACGCAATGGTGGCATAGCGTTGCCCAAGGCCGCCGAGCAAAATGAATCCGCTGGTGGATATCGTCAGCCCGAGGGCGAACAGCCAGGGCCAGGGGAAAAGCAGCTCCACGGACGCGGAAGCAATAAAGAAGCAGACCAGCGTGATAACCAGGTTACGCAAGCGTCCGGCCAGACGGTCATCGAGATCGGCAAGCGCGCCGGCCACCACCCCAAGCGTGAGAGGGATGGTGAGCTTCACATCATTTAGCCACCACGGCAGAGCCACGGTGCCGCAGAGGGCGATAAAGATCCTGGCGTTATACAGCCAGTTACTGTTCCACGTATAGCGACGAAGCAGGGGGCTTAGCATGAGAGCGGCCTGTCCTTATTTACTGAAAACGACGACGGGCATTGGCTTCACGTGCGGCTTGCGCCACTTCTACCGGAACAACACGGCGCCCTACCGGCCACAGGGCGATGGTGGCAATTTTAAAATTAGCGATGCCAACCGGAATGCCGATAATCGTAATGCACTGGGCGATACCGGCGAAAATATGCATCAGACACAGCCACCAGCCGAAGAAGATCAGCCACAGAATATTCAGCAGCGTGCCGCCGGTGTTCATCAGGGCACTTTTTCGTTCCGGCTCCAGCTCATCCACGTGTACGGCTTCATTGCCATACGGAACGAGGGACAGCTTAGTGATTTCCCAGCAGGAGCGCGTCAGCGGCAGGGTGAAGATGAGCACGATGCTCACCAGGGTGGCAAAAAGCCAGGAAAGGGTGGTGGCAAAACCGCCAAGGACAAAATTCAACACATTCAGAACGGTACGCATAAACCCTCATTTCCTTCGATATGATTAACGCCCGCTGATTGTAACGTTTTTTTGGGCTGGAGCACCTTAAAACTGGCGGTTAAACTGTCTGACAAATTATTACCTCGTGGATCCGGCAGGATATGGAACTGAAAGCAACTTCAATGGGCAAACGCCTGGCGCAGCACCCGTACGACAAGGTTGTCCTTCTCAATGCGGGCGTCAAAGTCTCCGGTGAACGCCACGAATACCTTATTCCGTTTAATCAGCTTCTGGCTATTCACTGCAAGCGTGGGCTGGTGTGGGGTGAGCTGGAGTTCGTTCTGCCTGCTGAAAAGGTGGTACGGCTGCACGGGACGGAGTGGGCTGAAACCCAACGCTTCCACCACCATCTGAACGCGCGCTGGCAGCAGTGGAGCCAGGAGATGAGCGCGATTGCCGCACAGGTACTGCAACAGGTGCTGGACGATATAGACCAAAGCCATACCCAGCAGAAGTGGCTGACACGTCAGCAAACCGCCGGGCTTCAGCAAAAGATCGCCGAGGCGCTGACGGCATTACCCTTACCCGTGGCCCGGCTTGAAGAGTTTGATAACTGCCGCGACGCCTGGCGTAAGTGTCAGGCCTGGCTGAGCGATATCGAGAAAAGCCGTCTGGCGCACAATCAGGCCTGGACCGATGCAATGCTCGCGCGCTATGCCGGGTTCTTCAGTACGGTCGAGACGTCGCCCCTCAACCCCGCCCAGGCGCGTGCGGTGGTAAACGGCGAGCAGTCGCTGCTGGTGCTGGCAGGTGCCGGGAGCGGCAAAACGTCGGTGCTGGTGGCGCGTGCAGGCTGGCTTCTGACGACGGGCGAGGCGGTTGCCGACCAGATTTTGCTGCTTGCCTTTGGCCGCCAGGCCGCGCAGGAGATGGATGAACGCATCCAAGCGCGTTTGCATACTCAGGATATCTCGGCGCGCACCTTCCACTCCCTCGCCCTGCATATCATTCAGCAGGGCAGTAAAAAGGTGCCCGTAGTCAGCAAGCTGGAGAACGACGCGCAGGCCCGTCAGGCGCTGTTTATAAAAACCTGGCGACAGCAGTGCAGTGAGAAGAAGGCGCAGGCGAAAGGCTGGCGTCAGTGGCTTGAAGAGGAGCTGAGCTGGGAGGTGCCGGAGGGCAGCTTCTGGCAGGATGAAAAGCTGGCGCGCCGTCTGGGCTCACGGCTCGACCGCTGGGTAAGCCTGATGCGTATGCACGGCGGCTCTCAGGCCGAGATGATTGAAAGCGCGCCGGAGCCAATCCGCGCCCTGTTTTCTAAGCGGGTCAAGCTGATGGCTCCGATGCTTAAAGCCTGGAAAAGCGCGCTGAAAGATGAAAACGCGGTCGATTTTTCCGGGCTAATCCATCAGGCCATCGTCATTCTGGAGAAAGGACGCTTCGTCAGCCCGTGGAAACACATCCTGGTGGATGAGTTTCAGGATATCTCACCGCAGCGCGCGGCGCTGCTGTCGGCGCTGCGGGCGCAGAATAAACACACGTCGCTGTTTGCCGTGGGGGATGACTGGCAGGCCATCTACCGCTTTAGCGGGGCACAGCTTTCCCTCACGACGGCATTCCACCACTATTTTGGCGAGGGCGATCGCAGCGATCTCGACACCACCTACCGCTTTAACTCGCGCATTGGCGAAATTGCCAACCGCTTTATTCAGCAGAATCCGCACCAGCTGACGAAACCGCTCAACAGCCTCACGCCGGGGGATAAGAAAGCCGTCACGCTGCTGGCGGACGATTGCCTGGAGGCGCTGCTGGATAAGCTGAGCGGCTATGCGAAGCCCGACGAGCGCATTCTGGTGCTGGCGCGTTACCACCATCTCAGGCCGGCGGCGCTGGATAAGGCGGCGACCCGCTGGCCAAAACTTCAGCTCGATTTTATGACCATTCACGCCAGCAAAGGGCAGCAGGCCGACTATACGATCGTTGTCGGGCTAAAGGGTGGGAGCGACGGTTTCCCGGCACCGGCTCGCGAGTCGGTAATGGAGCAGGCGCTGCTGCCTGTGCCAGAGGATTTTCCGGACGCAGAGGAGCGGCGCCTGCTGTACGTGGCGATAACCCGCGCGCGCCACCGCGTGTGGCTGCTGTTCGATAAAGAGGAACCGTCCGCGTTTGTCGACGTGCTGAAAAGCATTGACGTGCCGGTGGCGAGAAAGCCGTAACGAGCCGCGCAGAACTTTTTTTGCCCGGCACGCGCAGCGCTACCGGGCAAAAAAGGCTACTTCAGCCTCTCGGCGAGATAACGCTGATAGTCCGGGATCAGGATCTCCACCGGCGCGTTAAACTGCGGCGACTCAATGATGAAATCTGCCGTTGAAAGATTGGTGGCCACCGGAATGTTCCACACCGTCGCCAGACGCAGCAGCGCCTTAACGTCCGGATCGTGCGGAACCGCGTTCAGCGGATCCCAGAAGAAGATCAGCACGTCAATCTTTCCTTCCGAAATCTGTGCGCCTACCTGCTGATCGCCCCCCATCGGGCCGCTCAGCATGGCGTTCACTTCCAGACCGGTTTCGCGGTGGATCAGGTTGCCGGTTGTCCCCGTAGCCGAAAGGGCATGATTCTGTAACAGAGGCTGATGGCGACGAACCCAGTTAAGCAGCATTTGTTTACAGTGATCGTGCGCAACCAGAGCAATGTGCTTGCGCGACGGCAGTGTGCGTGTTGTCAGTTCCATAATCATATCCGTGAGGTTACCTCGCTACACGATGACGGGAACTGACTGATGCTGCAAGAGAAAGGACAAAAAAATGTGGCTCATGACGACGGTTGTCTTTTCGCCCATTTCAGAAAACGGGCGCGCGTGTCCGGATCGGCATTCTGGAACCAGAACCTGAGCCGCTGCTCGGTAAGCGTCTGCGACTGAGGGGGAAGCTCATCCAGCTCTGAAACGCCCGAAAGCAGGGCGCTGTCATCCGCCATCACCGCGGCAAACTGGGGCAGGGAGGCGCGCCTGCTGGCCCTGTTGTAGATCCCGGTATCCGCTTCATAGTCTGTTCCCTTTGGCCTTTTTGTCAGCGCGAGAATATCCAGCTGCACCGGGATCGGCACTGCGTTCCCATCCACCAGTTCAACGCGCGGCGAGGCATCGAATGCCAGAGACTCTTTTTCTGTCTCAAGGCGAGGAAGACGAAAATTAACCTGGCTGATGCGCCGGGTATTAAAGCTGACAACCAGCGGAGGCGAAGTGTACACCTGCTGTTCGCCATCGGCGAGGCGGATAGTCTTTTCCACCCGCAATACCACCTGATGCGGCCCGTTATCCAGCTCGATACTGTCCGCGCCGCGCAGGAGCGAGCTGGAAACTTTTTTCCCGTCCAGAACCAGCAGGTCAATATCGGCTGAAAGTCTCAGGCTGGTCGCGAAAACGCAAACCGGCATGATTAACGCGATCGCGGTCCAGGCAATGCCGGTTTTCATAGCGGGCTCCCGTAGAAAACATCCTCTGCAAGAATGTATCAAAATTTTTCGATTATCACGTTTACTAACATATAGACATATTCTGCCCTTTTGCCCTCATGCTTCTGCATGGGGCGCGTGGTTGAGATGCCCGCTTTGGCGTACACTTTGAAAAAAACCAGGAGGAAGAGTATGAAAGAGAACGACATTGTCGAGATACTGACGTCCACGCGCACTATCGCGCTGGTCGGGGCGAGCGACAAACCCGATCGCCCAAGCTATCGTGTAATGAAATACCTTCTGGATCAGGGCTATCACGTGATCCCTGTCTCGCCGAAGGTGGCGGGTAAAACGCTGCTGGGACAGCAGGGCTACGCGACGCTCGCGGAAGTGCCGGAGAAAGTGGATATGGTGGACGTGTTCCGCAACTCTGAGGCCGCGTGGGGCGTAGCGCAGGAGGCGATTGCGATTGGGGCGAAAACGCTGTGGATGCAGCTGGGGGTGATCAACGAGCAGGCAGCAGTATTAGCCCGTGATGCGGGGCTGAAGGTAGTTATGGATCGCTGTCCGGCGATCGACATTCCCCGTCTCGGTCTCGCGAAATAAAAAAAGCCCGGTTACGGGCTTTTTTACACCTTTAATTTCGCAGTCTCGGCGCCTGAAGCTGTTTGCGGATGGTCTGAGCAAGCTCGTCCATAGTGGGTTGTTCCGGATGCTCATCCTGCAGTTCACCGCTCAGCTGCGCTTCGGCAAGATAGGTATGGACGGGCTGACCGTCGTCGCCCTCCATCACCACGTGATACCAGGGCGCGGCGCGAAGCTCTGCGTTCACCGCCAGCTCGTCCGCTGACGGTTCATCAAGGGAATATTCCGGGTCGATATCCACGACCACCCCCAAATATCCAAGCAAGGTGTGGCGGACCTGCTGGCCGATACCGAATTTGCTGGCAATCATAGTCACCTCCCGGGAAACATTACATACACACTATGTGCGGGCAATATTTCTCATTTCAAGTTACATGACGCGACAGGCAAACCCTTTCAGATACAGCCCTTCCGGGTAGGTAGCGATCACCGGGTGATCGGCGGCCTGACGGAACTGCTCTATAAATTGTACATCACGACCAGCATCTATAGCGGCATCGGCGATGATTTTTTGGAATAAATCGGTGGTCATCAGGCCAGAGCAGGAGAACGTCAGCAGCACGCCGCCCGGGTTCAGCAGCTGGATCGCCAGCATGTTGATGTCTTTATAGCCACGGCAGGCGCCCATCAGCTGACTTTTATTCTCCACGAACTTCGGCGGGTCCATCACGATGACGTCAAATTTTTCGCCCTGGTCGCGGTATTTACGCAGCAGTTTGAATACGTCGTCGCGAACAAATTCCGCTTTGCTCAGGTCCAGCCCGTTCAGCTCGACGTTCTGTTTCGCCACATCCAGCGCTTCCTGCGAGGTGTCGACGCTGACCACCTGGGCACAGCCGCCCATCAGGGCAGAGACCGCGAAGCCGCCGGTATAGGAGAAGCAGTTCAGCACGCGCTTATCGGCAACATACTGGCGGGTTGCCAGACGGCTGTCGCGCTGATCGAGGTAATAGCCGGTCTTATGACCGCCCTGGATATCCACCAGCAGCTTCATGCCGTGTTCTTCGATAGGCAGCAGGGCAGGCGGCAGTTCACCGGTTACCGGGCCTTGCGTCAGCTCCATGCCCTCTTTTTTACGCACCGCCACGTCACTGCGGTCGTAAATAGCACAGTCCGGGTACAGCGTTTGCAGCGCGCTAATCAGCGCGGCACGCTGATACTCCGCCCCGGCGCTTAACAGTTGCAGCACCAGGAAGTTGCCGAAGCGGTCAATGGTGACCCCCGGCAGGCCGTCGGACTCACCGGCGATCAGACGGTAGCTGTCCAGCCCGTCACGCTTTGCCAGCCACTCACGCCATTGCTGCGCCTGCTGCAGGCGGCGGACAAAGAAGTCGATGTCGATGGTTTCGTCTTTATCGAACGTCCAGACGCGGGCGCGGATCTGGGACGCCGGCGAGTATGCGCCGCGCGCTAACCACTTCCCCTGATGGTCAACGATATCGATGGTTTCACCGAGGCTGGCTTTACCTTCCATTCGGGCAACCGCGCCGGAAAAGACCCAGGGATGGCGGCGCAGTAATGACTTCTCGCGCCCTTTGGCTAACACTAAACGTACGCTCATAATTTGCTATTCTGTCGATTCAAGAAAATGGCCGCCATTTTCCCGACTTCAGTGAGGAAATGCAACGCGCCAGTCGGATAAGGAGAAGGATGATGTCAAATGTTTGCACCATTGCCTGGGTCCACGGCCTCGTACAGGGGGTCGGTTTTCGATACAACACCCAGCGCGAAGCCCTTCAGCTCGGGCTTACGGGGTATGCCCGTAACATGGATGACGGCAGCGTGGAAGTTGTCGCCTGCGGTGAGGCGGATAGGGTAGAGAAGCTGGTGGCGTGGCTGAAAGCGGGCGGGCCGCGAAGCGCGCGGGTTGATAAGGTCTTAACGGAACCGCATCAACCCGGGCGGGGATATGCTGACTTCAGTATTCGCTATTAAATGCATTTTACCGGTTTTGGCAGGCCGGCAATTTTGGTCGCCTGTTTTGCCGGGCCTTTCGGGAACAGGCGATACAGATAGCGGCTGTTGCCTTTCTCCTCGCCAAATTTGTTCGCCATGGCTTTGACCAGCATGCGGATGGCCGGAGAGGTGTTGAATTCAAGGTAAAACTCGCGCACAAAGCGCACCACTTCCCAGTGTTCCGGGGAGAGAGTAATCCCTTCGTTTTCCGCAATTTTCTCCGCCAGCGCTTCACTCCACTGGCTGCTCTCTTTCAGATAACCATCGTTATCGGTTTCGATCTCTTTGCCTTCAAAACTCAACATAATCATTCACGCGTTAGTCAAATACCGCAGCAGTTTACCAAAAAAACAAAGCCCCGCATAAGCAGGGCTTTTTTCACAGCACGGTGAGTTAATCGCGGCTGGCGAAGCCCAGGATGCTCAGCAGGCTGACGAAAATGTTGTACAGCGACACGTACAGGCTCACGGTCGCGCGGATATAGTTCGTCTCACCGCCGTGAATGATGTTGCTGGTTTCATACAGGATGGCGCCAGATGAAATCAGGATAAACACCGCGCTGATTGCCAGGTGCAGAGCAGGCAATTGCAGGAAGATGTTTGCCAGCATACCCACCAGCACAACCACGATACCCGCCATCAGCATGCCGCCGAGGAAGGACATGTCCTTACGGGTGGTCAGCACGTAGGCCGAGCAGCAGAAGAACACCAGCGCGGTACCGCCCAGCGCCATACCGATCACATCACCCATGCCGGCAGACAGGTACGCGTTCAGGATTGGCCCCAGGATGTACCCCAGGAAGCCCGTAAAGGCGAACGCGGACAGAATACCCACCGGTTTGTCGGCGGTTTTGTAGGTCAGGAACATCAGACCATACATACCCACCAGCGTCAGGATCAGGCCCGGAGACGGCAGCATCAGCACGGTGCTGGCCGTTGCGGTAATGGCCGAAAACGCCAGCGTCAGGCTGAGCATAAAATAGGTATTGCGCAGCACCTTGTGGGTGCTGAGTAGCGATGTGCGGTCGCGTGAGGAAGTAATTATACGATCCATGAGTCACTCTCTTATGACAGATGTAATTAACGGAAAGAATAGGAAACGGCGCGGCAGTCTCAAAGTGGTTTTACCCATCTTTACTCAGCCCCTTAGGGTTTGTGCCGGTTTTTTCTTCTGATAAAGCCCATTTCTTCAGAAGGAAGCACGGTTTGCCTGACGTATTCAGATCAACCTCTTATAGGTTACTGAAAAATATTGCGTTATTTCACTAAGGCCGCTAAGAGTTATTTCCGGATCGTCATAAAAACAGACAATAAGGCGAAGAAAATGAAACCACAAACGCGCGCACACGTTGCACTCACACTAATAACCGCGGGGATCCTGAGCGCCAGCACGGCCGCCTGGGCCGCTAGCGTACCGGCAGGAACCCAGCTGGCAGAGAAGCAGGAGCTGGTCAGGAACAACGGAAGTGAACCCGCTTCCCTCGACCCGCATAAAGTCGAAAGCGATGTCGAATTCAATATTATCAGCGATTTATTCGACGGGCTGGTCAGCGTCTCCCCGGCAGGGGAGATCCAGCCGCGCCTGGCGGAGAAATGGGAAAATAAAGATAACACCGTCTGGACCTTCCATCTGCGCCCGGGCATTACCTGGAGCGATGGAAGCGCCATCACCGCGGAAGATATCGTCTGGAGCTGGCAGCGGCTGGTGGACCCGAAAACCGCCTCACCGTATGCCAGCTATCCCGGCAGCATGCGTATCGTTAACGGCACCGATATTGCCGAAGGCAAAAAAGCGCCCGCGTCGCTGGGGGTAAAAGCCATCAATGACAGCACGCTGGAAGTCACGCTCACGCAGCCGAATGCCGCCTTCCTGGCGATGCTGGCACACCCGTCTCTGGTGCCGATAGATAAGGTCCTGGTAGGTCGTTTCGGCGACAAATGGACCAAACCGGAACACATCGTCAGCAGCGGCGCCTATAAGCTGTCGACGTGGGTGGTTAACGAACGCATTGTGGCGGAGCGTAACCCGCGCTACTGGGATAATGCTCATACCGTGATCAACAGGGTGACATATCTGCCTGTTTCCTCCGAGGCGGCTGATGTGAACCGCTATAAAGCGGGAGAAATCGATATTGTCTACACGGTGCCAGTAAACCAGTTCGCCCGGCTTAAGAAAACGCTGGGCAGCCAGCTGGATGTCTCCCCGCAGCTTGCCACCTACTATTATGAATTCAACACCAGCCGCGCGCCGTTCAACGATGCGCGCGTGCGAAAGGCGCTCAATATGGCGCTCGATAAAGACATCATTGCAGATAAAGTGATGGGGCAGGGGCAGCGCCCGGCGTGGCTTATCAGTCAGCCGGACATTGGTGGCGTTAAGTTACAGAACCCGGACTACGCCAGCTGGCCGCGGGACAAACGTATTGCCGAGGCGAAAAAACTGCTCGAAGAGGCCGGATATAACGCCAGCCATCCACTGAGTTTTAATCTGCTGTATAACACCTCTGAAACACACCAGCGTATCGCCATTGCCGCCAGCTCGATGTGGAAAAAGAACCTCGGCGTGGAGGCGAAGCTGCAAAATCAGGAGTGGAAAACCATGCTTGATACCAAGCACACCCATAATTTTGACGCGGTGCGCTACGCCTGGATTGCCGATTACGATGATGCCTCCACTTTCCTGAATAACTTCCGTACCGGGGATAGCCAAAACACCACGCAGTACAGCAATCCTGAGTACGACCAGGCGCTGGCGAATGCGGCAAAATCAAAAACGCCGCAAGAGCGCGGAAAGTTTTATCAGCAGGCAGAGGATCTGCTGGGGCGTGACGTGCCGGCGATCCCCGTCTACCACTACGTTCGCACGCACCTGGTGAAGCCGTGGGTAGGGGGATTCACCCCGGACAAGCTCGGGTATTACTACACGAAAGATATGTACATCAAAAAGCACTAAACCTCGGTGGTGGATTTTATGCTGGCAAAATGGCCAATATGTCGTCTATTCAACCGATTAAACGCAATTTGGCTATTTTTAAAGCGAACGAATGCGCGTGCTCTTTACAGCGCGCGGTGAGGTGTTTATAGTTCGCCTCACTTAGGAAGCGTGGCCGAGCGGTTGAAGGCACCGGTCTTGAAAACCGGCGACCCGAAAGGGTTCTAGAGTTCGAATCTCTACGCTTCCGCCAAATTCGAAAACCCTGCGATAGCAATATCGCAGGGTTTTTTGCTTCTGTTCTACGCCCTCCCTCCCATGCTGTAGCCGATCGTGATCCCGGCGTCTGCCCTGTAGACGTTCGCCTTGACGCACCAGGTTTTCTCGATGTTCTCCGCGGTGAGCACCTCCGGGGGCGCGCCGGTGGCCGATACGCGCCCGGCCTTCAGAAGGATCAGCCGCTGACAGTAGTTGGCCGCCAGATTAAGATCGTGCAGGGCCACCACCACCGTGAGCGGCAGCCGCGAAATAAGCCGCATCAGCTCCAGCTGGTGCTGAATGTCCAGGTGGTTTGTCGGCTCATCGAGCAGCAATACCCGGGGCCGCTGCGCCAGCGCACGCGCAATCTGGCTTCGCTGACGTTCCCCGCCGGACAAATGCTGCCAGCGCCGCTGGCGTAATCCGCCTAGCTGCATCAGGCTTATCGCCTCTTCAACCGCCGCATCATCATCTCGCGTGCTTCTTTGAAACGCCTTCCGGTAAGGCGTTCGCCCCAGCCGCACGATATCCTCTACGGTCAGTTCTCCCTCGACGTCGGCATGTTGGGGGACGAATGCCAGGTGCCGCGCGCGCGTTTTTAACGGCATTACGCTAAGCGACGTGCCGTTAAGCGCAACGCGTTCACCGAGGTGCGGAAACAGCCCGGCAAGACAGCGTAGCAGCGTTGATTTGCCCGAGCCGTTTGGCCCTAGCAGGCCGACAATCTGTCCGGACGGCAGGTCGAGGTTGATATTCTCAAGCACCGTCAGTGCTTGTCGGGTTACGCTTAACCCGGATACGGAAATATTCATAAATGCTCCTTCCGGTTTTGATAAAGCAGCGCCACAAAGACAGGTGCGCCCACCAGCGCAGTCACCACCCCGATGGGCAGAACCTGGTGCACGATCAGCGTGCGTGACACGATATCGGCCAGGATCATAAAGTGCGCGCCGATAAGAAACGTCAGCGGAATAGCGCGACGATGGCCCGGACCGCTTAGCATGCGCGTCACGTGGGGAATGACCAGCCCCACAAACCCCACTGCGCCTATGGCGCTTACCAGGGTTGCGGTGACGAACGCGCAGGTCAGCAACAGGGCAATACGCACGGCGGCCACCGGGATCCCGAGGGTGGTGGAAACCTCATCTCCGAAGGTGAAGGTGTCCAGCGCCCGCGCAAAGAGGCAGACCACCAGCAGGCCCGTCACCGTCACGGCCAGCGCCAGCAGCGCGTCAGGCCAGCGGACGCCGCTCAGGCTGCCCATTAACCAGAACATAACGCTGCGCGACTGCTCGGCGTTGGCGGAGGTGCTGACGACGTACGCGGTCATCGCGTTGAAGAGCTGCGTGCCCGCGATGCCTGCCAGCAAAATGCGCGACGGGCTTTCGCTCATGCCGTTGGTTATCAGCATGATGAGCGCAAAAGCGGCACAGGCGCCGACAAACGCGCCGCTGCTCACGCCAATTACGCTCCCGCCGATGCCGAGAAGCATCACGCAGACGGCCCCCAGCGAGGCGCCTGCGGAAATGCCCAGCAGATAGGGTTCAGCCAGGGGGTTACGCAGTATCGACTGGAGCACCAGCCCGCACAGCGCCAGACCGCCGCCGCTGCAGGCGGCCATCAGCGCCCGGCTCATGCGGTACTGCCAGACGATGCCTTCCTCCGGCTGGGGCAGGTCATATGACGTCAGCCCCAGGCCGTTGAGGATTGCTTTTCCGGTAACGGCATACGATACCGGCATATCGCCGATACTCGCGGCAAAGACCAGCATCAGCGGCAGCGCGAAGGCGCCTGCCGCCAGCGCCACCTGCTGGCGGCGGGAAGAGGAGAAATGGCGCATTATTCGCCCCGGAATGAAGCCAGCCGATCGCTGATAAGCTCAACCGCATCGACGTTACGCAGCGACGGGTTTAACGACATGGCGGGCACCACGATAATCTGGTTATTCCTGACCGCGGGAATGTTCCGGGTTACCGGATCGCGTCGTAAAAAGGCCTCCTTTACCGCAACGTCATCGGCGGGGTAGAGCCTGCGCGACATCTGTGCGATGACGATAACGTCCGGCTGCGCCTGGGCAATATGTTCCCAGGTGACGGCGGGCCATTCGTCGCGGGAGTCAATAACGTTCTTTAACCCCAGCGTGCGGCTTATCCAGCCGGGCGCGCCGTAGCTCCCCGCCACCCAGGGATCGCCGTTCAGGCGGCTGCTTGAAAACCAGAATACGACCTTGAGCGGCCTGGCTGACGCGCGCGCCTGCGCTTTTTCAATACGCGCCGTCAGCGCGCGGTTGAGCTGCTCGCCCCGCGCGGAAACGTCAAAGATGGCGGCCAGTTCCGTGACTTCGCGCGTTATTTCCGCCAGTGAAAACGGCGCGCTGCGCGCTCCGTCGGCGTTTGAGGTTTCCGTCACCGTTTTGTCCGTGCAGTCGGCAGGGGAAATCCACGTCTTAATTCCCAGCGACGCAAACTGCTCGCGTGTTCCCACCTCGCCCTGCGGGCCAATGTGCCAGTGGTACTGGGCGAGAACGAGCTCCGGTTTTTGCCCCACGACGGCTTCAAAGGAGGGCGAATTGTCGGCAAGCCGGGGGATTTTTTTTCCGGCGTCGGCCAGCGAGTCCGGAAGCTGACCAAACCAGACCGACGTTGCGGTGACGGATTTTTCCAGCCCCAGCGCGAGCAGCAGTTCCGTTTCATGCTGGCCCACGGTAACGACGCGCTGCGGCGCCTGCGTAAAGGTCTGCTTTACGCCGCAATTTTCAATTGTCAGCGGGTAGGCGGTTGCGGCAAAAGCGGCAGGCGTCACGGTGAGTAATGCAGTAAGAAATAACCCTGTTTTTGATAACATAAAGCTCAATTCCAAATTGTTATGTTATAACATAATACATGCGTTGTGATTGAGCGCAACACCCTGCGCAACTTTACTCAGGCTGACGTGCGTGAGCCTGAGGCATCCAGAGGCAGAGAAAGGTTCACAGTTTCTGATCGACAATCGCCGATTTCATGCGGGACATCGCCAGAATGTTTCTTGAGCGCATGTTTAATTTTTCCAGGATCTTCACGCGGTAGGTGCTGGTTGTTTTTTGGGAGAGTTTAAGCCTTTTGGCAATTTCATGATTTTCCAGATGGAAAAGCTTCAGCACGTCATATTCTCGCCGCGTAAATGCGTTTATTCTGAGCGCTCTGTAAAAACGCATCAGCTGCTGAAAAGGGCGAATATTGAAATGCATTGACGAATAGATAATATTATCTATTTTCACGGCCCTGTTCATTTCTATCTCATGCATCAGGACGATATAACTATTCTTAATTTTTTTGACCTGCATGATGACCCCGTTACGTAGGTTATCTTGTTCTATCGCAATGACAAAATTCAGTTCAGGATCGACTCCGATAAGGTCGTGAATATCCTCGTCATCGCGAATGAAATGGACGGTTGTCTGAGCGCTTAAAACCCCGCTACACAGATAATAGTTATCGCTGATAAATAAAATACTCATAATCGAGAATGCATAATATAAAGGGAAACCTCTTGTCGTACGATGTACCGGTAATGTATGTCGTATGAAAAAGAGTCTAAATGACAAATAGTGAATCTGATAAGCGTAATTAATGTAAAAATAAATGTTTACATTTTAGTCAGAGTGCGATGAAAAAGTATGCGAGGGGCAAGAAAATGACGAAGGAGGGGCAACTTTATGCCATTTCACGCTTTACATCATGCTCAGAGATGTTTATAGTGCGCCTCACTTTGGAAGCGTGGCCGAGCGGTTGAAGGCACCGGTCTTGAAAACCGGCGACCCGAAAGGGTTCTAGAGTTCGAATCTCTACGCTTCCGCCAAATTCGAAAACCCTGCGATAGCAATATCGCAGGGTTTTTTCGTTTTACAGCGCAATCACCAGCTCCCCTGAATGGCTTCGCGAACAGCAGAGAGCCACCTGCTGGCCAGGCGCGCTTTTTTCCGCCTCTGACTGCACGGTATCCCGGTGGTCTACCACCCCGTCGATCACCGGCGTCAGGCACGCTCCGCAGATCCCCATTTCGCATGACAGCGGTACGTCTACGCCGTTCGCCTGCAACACCTGGGCGATGGTCTTGTCCGCGGGCACCGGCCAGCGCTCGCCGGTGGAGGCCAGTTTGACCGTGAAGATCTCGCCCGCCTCACCGCTTATAAGCGGTGCCGGGGGCTGAAACGCCTCGCTGTGCACCGCCTCGTCAGGCCAGCCTTTCGACCGCGCGACCTCGCGCACTTTCGCCATAAAGCCTGACGGTCCGCAAACCCAGGCGTGTAACCCCGGCGCGGGCAGCGGCAGATGCCCGGCCAGCGCGGAGCGCGGGCTGGCGGTATGAATAGTGCACTCACCCAACCGCGAAAGTTCGCGCGCAAACGCCGCGCTTTCCCGGTTCCTGACGTAATAGTGCAGCGTAAACGGCGTTCCGGCAGCGTTAAGATGCAGGGCCATCGCATACAGCGGCGTAATGCCAATCCCCGCTGCCAGCAGCACAACCCGCTCTGACTGAGTAAGCGGAAACAGATTGCGCGGGGCGGAGATCGCTAACGTCTGCCCCGGGCGCAGCGTCTCGTGTACATAGCGCGACCCGCCGCGCGAGGCGGTTTCCCAGCCCACGCAGATAAGATAGCTCGCGTTTTCACATGCTCCGGTCAGGGAGTACTGGCGAACCACGCCGCAGGGCAGATGCACATCAACGTGCGCGCCGGGCTGCCACGCTGGCAGCGCTTCGCCGTTTTCAGCCACCAGCCTGACGGCGAGGCTTTTATTCCCCTCGCGCCACAGCCCGTCAACGATAACGTTCAACATATCCGCCTCCGTCATGCCAGGAAAAACTCGCCAAAGCCCATCTTTTTTAGCCCCCGACGGTAGGCAATTGAGCTTTTATCCGCCGGAATATGGGCTTCAAGGGTCAGATCCAGCGGCAGGCTTTCCGGACGCTGGGTTTCAACCATCAGACGATCCTCTTCGAAAATGCGCAGGTTAAAGGCATGCACCTCTTCTACAGGAATATGCAGGTCAAAGTTGCGCGCAATCGGCGCAAACATCCGCGTCACGCGCGATGATACCGGCGAGGCGGCGTTCATGATCGCCAGCCTTGCATCGCCGGGAAAATGGATGGTCAGCGTGGCGGTAAACGGCAGGTGCAGTTCAAAATGGCGCAGCCACTGGAAACCCTCCGGCGCCTGGACAGGTGAACCGGCGGGATAATTGCTGACGGAACTCCAGTAATCGGCAACAAAGCCGAAGGAGGTCTCCTGCGGCTGATAGGCGGGGACCTGCTGATTAGCGGGATCGGCAAAGGTGTCGGTGTGGATCCACGCGAAGTGGGCGACGTCCAGGAAGCCCTCGACCTGACGGCCTGCGAAACCATTTACCTCAAACGCCGGGCAGTTGATCTGCTGAAAGCCCTCATCATCCCAGTGCGGCAGGGTGGGCAGCGGAACAGGATTGTCCGGGTCAAAGTCCAGGCAGGTCCAGATCAGGCCGAAGCGCTCCTCCACCGCATAGTTAATGAGGTTCAGCTTCGCCGGAACCGGCTGGTCGGGGCTGGAAGGGATGCGGTTGCAGCGACCCTCTTCTCCAAAGCGTAAGCCATGGTAAGGACAGATAATGCCGTACTCATCGTGAAAGCCCAGCGTCAGCGGTACGCCGCGGTGCGGGCACACGTCCCGGGCCACCACGACGCGATCGTTAATACGATAAATCACCAGCTGCTCATCCAGCAGCGTGGCTTTTACCGGTGCCGGGCCGATGTCGCACGCGCGGGCAACCGGATGCCAGCATTTCGCGAGGCGCAGCCAGTCTCCGGGCTCAAAGGTGCAGCGTGCGGGCGGTGCAGGTTCTTTTCTCATGGTTTCTCCTCTTACGCTCAGCCTAATGGCCCGCCCTGAATGGTGTCGCACAGACCGTTAATGATGCGCTCCCCGGTCTCCTCTTTAAGCTCCCGATACCAGGCCTCGGTCAGCGCCATATCTTTCCCGTGGGTGACGTCGCAGCGTTTGCGGGCCTTCAGCACCAGATCGCGAACCCTGTCGCAGCGCAGCGCTTCGTACTGCCGCAGGGCAAGCTCGATGCGGCGGTTTTCACGCAGGCACTCCCCCAGCACCACGGCATCCTCCATCGCGGCGCATCCCCCCTGGCCGATATCCGGCGTAGTGCTGTGTCCGGCATCACCCAAAAGGGCAACCCTGCCGCGCACCAGGCTGTCGAACGGCTCAATGTCGTGGATCTCAATACGGTTGGTGGTTTCGGGGTCGAGCGCGGCGATAAGCCTCTGCACCGGCGGTGCCCATCCCCGGAAGTAGCGGGCGAGATCGCCGCGCAGGGTCGTGCGATCTTCCGCCAGCCCTGCCGGAAGCGGCACGTCAAAAAAGAAGTAGAAACGCCCGCCTGAAACGGGCATCAGCGAAACGCGTTTGCCTTCCCCGACAAACGTGGTCCACTGGTGCGCCGGGGCAATGGCTTCATCAATCTTCACCAGCCCGTTCCAGTTCACGTACCCGGCGTAGCGGCGCTCCGGGGCGTATCCCAGCACGTACGGACGAACCGCCGAGTGGCTGCCGTCGGCGGCAATCAGAAAGTCGCCGGTTGCCGAGCTGCCGTCGGTGAAGGTCACGCTTACGCCAGCCTTATCTTCATATACGCCTTCGACGCGCCTGCCGAACTGCACCCTGTCGCGTCCCCAGAAGTCCAGCATTTCGCGCTGAAGCTCCGCCCGTGAAACGGGGCAGGGGCGCCCGCCGGTGCGCTCGACGAGCGGTGCAAGGCTAAACCGGGTCAGCGTGTCGCCGCGACGATAGTCTTTATAGGCCATAAAGCGCATCGGCCCGCCGTACGTCTCGATGATGTCGCCCATACCCAGGTGCTGCATACATTTCACGCCGTTGGGCCAGATGGAGATTGCCGCTCCCACGGGGCGGATCTCCTTCACGGCCTCAAAGACGGTACAGTCTATTCCGGCGTTTTTTAACGCGACGGCCGCGCTTAACCCACCGATGCCCGCCCCAATCACAATCGCTTTCATGCTTCTCTCCTTTCGCAGGGTGTAAGAGGAGTGAGCAATTTGCGTACCAGGCTGCAGCGTGGCGAAAAGCGCGTTGTGGGGCGCGGGTTTGCACTGCTAAGGTGCGTTTTGGGGCAAGGTTTGCCTTAGGATGAATCAATAGTTTCCTGCTGCGGATGGCGGAATCGACTGTTTCACGCCGTCGGCAAGAGTGGCGTAATTTGTGCAATGGCTGTAGACGAGGATTTCAACGGAGCCATCATGATCGCACTACACGACTTTAATCATTTGCCTTACGAAGAGGCGCTGGCGCGGATCTCTGCGTGCGTGGCGTTACCTGCCTGGGCCGACGCGCTGGTTCGCGGACGGCCCTATTCCAGTCCGGAAGCGTTGTTCAGCGCGGCGCTGGCGCTGGCGCAAAAATGGGATGAAGCGGCCCTGGCTCAGGCCCTGAGCGCGCACCCGCGGATCGGCGAAACCCCATCGGGAACGGGGCCGGAGGCCGCGCTGTCGCGCCAGGAGCAGGGGGCGGTTGAGCAGCATCATGCCGACGCCCTGCGGGACGGAAATGCCCGCTACGAAGCCCGCTTCGGACGCGTCTTTCTGATCCGCGCGAAAGGGCGAACCAGCGGGGAAATAGTAGAAGCCCTGCGCGCGCGGCTTGAAAACAGCGAGGCTGAGGAACTGGAGATTGCGCTCGAACAGCTGCGGGAAATTACCTTACTACGACTGGAAGGAGCGGTTGGCGAATGAGCACGCTCAGCACGCATATACTCGATATTTCAACAGGCAAGCCCGCAGAGGGCGTGACGGTGCATCTTGAACGGGAAGGGGAGCGGCTGGCGACCGCGGTCACTAACGCCCAGGGACGCATTGCCGCATTTGTTGCCGATCTGCCTGCTGGCCGTTACCGGCTGGTGGCCGACATCGGTGAATGGTTTACCGACACCGGCCGCAGCACGCTCTATCCCTGCGCGCAAATTGATTTTGTGACGGGGGAGGCGGCAGACGAGCACTTCCATCTGCCGTTCGTGATTGCGCCCGGCGGATGGTCAACCTACCGGGGCAGCTGACCACACCCGTTCGCCGCTGACCCAGGTTTCGCTGATGTTGCGCTCGTCGCCGAGGGTCATCAGCACAAAAAGCTGCTCATAAATATCCCGGCAGCGGCGGTGGCGCAGGCGCTGTAGCGGCGTCACCGCCGGGTCAATAACGATGAAGTCTGCCTCTTTGCCGGGGCTGAAGCTGCCAATCTTCTCGTCCAGCCGCAGCGCGTGGGCCCCGCCCAGCGTGGCGTGATAAAACGCCTCGCAGGCGCGCAGGCGATAGCTCTGTAGCTGCCCGACCTTATAGGCCTCCCCAAGGGTGCGCAGCATGCTGAAGGTGGTTCCCGCCCCGACGTCGGTGCCGATGCCCATCCGCACCTTATGCTGCCAGCAGGCGGGCAGGCGAAACAGCCCGCTGCCGAGAAACAGGTTAGAGGTGGGGCAGAACGCGACGGCAGAGCCGGTGTCGTGCAGGCACTGCCATTCGCTGTGGTGCAGGTGAATACCGTGCGCGAATACGCTGCGCTCGCCCGTCAGGCCATAGTGGTGATAAACGTCCAGGTAGCGCTCGTGCTCGGGCCAGAGATCGCTCACCCAGGCGACTTCGTGCGGGTTTTCACTCAGGTGGGTCTGCATCCAGGTATCCGGAAACTCTTCCCTGAGCAGCCTGACCGCCGTGAGCAGTTCGGGAGAAGAGGTGGGGGCAAAGCGCGGCGTAATGGCATACCCCAGCCGCCCGCGGTGCTGCCAGCGCTGGATCAGCGCCCGCGTCTGCTGATAGCTCTCGTCAGCGGTCTCGGTCAGGTAGTCCGGCGCGTGCCTGTCCATCATCACCTTTCCGGCGATGAGGCGCATGTTCAGGCGCAGCGCCTCGGTAAACAGCGCGTCGACGGAGCCAGGGTGCAGGGTGCAGAACACCAGCGCGGTGGTGGTCCCGTTGCTCACCAGCTGGTTAATGAAAAATTCGGCAATCTCTTTTGCATAGGCCTCATCGGCAAACTGGCTCTCCACCGGAAACGTGTATGTGGTCAACCACTCCAGCAGCTGTTCGCCGAATGCCCCGATCATCTCCGTTTGCGGATAGTGAACGTGGGTATCAACAAATCCGGGCAGCAGCAGCCTGCCGCGCAGGTCGGTATAGCCTTTGTGCGGATCAAGATGCTTCTCGCCCTCGTGCCAGTCCAGCAGCGCCACGATTTTTCCCTGCTGGATAAACAGCAGCCCGTCCTCCCGGTAGCGCGCGTGGTCGGCAATCAGGTCCGCGCTGTCGCAGACCTGAGCGATATCGAAAAATGCACCGCGTAACGCAGTCTGGTAATCCATCACGGCTCCTGTCTGATAGCGCGCGCGGCCTCGCGTGCGGTGAAGTGCGCGGCGGATGCGCCCTCGCGATCCTTCCGGGCCAGCCAGCGATAGGTCACGCCGCCGAGGAAGACGCCGATAAACCAGCTAAAGTTCGCCACCTCGTGCAGGGCCGGGATAAAGCTTATCACCAGACCCACGCCCACGGAGGGGAGCAGCGCAGCGATGGCTTTCGGATTAAAGCCGTTACGGTACCAGTATTTGCCCTTTGGCGTGTCGTCGAACAGATCGTCTACCGACACCCTGCCGCGCTTAATCAGATAGAAATCGGCGATCAGAATACCGAACAGCGGGCCGATAAACGCGCCAAGCACGTCCAGCGTGTAGTGGATCAGCTCCGGAGAGTTGAACAGGTTCCACGGGGTGAGCAGGATAGAGCCGACGGCGGCGATCATGCCCCCGGTGCGGAAGCTGATCTTCTGCGGCGAGCAGTTAGAAAAGTCAAACGCTGGCGAAACGAAGTTCGCCACGATGTTAATCCCGATGGTGGCGACAATCATCGTCAGCAGGCCGATGGCTACCGCCAGATCGTTCCCCACGCGGCTGACGGTTTCAATCGGGTCGGTGATCATGCGCCCAAACAGCGACTGGGTGCCGGAGACAATCACTACGGTGACCAGGGAGAACAGCAGGAAGTTAAACGGCAGGCCCCAGCGGTTGCCGCGGCGGATCTCCCCCATGCTTTTCCCGTAGCGGGAGAAATCACCGAAGTTGAGCAGCGGGCCGGAGAAGTAGGAGACCACCAGCGCGGTCGCGGCGATCATCTGCCAGGCCTGCTCGCCCGCGGACAGAGATTTGCTGGCGAGGGTAAAGGAGATCCCGTCAAAACCGGTCTTGTATACAATCCAGCCCGCCAGGGCCAGCATCACCACGTAGACCGCCGGACCGGCGATATCAATGAAGCGCTTAATGGCGTTCATACCGTGCCAGAAGACCAATGCCTGCAAAACCCACATGATGGCAAAGCAGATCCAGCCAAGATGCGTAAGCCCAAGGAAGGCGTCTGCCGTCAGCGCAGCGAGGGAGGGCCAGAATTTCAGCGCCACCAGCATCAGCGCGTTTGCGGCCAGGTAAGTCTGAATGCCGTACCACGCAAAAGCGATAAGCCCGCGGATCACCGCCGGAATGTTCGCCCCGAATACGCCAAACGCCTGGCGGCAGATCACCGCATACGGCACGCCCGCCATCTGGCTCGGTTTGGCCACCAGGTTGGCGCACAGTTGCACAATGCAGATCCCCACCAGCAGGCAGAGCAACACCTGCCAGCTTGCCAGCCCGAGCGTAAAGAAGCTCGCGGCCACGACGTAACCCCCCATGCTGTGAACGTCGGACATCCAGAAAGAAAAGATGTTGTACCAGCTCCAGTTCTGGTCACGCGTCGGTGCCAGATCCTCATTGCAAAGGCGTGGGCTGTATGCCGCACCGGAATCAGCTGCCGTAATCTGCTGCGCGTTTTGACTTTTTGGCATGGATCCTGCTCCTGTTAATGAAAACCCGTTACGTGGTTGTGCAGACGGCGTTGCAGGATCCAGGCCAAAAATCATAAATCTTGTATTCAATACTTTAATTTTATGTATACGAATTGATGTTAAAAAGTAAAAAACCGGAGTAGGTAATGAACCACGCGAACGGCCTGCAGGCCGCGCCAGAGCTGCAGGACAAAGATGAATACATCTTTCAGGCGCTGATGACGGCCATTGTCGAACACCAGCTATTGCCGGGAAGTAAATTGCCGGAAGAGGCGCTGGCGGAGGTCTTTGGCGTGAGCCGCACGGGCATCCGCAAGGTGCTGCAGCGACTCGCCGCTGTGCAAATGGTCACCCTGACGCCCAGGCGTGGTGCACACGTGGCCAGCCCGACGGTGGAAGACGCGCGGCAGATCTTTCGTACCCGCGCGCTGCTTGAGGTCGCTAACCTGCCGGACGTGCTGGCGCACTGCCGGGCGCCGCATCTGGCCGCGCTGGAGGGCGTTATTCGCCAGGAGCAGCAGGCGCACGAGGCCTATGACGGCCCGGCGGCGATCCGCCACTCCGCCAGCTTCCATATTCAGCTGCAGGCCATCTCCGGCAATCAGGTGCTGACTGACATGGTGACCCGCCTGAGCCAGCGCACCTCGCTGGCGATCGCCGCCTGGGGCGCGCCGTGGCGTCAGGGCTGCCGCTGCAACGATCATGAACAGCTCGTGGAGCTGCTGCGTCAGAAAGCGCTGCAGCCCTTAAGCGATGCCTTAATGCACCATTTTGAACATATCGTCGCCAGCCTCTGCTTTGAGCGGGCAGGCGAATGCCTTCCCGATTTTGCCCGGCTGTTTGCCGGCCACAAGGAGCCGTAATGTCATCCGTTCGTATTCAGGTGATCAACCCCAACATCAGCCCCGCAATGACCGAAACCATCGGCGCGGCGGCGCGCGCGGTAGCGGGACCGGGCACGGAAATTCTTGCGGTTTGCCCCAGTGCGGGCGTGCCGTCTATTGAGGGCCATTTTGATGAGGCCATCGCCGCCGTGGGCGTACTGGAGCAGATCAAAAGAGGCAGGGAGCAGGGCGTGGACGGTCACGTCATCGCCTGCTTTGGCGATCCGGGCCTGCTGGCGGCGCGCGAGCTGGCGCAGGGGCCGGTGATCGGGATTGCCGAAGCCGCCATGCACGCGGCGACGCTGGTCGCGACGCGCTTTTCGGTTGTCACCACGCTGCCGCGCACGCTGATTATTGCCCGCCATCTTCTGCACCAGTATGGCTTTTACGATCGCTGCGCGGGGCTGCACGCTATCGACCTCCCGGTGCTGGCCCTGGAAGACGGCAGTGGGCTGGCGCAGGAGAAGGTGCGCGCGCGCTGCATACAGGCGCTGAACGAGGACGGCTGCGGCGCCATTGTGCTGGGCTGCGGCGGCATGGCGACGCTTGCCCGGGATCTGACGCGCGAGCTGCGCGTGCCGGTCATCGACGGCGTCAGCGCGGCGGTGAAGATGGTGGAATCGCTGGTGGCGCTGGGGCTGTCGACCAGCAAGCACGGTGACCTGGCGTTCCCGGAGAAAAAAGCGTTAAGCGGGCCCTTTCAGGGGCTGGATCCATTTTAAGTGTTGGGGGTGGCAATGGGGCTTTTTGAACAGGATTATCCGCGGGATCTGCGCGGCTATGCGGGTAAGCCGCCGCACGCGCGGTGGCCGGATCGGGCGCGGATCGCGGTGCAGTTTGTGCTCAACTATGAGGAAGGGGCGGAAAACCACGTTCTGCACGGCGATGCCGGGTCCGAGCAGTTCCTGTCGGACATTATCGGGGCGGCCAGCTACCCGGACAGGCACATGTCGATGGACTCCCTCTACGAATACGGCAGCCGCGCCGGGTTCTGGCGGATCCACACTGAATTTCAGAAGCGCGGCCTGCCGCTGACGGTCTTCGGCGTGGCGATGGCGCTGGCGCGCCATCCGGAGATCGTTGAGGCGATCGGGGCGGCGGATTACGACGTGGTCAGCCACGGCTGGCGCTGGATCCACTATCAGCACATGGATATCCACCAGGAGCGTGAGCACCTGCAGAAAGCGGTACACGTCCTGACCGACCTGTTCGGCAAGCCGCCCACGGGCTGGTACACCGGGCGCGACAGCCCCAATACGCGTCAGCTGGTGGTGGAGCACGGCGGCTTCGACTACGACAGCGACTACTATGGCGACGATCTCCCCTTCTGGACGGAAGTGGCGCGTTCCGACGGCACCCGTAAACCGCACCTGATTGTGCCCTACACGCTGGATGCGAACGACATGCGCTTTGCCACCGCGCAGGGGTTTAATACCGCGGAGCAGTTTTATACCTATCTGAAGGACAGCTTTGACGTGCTGTACGAAGAGGGGGAAAGCGCGCCGAAGATGATGTCCATCGGCATGCACTGCCGCCTGCTGGGGCGGCCGGGACGTTTTCGCGCCCTGCAGCGGTTTCTTGACTACGTGCAGCAGCACGATCGGGTGTGGATCTGTACCCGCCAGCAGATTGCCGACCACTGGCGGGAGGTGCATCCCTTTCAGAAATAATTGAGCCGTTTTTTGCCGGGTGGCGGCTGCGCCTTACCCGGCCTGCGACTATGCCATCAAGCTCACCTGCGCCGCCACGATCCGCCATCCGCAGGCAAACCGTACCCACGTCTGCTGCTGGCGGCCAATCCGTTCCGTTCCCTCGCGGGTAAACTCGGTGCTGCATACGGCATAATCTTCCCCGAAGGTCGTAATCACGGTGTGACGCAGCGTTCGCTGCAGCCCGGCAGAGGGGCGCGCCGCGCGAAAGGCGCGGATCTCATCAATGCCGTACAGGTTTTCACCCGCCCCCAGACGCACCGTGCTTTTGTCGTGCCAGAACAATTCGTCCAGCACGGCAATGCTGTTGCTCACCAGCGCCTCTTCATAGCGGTAAAACGCGGCCGTCACCTCTGCGACCACCCACGGCAGGTTGACGTCTTCGTGATTGATCATGCCGCTATCTCCGCCGCACGGGCATCGGTGATGCCGCTCTCTTCCAGCACCCGCGCCACGCGCAGGCACGCCTGCTCGTTAAACGGTGCGGCAATTAGCTGCAGGCCAATCGGCGCGCCCTGCGCGGTGCGCAGCGGGACGGTGGTGACGGGTAAGCCCAAAAACGAGATCGGCTGGGTCAGCATGCCCATACTGGCGCGGATCGGCAGCGGCTGGCCGTTAATCTCCATGGTCTGCTCCCCAATGAACGTGGCGCTGCGCGGGGTTGCCGGGGCAATCAGCACGTCGGCGCGGGCGAACAGCATTTTAAACGCCTGGCGTGCCAGGGCGCGAAAGCGCTGGGCCTGAATATACCAGGCGGAGGGGATCATCGCCCCTGCCAGCAGCCTTTCGCGGGAGTGCGGCTCAAAGCGGTCTGGCTCGCGGCGAAGGGCGGGGAGGTACTGGTTTCCCCCTTCGGCGGCGCTGATGATAAACGCCGCGGCGCGCGCAAGCTCGGCCTCCGGGAACAGCAGCTCGTCCTGCACGTCGAGCGCCTTCGCTGCCCGCGCCACGGCGTCGCGCGCATCATTGTCGCACCAGGTGGTGAAGTAGCCGCCGAGCACCGCGCAGCGCAGGCCGTTCAGGCCGCGCTCAAGCAGGGGGCGCGTCGGTTCGCCCGAACGCTCTGCCTGAAAACCGTCGCTGCTGTCCCGCCCCTGCAGCGCGTCATACACGGACGCCAGGTCGCACACGCGGCGGGCAAAGGGACCGATATGATCCAGGCTCGCGACAAACGGATGGCTGCCGGTGCGCGACAGGCGGCCAAAGGTGGGCTTCAGGCCATAGGTGCCGCACAGGGAGGCCGGAACGCGAATTGACCCGTTGGTGTCGCTGCCGAGCGAAAAGTGCACCAGCCCGGCGGCCACGGCGGCGGCTGAACCGCCGGAGGATCCGCCGGCGACGCGGGCCAGATCGTGCGGGTTGCGGGTCGCGCCGTAGTGGCTGTTTTCGGTCGTGAAGCCGTAGGCATAAGCGTCCATATTCACCATGCCGGACAATAACGCCCCCGCGCCGCGCAGCTGGCGCACCGCAAAGCAGTCGTCAGCGGCGGCGGGGCGCTGGCTGAACAGTTCAGCCCCTGCGAGGGTGGTGTGTCCGGCAACGTCAAACAGGTTTTTTACCGCGTAAGGCACGCCGGCCAGCGGGGGCAGCGGGCGCTTTTCCCGACGCAGGGCGTCGATGCGGTCGGCTTCCGCGAGCATGCGGGCTTCCGTTACGGTGGTCCAGGCGTTGATCTGCGGGTTAAGACGAGAAACCGCCTCAAGCGTCTGGCGGGCAATCTCGCGCGCGCTCAGGCTGCCCGCGCTCAGCGCCTGCTGAACGTCATCGATGCTCATCTCGTGTAGCCTCATGCTTTATACACTCCTGCAATCTCCAGACGGTCATCGAGGGGCAGCGCCATCAGCGGGGCGGCCATGGCGGCAATGCGGCTGAACTGTTCCCGCAGCGCGGCGCGACGGGCATCGTCCAGCTCAACGCCGAGCACGGACTCCATTTGGGCAAGATACGCCTGCCAGTCGGGTTGTGGTGTCGTCATTGCTCTCTCCTCAGAATCCGGCGGCGGTGCCGTTGCTGCGCGGGTCAAATGCGCCTTCGAACAGGCCGTCAGGGTGGCGCACAATCGCCCCGGCGTGGCCCATGGCTTCGCTAAAGTCCGGGAACATTTCCACTTCATGCCCCAGCGCCTGCAGGTGGGTGACCGTCTCAGGTGTGAATCGCCCTTCAAGCTTCAGGCTGTCGGAAGTTTGCCCCCAGGTGCGGCCCAGCAGCCAGCGAGGACGGTTTACCGACTCCTGCAGCGGCACGCCCTGTAAGGCATAGCGGGTAAAAATCGTCGCCTGGGTTTGCGGCTGTCCGTCGCCGCCCATCGAGCCGTAAACCATCACGCGTCCGTCGCTAAGGCGCGCCGCTGCCGGGTTAAGGGTATGAAAGGGCTGTTTGCCCGGCGCGAGCGCCAGCAGGTGTTCCGGGTTGAGGCTGAAGGACGCCCCCCGGTTCTGCCAGACGATGCCGGTGTCGGGCAGCACCACGCCGCTGCCGAACTCGTGATAAATGCTCTGAATAAACGACACGGCAAGGCCGCTCTCGTCCATCACCCCCATCCACACGGTATCCCCTGGGCCTTTCCCGTTGCCCCACGGCGCCGCGCGGGCGTCGTCAACCCTGTCGGCAAGCTCCTGGAGGGCGGCGGGAGTCAGTAGACTTTGAACGTCGGTTTGCATCTCGCGCGGGTCGGTGATGTGCGCATCGCGCAGGCCGAAGGCCAGCTTGGTCGCTTCCGCGATGCGGTGAATGGTCATCGCGTCGTCGGCATCGGCCATCGCTAACCGGTCCGTAATGCCGAGGATCGCCAGCGAGACCAGCCCCTGCGTCGGCGGGGCGAGATTAAAGATCTCTCCCAGCCGGTGCTGCAGTTTCAGCGGCGCGGTTCGCCGGGCCACGTGCGCGGCCAGATCGTCCCGCGTGACGGGCATGCCGAGCGTCGCCATCCCGCGCGCCAGCGTGTCCGCCAGCGGGCCGCGATAAAAGCTGTCGAGACCGTCATCCACCAGGCGCTGCAGGGTTAAGGCCAGGGCGGGTTGGCAGAAGCGGCTTCCCGCCTGCGGCGGTTTGCCGTTTACCAGCCAGGTCTCCGCGAAGCCGGGGACGTCGTGAAGCTCGTCGTATTTACTGGCCGTGGCGTGGGCCTGCGACGCGGTGACCGGCGTACCGTTCTGCGCGTAGTCAATGGCGTCGGCCAGCAGGCGGGCCAGCGGCAGCGCCCTGCCGGTCATCTCCTGCGAGATCCTCAGCGCCTCGTCCCAGCCGCTCACCGTGCCGGCGACGGTCAGCGCCGCCCGCGGGCCGCGGTGGGGAATATGTGGCAATCCGCCATAGGCGGCAAGCGTGGCCAGCGACCCCGCCGCGCCGCTGGCGTCAACGGCGATCGGTTCGTCCTGCGGTGGAACGATAAGCCAGAAGCCATCGCCGCCCAGCCCGTTCATGTGCGGATACACCACGGCAACGGTCGCGGCGGCGGCCACCATTGCTTCTATTGCGCTGCCGCCCTCGCGCAGCACGCCCAGGGCGCTCTGGCTGGCAAGATGGTGGGGCGCGACGGCCATGCCGCGCGTGGAGACGTTACTTTGCATAGAGTGTCCTCATAACCCTGTAGGTTACAGGTTGCTGCAAAAGTTGTTCCAGTTCTGAACAAAAAGTTTCATGCCGTTCGCCGCAGAAGCTGGCATGCTAAATGAATAGCAAAGGTGGGATGAAACAAACGTTACAGAGGCGTTATGGAACAGCTTGATGAACGACTGAAAGCGCACTATGCGTCACTATCGCCGCAGGAGCAGCGGGTGGCGGATTTTATTTTTGACCATTTTGACGACCTGATTAGCTACAACAGCGCCGAGCTGGCGCAGCTGAGCGGCGTGTCGAAAGCGACGGTGAGCCGGCTGTTTAAGCGCCTGGGCTATGAGAAGTATAAAGAGATGCGCGACGAGCTGCGCACCCTGCGCCAGAGCGGGATGCCGCTCGCCGACAACCGCGATGCGGTGCAGGGAAACACGCTGCTGGCCCGTCACTATAAGCAGGAGATGGCAAACCTGACCCAGTGGGTCAATGCCCTGGACGCGCAGCAGTTTGCCGACGCCATGGCCTGCATGGTCAGGGCGCGCCGGATTATCATTATCGGCATGCGTAACGCCTATCCCGCGGCGCTGCACCTGCGCCAGCAGCTGCTGCAGGCGCGCGGCCAGGTGCTGGTGCTGCCGCAGCCGGGGCAGAGCCTGAGCGAGGAGCTGGTGGATTTAACGCCCGACGATCTGGTGGTCATGATGGCCTTTCGCCGTCGTCCGCGCATTATTCGCCCGCTGATGCAGCAGCTTCAGCGCAGCGGCATTCCGGTGCTGCTGATGTGCGAGCCGCAGGCCCACAGCCTGTTTCCGCTGGCGAGCTGGCAGCTCTGCGCCCCGCTGGACAGCGTATCCGCCTACGACAGCTACTCGTCGGTCAATAGCCTGATCAGCCTGCTGGCGAACGCCTTCCTGCACGAGATCCTCGATAAGGGCCGCCCGCGCATTCACGAGATTGCCTCCCTCTACCAGCAGCTGGACGAACTCGAACAGCGATAATGGGGCATCGGGCTGGTGCTTTGCATTGAAATGGTGCAGCCGGGCGGGGCGAAAATGGAGAACATTTTCGCCCCGCCCGCGTTTTATCAGGCTTTAACAGAAAATTTCCCGCTTCGCCTTATCTGGCACATAAGTTGCAAAATTAAATTCGAAGAATCTTTTGTTTCACGCTAACGTTACGGGGAAGCACCATGAAAAAACTGTTAATTGCACTGGCCGGGGCCGCATGCCTCTTCGCACAACTGCCCGCGAAGGCTGACCAGCTTCAGGATATCGAGAAGCGCGGCACGCTTCGCGTTGCCGTCCCGCAGGACTTCCCGCCGTTTGGCTCGGTCGGGACCGATCTTCAGCCGCAGGGCTACGATATCGACATGGCGCGCTATCTCGCCAGAGAGATGAAGCTCAGGCTTCAGCTCGTGCCGGTAACCAGCGCCAACCGCGTGCCGTATCTGCAAACCGATAAGGTGGATCTGGTCATTTCCAGCCTCGGTAAAAACCCGGAACGCGAAAAGGTGATCGATTTCAGCCGCGCCTACGCGCCGTTCTTCCTCGGCGTGTTTGGCCCGCAAGGGGCCGAGCTGAAGGATGCCGCCGCGCTGAGCGGAAAAACCATCGGCGTGACGCGCGGGGCGGTGGAGGACATGGTGCTCACCAGCCTCGCGCCGAAGGACGCCAGCGTGAAGCGCTACGAAGACAACAACACCACGCTCTCCGCTTACCTCTCCGGCCAGGTGCAGTACGTGGCGACAGGCAACCTCGTGGTGGCGGCCATTTCGCGCCAGAACGCGGCTAAAGCCCCGGTGCCGAGCTTTATGCTTAAAGACTCGCCGTGCTTTATTGGCCTGAAGAAGAACGAACCGGCGCTGAAAGCCAAAGTGGATGCGCTGATTGAGCAGGGCATTAAAAACGGCACCCTGAACGGCCTGTCTGAACAGTGGCTGAAGGCCCCGCTGCCGGCAAGCTTCGGCGTATAAGGCTATGGCTGAGCAACTCGATTTTTCGGCGCTCTGGCCCTACTGGCCGGAGCTGCTGGCGGGGCTGTGGATCACCATTCAGCTGACGGTGATGGCGACTATCGGCGGGCTGGCGACAGGGATTTTTGGCGCGGCGATCCGCAGCGGACGCACGACGTGGTACAGCCGGATCTGGGGCGCGTACGTGGAAATCATCCGCAACACGCCGTTCGTGGTGCAGCTGTTCTTCATCGTCTTCGGCCTGCCGAATCTGGGTCTGAAGATGACGGCGGGGGAGGCGGCGCTGCTGGCAATGGTCGTTAACCTCGGCGCGTACAGCACCGAGATTATCCGCGCGGGCATTCAGGCGACGCCCAAAGGGCAGTGGGAAGCCGGACGCGTGCTGGGGCTGACTCGCCTGCAGACCTTTATTCGCGTGGTGCTGCCGCCCGCGCTGCAGCGCATTTACCCGGCGCTGGTGAGCCAGTGCATTATCGTGATGCTCGGCTCGTCGGTGGTGTCGCAGGTCTCGTATGAAGAGCTGACCTTTGCCGCCAACCTGATCCAGTCCAGAACGTTTTTGAGCTTTGAGGTTTATCTGGTGACAACCGGCATTTACTTAGCGCTGTCGATTACCCTGCGCCAGCTGATGATGGCGGCGGGACGCAAATGGCTGGGGGTGCAGGCATGATGACCACCTTTACCGACTGGGACATTATTCGCAACCTGCTGCTGGCCGGACGCTGGACGGTGCTGCTGTCGCTGGTGGCGTTTTTCGGCGGCGCGGCGGTGACGCTGCCGCTCCTGCTGCTGCGCCTGTCGGGCGGGCGCACGGTGAAGCGCATCATCCGCGGCTATATTGAGCTGTTTCAGGGCACGCCGCTGCTGATGCAGCTGTTCCTGGCCTTCTTCGGCGTGGCGCTGTTCGGCATCGACGTCTCGCCGTGGACGGCCGCCTCGCTGGCCCTCACGTTCTACACCAGCGCGTTTCTGCTCGATATCTGGTTTGGCAGCATTCGCGCCCTGCCGAAGGGGCAGTGGGAAGCCTCGCGCTGTCTGGGGCTGACCTTCGGCCAGACGCTGTTTCGCGTGGTGGCGCCGCAGGCGCTGCGCATCGCCATCGCGCCAACCGTGGGTTTCGCCGTGCAGGTGATCAAGGGCACCGCGCTGGCGTCGATTATCGGCTTTATCGAGCTGACCAAGGCCGGCACCATGCTGACCAACGTAACCTACCAGCCGTTCAAGGTCTTTGCGCTGGTGGCGCTGGGCTACTTTATTCTGTGCTATCCGCTGTCCCGCTACAGCCGCTATCTGGAGACGAAATTCAATGCCTCTCATCACCATTAATCAGGTGCAGAAGTACTACGGCGACAACCACGTGCTCAAGGGCGTCGATCTGGATATCGACATGGGCCAGGTGATCTCCATTATCGGGCGCAGCGGTTCCGGCAAAAGCACGCTGCTGCGCTGCATCAACGGCCTTGAAGGGTATCAGGACGGCAGCATCAAGCTGGGCGGCATGACCATTACCGACCGGGATTCCCAGGCGCGCGAAATCAGCCGCTCGGTCGGGATGGTGTTCCAGAGCTTCAACCTGTTCCCACACATGACGGCGCTGGAGAACGTGATGCTCGCCCCGCGGCGTGTGCTGAAGAAAAGCGCCGCCGACTGCCGGGCGCTGGCGCAGCAGATGCTGGAGAAGGTCGGCCTCGGCGATCGCCTGGATTACTACCCGTCGAGCCTCTCCGGCGGCCAGCAGCAGCGGGTGGCGATTGCCCGCGCGCTGGCGATGTCGCCAAAAGTCTTACTGTGTGACGAGATCACCTCCGCGCTGGATCCGGAACTGGTGGGTGAAGTGCTTAAGGTGCTGGAGCAGCTGGCGGCCGAGGGGATGACTCTGATCCTCGTGACGCACGAAATGAATTTTGCCCGCGAAGTGGGGGACCGCGTGGTGTTTATGCACCAGGGGAAGGTGTGGGAGCAGGGCGACAGCAAAACGCTGTTCGCCAACCCGCAGACCACCGAACTGAAGCAGTTCATCTCCTCGGTTCGCGGCCTCAACTGATAAGGACTTAACCATGGATATCGCACGTTTTCCGCAAATCAACCCGCCGCAGCGCCTGCTGATGGGGCCGGGGCCGATCAACGCCGACCCGCGCGTGCTGCGCGCCATGTCGAGTCAGCTGGTAGGCCAGTACGATCCGGCCATGACCCACTACATGAACGAGGTGATGGCGCTTTATCGCGGCGTGTTCCGCACCGACAACCGCTGGACGATGCTGGTGGACGGCACCTCCCGCGCGGGGATTGAAGCGATTCTGGTTTCCGCCATTCGCCCGGGCGATAAGGTGCTGGTGCCGGTGTTTGGCCGCTTCGGTCATCTGCTGTGCGAGATTGCCCGCCGCTGCCGGGCGGAGGTGCATACCATCGAGGTGCCGTGGGGGGAAGTGTTCACGCCGGACCAGGTGGAGGATGCCATTAAACGCATTCGTCCGCGCCTGCTGCTGACCGTGCAGGGCGACACCTCCACCACCATGCTGCAGCCGCTCGCGGAGCTTGGCGCGATCTGCCGCCGCTACGACGTGCTGTTTTACACCGATGCCACCGCGTCGCTCGGCGGGAACGCGCTGGAGACCGACGCCTGGGGGCTGGATGCCGTCTCCGCTGGCATGCAGAAATGCCTTGGCGGTCCGTCCGGCACGTCGCCGATCACGCTGAGCCCGCGGATGGAGGAGGCGATCCGCCGGCGCAGGCGCGTTGAGGAGGGCATTCGTACCGACGCCCACCGCGACGGCGACGAGGAGATGATCTACTCCAACTACTTCGATCTCGGCATGGTAATGGACTACTGGGGGCCGGAGCGGCTGAACCACCACACGGAGGCTACCACCGCGCTGTTCGGCGCCCGGGAATGCGCGCGTCTGATCCTCCAGGAAGGGCTGGATAACGGCATCGCGCGCCATAAGCTGCACGGCGACGCGCTGCTGAAGGGCATTCAGGCGATGGGGCTGGAAACCTTCGGCGACCTGAAGCACAGGATGAACAACGTGCTGGGCGTGGTTATCCCGCAGGGGGTTAACGGCGACCAGGTGCGCAAGCTGATGCTGGAGGATTTCGGGATTGAAATCGGCACCTCCTTCGGGCCGCTGCACGGCAGGGTGTGGCGCATTGGCACCATGGGCTACAACGCGCGCAAGGACTGCGTGATGACCACCCTGAGCGCGCTGGAGTCGGTGCTCAACTACCTGAAGTTCACCACCACGCAGGGCGCCGCCATGCAGGCCGCGTGGGACCATTATCGCCGCGAGATGCCGCAATGAGCCCGGCGGCAGAACGGGTGATGGCCCGCGCCGACGCGCTGGCCGCCATCAGCGAAACCCCGGATGCGCTGACGAGGGTGTATCTTTCGGCACAGCATCTGCAGGCCAACCAGCTGGTGGGGCAGTGGATGAGCCAGGCGGGCATGGCCGTCTGGCAGGACAGCGTGGGCAATATCTGCGGTCGCTATGAAGGTCGGCAGGAAGGGGCGCGGGCGGTGCTGCTCGGCTCGCATCTGGACACGGTGCGCAACGCCGGGCGCTACGACGGCATGCTCGGGGTGCTTACCGCCATTGAGGTGGTGGACGGCCTGCATCAGCAGGGGATCCGCCTGGCGCAGGCGATCGAGATCGTGGGCTTTTGCGACGAAGAGGGCACCCGCTTCGGCATCACGCTGCTGGGCAGCCGCGGCCTGACGGGCACCTGGCCGCCGGGCTGGCTGGAAGCGCGCGACGCCAGCGGGATCAGCGTGGCGCAGGCGATGGTGCAGGCTGGGCTGGATCCTGCCCGCGTATCGCATGCCGCGCGCGATCGGGAGGATTTCAGCGCCTGCCTGGAGCTGCATATCGAACAGGGCCCGTGCCTTGAACAGCAGGGGCTGGCGCTGGGGGTGGTGGAAGCCATTAACGGCGCGCGTCGTCTGAACTGCCGCTTTACCGGCGAGGCCGGGCACGCCGGCACCGTGCCGATGACGCACCGTAAGGATGCGCTGGCCGCCGCCGCCGAGTGGACAGGAGTGATTGAAAAAACCACCCACCGCCACGGTGGCAATCTGGTGGCAACGGTCGGGACGCTGCGCTGCCTGCCGGGAGCGGTGAACGTGATTCCCGGTGAGGTTGAACTCTCGCTGGATATTCGCGGTCCGCAGGATGCGCCGCTTGACGCGCTGCTTACTGAACTGCTGGCGCAGGCGCGCACGATAGCCGCACGTCGCGGTCTGGACTTCAGCGCCGAGGAGTTTTACCGCATCGCCGCCACGCCGTGCGACGCGGGGCTACAAACCGCGTTGGGGAGGGCCGTCGTATCGGTACAGGGTTGCTCGTTATCCCTTCCCAGCGGCGCAGGGCATGACGCGATAGCGCTGGCGGAACGCTGGCCGGTGGGCATGCTGTTTGTACGCTGTAAGGGCGGCGTCAGCCACCATCCGGCAGAGTCGGTGATGGCTGAGGATGTCGCGCTGGCAATCGAGGCGTTTGCGCTGGCGGTGGGGCAACTGGCGAACCGCGTTACTCCAGCCCCAGCGTATACTGCGCGATCTTAAAGTAGATAATCAGCCCGGTGCCGTCGATCAGCGTCGCAATAAACGGCGCGGAGACCACCGCCGGGTCGATCTTGCAGCGTTTTAACACCATCGGGATCACCGACGACACAATCGCGCTCCAGAGCGTAATGCACACCAGCGTCAGGCTGACGATCAGCGTGATTTCCATCCCGATGCCCATCATCCAGGCGCGGACGCAGCCCGCCAGGCCCAGCGTGGCGGCAATCATCAGCGAGGTGCTCATCTCTTTTCGCAGCACGCGGCCAACGTCGCGCAGGTGGACTTCACCCAGCGCCATGGCGCGCACCAGCGTAGAGGTGATCTGGGTGCCGCTGTTCCCGCCGGTGCCAATCAGCAAGGGTATAAAGAACGCCAGCGCGATGGCGGATTCCAGCGCCTCTTCAAAATGCTGGATCACCGAGCTGGTGTACGCTTCCGCGACAAACAGCAGCAGCAGCCAGACGGAGCGTTTCTTCCACAGGCTGAAGGCGCTGGTCTCCAGATAGGGCTTCTCCAGCGGCAGCGTTGCCCCCTGAAGCTGAGCGTCTTCTGTGACGTCATCTTCCAGCAGATGGGCGATTTCGCGTTCCGTAAGACAGCCCACCAGCTTGCCGTGGGTTACCACCGGCACCACATCCGCACCCGCGTGCGCCAGCACCCCGGCGACGTCTGCCCGTTCGTCTTCCGGTTTGAGCTGAATAAACTCCGATATCATCAGCCCCTTAACCGGCTGCACGGTATCCGTGGCCTGCAATAATTTGCGTACGGCAATTAAACCGGCGAGGCGGCCATTATCTTCGATAAAAATATGCGACGGAATATCATCGTCCTTTAATTTTTCGAAAAACTGCTCGCGCGCTAACGCCACGCATAATGAAATATCGATAACAATAAAATCGGTATTCATATATTGCGCAATTGCGCTGTCGTTAAAAGCCAGGTTTTGGTTGTGAATAGCGTAAGACATAATACATTCCCTTTGAATAATAACATCTCTCAGGGGCGAGCAAGACAGGGCATGTCGAAGAGGAGATCCCCACGTCCTGGGTTCAGCACTGTACACCGTATCCCGTAAGGGAAGTTATACTGACAAAGCCTTGATTCGACAGTGCCTGTTTTACCCTGTGCCGGTTCTCTCGAACCCACCAGAGCGATAACGTGTATTTGTACAGGAGCCTCGCCATAACGAGATCGTTGTAAAACGTGACGAATAATACGCATATTTAAAACGGCTGCCGAAGAATTTTAATAATGTTTAAGAATCGTTTAAATGAATAATATCCAGAAGACGTTGAGGCTTTATTTAACTTTTTTCATTTCTAATGGGGAATTAAATGGTTGACGAGGAGAGTAAAATGGCATGGCTGGACACACTGCTTATTCATTTTGCGCACTATCCGGCGCAGCTGTTCGCGCTGCTCGTCGTGATGGCGTTGAGTAAATCAACGGTGCTGATCTCCTCGGTGCTGCCGCCCGCGTCGGTGATGCTGCTGGCGGGGATAGCCGTTAGCCAGTCGAGCCTGCACCCCGGGCTGGCGTGGCTTGCCGTGGCGATGGGGGCCACCGTGGGATCGGTGCTGAATTACCATATTGGCCAGCTGATGGGGCATACGCCCTGGGTCGCGCGCTTTACCGCCAGGCATGCCGATAAATTTCTGCGCGTGCAGCACCGGTTACGGAAAAACGGCGTGCTGGTGCTCTTTACGTCGCGCTTTCTGGCGGTGCTGCGCTATATCGTCCCGCTGGCGGCGGGCATGCTGAGAATGAGCGCGGTGAAGGTTTACACCGTCAGCCTGCTTTCTGCCTGCCTGTGGGCGGCGCTGTATGTCGGCGTGGTGACCGGCATCAGCGCCTTTTGACTTACAGACTTCCCATTCCGCCGTCCACCAGCAGTTCGGTGCCTACGGTGTAGCTTGACTCATCGGACGCCAGATAGAGCGCCGCCTTCGCCAGCTCCGTGGTGGTACCCATTCTGCCCAGCGGAACCAGTTTAATGATTTCCCCGACCATTGCGTTGAGCGTCTCTTCACTTAAGCCCGTCTTCGTAAACGCCGGGGTTTCCACCGGGCCAGGGCTCAGGCCGTTCACGCGGATCCCGCGCGGCAGCAGTTCCGCCGACAGCGTACGCGCCAGCGACAGCAGGGCGGCCTTGCTCGCGGCATAGACGCTGCTGTAAGGGAGGCCGATGCGCGCGCTTACGGAGCCGCACAAAATCACCGAAGACGGGTTACTGAGCAGCGGGAGCAGCGCCTGAATCAAAAAGAACGGTCCCTTCAGGTTGATGCCCATCAGCCGATCCCAGGCCTCCTCCTGCCAGGCTTCCAGCGGCGCGTGCGTCACGTCACCGGCGTTAATAAACACCGCATCCAGCCGCGGCCAGCGGGCGGCAATCGTCTCCGCCAGCGCTTTTTGCGCCGCAGCGTCACCCGCATCGGCCGGGATCACCCAGGCGTTATCGCCCAGGATGCGCTCTGCCTCGGCGAGGGTTTCCGGGTTGCGCCCGGTAACGGCAACCCGCGCCCCTTCGGCAATAAACGCCTGCGCGGTGGCGAGACCGATACCGCTGGTCCCGCCGGTAATCAGCGTATATTTATCTGCTAAACGACCCATTTTCTTCTCCTGAAATGTCTCTGGAGAAAGCACTATAGAAACGTTAGTATCGAAAGGAAACCAGGTACCATTTGGATACTAAAGATGCAAAAGGTGTGATATGGCTGAAATGCTGGATACGTGTTGTGAAAAAAAATCGGCGGTGCATGCCTGTCCGATGACGCAGTTTGTAAACCTGATTTCCGGTAAATGGGCAATCCCGATCCTCTACCGTCTGATTGTGATCAATTCCCCCGTACGTTTTGGCGATCTGCTGCGTGCGGCGGCCCCCATCACTCAAAAAGAGCTGACGAAACAGCTGCGCCTGTTTGAGCAGCGCGGGCTGGTAACGCGGACGGTCTACCCGGAAATCCCGCCGCGCGTGGAGTATCAAATCACCGGGCTGGGGCTAACCCTGCAAAATGCCCTCTCCCCGCTGGCCGACTGGGTGGAACAATACGGCGATCGTCTCGGCAGGTAATCATCAGTTTGAGAAATGCTTCCCGAAAAAACCGTCACGGATCTGTCACACTCCGCGTAACAATAAAAACGTGTGAGGAAATAGGGATGAGAAGAGCACTACTTGCTGTCGCCGTGGCGGGCACGCTTTCCATAACGACGGGCGCACAGGCCCAGGAGACGCCTGAGGGATATCAGCTACAGCAGGTGCTGATAATGAGCCGTCACAACCTGCGCGCGCCGCTCGCCAACAACGGCAGCGTGCTGGAACAGTCCACGCCGAAGCAGTGGCCGGAGTGGGACGTCCCTGGCGGCCAGCTGACCACCAAGGGTGGCGTGCTGGAAGTGTATATGGGCCACTACATGCGCGAGTGGCTGGCAGAGCAGGGGGTGGTGAAGACGGGAGAATGTCCGCCAGCGGACACCGTTTATGCCTACGCCAACAGCCTGCAGCGCACCGTGGCGACCGCGCAGTTCTTTATCGCCGGCGCGTTCCCGGGGTGCGATGTTCCCGTGCATCATCAGGAAAAGATGGGCACCATGGATCCTACCTTCAATCCGGTCATTACCGACGATTCCCCCGCGTTTCGCGAGAAGGCGCTGAAGGCGATGGAGACGGAGCGGCAGAAAATGCAGCTTGATGAAAGCTACAGGCTGCTGGAACAGCTGACGAACTACAGCGACTCGCCGTCCTGCAGGGAGAAAAAAGTCTGCTCCCTGACGGAGGCGAAAGATACCTTCAGCGCCGACTACCAGAAGGAGCCGGGCGTGTCCGGGCCGCTGAAGGTAGGTAACTCGCTGGTGGACGCCTTCACCCTGCAGTATTACGAAGGTTTCCCGGCAGATCGGGTGGCCTGGGGCGAGATCAAAACCGATCAGCAGTGGCGCGTGCTGTCGAAGCTGAAAAATGGCTATCAGGACTCGCTCTTTACCTCGACGGACGTCGCGCAAAACGTCGCTAAACCGCTGGTGAAGTACATCGATAATGCGCTGGTGACCGGACAGGCAAAAGCGCCAAAAATTACCCTGCTGGTGGGGCATGACTCCAATATCGCCTCGCTGCTGACGGCGCTGGATTTTAAGCCGTATCAGCTGCACGACCAGCAGGAGCGGACGCCGATCGGCGGCAAAATTGTCTTCCAGCGCTGGCACGACAAAAACGCCAACCGCGAGCTCATGAAAATTGAGTATGTCTACCAGAGTTCAGCCCAGCTGCGGAACGCCAGCGTGCTGTCGCTGCAATCCCCCGCGCAGCGCGTAACGCTGGAGCTTAAGGGTTGCCCGGTGGATGCGAACGGCTTCTGCCCGATCGATAAATTCAATGCGGTAATGAACAGCGCGGCGAAATAGAAGAAAACCCCCCGCCGGGGCGGGGGGAACGTTCAGACGTTTTTACGTTCGATGGTTTGCTCACCCCAGAAGAGCGAGTCTTTGTCCGTTTTTTCGAAGGCGCGAACCAGCACTTCATCACTGCCTTCTTCCCAAATCTTCTCCGCCAGCTTTTCGTCATAGTTGGCGACTTCAAAGATAGCTTCGGCAATCTCCGGAGAGGTGTTGCGTAAACTTGCCCATTCACCCACGTGGTGAGCCTTGGATTCTTGCGTTGGCATACTTGTCCTCCTGTTGGGTTAGCCGTTCAGTTTTTTAGCGAGACCCGCGACGTATTCACCCTGATAGCGGGCGATCGTGAGTTCTTCATTGCTCGGCTGACGCGAACCGTCGCCGCCGGCAATCGTTGTGGCACCGTACGGCGTTCCGCCACGTACCTGTGAAATATCGAACAGTTCCTGCGCGCCGTAACCAATGGGCACAATCACCATCCCATGATGTGCAAGAGTAGTCCAGGTTGAGGTAATCGTCTGCTCCTGGCCGCCGCCGGTGCCGGTCGAGCTGAATACGCTGGCGAGCTTGCCGTATAGCGCGCCCGAGGCCCAGAGCCCGCCGGTTTGATCGAGGAAGGTGCGCATCTGGCCAGACATATTGCCGAAGCGGGTAGGGGTGCCAAAAATAATGGCATCGTATTCCGCCAGCTCCTGCGGGGTCGCCACCGGGGCGTTTTGCGTCTTCCCGCCGGCCTTGGCGAAGGCTTCCGCCTGCATGGTTTCCGGTACGCGTTTTACCACAACCTCAACGCCGTCTACTCTGTTTGCGCCTTCTGCTACCGCGTGAGCCATGGTTTCAATGTGTCCATACATGGAATAATAGAGCACCAGAACTTTTGCCATTTTGCATCACTCCTCGTTGGTTTTTCTTACAGCGAATCGCTGCGTTACTTTAAAGATATGACATCACGGCGAGACTGCAAAAATGAACGGCATTTATTTGATATATAACAATATCTTTTCCTGAGGCTGGCTGTAGCAAAATGAAACAACTTTGGCTGGGGAGATTTTTCAAAAGATAAGAAAGGCTTATGAATAAGCGGCGCGATATCTCATACGAAAGGCTGAGATCATGTTGCAGAATATTACCTCTCGCTTGCCGGATGGCCGCATTACACTAAGCTTAACTTCACGCGGCACAGATAAAGGCACTGTCCTTGAGCCGCGAGGTGAAAGAATCCTCTTTTACTGAATGCAATATGATGTCTAATGTTTCACACTCTGGAGGTTCGAGATGGCAAACCATCGTGGTGGTTCAGGTAATTTCGCTGAAGACCGTGAAAGAGCATCAGAAGCAGGTCGTAAAGGTGGCCAGTCCAGCGGGGGTAACTTTAAAAATGACCCTCAGCGCGCGTCAGAGGCTGGTAAAAAAGGGGGTAAAAATAGCCACGGCAGCAGCAACAAGTAGTACGCCGGGTTGACTCCCTGCCGCCGGGTTTCCCGGCGGTTTTTTTATGCCTGCTACATTGAACTGTCGTCTGATGCATCGCACACTACAGGTTTGATTCTTAGCGTCGGTGCCCCATGTCCGCTTCTCGTTTTACCTTCTTCATTAAGCCTCAGGAAGCCATCCTTATTCTAATCACCATGTTCTGGGGCGGAACGTTTCTCGCTGTTCAGTACGCGGTCACGATGAGCGATCCGTTTTTCTTTGTTGGGCTGCGTTTCGCAACGGCGGCGATTGCCGTGGCGCTTATATCCCTTAAAACCCTGCGCGGGCTGACCCTCCGGGAGCTTAAGGCGGGTGTCGCTATTGGCGTGGCAATCGCCATGGGTTACAGCCTGCAAACGTGGGGGCTTCAGTCTATCTCCAGCAGTAAATCGGCCTTCATCACCGCCATGTACGTGCCGCTGGTGCCGCTGCTGCAGTGGCTGTGCCTGGGCAGAATACCGGGCCTGATGTCGTGCATCGGCATCGTGCTGGCGTTTATCGGGCTGATCCTGTTAGCCGGGCCGGAAAATAACCTGCTGGCGCTGGGGCCGGGCGAGATCATCACCCTCGTAGGCGCCGTTGCCATTGCGGCGGAAATCATTCTGATTAGCGCCTGGGCGGGAAAGGTGGACGTCAAGCGCGTCACGGTCGTGCAGCTTGCCACCGCATCGCTGGTGGCGTTCGCGACGATGGTGCCGGCAGGGGAGTCCGTCCCGCCGATGTCCACCGGGCTTATCGTGGTGGCGCTGGGGCTGGGCATTTTCAGCGCCATCATTCAGGTCACCATGAACTGGGCGCAGCGTAGCGTATCTCCGACCCGCGCGACGGTCATTTATACCGGAGAGCCGGTATGGGCCGGTATTTTCGGACGTATCGCCGGCGAGCGTTTGCCGCTGCTGGCGCTGTTAGGCGGGGCGTTTATTATTGCCGGGGTGCTGGTCAGCGAGCTAAAACTGAAACGCAGGAAAAAGGCGCTATCAGAAAATGACAGCGCTACATTAAATCACGAATCCTGAGTTACCGATGCGCCCTGCGGCACGGCCACGTCGCGTCGGCTAAGCAGGGCGTTAAGCAGGATCGCGCCGAAGGTCGCCGTGCCGATCCCGCCAACCGTAAACCCGCCCAGCGTCAGGGCGAAATCACCCGCCCCCAGCACCAGCGTCACCGCCACCATGATGAGGTTACCGTTCTGACTCAGATCGACGTGGTTCTCTACCCAGATACGCGCCCCGGCGACGGCAATCAGTCCAAATACCACAATCGATGCGCCGCCAATCACCGGGGAGGGGATGGTATGGATAAGCGCGCCGAATTTTGGTGAAAAGCCGAGCAGCACCGCGATGGCTGCCGCCGCCACGAAGACCAGCGTGGAGTAGACTTTGGTCACCGCCATAACGCCGATATTTTCCGCGTAGGTGGTGACGCCGCTCCCGCCGACCGAGCCGGAAAGCATGGTCGCCAGCCCGTCACCGACGAACGCGCGCCCCATGTACGGATCCATATTGCGCCCGGTCATCCCCGCTACCGCCTTCAGGTGGCCCAGGTTCTCAGCGACCAGAATTACCGCCACGGGCGCGATCAGCATCATCGCCTGGGCGTTAAAGGTGGGGGACGTTATGTGCGGCAGGCCGAACCAGGCCGCCTGATGCAGGAGGGTAAAATCTACCGGTTTGCCCAGACCCAGACCATTCGCCAGCAGAGCATAGGCCAGGCAGGCAACAATCAGCCCGACCAGGATCAGCAGCCGCTGGATCATCCCGCGGGTAAAGACCGCGACCACGCCGATGCACAGCACGGTAATTACCGCCATCCAGCTCTCAAACGGCGAGCCGGAAACGCTTTTCACCGCAATCGGCGCGAGGTTAAGGCCAATCGCCATCACCACCGCGCCGGTCACGACGGGGGGCATCATCCGTTCTATCCAGCGCGTACCAACCTTCATCACCACCAGACCGATCAGGGTATAGACCAGCCCGCAGGCGATGATGCCGCCGAGGGCGACGCTCAGGTTGGGGTTGATCCCCTGGCCGTTAAACCCGGTGGTGGCGATCACCACGCCAACAAACGCCGCGCTGGATCCAAGGTAGCTGGGCACGCGCCCGCCGGTGACAAAAAAGAACAGCAGGGTACCGATACCCGACATCAAAATGGAGAGGTTAGGATCCAGCCCCATCAGCATGGGCATCAGCACCGTGGCGCCAAACATCGCAACCGCGTGCTGCACGCCCATCACCATCGTCTGCCCGAGCGGGAGCCTTTCATCCGGCGCGACCACGCCTGCTTCAGTGGAGGTCGATTTCAACTGCCAGTGGGGAAATCCGAACATGTTCTGCCTCCTTAAGGCGGGTTAACAGGCGGGGCGCATAAGGGCGTGGTAGCCGCGGTCAAACCACACCAGCCCCTGCGGGGCGGGGTGGCGAACGATTGATGCAATGTCGCAAAACAGAATGTCGTGGGTGCCCACGCTAACCACCTGGCTGATGCGGCAGTCAAACGAGGCGAGTGCATTCTCCAGACGCGGGCAGCCGGTATCTCCCGTCTGCCAGCGGGCGGCGGCAAACCGATCCTCCATCGGCGTTTTACCGCCAAACAGGTTGGAGAGCGGCTCCTGCCCTGCGCTCAGCGTGTTAACGCACAGGGTGCGGTTTTCGCTAAAGGTGGGCCAGACGGACGCGCCGCGGTTCAGGCACACCAGCAGGGTGGGCGGTGAATCGGTGACGCTGCACACCGCGCTGGCGGTAAAGCCCGCCCTGCCCGCCGGGCCGTTGGTGGTGATGATATTAACCGCGGCGCCCACGCAGGCCATCGCGTCGCGAAAGGTTTGCTTATCAGGTGTCATCATAGTTTTCCTTACGCCAGCCCGCAGGCGTCTTCGAAGGTCAGGCGCGGCAATCGTCCGTAAACGCTGCGCGAGTCGCCGTAGCCGATGTTGATCAGCAGGTTGCTTTTAAGCAGCGTGCCGGTAAAAAAAGCCTCGTCGACTTTCTGTCTGTCAAAGCCGGACATCGGTCCGGTGTCGAGCCCGAGCGCGCGGCAGGCAAAAATCAGGTAGGCGGCCTGCATCGAGCTGTTGCGAAAGGCGGTCTCTTCGGCGTGCGCCGGGCTGGTGGTAAACCAGCTTCTGGCATCACCGTGCGGGAACAGCTCGGGCAGGCGCTCATAAAATTCGCCGTCCCAGGCGACAATCGCCGTGACGGGGGCGGTAAGCGTTTTCGTCAGGTTGCCGCTGGAGAGCGCCGGGCGCAGCTTCTCTTTGCCCTCCGGGCTGCGGACAAACACGATGCGCGCCGGCGAACAATTGGCGGAGGTGGGCCCCCACTTCATCAGGTCGTAGATCTCGCGCAGCGTCTCGTCGCAGACCGGCATATCCAGCCAGCCGTTGTGGGTGCGGGCGCCGGTGAACAGCGTCTCCAGCGCGGTAGGGCTAATGGCTTCGCTCATCAAAGCTCCTTATAAAGCGGGTTCGGGGCTGTGCAGCAGGCTGGCAAGCCCGTTCAGCAGCAGGGTGTTAAAGGCGTCCGGCTCGGTGACGTTGCAGGCGTGCCCGCCCTGACGCATGGCCGTTTTGTGGGCGTGCGGTAGGGCGGCGCGCAGTTCAGCTGAGCAGACGGACGGCACCAGCAGATCGTCGGTGGAGCAGATAATCTGCACCGGGCAGCGAACGCGTGCGGCGTGGCGGCTGAAGTCGGCCTGTTTCAGCGCGTTAAGCCTGCGCAACAGGTTGGCTTCGCCCTGAAAATGGGCCAGCGCCAGCGCCTCTTCGGCCTCCAGGCGCGGGGCGCGGGCGGCCATCCAGCCTGCGGGATAGAGAAACAGCGGCTGCGCCTCTACCCACGCCCGCGCGCCGCCCGCGTGCAGCAGACGTTCGCGAACGCTAAAGCAGCGGCGGGTATGGTCGTGGAGGGCGAGCCAGCCGTTGACGCAAACCAGCGCGATGAGCGCATCAGGCCTGTCGAGCGCCAGCTGCATGCCGACCAGCGCCCCCAGCGCGTGGCCGACCGCGCAGTAGCGGGTGATGCCGGCGGCGGCCAGCGCCTGCGCCAGCTCGTCAGCCATCTGCTCGAGGGTATACCCTTCCGGCAGGGGATCCGGGCTATTTCCCGTGCCCCGCTGGTCGTAGCACACCACCTGATACTCCTGCTCCAGCGCGGCGAGCTGGGGCAGCCAGTAGCTTCCGCAGCCGCCGAGCCCGGCAATCAGCACCACCACGGGCGCGCCCTCAAAGGGCGGCGGTGAAAGGGTAAGCTTCATGGCCGCCTCACTTCGCGATGTGCGCAACGGTGGCAATTTCAACCAGCGCCTCGGGCTTCACCAGCCCGCACTGGATGCAAAACCGCGCCGGCTTATCGCCCGGGAAAAACTCCGCGTAGACCTCGTTAATCGCGGCGTAGTTTTTCCAGTCGGTGATAAAGATGCTGTTGAAGGTCACGTCCTCCATGGTGCCACCCGCCGTTTTGATCACGGATTTGATGGTCTCCAGAACGTGGCGGGTTTGCGCCTTTGGGTCGTTGATGAACACCACGCTGTTGTCTTTATCGAACGGCAGCGTGCCGGAAACGTACACCACGCCGTCGGCGAGCGTGCCGGGGACAAACGGGGCAATCGGGGTACCGGTGCCCGGCGGAATAATCACGGATTTCGGCATAGCGGTTCTCCTCAGGCGATACGGGCCAGCGGCGGATCCAGCGCGTCGCAGAAGTCCGCGACGTTACTCACCCAGCCAAAAAAGGTTTCGATATTGAACAGGGCGGCTTTCTGCGCGAAATCCGGCCCGGCCTGATGGGTAGCGTCTTCCAGCACCACGCCGAAATACTCGAGGAAAAAGCCGTCGCGCAGGGTCGACTCCACGCAGACGTTGGTGGCAATGCCCGTGAAGACCAGGTGACGAATGCCCCGGCTGCGTAGCAGGCTGTCGAGCGGCGTGTTGAAAAAGCCGCTGTAGCGCGGTTTCGGCAGCACGATATCCCCCGCCTGTGGCACCAGCTCATCCACCAGCTGATAATCCCAGCCGCCTTTCGCCAGCAGCTTGCCCTGGAGTTCTGGCCGTTTGCGCATGGTTTTCAGGGCGTTCGACTTGTGGAAGTTGGGCGAGCCGGGGCCGCCGGCCTCCACGTACTGGTCGTCCCAGCCGTTCTGAAACCAGATAATCAGCATGCCTGCCGCGCGGGCAGCCGCTACGGCGGTTTTGATGTTCTCAATCACCGGCCGGGTAGAAGAAACGTCGAACCCCGCCAGATCCAGATAACCGCCCCGGCTGGCGTAGGCGTTTTGCATATCCACCACGATCAGCGCGCCCTGCGCTGGCGCAAAGGTGATGGCTTCCGGGCGAGCGTTAAGGGTCGTCATTACGCCACCTCCTTCGTCACGGCGGGAATGTGGGCGCGGCACTGCATCAGCGGCTGAATGCGCTCGCCGAAGGTCTCCACCCCGGTGAGGAAATCATCGAAGGTCAGCAGAACGCCTTCCGCCCCGGGAACGGCGGCCACCTCGTCGAGCATTCTGGCGACGCTGGCATACGAGCCCACCAGGGTTCCCATGTTGATGTTGACGGCTGACGTCGGGTCGGCCATCTGGCGAACGTTGGTGTCCGAACCGGAGCGGGTATCCTTCTGGCTCTGCTCGGTAAGCCAGCTCAGCGCCTCCTCGTCCGCGCCGTCCTTATAGCGCTCCCATTTGGCGCGGGCGGCGTCGTCGGTTTCGTCGGCAATGACCATAAACAGCACGTAGGAGCCGACGTCGCGCCCGGTTTTGTCGGCGGCCTCTTTCATCCGCGCGGCGGTCGGGGCGAAGGCGGCAGGCGTATTCACGCCTTTACCGAAGCAGAAGTTGAAGTCGGCGTATTTTGCGGAGAATTCCATCCCCGCATCGCTCTGGCCGGCGCAGATGACCTTCATTGGCACCGACGGCTTCGGGCTAACGCGGCAGTCGTTCATGGTGAAGAAGTCACCCTTGAAGTCGCTTTTGCCGGTGCCCCACAGGTCGCGCAGCACCTGCACGTATTCGGTCAGGTAGTCGTAGCGACACGAGAAATACTCGTCACCCGGCCAGATCCCCATCTGCTCGTACTCCGGCTTTTGCCAGCCGGTGACCAGGTTGACGCCAAAGCGTCCGCCGGAGATGGAGTCGATGGTGGAGGCCATGCGCGCCACGATCGCCGGGGGCAGGGTGAGCGTGGCGGCGGTGGCGTAGATCTGGATGCGGGAGGTCACCGCGGCCAGCCCGGCCATCAGGGTGAAGGACTCCAGGTTGTGGTCCCAGAATTCGGTTTTGCCGCCGAAGCCGCGCAGCTTGATCATCGAGAGCGCAAAGTCGAAATGGTAGTGCTCCGCCTTCTGCACGATGGCTTTGTTCAGCTCAAAGCTCGGCATGTACTGCGGGGCAGTGGTCGAGATAAGCCAGCCGTTGTTGCCGATCGGTACAAATACGCCAATTTTCATCACGAACCTCTCTTCATTACGTCGCAGGTGTAACGGTGTTTTGCAAAGGGAGTGCCAGTTTTGAAAATGGCTATGTTATTAATGTGTTAATCGCGGGTTGATGGTTTGATACGGTTAAATGTGGACTGAATGGTCAAAAACATTGCACACAAAACAGGCACTCATGCGCGATGGGGGTGCACAGGGTCGTGGCGAGACGGGGGTTTTGCTATGCTGAGCGCAGAAAAGAAAATGGAGAGCGGAAATGACGCAAGGCGCAGTGAAAACACCCGGTAAACGTTCGCAGGCGGTGAGCGCCAAGAAGCAGGCGATCCTCAGCGCCGCGCTGGAGACGTTTTCGCAGTTTGGCATTCACGGCACGCGCCTTGAGCAGGTGGCGGAGCAGGCCGGGGTGTCCAAAACCAATCTGCTCTACTACTACCCGTCGAAAGAGGCGCTGTACGTGGCCGTGATGCAGCAGATCCTGGATATCTGGCTTGCGCCGCTTAAGGCGTTTCGCGAAGAGCTGGCTCCGCTGGTGGCCATCGGGGAGTACATTCGCCTGAAGCTGGAGGTATCGCGCGATTATCCGCAGGCCTCGCGGCTGTTCTGCCTGGAGATGCTGCAGGGCGCGCCGCTGCTGCAGGCCGAGCTGACGGGGGATTTAAAGCAGCTGGTGGACGATAAATCGGCGATTATTGCCGGATGGGTCGCCAGCGGCAAGCTGGCCCCCGTCGATCCGCAGCACCTGATCTTTATGATTTGGGCCTCCACCCAGCATTACGCTGACTTCGCGGCCCAGGTTGAGGCGGTAACCGGAAAAACGCTCCAGGACGAGGCGTTTTTCCAGAGCACCCTCGAAAACGTGCAGCGGATGATTATCGAAGGGATCCGCGTGCGCTAGTTTCCCTCACCCTAACCCTCTCCCAAGGGGAGAGGGGACTGTTCTGTGCTGTCTTTTCTCCCTCGCCCCTATGGGGAGAGGGGACAGCTTAGGTCGCCCTCTTCACACTGCATCAGCGAGGCCAGAAACGCTTCGCGCTCTACGGTTTTCTCAGCCAGACACTGGCTCACGATCATTGGCTGAACGCTTCCGCCTTCCGTACCCGAGCCGATAAACGCGCAGTCCGCGTCGCGCAGGGTAATCCACGCCTGCTGCGCCTTTTTAAGCAGGTCGCGCTGGGGCGCTGCCGCGCGCTTGATGGCGGCCTGATACGTCTCGTTAAGCTTTTTATCCGCGGCCTGGTACTGCTGCGCGCTACAGGCGTTCAGTTCAGCCTGGGTGGTCGCGTTGCCGCACTCGTCGGCCAGCGCGCTCGCGCTCAGCAGCAGGGCTGCCCCTGCGATAAGAAATCGTTTCATACTCTCCCCAATAAAATAAGGCTCCGTCTCCGGAGCCTTATTAGCACAGCGTTAGCCGATTGTCATCAGGCTGGCGTTACCGCCTGCCGCCGCGGTGTTGACGCTGAGCGAACGTTCCACGTACAGGCGCTCCAGCAGCAGGTTGGTTTCCCCGCGCGCAAAGCCCTGCACCGAAACAATCGCCCCGCTGCGGGCCGCGACCTGCTCGCACAGCTCGCGCAGCTGGTCGGAGTCGCCGTGGTAGATCACCGCGTCAAACGGCTGGGCCAGCAGCGCGTCGGCCTTGGCAAAGCGAATGCGGGCCGAGACCGCTTTTGGCAGCTGCTTAGCGAGATCGCGATGCAGGGCATCTTCCGGCCACAGCACCTCACAGCCGGTAGCCGTCGCGGCAGCCAGCTGCACCAGGGCGTCCTGCTCGTTATCCGCCACGCACAGCACGCGCTCGCGCGGCATCAGCGTCCAGGTGTTGCGCTCGCCGGTTGGACCCGGCAGCAGACGCTGGGTACCGGCCTGCGCCAGCTCGCCGTACTGCTGAGCAACGGCACGCAGTTCAGGGCGGTTTTCTGCCCACTTAACGAGCGCCTCCAGCGGCTGGGTCAGCACGGCTTTCACCTGCGCATCCACCGGATAGTCAGCGTCCTGGCGCGCCAGCGTCACGCCCAGCGCGTTTTCCGGGCGGTTCGCCAGCAGACGATACAGGTAGAGCGGGCCGCCTGCCTTCGGACCGGTGCCGGAGAGGCCTTCACCGCCGAACGGCTGCACGCCCACGACCGCGCCGACCATGTTGCGGTTGACGTACAGGTTGCCGACTTTGGCGTTGCCGGTAACCTGCGCGATGGTTTCGTCGATACGCGTATGCACGCCGAGCGTCAGGCCGTAGCCGGAGGCGTTGATCTGGTCGATCAGCTCGTTGAGGCTGTTGCGGCTGTAGCGCACCACGTGCAGCACCGGACCAAAGACCTCTTTTTTCAGCTCGTCGAAGCTCGCCAGCTCGATAAGCGTAGGCGGCACGAAGGTGCCGGTCTGCCATTCGCGGGCATCTTCGCTGTTCTCGCGCACTGCCTGGAACACCGGACGGCCCTTGGCGCGCATGGTCTGAATATGGTTTTCAATATTGGCTTTGGCTTCCGCGTCGATCACCGGCCCGATGTCGGTGGTGAGACGGCCCGGGTTGCCCATGCGGCATTCGGCCATTGCGCCGCGCAGCATCTTCAGCGTGCGGTCGGCCACGTCGTCCTGCAGGCACAGCACGCGCAGGGCGGAGCAGCGCTGACCGGCGCTGTCGAACGCGGAGGCCAGCACGTCAACCACCACCTGCTCGGTGAGGGCAGAGGAGTCAACGATCATGGCGTTCATGCCGCCGGTTTCGGCGATGAGCGGCGTTGGACGGCCCTGCGCATCCAGACGGGTAGCAATGTTGCGCTGCAGCAGGGAGGCCACCTCGGTGGAGCCGGTAAACATCACGCCGCGCACCCGGTTATCGGACGTCAGCTTAGCGCCGACGGTTTCACCGCGGCCCGGCAGCAGCTGAACCACGCCCGCCGGCACGCCCGCTTCCAGCAGGATGTTGATGCCCTGCGCGGCAATCAGCGGCGTTTGCTCCGCCGGTTTTGCCAGCACGCTGTTGCCTGCGGCAAGCGCGGCGGCAATCTGGCCGGTGAAGATCGCCAGCGGGAAGTTCCACGGGCTGATACAGACCACCGGGCCGAGCGGGCGGTGCGTTTCGTTGTCGAAATCATCGCGCACCTGGCCGGCGTAGTAGTGGAGGAAGTCGACCGCTTCGCGCACTTCGGCGATGGCGTTGCTGAAGGTTTTACCCGCCTCGCGCACCAGAATGCCGATGAGCGACTGCATCTGATCTTCCATCAGCACCGCGGCACGCTCCAGGATCGCGGCGCGCTCCTGCGGCGGGGTGGCAAACCAGATTGGCGCGTTGTTTACCGCGCTCTCCAGCGCCTGGTCCACTTCCGCTTCGGTCGCTTCACGCGCGTAGCCGACGATATCCTTCGGCTCGGCCGGGTTGATCACCGGCTGCATGTCGCCGTCCTCAACGGAGTGCTCAAGGATCGGTTTGGCCTGCCATTTCTGCAGCGCGCTGTTGAGCAGGGCAGAGGAGAGCGACGCCAGACGGTGTTCGTTCGCCAGATCCAGGCCCGCCGAGTTGACGCGGCCTGCGCCATACAGCTCGCGCGGCAGGGCAATCTTCGGATGCGGCAGGCCAATCTGGCCTTCCTGCGCCGCCATTTTTTCCACGGCCTGCACCGGATCGGCCACCAGCTCGTCCAGCGGCAGGGTGGTGTCGGCGATGCGGTTAACGAAGGAGGTGTTCGCGCCGTTTTCCAGCAGGCGACGCACCAGGTACGCGAGCAGGGTTTCGTGAGTACCCACCGGAGCATAGATACGGCACGGGCGGTTCAGCTTGCCGTCGGCCACTTTACCGGTCACCTGCTCGTACAGCGGTTCACCCATGCCGTGCAGGCACTGGAACTCGTACTGTCCCGGATAGTAGTTCTGTCCCGCCAGGCTGTAGATCGCCGCCAGAGTGTGGGCGTTATGGGTGGCGAACTGCGGATAAATCAGGTTCGGCACGCCGAGCAGCTTTTTCGCACAGGCGAGATAGGAGACGTCGGTGTAGACCTTGCGGGTGTAAACCGGATAGCCTTCCAGGCCCTCCATCTGGGCGCGCTTGATTTCGCTATCCCAGTACGCGCCTTTCACCAGACGGATCATCAGGCGGCGACGGCTGCGGCTGGCCAGGTCAATCAGGTAATCAATGACGAACGGGCAGCGCTTCTGGTAGGCCTGGATAACGAAGCCAATGCCGTTCCAGCCGGCCAGCTCCGGCTCGAAGCAGAGTTTTTCCAGCAGATCGAGGGAGATCTCCAGGCGGTCGGCCTCTTCGGCGTCGATGTTGATGCCGATGTCGTACTGGCGGGCCAGCAGGGTCAGGGACTTCAGGCGCGGGTACAGCTCTTCCATCACCCGGTCGTACTGCGCGCGGCTGTAGCGCGGGTGCAGGGCGGAAAGCTTAATGGAAATACCGGGGCCTTCATAAATACCTCGACCGTTGGACGCTTTGCCGATGGCGTGGATTGCCTGCTGATAGGAGACCATATAGGCCTGCGCGTCGGCGGCGGTCAGCGCCGCTTCGCCCAGCATGTCGTAGGAGTAGCGGAAGCCTTTGTCTTCCAGCCTGCGTGCGTTAGCCAGCGCTTCGGCGATGGTTTCTCCGGTAACGAACTGCTCGCCCATCAGGCGCATCGCCATGTCCACGCCCTTGCGGATCAGCGGCTCGCCGCTCTTGCCGATGATGCGGTTCAGGGAGCGTGACAGGTTGGCTTCGTTATGGGTGGAGACCAGCTTGCCGGTAAACAGCAGGCCCCAGGTGGCGGCGTTGACGAACAGCGACGGGCTGCGGCCAATGTGGGAGTGCCAGTTGCCGTTGCTGATTTTGTCGCGGATCAGCGCATCGCGGGTGGCCTTATCGGGGATACGCAGCAGCGCCTCGGCCAGGCACATCAGCGCCACGCCTTCCTGTGAGGAGAGGGAGAACTCCTGCAGCAGGCCCTGCACCATCCCGGCGCGGCCGCTAGCGCTTTTCTGATTACGCAGCTTGTCGGCCAGCTGGTACGCCAGGCTGTGCGCCCGGGCGGCAATGGCTTCCGGCAGGCGGGCCTGCTCCAGCAGCATCGGCACGGCATCGGTTTCGGCGCGACGGTAGGCCCCGGTAATGGCGGCGCGGCTGACGGACTGGGGCAGGATCTGCTCGGCAAATTCGAGGAACGGCTGATGGTTCTCTTCAACAGCCGTCGCGGCGTCTTCGCTTTCGTTCGCAGCGCCCGCCAGCAGGGCAGGCAGCTCCGGCAGACCGTCTTCGCTCTCCAGCCTTTCCAGATAGTTAAAAATCGCCTGCTTGATTAACCAGTGCGGCGTGCGGTCAATGCGGGTCGCCGCGTGTTTAATCCGTTCGCGGGTCGCGTCATCAAGCTTAACCCCCATGGTGGTCATCCCCATGCCAAAACTCCTGTTGTTCTGTAATAGCGTTCTGTAGATAGCGTGAAATATCCACCATGTTGCAACTTTGTGCAACCGTGTTAAATGTGACCTGGTCTGCAAGCTGGAAAATGAATGGATTGTTAACGATTAGTTAGCTGAGAAAACGCGCCGGTCGATGTTGTCGGGCCCAGTTTTTATGCGGTGCTTAACACTTTTTAAAGGTGCAACCCGCAAAAGCGTGAGCGAGTGCAACCTATAGGAAAGACGTATAAAACCAGGGATGAAATTCATGTAAATGCAGTGTTAAATCGTTTGTCAGTGGGAGGCGTATACGGCAGGATAGCGCGCCCAACGGAAACACATACGCACATCACTACGTTCCGGTGATGACATAACAAGGCAGCCCGGACGGCTGTCGCTCGACATTTTGGAGAATTTGAATGGCTATTAGCACACCGATGCTGGTGACATTTCTCGTTTATATTTTTGGCATGATCCTGATAGGGTTTTTGGCGTGGCGTTCCACTAAAAACTTTGACGACTACATACTGGGCGGGCGCAGCTTAGGCCCGATGGTAACCGCGCTCTCTGCGGGCGCATCCGACATGAGCGGCTGGCTGCTGATGGGCCTGCCGGGCGCGATTTTCATCTCCGGCATCTCCGAAAGCTGGATCGCCATCGGCCTTACCGTTGGCGCGTGGATCAACTGGAAGCTGGTGGCAGGCCGTCTGCGCGTGCATACCGAAGCCAACAACAACGCCCTGACGCTACCGGACTACTTCACCGGACGCTTTGAGGATAACAGCCGTATCCTGCGCATTATCTCCGCGGTGGTTATTCTGCTGTTCTTCACCATCTACTGTGCCTCCGGCATCGTGGCGGGCGCGCGCCTGTTCGAAAGCACCTTCGGCATGAGCTATGAAACGGCGCTGTGGGCCGGTGCGGCCGCGACTATCCTCTATACCTTCGTGGGCGGATTCCTGGCGGTAAGCTGGACCGATACCGTGCAGGCGAGCCTGATGATTTTCGCGCTGATCCTGACCCCGGTAATTGTGATTTTCACCGTCGGCGGCTTTGGCGAATCGCTCGAAGTCATCAAGCAGAAGAGCATCGAAAACGTCGACATGCTGAAAGGGCTGAACTTCGTTGCCATCGTCTCCCTGATGGGCTGGGGGCTGGGCTACTTCGGTCAGCCGCACATTCTGGCGCGCTTTATGGCGGCGGATTCCCACCACACCATCGTCCACGCACGCCGCATCAGCATGACGTGGATGATCCTGTGCCTGGCGGGCGCGTGCGCGGTCGGCTTCTTCGGCATTGCCTACTTCAATAACAACCCGGCACAGGCGGGCGCGGTGAACCAGAACGCCGAGCGCGTGTTCATCGAGCTGGCGCAGATCCTGTTTAACCCGTGGATTGCCGGTATTCTGCTCTCCGCCATCCTGGCGGCGGTGATGTCCACCCTGAGCTGCCAGCTGCTGGTGTGCTCCAGCGCCATTACGGAAGATCTTTACAAGGCCTTCCTGCGCAAGGACGCAAGCCAGAAAGAGCTGGTATGGGTAGGGCGCTTTATGGTGCTGCTGGTGGCGCTGATTGCCATCGCCCTGGCGGCGAACCCGGAGAACCGCGTGCTGGGCCTGGTAAGCTACGCCTGGGCAGGCTTTGGCGCCGCGTTTGGTCCGGTGGTGCTGTTCTCCGTGCTGTGGTCACGCATGACCCGCAACGGCGCGCTGGCGGGGATGATTATCGGTGCGGTGACCGTCATCGTCTGGAAACAGTTCGCGTGGCTGGGGCTGTATGAAATCATTCCGGGCTTCATCTTCGGCAGCATCGGGATTGTGGTGTTCAGCCTGCTGGGTAAAGCGCCGTCTGCCGCGATGCAGAAACGCTTTGCTGAAGCGGACGCGCACTATCACTCTGCGCCGCCAGCTAAGCTTCAGGCTGAGTAAAAACATATCCCCTCTCCCCACAGGGGAGAGGGGATAGACCGCTCACCAGTGCGAGATGATAAATGATGATGAAAACAGGGTTAATGGTGGCAGCATTAGTGATGCTGGCGGGCTGTAATGCACCCTCACAGCGCGCGCCAGCTGAAACCTGCAAGGCGGAAAACCAGATGCAGCAGACCACGCTCTATTTCGGGCTGAATCGCCCGGCCGGGGCGCAAATCACCGCCAGCGAGTGGCAGCAGTTCGTTGACCGGGACGTGACGCCGCGCTTTCGCGACGGCTTAACGGTGATGGACGCGCGCGGGCAGTGGCTGGGGAACGACGGGAAGGTGGCCCGCGAGCCGAGCAAGGCGCTGATGCTGATCCACGCAAAAGATGCCCAGAGCGAGACGAATATTGAAGCGCTGCGCGGGATCTATAAATCCCGCTTCGCGCAGGAGTCGGTAATGCGGGTCGATTTGCCGGCGTGCGTGCAGTTCTGAATCAAAAACGGCGGCCTCAGCCGCCGTTTTCGCTTACAGCACCAGCCCCGCAAAGCTCGCCGACAGCAGGCTCACCAGCGTCGCGCCGTACACCAGGCGTAAACCAAACCGCGAGACCACGTTGCCCTGCTGCTCGTTCAGCCCCTTAATGGCCCCGGCAACAATGCCGATAGAGGCGAAGTTAGCAAACGACACCAGGAACACCGACAAAATACCCAGCCCGCGCGGCGACATCTGATGGGCAATTTTTTGCAGCTCAATCATCGCCACAAATTCATTCGCCACCAGCTTGGTTGCCATAATACTGCCCGCGCTTAAGGCATCGCTCAGCGGAATACCGACCAGCCACGCCAGCGGATAGAATACGTAGCCCAGAATCTGCTGGAAGCTCATGCCGAATATGCTGGAGAACAGGGCGTTAACGGCGCTGATAAGGGCGATAAAGCCAATCAGCATCGCCAGAATAATCATCGCCACCTTAAAGCCTGCCAGAATATACTCGCCCAGCATTTCGAAGAAGCTCTGGGACTCATGCAGCTTTTCCAGTTTGATATCCGGCTCGGCTTCCGGGCGCGCCGGGTTAATAACCGAGAGAATAATAAAGGTGCTGAACATATTCAGAATCAGCGCCGCGACGACAAATTTGGCGTCGAGCATGGTCATATAGGCGCCGACGATCGACAGGGAGACCGTCGACATCGCCGTTGCCGCCATGGTAAAGAGGCGGCGAGAGGAGAGATCGCCCAGCACGCCCTTGTAGGCAATGAAATTTTCCGACTGGCCGAGGATAAGCGAGCTCACCGCATTAAACGACTCCAGCTTGCCCATACCGTTAAGTTTTGACAGCAGCGTCCCGATGATCCGAATAAAGATCGGCAGAATGCGCCAGTGCTGAAGAATACCAATCAGGGCCGAGATAAAAATAATGGGGCAGAGCACGCCAAGGAAAATGAACGCCAGCCCTTTATCGCCCATCCCGCCAAAGACAAAATTAGTCCCTTCGGCAGCGAATTTCAGCAGCGATTCAAAGAAGCCGGAGACGTATTTAATAATGAACAGGCCGCTTTCCGCGTGCAGAAAAAAGAATGCCAGCGCGATTTCAATGACGATCAGCTGTAAAACAAAGCGGATGCGAATTTTTCGGCGGTCGAAACTCACCAGCCAGGCAAGCGCAAGAATAATCACCAGCGCCAGCAGGAAATGGACAATCTTAAACATGGTTTATTTTCAGTTGGTTTTCGAGGCGGACATTTAGCCATAGCGGCGGTTAACCGTAAACGAACATTTTCGTCAAACCTTCTGAACAAAACGGTTTCCCTGCGAATGATTACCCAGCGATGCGTTTACATCTGGTCATCAAAACGCCCTACATTTCGCTTGTTTTTCTTGTTTGCGTAATGATAATCACTATCACAAGAATTTACTTTTCTTTGCATCAGTTGACCGCGATAAACATTTGAAGGTGTCTGCATGTTTGTTCCTTTTCTCATTATGTTACGTGAAGGCCTTGAAGCGGCCCTGATCGTCAGCCTTATCGCCAGTTACCTGAAGCGTACCCAGCGTGGACGCTGGATTGGCGCGATGTGGGCTGGCGTTTTCCTCGCCGCGGCGCTCTGCCTGGGGCTCGGGATCCTCATCAACGAAACTACCGGCGAGTTTCCCCAGAAAGAGCAGGAGCTGTTTGAGGGCATCGTCGCCGTTATTGCGGTGTTCATCCTCACCTGGATGGTGTTCTGGATGCGCAAAGTCTCGCGCAACGTGAAGGTTCAGCTGGAGCAGGCGGTGGATAACGCGCTGCAAAAAAGCGGCAACCACGGCTGGGCGCTGATTCTGATGGTCTTTTTTGCCGTTGCGCGTGAAGGCCTGGAGTCCGTGTTCTTTCTGCTGGCGGCGTTCCAGCAGGACGTTGGCATCTGGCCGCCGCTGGGCGCCGTGCTGGGGCTTGCCACCGCCGTGGTGCTGGGCTTCCTGCTTTACTGGGGCGGCATTCGCCTGAACCTCGGCGCGTTCTTCAGGTGGACCAGCCTATTTATCCTGCTGGTAGCAGCCGGGCTGGCGGCAGGCGCGATCCGCGCCTTCCACGAGGCGGGGCTGTGGAACCACTTCCAGGACGTGGCGTTCGATCTCAGCAACGTCCTCTCCACCCATTCACTGACCGGCACCCTGCTCGAAGGCATCTTCGGCTATCAGGAAACGCCGAGCGTCAGCGAAGTGGCGATGTACTTTATCTACCTCATTCCGGCGCTGGTGCTGTTTTTCATGCCAGCACGCCCCGGCGCTCAGACGTCGCGTACCGCATCCTGACGCGTACCGGTTAGTTACAACATACTTTAAAAGGGAAGGACCATGGCAATTCAATTTCGTCGTAGTACGTTACGGGCTGGTGTGGCGGCGCTGATTGCGTCCGCATTCGCGGCGCAGGCTGCGGATATTCCACAGGTTAAAGTGACCGTAACCGATAAGCAGTGCGAACCGATGACCATCACGGTTAACAGCGGCAAAACCCAGTTTATTATTCAGAACCACAGCCAGAAGGCGCTGGAGTGGGAGATCCTGAAGGGCGTGATGGTGGTGGAAGAGCGCGAGAATATCGCGCCTGGCTTCAGCCAGAAGATGACCGCCAGCCTCCAGCCGGGTGAGTACGAGATGACCTGCGGCCTGCTGACTAACCCTAAGGGCAAGCTGATTGTTAAAGGTGCAGCGACGGCGGACGCTGCCAAAGGCACGGCCTTACTGAGCCTGGGCGACGCGATTACCGCCTATAAAGCCTACGTTACCAAAGAGACGGCGGATCTGGCGGCGGGCACCAAGGCCTTTACCGACGCGGTGAAGGCGGGGGATATCGACAAAGCAAAATCCCTGTATGCGCCAACCCGACAGCACTACGAGCGCATTGAGCCGATTGCCGAGCTGTTCTCTGACCTTGACGGCAGCATCGATGCCCGTGAAGACGACTACGAGCAGAAGGCCGCCGACCCGAAATTCACCGGCTTCCACCGTCTGGAAAAAGCCCTGTTTGGCGATAACTCCACCAAAGGGATGGAGAAATACGCCGAACAGCTGCACACCGACGTGCTGGAGCTGCAAAAACGCATCAGCGAGCTGGCCTTCCCGCCGTCGAAGGTGGTTGGCGGCGCGGCGGGGCTGATAGAAGAAGTCGCCGCGAGCAAAATCAGCGGGGAAGAAGATCGCTACAGCCACACCGACCTGTGGGATTTCCAGGCGAACGTTGACGGCGCGCAGAAAATTGTCGACCTGCTGCGTCCTCAGCTGCAAAAAGAGAACGGCGAGCTGCTGGCGAAGGTGGATGCCAACTTCAAAAAAGTGGACGCTATCCTGGCGAAATACCGCACCAGAGACGGGTTTGAAACGTACGATAAGCTGACCGATGCCGATCGTAACGCGCTGAAAGGCCCGATTACCACGCTGGCGGAAGATCTCTCCCTGCTGCGTGGCGTGCTGGGTCTGGACTGAGCGCGATGAACAAGCATGACGAGTACGACGTAGCGGAGCCTTCCCGCCGTCGTTTACTGAAAGGGGCTGGGGCGCTGGGCGGCGCGCTTGCCCTGACGGGGGGCTGCCCGGTGGCGCATGCGGCCAAACCGCAAAGCGCGCCGGGCACGCTGTCGCCAGATGCGCGTATGGAAACGCAGCCGTTTTACGGCGAGCACCAGGCGGGGATCCTGACGCCGCAGCAGGCTTCCATGATGCTGGTGGCGTTTGATTCCCTGGCGAGCGATAGGGCCGACCTTGAGCGCCTGTTCAGGCTGCTGACCGCGCGCATCGCCTTCCTTACCGCGGGCGGCCCGGCGCCGGAAACGCCCAATCTGCGCCTGCCGCCGATGGATTCCGGTATCCTCGGCGCGTTTATTGCGCCCGATAACCTGACCATCACCGTCTCGGTAGGGGCATCGCTGTTTGATGACCGTTACGGGCTGGCGAAGCAGAAGCCGAAAGCGCTGCAAAAAATGACGCGTTTCCCGAATGATTCCCTTGACGCGGCGCTGTGCCACGGCGATCTGCTGTTGCAGATCTGCGCCAACACCCAGGACACGGTGATCCACGCCCTGCGCGATATCATCAAGCACGCTCCGGATCTGCTGAGCGTGCGCTGGAAGCGGGAAGGGTTTATCTCTGACCACGCGGCGCGCAGCAAAGGCAAAGAGACGCCGGTCAACCTGCTGGGCTTCAGGGACGGCACCGCTAACCCGGACAGCAGCAATGGCGCGCTGATGGACAGCGTGGTGTGGGTTACGGCGGACCAGGGCGAACCGGCCTGGGCGGTGGGCGGCAGCTATCAGGCTGTCCGTATCATTCAGTTCCACGTGGAGTTCTGGGACCGCACGCCGCTAAAGGAGCAGCAGACTATCTTTGGCCGCGACAAGCAGACCGGCGCACCGCTGGGCATGAAAAATGAGCACGATGAGCCTGACTATGCCCGCGATCCGGATGGCGATGTCATCGCGCTGGACAGCCATATTCGCCTCGCCAATCCACGTACCAGAGAGACGCAGTCCAGCCTGATGATGCGCAGGGGCTACAGCTATTCGCTGGGGGTGACCAACTCCGGGCAGCTTGATATGGGGCTGTTGTTTGTCTGCTATCAGCACGATCTCGAGAAAGGGTTTCTCACCGTACAGAAGCGGCTGAACGGCGAAGCGCTGGAGGAGTATATTAAGCCCATCGGTGGCGGCTATTTCTTTGCCCTGCCTGGCCCGCGCGACGGGAACGCGTATCTCGCACAAGGGCTGATTGAAGCCTGATAATCGTCCCTGCGACCGTTCGCAGGGACATTATTTTTTCCATAGACTATCTTATTGTTATATTTCTGTAATATTTCTATATGAGACTGATTTTCCATGTAGGGACAGTCCGAAAAGTTGCATCCAGGTAAAATAAATGTTGCGTTTATGATAAAGCCTGATGTACTTAAGATAAGACAGCGGTAGTTCCCGGCAGTGATGTTACTCACTATGGAGATCGCGAATGGTTGCGTCCTGTACTGGACAAGGTAAACACATCAACCGCAGCACCCGGCGCGGAGGCTCAGACTCCGGCAGCGATTTCCTCACCACTACAATCTCCCCTTCACCTCAAAAACCTGTTTCTACCGACGTGCATAGCGGTGCGCGTAGCCGTTCTGTATCGTCATCCGGTAATGCAAGCAATGGCTTACAAGGAAGCCAACCCTCTGATGTTCGTGCGCATAATCGTGCCGACGCTGGCGCGTGTGATGAATACCAACAACTCAAGGTGCTATCCATGGGAAGACAAAAAGCAGTGATCAAAGCTCGTCGTGAAGCAAAACGTGTGCTGAGACGGGATTCACGTAGCCATAAGCAGCGTGAAGAAGAATCGGTCACCTCGCTTGTGCAGATGAGCGGCGTAGAATCCATTGGCATGGCGCGGGATAGCCGCGATGCATCGCCAATTGTGGCGCGAAATGAAGCTCAGGCGCACTACCTGAATGCTATCGAGAGTAAACAGCTCATCTTTGCAACCGGGGAAGCCGGATGCGGGAAAACGTGGATCAGCGCCGCCAAAGCGGCGGAGGCGCTGATTCATAAGGACGTGGAACGGATCATCGTGACCCGTCCGGTACTGCAGGCTGATGAAGATCTTGGCTTCCTGCCCGGCGACATTTCGGAGAAGTTTGCCCCGTACTTCAGGCCCGTCTATGACGTGCTGGTGAAGCGGCTGGGCGCTTCCTTTATGCAGTACTGCCTGCGGCCAGAGATTGGCAAGGTGGAAATCGCGCCGTTCGCCTATATGCGCGGACGTACATTTGAAAATGCGGTCGTTATTCTTGACGAGGCTCAGAACGTGACCGCTGCGCAAATGAAGATGTTTTTAACGCGCCTCGGGGAGAACGTGACGGTTATCGTCAATGGCGATATTACCCAGTGTGACCTGCCGTCGGGCGTTAAGTCCGGCCTCAGCGATGCCATGTCACGTTTTGAGGAAGATGAAATGATCGGCGTTGTTCGCTTTACCAAAGAGGACTGCGTCCGCTCGGCGCTGTGTCAGCGCACGCTGGAAGTTTATTCCGATTAAGGCAAAGCTTCATCATTCCACTTTCTTAGCCATTCCTTCCCGGCATAATGCCGGGAAGCTTCGCTTATTCCCTTTATAATATAATTCTCTGCTTAGCTCATATTAATTTCCTATCGAACGGGGCGGGATTTACGTATTATTTTGCGGTATTAATACTCTTGCGGTTAATTCGCGGAGGTCGGTTTTATAAAAATCGCAGAAGTGTGATATGTATTTATAATACCCACAAAATATCTGTGAATATAATGATCGTGCTAATTGTTGCGCTAAATTTAAACGTGAATGTTGTCACAGAACATTGCTAAGGCGTAAAAATTAAGTTGGTGTCTTGCAGGTAATTATCTATGTTTCGTACTTGTTCAAACACAATTCTAAGAAGAAATACACCAGGGGAGCATTTTCCCTGGCACATCACGCTGAGGGTCATACATGAACGAACTGGTTAGTGCAATTAACGGTGTTATCTGGAGCCCGGCGTTAATATTTTTATGTCTGGGTGTTGGCCTCTATTTTTCACTGCGTAGTCGTTTTCTGCAGTTACGCCATATAAAACATATGATTACCCTTATGTTTCAGGGTGGGGCTACCGATGCCGGCGTATCGTCGTTTCAGGCGCTGACGATGACGCTGGCGGGGCGCGTGGGTACCGGGAACATAGCCGGTGTGGCCACCGCCATTACCTTTGGTGGGCCGGGCGCGCTTTTCTGGATGTGGGTAGTGGCGTTTTTGGGCGCCAGCTCTGCATTTGTAGAGTCCACGTTAGGGCAGGTATATAAAGAAAAAATTAACGGTGAATACCGTGGTGGCCCCGCCTTTTATATTGAGAAAGGGCTGGGGGTAAAGTGGTACGCATGGTTATTTGCTATCGTCACCATTTTCTCCTGCGGATTATTACTGCCGGGCGTTCAGGCAAACTCCATTGCCGCCAGCCTGGATATTGCCTTCGGCCTTAACCCAAACGTCACGGCAGCATTGCTGGCTGTACTGTTAAGCTTCATTATTTTCGGCGGCGTGAAAAGGATCGCCAGCTTTAGCAGCATGGTGGTTCCGTTTATGGCGCTCGGCTATATTATTGTTGCCTGCGTTATTATCGCCATCAATATTGAAAAACTGCCTTCCGTTATTCTGCTGATCTGGAAAAGTGCTTTCGGCCTCGAAGCGGGCTTTGGTGCAATCCTGGGCCAGGCTATCATGTGGGGCGTTAAGCGCGGCGTGTATTCCAACGAGGCCGCGCAGGGTACCGGACCGCATGCATCATCGGCGGCGGCAGTGAGCCATCCGGTGAAGCAGGGGCTGGTTCAGGCATTTTCCGTTTATATCGATACGCTGTTTGTCTGCTCCGCGACCGGATTTATGCTGCTGATCACCGGGCTGTATAATGTCCAGGGCGTTGACGGCGCTGCGCTTTATACCGGTATTTCGGGCGTCGCGGCAGGTCCCGGCTATGTGCAGACGGCGATGGAAAGTATGATGCCGGGCTTTGGCAATTACTTTGTCGCTATCGCGCTGTTCTTCTTTGCCTTCACCACCATCATTGCCTATTACTATATCGCCGAAACCAATATCGCCTACATTAACCGTAAAATTCACCGCCCGTGGCTGACATTCCTGCTTAAATTATGTCTGATGGCGTCCACGGTATATGGCACAATCCGCACCGCGGATCTGGCATGGGGATTAGGGGATATCGGGGTAGGGCTGATGGCATGGCTCAACATTATTGCCATTGTCCTCCTGCATAAAAAAGCCTTTGCCAGCCTGAAGGATTACGAGACCCAGAACGCGCAGGGGATTAATCCACAGTTTGATCCGGTTCGGCTTGGCATCAAAAATGCGGATTACTGGCTGGGGGAGCGCAGGGATGAGGGGGGTGCTCAGCCTGGGCAGGTCGCATCTCCTGAAGGAAAGCAGCCGGCAGGGAAGTTGAATAGCTGAGGATTAAAATAAAAAAGCCCGTGCCAACGCACGGGCTTTTTTATAAGTGAGGCGGCTGAGTTCGCACCGGGGGGGATTGACTCGCTTCGCTCGCCCTGCGGGCAGCCTGTTCGCTGCGCTCTCAGTCTGTCCAACTGGCTGCGCCAGTTGTCGAACCCCGGTCGGGGATTCTCATCCCCCTCACAGGCGTGCAATATGCGAAAAAAAAAGCCCGCATTTTCATGCGAGCTCTTCTTTAAATATGGCGGTGAGGGGGGGATTCGAACCCCCGATACGTTGCCGTATACACACTTTCCAGGCGTGCTCCTTCAGCCACTCGGACACCTCACCATATTGTTTTGCTGCCTGACCGCTTGGGGGGCAACGGGGCGCTACTATAGGGAGTTGCGCCAAAACGGTCAAGCAGATTTTCTGCATTCGTGCCTGTTCGGTTAAGCCTTAATCAGCTTTTGCCGCACAGCGTAGGATTAACGCTGTGAATCGAGCACTTCGCTGTTTTTCACCACGTCCTGCGCTTTGCCGTAGCTTTCGATGAGCAGCTGATAGGCCGGGAAGATATGCGTGTAAACCTCAGCCCATTCAGCCGCATCTTCACGATTCCATGTCCGCTGAATCTCGGAAGCAACGGCTGCCGTATCCATCGGCACCACGCCTGCCTGCACCACGCGGGCAAGGGTGATCTCCTGGGCCATCTTGCTGTAGGTGCCGGACGCATCTATTACCGCAAACACTTTGTAGCCATCCGCCACCGCGCTGATAGAGGGAAAAGCCATGCAGACGCTGGTGATAGTGCCCGCGATAATCAGCGTTTTACGCCCCGTGGCTTTTACCGCCGCCACAAACGCCGGGTTATCCCAGGCGTTGATCTCACCCTTACGCGCAACGTACTCCGCGTGCGGCGCGTTGGCGTGGATCTCCGGGATAAGTGGGCCGTTTGGTCCCTGTGGCACCGACGCCGTGGTGATCACCGGGATCCTCGCCAGCGAGGCAATTTTTGCCAGCGCCGCCGCACGGGCGCGCAGCTCGGGCATTGGCATGTCGCCAACGGTCTGGAACAGCCCGCTCTGGTGATCGATAAGCAGCATGACTGCATCATTTACGTCAATAACGGGACGTGCACCGTTGAAGTTTGCAGGGGTAGACATAATGCGCTCCTTTATTACGTTCAGATCTGGCCAAAGCGGCCGGAGTTGAAATCGCGAATTGCCTCGGCGATTTCGGTTTTACTGTTCATCACAAACGGGCCATAGCCGACAATCGGTTCATTCAGCGGCTCCCCGGCCATCAGCAGCACCTTCGCGTCGCTGCTGGCTTCGAGATGCAGTTTGTCGCCGCTCTGGCTTAGCACGACCAGCTGCGCTTCACCCGCCGGCGTGGCGCCATTTACCGTCACGCTGCCCTCAACGACAACCAGCGCCGCGCTCCAGCCCTCTGGCTGATGGAGCGTCAGATGGCTGCCCTGATTCAGCGAGAGATCCCACACGTTCAGCGGCGAGAAGGTATGAGCCGGGCCGGTTACATCTTCATAGCGTCCAGCGATGACGCGTAGCGTTCCGCTGTTATCCGGAAGGGTAACCGACGGGATATCCGCCCGAGTGATGCTCTGGTAGCCCGGCGTCGCCATCTTGTCTTTGGCGGGCAGGTTGACCCACAGTTGCATCATTTTCATTTCGCCGCCTTTCTGCGCGAACGCGCCGGAGTGGAACTCCTCGTGCAGAATGCCTGCGCCAGCCGTCATCCACTGCACGTCTCCCGGGCCAATCACGCCGCCTCTGCCGGTGGAGTCACGATGCTCAACCTCACCGGCGTAGACGATGGTGACCGTTTCAAAGCCGCGATGAGGATGCTCGCCCACGCCGCGTTTTACGCCATCCGCCGGGAAGGTGTGAGGCCCGGCGTAATCCAGCAGCAGAAACGGGCTTAGCGTTTCGCCATGCGTCTGGTAAGAAAACATCGAACGAACGGGAAAACCGTCGCCGACCCAGTGCGGACGGGGTGCGGTATAAACGCCAGTTACGTTTTTCATGATTAACTCCTGATGTTCTGTTGATGTAATTAGCTTATATTCAGGGTTAATATCCCGGTAGATAGCGAAAATGACATTCACTGTTCTTCAAATAGAACAATGGGGGCATATGCAGGATCTCAATGATTTCGCGTGGTTCGTGAAGGTGGTGGACCATGGTGGGTTTGCGGCGGCAGGGCGAGCGCTGGATCAGCCTAAATCCAAACTGAGTCGCCGGATAGCGCAGCTCGAGGAGCGGCTCGGCGTTCGGTTGATACAGCGCACCACGCGGCAGTTCACGGTGACTGAGGTGGGGCATACGTTTTATCAGCACTGTAAAGCGATGCTGGTAGAGGCCGAAGCGGCGGAGGAGGCCGTGGCTGCCTTACAGGCTGAACCGCGCGGTATGGTCAGGATCGCCTGTCCGGTGACGTTACTGCACGTTCACGTGGGGCCAATGCTGGCAACGTTTATGGCACGCTATCCGGGGATTAACCTCCAGCTGGAAGCGACCAACCGCCGGGTCGATCTGGTCGGTGAGGGAGTGGATGTGGCGATCCGCGTTCGCCCGCGTCCGTTTGACGACAGCGATTTGGTGTTAAGGGTGCTGGCTGACAGGGGACACTGCCTGGTTGCCGGACCGTCCCTGATTGAACGGATGGGTAGCCCGTCGATGCCCTCTGAACTCAGCAAATGGCCGGGTTTAAGTATGGGGGCCGGCAGGCACCTGCATAAGTGGGATCTGAGCGGGCCGGAGGGGGCGAAAGCAGAGGTTCACTTTACGCCGCGCCTGGTGACGACCGACATGCTGGCGCTGCGGGAAGCGGCGATGGCGGGCGTGGGCGTGGTGCAGCTGCCGATTTTGATGGTGAAAGATCAGCTTGCGTCAGGGGAACTGGTTCGGGTGCTGAACGCATGGGAGCCAAGACGGGAAGTGATTCACGCAGTATATCCTTCCCGGCGCGGTTTACTGCCGTCGGTCAGGACGCTGGTGGATTTTCTAACGGAAGAATATGCCCGGATGGTGGAGGAGTAACGGTTCCAGGGGGACAACTGAATGCGAGCACCTAACTATCCCCTCTCCCCTCTGGGGAGAGGGTTAGGGTGAGGGGGGGATTGACTCGCTTCGCTCGCCCTGCGGGCAGCCTGTTCGCTGCGCTCGCAGTCTGTCCAACTGGCTGCGCCAGTTGTCGAACCCCGGTCGGGGATTCTCATCCCCCCACAGGCGTGCAATATGCGAAAAAAAAGCCCGTACTTTCGTACGAGCTCTTCTTTAAATATGGCGGTGAGGGGGGGATTGACTCGCTTCGCTCGCCCTGCGGGCAGCCTGTTCGCTGCGCTCGCAGTCTGTCCAACTGGCTGCGCCAGTTGTCGAACCCCGGTCGGGGGTTCTCATCCCCCCGCAGGCGTGTAATATGCGAAAAAAAAGCCCGTACTTTCGTACGAGCTCTTCTTTAAATATGGCGGTGAGGGGGGGATTCGAACCCCCGATACGTTGCCGTATACACACTTTCCAGGCGTGCTCCTTCAGCCACTCGGACACCTCACCATATTGTCATCCCGTTGTTGTCGGGACGGGCGCTAATGTAAGGAAAAGCCGTACTGCCGTCAACTCACTTTTTCAGTAATTTAGCGCGTTTAGACAAACTTCAGGCAACCTGATTCCGAAATGTGCGAAAAGCGCCTCTTTTATCAGCAACGCGGTTTCCCGTTAAATTTGTTATGCTGGCAATCCAGTTGAAAATGAAAATAAAACCGCGCAAAAAAGGCAGGAATGACTATGGATATTATCTTCTATCACCCCACTTTTGATACGGCTTACTGGATTGACGCGATCGCGGCTGCACTGCCTGGCGCACGCGTTCGCGAGTGGAAGCGGGGCGATAATGAACATGCCGACTACGCGCTCGTCTGGCATCCGCCGGTTGAAATGCTTCAGGGGCGCAGGCTGAAGGCGGTGTTTGCCCTCGGCGCTGGCGTGGATTCCATTTTAAGTAAGCTGAAGGCACACCCGGAAATGCTGGCGGAGGATATTCCCCTGTTCCGGCTGGAAGATACCGGCATGGGCCAGCAGATGCAGGAATATGCCGTGAGCCAGGTGCTGCACTGGTTCCGCCGCTTCGACGATTATCAGGCGTTTAAGCAGAAGGCCCACTGGGAACCGCTCCCGGACTATCAGCGTGAAGATTTTACCATCGGCATTCTCGGGGCGGGGGTATTGGGCTCAAAAGTGGCAGAAGCGCTCGCGCCGTGGGGCTTCCCGCTGCGCTGCTGGAGCCGCAGCCGCAAGAATTACCCGGGCGTCGAGAGCTTTGCCGGCATGGACGAACTCCCCGCGTTCCTGAAACAGACGCGTGTCCTCATTAACCTGCTGCCAAATACGGCGGAGACGGTTGGTATTATTAACGGTGCGCTGCTCAACCAGCTGGCTGACCAGAGCTACCTGATGAACCTGGCGCGCGGGGTGCACGTTGTAGAGGACGATCTGCTGAACGCGCTCGACAGCGGTAAGCTGAAAGGCGCTATGCTGGACGTGTATAGCCGCGAGCCGCTGCCGGCGGAAAGCCCGCTCTGGGCTCACCCACGCGTGGCGATGACGCCACATGTTGCGGCCGTGACGCGTCCGGCAGAGGCCGTAGCGTATATCTCGCATACCATCAGCGAGATAGAGAAGGGCAACGCGGTGACCGGACAGGTCGACAGGCAGCGAGGCTACTGAGAGAAACCCGGCGTTTGCCGGGTTTTTGCTAATATTCGCCGCTGATAACTGCTATCCTTTGGAAAAAACGCAGAGGAGAGAAAGATGTATCCCGTTGACCTGCATATGCATACCGTCGCCAGCACCCACGCTTACAGCAACCTCCATGATTACATCGCGCAGGCGAAGCTTAAGGGCATTAAGCTGTTTGCGATAACCGATCACGGCCCGGATATGGCGGATGCGCCGCACTACTGGCATTTTGTGAATATGCGTATCTGGCCTCGTCTGGTAGACGGCATCGGGATACTGCGCGGCATTGAAGCGAATATTAAAAATATCGACGGTGAAATTGACTGCACCGGCCCGATGCTGACCTCGTTAGATCTGATCCTCGCCGGTTTTCATGAGCCCGTTTTTGCGCCGCAGGATAAAGACACCAATACCGCGGCGATGATCGCCACCATAGCCAGCGGCAACGTGCACATTATCAGCCATCCGGGCAACCCTAAATACCCGATTGATATTGAGGCCGTGGCGCAGGCGGCGGCAAAACACCGCGTGGCGCTGGAAATTAATAACTCCTCGTTTGTTCACTCGCGCAAGGGCAGTGAAGCAAACTGTCGCGCCGTGGCGGCGGCCGTGCGTGACGCGGGCGGGATGGTGGCGCTGGGCTCTGATTCACACACCGCCTTCACGCTGGGTGACTTCAGCGAGTGCCTGAAAATTTTACAGGACGTGAACTTCCCGGAAGAACGGATCCTGAACGTCACGCCGCGGCGTATGCTCGACTTCCTTGAGTCGCGCGGCATGGCACCGATTGATGAATTTGCCGATCTTTAATTAATAACGGAACAGAAACATGAATGAGTTTTCCATCCTTTGCCGCGTGCTGGGCACCTTATATTATCGCCAGCCGCAGGACCCGCTGCTGGTTCCGCTGTTTACCCTGATCCGTGAAGGTAAACTGGCGCAGAACTGGCCGCTGGAGCAGGATGATTTGCTGGAACGTTTGCAAAAAAGCTGCGACATGCAGCAGATTTCAACCGATTACAATGCGCTGTTCGTGGGGGAAGAGTGTCGCGTTTCGCCGTATCGTTCTGCCTGGCAGGAAGGTGCAACCGAGGCGGAGGTGCGGGCATTTCTTTCAGAACGCGGCATGCCGCTGACGGATATGCCAGCCGATCATATCGGTACGCTGCTGCTGGCGGCCTCGTGGATTGAAGATAACGCAGGGGACGATGAGAATGAGGCGATTGAAACCCTGTTCGATACGTACCTGCTGCCCTGGTGCGGCACTTTCCTCGGCAAAGTTGAGGCTCACGCCACCTCGCCATTCTGGAGAACGCTGGCACCCCTGACGCGCGATGCCATCGCTGCGATGTGGGATGAGCTGGAAGAAGAGAACGAAGAGTGATTTGAGTCACAAAAATCCTGCAACGATACATTTCAACTTGCACGTAATGTGCTTCCGATCTCATTTCCCCGGTGCGCATCTGCTAAGATGCGCACCATGAATATCTTACTTTGTATTGCACTCACGACAGGCATCCTCTCCGGCATCTGGGGATGGGTAGCAGTGTCTCTCGGTTTGTTGAGCTGGGCGGGTTTCCTTGGCTGCACGGCCTATTTCGCCTGCCCGCAGGGTGGCCTGAAGGGGCTGTTTATTTCGGGCTGCACCCTGCTGAGCGGGGTAGTCTGGGCGATGGTCATCATGAAGGGCAGCGCGCTGGCACCGCATATCGAGATGCTGGGTTACGTCATGACCGGGGTTGTGGCCTTCCTGATGTGCATTCAGGCAAAACATCTGCTGCTCTCCTTCGTGCCCGGCACGTTTATGGGTGCCTGCGCCACCTTTGCCGGGCAGGGGGAGTGGAAGCTGGTGGTGCCTTCGGTAATGCTGGGATTACTGTTTGGCTATGCCATGAAGAACAGCGGCCTGTGGCTTGCAGCCCGACGTGAAAAGCACCAGAGCGTTACGGCGGTGAGTGAATAAAAAAAGGCGAGAGTGATATCTCGCCTTTTTTAGCGCTGCCGATCACGATTCCGGCGGCACCGACATCTCACGATACTTCACCAGTACCGCATTTCTTACGTCACTCTTATTCTGAAGATCCCACAGGCCGCGATCGATACCGTCATTAATCAGGAAAATCACCCCGGTTTCGATAGCCGACATCAGGCACAGCATAACCGGCTCGTTGGCGGTGTAGCCAATTTCCCCCTCCAGCAAACGCTGGTAGTCAATAAAGCGGAATACCCCCGCCTGCACCTCATAAGAGAGAATCGTTTTGCTGGTGGTTACGGAGGACAAAATTTCGCCCGTACTCACGTTAACCACGCGCAGGCTAACGGCAATCTGATCCAGCTGATACTGCGTGTCGGCTCCAATGCCAAAGTAACGCGCACCTGCGCCGCCCGATTTCACGTTGCTTTCGTAGCCGATAATCGACCCTTCCACCATGATATTGGCTGCGGTGAGAGACTGAAGCGGCATGCGGTTATTGACGCCGACGGTCCCATTCTCCTGAGCGGCACGAATGATTTTTCGTTCGTTCAGCAGGTTTTGCAGGCCCTGACGCTCCAGCGGAATAAACCAGCGCGAATCTTTCAGGGCGGTAACCAGCATCGCGGTTGCGCTCTGCGGAACGGCCGTCGAGAAGTTGCTGGCCGGATACGGTTTGAACTGTCCCGTTTCGTCCTGAATGTTATACACCGAGACGAATATCTTCCCGGTTGGCACCGGCAGATGCGTCAGATCGCGATAGCTCTGGGCGCGGGGCATTAACGTTGGCTTAGCGGCTTCTTTCGGCGGAGCAGTTAAACAACCGCTTAATAAGCACACCGCAACTAAAATAAAAAAGCGCTGCATGATGATTGTCCTTATTTCGGAGGTGTTCAGAAATCAGTTGAACTGGTCTGCAAGCCGGAAACCTGGATTGTCGACGTTCTTCCGGTTTTACGATCGGTCACATTTAACTGAAGCTGCCCATCTTTGTTGGCAATATCGACGATAAAGTCGTTAGTCACCATGCGGCCGGGTTTGCCGGTATTAATATTGGTTAACAAGCCTCCTAATATTTGCGACTGGATGGCCTGAGTGAAGTTATCCAGCGCAGACGGGGTCTCGATACCGAAATCATCGTCATAGCTGGGGTCCTTATACGAGTTTTGAGCCTGAGCCTGATTAAGCATAAATGCCCCGTTATTCGGGTTGCCGCCAAAATTGGGGTTGCGGAACTGGAAGGTCATATTTCCGGCCCAGCTTAATGGCGCAATGAGCATTAACGAAATCACCGTGTGTGCGAGACGCATAACAGCCTCCGAAATAGGTATCGTTGCTAGAACTCATCTTTTGCTAAATCGCCGGTGCTCAAAAGAGCTTTGTCTAACTGCAGGCGGTTAATAGCGTCTTCTGTTTGTGCCAGCGCGAAAGCGACGTTCCGATCGAAGTCTCTTTTCGTTGGAAATAAAAAGGTCTGGTAAATAACGTCCTGATTAGCTGTTATTGTGATCCAGCTTCCCCAGCGCGCGCTGGGCCTCTCGTTGATGGTTAAATTACCGGGATAGTCGCTTTCCCACTTGTCGCTGAAGGCGCGATAAAAATCGTGTCCGACAGAGGTAGCGGTGTGGTCGGTTAACAGCCCCGGAACTTCAACCTCAACAGCCTGAAGGCTTCCGACAGCAAACAGGAAGCCTGCGGCGGCAATCCAGTTCAGCGTGCTTTTCATGCTATTAGCGCCTGAGGTTATCGTTTGCCCACGACACCGCCTGCGTGCGATTTTTAACAGCTATCTTTTTGAAAAGATTATAAAGATGCGTCTTAACCGTATTTTCGCTGATAAATAACGAACGGGCGATTTCAATATTTGAAGCACCGATACGCAGTTTGTTCAGGATCTCTTTCTCACGGTGCGTCAAAAGTGCGGATTCTGAACTGTTATAGCGATAATTGCCGGAGTGGGTAATCAGGTAGCTGGCAAGCTTTTGCGAGAAATAACACTCTCCGCGCAATATGCTCTGCAACCCCTCTACGACACGGTTCTCTTCTTCAGTGACGTAAAATACGCCGTTGATATGTGGCCAGCTCTCTATTTCGCGGAAGGGATACTCATCAGGGGTATTCAATAATAGCAAACGGATATTATTGTTTTTCCTGCTTAAATTATCCTGCCAGTAATGGATCAGTTTTTTATCCGCTTCCATCATATCGAGTAGAATGATGCTGCCAGGCGCGATGTCATCAAAAGAACGTTGAATATTATGCAGTTTCCCGCTCAGTGAAAGACATTGCTTTAAGTGCTGCAACAACGCTGTAGCCTGTAAAGAAGGTTTGGTGATCAACAATAACGTATGACCGGGTAAGCTATGGACTTCATTAAACATGATGAAACCCCACTTTATTTATGACACCCGGCAGCAGCCCTCTCGTGTAATTGAAAGAGGAACCAGAAGTACTGACAGGTGTGGCACTGCTGTGTGTAGTTAAAAACCCCCTCCAGAGGAGGCGGTAAATTTAAAAACAAATAACGTGCTGCTGTTTTCAATCTAGCTATTGCAAACTTTAAAGCAAGTGTTAATCCTGTAACAGAATGTAACTCTGGATATTAAAATGTGTATTTTGCGCGAGATATTGATTTTACGTTGATGTGAAAGTTGTACAGGTGAATAATGATGCACAGATTTTATCCGTCATGCAAACTATTATAACCGGCTGATGTTTATTGCTTTGTATTATCGCAGGCCAGCCGGCAGAGGGTATGAGAAGCGTAAAAAAAGTAAGCCCTTTCTAAGCAGGACGTTTTTCTTAAGAAAACTTGCTTCGCGTCACGCGGATCGTAAAGGATGTGCTTTTTCATGCGCAGGAGGCCAGCCAAAGTTAGACGGTCCGCCTGTTCGTTGTACAACGGCAAAGCGAGTATCTTCTTTTTGCATTTGTCGTGCGGGGCAGCTTCCGGGGCGAAATTTACGACTTTGAGGTGAAGCGGTATATAAAAATAATAAGCTCGGGTGAGATATTAAATAACTTCCGGCAGACATAATGTTTTTCGTAACGCGGCGTTAACAAAACGAACCGCGTTAACGACGGAGTAAACGTTTCTTTTATTGCCAGGCCCAGGGTGACAGCATGAAAAACAAAACGTTGCTTATGATGTTTACATTACTGGGTGCGCCTGGATTTGTAATCGCAGGAGCTTCAGATTTAGCCGTTTCTGAATATAACTTCGCGATTAATGAATTAAGTAAAGCTTCATATAATCAGGCCGCCATTATTGGTCAACAGGGATCCGGGAATAATGCTGATGTTCGCCAGGGCGGTGCTAAATTACTGTCCGTAATTTCTCAGGATGGGGGAAATAACCGAGCGAACGTCGATCAGTCAGGGGCTTATAACCTTGCTTATATCGATCAGTCCGGTAACGGCAACGATGCGAGTATTAAGCAGGGGGCTTTCGGCAATACCGCCATGATTATCCAGAAAGGCTCGGGTAACAGGGCGAATATAACGCAGTACGGTACGCAGAAAACAGCAGTTGTAGTACAGAGACAGTCGCAAATGGCTATTCGCGTTATTCAACGCTAGCCATCCGCGACGGCTTAATCAATCCGATGGGGGTTTACCATGAAACTTTTCAAAGTGGCAGTTATTGCAGCAATCGTAGTTTCTGGCAGTGCTTTCGCAGGTGCGGTACCACAGTTTGGCGGCGGCCACGGCGGTGGATGGGGAGGCGGCAATAATGGCCCTGACTCAACCCTGAGCATTTACCAGTACGGTGGCGGTAACTCCGCGCTGGCCCTGCAGACGGATGCCAGAGACTCTGAACTGACCATTACCCAGCATGGTGGCGGTAACGGCGCAGATGTAGGGCAGGGCTCTGATGACAGCTCCATCGATCTGCTGCAAAAAGGCTTTGGTAACAGTGCAACCATTGACCAGTGGAACAGCAAAGACTCGGTTATCAGCGTGAAACAGTTCGGCGGCGGTAACGGCGCGGCTGTAGACCAGACCGCGTCCGGTTCAACGGTGACCGTGCAGCAGGTTGGCTTCGGCAACAACGCCACCGCGCATCAGTACTGATTCTGCTCCGTGCTAAAAACAGGGCGTGTGCCCTGTTTTTTTTCGTGAGGACATCATGAGCACACTCATTCTCCTGGCCGCGCTTTCAGGCCAGATAACGTTCAATACCTCTCGGCAGGACGAAACGATCGCCATTATTCCGCGGGTCACGCTGGTGGACGCCTGCCGCTGCCGGGTCGACGTTTTATCCGTACGCCAGGGGCCGGCTGGGAAAAGTATCTCCCGGCAGAAAAATACCCTTTTTATCCCCGCTAATCAGCCGATTGATTTAACCCGTATAAGTTTAAATATGGGTTCAGGGGATGCGGTAAAAATAATTGTCACCGTTACCGATGGAAAATCGCTTCATTTATCCCAGCAGTGGACCGCGCCGATGAGTACGCTTTAATGATTCATGAAATCAATGATTTATAAAAGTGGCGGACCTGCAAAGGTGAGCTATGCTGATATCAAGAACCCCGCAATTTGGTTCCGTAACGTGATACTTCATAGGTCATAACGGAGCGTTTTTACCCCTCAAGGACGAATTTCATTGAGGAGTACAAATAATGATCAAATCCGCAGCGTGTATTATTTCCGGTATGGGACTGATCCTGTCCGCCTTTTTTTCTCCGGCGTATTCAGCCACGATTGAAAAGGGAGGGATTATTCATTTTCGCGGCGCGATTGTGGCCGATCCGTGCGACGTCACTCCTCAGCAGCATCGGCAGCTTTCCATTTCCTGCCCGGATAATAACCATATCAATACGCAAACCATCAGCTATGACGAGGCTTTAAGCGGCCATCAGTCTCGGTCAAATCTGGCTGCCGTCACCATGAAATACCTGAATGAACAGAAAACGCTCGCGGTCGTTCAGGTGGACTACCGTTAATCGCCGATTCTGGTACGACGGTTTTTCTCCTTCGCCCTCTGCGATACACTGATGAAAAAGGCGGGGTGTAGGGGGTGTTTATGAGACCGCAAATCGACGTAGTTCATGGCGATATCACGACGGTGCACGTAGACGTGATCGTCAACGCTGCCAATTCTTCCCTGCTGGGTGGGGGCGGCGTGGATGGTGCCATTCACCGGGCTGCCGGACCTCGGCTCCTTGAGGCGTGTAAGGTCGTAAGACAGCAGCAGGGAGAGTGCCCGCCGGGGCATGCTGTTATTACGCTGGCGGGCGATCTGCCGGCCAAAGCGGTGATCCATACCGTTGGCCCCGTCTGGCACGGGGGAGATCGCCATGAGGCTGAGATTCTGGAGCAGGCGTATCGCAACTGCCTGCGGCTTGCGGCAGATAACGGGTATAAGACGATGGCATTTCCGGCCATCAGTACGGGCGTTTACGGTTATCCAAAAGAGGCGGCTGCCGCGATCGCCGTGAATACCGTTTATCACTACCTTTCCCTCAAGCCCATGCCGGAAAAAGTCATTTTTGTCTGTTTCGATGAAGAGACCGCCGACCTGTATCAACGGCTGCTGACCGAGCGCAGCCAGGCGTTTTGATGTCTGGGAGGCAAAAACGGCGCCCTTGCGGCGCCGTTTTTTTATCCTGCTTTAACCTGTGGTTTTCCTGAGAACAGGAAACGCAATAGCGGGATCCGCAGGTGGATTTCATACAGCACAACGGCAATGCCAACCACAAAGACGAGGCCGGTGAAAAAGCCCAGCGCGTTTGACGCGATATGCGGCGTGATGTAAGCGCCGAAGAACAGCGTCAGCGGGTGGTGAACCAGGTAGATAAACAGCGAAGCATTAACGAAGTAGGTCACGCGGCTGGATTTAAAATTCAGCAGGCGATGGCCGAGCGCGAACACCACGTTCACCATCCACAGGCCCATCAGCATGGTTATCACGCTTTCCGTTTCGTACATCCACGCGTCCCCGCTGCCGTAGCGCTGATTGAGCAAGTAGGCCGCGAAGGCCAGAGCAGCACCCACGGCACACCAGGGGGAGGGGGTAGTAAACAGCGCCTTAAGCCGCGGATGAATGAATGCCAGCGCCCCGATCAGGAAGAAGGGAATGTAGAACAGCGTTTGCATCACCACAAAATTAAACAGCCCGTCGCTCAGAATGGGCGGGTAGATAATGAAAAGGGTGCGCCTGAGGGCCGCATAAGCGATTCCCAGCGCAAAAAACAGCAGCGACAGCTTGCCCAGGGTGATGCTGGAGAAGAAGGTGCGGGATGCTGTGCTCGCCCGCTGGCGCAGCCAGCTGAAGATCGCGAGGCTTACCGTGGTCAGCACCACCAGCACCAGCAGGAACCAGAGATGAGATATCAGCTCCCAGGCCAGGGTGTTGTATTTTTCATACAGAGAGAGATTCGGCCAACTTTCCGTCTTCCCTTTGACGTACTGCAGCATAATAAACTGCGGCAGCGTCAACAGGGGGATCGCCGTCAACATCGGTATCCCAACGCGCTCCACGCGGACCTTCCACCATCGCTTCAGGGGATAGCGCAAAAAGAGCATGTAGGAGAAATAGCCGGAAATAACGAAAAACACCTGCATGCGGAAGGCGTGAATAAAATCGTTAAACAGCGTAAGCCACCACGAAGGCATCTGGCTGTTCACGTGCCAGGTATGGCTGGAATAAATCAGTGAAATGTGAAAAGGGATCCCCAACAGCATCAGCCATGCGCGGATCGAGTCGAGGAAATATTCACGTTCTACAGGGGGTGTGCTCATATCGCGTTGCGCATTCTCAGACTTTTCGCCTTATCCATAAGGCTCTTAATGGTTACATTCGGAGCCAACCCTACACCAAGACCGACACCCTGTCTCCAGGATAAGCACGCAAAGTGAAAAGCGGGTTCTTTCATTTGCTTATTCCATGAGCCAGCGAGCTGAACAAAGCAGTGATAATGTTGTCGGATTGCCTGAGTTTCCATTAAAATGGATCGGATCGATATAAGCACACAAAGGGGGAAGTGCTTACTTATTATGAAACATAAACCACAAGTAATGAAAATGCGTTGGTTGGGTGTTGCAGTGCTGTTGTCTCTGTATACCTCATCTGCACTGGCCTTTAACATCGATGATGTCGCAAAACAGGCAAAATCGATGGCGGGCAAGAGCTATGAAGCGCCAAAAAGTAACCTGCCCTCCGTTTTCCGCGACATGAAATACGCGGACTATCAGCAGATCCAGTTCAATCACGATAAAGCGTACTGGAACAATATTAAAACCCCGTTCAAGCTTGAATTTTATCATCAGGGTATGTACTTCGACACGCCTGTTGCCATCAATGAAGTGACGGCAACCGCGGTTCGCAAGATCAAGTACAGCCCGGATTATTTCAATTTTGGCAATGTGCAACACGATAAAGATACGGTGAAAGACCTCGGCTTCGCAGGCTTTAAGGTGCTTTACCCGATCAACAGCAAAGATAAAAACGACGAAATCGTCAGCATGCTTGGCGCCAGCTACTTCCGCGTAATCGGCGCGGGGCAGGTGTACGGGCTTTCTGCGCGCGGCCTGGCCATTGATACCGCGCTGCCATCAGGTGAAGAGTTTCCGCGTTTCCGCGAGTTCTGGATCGAACGTCCAAAACCAACCGACAAACGTCTCACCATCTATGCGCTCCTTGATTCCCCTCGTGCGACTGGCGCTTATCGCTTCGTGATTATGCCAGGGCGTGACACGGTGGTGGACGTGCAGTCTAAAGTTTACCTGCGCGATAAAGTGGGCAAGCTGGGCGTTGCGCCGTTGACCAGCATGTTCCTGTTCGGGCCGAACCAGCCGTCTCCGGCGACCAACTTCCGTCCCGAACTGCATGACTCCAATGGCCTGTCCATCCATGCCGGTAACGGCGAGTGGATCTGGCGTCCGCTGAACAACCCGAAACATCTGGCCGTCAGCAGCTTTGCGATGGAAAACCCGCAGGGCTTTGGTCTTCTGCAGCGTGGCCGTCAGTTCTCCCGCTTTGAAGATCTGGATGACCGCTACGATCTGCGCCCGAGCGCCTGGGTTACGCCGAAGGGCGACTGGGGTAAAGGTAAGGTCGAGCTGGTTGAAATTCCAACCAACGATGAAACGAACGACAACATCGTGGCTTACTGGACGCCGGATCAGCTGCCGGAAGCCGGTAAAGAGATGAACTTCAAATATGCGATCACCTTCAGCCGTGACGAAGACAAGCTCCACGCACCGGATAACGCGTACGTTATGCAGACGCGTCGTTCAACGGGTGATGTGAAGCAGTCCAACCTTATTCGTCAGCCGGACGGTACGCTGGCATTCATCGTGGACTTCACCGGCCAGGATATGAAAAAACTGGCACCGGATACTGCCGTGACGGCACAGGCCAGCATTGGCGACAACGGTGAAATCGTTGAAAATGCCGTGCGCTACAACCCGGTAACCAAAGGGTGGCGTTTGACCCTGCGCGTGAAAGTGAAGGATCCGAAACAGACCACTGAAATGCGCGCCGCGCTGGTCAGTAACGATAAGCCGCTGAGTGAAACCTGGAGCTACCAGCTACCTGCCAATGAATAATACATCTGAATATATTGATGCCATGCCGCTGACGGACATTGAAAAAGCGGCACTCCCTGCGAGCGACATCCGCGCGGTTCACACCGCGCTGGATGGCGAACATCGTCCGTTTTCTCGTGATGATGACACGCCGCTGGGGTCAGTGAAGGCACGCCTGGAACAGGCGTGGCCGGACTCGCTGGCGGAAGGGCAGTTGATCAAGGATGACGAAGGGCGTGACCAGCTGCAGGCAATGCCGAAGGCCACGCGTTCCTCCATGTTCCCCGATCCGTGGCGCACCAACCCGGTGGGCCGCTTCTGGGATCGCCTGCGCGGGCGTGACGTTACGCCGCGCTATCTGTCACGTCTGACCAAAGAGCAGCAGGCGTCCGAGCAGAAGTGGCGTACCGTGGGAACCATTCGTCGCTACATTCTGCTGCTGCTGACGCTGGCGCAGACCGTCGTCGCCACCTGGTACATGAAATCTATTCTGCCGTACCAGGGCTGGGCGTTGATTAACCCTGCCGACATGATTGGCCAGGATATCTGGGTCTCCTTCATGCAGCTGCTGCCGTATATCTTACAGAGCGGTATCCTCCTGCTGTTCGCCGTGCTGTTCTGCTGGGTCTCCGCCGGGTTCTGGACCGCGCTGATGGGCTTCCTGCAGCTGCTGATGGGGCGTGACAAATACAGCATTTCCGCGTCGACGGTCGGGGATGAACCCCTCAATCCTGAGCACCGTACCGCGCTGATCATGCCTATCTGTAACGAAGACGTTGACCGCGTATTCGCGGGGCTTCGTGCGACCTGGGAGTCCGTAAAGGCTACCGGTAACGCGGCGCATTTCGACGTCTATATCCTGAGCGACAGCTACAACCCGGACATCTGCGTGGCAGAGCAAAAGGCCTGGATGGAGCTGATTGCCGAAGTGCAGGGTGAAGGGCAGATTTTCTACCGTCGCCGCCGCCGCCGCGTGAAGCGTAAGAGCGGGAACATCGATGACTTCTGCCGTCGCTGGGGTAACCAGTACAGCTACATGGTCGTGCTGGATGCGGACTCCGTGATGAGCGGCGACTGCCTGAGCGGGCTGGTCCGTCTGATGGAAGCCAACCCGAACGCGGGTATCATTCAGTCCTCGCCTAAGGCGTCCGGCATGGACACGCTCTATGCGCGCTGCCAGCAGTTTGCCACCCGCGTCTACGGACCGCTGTTTACCGCCGGTCTGCACTTCTGGCAACTGGGTGAATCTCACTACTGGGGCCACAACGCCATTATCCGCGTGAAGCCGTTCATCGAGCACTGTGCGCTGGCGCCGCTGCCGGGTGAAGGGTCGTTTGCCGGGTCCATTCTGTCGCATGACTTTGTGGAAGCTGCGCTGATGCGTCGTGCAGGGTGGGGCGTCTGGATTGCCTACGATCTGCCGGGCTCCTATGAAGAGCTGCCGCCGAACCTGCTGGATGAACTCAAGCGTGACCGCCGCTGGTGTCACGGTAACCTGATGAACTTCCGCCTGTTCCTGGTGAAAGGGATGCACCCTGTTCACCGCGCGGTGTTCCTGACGGGCGTGATGTCCTATCTGTCCGCGCCGCTGTGGTTTATGTTCCTGGCGCTCTCTACCGCGTTGCAGGTCGTGCATGCCCTGACGGAACCGCAGTACTTCCTGCAACCGCGCCAGCTGTTCCCGGTGTGGCCGCAGTGGCGACCGGAACTGGCGATTGCGCTGTTTGCCTCAACCATGGTGCTGCTGTTCCTGCCTAAGCTGCTCAGCATCATTCTGATCTGGTGCAAAGGCTCGAAAGAGTACGGCGGTTTCTTACGCGTTACCCTCTCACTGCTGCTGGAAGTGCTGTTCTCGGTCCTGCTGGCACCGGTGCGCATGCTGTTCCATACGGTGTTCGTGGTGAGCGCGTTCCTGGGATGGGAAGTGGTGTGGAATTCGCCGCAGCGTGATGATGACTCTACGCCGTGGAGCGAAGCGTTTATGCGCCATGGCTCCCAGCTGCTGCTGGGCCTGGTGTGGGCGGTCGGTATGGCATGGCTGGATCTGCGTTTCCTGTTCTGGCTTGCGCCAATCGTCTTCTCGCTGATCCTGTCGCCGTTTGTGTCGGTGATCTCCAGCCGTTCGACGGTGGGCCTGCGCGCCAAGCGCTGGAAGCTGTTCCTGATCCCGGAAGAGTATTCTCCGCCGCAGGTGCTGGTTGATACCGATACCTATCTGGAGCAGAACCGCAAACGCTCGCTCGATGATGGCTTTATGCACGCCGTGTTTAACCCGTCATTTAACGCGCTGGCGACAGCAATGGCGACCGCGCGTCACCGTGCCAGCCAGGTGCTGGAGATCGCCCGCGATCGTCACGTTGAGCAGGCGCTGAACGAGACGCCAGAAAAGCTTAACCGCGACCGTCGTCTGGTACTGCTGAGCGATCCGGTGACGATGGCAAGGCTTCACTACCGCGTGTGGTCCGCGCCGGAGAGATACTCTTCGTGGGTGAACTACTATAAGGACGTGAAGCTGAATCCGCTTGCGCTGAAGGCGAAGTAACGCTTCTTTACCCGCCACATAAAATACCGGCTTAAGCGCCGGTATTTTTTTAGAGGTTAAACAATGAAAATCTTCATCGTTATCATAACGGCATGCCTGCTCAGCGGCTGCGGCAGCATTATCAGCCGCACCATTCCCGGACAGGGCCACGGGAATCAGTATTATCCCGGCGTGCAGTGGGACGTTCGCGATTCCGCATGGCGCTATCTCACCGTGCTCGATCTGCCGTTTTCGCTGATTTTCGATACGCTATTGCTGCCCATCGATGCCAGCCACGGTCCGTACGAGTAGCGGTAACTTATCGCTCGTCCCATTCGTCCGCTGCGGCCTGGCCTTCTTCCGTATCCAGCGGCGGTTCCAGCTGAAACTCGCCTTCATCCCATTCATGCAGCGTATTCTCTTCGAGCCACTCCTGACGTAACTCAATTTCGTCATAGTCGCCGTCGAATACGGCCTGCGCACCTTCACCACTCAGTAACGGCAAACATTCTCCGTCTTCGCCCTCATCAGCAAAGAACTCGGCCTGCCACATAATATCGCCGTCCTGAAGGACGTATTTCTGAATATTGAACTGTTGCACGTCAGCATCTTCTTCCTCAATGCCGGGGTTATCGGCGAGGAATTCTTCGCGAGCGGCATCGATAGCTTCTTCCAGCGTGGCGTACATGGTCATTGGTGTCTCCCTGTTTTTCGTGAAGGTATTCAGGGAAAGGATAGCTGATTATCTGCTTTTGCAAGTACGAATGCGAAAATTAGCCGTCACGATAGTGTCTTATTCCCGCGCCGGACGTAGCGCCCGGGATAAACTGAGCCACGAATAAACCGCGTTGAACAGCACGACGCCAGCCGTAACGATGAAAACGGCCCGGAAGCCGAAGCTGGCCGAAATCCCCGCCCCGACCAGCGGCCCGGTGACGTTACCCAGATCGCGAAACGACTGGTTGTAGCTGAAAATACGTCCGGCAATCTGGTTGGTGGAGTTATAGACCAGCAGCGTCTGCACCGCCGGGAGCAACGCACCATCCGCCGCTCCCAGCAGGAAGCGCAACACGCCGAGCTGCCACGGTGAGTTCACCATCGACATGGGGATCAGCAGCAGAACGGAGACGATCAGGGCGCAGATCAGGATTTTTTCCGGGCCAATGCGATCGCCCAGCCTGCCGAGCCGGGGCGCGCTTAGTAACGCGGCCACGCCGGGAACGGAGGCGATCAGTCCGCTGATAAACGCGATGCTGCTGACGTTTCCGGCCAGATCGCGCACGTAGAGCGTGAGGATAGGGGCGATCGAGCCGGTCGCCACCTGGATAATCATGGTGGTGACGAACAGGCTCAGCACCAGCTTCGGATTTTTTAGCGAGGCCAGCACGTCGCGGGCGCGCAGCATCTCTTTTTTGGCCACGGGCGTAAAGTTCTCGCGGATGCAGATAAGCGTCACGAGGAAACAGAGAAACAGCACGCTGGCGGTAATGAAGAAGACGGGCCGAAGACCGTAGTGGTCGGCCAGCAGCCCGCCTGCCAGCGGGCCAAGCAGCGCGCCGCTTACTCCCCCGGTGGAGAGCGTGCCGAGCGCCCAGCCGCTTTTATGACGCGGGATCTGGGTGGCGATAAGGGCGTTGGCATTCGGGATAAACCCGCCGAGCAGGCCCAGGAGCGCGCGCAGTATCAGGAACTGCCAGACGTTCTGCGCCACCCCCATCAGCAGCATGATAATGGCCATTCCGAGCGCCGAGCGCAGCAGCATGATTTTTCGGCCTTTACGGTCAGCAAGCCCGCCCCAGAACGGCGATGCAATGGCGGAAAACAGGAACGTAATGCTGAATACCAGCCCCGACCACATGTTCAGCGCGCCGTGGCCGGTGACGCCCAGCTGTTCAACGTAGAGGGGCAGGAAGGGCATCACCAGGCTAAAGGCGGCGCCAGTAAGAAAACAACCCAGCCACGCAACCGTCAGGTTACGTTTCCAGTTTATGGGAGCATCTGAGGGGGACATAACTATCCGCATTAAGAGGTGCAGGGCACCGTGACCAGTGAGGTAATAAGCCTGCTAATTATGCGCCTGGGTTATGGTTGTCGCAATGCGGGAGAGCTTTTAAAGCTAAAACGCGATGCGGCCCCGGAAGGCCGCATGCAGTTTAATACCGGGAAGGGACGCCCTCCGGGCGGGTTTTGAAGCGTCGATGCAGCCACATGTACTGCTCCGGCGCTAGCATGATGCATTGCTCGACGATGCCGTTCATCCACCGCGCGGTGGTTTCTGCGTCATCCAGCGGTGGCGCGAGTTCCGGCTCCAGCATAATGAGCTGATAGCCCGAACCGTCCGGCTTGCGGCGCGGCACAAACGGCACGATAGCCGCTTTGGACATCCGCGCCAGCATCCAGGTCCCGGTAGTGGTAGCCGCGTCCTCTACCGCGAAGAACGGAACAAACACGCTGGATTGCGGGCCGTAGTCATGATCGGGGGCATACCAGACCACTTCACCTGATTTAAGGGCGCGGATCATCCCCTTCAGGTCTTTACGGTCGATCATGCTTTTATTGGAGCGCATGCGGCCGTTGGTCTGGATCAAATCGATCACCGGGTTGTCGTTAGGACGATACACGCCAATGCCCGGCGCCTGCATGCCGAACATGCGCGCGCCAATTTCGAGCGTCAGGAAATGTACGCCAATCAGCAGAACGCCGGTCTGGTTAGCCTGGAGATTATGCACCGGATCCATACCGGTACCGGCCACCTCTGTCCAGCGCGCCATGCGTTTATCCGACCAGAACCAGGCCATACCGGTCTCCATCAGCCCCATGCCGACAGATTCGAAGTTTTTCACCACCATGTCGTGGCGCTCAGATTCGCTCATCTGAGGAAAGCAAAGCTCAAGGTTGCGATACGCGATCCTGGCGCGACGCTTCATAAACTGTTGAGCAATGCGACCCAGACCTTTACCCATTCGGAAGAGAACGGGATAAGGAAGTTGTACAATAAGCCACAACAAGCCAATGCCTGACCATGTTAACCAATAGCGGGGATGCAAAAGCGCGGCAGTAAATTTCGGTAACTGGGTCATGTCTGTCCTGTGTTCTAACGTCCTGAGGAGCTATTGTCTCATTTTTTAAGGCATAGCCAAAATGTCTGTCATCGAAACATGCAGGATGACCGTACCTGTTAAGTCTGTTTAATCAGGTTGACTGAAATGTAGCGTAAATTGTGTGGATGTAAATTGTCTTTGTTTGCTATATGATGCCGACCGATTTTTACTTCTCTCTGACGATTGCAGGACTTGTACACCATGCCAGTGTTACACAACCGCGTTTCGAATGAGATGCTGAAAGCGCGTATGTTAGCCGAAACCGAGCCGCGCACGACCATCTCTTTCTATAAATATTTCACCATCAACGATCCGCAGGCCACCCGCGATGCGCTTTACCAGGCTTTCACCAGCCTGAACGTGTTTGGCCGCGTCTATCTGGCGCGTGAGGGTATCAACGCCCAGATCAGCGTGCCGGAAAGCAAAGTCGGCGCGTTCCGTGACTGCCTTTACGGGTTTGATCCGGCGCTTGACGGGCTGCGCCTGAACGTCGCGCTGGACGATGACGGAAAATCCTTCTGGGTGCTGCGCATGAAAGTGCGCGAACGTATTGTGGCAGACGGGATCGACGATCCGACCTTCAATGCCGGTGACGTGGGGGAATACCTCAAGGCCGCTGAAGTGAACGCCATGCTCGACGATCCGGATGCGGTATTCATCGATATGCGTAACCACTACGAGTATGAAGTGGGGCATTTCGAGAACGCGATGGAAATTCCGGCCGACACCTTCCGTGAACAGCTGCCGAAAGCCGTTGAGATGATGCAGGAACATAAAGACAAAAAGATCGTTATGTACTGCACCGGGGGAATACGCTGCGAAAAGGCCAGCGCCTGGATGAAGCACAACGGCTTTAATAAGGTCTGGCACATTGAAGGCGGGATCATCGAATACGCCCGTCGCGCCCGTGAACAGGGCTTACCGGTGCGTTTTATCGGTAAAAACTTTGTGTTCGATGAGCGTATGGGCGAGCGCATTTCGGAAGATGTGATTGCGCACTGCCACCAGTGCGGTACGCCGTGTGACACGCACACCAACTGCAAAAACGACGGGTGTCACCTGCTGTTTATTCAGTGCCCGGCCTGCGCCGAAAAGTTTAACGGCTGCTGTAGCGAGCTGTGCAGCGAAGAGAGCGTGTTGCCGGAAGAGGAGCAGCGCCGCCGTCGGGCAGGGCGCGAGAACGGGAATAAGATCTTTAATAAATCCCGCGGTCGACTGAATACGAAACTGGGTATTCCGGACCCGGAATAAATAACTGCCCGGCGGCGCGATTGCCGGCCGGGCCTGTTTTTACGACTTCTGCTGTACGCCTTCCACTGAAATAATCAGCTCCACGTCCTGCGACGCCGGGCCTAAATCGGTGGTGATATTAAAATCTTTCAGATGAATTTTACCTGCCGCTTCAAAGCCAGCACGTTTTCCGCCCCACGGATCGTCGCCCTGTCCCATTAATTTCGCTTCAAGAGTAACTGGTTTTGTCACGCCATTCAGCGTCAGATTACCGGTAATATTGAGCTTGTCCCCGTCTTTCTTCACGTCTGTCGAGGCGAAGGTAGCCTGCGGGAATTTCGCCACGTTCAGGAACTCGGCGCTGCGCAGATGCTTATCACGCTCGGCGTGGTTAGTATCAACGCTGTTGGTATTGATGGTGACATTCACCTTATCGGCAGTGGGATTTTTCTCGTCAAAACTAAAGGTGCCGTCGAAGTCATTGAACGTGCCATATAACCAGCTGTAGCCCAGATGCTGAATGCGGAAATTGACGAAGGCGTGCTGGCCCTCTTTATCAATTTTATAGTCAGCGGCAACGGCCGAACCGGCAGTAAATAACAGCGAACCTAATGCGATACCCAACAGGCGTTTTTTCATTTTATGCTCCAGAGTCAGCTGACGAACGGCCAAGCATGCGCTTAAGCGTATCGTCTTTATCAATAAAGTGGTGTTTCAGAGCCGCGAGGCCATGCAGAACTGAGAGGATCACAACGCTCCATGCCAGCCACAGATGAACCACACCGGCGGTGTCAGCCTGCGCGCCCGCATCGGCCAGCGTGGCGGGGACGTCGAAAAGCCCAAACACGCTAATCGGCTTGCCGTCTGCGGTCGAAATGAGATAGCCGCTGACAAGAATAGCCAACAGCAGGGCATAGAGTACGATATGTGCGCCAACTGCAGCGATGCGGGTGAATCGGCTGTGGCTTTTGGGCGCCGGCGGCGGGGGAGAGACATGCCGCCAGATGATACGGAAAACCAGCCCCATCATCAGCAGCACCCCGATGCTTTTGTGCAGCTCGGGAGCCTGGTGATACCAGCCGTCATAATAGCTCAGCGTCACCATCCACAGCCCGAGACCAAACATGGCATAGACGGCAAGGGCAAATAGCCAGTGTAAACACATGGATATTATTCCGTAGCGGCTGGAAGAGTTTCGCCATTGCATATGAATTTCCGTTTTCAGATGTTCGAGCAGTAAAAATGAACGTGATAAATAAATAATGCAACTGAAAAAAAAGGATAATGATTTTTATTTAATTTATTTCAGCGAATTTGAATGTTTTTCCGCAATGTATTTCAATTGCTTCGTTCAATAAATTTGAGGGGCTGATTTTTAAAAAAAAGGAAGTTAAATAAACTTAAGGGAGTGTCAGTAAACGTCAGCGAGAGTTTTCAGAAGAAGACAATATAAATGACATCGATAATCGCCAGCAGCGACCAGAGAAGAAGGTAGAGCATGAAATGCTCGCGGATGTTATTGATAAGGTAATTTACCAGTCTGCGCATAACGCCTCTGTTGCTAAACAGGCTCCGGTTATTCGGAGCCTGGGGAGGTATTATCGGTCAAAGCGCGAGAGCGCGAAGGGTTTCAGATCAAACTGAGGCGAAATACCCTGGGCGAACTGGGCGGCGATTTCCCCCAACACCGAGGCAAATTTAAACCCGTGACCGCTAAGCCCGGTTACGATCAGGGTGTTGTCGTGTCCGGGCAGGGTGTCGATGATAAAGTCTTCATCTGGCGTGTTGTCATAGGTGCACGCCGCGCCATACAGCAGGCCGCCCACGCCCGGCAGGATGTTGCGCAGGAACATAAAGGCTTCGGAGCCATCCTGCGGATAAGCCCCGAACGGCTTGCGCTCTTCAGGAGAGGTGATGACTTGCCCGCCGTTGTGTTTGCCGATCTTGAGCGCGTCTTTTTCAGAAGGGAAACCATAAAACTGTTCGCCGTTGGGTAACTCGCCGGTGAACGCCGGGAATTTGTTCTGGCTGCTGTAGCGTCCATCAGACTGGAACCAGGAGAAGACCTTGCGTACCGGCTGGACGGGCAGGTCCGGCAGCAGCTTCGTTACCCACGTTCCCGCACTCACCAGCAGGCGCGTCGCAGTATACTCGCCGTCAGGTGTGGTGACCGTAGCACCCCCGGCATGGTGGCTGATGGCCGTAACCGGGCAATTAAACAGCTGCGCGCAGCCCGCCCTGGCGGCTAAATCAATCCAGGTTTTAATGGCCGTTTCGCAGTGCAGTACGCCAGAGTTGGCCTCAAACAAACCAATGTAATCGTCAGGAACGGAAATTTCCGGCCAGCGCGCCATTATGCCGTTCGCGTCCAGACGCTCGACGTCCAGGTGGAAAGCTTTTGCGCTCTCTTCGACGGTGGACAGAAACGCCGAGTCGGCTGGCCCGAGATTGATAATCCCGGTGCGCTCAAATATGCGCTCCTCGGTCTGCGCGGCAAGCTCGTCCCACAGCGTTTGCGCACGAAGCACAAGCGGTACGTAACGTTCACCCTCACCATAAGCGTGACGGATCAGGCGGGTATCGCCGTGATGGCTTCCTTCTGAATGCGGGGGAAGGTGCGCGTCGATCATCAGCACATTCAGGCCGGCCTGCGTGGCGTAATAGCCGGCGGCAGATCCTACGGAGCCGCTTCCAATAATGATTAAATCGTAAGTCATAGGCTTCTCTTCACTAACGCTTTGTTAGCAGAGTAATTAACTGTGCGGGCTTATACAAGAACGAAATAAATAAGGCACCGCGAGGGTGCCTGTAGAGTGAAAATGCGGGCATGAGATTAATGCCGTTTATACTCATTTTCCTGATAGTCGCCAGATTCTATTTTTGCAATGCCTGCTTCCAAAATAGAGATAAACTGACGGGCGACGTCTGTTGTAAGCCACAGCGTCTGTCCCACTTCCGCTTCGTCACGGTTTAGCTGATTCGGGGTCTGGTAGTGCAAACGCAGCATCAGCGCGTCGTAGCTGTCTACGGTGCTGATATCCCAGCCAACAAGCGGATGGGTCTGGATGACTTCACTATTCTTTTCCATTATAACCCCCTTAATGCGTGTTAGAAGACAACGACTTTGAGGTTCAATGCATGTTTTTCTGAAGCATTTTCAGTATACCAATTAATAAGGGTTCCGCAGGAAAAAATAAATGGGTAGCAACACATTTTTATGGTTTTTAGGATTGTTCGAACAATAAAACGCCATCTTGTTCACGATTTTCTAAGAAGATGCTGAAATATTTTGAACTTTCGGGAAGCGAAACGAAAAAAAGCCGGGGCGACCCGGCAAAAAAACACAATGAGGGAGCAAATTTTAATCCGTGATGAACCAGTCATCGGCGCTTTCCCAGGTTTCCTGCAAAATTTCGCTGATGCGTTCTTTGTCTTCTTTCGCTCCGCCGATGACGGAGAGATGGTTTGCCGTTGCATAACGTACCGTTACGGCGCCACCGTTTTCAGGAAATGTGCTGTTAATACGTCGGGATAACTCACCCGCCAGGGCGTCAAGCGCGCCAGCAGGCAGAACGTTGGTTTTGGCAATCGTGACTTCAATACGCATAAATGCCCCCTGTGCAATGTACTGTGTATTTATACAGTTATCTAAGCGGTTTGACAACAGGGGGCGTGGTTTTTTTAGCGTTTGACCGACCAGCCTACGGTTTCACCTGCCAGGAATGGGATCAGCGTATCATCGGTGAGCGCGATAGATTCTTCGACCTGGCTTTCCTTACGCTCCAGTTCAATGAAGGTGTCATTGACCGGCAGCCCATAGAAGCGCGGGCCGTTGAGGGAGCAGAACGCTTCAAAATGCGCTAACGCATTCATCTCTTCAAACACGGTTGCGTAGCTTGCGAGCGCGGCTGGCGCGTTGAAACAACCCGCACAGCCGCAGCTTGCCTCTTTACGATGGCGGGCGTGCGGGGCGGAGTCGGTGCCCAGGAAGGCGCGGGAGAAGCCGCTGGCGACCAGCTCACGCAGCGCCTGCTGGTGGATATTACGCTTGAGGATCGGCAGGCAGTACAGGTGTGGACGTACCCCGCCCACCAGCATGTGGTTACGGTTAAACATCAGGTGCTGAGGGGTGATGGTGGCAGCGATCAGCTCGTTACCGTCGCGGACGTACTCCGCGGCATCTTTCGTCGTGATGTGCTCAAACACCACCTTCAGTGCCGGAAGACGCTGGCGCAGCGGCTCCATCACCGTTTCGATAAAACGCGCTTCGCGATCGAAAATGTCAATTTCTGCGTGAGTCACTTCCCCGTGCACCAGCAGCGGCATTCCCAGCTTTTGCATACGCTCCAGCACGGGCATGATGGCGTCGATGCTGGTCACCCCGTGGCTGGAGTTGGTGGTGGCATTGGCGGGGTAGAGCTTAGCGGCGGTGAACACGCCTTCGTTAAAGCCGCGCTCGACCTCATTCGGATCCAGAGAGTCCGTCAGGTAGCAGGTCATCAGCGGGGTGAAATCGTGTCCGGCCGGAACGGCGTCAAGGATGCGCTGGCGGTAGGCGACAGCGGCATCGACGGTAGTGACTGGCGGAACCAGGTTGGGCATTACAATCGCGCGGCCATAGATTTCGCTGGTATAAGGCACAACGGTTTTCAGCATATCGCCATCGCGCAGATGGATATGCCAGTCGTCAGGGCGGCGGATTTTGAGAACCTGGGATTGTACAGTCATGGAAGCTCCGGCTTGAAAGGGATCAGTCATAAGATGGCTGTTTTTGCCGGACACAAATCATAAGCGTAAACGTTTTCGTTTGCACACTTTTCCGTAAAAAAAAGGGCGCCTGAGCGCCCTGTGCGGTTAGTCGGTGAACGGTATGATAATCTCTCCCGGTTTCACCTCTATCCCTTTGGCATATTTTTTCGCCAGCGATTCGCCTTTGCTCTTGTCTTCGCTCAGGACATAGGCAGGCTGCTGGTTAAAGTAGTTCTGCAACGACTGGTTAAGGTAAGGCATCAGCGTTTGCAGCACCGGTTTCATTTTCTCCGGCGTCACAACCGCATCGACGATTTCCATCTCCTGCAGGAAAATCGCCCCTTTCTCTTTATTGAAGACCGGCAGCGCCTTGAGCTTCAGTTTAATATCTGCTTTCTGATTGCCGAAGAGCGAGGTCATGTCCAGGCTGGCATCGCCGGAAAGGGTAACCTTGTTTGGCTCTTCGCGCCCGATCTGGCTGGCGAGATTCGTCAGGACGATATGCGCATCCGCAAGGCCGGGCACGCCGATATCTTTTGAAAAGTTATTATGTTTTTCCAGCGCCTGATTAATTTCCTGCTCACTGACGGTGTACTGCGTAAGCTGGTTACATCCCACCAGCAGCCCGCTGACAATTAACGCAGCGGCAATAACGATCTTTTTCATGGCGTTCCTCAACATAAAATCGGCGCATCTGTCCTGATACGCCAGTATGTCAGGGTGATCCCGCAGAAACCAGCAGAAAAAACCGATAGTGAAGGGCGCAGAACAGTCCCCGCGGAAGGTCAGGCGCCAGGCTCCAGCATGCCGCGCGTGCTGCGTTTATCGCTGAACTGCCACCAGAGGGCAACGAGCGTCATAAAGCCGACCATGCCGAGCATTACCCACGGCAGCTCCGGCTGATGGAGCGCTTTTCCGGCATCGAACAGCCAGCCGCCACCGGTGTAGCCCAGCGCACCGCCAAGGGCCAGTCCGAGGCGGCTGAACCCCATATAGCTGCCGCGGGCACGGGCGTCGGCAAGTGACGCGCTCAGCGTTTCACGCGCCGGCTCGGCAATGATGGAGCCGATGTAGAACGTGCAGATCAGCATAAACAGCTGCTGAAGCGAGCTCACCAGACCGATGGGCATCATGCTCAGCGTCATCAGCAAAAGCCCGGCCATCAGGCGGTGCTCGAGCCGGAATCGACGCTCGCTCCAGCGGGCAATCGGGTAAAGCAGGGTCAGAGACAGGCAGGCCTCAATGGCATACATCCATTTCACCGCCGCCGGCGTGCCTGCAATATCATTAACCATAATCGGCAGCATCAGCATGACCTGTACGGCGAGCATATAGTAGCCGGTGAGCGTCAGAACATACGTCACGAAGCGTTTATCGCTCAGCACGCGGTCAAGCCCTTCACGCACCGGCGCTTTGACCGTCGACAGCTTCCACGCCGGAAGATACAGGCCGTTAAACAGGGCGCAGAGCATAAATAAGACCGCACCGGTGGCGCAGACCAGGCGGAAATCGTATTGCAGCAGCCAGCTTCCCAGCAGAGCGCCCACGACAGCGCCCGCGCTGTCCTGCATCATCAAGATTGAGAAAAACCTTCCCCGGTGCTGCGGACGGATGAGCTTGACCACCAGCGCGGTACGCGGTGGATCGAAAAGGGTGCCGCCAATCCCGGAAAGGAAGCAGGAGAACCACAGCAGCCAGGGCTCATGGGCGATAGCCATGGTGGCAAAGCCCGCCGCGCGTAACAGCATGCCGGTGACGATCATCGGTTTTGCGCCAAAGCGATCGGCAATGGCGCCGCCGAACACGCCCAGTCCCTGCTGAACAAACTGGCGCAAGCCCAGGGCAATACCGACCATCAGCGCCGCCCAGCCCATTTGATCGACAAAGCGGATCGATATCAGCGGAAAAACGACAAAAAAGCCGAGCACGACCAGCATGTTATCGACGAGCAGGAAATATTTACCCAGGCTCCTGGCCTGTGATACGCGGGACATTTTCCCTCCAGGGAAAATAAAAGGTGAGCACGCTAACATTCTGCGGTGTCGCCGTGCTTTTTCCCATACCTGAAGGCGACAATATTTTTTTATCAAAAAGGTGCTTTGATAGAGAGTTCTCATCGAAAAATGCAAAAAGCGATAAAAATGGTATGTCACTGTTTTCACAGAAGGCACGGGCGCAGGTATAGTAAAGCTAACAGGCAGAGCAGAAGCGACGGGAAGGAGTGGTATCGATGTTTGGCTATCGCAGTAATGTGCCGAAAGTGCGTCTGACAACGGACAGGCTGGTCGTTCGTCTGGTGCATGAGCGTGATGCCTGGCGTCTGGCGGATTATTACGCCGAGAATCGCCAGTTTTTAAAACCCTGGGAACCCGTTCGGGACGAGAGCCACTGCTACCCCTCCGGCTGGCAGGCGCGCCTCAGCATGATTGCGGAATTTCATAAGCAGGGAAGCGCGTTTTACTTCGCGCTTCTCGATCCGGAAGAGAAAGAGATCGTTGGTATCGCCAATTTTTCAAACGTGGTGCGCGGATCGTTTCATGCCTGCTACCTCGGATACTCCATTGGCCAGAAATGGCAGGGGCAGGGGCTTATGTTTGAGGCGCTGACGGCGGCGATTCGCTATATGCAGCGTACGCAACATATTCATCGCATCATGGCGAACTACATGCCGCACAACAAGCGCAGCGGCGATCTGCTGGCCCGCCTGGGGTTTGAAAAAGAGGGCTATGCCAAAGATTATCTGCTGATTGACGGCGAGTGGCGGGACCATGTTCTTACCGCGCTCACCACGCAGGACTGGACCGCGGGTCGTTAAGGAGAAAAAAATGAAATATCGTTTAAATGGCACCGAAGCGCGCGTGATCGGCTGCCTGCTGGAAAAACAGGTCACGACGCCGGAACAGTATCCTCTTTCCGTCAATGCCGTTACGATGGCCTGCAATCAAAAGACGAACCGTGAGCCGGTTATGAACCTCGCCGAACACGAGGTGCAGGACACCCTCGACGAGCTGGTGAAACGTCACTATCTGCGCACCGTCAGCGGCTTCGGTAATCGCGTCACCAAGTACGAACAGCGCTTCTGCAATTCTGAATTTGGCGATCTAAAATTCAGCGCCGCAGAAGTGGCGGCGATCGCCACGCTGCTGCTGCGCGGGGCGCAGACGCCGGGCGAGCTGCGCACTCGCGCCTCCCGCATGCATGAGTTTCGTGATATGCAGGAGGTTGAACAGACGCTGGACGGGCTGGCCACCCGTGACGACGGCCCTTACGTGGTGCGCCTGGCCCGCGAGCCGGGCAAGCGTGAAAGCCGCTATATGCATCTGTTCAGCGGCGACGTGGACACTTCCGCGCTGGCCGTTGGAGCCAGCACGCCTGCGGCAAACGACAGCCTGGCTGCCCGCGTGGAAGCGCTGGAGGACGAGGTTGCCGGGCTGAAGCAGCGTCTGGATGCTTTACTCGCTCATCTGGGAGATTAATCGTGACGACATTACGCATTGGTGTTGTGGGCCTGGGCGGGATTGCGCAAAAAGCCTGGCTGCCGGTTTTAGGCGCAGCGTCGGACTGGACGCTGCAGGGGGCGTGGTCGCCCACTCGCGAAAAGGCAGAGCGTATCTGCGAAACCTGGCGCATCCCTTATGCGGGTTCGCTGCAGGATTTGGCCCGAGAATGCGATGCGGTATTTGTACACACTTCGACCGCGACGCATTACCAGGTCGTGAGCGAGTTGCTGAACGCGGGCGTTCACGTCTGCGTGGACAAGCCGCTGGCGGAAAACGTGCAGGATGCTGAAAGGCTGATAGATCTGGCCGCGCGTAAAAACCTGACGCTTATGGTCGGTTTCAACCGCCGCTTCGCGCCTCTCTACCAGCAGCTTAAGGCGCAGTCCGGGTCCTTTGCCTCGCTGCGAATGGACAAGCACCGTACCGATAGCGTTGGCCCGAACGATCTGCGCTTCACGCTGCTGGATGACTATCTGCACGTGGTGGACACGGCGCTGTGGCTGAGCAACGGCAATGCGCAGCTGCAAAGCGGCACGTTGCTCACCAACGAGCAGGGAGAGATGGTTTACGCCGAACATCATTTTGCCGTTGAGCATTTGCAGGTGACGACCAGCATGCACCGCCGTGCGGGCAGCCAGCGCGAGACCGTGCAGGCCGTAACGGATGGCGCGCTGTATGACGTAACCGATATGCGAGAGTGGCGTGAAGAGAAGGGCAAGGGCGTGGTCACGTTACCCGTTCCCGGCTGGCAGAGCACGCTGGAGCAGCGGGGCTTCGTCGGCTGCGCGCGTCACTTCATCACCTGCGTGCAAAATCAGACGGTTCCTGAAACGTCCGGAGAGCAGGCGATTCTGGCGCAACGCATCGTAGAACGACTCTGGCGCGAAGCGATGTCGGAATAACCCGCTGTAACATCTGCCGATAGTAATTCGTTTAAATCGCGGTAGACTAAGCGCTTCTTCAACGCCTGCTTTGCAGGCGTTTTGCCGTATGGTTGTGGAACTTCACGTTAATGAACTTATTAAAATCGCTGGCGGCCGTCAGCTCGATGACCATGTTTTCCCGCGTGCTTGGCTTTGCGCGCGACGCCATTGTGGCCAGGGTTTTTGGCGCAGGAATGGCGACTGACGCCTTTTTCGTCGCGTTTAAGCTGCCGAACCTGCTGCGCCGCATCTTTGCCGAAGGGGCGTTCTCGCAGGCGTTTGTCCCGATCCTCGCGGAATATAAAAGCAAGCAGGGTGAAGATGCCACCCGCGTATTTGTTGCCTACGTCTCCGGCCTGCTGACGCTGGCGCTGGCGATCGTTACCGTGCTGGGGATGCTGGCCGCCCCCTGGGTGATCATGGTGACGGCGCCGGGTTTTGCCGACACGGCGGATAAATTTGCCCTGACCACGCAGCTGCTGCGTATCACGTTTCCCTATATTCTGCTGATTTCGCTGGCGTCGCTGGTGGGGGCGATCCTGAATACCTGGAACCGCTTCTCCGTTCCGGCGTTTGCCCCCACGTTCCTTAACGTCAGCATGATCGGCTTCGCCCTGTTTGCCGCGCCGCATTTTAACCCGCCGGTGCTGGCGCTGGCCTGGGCCGTGACCGTTGGCGGCGTGCTGCAGCTTGCTTACCAGCTTCCGCACCTGAAAAAGATCGGCATGCTGGTCCTGCCGCGCATTAATTTCAAAGATGCCGGCGCAATGCGGGTTATCAAACAGATGGGGCCGGCGATACTCGGGGTGTCCGTCAGCCAGATCTCGCTCATCATCAATACCATCTTTGCCTCTTTCCTGGTGTCGGGCTCGGTCTCCTGGATGTACTACGCTGACCGTCTGATGGAGTTTCCGTCCGGCGTGCTGGGCGTGGCGCTGGGGACCATTCTGCTGCCGTCGCTGTCGAAAAGTTTTGCCAGCGGCAATCACGATGAATATTGCCGCCTGATGGACTGGGGTCTGCGTCTCTGTTTCCTGCTGGCGTTGCCCAGCGCGGTGGCGCTGGGGATCCTGGCGAAACCGCTGACGGTATCGCTGTTCCAGTACGGGAAATTCACCGCCTTTGATGCGGCCATGACGCAGCGGGCGCTTATCGCCTACTCGGTGGGTTTAATGGGGCTGATTGTGGTTAAGGTGCTGGCGCCGGGCTTTTACTCCCGTCAGGACATCAAAACGCCGGTTAAGATTGCCATTGTGACGCTGATTATGACGCAGCTGATGAACCTGGCGTTTATCGGTCCCCTGAAGCATGCGGGTTTGTCATTGTCGATTGGCCTGGCAGCCTGCCTGAACGCCGGGCTGCTGTACTGGCAGCTGCGCAAGCAGGATATCTTTACGCCGCAGCCAGGCTGGGCACGTTTTCTGCTGCGTCTGGTGATCGCGGTACTGGTGATGGCGGCAGCGCTGGCTGGCATGCTGTACGTGATGCCCGACTGGGCGCAGGGCACCATGCCTTACCGTCTGATGCGCCTGATGGCTGTGGTGGCCGTGGGCGTGGTGGCCTACTTTGCCACGCTGGCGGTGCTCGGCTTCAAGGTAAAAGAGTTTACCCGCCGCACGGTATAAACGACAAAAGGGGAGTTCACCGGACGGTGCTCCCCGCTTCATGACCTGCCGCTATCGCGTCAAATCGAAATCTTTTTCCCGCCCGTAATGCGTGCCGTGGCTGCCTGGCCATCCGCACCGTATAGCCCAGGCTCTTTATGGGGCTTTAACACCTCAAGCGCCTGCTGGTTCCGGATAATCTGACCTTCCAGCAGCCAGCCGTTGTGCTGGTTGAGATCGCGCAGATGCTGGGTTTTTTCTGTAATGGTCTGCCAGCGTTCATTCATCTCGTCATTGGCGCTGCGTTTCTGATCCTGCTCAGCGCGACGCTGTTTTTCGAGATAATCCAGCGTCGCCAGAAGCGAGCTTTTGTCTTCAGTAATGCGTTGCAACGCGCTGCCGTTGATTTGACCAGAAGAGAGATGCTGCTGTTCTGCGTCCATCACGGTTTTCAGATCGTTCAGGACCACCGTCATCTGATCCAGTATTTCTGACAGTCGACTCATACGATTAGTTACTCTGCAGGAAACTCTGGGCGTCCTGAATCAGCGCATCAGCAATTTTGCTGGTATCCATTTTCAGTTCACCGTTACGGATGGCCGTTTTCAGGGCTTCAACGCGTTCCATGTTGATATCGCTGCTGCCTGGCTGCATCAGCTTCGACTGGGCATCGCTCAGGGTGACGCTGGTGCTGTTAGCCGTCGAGGTTTTTTCCAGACGCGTTTTCTGCGCTGGCGTGTCATTCGTTTCGCGAGGTTGTACAGTGCTAACCGGCTTCAGGGCTGATGTACGATCAATGCTCATAGTGTTGTCCTCATCGAGGGTTCGCGGCGTTGGCGCCTGACATCATCATTTGTTGAATATTTATCGGCAGTCGCCGCGAAATCTTTAAAAAGATTACAGGTTAATCAGAATATTCCCATCAGGACCGACGGTGCCGCTGACCACCTGGCCTGAGGACATTCTGACCCGCGCGTTTTGCGCCACGGCGGCATTATTCAGTGCCTTCCCCTCGCTGTTGATGCTAAAGCCCTCTCCGTTGGCAACCACCATCACCTGTTGACCGGCTTTTACCCGCCACGCCTGGCGCAGCATAGAGAGCTGTATCGCCTGTCCCGGCGCGACGTCGCGCAGGCTGACGGCCTCCTGCGCCTGGTTAATATCGAGCATGGTGCGTGGCGGAAGCTGATCCAGCCTGCCTCGCTTCAGCGTCACGCTCTCTGGCTGCAACAGGCTGCCTCTGGGAATGGGGACCGCGGCGACAACATAATTGCCCGTCGCCTGAACCGCAACCTGTAAATAGCGCTTTTCATTGGCGCAGCGCGCCAGCACGTTCACGTTGCCCCACAGCTTTGTGCTGCCGGTAACGCTGAACGACGGTGCCTCACAGGTTGGATAAAGATTGGATGGAGTACGCACCGTCACGCGAACGTCATCGCTAAAACCGGCCAGCTTCTGTGCAAAGAAGGCGTTGAGCTGTTCTTCTACGCCCCCAGCCTGCACGAGGGGGCTTACAAGCAGCAGGGTTACCGCCAGGCCACGTTTTAAAGTCTGCATCGCATGTCCCACCATTTCCAGAATTAACCAAATTCTACCCGCAGCGGTTTTGCATCAACGCAACAAATAGCGACGCATTTTGCGCTTATTCCGTCGATAAGGGAGACGCCCTGAGATTTAAGCTGTGAACTGAAATTTTGCCATCAGCGGAGGAGACATGCTCGATAAACTCGACGCCGCGTTACGTTTTCAGCAGGAAGCGCTCAACTTACGCGCCCAGCGGCAGGAGATTTTAGCCGCCAATATCGCTAACGCGGATACCCCGGGGTATCAGGCGCGCGATATTGATTTTTCCAGTGAACTCAAAAAAGTGATGGAGCGTGGACGTGCCGAAGGAACGGGTGTCGCACTTGCCCTGACGTCTTCACGTCATATTCCCGCTCAGGCGATGACCGCGCCACCAACCGACCTGCTTTACCGTATTCCCGATCAGCCCTCGCTTGACGGTAACACCGTCGACATGGACCGGGAGCGTACACAGTTTGCCGATAACAGCCTGCAATACCAGACAGGCCTGACGCTGCTCGGCGGACAAATCAAAGGCATGATGACCGTCCTGCAGGGGGGCAACTAGTAAATGGCCTTGCTGAATATTTTTGATATCGCCGGTTCGGCGCTAACGGCGCAGTCCCAGCGGCTGAACGTGGCCGCCAGTAACCTTGCCAACGCCGACAGCGTAACCGGGCCGGACGGACAGCCGTACCGCGCGAAGCAGGTGGTCTTTCAGGTCAATGCCGCACCGGGTGCGGCAACGGGCGGCGTGAAGGTGGCAGAGGTGGTTGAGAGCCAGGCGCCTGACAAGCTGGTTTACGAGCCGGGAAACCCGCTCGCGGATGCCAGCGGTTACGTGAAAATGCCGAACGTGGATGTCGTCGGGGAGATGGTGAACTCCATGTCCGCCTCCCGCAGCTACCAGGCAAACGTCGAAGTGCTTAATACCGTGAAGAGCATGATGCTCAAAACACTCACTCTCGGCCAGTAAAGGAGACACGCATGTCCATCGCCGTAAACGTGAATGACCCGACAAATACGGGCGTCAACAGCGCCAGAAGCGCCACCGGTTCCAGCTCCCTCACGGGAAGTAATGCCTCCGATTTACAGAGCAGCTTTTTGACCCTGCTGGTGGCGCAGCTGAAGAACCAGGACCCTACCAACCCGATGCAGAACAACGAACTGACCACGCAGCTTGCGCAGATCAGTACCGTCAGCGGCATCGAGAAGCTGAACACCACGCTCGGCTCTGTTTCCGGACAAATCGACAACAGCCAGTCCCTGCAGGCCGCCAACCTGATTGGCCACGGGGTGATGATTCCGGGCACCACTATTCTGGCTGGCACCAGCACCACCGATGGCACGTCCATTACCACCACCACGCCGTTTGGCGTTGAGCTGCAGCAGCCGGCAGACAAGGTCACCGCCACCATCAAAGACGCCAGCGGTAACGTGGTGCGCACGATTGAGATTGGCGAGCTGAAAGCGGGCGTCCATACCTTTACCTGGGACGGCAGCCTGACCGACGGTACCAAAGCGCCTAACGGATCGTATCAGGTGGCGATTAGCGCCAGCAGCGGTACCACCCAGCTGGTGGCTCAGCCGCTGCAGTTTGCGCTGGTTCAGGGCGTCATCCGGGGTAGCGACGGAAACAAACTGGATTTGGGTACCTCCGGTACCACCACGCTCGACGAAGTTCGGCAGATTATCTAAGCCTTAATACTTATCAGGAGTAAGTCATGGCCTTTTCTCAAGCGGTCAGCGGCCTGAATGCTGCGGCCACCAACCTGGACGTCATTGGCAACAACATCGCCAACTCCGCGACCTATGGTTTTAAATCCGGTACTGCGTCTTTCGCAGACATGTTTGCAGGCTCTAAGGTGGGCCTGGGCGTGAAGGTCGCGGGCATCACCCAGGACTTCACCGACGGCACGACCACCAATACCGGTCGCGGTCTGGACGTTGCCATCAGCCAGAACGGTTTCTTCCGCATGGTGGATGCTAACGGTTCCGTGTTCTACAGCCGTAACGGCCAGTTCAAGCTGGACGAAAACCGTAACCTGGTGAACATGCAGGGGCTTCAGTTAACCGGTTATCCGGTTGCGGGTACGCCGCCAACGGTGCAAACCGGTGCGAACCCGCAGGCGATTTCCATTCCAACGACGCTGATGGCGGCGAAATCCACCACCACGGCTTCTCAGCAGATCAACCTCAACTCCACCGATACCGCGCCAACTGTCGCCTTCGACCCGGCCAACCCTGACTCTTACAACAAGAAAGGCACCGTGACGGTGTTTGACAGCCAGGGTAATGCCCACAACATGAACCTGTTCTACGTTAAGAACGCAACGCCGGCCAACTCGTGGAAAGTCTTTTCCCAGGACGGCAGCGTGGCGGGCGGCGCGATAACGGAAGAGACCACGCTGACCTTTAACGAGAGCGGCGTGCTGACGGGCGGCGGAAACGTCAATATCACGACGGGTACCGTTCCGGGTGCAACGCCGGCCACGTTTGCCATGAGCTTCGCTAACTCCATGCAGCAAAACACCGGCGCGAACAACATCGTGGCGACTAACCAGAACGGCTACAAGCCGGGCGATCTGGTGAGCTACCAGATTAACGATGACGGCACCGTTGTGGGTAACTATTCAAACGAACAGACCCAGGTGCTGGGCCAGATCGTGCTGGCAAACTTCGCCAACAACGAAGGTCTGAAGTCTGAAGGGAATAACGTCTGGTCTGCCACCCAGTCCTCCGGCGTTGCCCTGCTGGGTACCGCGGGTTCCGGTAACTTCGGCACGCTGACCAACGGCGCGCTGGAAGCCTCCAACGTCGATCTGAGTAAAGAGCTGGTGAACATGATCGTCGCGCAACGTAACTACCAGTCCAATGCGCAGACCATCAAAACCCAGGATCAGATCCTCAACACGCTGGTTAACCTGCGTTAAGCAGCTGACGGGAAAGCGCAATGGATCACGCAATATATACAGCGATGGGCGCGGCAAGCCAGACGCTCAATCAGCAGGCTGTTACCGCCAGCAACCTGGCGAACGCCTCAACGCCTGGCTTTCGTGCCCAGCTTAACGCCCTGCGCGCGGTGCCGGTAGAAGGTCTGACGCTGCCGACGCGTACGCTGGTGACCGCCTCCACGCCGGGCGCCGACATGACGCCGGGCCAGATGGATTACACCGCGCGTCCGCTGGACGTTGCCCTTCAGCAGGACGGCTGGCTGGCGGTGCAGACGCCTGACGGCGGGGAAGGTTATACCCGTAACGGCAATATTCAGGTGAGCGCCACCGGACAGCTGACGATTCAGGGTCATCCGGTTATGGGTGAAGCGGGACCGCTGACGGTGCCCGAAGGGTCAGAGCTGACCATTGCGGCAGACGGGACGATTTCGGCGTTAAATCCGGGCGACCCGGCCAACACCGTTGCGCCCGTTGGTCGCCTCAAGCTGGTGAAAGCGGAAGGCAATGAAGTGCAGCGTGGCGATGACGGGATGTTCCGTCTGACCCAGGCGGCCCAGGCCGCCCGCGGTGCGACGTTACAGGCCGACCCGACCATCCGCGTGATGTCCGGCGTGCTGGAAGGCAGTAACGTCAAACCGGTAGAAGCCATGACCGACATGATCGCCAGCGCCCGTCGCTTTGAAATGCAGATGAAGATCATCAGCAGCGTCAATGAAAACGCGGGCAAGGCTAACCAACTTCTGGCTATCAGCTAACAGGACTCATTATGATCAGTTCTTTATGGATCGCGAAAACCGGTCTGGACGCCCAGCAAACCAACATGGATGTGATTGCCAACAACCTGGCAAACGTCAGCACCAACGGTTTCAAGCGCCAGCGTGCGGTTTTCGAAGATTTGCTTTACCAAACGATTCGTCAGCCGGGGGCGCAGTCATCCGAGCAAACCACGCTGCCGTCCGGTCTGCAAATCGGTACCGGCGTGCGCCCGGTTGCCACCGAGCGTCTGCACAGCCAGGGTAACCTGTCCCAGACCAACAACAGTAAAGACGTTGCTATTAAAGGCCAGGGCTTCTTCCAGGTCCAGCTGCCGGACGGCACCTCTGCCTACACGCGCGATGGCTCCTTCCAGGTGGATCAGAACGGTCAGCTGGTGACGGCGGGCGGTTTCCAGGTTCAGCCTGCGATCACCATTCCGGCGAACGCCCTGAGCATTACCATTGGTCGTGACGGCATCGTAAGCGTGACTCAGCAGGGCCAGGCGGCACCGGTTCAGGTTGGCCAGCTCAACCTGACGACCTTCATGAACGATACCGGCCTCGAAAGCATCGGCGAGAACCTCTACACCGAAACGCAATCCTCCGGTACGCCAAATGAAAGTACTCCGGGCCTGAACGGTGCGGGGCTGCTGTATCAGGGGTATGTAGAAACCTCGAACGTCAACGTGGCGGAAGAGCTGGTGAATATGATCCAGGTTCAGCGCGCGTATGAAATTAACAGTAAAGCAGTGTCGACGACCGACCAGATGCTGCAAAAACTGACGCAACTCTAAGGCGTAGCCCGGTGCGGTAAACGCCGCACCGGCTCCCTGTTTTCGAAGATGAAGGCAATGCAAAAAAACGCGGCGTTTCGTTATCCGATACTGACAGTTCTGGCCGTCACCCTCAGCGGGTGTGCCTGGATCCCGTCTAAACCATTGGTACAGGGTGCGACTACCGCCCAACCCGTTCCCGGCCCCGCGCCGGTGGTGAACGGCTCCATTTTCCAGACCGCGCAGCCGATTAACTACGGCTATCAGCCGCTGTTTGAAGACCGTCGTCCGCGTAACGTTGGCGATACGCTGACCATTGTGCTGCAGGAAAACGTCAGCGCGAGCAAGAGCTCGTCGGCGAACGCCAGCCGCGACGGCAAAACCAATTTTGGCTTCGACACCGTGCCGCGCTATCTGCAGGGTCTGTTCGGCAACGCCCGTGCGGACGTGGAAGCCTCTGGCGGCAACACCTTTAACGGTAAAGGCGGGGCGAACGCCAGCAATACCTTCAGCGGCACGCTGACGGTAACGGTTGACCAGGTTCTGGTGAACGGCAACCTGCACGTGGTGGGTGAAAAACAGATCGCCATTAACCAGGGCACGGAATTCATTCGCTTCTCCGGCGTGGTTAACCCTCGCACCATCAGCGGCACCAACACCGTACCGTCCACCCAGGTGGCGGATGCGCGCATCGAATACGTCGGCAACGGCTATATCAACGAGGCGCAAAATATGGGCTGGCTGCAGCGCTTCTTCCTTAACCTATCGCCGATGTAAGCGAGGTGACCTATGTATAAATTTCTCTTCGCCGTGGCGCTGTCGCTGGTTGCAGCCGTTGCGCAGGCCGACCGCATTCGCGATCTCACTAGCGTGCAGGGCGTGCGTGAAAACTCCCTGATTGGCTATGGCCTGGTGGTGGGGCTTGACGGTACCGGTGACCAGACGACCCAGACGCCGTTCACCACCCAGAGCCTGAACAACATGCTCTCCCAGCTCGGTATTACCGTACCGGCCGGGACCAATATGCAGTTGAAAAACGTGGCGGCCGTGATGGTGACCGCGTCTTATCCGGCCTTTGCGCGCCAGGGACAGACCATTGACGTGGTGGTCTCGTCTATGGGTAACGCCAAAAGCCTGCGCGGCGGCACGCTGCTGATGACCCCGCTGAAGGGCGTCGACAGCCAAGTGTACGCCCTGGCGCAGGGCAATATTCTGGTTGGCGGGGCAGGCGCGTCGGCGGGCGGCAGCAGCGTGCAGGTGAACCAGCTGAACGGTGGACGCATTACCAACGGCGCGATCATCGAGCGTGAGCTGCCGACCCAATTCGGCACCGGCAACACCATTAACCTGCAGCTGAATACGGAAGACTTCACGATGGCGCAGCAGATCGCTGACACCATCAACCGCAGCCGCGGCTACGGCAGCGCCACCGCGCTGGATGCCCGCACCGTGCAGATCCGTACCTCTACGGGCAGCAGTAACCAGGTGCGAATGCTGGCCGATATCCAGAATATGGAAGTGAACGTGCCGCTTCAGGACGCGAAAGTGATCATCAACTCCCGTACCGGCTCGGTGGTCATGAACCGTGAAGTGACGCTGGACAGCTGTGCCGTAGCGCAGGGTAACCTCTCCGTGACGGTTAACCGTTCCGCCAACGTCAGCCAGCCCGATACGCCGTTCGGCGGCGGCCAGACCGTAGTGACGCCGCAAACGCAGATTGATTTACGTCAGAGCGGCGGTTCGCTGCAGAGCGTGCGCTCCAGCGCCAACCTGAACAGCGTGGTACGTGCCCTGAACGCGCTGGGTGCAACGCCAATGGATCTGATGTCCATTCTGCAATCCATGCAAAGCGCAGGCTGTCTGCGCGCCAAACTGGAAATCATCTAAATGCTGACCGATAGCAAACTGTTGACCAGTGCCGCCTGGGATGCCCAGTCGCTCAACGAGCTGAAAACCAAAGCAGGCCAGGATCCGGCGGCGAATATCCGCCCGGTCGCCCGCCAGGTGGAAGGCATGTTCGTGCAGATGATGCTGAAAAGCATGCGTGAAACGCTGCCGAAAGACGGCATGTTCAGCAGCGACTCCACGCGGCTTTACACCAGCATGTACGATCAGCAGATTGCCCAGCAGATGACCGCCGGTAAAGGGCTCGGCCTGGCGGACATGATTGTTAAGCAGACCGCAGCGGCGCAGGGGCTTCCGCCAGAGGAGGCCCCACAGCAGGTGCCGCTGAAGTTCGATCTGGAAAAGGTGACCAGTTATCAGAATCAGGCGCTGACGCAGATGGTGCGTAAGGCGATGCCGAAGCCGGCAGAGGCGCGTGGCGAACCGCTCTCCGGAGACAGCAAAGACTTCCTGGCGCAGCTTTCGCTGCCCGCCCGTCTCGCCAGCGAGGAGAGCGGCGTGCCGCACCACCTGATCCTGGCGCAGGCGGCGCTGGAGTCCGGCTGGGGGCAGCGGCAAATCCGCAGGGAAAACGGCGAGCCGAGCTTTAACATCTTTGGCGTGAAGGCCTCCTCAAGCTGGAAGGGGCCGACCACGGAAATCACCACCACCGAATATGAAAACGGTACGGCAGTGAAGGTGAAGGCCAAATTCCGCGTCTACAGTTCGTATCTGGAAGCCTTGTCGGATTATGTCGGGCTGCTGAGCCGAAATCCGCGCTATACCGCCGTGACGCAAGCAGCCACGCCGGAGCAGGGCGCACAGGCGTTGCAGAATGCCGGATACGCCACCGATCCTAACTATGCCCGCAAGCTGACCAGCATGATCCAGCAGCTGAAATCCATGTCCGAGAAGGTCAGCAAAGCCTATAGCGCCGATCTCGAAAATCTGTTCTGAAAGTTCTCAAGTCCCGGTGGAGGTTGCCGATAACCTTCATCAGGACTCGTGTCTGAACGTATAAAAGGAACCCCCATGTCCAGTTTGATTAACAGCGCCATGAGTGGCCTCAGTGCTGCCCAGTCGGCACTCAATACCGTCAGTAATAATATTTCAAGCTATAACGTGGCGGGTTATACCCGCCAGACTACCATCCTGGGGGCATCAAACAGCACCCTGACCGGCGGTGGCTGGGTGGGTAACGGAGTATATGTCTCCGGTGTTCAGCGTGAATATGACGCCTTTATCACCAACCAGCTGCGCGCGGCGCAGAACCAGAGCAGCGGGCTGACCACGCGCTACCAGCAGATGTCAAAGATTGACGACGTGCTCTCGGATACCACCAACTCCGTTTCCAGCACGCTGCAGGATTTCTTCAAAAGCCTGCAAACCCTGGTGAGCAACGCCGAAGATCCGGCTGCCCGTCAGACGGTGCTGGGCAAGGCGGATGGGCTGGTAAACCAGTTCAAGGTTAACGATCAGTACCTCCGCGATCAGGATTCGCAGGTGAATACCGCGATTGCGACCAGCGTCGATCAGATCAACAACTACGCGCAGCAGATCGCTAACCTCAACGATCAGATTTCCCGTCTGACGGGCGTGGGGGCTGGCGCATCGCCAAACAACCTGCTCGATCAGCGCGATCAGCTGGTCAGCGAACTGAACAAGATTGTCGGCGTTGAGGTCTCTGTCCAGGACAGCGGTACCTATAACGTTTCGTTCGGCAACGGCTATAGCCTGGTTCAGGGCAGCAAGGCGAATCAGCTGGCAGCGGTAAGCTCCAGCGCAGACCCAACCCGCATCGCGGTGGCGTATGTTGATGAAGTCGCGGGCGCGATTGAAATTCCTGAAAAAGCGCTGAACACCGGATCGCTGGGCGGCCTGTTAACGTTCCGTTCGGAAGATCTGGATAAAGCGCGTAATACCCTGAACCAGCTGGCGCTGGCCTTTGCCGATGCGATGAATACCCAGCATGAAAAGGGCTTCGATGCCAACGGCGATCAGGGTAAAGCGCTGTTTAACATTGGCTCGCCGGCCGTGGTGAGCAACAGCAAAAACTCGTTGCCCGGCGCGAGCGTGACGGCTACCGTAGCGAAAAGCTCGGACGTGCAGGCGACCGATTACAGGCTCGAGTTTAACGGTACCGACTGGACGGTTACGCGTCTGGCTGACAAAACCTCCTTCAAGGCCACGCCGGATGCCAGCGGTAAGATGACCTTTGACGGCCTGACGGTGAACGTCTCCGGCACCGCCGCCCCTAAAGACAGCTTTATCGTCAAGCCGGTCGTTAACAGCATCGTCAACATGAGCGTGGCTATCTCTGATGAATCCCAGCTGGCGATGGCGGAAGCCGCTGACGGCGGCGAGAGCGATAACCGTAACGGCAAGGCGCTGGTGGATCTGCAAAACAGCAAAGTCGTTGGCGGCAACAAAACCTTCAACGACGCCTATGCCGCGCTGGTCAGTACCGTAGGCAGCACTACGGCATCGCTGAAAACCAGCAGCCAGACGAAAGCCAACGTGGTGACGCAGTTAAGCAACCAGCAGCAGTCTATCTCCGGGGTTAACCTCGATGAGGAGTACGGCAACCTGCAGCGCTACCAGCAGTATTACCTGGCGAATGCTCAGGTTCTGCAAACGGCCAATACGCTTTTTGACGCGTTAATCAATATTCGCTAAAGACGAGGTGAAAAATGCGTATTAGCACCCAAATGATGTACGAACAGAACATGCGTGGCATCACCGATTCCCAGAGCCGCTGGTTAGGCTTTGGCGAGCAGATGTCCACCGGTAAGCGCGTAAACCGTCCGTCTGACGATCCGATTGCGGCATCCCAGGCGGTGGTACTTTCTCAGGCGCAGTCCCAGAACAGCCAATTTGCCCTGGCGCGCACCTTTGCCACGCAGAAAGTGTCCCTCGAAGAGAGCGTTCTCGGCCAGGTGAATAGCGCCATTCAGTCGGCGCAGGAGAAAATCGTGTACGCCGGCAACGGTTCATTAAGCGATAGCGACCGTGCATCGCTGGCGAACGATTTGCAGGGTATTCGCGATCAGCTGATGAATCTGGCAAACAGCACTGACGGTAACGGCCGCTATATCTTTGCCGGTTACAAAACGGATAAAGCGCCGTTCGATCAGGCTAACGGCGATTACAGCGGTGGCGATATCGGGATTTCTCAGCAGGTTGATTCCGCTCGCACGATGCAGATCGGCCATACCGGCACTGAAGTCTTTGACACCTTTACCAGTAATGCCAAGCCGGAACCCGCAGGCAGCACGCAGGAAACAAACCTGTTCAAAATTCTCGATACGGCGATTGCCGCGCTGAAAGACCCAATCGAGGGTGATGCTGCAAAAGCCGAGGCCCTGACGCAAAGTATTGATAAAGCTAACCGCGGCCTCAGCAACTCGCTGGACAACATACTGACGGTGCGCGCTGACCTGGGTACCAAACTGAACGAGCTGGACAAGCTGGATGCGCTGGGTGACGAGCGCGCGCTGGGGCAGACTCAGCAGATGAGCGACCTGGTTGACGTGGACTGGAACGCTGCGATTTCCTCCTACACCATGCAGCAGGCGGCGCTGCAGGCCTCGTATAAGGCCTTTAGCGATATGCAGGGTATGTCTTTGTTCCAGCTTAACAGATAAGACTCTCGCCTTTTGGAACATGCCATGAAACTGGGTATGTTTTGACTGCCCAACCCGCAGGGGTTGGGCATTTTTTTTATACACCTTCAGCCTGCGCAGACGTCACCCGGGCGCTTTCTACCAGCCTGATGACCAGCGCAATCGCGCCGCACAGGGTTGCCAGCGCCACCACGCCAGACCAGCCTGCCAGGGTATAGATATTGCTGCCTAATGCCGAACCCAGCGCCATCCCGATAAAGACAACGGTAAACAGCAGGGCGTTAAGGCGTCCACGCGCCTGCGGCTCAAGGCTATAAACCAGATTCTGGTGCGCCACGAGGCTGGACTGCAAGCCGAGATCGAAACCGACAGCAGAAAGGGCTATCAGGATCAGCTGGCCATGTACGCCCAGCGCCGGCATCAGGAACATCAGGGCAAACGAGACGGTCACCAGCGCGGCACCCAGCTGGGTTACTTTACCGGCACCCAGCTTATCGGCCAGGCCTCCTGCCAGCGGTGCGGCCAGCGCCCCGGCGGCTCCGGCAATACCAAACCCACCCGCCACGGCGCTGCCGAGGTGATAACGTTCCAGCAGCATCACCGCCAGCGTCGACCAGAACGCGCTAAAGGCAATCGACAGAAAACCCTGCGCCAGTGCGGCCCGACGCAGCGCCGGGTAGCGACGCCAGAGGTGCTCCATGGAGCGCAGAAGGGCCGGATAGCTCAGCGTGGAGTGAACGGCAAAGCGGGGAAGCACGGCCCACATCACCACACCGACAAACGCAATGCTTGCGGCAGCCAGCTGGTACATCACCCGCCAGCCAAAGGCTTCACCCACCACGCCGCTTACGGTCCGGGAGAGCAGAATGCCCAACAGCAGGCCGGTCATCACCGTGCCGACGGTTTTTCCCTGTTTCCCTTCGGGCGCCAGGATCGCCGCGGCGGGGACGATGTCCTGCGCCATGGTGGCGGCCATGCCGATCAGCAGGCTGGCGAGCAGCAGGGAGTGCAGTTGTCCTGTCAGGCTACAGGCCAGCAGGAACAGCGCCAGGGCCGCGCTTTTTATCAGAATTAACGTCCTGCGGTCATGGCGATCGCCGAGCGGTAACAGGAACAGGATCCCTAAGGCGTAACCCGCCTGCGTAAGCGTCGGCACCATGCCCATTCCTTCGATGCTCAGGTGCAGGTCTGCGCCCATCAGCGGCAGCAGAGGCTGGGCATAATAGATGGATGCCACGCTGAAGCCAGCCCCGAGCGCCAGCATTAAGATTACCCAGCGGCTTACGGCCCGGGCGGCAGTTGTTGTGTTCATATGACGTTCCTCATTCATCGTGTGGGGCTATTTTTTCTCACTACGCCTTGCGGCGGTAGCGGGCACGGTGGTAAAACGCTTATACGTTGGACGTATGGCACGTTGGAATATGAAAAGAGCTGAGCGTATAGACAGGGTGGAACTGATGCGGACGTTTGTACGTATCGTTGAGGCAGGATCGCTTTCCGCCGCGGCGCGCCAGCTGGCGACAACCCAGGCCACGGTAAGCCGGCGACTACAGTCGCTTGAGACAATGCTTGGGGTGCGCCTGATGCTGCGCACCACCCACACGATGCGGCTGACCGATGACGGCGAACGCTGCTATCAGCACGCGCGCCGGGTCATTGACAGCTGGCTGGCGCTGGAAGATGAGGTGGGGCAGTCGGAAGATGAACCGGTGGGGGTGCTGCGGGTGCGGGCACCTCACGCGTTTGGTCAGGATCAGCTTCTGAAACCATTAACCGAATTTTTGCAGCGCTATCCGCTACTTTCCATTGAGTGGCTGCTCAACGATCGTTCAGCTGATTTTCTCGGGGACAATCTCGACTGCGCTATCCGGGTGGGCGCTGAGGTCGATCCGGCAACCGTATCCGTACTGCTGGCCGAAGTGCCGCGCTCGGTGGTGGCTTCACCGGAGTTACTGGCCCGCTTTCCGGCGGTTAAAACGCCGGAAGATTTGCAGCAGCTTCCCTGGATTGCCATCAGCTCTTTTTACCAGCGTCATGTGGAGCTTTTCCATGATGCCTCCCCAGTACCGGTGCGGGTAGCCATTACGCCACGCCTGAGCACCGACAGCCTGTACGTGGCACGCAATACGGCGCTAACCGGGCTTGGCGTGGCGGTTGTATCCAGCTGGACGGTTCAGAACGATATTCGGGAAGGGCGTCTGGTGCATTTGTTGCCGGAGTGGCAACCGGCGGCGTTACCGGTACATCTGGTTTATCCGTGGTCTCGTTATTATCCGGCGCGCCTGCGACGCTTTCTAGAGATGATGCGCCAGATAATGCCGGAGGTGACCGGGATGAGAAAGCCCGTGCAGCAGCCATAAAAAAAGCCGACCCGGAGGTCGGCTTTCTGACTTAGCGTGCGTTATTCAACGGACTGCGGACGGGTAGCTGGGGCAGTAGCCTTATGCGTTGCGCTATGGCCGCCGGCAGCACCTTTACCTTCGAAGTTGAATTCCGGGCGTACCCAGTCGCTATGGCGCGGCGCTTCAGGCACATACTCTGGTGCCGGCGCGCGGGTCATAGGTGCCGTTGCAACGTGCGCAGGCGCTGGTGCGGCGATAACTTCAACCGGAGCTGGCTTCACTTCAGGCGCTTTCGCTTCTTCGACAACAGGCTCAACCTGAATCTCGACGTCCTGAACCACCTCTTCGGTAACCGTTTCGACAGCAGCGTCTGCGGTTTCTTCCACTGCTGGTGCAGGTTCAGCGTGCTCCGCTACCTCTTCAGCCACTACGGCATCTTCTTCGGCAATAATCTGCGGTGCGGCATCAACCGTCGCAGCAATAACTTCAGGATGGGTAGTTTCAACTTCCACAGCCTGAGGCTCTGTCGTTTCTACAGCCTGAGGTTCAACCACCTGAGGTTCAACCACGGTTGCCGCTTCAGTCACGACTTCTTCTGCCGCTGCTACCGGTGCAATTACCTCTTCGGTCACAGCCTGTTCTTCAACAGCCTGCTCCGGACGAGCAACCGGATAGCGGATCCAGACCTTACCGGAGGCCATTTCAGGTGACGCACACGCCACGGTCAGCGGCATCGGTGACTGGGTCGGGTAACGCTCGTCACGATAGCGACGACGACGCTGGCCGCTAACGCGCAGATGACGCGGAGAACGGCGTGAGCGACGCGGCATACCCGCGTTGTCGCGGTTTTCACCGCTTTCGTCCTGCTCAACCTGATTTTCTACCACCGCTGGCAGATCGACTTTCGCCACCTGCGTACCGGTTGCGCTGTCTGCTGCTTCAACCGCGACAACGGCGGTTTCTTCAGCCTGTACCTCGCCCACGCGCACCTTCTGTGCGAGCTGGCGCTGCTTGCGACGCGGCATAACCTGCGTGCGCTCTTCCTGCTCGGCTTCCTGCTGTTCAACAGGCGCTTCGCGGTTCAGGCTTTTAACTTCCTGCTGCGCCTGGCGCTTCTCGTCGTTACGGCGACGATTACGCTCGCGGCGCGGCTGCTGTTCGTCACGCGGTTTGCTCTTTTCGGACTCGTCGCCCGCCTGTTGGCGAATTTCACGATCTTCAACATTCTGCTGTTGCTTCTCGCGACGGTTGCGACGGTTGTCCTCGCGCTGCTCGCGGCCTTCGTTGTTGTCGGAACGATTATCACGGCGTTCATTACGATCGCCACGCTCATTGCGCTCATTGCGGTCGCGACGATTGTTCTGACGCTTGCGGCGTTCCAGCTGACGCTCTGGCTTCGCTTCTTTCGGCGCTTCTTTTGGCTGCTCAGGTTGCGCTTCTTCGCCAGCGAACATCTTCTTCAGCGCGCCGAAGAGGCGGCTCAGCAGACCCGGCTGCTCAGGCTGCGCTTTTGGCGCGACAGGAGCAGCTTTTTGCTCGGCCGGTTTGGCTGCCGGTTTTTCCAGCGTTGCTTCCGGCGGGGCTTCAGGCATGATGAAGGTCGCTAAAGCAGGCTGCTCAGGCAGTTTACGCTCGGCAGGCTCCTCATCGGATGGCAGTGCCATCTCTTCTTCATGCAGCTTAGGCAGCAGGTAGCTGAGGGTGCTTGTCTCTTCACCTTTACGGACACGCAGCACGTGATAGTGCGGAGTCTGCATCTCGTCGTTTGGCACGATGATGCAGCGAACGCCGCCCTGGCGCGCTTCGATTGCGCTCACCGCCGCACGTTTTTCGTTCAGCAGGTAAGAGGCAATTGGCACCGGAACGATGGCGTGAACCTCTTTGGTGTTCTCCTTCAGCGCTTCTTCTTCAATCAGACGCAGAATGGAGAGGGAGAGAGATTCGTTGTCACGCACGGTACCCGTACCGGAACAGCGTGGGCAGACGTGATGGCTGGATTCGCCGAGTGACGGGCTGAGGCGCTGACGGGACATCTCCAGCAGGCCAAAGCGGGAAATATGGCTGATCTGAATGCGCGCACGATCCTGGCGAACGGCTTCACGCAGGCGGTTTTCAACCGCACGCTGGTGGCGAACCGGGGTCATGTCGATGAAGTCGATGACGATCAGACCGCCCAGGTCGCGCAGGCGAAGCTGGCGGGCAATTTCATCAGCGGCTTCAAGATTGGTGTTGAAGGCCGTCTCTTCGATATCGCCGCCGCGGGTTGCACGCGCGGAGTTGATGTCGATGGCGGTCAGCGCTTCGGTTGTATCGATAACGATAGAGCCGCCGGATGGCAGACGCACTTCACGCTGGAAGGCCGACTCGATCTGGGATTCAATCTGATAGTGGCTGAACAGCGGGATTTCACCGGTGTACAGTTTGATTTTGCTGGTGAAATCCGGACGGCCCAGCGCGGCGATGTGCTGGCGAGCCAGCTCAAGCACTTTCGGGTTATCAATCAGGATTTCGCCGATGTCCTGACGCAGGTAATCGCGGAAGGCACGCACGATGACGTTGCTTTCCTGGTGGATCAGGAACGGAGCAGGGCGGCTTTCAGCCGCTTTCTTAATGGCTTCCCAGTGCTTCAGGCGGAAGCTCAGGTCCCACTGCAATGCTTCGGCAGATTTGCCGACGCCTGCGGTGCGCACGATAAGCCCCATGCCGTCCGGCAGCTCAAGGCTTGCCAGCGCTTCTTTCAGCTCGGTACGGTCATCACCCTCGATACGGCGTGAGATACCACCCGCACGCGGGTTGTTTGGCATCAGTACCAGATAGCTTCCTGCCAGACTGATAAAGGTGGTCAGTGCGGCACCTTTGTTGCCGCGCTCTTCTTTATCGATCTGAACGATAACTTCCTGACCTTCACGCAGAACATCTTTAATGTTCGGACGGCCATGGGAGCTGTAGTTTGCAGGAAAATATTCGCGGGCGATTTCTTTAAGAGGAAGGAAACCATGACGCTCAGCACCGTAATCGACAAATGCAGCCTCAAGGCTTGGTTCAATGCGGGTGATTTTACCTTTGTAAATGTTCGCTTTTTTCTGTTCGTGTCCAGGACTTTCGATATCCAGATCGTACAGGCGCTGCCCATCCACAAGGGCGACACGCAACTCTTCTTGCTGAGTTGCGTTGATTAACATTCTTTTCATCGTAACTTACTCGTTATTCTTACATTGACGACAAAGCTGCGGGCAAGGTGACGCTTTCCGGGGTATGAACCGATGGCCTCGTGTCTATTCACGTCGCCAACCTCACGGTTGTCGCTCGCTTAAGAGGCGCAGAGTGTCGGTTGCCTGTGTGTCATACGGAAACACAGCGCAATTATCAGGGGAATTGCCTGGGAAAACTCTCCAGAGAACAATCCTTATACCGGGAAGTACTGCAACCCGCAGCCCGCTAACTGCCTGAAAGATCAATACGTCTTACGCCATTGCTGCGTGGATGATCGGTCAGACAAAATTGGTCATTCCGTCGACATCCTTACAAAACCCGGATTTAACGCGGAAAACGGATTCATTATTCCACTGCTCGCCGGGTTATAGCAAGATGACTTTTACCAATTATCACCCGGTTACTCACAGTTTCTTCACTTCAACGAGGCGATTGGTTTAATAACCACCAAATCGATTGCGCGAAAGGGGAGCATTCCGGATAAAAGTAAATATAAGCATAGAAAAATGAGTGGCGCTAATGTCAGACGATATTTAGAATCGCCAACCATGAAAACAGAGACTCCAGCCGTAAAAATGGTTGCCATCGCCGAAGACGAAGCGGGGCAACGTATCGATAACTTTTTGCGCACCCAGCTGAAAGGCGTGCCAAAAAGTATGATTTACCGCATCCTGCGCAAGGGCGAGGTGCGGGTGAACAAAAAGCGCGTGAAGCCCGAGTATAAGCTCGAAGCGGGTGATGAAGTGCGCATTCCACCGGTCCGCGTTGCGGAGCGCGAAGAAGAGGCGGTTTCGCCGAAGCTGCAAAAAGTCGCTGCCCTGAGTGACGTTATCCTTTATGAGGACGACCACATCCTGGTGCTGAACAAACCTTCAGGAACCGCGGTGCACGGGGGAAGTGGACTGAGCTTTGGCGTGATTGAAGGGCTGCGGGCCCTGCGTCCGGAAGCGCGTTTCCTTGAGCTGGTTCACCGCCTTGACCGTGATACCTCTGGCGTACTGCTGGTGGCAAAAAAACGTTCCGCGCTGCGTTCGCTGCATGAACAGCTGCGTGAAAAAGGGATGCAGAAGGATTACCTGGCGCTGGTGCGCGGCCAGTGGCAGTCCCATGTGAAAGTGGTCCAGGCACCGCTGCTGAAAAATATTCTGCAAAGCGGTGAGCGCATTGTGCGCGTGAACCAGGAGGGGAAACCGTCCGAGACGCGCTTTAAAGTTGAAGAGCGCTACGAATTTGCCACGCTGGTTCGCTGTAGCCCGGTGACGGGGCGAACCCACCAGATCCGCGTACATACCCAGTTTGCAGGCCATCCGATTGCCTTTGACGATCGTTACGGTGACCGCGAGTTTGACAAGCAGCTGGCGGGCACGGGGCTGTCTCGTCTGTTCCTGCATGCGGCTGCGCTGAAGTTTACCCATCCCAATACCGGTGAAATCATCCGTATTGAAGCGCCGCTGGATGAGCAGCTGAAGCGCTGCCTGAAGGTTCTGCGCGGCTAAGGTAAACGTAAAACGGCAACGACGTTGCCGTTTTTAATGTTTACACCTTCTCCCTGGGGAGAGGGCATCAGGCCGCAGCGGTTACGCCGTCAGCGGATTACACGCTTCTCGCCTTAACATCTGGCATAGCGCAATCAGCGGTAACCCCACCAGCGTATTCGGGTCTCGACCGTCCAGCTTATCGAATAGCGCAATCCCCAAACCTTCACTTTTAAAGCTCCCCGCGCAGTTCAGCGGACGTTCCCGGCGCACGTAATCCATAATCTCCTGCTCGCTGAGATGGCGAAAATGGACGTCGAACGGCTCGCATTCGGTTTGCAGGTGGCCGGAGGCCGAGTTATAGAGCGCCAGGCCCGTATAAAAGGTCACAATACTGCCGCGTGCGCGCATCAACTGCTTACAGGCATTCTCTTCGGTATGCGGTTTACCGGTGATTTCACCGTCAAGCACACAAACCTGATCGGAGCCTATAATCAGATGTGCAGGATAACGTTCGGCAAGCGACTGCGCTTTCTCCTGCGCAAGACGGGTCACCAGATGACGCGGCGACTCGCCGGGTTGTGGGGTCTCATCAACGTCCGGTGCCGCACATTCAAACGGGATCCCGAGCTTTTCCAGCAGCATTCGGCGATAGGGTGAAGTGGAAGCAAGTACGAGATTTGGCATATTTTTATCACCAGATATAGCGTATCGATGCCAGCCATTTTAAACTACAGGCCGCAATGTGTGCGAATAATTGGCAAAAGGCAGCTCTGGTTGCCTTTTTCTTTGACTCTATGACGTTACAAAGTTAATATGCGCGCCCTATGCAAAAGGTAAAATTACCCCTGACTCTTGATCCGGTTCGTACGGCTCAAAAACGCCTCGATTACGAAGGAATCTATTCTTCCGATCAGGCGGAGCGTATTGCCGAATCCGTAGTCAGTGTGGACAGTGATGTAGAATGCTCCATGTCGTTCGCTATCGACAACCAGCGTCTTGCCGTTTTAACCGGTGATGCGAAGGTAACGGTAACGCTCGAGTGCCAGCGTTGCGGGAAACCGTTTGTACAGCATGTTCACACAACGTATTGTTTTAGTCCGGTTCGTTCTGACGAACAGGCTGAAGCACTCCCGGAAGCGTATGAGCCGATTGAGGTTAACGAATTCGGTGAAATCGATCTTCTGGCTCTGGTTGAAGATGAAATCATCCTCACCTTGCCAGTGGTTCCGGTGCATGATTCTGAACACTGTGAAGTGTCCGAGGCGGACATGGTCTTTGGGGAACTGCCTGATGAAGCGCAAAAACCAAACCCATTTGCCGTATTAGCCAGCTTAAAGCGTAAGTAATTGAGGAGTAAGGTCCATGGCCGTACAACAGAATAAACCAACCCGTTCCAAACGTGGCATGCGTCGTTCCCATGACGCACTGACTGCAGTTACCAGCCTGTCTGTAGACAAGACTTCTGGTGAGAAACACCTGCGTCACCACATCACCGCTGACGGTTTCTACCGCGGCCGCAAGGTTATCACTAAGTAATCACGCGTCAGCGTGATTAGGCTTAGTGAGGAACTTCCCCGTGCAAACGGGGAGTTTACCGAACCAGGCTGCGACGATACCTTGACACGTCTAACCCTGGCGTTAGATGTCATGGGGGGAGATTTTGGCCCTACCGTGACAGTGCCTGCAGCTTTGCAGGCACTGAATTCTAATTCGCAACTCACACTTCTTTTAGTCGGTAATCCCGACACAATCACGCCATTACTCGCAAAAGCTGACTTTGAACAACGTTCGCGTCTGCAGATTATCCCTGCGCAGTCAGTTATTGCCAGTGATGCCCGGCCATCGCAGGCTATTCGCAATAGCCGCGGCAGCTCTATGCGAATTGCGCTGGAGCTGGTGAAAGAAGGGCGAGCGCAGGCTTGCGTCAGCGCGGGAAATACCGGCGCGCTGATGGGCCTGTCGAAATTATTGCTCAAGCCGATTGAGGGCATTGAGCGTCCGGCGCTGGTGACGGTGTTACCGCATCAGCAGAAGGGCAAAACGGTGGTGCTCGATCTGGGCGCTAACGTGGATTGTGATAGTACAATGCTGGCTCAGTTTGCCGTCATGGGGTCGGTGCTGGCAGAAGACGTGGTTGGGATTACGCATCCCCGCGTTGCGTTGTTGAACATTGGTGAAGAAGAAACCAAAGGCCTGGACAGTATCCGCGACGCTGCGGAAATACTCAAACAGGTCCCGTCCATCAACTATATTGGTTATCTCGAAGCCAATGAGCTGCTGACGGGCAAAACGGATGTATTAGTGTGTGATGGCTTCACCGGAAACGTAACGTTGAAGACCATGGAAGGGGTCGTAAGAATGTTCCTTTCTCTGCTGAAATCGCAGGGAGAAGGTAAAAAAAGGTCCTGGTGGCTGATTTTATTAAAGCGTTGGTTACAAAAAAGCCTGACGCGGCGATTCAGTCACCTCAACCCCGACCAGTATAATGGCGCCTGTCTGTTAGGATTGCGCGGCATCGTGATTAAGAGTCATGGCGCCGCCAATCAGCGAGCATTTACCGTCGCGATTGAACAGGCAGTGCAGGCGGTGCAGCGACAAGTTCCTCAGAGAATTGCCGCTCGCCTGGGATCTGTATTAGCTAAAAGTGACTGAGCGTACATGTATACGAAGATTTTAGGTACCGGCAGCTACCTGCCAACACAAGTGCGTACCAACGCCGATCTTGAAAAAATGGTAGATACGTCTGACGAGTGGATTGTCACGCGCACAGGTATCCGTGAACGCCGTATCGCCGCGCCAGACGAAACTGTCTCTACCATGGGCTTCGAAGCTGCACAGCGTGCGCTTGAAATGGCCGGGATTGATAAAGATCAGATCGGGCTTATCGTGGTGGCGACAACCTCCGCCACGCATGCCTTCCCAAGCGCAGCGTGTCAGGTACAGAATATGCTCGGCATTAAAGGCTGCCCGGCATTTGATGTGGCAGCAGCGTGTGCGGGCTTCACCTATGCGCTGAGCATCGCCGATCAGTACGTAAAATCTGGTGCCGTCAAATATGCGCTGGTAATCGGTGCTGACGTGCTGGCGCGTACCTGCGATCCAGCCGATCGCGGCACGATCATTATTTTTGGCGACGGTGCGGGCGCGGTGCTGCTGGGGCAGTCCGACGAGCCGGGCATCATCTCCACGCATCTTCATGCTGACGGTCGCTACGGCGAGCTGTTAACGCTGCCTAACGCCGATCGCGTTAACCCGGACAGCTCGATTTACCTGACGATGGCGGGTAACGAGGTGTTCAAGGTTGCCGTGACTGAACTGGCCCATATCGTTGAAGAAACGCTGGAAGCGAATAACCTTGATCGCTCCGCCCTCGACTGGCTGGTGCCGCATCAGGCTAACCTGCGTATCATCAGCGCGACGGCGAAGAAGCTGGGCATGTCAATGGATAACGTTGTGGTGACGCTGGATCGCCATGGCAATACCTCTGCGGCATCGGTACCGTGCGCATTTGACGAAGCGGTACGCGATGGACGAATTAAACGGGGCCAACTGGTCTTGCTTGAAGCCTTTGGTGGCGGGTTCACCTGGGGTTCCGCGCTGGTTCGTTTCTAGGATAAGGATTAAAAAATGACGCAATTTGCTTTTGTGTTCCCGGGACAGGGCTCGCAAACCGTTGGGATGTTGTCTGAAATGGCAGCAAACTATCCGGTTATTGAAGAGACTTTCCGTGAAGCTTCTGATGCGCTGGGTTATGATCTGTGGGCGCTGACCCAACAGGGCCCCGCTGAAGAGTTAAACAAAACCTGGCAGACGCAGCCTGCGCTGCTGGCTGCATCCGTCGCGCTGTGGCGCGTATGGCAGCAGCAGGGCGGTAAAGCGCCTGCACTGATGGCGGGTCACAGCCTGGGCGAATACTCTGCGTTGGTTTGTGCAGGCGTGATTGCCTTCGCTGATGCGGTGCGCCTGGTTGAATTGCGTGGAAAATTCATGCAGGAAGCGGTGCCAGAAGGTACGGGCGGCATGTCTGCCATCATCGGTCTTGATGATGCTTCTATTGCAAAAGCGTGTGAAGAATCTGCTGAAGGTCAGGTGGTTTCTCCGGTAAACTTCAACTCGCCGGGCCAGGTGGTTATCGCCGGCCATAAAGAAGCGGTTGAGCGTGCGGGCGCTGCCTGTAAAGCCGCGGGCGCTAAACGCGCGCTGCCGCTGCCGGTGAGCGTGCCGTCACACTGCGCGCTGATGAAGCCAGCCGCCGACAAGCTGGCGGTTGAGCTGGAAAAAATGACCTTTAACGCGCCGACGATTTCCGTTGTGAATAACGTCGACGTGAAGTGCGAAACCGCGCCGGAGGCTATCCGTAACGCGCTGGTTCGCCAGCTCTACAGCCCGGTTCAGTGGACCAAAACCGTTGAATATATGGCGTCTCAGGGCGTTGAACATCTGTATGAAGTGGGGCCTGGTAAGGTGCTTACCGGTCTCACCAAACGTATTGTTGACACCCTGACTGCCTCGGCGATTAATGAGCCGGAAGCAATGAAAGCGGCACTCTCGCAATAAAAGAGGACTACCATGAGTTTTGAAGGAAAAATTGCCCTGGTGACCGGCGCGAGCCGCGGTATTGGGCGCGCTATTGCTGAAACACTGGTTGCGCGCGGCGCGACGGTGATCGGGACTGCGACCAGCGAGAACGGCGCGCAGGCCATCAGCGAGTATTTGGGTGCGAACGGTAAAGGTCTGGTGCTGAATGTGACTGAACCAGCATCTATCGAATCTGTTCTGGAAAATATTCGCGCAGAGTTTGGCGAAGTGGATATTCTGGTCAATAATGCCGGGATTACGCGCGACAACCTGCTGATGCGAATGAAAGATGATGAGTGGAACGATATTATCGAAACCAACCTGTCATCTGTATTCCGTCTGTCAAAAGCGGTAATGCGCGCTATGATGAAAAAGCGTCATGGTCGTATTATCACTGTAGGTTCTGTGGTTGGTACCATGGGAAATGCTGGTCAGGCTAACTACGCTGCGGCGAAAGCAGGTCTGATCGGTTTCAGTAAGTCGCTGGCGCGTGAAGTCGCGTCCCGCGGTATTACTGTAAACGTTGTTGCTCCGGGCTTTATTGAAACGGACATGACGCGTGCGCTGACGGATGAGCAGCGTGCGGGTACGCTGGCGGCAGTTCCGGCGGGTCGTCTTGGCGACCCTAAAGAAATCGCCAGCGCGGTTGCATTTTTAGCCTCTGACGAAGCGGGTTACATCACTGGTGAAACCCTCCACGTCAACGGCGGGATGTACATGGTTTAATCACGATCGAAAATATTTGCGTTATTTGGGCAAATGGCCTCAAAATAACGTAAAATCGTGGTAAGACCTGCCGGGATTTAGTTGCAAATTTTTCAACATTTTATACACTACGAAAACCATCGCGAAAGCGAGTTTTGATAGGAAATTTAAGAGTATGAGCACTATCGAAGAACGCGTTAAGAAAATTATCGGCGAACAGCTGGGCGTTAAGCAGGAAGAAGTTGTGAACTCCGCTTCCTTTGTTGAAGACCTGGGCGCAGATTCTCTTGACACCGTTGAGCTGGTAATGGCTCTGGAAGAAGAGTTTGATACTGAGATTCCGGACGAAGAAGCTGAGAAAATCACCACCGTTCAGGCTGCCATTGATTACATCAACGGTCACCAGGCGTAAGTGAACATCTCCAGGCGGTCATTCGACCGCCTGAGTTTTATCTTTTGTAGTCCCACGAATCTCTTTTTTTATCCCTCCCTGGAGGACAAACGTGTCTAAGCGTCGTGTAGTTGTGACCGGACTTGGCATGTTGTCTCCTGTCGGCAATACCGTAGAGTCCACCTGGAAAGCTCTCCTTGCCGGTCAGAGCGGCATCAGCCTAATCGACCATTTCGATACTAGCGCCTATGCAACGAAATTTGCTGGCTTAGTAAAGGATTTTAACTGTGAAGAGATCATCTCGCGCAAAGAACAGCGCAAGATGGATGCCTTCATTCAATATGGAATTGTCGCTGGCGTTCAGGCCATGCAGGATTCTGGCCTTGAGATTACGGAAGAGAACGCGTCCCGTATCGGTGCTGCTATTGGCTCCGGGATTGGCGGTCTTGGCCTGATTGAGGAAAACCACTCATCCCTGATGAATGGCGGCCCGCGTAAAATCAGTCCATTCTTCGTTCCGTCTACGATTGTAAACATGGTGGCAGGTCACCTGACCATTATGTTCGGCCTGCGCGGCCCAAGCATCTCAATCGCAACAGCCTGTACCTCTGGCGTGCATAACATCGGCCAGGCCGCGCGTATTATCGCGTACGGCGATGCAGATGCTATGGTTGCGGGCGGTGCTGAAAAAGCCAGTACCCCACTGGGCGTCGGTGGCTTCGGCGCAGCGCGTGCGCTCTCTACCCGTAACGATAATCCTCAGGCGGCAAGCCGTCCGTGGGATAAAGACCGCGATGGTTTCGTGCTGGGCGACGGTGCTGGCATGATCGTTCTTGAAGAGTACGAACACGCTAAAAAACGTGGCGCGAAAATTTATGCTGAAGTCGTTGGCTTTGGTATGAGCAGCGATGCTTACCACATGACGTCGCCACCAGAAAATGGTGCGGGTGCAGCGCTGGCAATGGCTAACGCGATCCGTGATGCGGGCATTACCCCGGAACAGATTGGCTACGTTAACGCCCACGGTACGTCTACCCCTGCGGGCGATAAAGCAGAAGCTCAGGCTGTTAAGTCTATCTTCGGCGAATCTGCCAGCCGCGTAATGGTGAGCTCCACGAAATCCATGACCGGTCACCTGTTGGGTGCGGCGGGTGCAGTAGAGTCAATCTACTCTATCCTGGCGCTGCGCGATCAGGCTGTACCACCAACCATCAACCTGGATAACCCGGATGAAGGTTGCGATCTGGACTTCGTTCCTCACGAAGCGCGCCAGGTTAGCGGTATGGAGTACACCCTGTGTAACTCCTTCGGCTTCGGCGGGACAAACGGTTCTCTGATCTTCAAAAAGGTCTGAGCCTGTTTAGTCACTGACGATAAAAAAGGTCCGCTTGCCGGGCCTTTTTTATTAGGTGAAATCTCCTTGTCCGGCTATTAACATCCTGCCAGACTGAGCCTCCACGCATGAGGAGCCACCATGTTTTTAATCAATGGCCTTGAGCAAGAAATGCTGCCGGCAGGCGACAGGGCGATCCAGTTTGGCGACGGCTGTTTTACCACGGCGCGTATTCTCGACGGGGAAGTGTGCCTGCGTGATGCCCATATCCGCCGCTTGCAAAAAGCCTGCGAGACATTGCTGATCCCCTTCACGCAGTGGGACACCCTTGAAGGTGAAATGCGTCGGCTGGCGTCAGGTAAAAGGCGCGGCGTAGTAAAAGTGATTATCAGCCGCGGCAGCGGTGGGCGGGGGTATAGCGGCGCTGCCTGTCAGCATCCAACGCGGATCCTTTCCGTTTCAGATTACCCTTCCCATTATGAACGCTGGCGCGAAGAGGGCGTTACCCTGACGCTTAGCCCGGTTCGGCTGGGGCGGAACCCGATGCTTGCCGGAATAAAACACCTTAACCGTCTTGAACAGGTGCTTATTCGTACTCATCTTGAGCAGACGGATGCCGGCGAGGCGCTGGTTCTTGACAGCGAAGGGTACATTACGGAATGCTGTGCGGCTAATTTACTCTGGCGGAAGGGCGGTGACGTATTCACGCCTTCGCTGGAACAGGCCGGGGTCAACGGCATTATGCGTCAGTTTTGTTTGCAGCAGCTGGCACGTGCCGGTTTTGGCGTTGTCGAAGTAAACGTAAAGGAAGACGCGCTGCAGTCCGCCGATGAAGTCGTTATCTGCAATGCGCTGATGCCCGTTGTCCCCGTTCGCGCTTATGGCCCGCTTTCATGGTCATCCCGCGAGCTGTTCCAGTTTCTGGCCCCGTTATGTGAGCAAACCAGGTAGTCATGAAGAAAATGTTACGCGTTGTTCTCCTTCTCATCGTTGCGTTCGGTATCGCTGGCGGAGCGGGAGTGTGGAAAGTCCGCCAGCTGGCGGACAGTAAGATCCTGATTAAAGACGAGACGATTTTTACCCTGAAAGCGGGGACCGGGCGTCAGGCGCTTGGCCAGCAGCTGTATGGCGATAAAATTATCAATCGTCCGCGTGTATTCCAGTGGCTGCTGCGCGTTGAGCCTGAACTTTCGAACTTTAAGGCGGGCACCTATCGCTTCACACCGGGCATGACCGTGCGCGAAATGCTGCAACTGCTGGAAAGCGGCAAAGAGGCCCAGTTCCCGCTGCGTTTTGTCGAGGGGATGCGCCTGAGCGATTACCTCAGACAACTGCGTGACGCGCCCTATATCAGGCACACGCTGAAAGACGATCGCTACGAAACCGTGGCAGACGCGCTAAAATTCGAGCACCCTGAATGGGTTGAAGGCTGGTTCTGGCCCGACACCTGGATGTACACGGCAGGCACGACGGACGTGGCGATTCTGAAGCGCGCGCACAATAAAATGGTTGCGGCGGTAGACTCGGCCTGGGAAGGACGCGCTGAGGGCCTGCCGTATAAAGATCAAAACCAGTTCGTGACGATGGCCTCCATCATCGAGAAAGAGACCGCCGTTGCCGCCGAGCGCGACCAGGTCGCCTCGGTGTTTATAAACCGCCTGCGCATCGGTATGCGTTTGCAAACCGATCCTACCGTCATCTACGGCATGGGCGAAAACTACAATGGCAAGATTTCCAGAAAAGATCTGGAGACGCCAACGGCGTATAATACCTACGTCATTAGCGGCCTGCCGCCGGGACCAATCGCGACGCCGGGCGAAGCCTCATTGCGCGCCGCGGCGCACCCGGCAAAAACACCGTATCTCTATTTTGTGGCTGATGGAAAAGGGGGGCATACTTTCAATACCAACCTGGCCAGCCACAATCGCTCTGTTCAGGACTATCTGAAGGCACTTAAGGAAAAAAATGCGCAGTAAATACATTGTCATTGAGGGGCTCGAAGGGGCGGGGAAAACCACCGCCCGTAACGTGGTGGTTGATACGCTTAAATCGCTTGGCGTCGCCGAGATGGTCTTCACCCGTGAGCCGGGCGGTACGCAGCTGGCGGAAAAACTGCGCAGCCTGGTGCTGGATATCAAATCCGTTGGCGACGAGGTTATCACTGACAAAGCGGAAGTGCTGATGTTTTATGCGGCGCGCGTTCAGCTGGTCGAGACGGTGATTAAACCCGCGCTGGCAGAGGGAAAATGGGTGATCGGCGATCGTCACGATCTCTCTACCCAGGCGTATCAGGGGGGAGGGCGCGGTATCGATCGTACCCTGCTGGCTACGCTTCGCGACGCGGTGCTCGGCGATTTTCGTCCGGACCTGACGCTCTATCTGGACGTCACGCCTGAGGTGGGCCTGAAGCGCGCCAGGGCGCGCGGCGAGCTGGATCGCATTGAGCAGGAGTCTTACGACTTCTTTAACCGCACCCGCGCGCGTTACCTTGAGCTGGCTGAACAGGACAGCGCTATTCGCACCATCGATGCGACACAATCCCTCGACGACGTTACCCGTGCTATTCAGGAAACGGTCACACGCTGGGTGCAGGAGCAGCGGGCATGAAATGGTATCCATGGCTGCGCCCGCACTTTGAACAGCTGATCGGCAGCTATCAGGTTGGTCGGGGGCATCATGCGTTACTGATACAGGCGCTGCCGGGAATGGGCGCTGATGCGTTGATTTACGCCATTACGCGCTTTCTGATGTGCCACCAGCCTGATGGGCATAAAAGCTGCGGTAAGTGTCGCGGCTGCCAGCTGATGCAGGCCGGCACGCATCCGGATTACTACATCCTCGAACCCGAAAAAGGCAAAAGTACGCTCGGGATAGACGCGGTGCGTGAGGTCGGCGAGAAGCTGTATGAACACGCGCGTCTGGGCGGGGCAAAGGTGGTGTGGCTGAAGGACGCCGAGCTGCTCACGGAGGCCGCTGCCAATGCGCTTTTAAAAACGCTGGAAGAGCCGCCTGAGAAAACCTGGTTCTTCCTCTCCTGCCGCGAGCCGGGCCGACTGCTGGCGACGCTGCGCAGCCGCTGTCGTCTTCATCATCTGGCTGTTCCCCAGGAATCGTGGGCACTCGCCTGGCTTGAACGTGAAGTGACGGTGTCACAGAACGCCGCGCTGTCAGCGTTGCGCCTGTGCAGCGGCGCGCCTGCGGCTGCGCTGGCGCTTCTGCAGCCGGAAGTCTGGTCCCAGCGCGAAACCCTTTGTCGTGCGATTGAATCTGCCCTGGACAGCCATGACTGGCTGAGCGTGCTGCCCGCCCTGAACGGCGATCCGGCCCCGGAGCGCCTGCACTGGCTGGCCGCGCTGCTGCTTGATGCCCTTAAAATTCAGCAGGGGGCTACGCTTCTGACGAATCCCGACGTCTGGCCGCTGGTTAACACGCTGGCGAATCGTCTGTCAGGACAGTCGCTGCGCGCTATCCTCCACGATATCTGCCAGAGTCGTGAACAACTTTTGACGGTAACCGGTCTTAATCGCGAGCTTTTACTGACCGACCAGTTGCTGCGTATCGAACATTACCTGCAACCCGGCGTCATACCGCCGGTTTCCCATCTCTGAGAGAGACATTATGTTTTTAGTCGACTCACACTGCCATCTTGATGGCCTCGATTACCAATCCCTGCATAAAGACGTGGACGATGTGCTGGCGAAAGCCGCCGCGCGCGATGTGAAATTTTGCCTGGCCGTGGCGACCACGCTGCCGGGCTACCGCTCAATGCGTGAGCTGGTTGGCGAGCGCGAAAACGTCGTCTTCTCCTGCGGCGTCCATCCGCTCAATCAGGACGACGCGTATGACGTTGAAGATTTACGCCGTCTTGCCGCAGAAGAGGGCGTAGTGGCGATGGGCGAGACCGGTCTCGACTATTTCTACACGCCGGAAACTAAGCTCCGCCAGCAGGAATCTTTCCGTAACCATATCCGGATTGGCCGCGAGCTGAACAAGCCCGTTATCGTTCACACCCGCGACGCGCGTGCCGACACGCTTGAGATCCTGCGGGAAGAAAAGGTGACGGATTGCGGTGGCGTACTACACTGTTTCACAGAAGACAGAGAAACGGCGGGTAAACTGCTTGATTTGGGCTTTTATATCTCGTTTTCGGGGATCGTGACGTTCCGTAATGCTGAGCAACTGCGTGATGCGGCGCGTTACGTACCGCTGGATCGTATTCTGGTGGAGACCGATTCCCCGTACCTGGCACCCGTGCCGCATCGGGGTAAAGAGAACCAGCCGGCGATGACCCGTGATGTCGCTGAGTACATGGCCGTACTGAAGGGTGTCAGTATTGACGAACTGGCTCGTGTAACGACGGAAAACTTCGCCAGCCTGTTCCATATCGACCCCGCCCGCCTGCAGTCTGTCTGATACACCTGTTTTTTTTAGGCTCGTAATTAATAGGTAAAACGAGTAAAGTTCACCGCCTCATTCGGGGCGGTGATGGCGTTTTTAGACACATCCAGACATGCTTTATGTAAATATCTGCAAGTTTTTTGGCCGTCTTGAACTGAAACGTGATAGCCGTCAAACAAACTCAGAGGGAATTATTTTACTCTGTGTAATAAATAAAGGGCGCTTAGATGTCCTGTCCACGGCGCGGTACTCCCCCCGAGCCAATGCGTGAAAGCGTAAAAAAAGCACAAATACTCAGGAGCACTCTCAATTATGTTTAAGAATGCATTTGCTAACCTGCAAAAGGTCGGTAAATCGCTGATGCTGCCAGTATCCGTACTGCCTATCGCAGGTATCCTGCTGGGCGTCGGTTCTGCTAACTTCAGCTGGCTGCCAGCCGTAGTTTCCCACGTGATGGCAGAAGCAGGCGGTTCTGTTTTTGCTAACATGCCGCTGATCTTCGCTATCGGTGTTGCTCTGGGCTTCACCAATAACGACGGTGTATCCGCTCTGGCGTCCGTGGTTGCCTACGGCATCATGGTGAAAACCATGGCTGTGGTTGCGCCGCTGGTTCTGCATTTACCTGCTGAAGAGATTGCCGCTAAACACCTGGCAGATACCGGTGTTCTCGGTGGTATCATCTCCGGTGCGATTGCAGCGTATATGTTTAACCGCTTCTATCGTATCAAGCTGCCTGAGTATCTGGGCTTCTTCGCGGGTAAACGTTTCGTTCCGATCATCTCTGGTCTGGCAGCGATTTTCACCGGTGTGGTTCTGTCCTTCATCTGGCCACCAATCGGTACGGCTATCCAGACCTTCTCTCAGTGGGCTGCCTATCAGAACCCGGTAGTGGCGTTCGGTATCTACGGCTTCATTGAGCGCTGCCTGGTACCATTTGGTCTGCACCACATCTGGAACGTTCCATTCCAGATGCAGATTGGTGAATACACCAACGCGGCAGGTCAGGTGTTCCACGGTGATATCCCTCGTTACATGGCGGGTGACCCGACCGCAGGTAAACTGTCTGGCGGCTTCCTGTTCAAAATGTACGGTCTGCCGGCTGCGGCAATTGCTATCTGGCACTCTGCTAAGCCAGAGAACCGTGCAAAAGTGGGCGGTATCATGATCTCCGCAGCGCTGACCTCGTTCCTGACCGGTATTACCGAGCCGATCGAGTTCTCCTTCATGTTCGTTGCGCCGATCCTGTACTTCATCCACGCGGTACTGGCAGGTCTGGCATTCCCAATCTGTATTCTGCTGGGTATGCGTGACGGTACGTCCTTCTCTCACGGCCTGATCGACTTCATCGTTCTGTCCGGTAACAGCAGCAAACTGTGGCTGTTCCCAATCGTGGGTGCAGGCTACGCGGTGGTGTACTACACCGTCTTCCGCGTGCTGATCAAAGCGCTGGATCTGAAAACGCCGGGTCGTGAAGATGCAACTGAGGACAGCAAAGCCGGTGTGACCAGCGAAATGGCACCTGCGCTGGTAGCTGCTTTCGGCGGTAAAGAAAACATCACTAACCTGGACGCGTGTATCACCCGTCTGCGTGTGAGCGTTGCCGACGTTGCGAAAGTAGACCAGCCGGGTCTGAAAAAGCTGGGCGCCGCGGGCGTGGTTGTTGCAGGTTCTGGTGTTCAGGCAATCTTCGGTACGAAATCCGATAACCTGAAAACCGAAATGGATGAGTACATCCGCAACAACTAAGCTGTGACCTGGGGAGACTAAGGCAGCCGAATGGCTGCCTTTTTTATTGGCGGGGATAGTGCCGGTAAGCAAATGCAGGCCGGGCAGGGCGTAGCCGCCGCCCGGCTTTACAATCAGAAGTCGTAGCTCGCGCTCACGGAGAAGTTCAGCGGCGCGCCATACACTACGTAAGAGCCAACGTAGTCGTAGTACTCTTTGTCGAACAGGTTATTGACGTTAGCCTGAAGAGCGAAGTCTTTGGTGACCTGATAGCGGCTGAACAGGTTAACCAGACCATAGCTGCCTTGCTCTGCACGGGATTGTCCCGCCGGGCCGCCATCGACATCCGTCCACACTTTGTTCTGCCAGTTTACGCCACCGCCCACGGTCAGCTCGGGCAGCATTGGCAGCTGGTAGCGGGTGAACAGCTTCATGGTCGTGCGCGGCTGATCGGAGCTGACGGCGTTGCCATTCTTGTCTTCAGCGATGTAGCGGGTCGCGCCAAACGTCAGCTGCCAGTTATCGGTCAGGGCACCGTTCAGCTCGAACTCAACCCCTTTACTGACCACGCCGTCCAGCGATTCATAAATTGATTCACCGCTCGGCATGTAGGTATAGGTATTGCTTGCGACGTTATCCTGCTCAATGCGGAAAATCGCCAGCGAGGTGGTGAGACGAGTATTAAACCAGTCTGCCTTCACGCCGGCTTCGTAGCTTTTGCCCGTGGTCGGGTCGAGGTAACGTCCGCTGGCGTTGCGTTTATCCTGCGGCTGGAAGATGGAGGTATAGCTGACGTAGGTCGACCAGTCTTCGTTGATGTCATACACCAGGCCCGCGTACGGGGTAACATCATCTTCGGTGCTCTCCAGACGGGAGTTCGGGGAACCCGCCGGATTATAGCGAATGTTGTAGCTGGTGTAGCGCGCGCCCAGAATCAGGTGCAGCGGATCGGCCAGCGAGAAACGGGCGGAGGTATACGCAGAGGACTGACGAATATCGTCCTTGCTGTAGAGCTTCCACGGCGTCCACTGCGGATCGGCGATGTTCCCGTTCCAGTTCTTAAAGTTGCCGACGTCAACCATGCCGTAAAGCGCATCCGGCATGGTATTGTCGTAATGGTTACGCTGACGGCTGTAGCTGCCGCCGAACATCATTTCGTGCTGACGGCCAAAGAGATCGAAGCCGCCGCGCAGGAAGGCGTCAACCGCATCCTGCTTACGTTCACCGCGGTTCCAGCCGCCGTAACCCACCATGCCCGCACCGGTCTCTTTATCCGGATAGCCGGACATATACATCAGTTTGGAGTCAAAGTTGGTTTCAGCGTGCATGCCGTTAACGTGCGCTTCCCAGCCGTTATCGAAACGCTGAGTCAGGTTAGCGAAGATGCGGGTGCTGTCTTTATCCGAATAGGCCCAGTCAGGCGCGACGGTCTGGCTGCGATTGTAGTTGGTTTTACTTCCGTCGCTGTACCAGGTCGGCAGTCCGCCCCAGGTTGGGTCGGAGGTATGGCTCTCCTGATACTCATACCCCACCGAGAGGGTCGTGCTGTCGGTGACGTCCGCATCCATCACGCCGTAGAGGAATTTCTTACGGTAGTGGTAATTATCCACGAAGCTGTCGTTGTCCTGATAGCCCGCGATCAGGCGTCCCCGTACCTTACCGGACTCCACCAGGGGAGACTGGAGATCCAGCACGTAGCGCTGCTTGTCCCAGCTGCCGTAGCTGGCCGAGACGTTACCCTTAAATTCCGCGCTGTCCGCATGCTTACGCACCATGTTGACATACGCCGCCGGGTTGCCCGTACCGGACATCAGGCCGGTGGCGCCGCGGACCACTTCGATACGATCGTAAATCGCGGTATCGGCGGCGGTATCGCCAAAGTTCCACACCTCGCTGATGGAGGTCGGCAGGTCGTCATAGGCATAGTTGCTGACGAAGAATCCACGGGAGTAGAACACGGTGCGGTCGCTGTCCTGCACCTGCGCAGTCACGCCCGTGGTGTTACTCAGCACCTGCCCGACAGACTGCAGATTCTGGTCAGCCATACGCTGCTGGCTGATTACGCTGACGGACTGCGGGATATCGCGGGGGACCAGCAGCAGTTTGGTGCCGGTAGTGGTGGTTTTTACGCTGTAATCCCGGTCCTGACCTGCTGAAGGATCCTGTGTGTTGTCAAAACCCCCGTCTACCACAACGGTGTCTTCAGCCGTTAAAGCAGAGAAAGCGGCGGTTGGCGTCAATGCCATAGCAATGCAGGCTGCCAGCAACGAAGGTGTTGCGGCAGGCTGATGTTGCCCATCCCTGGTGTGATTAATGAAAGACATTATCAAACCCTTAATGAATGGTGAAGGTGGTGCGCGACAGCTCCGCTGGCACGGGCTGACGTCGTTTTCTATGTTAAAAATGCGCATGAAAATGCAAATGCGAAATATACGCATTGTGATTAACGCTGTAAACAGATGTTTCGGGATGAACTGAAATAAGGTTTCAGAAGCGAAATGTCCTAAAGCGATGGCTCTTCAGCCAGATGGAGGACAATCAGGAAAGAAATCACGGGAGAAGGTTGAAAGGACAGGAGAAACTCGCTCATACTCTTGTGTTGTGTCACTCACTTAAACAGACAATGTGTGTTAACAACGGACGCACGACGCCAGATTAAACGTATAAGGAAAAGGTCATGGCTGAAGAAACGATTTTCAGTAAAATTATTCGCCGCGAAATTCCGTCGGATATTGTCTATCAGGACGAACTGGTAACGGCTTTCCGGGATATTTCACCCCAGGCGCCTACGCACATCCTTATTATTCCTAATATTCTGATTCCGACCGTCAATGACGTTAAAACCGAGCATGAAGTGGCGTTAGGCCGTATGCTTACGGTTGCCGCGAAAATTGCCGAGCAGGAAGGGATTGCTGAAGACGGATACCGTTTGATCATGAACTGCAATCGCCATGGCGGGCAGGAAGTCTATCATATTCATATGCATCTGCTGGGTGGACGTCCACTGGGACCGATGCTGGCACATAAAGGTCTTTAATATGTTAATTGGGCGTATTGCAGCGCTGATCGTGACGCTGGTAATAGTGGGGTGCAGCGCGCGTCCTGCTATTCCGGTCAGCGATGAACAGACGCTGGTGATGGAGTCCTCGGTGCTTGCAGCGGGGATTACGGCGGAGCAGCCTTCGCTGACCATAAGCGAAATCCAGTCTTCTGCCTCCTCTACGCTCTATAACGAAAGGCAGGAGCCAGTGACGGTGCATTATCGCTTCTACTGGTATGACGTGAGAGGTCTCGAGATGCACCCGCTTGAAGCGCCGCGCAGCGTGACGATCCCGGCTAGATCGTCGGTCACGCTCTACGGTAGCGCCAGCTATCTGGGTGCACATAAGGTGAGACTTTATCTTTATTTGTAAGGGGTGAACCTTGATTAAAACAATGAGCCGTTATGCGCTCCTGAGTGCGTTTGCACTCTTTCTGGCCGGTTGCGTGACGCGAACTGAAGAACCTGCACCTGTAGATCAGGCGAAACCGGGAACGGAACAGCCAACAACGCCAGCGGAACCTGTGCCAACCGTGCCGTCTGTACCGACCATTCCGGCGCAGCCTGGGCCGATTGAACATCCGGACGACACCGCACAGCCGACGCCGCGCGTGCGCCACTATGACTGGAATGGCGCCATGCAGCCAATGGTGGGCAAAATGCTCCAGGCGCAGGGCGTGACGCCTGGCAGCGTGCTGCTGGTGGACAGCGTGAATAACCGCACCAACGGTTCGCTGAACGCGAGCGAAGCGACGGATACACTGCGTAACGCGCTGGCGAACAACGGTAAATTCACGCTGGTTTCGGCTCAGCAGCTGGCGGTGGCGAAGCAGCAGCTTGGCCTGTCGCCGCAGGACAGCCTGGGGTCGCGCAGTAAAGCGATCGGCATCGCCCGCAACGTTGGCGCGCAGTATGTCCTTTATTCAAACGCGACCGGTAACGTGAATACCCCGTCGCTGCAGATGCAGCTAATGCTGGTTCAGACCGGCGAAATTATCTGGTCAGGTAAAGGTGCCGTTACGCAACAGTAAGCCCACGCGTAATGATGTCCTGACGCGTTATTTCCCTCAGTATCGTGTTATCGCGCCGCAGGCCCCCGTCGGGCTTGGCGGCGCGAGTTGCATTATTGCGCGCGGAGAGCATCGGCTGGTGTTACGCCAGCATCACGATGCCGCCGCGCCTGCCTTCCATTTTCGTCGCCAGTTCCGCGCCCTGAAGCGCCTGCCCGCAGACCTTGCGCCGCAGCCCCATTTCTTTATCAGGGGCTGGATGGCGGTGGCGTTTATTGCGGGTGAGATCAAAAGCGAGCTGCCCGACGCTCCCACGCTGGCAGCCATGCTGTATCATCTGCACCGGCAGCCGCGTCTGGGCTGGCGGGTTATGCTGCTTCCCTTGCTTGAACGCTACTGGCAGCAGGCCGCGCCAGAACGACGCACGCCATTGTGGCTGGCGCAGCTTAAGCGGCTGCGCAAAGCGGGAGAGCCGCAGCCGCTACGCCTGGCTCCGCTGCATATGGATATCCACGCCGGAAACATCGTTCATACCGCGGCAGGTGAAAAGCTGATTGACTGGGAATATGCCGGAGATGGAGACGTGGCGCTCGAACTTGCCGCAGTCTGGATGCCCGATGCGCCATCGCGCGAGCGGCTGGTAAGCGCCTATGCGCGCAACGCGAACATGAATGCGCTCACGCTTGCGCGACAGGTTGCGCGCTGGCGTCCGTGGGTGCTCATGCTGATGGCGGGCTGGTTTGAAATGCGCTTCCGGCAGACGAATGACAAACAATTTATGGCGCTGGCAGATGATGCCTGGCGTCAGTTACAAACGAAAGGATAAGAGAGGTTGGTGTGGGTCCAGTAATGTTGGATGTTGAAGGGTATGAGCTGGACGCGGAAGAGCGCGAAATTCTGGCGCACCCGCTGGTGGGGGGGCTGATTCTTTTCACCCGCAACTATCATGACCCGGAACAGCTGCGCGAGCTGGTTCGCCAGATCCGTGCGGCTTCGCGCAATCACCTTGTGGTGGCGGTAGATCAGGAAGGCGGCCGCGTGCAACGCTTCCGCGACGGGTTTACCCGCTTACCCGCCGCGCAGTCTTTTGCTGCGCTGCTGGGCACCGAAGAGGGCGGTAAGCTGGCGCAGGACGCTGGCTGGCTGATGGCCAGCGAGATGATCGCCATGGATATCGATATCAGCTTCGCCCCGGTGCTGGACGTGGGGCATATCAGCGCGGCAATCGGCGAGCGTTCTTATCATGAAGATCCGCGTATCGCGCTGGCAATGGCGACGCGCTTCATTGACGGCATGCACGATGCGGGGATGAAAACCACCGGTAAACACTTCCCGGGTCACGGCGCGGTGACGGCAGATTCCCATAAAGAAACCCCGCGCGATCCGCGCCCGGAAGCGGAAATTCGCGCTAAGGATATGTCCGTTTTCCGCTCGCTGATCACCGATAACAGGCTGGACGCCATCATGCCTGCGCACGTTATCTACAGCGAGGTCGATCCGCGTCCGGCCAGCGGCTCTCCGCACTGGCTGAAAACCGTGCTGCGTCAGGAGCTGGGCTTCAACGGCGTGATTTTCTCTGACGATTTATCCATGGAAGGGGCCGCAATCATGGGCAGCTATGCCGAACGTGGGCAGGCCTCACTGGATGCGGGTTGCGATATGATCCTCGTCTGCAATAATCGTAAGGGTGCGGTAAGCGTGCTGGATAACCTGTCGCCGATCAATGCTGAGCGTGTTACACAATTGTATCATAAAGGTTCATTTAGCCGTCAGGAGCTGATGGACTCGGCGCGCTGGAAAACGGTCCACGCCCAGCTTGAAGCCCTGAACGAACGCTGGCAGGCGCATAAAGCGGCCCTTTAATTCATCCCGGAAGGCGTAGCGTGGTGAGACGATGATCATCTATTTACACGGTTTTGACTCAAACAGTCCTGGTAATCATGAGAAAGTGCTGCAACTGCAGTTTATCGATCCGGATGTCCGGCTGATCGGTTACAGCACGCGTCATCCGAAGCATGACATGCAGCATCTGCTCAAGGAAGTGGACAAAATGTTGCAGCTCAATATCGACGAGCGACCGCTGATCTGCGGCGTCGGGCTTGGTGGATACTGGGCAGAGCGCATCGGTTTTTTGTGCGATATCCGTCAGGTCATTTTTAACCCGAATCTGTTCCCGAACGAGAACATGGAAGGCAAGATCGATCGCCCGGAAGAGTACGCCGACATCGCGACTAAGTGCGTGAGCAATTTCCGTGAAAAGAACCGCGACCGTTGTCTGGTGATCCTCTCCCGCAACGATGAAGCGCTGGACAGCTCCCGCGCCGCAGACCTTCTGCATCATTACTATGAAATTGTCTGGGACGAAGAGCAGACCCACAAGTTCAAAAACATTTCGCCGCACCTGCAGCGTATCAAAGCCTTTAAAACGCTGGGCTGACCTCCCTGAACCTGACAAAGGCCCGGTACGTGAAAGCGTGCCGGGCCTCTTTTTTGTCAGAGTTGTCTACTTTTAAACCATCAAAACTTGATACATATCAATTTTGGTATGACCAATGCGCCTGACGTGCTATTCTCAATGAATCTGAATGGTTTCAGCGCAGTAACCTGTTGTTAATTAAGGGTTATTTCTATAACTTTTAATTAACAATTGGTTAATAATTTGAGGGGGTCACGTTGACTACGCCATTGAAAAAGATAGTGATTGTCGGCGGTGGTGCTGGCGGGCTTGAGCTGGCGACGCAGCTGGGTAAAAAGCTGGGCCGCGGCAAGAAAGCCAAAATTACGCTTGTGGATCGTAACCACAGCCACCTGTGGAAACCGCTGCTGCACGAAGTGGCGACCGGTTCGCTGGATGAGGGCGTTGATGCGCTGAGCTATCTGGCCCATGCGCGTAACCATCATTTCCAGTTCCAGCTGGGTTCTGTGGTAGACATCAACCGTGAAAACAAAACCATTACGCTGGCAGAGCTGCGCGACGACAAAGGCGAGCTGCTGGTTCCCGAGCGCAAGCTGGCATATGACACGCTGGTAATGGCGCTGGGCAGCACCTCTAACGACTTCAATACCCCGGGCGTGAAGGAGCACTGCATCTTCCTGGATAACCCGCATCAGGCGCGTCGTTTCCATCAGGAGATGCTTAACCTGTTCCTGAAGTACACCAGCAACATGGGTGCCAACGGTAAGGTCAATATCGCCATCGTGGGCGGCGGCGCAACGGGCGTTGAACTGTCGGCCGAACTGCACAACGCGGTGAAGCAGCTTCACAGCTATGGCTACAAAGGGCTGACCAACGAAGCGCTGAACGTCACGCTGGTGGAAGCGGGTGAGCGCATTCTGCCTGCGCTGCCGCCGCGCATTTCCGGCGCTGCGCATAACGAGCTGACCAAACTGGGCGTGCGCGTACTGACCCAGACCATGGTCACCAGCGCGGACGAGGGCGGCCTGCACACCAAAGACGGGGAATACATCCAGGCCGACCTGATGGTATGGGCCGCAGGGATCAAAGCGCCTGATTTCATGAAGGACATCGGTGGGCTGGAGACGAACCGCATTAACCAGCTGGTGACGGAGCCGACGCTGCAAACCACGCGCGATCCGGACATCTTCGCCATCGGTGACTGCGCCTCCTGCGCGCGTCCGGAGGGCGGCTTTGTGCCACCGCGCGCTCAGGCTGCACACCAGATGGCAAGCCTCGTGCTGCATAACATCCTGGCGCAGATAAAAGGCAAACCGATGAAAGCCTATGTCTACAAAGACCACGGCTCTCTGGTATCGCTTTCAAACTTCTCCACCGTGGGCAGCCTGATGGGCAACCTGATGCGCGGCTCAATGATGGTTGAAGGGCGTATCGCACGCTTCGTGTACATTTCTCTGTACCGTATGCACCAGATAGCGCTGCACGGCTACTTCAAAACCGGCTTGATGATGCTGGTCGGTCGAATCAACCGCGTGATCCGCCCGCGTCTGAAGCTGCACTAATTATTCTCTCCCTCCGGGCCCGCCGGAGGGAGTTTTTAGCATATCATGCTGCTCATTTCCCGCTGAGTGCCTAAGAGTTCTCTTAAAGACGATATATCCCTTATCAACCTCCCTGTTTTTGATCCTTTATCTTATTGGCGAAGCGTTTGCCGCGTTGCAAACTTGCTCTCAATAGCAACAAAGGAGGAAGTCCCGTGAATAAATCAATGTTGGCGGGTATAGGGATTGGCGTCGCTGCTGCGTTAGGTGTGGCTGCCGTTGCCAGTCTCAACGTTCTGGATCGTGGCCCGCAGTACGCTCAGGTTGTTTCCGCTACTCCCATCAAAGAGACGATCAAAACGCCTCGTCAGGAGTGCCGTAACGTTTCTGTTACCCATCGTCGTCCGGTTCAGGATGAAAACCGTATCGCCGGCTCCGTGCTGGGTGCGGTCGCGGGTGGGGTGATTGGTCATCAGTTCGGCGGTGGACGCGGTAAGGACGTGGCGACGGTTGTCGGCGCGCTGGGCGGTGGCTATGCCGGTAACCAGGTGCAGGGGGCAATGCAGGAAAATGACACCTACACCACGACGCAACAGCGCTGCAAAACCGTTTATGACAAATCGGAAAAAATGCTGGGTTACGACGTGACCTACAAAATTGGCGATCAGCAGGGCAAAATCCGCATGGACAGAGACCCCGGCACGCAGATCCCACTGGACGGGAATGGTCAGCTGATACTGAATAACAAAGTGTAAAAAAGATGTTCTCTGAACTTAGCTCCTCATGCGCTCAGGCTGAGGAGCTTTTTTTTGCCTCAGAGTTTCAGCAGCTCAGGCCACAGGCGCAGCGTTGTCTGCGTAATGCTCTGTAACTTTTCAAGCGTCGCGCCTTCACGAGCGCTGATCGACATACCCTGCAAAATACAGCTCAGATACCGGGCAAGCTCCTGCGGACGGCAGTGCGCCGGTATTTCGCCGCGCTGCTGGCGCTGTGCCAGAAACGTGCTTAGGGTCTCCTCCTGCATCGCATGACGTGATTTAACCGTGTTGGCTATCTCTTTTGACGATGCCGCGAGGGTGGCGGAAGTGTTGATCATAAAACAGCCCGCCGGGGTGTCTTTACTGGTAAAGCAGGTGGCGACCGCGCAGAAATAATCCTGCAACGCCTGTTCTACCGTTTTCTCTTCACAGAACAGCTGCGCTTCGTGTTTTGCCGCGAAGCGCGAGATGTATCTGTCCAGAACGGCCCGGAACAGGCCCTCTTTGTTGGTGAACTCTGCATACAGGGTAGGGGCTTTTGCGCCGGTTGCTTCCACCAGGTCGGAAAGCGAGGTGGCTTCATACCCATGCTGCCAGAAGAGCGTCATGGCCTTATCGAGCGCCGCATCCCTGTCGAACACTTTTGGTCGGCCACGGCTTTTTTTTGCGCAACTCGTGACGTCGGTTGTCATGTGCCGTTGGTCCTCAGTTGTTTTGTTGAATAATCATTATAAAAATAAACATCAGCTATCACCAGCGGTGATTTCCGAAAAATAATTTAATTTTATCTTTATGAAAAATAAGGCAAATGAAATTAATTTAATGGTCGTTATAAAAATGGGTTGACGTGTGACCTGGATCACATCTATGATTTACCTATCGATCGTTAAGTAAATAGCTAACGACCACTACATCATCTGCCCAAAGGTATAAATTATGAAAAACGTTAAAACCCTCATCGCTGCCGCCGTTCTGAGTTCACTCTCTTTCGCAAGCTTCGCTGCTGTTGAAGTGCAATCTACTCCAGCAGACCAGCAAAAAGTCGGTACCATCTCCGCCACTGCCGGGACTAACCTGGGCTCTCTGGAAGATCAGCTGGCGCAAAAAGCTGACGCAATGGGTGCAAAATCGTTCCGCATCACCTCCGTGACCGGTCCTAACACCCTGCACGGTACCGCAGTTATCTACAAATAAGCGTAATGCAACCCTCCGTTATGCCACTGCAATAAAAAACGCCCTGCATAAGCAGGGCGTTTTTCGTTATGGCTTGATTACAGCGACTGCTGAGCGACGTCGGGATGGCGCGTGACGTCAGTCGGCATACCCGAACGTGCCTCCATCGCCCGCTCCATTACCGTGCCATCGGTATTCGCATTCGTTTTAAAGCTCACCATCGCCGCATTCAGGTTAATAGGCAGCGTCTGCGGGTCGTCGTTGATGTTTTTCGATAACGGCTGGTGGATCTCTACCAGACGGACGCCGCCCGGCTCTTCAGACACCTTAATCGGGGTATTGATAATATTCACTTTCGTCCCCGGTGAGATCACGCTGTACAGCGTTTTGATGTCGTCATCACGCAGGCGAATACAGCCGGAACTGACGCGCATCCCGATCCCGAAATCCGCATTTGTTCCGTGCAGCAGATAAACTCCACCGTATGCCGCCAGGCGAATGGCATGGTGCCCCATCGGGTTATCCGGGCCCGCGGGAACCACGGCAGGGAGATCGATACCCTGCGCCTTATAGCGGGCGCGGATGTTTGCCGTCGGAGTCCAGGTTGGATTAGCGCGCTTGTCGGAGACGGTGGTCACCATGGTCGGCGTGAGCGTATCGCCCCCCAGCTGGCCGATGCCGATAGGGTAGACGGTTACTTCATTTTTCCCCGGCGGGTAATAGTAAAGACGCAGCTCGGCGAGGTTTATCACAATCCCCTGACGCGGCGCGTCCGGCAGAATGGTTTGCAGCGGAATAGTCAGCACGCTGCCGGCACGAGGAACGTAAGGGTCAACGCCCGGGTTGGCCTGCAGCAGCGCCAGGAACCCGACGTTATATTTTTTGGCAATGGCTTCAAGCGAACCGCCATCGTTTTCAACCACGTGAAAGCGGTTTTCCCCCACCACGTTGCTGCCGGGAGGCGGGAGAGGCCAGGTATTGGCTCCGGCGGGGAGCGCAACGGCAACCGCTGCGGCCAGCGCAAACAGGGTTAACCAGCGGGTAAAACGCGAAGAGGTCATCATTATCAAAATCCATATAAATGATAAGGTTATTGTTTTATAAGGGGTTAATGATAATTATGGCGAATGTATAGTCGGGAAGATCGGACGAAGTGCAAAGAGTTTGTAAATTGTCCCCCACCAGCCGGGCGCTGGCGGGGGAGCGGCTTAGGCGATGGCGTTTTCTTCCAGCTGGCGCATAAAGTTACGCACCCAGTCCATGCGGGTTTTACGTTCCGTCAGATCCTGCGTAAATTTCAGGCGCGTCGGGCCATCTAGTCGGAAATGCTGCGGCTGTTTTTGCAGAAGGCCAATCAGCCACATCGGATCGACATGGTTCTTCTCGGCAAACTCAATCACGCCGCCTTTTTCGTTGCCTTCAAGCTTGCGGATCCCCAGCTTCTGCGCCTGCTGACGCAGTCGGGCAATATCAAGGAGGTTGCGCGCCGGGTCGGGCAGTATGCCGAAACGGTCGATCAGCTCGACTTTGATCTCTTCCAGCTCGCCTTCGCTTTTCGCGCTGGCAATGCGTTTGTAGAACGACAGGCGAGTGTTCACGTCAGGAATGAAATCATCCGGCAGCAGGGAAGGCATGCGCAGCTCCACTTCGGTCTGCTGGCTGGTGAGATCTTCCAGAGACGGTTCACGTCCGGCCTTAAGGGCGTCGACGGCATTTTCCAGCAGCTCCATGTACAGCGAGAAACCGATGGTTTCCATAGAGCCGCTCTGATCTTCACCCAGCAGCTCACCGGCGCCGCGGATCTCCAGGTCGTGCGTCGCCAGCGCAAAGCCAGCGCCAAGATCTTCGAGCGAGGCGATAGCTTCCAGACGCTTTTGCGCGTCGGTGGTCATCGCCTTCGGATGCGGCGTAAGCAGCCACGCATAGGCCTGATGGTGCGAGCGCCCGACGCGCCCCCGCAGCTGGTGCAGCTGGGCCAGACCGAAGTGATCCGCGCGTTCGATAATAATCGTGTTCGCGGTTGGAATATCGATGCCAGTCTCGATAATGGTGGTACACACCAGCACGTTGAAGCGCTGGTGGTGGAAATCATTCATCACCCGCTCCAGCTCGCGCTCGCGCATCTGGCCGTGGCCAATGGCGATGCGCGCTTCCGGCACCAGCTCCGCCAGCCTGTCGGCGGCTTTCTGGATGTTTTCGACATCGTTATAGAGATAATAAACCTGACCACCGCGCAGCACTTCACGCAGGATCGCCTCGCGTACCACCAGATTGTCGTACTCGCGTACGAAGGTTTTCACCGCCAGACGGCGCGCCGGTGGGGTGGCAATAATCGACAGATCGCGCATGCCGCTCATTGCCATGTTAAGCGTACGCGGGATCGGCGTTGCGGTCAGGGTCAGGATGTCGACGTCGGCGCGCATCGCTTTGATGCGCTCTTTATGGCGCACCCCGAAGCGATGCTCTTCATCGACGATCAGAAGCCCTAAATCTTTCCACTTCACGTCGCTTTGCAGCAGCTTGTGGGTGCCGATCAGAATATCGATTTTGCCTTCGCTGGCCTGCTCCAGGATCTGCGTTTGCTCTTTGGCGCTGCGGAAACGGGACAGCATCTCAATACGTACCGGCCAGTTGGCGAAGCGGTCGCGGAAGTTGTCAAAGTGCTGCTGGGCAAGAAGGGTGGTGGGCACCAGCACGGCCACCTGCTTGTTGTTCTCAACGGCCAGGAAAGCGGCGCGCATCGCCACTTCCGTTTTACCGAAGCCCACGTCGCCGCACACCAGCCGGTCCATCGCCAGCGGCTGGCACATGTCGCTCAGTACGGCGTTGATGGCCTGAGCCTGGTCCGGCGTGGTTTCAAACGGGAAGCTGTCGCAGAACAGCTGGTACTGCTCTTTATCATGCTTAAACGCATAGCCCTCTTTGGCCGCACGCTGGGCGTAAATGTCCAGCAGCTCGGCGGCCACGTCGCGCACTTTTTCCGCCGCCTTCTGCCGCGCGCGGGCCCAGGCGTCGCCGCCCAGCTTGTGCAGCGGCGCGTTCTCTTCCGCGCCCCCGGCGTAGCGGCTAATGAGGTGCAGGGACGACACCGGCACGTACAGTTTGGCGTCGTTAGCGTAGGTCAGCATCAGGTATTCACCTTTGATGCCGCCTGCTTCAAGGGTGGTCATCCCCTGATAGCGGCCCACGCCGTGCTCCAGGTGAACGATCGGCTGCCCGGGGTGCAGCTCGGCCAGGTTGCGGATCAGCGTGTCCGGGTTGATGGTGCGACGGCTGTCCTGACGACGACGCGCCACGCGCTCGCCCAGCAGATCGCTTTCGCAAATCAGCGCCAGGTTATTGAGCGTATCAATGAATCCGTGCTCGGCGGCCCCGATCATCAGGTAACGGCCATTGCCTGTCGCTTCGCTCAGGCGAAGAATGCGCTTCGGCGCTATCTTAATCCGCCCCAGCAGTTCGCCCAGCGCTTCACGACGGCCTTCACTCTCTACGGAGAACACCACCGGTCCGGTAAAGGACTCAAGAAACTTGCGCAGATTATCCAGCGGCGCTTTCTGCTGCGCCTGCACGGAAAGATCGGGCAGCGTTCTGAACGCCAGATTGGTATTCGCCGACTTGTCCGCAAGGGAATCGGTTTTGAGCTGCATGCGCGGCCAGCGTTTCAGCTCGGCGTTCAGCTCGTCGGTGCGCAGCCACAGCATTTCCGGCGGCAGCAGCGGACGCATCGGGTCTACGCCCCGGTTTTCAAAGCGCGCGCGGGTCTCGCTTTCAAAGCGACTGGCGCTGGCGTCGATATCACCGGTATTCACAATCAGCGTATTCGCCGGGAAATAGCTGAACAGCGCAGGCAAGGGTTCGTTAAAGAACAGCGGCTGCCAGTATTCAATCCCGGCAGGCAGAGTCCCTTTGCTGACCTGCTGATAGATATGTTCGGCATCGCGCTTCACGTCGAACCTGTCGCGCCACTGGCTGCGGAACAGTTCGATGGCGGTTTTATCCGTCGGGAATTCATGGGCGGGCAGCAGGTTAATAGATTCCACCTCTTCCAGCGTGCGCTGGGTGTCGGCGTCGAACACGCGAAGGCTGTCGATCTCATCATCGAAGAAATCCAGACGATACGGCTGGTCGCTGCCCATCGGATAGAGATCCAGCAGCGCGCCGCGCGTTGCGTATTCGCCGTGCTCCATTACCTGGTCGACATGACGATAACCGGCACCGTCCAGCTGCACGCGCAGGGCGTCGCGCGACAGGCGCTGGCCTTTTTTCATCACCAGCGCATGGCCGTGCAGATAGCTGTGCGGACAGACGCGCTGCATCAGCGTATTTACCGGCACAATCAGCACGCCGCGCTGCATGGTGGGAAGCTGATACAGGGTCGACAGGCGCGAGGAGATTATCTCCTGGTGCGGGGAGAAACTGTCATAGGGAAGCGTTTCCCAGTCGGCCAGGCTGAATACCAGACTGTCGGTGAACTGACGAATTTCGTCGTGCAGGCGCAGGGCGTTTTGCATGTCCGGGGCAACCAGCACCACCGGCCCTGGGTGTCGTTCAGCAATTTCCGCCACCAGCGTGGCGCAGGCCGCGCCTGTAAGTTCGCCCAGCTGGCGTTGGTCACCTGCTTTAACAGGCAAGGAGTAACGATAGTGTTCAGGCATGGCTATGTCAGAGTCTCTTTGGGATATACCAACAGTATTGGGGCATATCACTGATACGCAATGTCTTTATTATCCTCGATCGTTTTGCATAAGCAAATCGTAACCGCACAAGAGGAAAAGTGCCCCCGGATGGGGGCAGGGTAGGTTAGCGGCTGGCGGGCTGTGGCGTAAGACGCGCGGGAGGGGAGAAGAAAAGATCGCCAAAGAGGGCGGTGGATAGCTTGCGAACCCCCAGCCCAGCCAGGGTGCACACGAGGAGGCTGACAAACGGATAAACCAGAATCAGCGCCAGCTCAGCCCACACCGGCCAGTACGCCGCGTTCATTTCGCCAATCAGGAGCAGGCTAAACGCCTCGATTAAAATACGGTGAGTGGTATAAATGGCGATGGTGTTTGAGCCAATGACGTTCAGCAGGTTATTGGGGTGAACGGCATAGCGCTGCTCGACGCTGTAGAAGAGCTTCATGATAACCACGATCGACAGCAAAGAGAGCGGCAGCGGGACGTTAGCGAACCAAAGCACCACCGACACCGCCCCGGATGCAATAAGCACCAGCCAGCCGCGGCGCAGATTCAGCCCTTTCATCCATGCCATCAGCTGCGCGCCGTACCATGCGCCGATGCTGTAGTAGACCATATTGCGCACCACGCTGTTCATGCCCCACCACGGCAGCGGCAGGAAGTTGATCGCGACGCTTGCCAGCGCCAGAAGCCCTAACACCGGCAGTTTCCAGCGGCTCAGCAGCTTACAGAGGGTAAAGTAGACCACCAGAGCGTACAGATACCACAGGCTGGTGCTGGCCGTGAGCATGCCCAGCACAAACCCTGAGACAGAATCGGCGTAGGCCGCATTGGAGGATGTTGCCAGTTCACGCTCGGGCGCGAGCCAGGCATTCAGATGGGTTAGCGCCTGCCATTGCAGTACGCCCCACAGGGTCAGCACCCAGACGATGCTCCAGATCCGCTTGTCGAGGCTGTCCCGCCAGTTCACGTCGTCAATATAGCGACGGATTAAATAGCCGGAGATAAAGAAAAACACCGGCATACGGAACGGAGCAAGGTAAAGGTTAAAGTAGACCCAGCATTTGGCGAGCAGGCCCGATAACGGATGCTGAAGGCCGTTCAGGTGCGGATAAAAGGTGATCACCGAGTGGTAAATCACCACCAGACAGATGCACAACCCCTTTATCTGGTTAATCCATAATGCTTTTTGTTTCATCGTGCGTGAAGACCTTTTGCCATAAACGAAAGGCCGATTGTTGTAAATTGAAAACCTGATGTAACGGGTAACAGTCTGTATCAGGACGATTTTCAGAAAAGGTGGAGGCTGGCTGGCGCAACTTCAGCCAGTAGCATGATGATTTATCTGAATTTTTCGGAAAAATGATTACCAAATCTTACGGTTTCAGTCATTTACGCTCAGCGGATTCGCTTATATACTCGTGGGTCTGCTACCAGCAAACAGACGGATTTCATGTATCAACCTGTCGCACTCTTCATAGGCTTACGTTACATGCGTGGGCGCGCCGCGGACCGCTTCGGTCGCTTTGTCTCCTGGCTTTCAACCATCGGCATTACGCTTGGCGTGATGGCGCTGGTGACGGTGCTTTCCGTCATGAATGGCTTCGAGCGCGAGCTGCAAAACAATATTCTGGGGCTGATGCCGCAGGCCGTACTCTCTTCGACTAACGGTTCCGTTAACCCACAGCAGCTGCCGGAAAGCGCGGCGAAGTTACAGGGCGTCACGCGCGTTGCGCCGCTCACGACGGGTGATGTGGTGCTGCAGAGCGCCCGCAGCGTGGCGGTGGGGGTGATGCTGGGTATCGATCCAGCACAAAAAGACCCGCTGACGCCGTTCCTGGTCAATGTGAAACAAACCGACCTGCAGGCAGGCAAATATAACGTGATCCTCGGCGAGCAGCTCGCCGGGCAGCTTGGCGTCAACCGTGGCGATCGGCTGCGCGTGATGGTGCCCTCGGCCAGCCAGTTTACGCCGATGGGGCGCCTGCCGAGCCAGCGCCTGTTCAACGTGATTGGCACCTTTGCGGCGAACAGCGAAGTCGACGGCTATCAGATGCTGGTCAACATTCAGGACGCCTCGCGTCTGATGCGTTATCCGGCGGGCAATATCACCGGCTGGCGCCTGTGGCTGGACGCGCCGCTGAAGGTGGATACCCTCAGCCAGCAGGCGCTGCCGGAAGGGGCAAAATGGCAGGACTGGCGCGAGCGTAAAGGTGAGCTGTTCCAGGCCGTGCGCATGGAGAAAAACATGATGGGGCTGCTGCTGAGCCTGATCGTGGCCGTTGCCGCCTTTAACATCATCACCTCGCTGGGTCTGATGGTGATGGAGAAGCAGGGCGAAGTCGCCATTCTGCAAACCCAGGGGCTGACGCCGCGCCAGATTATGGCGGTGTTTATGGTCCAGGGTGCCAGCGCCGGCATCATCGGCGCGCTGCTGGGCGCGGCGCTGGGCGCGCTGCTGGCCAGCCAGCTGAATAACCTCATGCCGATTATCGGCGCGCTGCTTGATGGCGCGGCGCTGCCGGTGGCTATCGAGCCGCTGCAGGTGGTCGGTATTGCGCTGGCCGCGATGGCCGTTGCGCTGCTTTCTACGCTTTATCCTTCCTGGCGCGCTGCCGCCACTCAACCCGCTGAGGCTTTACGTTATGAATAAGATCCTGTTGCAGTGCGACAACCTGTCCAAACGCTATCAGGAAGGCACCGTGCAGACCGACGTGCTGCACAATGTAAGTTTTAGCGTGGGTGAAGGCGAAATGATGGCGATTGTCGGCAGCTCCGGCTCCGGCAAAAGTACGCTGCTGCACCTGCTGGGCGGGCTGGACACGCCAACCGAAGGCGATGTGATCTTCTCCGGCCAGCCGTTGAGCAAAATGTCCTCTACGGCGAAAGCCGAGTTGCGTAACCGCGAGCTGGGCTTTATCTACCAGTTCCACCATCTGCTGCCGGACTTCACCGCGCTGGAAAACGTGGCGATGCCGCTGCTGATTGGTAAAAAGAAGCCGGCAGAGATCAACGCCCGCGCCAGCGACATGCTGAAAGCGGTAGGGCTTGGTCATCGCGGTAATCACCGCCCGTCCGAGCTCTCCGGCGGCGAGCGTCAGCGCGTGGCGATTGCCCGCGCGCTGGTCAATAATCCGCGGCTGGTGCTGGCGGATGAACCGACCGGTAACCTCGACGCGCGCAACGCGGACAGCATTTTCCAGCTTCTCGGCGAGCTGAACGCCTCGCAGGGCACCGCGTTTCTGGTGGTAACCCACGATCTACAGCTGGCTAAACGGATGGGGCGTCAGCTGGAAATGCGCGATGGCCACCTGAATGCAGAACTGACCCTGATGGGAGCGGAGTAATGGCTTCACCGTTATCGTTACTCATCGGGTTACGCTTCAGCCGCGGTCGTCGCCGTAGCGGAATGGTGTCGCTTATCTCCGTGATCTCTACCATCGGTATTGCCCTTGGCGTGGCGGTGCTGATCGTCGGGCTGAGCGCCATGAACGGCTTTGAGCGTGAGCTGAATAACCGCATTCTGGCCGTTGTGCCCCATGGTGAAATTGAGCCGGTTAACCAGCCGTGGTCTGACTGGAGCGATGCCCTTAACAAAGTGGAAAACGTGCCCGGCATTGCCGCGGCAGCTCCTTACATTAACTTTACCGGGCTGGTGGAGAGCGGGGTGAACCTGCGCGCCATTCAGGTGAAAGGGGTAAATCCGCGTCAGGAAGCGCGCCTGAGCGCGCTGCCGCGCTACGTGCAAAATGGCGCATGGGCAAACTTTAAGGCCGGCGAGCAGCAGATCATCATGGGCAAAGGCGTTGCCGATGCGCTGAAGGTGAAGCAGGGCGACTGGGTATCGATCATGATCCCGAACGCCAGCGCTGACCACAAATTGCAGCAGCCTAAGCGCGTACGTCTGCACGTCACCGGCATTCTTCAGCTGAGCGGCCAGCTTGACCATAGCTTTGCGATGGTGCCGCTGGAAGATGCGCGGCAGTACCTCGATATGCCCGACAGCGTGACGGGTATTGCCATCAAGGTTAACGACGTCTTTAACGCCAACACGCTGGTGCGCGATGCCGGCAGCGTGACCAATAGCTACGTTTACATCAAAAGCTGGATCGGCACTTACGGCTATATGTACCGTGATATCCAGATGATCCGCGCAATTATGTATCTGGCGATGGTGCTGGTGATTGGTGTGGCGTGCTTTAACATCGTCTCAACGCTGGTCATGGCGGTGAAGGACAAGAGCGGCGACATTGCCGTGCTGCGTACCCTGGGGGCGAAAGACGGTCTTATCCGCGCCATCTTCGTCTGGTACGGTTTGCTGGCGGGGCTGTTTGGCAGCCTCTGCGGCGTGGCGATCGGCGTGGTGGTTTCCCTCCAGCTGACGCCGATTATCAACGGGATTGAAAAGCTCATTGGCCATCAGTTCCTGTCGGGCGATATCTATTTTATTGACTTCCTGCCGTCTGAACTGCACTGGCTGGACGTTATTTATGTGCTGGTTACGGCACTTTTACTGAGTCTGCTGGCAAGCTGGTATCCGGCGCGTCGCGCAAGCCGTATCGATCCGGCGAGGGTATTAAGTGGCCAGTAATTTCGTCATGGTTTAGCGGTCTTTTGGCCGCTGAATCAAGCAGAGGAATGCATCATGTATTACGGATTTGATATTGGCGGCACCAAGATTGCGCTCGGCGTTTTTGATAACGATCTCAAACTCCAGTGGGAAACCCGCGTGCCCACGCCGCGCGATAGCTACGATGAATTTTTAACCGCCATCGCCGCGCTGGTGGCGCAGGCGGATGAACGCTTTGGCGTCAAGGGCAGCGTCGGCATTGGTATTCCGGGTATGCCCGAAACCGACGACGGCACGCTGTATGCCGCCAACGTACCCGCCGCCAGCGGCAAGCCGCTGCGCGCCGATCTCTCTGCCCTCCTTGAACGCGACGTGCGCTTAGACAACGATGCCAACTGCTTTGCCCTCTCCGAAGCCTGGGACGACGAGTTTCGTCGCTACCCGCTGGTGATGGGGCTGATCCTCGGCACGGGCGTCGGAGGGGGGATTGTCATTAACGGCAAACCCATCACCGGGCGCAGCTACATCACCGGCGAATTTGGCCACATCCGTCTCCCGGTGGACGCGCTGGACGTAGTCGGGCGCGATTTCCCGCTTACCCGCTGCGGCTGCGGCCAGCACGGCTGTATTGAAAACTATCTGTCGGGACGGGGGTTTGCATGGCTGTATGAACACTTCTATCATCAGAAACGTGAGGCCCCCCAAATCATTACCTTGTGGGAACAAGGGGATGCGCAGGCGCGAGAGCACGTTGAACGCTATCTCGACCTGCTGGCGGTGTGTCTGGGAAATATCCTGACCATCGTTGACCCGGACCTGCTGGTGATCGGGGGAGGGCTGTCAAACTTTACCGCGATTACGGAACGGTTGTCCGGGCGTTTGCCCCGACATTTATTGCCGGTTGCCCGCGTGCCGCGCATTGAGCGTGCACGACACGGGGACGCAGGAGGCATGCGCGGAGCCGCATTCCTTCATCTCACCGATTAGTTTACGAGGTTACTATGCTGTCGCGTCGCCAGGGTCGACTCAGCCGTTTTCGCAAAAATAAACGCCGCTTACGTGAACGCCTGCGTCAGCGGATCTTTTTCAGAGACAGGATGATGCCAGAAGCGATGGACAAACCCAGAGTGGTGGTGTTAACCGGGGCGGGGATCTCCGCTGAATCCGGTATTCAGACCTTCCGCGCAGCGGACGGGCTGTGGGAAGAGCATCGGGTTGAAGACGTGGCGACGCCGGAAGGCTTTGCCCGCGATCCGGCGCTGGTGCAGGCGTTTTACAACGCCCGTCGCCGCCAGCTTCAGCAGCCGGAGATTGCGCCAAACGCGGCGCACCTGGCGCTGGCCAGGCTGGAGGAAGCGCTGGGGGATCGTTTTCTGCTGGTCACGCAGAATATCGACAACCTTCATGAAAGAGCCGGTAACCACAATATCATCCATATGCATGGCGAACTGCTCAAGGTGCGCTGTGCCTGGAGCGGCCAGGTGCTGGACTGGAAAGAGGACGTGCTGGACGAGGACCGGTGCCACTGCTGCCAGTTCCCTTCGCGTCTGCGCCCGCACGTGGTCTGGTTTGGTGAAATGCCGCTGGGGATGGACGATATCTACAGTGCGCTGGCGATGGCGGACGTCTTTATCGCTATCGGCACCTCAGGGCATGTCTATCCGGCCGCGGGATTTGTGCACGAAGCGCGACTGCAGGGCGCCCACACGGTGGAGCTCAATCTGGAGCCAAGCCAGGTAGGAAGCGAGTTTGAAGAGAAGCATTACGGCCTGGCGAGTGAAGTGGTGCCGGCCTTTGTGGATAAACTTCTGAAGGGGCTGTAAGCGTAACGGGCGATTGTACGTCGCCCGTTATTGTTTATCGACCCGCCTTTAGCTTCTGGTAATACTCTTCATAAAGGCGGCTCGCGTCACCGACGTCGTTCTGCCATTCCCCTTTGCTGACGGTTTCCGCATCCGGATAGAGCGATTTATCGTTCGCAACGTCGGGGCTTAACAGCTTGCGTGCGGCCAGGTTTGGCGTCGGGTAACCGATGGTTTCCGCAACCTCTTTTGCCACATCAGGGCGCAGCAGGAAGTTAATCAGCTTCAGCGCGCCATCGACGTTTTTCGCGTTGGCCGGAATCGAGAGGCTGTCCATCCAGAAGATCCCACCTTCTTTCGGCCAGACCACTTCCAGCGGCGTACCGGCCTGACGCGCTACAAACGCAGAGCCGTTCCAGACCATGCCCAGATTCACCTCACCTTCCATATACGGGTTGGCCGGGTTGTCCGAGTTGAACGCCGCCACGTTTGGCATCAGCTTTTTCAGCTCGTTATAAGCCGCCTCGATCTCTTTTGGATCGGTGGTGTTGCCGGAGTAGCCAAGTTTACGCAGCGCGATCTGGAACACTTCGCGCGCATCGTCGGTTAACAGCAGGCTGCTTTTGTATTCCGGTTTCCACAGGTCGGCCCAGCCTGAAACCGTTTTGGGATCGATGGCGTCGCTGTTAACGCCAATTGCCGTCGCGCCCCAGATATACGGGATGGAGTAGTCGTTATTCGGGTCAAACGGCTTGTTAAGCATCTCCGGATCGAGGTTTGAAAAATTGGTTAGCTTCGTTTTGTCGATCTTCTGGATCATGCCTTCCTTGCGCATTTTGTCGACGAAATAGGTCGACGGCACCACCAGGTCATACGCGCCATCTTTGTAGGTTTTAAGCTTGGCGTACATGGTTTCATTCGACTCATAGGTGGAATAGATCACCTTGATGCCCGTCTCTTTGGTGAACTGTTCCAGCAGGCCCGGCGGCACGTACTCGGTCCAGTTGTAGAAATAGAGCGTTTTGCTGTCATCAGCATGCGCGGCACCCATTCCGAGCACCAGTGCCGCGGCGGCTAGCATTTTTTTCATTTCTGTGTCCCCTGAGATTTTGTTTTATCACGAGCAATAACCTGGCTGGCGATGACCAGAACCAGCGATAACACCAGCAGAATCGTCGCCAGCGCGTTCACTTCGGGTGAAACACCGACCTTAACCATTGAGTAGATCTTTAACGGCAGAATTTCATAGCTCGGCCCGGTGACGAAGGAGGAGACCACCACATCATCCATCGACAGGGTAAAGCTGAGCAGCCACCCGGCGGCCACGGCAGGCATCGCCAGCGGCAGGATGATTTTGCGCAGAATCGTCATCTCGCTGGCGCCGAGATCCTTCGCTGCTTCCAGCATTCGCACATCGAACCCTTTCAGACGCGCATAGACCGTAACCACCACGAACGGCAGGCAGAAGGTGATATGCGAGAACAGCAGCGACCAGAAGCCGAGCTGGACACCCAGCAGCATAAACAGCACCAGCAGTGAAATGGCCATCACGATATCCGGGGACATCATCACCACAAACAGCATGCCGCTGACGAACGGCTTCCCGCGGAAACGGTAGCGGTACAGCGCCACGGCGGTCAGCGAGCCAATCAGCGTGGCGAAGGTGGCAGAAAACACCGCCATCGTCAGCGAGTGCTGCGCGGCCTGGAGCAGGCTGTCATTGTTCATCAGCAGGCCATACCATTTGGTGGTAAACCCTTGCCAGTTAATCCCGAAGCGGGAGCTGTTAAACGAGTTCACGATTAAAATGATAATCGGAATATAGAGATACGCATAAATGGCGGTCATAAAACCGCCGCGAAGCAGTCGACCGATCATTCCAGCTCCACCTTCTTGTTCAGCAGGCGCGAGGCACGCCAGTAGACCAGCAGCATCAGCCCCATCACCACCGTCAGCGTAATGCTGGTGGCCGAGCCGAACGGCCAGTCGCGGATGTTCAGGAACTGGCTCTTAATCACGTTGCCGATCAGCAGGTTTTTCGCGCCGCCCATCAGGTCCGACACGTAGAACAGACCCATCGCAGGTAACATCACCAGCAGGCAGCCGGCGATAATGCCCGGCATGGTCAGCGGAATAATGATGCGGATAAAGGTTTGCAGCCGGCTGGCGCCCAGGTCTTTTGCCGCTTCCAGCAGCGGCTTATCGAGCTTTTCAATGCTGGAGTAGAGCGGCATCACCATAAACGGCAGCAGGATATAAACCAGCCCGACGATCACCGCGCCCGGCGTGAACATGATGCGGATCGGCGTATCGATTACCCCCAGCCACAGCAGAAACTCGTTCAGATAGCCTTTCGTGCTGAGGAAGATTTTCAGCCCGTAGATGCGGATTAGCGAGTTGGTCCAGAACGGCACAATGAGTAAAAACAGCAGCAGCGGGCGCACTTTCTGCGGCAGGCGTGCCAGGAACCACGCGAAAGGATACCCCAGCACCAGGCAGGCAACGGTGGCAATCAGCGCCATATTGAGCGAGTGCAGCAGCACGTCAAAATAGAGCGGATCGAGCAGGCGCGCGTAGTTGTCCAGCGTAAAGACCAGCGCAACGAAGTTTGCGTCGTCGCGGGTCAGGAAGCTGGTCACGATGATCATCAGGTTGGGAAGAAAGACAAACAACACAAGCCAACCGACGATCGTGGCAATCACCACATTCTGGAACTTACTCGTGTTCTTCATCAGCCAGTACAACCTCCCAGCTTTCTACCCAGTTGATGACCATTTTCTGATCCAGCGAATGGTCGAAGTCCGGATCGTCCTCGTTAAAGAACTCGCTGACCATTACCATTTTGCCGTTTTCCAGCTCCACAACGGATTCGAGGGTCATCCCTTTGTAGTTGCGCTCGCGAACGTAACCGATCAGACCTTCGACTTCAGCCGTATCGTGGATCTCGTCAACGCGGAGATCTTCCGGGCGCAGCAGGACGTTGAGCTTTTGTCCCTTCTCGACGGCAAAGTTGACGGTAATATTGCATTCGCGGCCCTCGACGTTCGCGCGAACGCGCTGTTCGTCCAGGCGCTCAATCACCGTAGCGTTAAAGATATTGATTTCGCCTATGAAGCTGGCGACGAACAGGTTTTTCGGCTCTTCGTAAATTTCACGCGGCGTGCCGTCCTGTTCAATTTTACCGTCGCGCATCACCACGATACGGTCTGACATGGTCAAAGCCTCTTCCTGATCGTGGGTGACAAACACGAACGTAATGCCGAGCTTGCGCTGAAGGGCCTTCAGCTCGTTCTGCATCTGCTTGCGCAGCTTGTAGTCCAGCGCGGAGAGCGACTCATCGAGCAGGAGCAGGCGCGGCTTATTGACCACGGCGCGGGCGATGGCCACACGCTGCTGCTGGCCGCCGGAAAGCTGATGCGGCTTGCGCTGGGCGAACGCCTCCAGCTGCACCATCCGCAGGGCCTCAGTGACGCGCGGCGGGATCTCGCTGGCGGGCGTTTTTTGCATGCGCAGGCCAAACGCCACGTTCTCAAACACGGTCATGTGCGGGAACAGGGCATAGCTCTGAAAGACGGTGTTGACGTGGCGGTCTTCGGCAGGAACCTGGGTAATGTCCTGGTTCTCAAGATGGATATGGCCGTTATCGACGCTTTCCAGCCCGGCGATAAGGCGCAGTACGGTGGTTTTGCCGCAGCCGGAGGGGCCAAGCAGCGTGAGAAACTCACCGTCATTGATGGTCAGGTTGAGGTCGGAAATGACGTCTTTGCCATCAAAACTTTTACGAATTCGTTCCAGTTGCACCAGTGGTGAAAGGGAACGGGGTTGTGTATTCAATTTTCGCGCTGTCCCATATAGACGCCTCAGGCAGCAGACTGAAGCGGGGTTTGTGTGTAACCACCTTGGTGACTCGTAATGAGGGCGGACATTCTACGGCAAACCCATTGAATCGCCAATCCTTCTCCCTTATTCATAAGCTACATTTATTAACGCAGAACGATATAAACGTAAAAAGTTCTCGTTTGCGGGATAAAAGTGACCTGACGCAATATTTGCGTTTTGCTGCTTAATGATAATGTTGTCACAAAAAGTGAGGGTGACTGCATGGATAAACTACTTGAGCGTTTTTTACATTACGTTTCGCTGGATACCCAATCTAAACCGGGTGTCCGACAGGTGCCCAGCACTGAAGGCCAGTGGAAGCTGCTAAACCTTTTGAAAGAGCAGCTTGAGGCCATGGGGCTGGTGAACGTCACGCTGAGCGAAAAAGGGACCGTGATGGGAACGCTGCCGGCGAACGTGGACGGAGATATCCCGGCTATTGGCTTTATTTCCCATGTCGATACTTCACCCGATTTTAGCGGTAAACACGTTAACCCGCAGATCGTTGAAAACTACCGCGGCGGTGATATAGCGCTGGGGATTGGCGATGAAGTGCTGTCGCCGGTGATGTTCCCGGTCCTGCATCAGCTGCTTGGGCAGACGTTAATCACTACCGACGGCAAAACTTTGCTGGGCGCCGATGACAAAGCGGGCATCGCCGAGATCGTGACGGCGCTGGCGGTGCTGAAGGGCAAAAATATTCCCCATGGCGACATTCGCGTGGCCTTCACGCCGGATGAGGAAGTGGGGAAAGGGGCAAAACACTTTGACGTAGAGGCTTTCAACGCCCGGTGGGCCTACACCGTTGATGGCGGCGGCGTGGGTGAACTTGAGTATGAGAACTTCAACGCGGCATCGGTGACCATCAAAATCGTCGGTAATAACGTGCACCCGGGGTCGGCGAAAGGGGTAATGGTCAATGCGCTGTCGCTTGCCGCTCGCATTCATGCGGAAGTCCCTGCCGAAGAGAGCCCGGAGATGACGGAAGGGTATGAAGGTTTTTATCACCTGACCAGCATCAAGGGAACCGTAGACAGCGCGCAGATGCACTACATCGTCCGCGATTTTGACCGCAAAGCCTTTGAGGCGCGCAAGCGCAAGATGATGGAGATCGCGAAGAAGGTCGGCAAGGGGCTGCACCCGGACTGCTATATTGAGCTGATTATCGAAGACAGCTATTACAACATGCGCGAGAAGGTGATGGCGCATCCGCACATTCTTGATATCGCTCAGCAGGCGATGCGCGATTGCGACATCGAACCGGTGTTGAAACCGATCCGCGGCGGCACCGATGGTTCACAGCTGTCGTTTATGGGGCTGCCGTGCCCGAACCTGTTTACCGGCGGGTATAACTACCACGGCAAGCATGAGTTCGTGACGCTGGAAGGGATGGAGAAAGCGGTGCAGGTGATTGTGCGAATTGCAGAGTTAACCGCGAAGCGATGAGGCGTTGCCGGGTAAGCGAAGCGCTACCCGGCACAATCACGACTTAGTCTTCAAAAAACCAGTAGCCGCTGTTTACCAGCGCGGCCAGCATGGCGAGGAAAGAAGGGTCGTCCAGCGCGTCGCCAAAGGTATCCGCGGTCAACACCATGTGGCTGGCAATGGCTTCCAGCGCCGGGCGGTGCGGGGAGTCGAGCTTCTCGCCGTTCACGAAAACCTCTTCGCCAATGCGCAGGACGCGTAACCCGCCCAGACGCACCAGCTTATCGCCCTGCTGGAGCGCATCGTAAATTTCATCTGCCTGATACGGCGGCTCCGGCGGTGCCACGTCCAGCTCGTGACGGGACTGGCTGATAAACTCGCCAAACCACTGCCTGAAGTGCTCCGGCTCGTTGATCAGATCCAGCATCATGCCGCGCAGCTTATCCAGCTCCTCTGGCAGAATATCTGCCGGGTGCTCACGCGACGGTACGTCCGGATCGCTGTAACGGTGGCTGCCCAGCTCGCGCTGCAACACATAGTCAGCGAATCCGCTGATCATCTCGCGGCCGCTTGGCGCGCGGAAGCCGACAGAATAGTTAAGCGAGTTTTCCAGCGAATAACCCTCATGCGGGAATCCTGGCGGGATATAGAGGATGTCGCCCGGCTCAAGCTCCTCGTCAATAATCCCTTCAAACGGATCAACCTGAAGCAGGTCCGGGTGCGGACAGTGCTGCTTCATCGGCACTTTCTCGCCCACGCGCCAGCGGCGGCGGCCGGTGCCCTGTATGATAAACACGTCGTACTGGTCCAGATGCGGGCCAACGCCGCCCCCCGGAACGGAGAAGGAGATCATCAGATCGTCCATTCGCCAGTCTGGCAGGGCGCGGAAAGGACGCATTAAGGCTGCGGTAGGTTCGTGCCAGTTGTTAACCGCCTGCACCAGTAAAGACCAGTTGCTCTCGCCAAGGTGATCGTAACTTTCAAATGGACCGTGGCTGACCTGCCATTTTCCGTCCTGGTGGCTTACCAGACGGCTGTCCACTTCGTTTTCCATCGCCAGACCGGCAAGCTCGTCAGGGGAGATAGGGTCGATAAAATTGCTGATCCCGCGCTTAAGAACGACCGGGCGCTTTTGCCAGTAACGTTCTATAAATTCGGGCCAGTTAAGCGTTAATTGATAATCCATATTTTTGTATTCCGCAGGCTCTTACTGAGACGGATTATAACGGAAGCACAGAACCCTGGGTGCGCGATCCGCGTATTTTTCACATAACGGGTTAACTATCGTTCGATACAGGCAGCTGGCGGCCAAAAATGGCCTCCATTCGGGCGCCGCCCAGCAAACTTTCGCCGGTTTCGATCCTGCCATCGTACTGATCGACAATTTCACGGGCGACGGACAATCCCACCCCTTGTCCCGGACGCAGGGTGTCGGCGCGTTGACCGCGATCGAATACCACCTCACGTTTGTTGCGGGGAATGCCGGGGCCGTCGTCCTCAACGATAATATGCAGTTCGTTATCCGTAACGCGCGCGGACACCTCGACAAACTCCAGGCAGTATTTACAGGCGTTATCAAGCAGGTTGCCCATCACCTCCATAAAGTCATTTTTCTCACCGACAAAGCTAATTTCCGGCGAAATATCGAGGCTGATATTGACCCCTTTACGCTGGTATACCTTGTTCAGCGCGGAGGTCAGGTTATCCAGCAGCGGGGCAACCGGGTGCAGCTCCCGGCTCAGCAGGGCGCTTCCGGAGCGCATACTTGCCCGGTGCAGGTAATAACCTATCTGTTGTGAAATGCGGCTGATCTGTTCCAGCATTACCGGCTCGGCATCATCAACGCTCATCTTTGAACTGCGCATTGAGCGCAGGGTGCTTTGCATCACCGCCAGCGGCGTTTTCAGGCTGTGCGTAAGGTCGGTGAGGGTCGTACGATATTTGTCGTAGCGTTCTCGCTCGCTTTTCAGCAGGCGGTTGAGGTTGCGCACCAGGCTGGTCAGTTCGCGCGTGGTCTCCGGGTTAAGCTTCTCGCGGTGATGCTCCTCCAGCTCGCGCACCTCTTTGGCCAGGGATTCAATCGGGCGCAAGCTCCACCACGCAGCGACCCACAGCAGGGGGATCACCAGCAGCAGGTTGGCGGCCAGAACATAGACGAACCAGTTCCAGACCATATATGAGCGTTTCAGCTCCACCGGTATCGTGTCTACCACCACAATGGTCAACTGCGGCATGTGCACCGTGGCGGGATAAAGGTTGATGGCCACCGAGTGGGTCAGCTCCGTGTCGTCATCTTCTTCACGGATCTCGTTGAGCCTGTTCTGTAACGCGCGATCGTCATGCAGCAGGGTGCTGGTGGAGTTGAGATCGGCTTCTATCTCATGAAAACCGTTGGTTTTCAGCCATTCCGGCCGGATGCGTTTTTTCAGCCAGGGGACATTACGCTGCGCCCAGAGCAATTTTCCCTTTTCATCGTAGATCAGCGCCAGCGTCGGACTCTGCTGATTCAGGTTTTCCGGCATCTCGACGGTGATCCGGTTGTTTTCCCATTTCGCCAGGGTATAAAACAGGTTACTTTCTCCGCGTAACAGGCGGAAGGTGGTTTTATCGAAGCTTACGCTATACCCGACCAGAGCCACCATCCCGTAGGAGAGAGACAGCACCATCACTACGGCAGCGGTAGCCAGCAGAAAACGCACCCGCAGCGAAAGGGGCAAAATGTGGCGCAAAATTCCTTTCATCAGCGTAATTCGAACAGGTAGCCCTGACCGCGCACGGTGGTGATCACCTCATGCGGGTACTGCGCCTGAATTTTTTTACGTAAACGGCCCATCAGCACGTCAATAGTGTGGCTTTCGCGCAGCTCGGCATCCGGATAAAGCTGAAGCATCAGGGAATCTTTGCTCACCACCTTCCCGCTGTTTCGGATCAGCGTTTCCATAATGGTGTATTCAAATGCGGTCAGCTTAATGACCTCATCGTTAATTGAAAATTCGCGGCGGGAGAGATCTACCTGGAACGGCGGCAGTGAGATCACCTGCGACGCCAGCCCGCTGTTGCGGCGCAGCAGCGCCTGCATGCGCGCAGCCACCTCTTCTATATGGAACGGCTTGGTAACGTAATCGTCCGCGCCTGCGCTCAGCACTTCAACCTTGTCCTGCCAGCCTTCACGGGCAGTCAGCACCAGCACCGGGAGAGAAATATCATGGCTGCGCCAGCGGCGGATAAGGGACAGGCCGTCTTCGTCAGGCAACCCTAAATCGACAATGGCGATATCCGGCAGGTGTTCATTGAGATAATAATCGGCTTCTTTCGCATCTTCGGCATCGTCCACCTGATGGCCCATCTCCTGAAGCTGAACCTTCAGGTGATGGCGTAGCAATGCGTTATCTTCAACAACCAGTACGCGCATTATCGCTTCTCCATTAATAAATAATATGAATAGTTTAACGCTGATTACAGGGTTTGAAACCAGCGTCATGAAATTAAATGAGTGTTTTCATTCCCCCGAACGCATCGCTGCAGGCGTTTGATTATTCAGCATGTTAACTGGACATGGCCTTTACATGGATTCAATCTGCTGCAACGTTTGTGCCTTATCTGGGGCCGATACCAGAAGAGGGTTAGCGCTGGCCGTCCGGGGCAGGCTTCACCCTCAATACGCTCTTATACGGAGCGCGTAATATTAACCGAGTTGCGAGCGTAAGCTTCCGCGTTTCGGAGAAAACAGCCATCTGTTTATAGACTGTTGAAGGCGCGCAGCTTTTTCCACGGGCAGAGGGCAGGTATCCCTCCGGCATACGATGAAAATTTCACCTATACGTCTGCCCGATCCTGTAAGCGTGCTGCCGGGCGTCCCAAAAGCATTTCCTGTTAATGATTTTTATTCTCAATTGCCTTTACAGTGAAAATCATAAAGTGTATTTTAAATGCATCTTTATTGCAGGAGGTATGTATGAGCCATCAAAGAATTCCCAGCCATTGGACGATCAAACGTTCCACTCCCTTTTTTACAAAGGAAAATGTTCCAGCTGCTCTTCTCAGCCATCACAATACCGCTGCCGGAGTCTTTGGTCAGCTTTGCGTTATGGAAGGGACAGTGACCTACTATGGCTTTGCGAATGAAGAGGCGACAGAGCCGGAAGTGAAAGTGGTAATAAACGCTGGCAGCTTCGCAACCAGCCCACCACAGTACTGGCATCGCATTGAGATGACCGATGATGCTCAGTTTAATATCAACTTCTGGGCTGAACCTTCCTTCGCTGGTGAAGAAGTTTACAGCGCTAAAAAAGCATAGTCGTCTGGCTCCCTCAACCACAACCAGGGAGCCGCATCAGAGAACAGAAACGGTATGATGAAATTCTTCTTTCAGTTTTCAAAGCGGGTCGACTACGGCGAACAGGAACTTTGCGCAGAGCTGTCGCTGTTACAGAGGGGTGATTATCAGGAGTATCTGTCTCAGGAGGCACCGTTTTACCTGCTCCCGAATGAGGATGTAACGAGTGAACCCGCCCGTTGAACGGATAATTTTCAAAGAGGCTGCTTAAGGCGGCCTTTTTATTTACGTTGAGTTTGATAAGTACAGGTATCCTGGCGGCTCTGGCAACAAAGAACCATCCAGCGATTCCATACGCTAAGCGGGCTAAAGCTTAAAGCAGTTAATCGGGATTATTCGATGTACTGATGCCGATTTTAACCAGGCTCAATATCATCAGCCCAAGAACCACTGCCACGGCAGTAGCGATCATAAATGCTGTCATAACGATCCTTCTTTGGTTGTGTATGTTTATTAGACTTTATGAGTTCATAAACGTTCAAACCCATCGGCGACACCCGGGCAATCTTTGCTCTGGCCTTCATTCAGGTGCGTTTCAATTTGCCAGGCGAGAAGGCAGGCCGTAAACCAACCGCCTGGAAAACAGCCTCTCATTCTTCTTATCTTATGTTTCACGCCGATTTCTTATCTGTGACACGCGTAAGCTGCTCATGAGTTTTGTAAATATTGCCACTTTTTTTGTAAGGATGTTCTCATTCGATAAATCTGTGTCTACACTTATTTTATGGTGCGAAATTAGATTTTCATAACAGATACCATAAAAGCAGCATTTTCACACAACAAACCGGCAGAATATCGAGTAAAGAGGGGCTTATGGAATGGAAGGTTGTTGAGACTATTGCGAGTCCGGAAAGCGGCACTATCTTTTGCAAAGTTGAAACACACTATGGCCTGAATTACATTTTATGGCTTAAGGGCGATTATTACGTTCGTGCAGGTGAGATTATCACTACCTCAAACGAAGGGATCCTGATTAACGACAGACGCCGTCGGGTCTGGATTGCGCAGGCAATGCCCTTTTCATCAATAGGCTGGATGGGGTTCAGGAAGAAAAATGAATGCCCAGGGAATCGGCAGGAGATGGATCGGCCGTGCTCGGTTGAGGCACCTTGCCAGTTTAAACTGTGCCCGTTCGGGCTGAAGCGGTATATTCCACAAAGTTATTCCACGCCGCAAAATAACAATCAATCCAATACTATGCTTTAACCACTGCAAGGCGTGAGGGTGCCGGAATATTAAAAGCGTCCGCCATCCGGAAGAATGGCGCGATACCAAAAAGCAGCCCCCTTTCCGGCCGGAAAGGGGGAGGGTGATTACTTCAGCTCGTCAACCATGGTGATGGCGCGGCCAATGTAGTTCGCCGGGGTCATCTCTTTCAGGCGCGCTTTTTCTTCTTCTGGCAACGCCAGGCCGTCGATAAACTGCTTCATGCCTTCGGCGTCAACGCGTTTGCCGCGGGTCAGCTCCTTAAGCTTCTCGTACGGTTTTTCGATGCCGTAGCGGCGCATCACGGTCTGAATTGGCTCCGCCAGCACTTCCCAGTTGTGATCCAGCTCGTCCAGCAGGCGATCGCGGTTCACTTCCAGTTTACTCACGCCTTTTAGGGTAGACTGATACGCGATCAGCGCGTAGCCAATGCCCACGCCCAGGTTACGCAGCACCGTAGAATCGGTCAGGTCGCGCTGCCAGCGGGAAACCGGCAGTTTGCTCGCCATATGCTGAAGCACGGCGTTCGCCAGGCCCAGGTTGCCTTCGGAGTTTTCGAAGTCGATTGGGTTCACTTTGTGCGGCATGGTGGACGAACCGATTTCGCCGGCGATGGTTTTCTGCCTGAAGTGGTTCAGCGCGATGTAGCCCCAGACGTCACGATCGAAGTCGATCAGGATGGTGTTAAAGCGAGCGATGCAGTCAAACAGCTCGGCAATATAGTCGTGCGGCTCAATCTGGGTGGTGTACGGGTTCCACTGGATGCCCAGCGAGGTCACGAACGCTTCGCTGAACTGGTGCCAGTCAACTTCAGGGTAGGCGGCGATGTGGGCGTTATAGTTACCGACCGCACCGTTGATTTTGCCGAGGATCTCAACCTGTTCCAGCTGACGATACTGCCGCTCCATGCGGTACGCCACGTTCGCCATCTCTTTACCCATCGTCGATGGGGTCGCTGGCTGGCCGTGAGTACGGGAGAGCAGCGGGATGTCGCGGTACTCCACGGACAGCGCTTTTACCGCGTCAATGATTTTACGCCAGTAAGGCAGCACCACTTCCTGGCGCGCGGTTGAGAGCATCAGCGCGTGAGACAGGTTGTTGATATCTTCAGACGTACAGGCGAAGTGGATAAATTCGGAAACCGCATGCAGGGCAGGGACGCTTTCGACTTTCTCTTTCAGGAAGTACTCAACCGCTTTTACGTCGTGGTTGGTGGTGCGTTCAATGGTTTTAATGCGCGCGGCATCTTCTTCGCTAAACTCGGCAACGATTTTATCAAGGTAATCGTTTGCCTCTGCGTCAAAAGCAGGAACTTCCTTGATTGCTGCCTGGGCGGCCAGCTTTTGCAGCCAGCGTACTTCAACCTGAACACGGAACTTCAGCAGGCCATATTCGCTGAAGATCCCGCGCAGCGCGCTGACTTTATCGCCGTAGCGTCCATCGACAGGGGATACGGCGGTCAGTGAGGATAATTCCATAATTCGCAACTCCGGGAGGTTAACAATGAGCAAGAATTTGTTTTGCCTGAGTCGTCAGGCGATTACGAGAAAACATTAATTGCAGGCGGCCGCCGCCAACCTGGTGCCAGAGCACGGCAGCACGAATGCCGGCTAGCAGCGAGGCGCGAACCTTCGCCTGCACCTGGGGGCTTTGCAGTACGGCGGGTGAACCGGTGACCTGAATACGCGGGCCGAGCGGGCTTATTACGTCGACGTAAATACCGGCCATTGCGCTCAGCAGGGTTTCCGACTGGAGGTCGAAATGGTCGAGCTGGCGCTGCAGCCCGGCGATGCGGTCGCCCAGGGTATTCATCGCGCCCTTTGCGGCGTTCAGCTTACGTTCCAGCACCATCAGGCTTAAGGTGTAGCGGGTCAGTTCCGCGTTGAGCCCCTGACGGCTGCTGGCGTTGAGCACGCCGAGCAGGGTTTCAAGACCGAGACGAAGATTGGCTTCACTGCCGCCGAACACACCCAGCGTAGAGCCCGGGTTGAGATCGATAACGCTGTTGAGCGAAACGTGCAGGGCATCGGCGTCGCAGTGACCCTGATGCGCCAGCTGTTGCACCAGACGAGCAGACTGGCAAATTCCCGCCAGCGCCAGGGTGATGTCGTAATAGTTCTTCGCCACACGGTCTCCTTTATGTGTGCTATCGGTTTAAACAGCAGGCAGCGGCAGGCGCTGTTCAATGATCCCACCGCCGAGGCAAATTTCGCCGCTGTAGAAGACGGCTGACTGGCCAGGGGTAACGGCGGAAACCGGTTCGTCGAAACGCACGTCAATGCGATCGTCATCCAGCGCGGTAACGGTGCAGGGAATATCCGTCTGACGGTAGCGCGTTTTCACGGTGCAGCGCAGCGTGCCTTTCAGCGGCTCGCGATCGACCCAGTGCAGCTGCTGCGCGACGAGGCCAACGGACATCAGGCGCGGGTGGTCATGACCCTGGGCCACAATCAGAATATTATTTTCGACGTCTTTGTCGACCACGTACCACGGGTCTTCGCTGCCGTCTTTCGTGCCGCCAATACCCAGACCTTTACGCTGGCCAAGGGTGTGGTACATCAGCCCCTGGTGCTGGCCAATTTCGTCGCCGTCAACGGTAACAATTTTACCCGGCTGTGCAGGCAGGTAGCGGCCGAGGAACTCGCGGAACTTGCGCTCGCCGATAAAGCAGATACCGGTGGAGTCTTTTTTCTTCGCGGTGATCAGATCCAGCTCTTCAGCGATTTTACGCACTTCCGGCTTTTCCAGCTCGCCGACCGGGAACAGGCTTTGGACAATCTGTTCGTGGCTCAGCGTATAAAGGAAGTAGCTCTGATCTTTGTTGCCGTCCAGACCGCGCAGCAGCTGGCTTTTGCCATTCACGTCTGCACGACGCACGTAGTGGCCGGTCGCGATGTAATCTGCGCCAAGGTCTTCAGCGGCGAATTCCAGGAAGGCTTTGAATTTGATCTCTTTGTTGCACAGAATGTCCGGGTTAGGCGTGCGGCCTGCTTTGTACTCTTCGAGGAAGAGTTCAAAGACGTTGTCCCAGTATTCTGCGGCAAAGTTAACGGTGTGCAGTTCGATGCCGAGCTTGTCGCACACGGCCTGCGCATCGGCGAGATCCGCAGCGGCAGTGCAGTATTCCTCGCCATCGTCTTCCTCCCAGTTCTTCATGAACAGGCCCTCCACCTTATAGCCCTGCTGCTGCAACAGGTAGGCGGAAACGGAGGAGTCGACACCGCCGGACATGCCGACGATCACTTTTTTCTGGCTGTTATCTGACATGGAATACTCACGACATTGAACTTCAAGGCGGCGTATTCTATCACGCCCCCCCACCGTTGACACCCTCTGTAAACGGCCAGTTAAACGCGCCGATGACATCCAGCGGCAGGCGGCCAGCAGATTGCCAGCAGCGAATGCTTTCCGCAACCAGCGGCGAGCGCAGGTTTGGCGCGTTCAGTATCTCGTCTGCCGTGACCCACAGGCAGCGGTCGATATCGTCATCATGCGGTTCAGTGGCGCACGTTTCGTTAAGCTCAACGGCGAATAAAAAGCGCAGGAAAGGGGTTTGGTCAGGCGCAATCCACTGGTGCATGCGAATGAAGTGCTGCGGCTCGGCGCGGATGCCTGTTTCCTCCCACAGCTCGCGCTTTGCTGCCTGCAGTAAGGTTTCATTAGCTTCAAGATGCCCGGCAGGCTGATTCCACAGCGCCTTGCCGTTGATACTCTCTTCTACAACCAGAAATTTTCCCTGAGCGTGAACCACGCAGGCAACCGTAACATGAGGTTTGAACATTATTTCTCCTTAGGGGTAACGTCCCGCCATTGCCCGTTTGCCAGCGAGTCCAGCGTGTAGCTGCCCATGGCGTAGCGAATCAGGCGAAGGGTAGGGAAGCCCACGTGCGCGGTCATACGGCGAACCTGACGGTTGCGGCCTTCATAAAGGGTGATCTTAAGCCAGCTGGTGGGTATGGATTTGCGTTCACGGATGGGGGGATTGCGCGGCCACAGCCACTCCGGTTCATTCACGCGTTCAATACCAGCGGGCAGGGTGGGGCCGTCGTTTAACGTTACGCCGTTGCGCAGCTTTGCCAGCGTCTCGTCGTCCGGCTCGCCTTCAACCTGCACAAAGTAAATTTTCCCGGTCCGTTTGCCCGGCTGGGTGAGCTTCGCCTGCAGGGCACCATCGTTGGTTAAAACCAACAGTCCCTCGCTGTCGCGATCCAGTCGCCCGGCTGCATAGACGCCCTGAACGGGGATGTATTCTTTCAGCGTGCTGCGCCCGGCCTCGTCGGTGAACTGCGGCAATACATCGTAGGGTTTATTGAACAGAATCACCCGCGTCGGCTGGGTTTCTGGCGTTCTTCTGGTAGCTTGTCGTGAGCTGAATCGCTCAACCCGGTGTTTTCTAAAAGAAGTTTTCTTCATGGTATTTTCAGGCTTTATCAATTGCCGCATTATAGCCTAATAACGAAGACCTTTCATGGCGTCGGACAATCAGGTACTATCGGAAGGCTCATTACAATTTATTAACATAAGATCAGTAACAACCAGAAGCGCTCGAAGGAGAGGTTAATGGAAAGCAAAGTAGTTGTTCCGGCGGAAGGTAAAAAGATCACCCTGCAAAACGGCAAGATTAACGTTCCTCACAACCCGATTATCCCGTTCATCGAAGGTGATGGTATCGGTGTCGACGTTACCCCGGCAATGCTGAAAGTGGTTGATGCCGCTGTTGAGAAAGCCTACAAAGGCGAGCGTAAAATTTCCTGGATGGAAATTTACACCGGTGAAAAATCGACTCAAATTTATGGCCAGGACGTCTGGCTGCCAGCCGAAACGCTGGACCTGATCCGCGACTATCGCGTAGCTATCAAAGGCCCACTGACCACCCCCGTCGGCGGCGGCATTCGCTCCCTGAACGTGGCGCTGCGTCAGGAGCTGGATTTGTACGTGTGCCTGCGCCCGGTACGTTATTATCAGGGCACCCCAAGCCCGGTTAAGCACCCTGAGCTGACCGACATGGTTATCTTCCGTGAAAACTCAGAAGACATTTACGCCGGTATCGAATGGAAAGCTGACTCTGCTGATGCGGAAAAAGTGATTAAATTCCTGCGTGAAGAGATGGGCGTGAAGAAAATCCGCTTCCCTGAGCACTGCGGTATCGGTATCAAGCCGTGCTCCGAAGAAGGGACCAAGCGTCTGGTGCGTGCAGCCATCGAATACGCGATCACCAACGACCGTGACTCTGTGACCCTGGTTCACAAAGGCAACATCATGAAGTTCACCGAAGGCGCGTTCAAAGACTGGGGCTACCAGCTGGCGACCGAAGAGTTCGGCGGTGAACCGATCGACGGCGGCCCGTGGCAGAAGATCAAGAACCCGAACACCGGCAAAGAGATCGTCATTAAAGATGTGATTGCCGATGCGTTCCTGCAGCAGATCCTGCTGCGTCCTGCTGAATATGACGTCATCGCCTGTATGAACCTGAACGGTGACTACATCTCTGACGCCCTGGCGGCGCAGGTTGGCGGTATCGGTATCGCGCCTGGCGCGAACATCGGTGACGAGTGCGCGCTGTTCGAAGCGACCCACGGTACTGCACCTAAATACGCGGGCCAGGACAAAGTGAACCCGGGCTCTATCATCCTGTCCGCAGAGATGATGCTGCGTCATATGGAATGGTTCGAAGCCGCAGACCTGATCGTCAAAGGTATGGAAGGCGCGATTAACGCCAAAACCGTCACCTATGACTTCGAGCGTCTGATGGAAGGCGCTAAGCTGCTGAAATGTTCAGAGTTTGGCGACGCGATCATCGCGAACATGTAATCCACTCGCTGGGTTAAACGTGAACGGGAGCCTGAGGGTTCCCGTTTTTTATTTTTAGCTTATAACGGTTATTAAAATAAACGCGCGTTGTTCAATTTTACTCAGAATGAAATAATCAATTCATGCATATTTTTAAAAATTGCAAACTTTAAGCAATTGCCAGAAGTGAGTGAGCCTCAGGCCATAAACATAGAGAGACCTGAGAAGACTGAGTAAAATTCGATCACGATATTATATTTATATCTATACGAAACCTTAATTTGTTATATCTTTCAATTGTTCATCTATCATATTTAGTATAGGTCGAACATCGGCATCCATAACGCGGCGTTCTTTCAATCTAAGCTGTATTGCTGATTTATAGTTTGGCCCCCAAACATCGGCGTTATCAGCAGATTCGCCGATAATCTTGAAGGGGTAGACGCATATAATTTTTTTGTTAAAAGCTCTTGAGACATGTACAAATGATGTATCTGGCGAAATGATCAGCGCGCTATCTTTAATTATCTGTGCAGCTGAAAAGAATGATGGAACTGTGTTTTTTGTGACATTCTCTGAATCAGGGATAGCGGCAATTTTGTGTTGTTCACCGATGATGATCGTGTGATATGAATGACTGTATTTTGAAATGTGGTTCGTTATAGCTTCAATTTGTAAGTCGGAGAAAAAACGTTCACTAACGCTACCGTAAGGAATAAAGGAAATTATCTTTTTATCAGTGGTTTTTTGCATGAATTTCCGGGCGGCTGCGGCATCTTTTTCAGGAATGATTACAGAATAATCATAATCTGTTGCCGAGATACCTAAACGTTCAAGTAAATCTACATACCTGGTGCTTATGTGCGACTGAGGATGTTTAATATTGATGACTTCATCATAAATTCGATACTTTTCCGTAAAGCCGACTGTTCTAAAAGGCTTGGTAAGTCTAATTAAATTGAATGTATCAATATTTGAATGAGTAATCTCATGCGAGTCAATGAACGCGAAGGGCCCTATTTTCTTCAGTTCATTAAGCAAAGGTTTTTTATTATGAGGTTCATATAAATACAAACCTGCTAATGTCGTCCATTCCTTAAATAAAAAATGCGTTTTTTTATCAGCAATAACAGAGACCTGGAAATCGTTTTTCACCAGAGTATCAATCACTCCCCCGATAACAACCGCATCTCCGATACCCTTAGCGATGAAAGGGATTACTAAATGATCTGTGCCTAAATCATGACCGATATTTTTAGAGCGAGCGCGAGCAGTAATTTCACTTAAGAGGCTAAGCTTAAGCTTTAATTTCGTCCTTTTCAGATAATAATTTTTTGATCTGTTTGCTTTCCTAAGCCATTTGATCACGCTCTTCCCCTTATCTTGAAATATTGATAATTTATCCTAATGCTAACCGAGCTGCCTCGTCAGAAGCAATAGCTTCGGCTAAGCAGGAGATCATATGCAGCAACGTCCCCCGTTGCGTTTAAAGAGCAAAATTACGGCGTTAGTGCGACAAAGAAGGTTCTCATACCCACTCAGCGTTCGCCCGCATTATCAACGCTGCGGGAAGCTTATGCAAATGGCTGCAGCCAGAGAGCAAACTGAAAGTATAGGCCATGGAAGAAAAGAGGGATACGCCAATACCAGAAACTGAATAATTACTTAATCCTCAAAAGTACCAAACAATCCCAAAGATGGTTACGCTAAATCATTGGTTGGTGAGGAGCCAGGGTTGCATTAAAATTATAATTTATCTGTTGTGTTTCTTTTTCTATCCATCAATAATCAAATTTCCGATGAAATACTCCTGCGTCACATGGAATGGTTCGAAGCCCCTGGCCGGATCGTTGAAGGTATGGAAGGCGCTAAGCTGCTGAAATGCTCAGAGTTTGGCGACGCGATCGTCGCGAACATGTAATCCACTCGCTGGGTTAAACGTGAACGGGAGCCTGAGGGTTCCCGTTTTTTATGCATAAAAGAGGGAAACAACGCTATGACCAACGATATCCCGCTCAGGTTTTACGACATTGTCGATGAATATGCCACAGAATCTGCGAAGCCGGTGGATGAGGCGGAACGCACGCCGCTGGCACGCTATTTCCAGATGCTGCTCACCCGTCTGTACAATAATGAAGAGATTGATGAAGAGGCGCAGCATGAGATGGCGGCCCAGGCGGCTATTGATGAAGAACGTATTGACGATATCGCCAGGTTCCTGAATCAGTGGGGTAATGAGTAACGCACTATCGCGCCGGGTTTGCCAGCAGGCGGGCCAGATCCTGCCGCGGCAGCGATTTTGAAAAATACCACCCTTGTATCAGGGCATCGGGATATCTCTGGGCGATGAATTGATATTGCGTTTCGCTCTCAACCCCTTCGAAAACAAGGGTTTTTTGCAGTTTAGCGAGCGCGTCGCTAAAGATCGCCAGGATATCCTGTTTGTAATCTTCGTTGATGCCATCCACTAGCGACTTATCGACCTTGATCTCGTCATACTTCAGGTTAGTCAGCCTGGCAAGATTAGAGTTTTGCACGCCAAAATCGTCGATAGAGATCTTCACCCCCGCAGACTTGAGTTCTTCACAAAATTCCTCAAGTATTGCCGACGTAGAGACCCCATTCTCGGATAACTCAACCTTTATCAGCGATAACGGAATGTTGTTCAGCAAACATTCGCGACGTAAAACAGCCAGGAATTTGCCGTCTTCAATTTCCGTTCTGCCAACGTTCACTGAAACCATCAGCTGATATTCATTGGCCAGCGGGGCAATTTCTGCCAGCGATTTTTTAATCATGTTGGTGTAGTAATAGGGATACAGCCCAATCTTTTTGATTAACGGAATAAATAGCTCAGGGGAGACGTCTTTATGATTGTTATCCCGCCATCTCGACAGAACCTCCACCCCGACAATTTTTTTATCGCTAACCCGGATAATGGGCTGAAAATGCACGCTTATCGTGTTCGCTTTCACCGCCTTGACCAGCGTGCGCTCCAGCGAAAGGCGGTCTTCGTAAATTCGAAACGAAAACAGCGTCAGGGCGACCCAGATAAAATATAAAAACAGGCAAAGCAGCACCATGACGATGCCCGACAGCGAGGCCAGCCCGGCGTCGTAGTGGGTGACGGTAACGCACAAATCCCATTGCCTGCTGCATTGCGTGACGGACTGCGTAAATAACGGGGACGTAATTCGGCTCTGTTCGTCACTGGACGGCGTGACGGTGAAAAAGGTTCTGTCGAAATCCCGGGTGGAAGTGCGAAGCGAGTAGTTCGCCGTAACGGGAGTAAATTTGTCGTAAGCCGAACGTGAGGTGAAAATAATAAGATGATTAAAAATGGTCGCGTTGCCAGTAAAGAACCCTTTCTGCGAAAATTGCGCGAGGCTGAATCCGTTTAAGGTGTTATGAAGCTCGGAGGGCAGGGCGACGGGGTTTGCCAGCCTGCCCCAGAACGCAGTGCAGACGATTTTACCTTTTTCGATAAACCCCACGTCGGCGATATGGGGGCTCTGGATTTTTAATTTTCGGTATATGTCCAGGCTTGCGTTATCGCATCCCCGGGCAGAGGTATTTTTGAGGGCGCTGGTAATATTTTGCGTCAGGTCTTCGGAATAGTGCAAAAGCGTCCGGGAAACGTCCAGCTGCCGGTTCTTTTGCTGCTCAACGATGATGGCGTTAACAGCATACAGGGACAGGATGACCAGTAATGTTGAGATGATAGCAACGGTAATGATCTTCTTCATTTTCCTGCTGTCCCGCCACGTCCTTAAGTGCTGGGATCTTAACACAGGCTATAAAAGCTACAAATCGCAGAATGAACCCCGCATGGGGTCAACGATAAAGCCCGCAGGCGTGCCGGGCTTTAACCTCTCAGAACCACGCATACCGGGCTGAAAGCAGTAACAGTAGCGTACTGGCAGAAACAAGGTTAAGGCAGATGACAAACTTGCTCGATACGTTCATGTTATCAAAGCCATTGTGCTGTTAAGAAGCCGTAGAGAATAGCGTCTCACGCATGCAGAAAAAACGCTGAATTCTGGTGGTTTTGCGCAAAAAAAAGCCCACTCAGAGGTGGGCAAAAAATACTGGAAGCAATGTGAGCAATGTCGTACTGAATACCTGAGTGTTTTGCTCAACTATTCAGTGTTGAGAAAGATAATCTTTCTCAACAAAAGATGCAACCCCACGTTTTATGTGGAACGACGATTTTTTACTGTTCAGATTTTGCTCAAACGAACCGTGTGATTCTTATCACAAATTTCCTTTCTCAGATCCTGTGCTATCCTTTTCTGTGTCGTTGATTTAATGACAAAAACCATACAGAGAGGAAAGCTATGGGAATTTTATCCTGGATTATCTTTGGGCTGATTGCGGGTATCCTGGCGAAGTGGATTATGCCGGGCAAAGATGGCGGCGGTTTCATCGTCACGATCATTCTGGGGATTTTGGGTGCAGTCGTCGGTGGCTGGATCAGTACCCTGTTCGGATTTGGCAGAGTTGATGGCTTCAACTTCGGCAGCTTTGTCGTCGCGGTGATTGGCGCGCTGGTTGTTCTGTTTATCTACAGAAAAATCAAAAGCTAAATCTGACCTGTGTTAAAAAAAGGCTGCCTGACGGCGGCCTTTTTACTTTGAGCGTTACCACCAGCCCATCTGCGTACCGGCGACGGCCACAGCGGCCACGATGAGCATGATGATGGTCGTTTTTCTCATTTATGCCCCCGGAGCGGCGTATCCGCCAATGAAAAACCAGCCCAAAAAGACGACTGCCGTGATAAATATCACAACCGGAAAGAGGATCCCTATTCTCATACCATCACCCGTTTTGTTTGCTTAAGGCCGTAGAGTGTACGGGCTTAATCCAGTGCGACAAAGCCTGTTTTGCTTTTTCCTTTTTTATCCTGATACATCGCGACGTCAGCGGTGCGCAGGGCGCTATCCTCATCGGTGCTGTGCGGATCGACAATAATCACGCCAATACTTGCCCCAGGATATCTGATAGTGACATTCCCCAACCCGTATTCGCCCGCGATACGATCGTTGAGGCTGGTCTTAATCGCGCTTATCTCTGAACCGGTATCGCCATCATCGCTTTTACTCAGGCTGGCAACCAGAAATTCATCCCCGCCCAGGCGGCCAATGATCTCGTCCTGGGTTTGTTGGTCCGTCAGCCGCGCGCCGACCTGAATAAGGAACCGATCTCCCGCTTCATGCCCGTAATGGTCATTAATGCGCTTGAAATCATCAAGGTCGATAAAGGCGATCGTGACGTTGCGCTGAAGATGGCGCGCCAGCGAAAAAAGGGTCGTCAGGTTTTCGAATATGGCGCGCCGGTTCGGCAGGCCGGTGAGGGCGTCGGTGTAGGAGTGGGCAATCAGCGCCGCGTTTGCTTCGCGAAGCTGGAGCACAAGCGACTCTTTCTGGATGTACTGGGCAATTAACCCGGCGAAGAGTCGGATCACCTGTTCGCCGCGATCGCTGAACAGTTTCTTTTCGGTGCTGGCTGCGCATAGCGTTCCGTACAGAGAACCATCGGCAAGATGAACGGGCACGCTCATATAGGTCGTGATACCCAGCGCTTTTGCGGCCACGCACTCCGGCCAGCGGTCGGGCACCTCGTTGCTGAACAACGTATCGCTGTCGATGGCGCGCTTGCACAGCGTCTCGTCCCAGGGCACGCTGAACCCTTCCGGGATCTGCATCTGCTTGCTGTTACGGGCATAGAGAATGTGCTGCAAACGCGCGTCGATATCGACTTTGGTCAGGTAGGTTGACTCCATATCCGTCACAATTTCCAGCATTTCCAGCAGCTGTCGCACCAGGCTGTCGAGAGATTGCTCAGTTGAAAGGGTTTCCGAAACGCGGGCAAGAATGATATCTGACATTAGGCTGGTCGACTCCCATGCAGAAGGCCTCTGTAACTGCATGTTATGCTGAAAATATAGACTCCAGTAATAGTAAAACATGAATATGAAAAATTTTATATATTCTTCAGGGCGCGGGGATGAGATGCCAAAAAAAAGCCCCGACGCGGAGATCGGGGCAAAACATCTTGATTATGGAATGTTGTTCTCTGGTCAGTGTGAGAACGCGTACCACTATAGGGGTGAATAGTGCAGGTTTAATGGAGAAATCATGGAGAAAACGGCGATGAGCCGTTACTCTGAGGTTTTTACAACACCTGAAGGATCGTAATGATGAAATATCTTCTTCTGGCGCTGGCGTTACCCCTTGCCGCATGTTCAACAAAGCCAACCCCGCCCGATGCGCCTAAGCCCCCGCACGCTATCGGTATGGCGAATCCGGCTTCAGTGCACTGCCTGGAGAAAGGGGGAGAGCAAATCCCCGTACAAAGCCCTCAGGGCGTGCGCACCAAATGTAAGCTGCCTGGGGGAGAAGCGATCGATGAATGGGAGCTCTACCGTCGCGATCGCCCGCAACCGACCAGATGACAGCGCTATTAAAACTGCGATACACTTCTCTTTAGGATTATTCTTAGCCAGTTTCTGGCGGCACGATTGCGAGAAGAAGTATGTTTCAGTTAAAACCGGGCAGCATGGCGATGATCGTTGGTGCGCGTACGGCGGCAGGCCGTAGAAATATCGGTAAATCCGTTGAGCTGTTTGGCCTTTGTCAGCCTGGCCAGCGTTTCGTCAACCCGGTTAACGGCGTCATGACGCAGCTACCCGCCACGTCAGAGCGTGCGCTGTGGCTGGTTACCGGTGACGTATTCGCGTTTGACAACCAGCACGGCTTTGCCTTTGTCCGCCCGGAGCATCTTATACCGCTCACCCCGGACGCCATTCCTGAGGTCAACGATGAGCTGGCGATCGGGTAATTACAGGCTGCGCAGCCAGTCCGCCAGCACAAGGGCGTGATTCTGCTGCGTATCTTTTGCGCCATAGAGTAGCGTTACCGTCTGCTGGCGGGCGATGGCTGCGACGCGTTTTCCTTCGTCCACATGCTGCGCCAGCTCTTTTCGGTACGCTTCGCTGAACGCGGCGTAATCGATGGCTTCACCGTGGAAGGCTTTTCGCAGTTCGCCGGAAGGCGTCAGGGATTTGCACCACTCATCATACGCGAGGTCGGTCTTTTTTATTCCCCTCGGCCAGAGCCTGTCTACCAGGATACGGTAACCATCTTCTGAATGCGGTTGCTCATACACGCGCTTACACTGAATCACGTTTCCTCCTCATACCGTAAGACGTTTAGCGAGAACACTATAGCACCAGCTTTTAACCCACCCAATTTAAGGTATTGTGATAACTGCAAAAGATCGGTAGTCTGAGGTTCCTTATGTTATCTGAAAATCCTCTGGCATAAGGAATCCCTCATGGAACTCTCCCCGGTTAAAACGACGCTGCGCATTGCGCTGGTTGGTGATTACAATTCCGATGTTATTGCGCACCAGGCGATTCCGCTGGCGATCGACGACGCCGCTGCGGTGCTGGAGCTCACCGCTGATTATGACTGGATCGCCACGCAAGAGCTCACCAGCCCCGAAGACCTGGTCGGTTACGACGCCATCTGGCTGGTGCCGGCAAGCCCGTATAAAAACGCCGAGGCGGCGTTTATCGCGGCGCGTTACGCCCGAGAAAACGGCATTCCGTTCCTCGGGACCTGCGGCGGGTTCCAGCATGCGCTGATTGAATACGCCCGCAACGTGCTGGGCTGGCACGACGCGGCCCACGCCGAAACCGACGCGGAAGGAACGATGGTGATTGCGCCCCTGGCCTGCTCGCTGGTGGAAAAGACCGATGCAATTGAGCTGCGTAATAACACGCTGATCGCTAAAGCGTACGGTAGGCCGGAAATTCAGGAAGGTTATCACTGCAGCTACGGCGTCTCGCCTGAGTTTGCCCTCGAACTTGAGCGGGGCGACATGCGCGTGACGGGCTGGGACGAGCAGGGCGAGATCCGCGCGGCAGAGCTGGTGACTCATCCCTTCTTTGTGATCACCCTGTTCCAGCATGAACGCGCCGCGCTGCAAGGGCGCCCGGTAGTGCTGGTGCAGGCCATGCTGCGGGCGGCGCAGGGTTGATAAAGCAGACCGGAAGGTCTGCTCTGGCTGTCAGCGGGGCGTGATTTCCCGGTCACGCCCGGCAAGCACGCCGCAGAGGGCCATCACCACCGCGGCCAGCGCGCAGGCGATCAGGGGAATGTGCCAGTCTCCGGCAGCGTCGTGAATTTTCCCCATCATCGGTGGACCGCAGGCCGCCAGCAGATAGCCAATCGACTGGGCCATACCGGAGAGCGCGGCGGCCTGATGGGCCGAGCTGGCCCGCAGCCCGATGAACGTCAGGCCGAGGATCATGGTGGCGCCAGATCCAAAGCCAAACACCAGCGTCCACACGACGGCCAGCGTCGGTGCAAACCAGAATCCGGCCGCGCTCACGGCGCACATCAGGGCGACAGCCCCGGCAATGCCGCGCTGATCGTTAAGACGATGCAGGATCAGCGGGATAGCGAGGCCGGGGACAGCGGTCGCCAGCTGGAGAAGCCCGTGCATGGAGCCAGCCTGCGTTTCGCTGTAGCCGTGGCTGAGCAGAATCGCGGGCAACCAGCCGATAATAACGTAGTAAATCAGCGAGTTGATACCCAGAAAAAGCGTCACCTGCCAGGCGAGGGCGGAGCGCCAGATGGCGCGATTGTGCAACGCACCCGCGCCCGTCAGGGTGGCGGCAGGCCTGTGGCGCCACTGCGGTAACCACAGGAGCAGCGCCACCAGCGGGAAGAACATCAGCATCAGCAGCGCACCGTGCCAGCCTGCGCTTCCCAGCGACAGCGGAACGATCAGCGCCGATCCTGCGGCAGCGGCGGCCCCCATCGTCAGCGAGTAAGCCCCGGTGAGTTTCGCCACCTGGCCCGGAAAATCGCGTTTGATGAGTCCGGGCAACAGCACGTTGCCCAGCGCAATCCCGCAGCCGACGATAGCGGTACCGGTAAACAGCAGCGAGGCTGACGGCAGTGAACGCACCCCAATCCCGATGCAAATCAGCAGCAGGGCAACGAAGAGGCTGCGCTCCATGCCCATTTTTCGCGCGACGCCTGCGGCAAGGGGCGAGATAAAGGCGAAGGCCAGCAGAGGCAGCGTCGTGAGCAGGCCGGTTTGCGCAGTACTTAAGCCATAGTCCTGGCGAATGGTGTCGAGCAGGGGGGCGACGCCGGTAAACGTGACGCGCAGCGTCGTGGCAATCATCAGGATGCCGGCAATCAGCAGCGCACCCTGTTTCCCGGAAGGTTGAATAGCAGTAGTCATCATTGTCTCTTACGTTCAGGCGAGCGCATACGATACCGATTTAAGTCGTGGTTGAAATCAGGCTAAAATGACAGTTTATCGCTAATATCGGACAAAATTATGCACGGACTGGGTCTCGATGGCTACGATCCCGACAGCCAGCACGATGCGGCGGTTGCCTTTCGCATTCGCGTCGTGGCGGAAGAACAGCATATACCGCTGCATCAGCACCGCAAGGGGCAGCTGATAATGGCGCTGGGGGGCGCGATCACCTGCGAGGTGCAGAACGCGATGCTGATGGTACCGCCACAGTATGCGGTGTGGATCCCCGGTCAAACGCCGCACAGCAACAAGGCGACGCCCGGCGCGCAGCTCTGCCTGCTGTTTATTGAGCCCGGAGCGCTCGAGCTGCCGATGCGCTCCTGCACCCTCAAAATATCGCCCCTGGTCCGGGAGCTGGTGCTGTCGCTGGCGGACAGATCCCGGGATGAACGGCATCTTCCCGCCACCGCCCGGCTGGTTGACGTCCTGTTTGATGAACTGCCCCTGCAGCCGCAGGAGCATTTACAGCTGCCGGTTTCTCCGCATCCGAAAATTCGCCTGATGAGTGAGACCATGGCAAACGAGCCTGCCGCCTGGCAGACGCTCGCCCAGTGGGCAAGCCGCTTTGCCATGAGCGAGCGCAATCTGGCGCGGCTGGTGGTGAAAGAGACCGGCTTAAGCTTTCGCCGCTGGCGGCATCAGCTCCAGCTGATCGTCGCGTTGCAGCTGCTTATCGGCGGCAGGTCGGTGCAGCAGGTGGCGCAGGCGCTGGGGTATGACTCCACCACCGCCTTCATTACCATGTTTAAGAAAGGGCTGGGGCAGACGCCTGCCCGCTATATTGCCAGCCTGACTACGACTTCCCGATAAACAGCGAAACCAGCCCGGCGGCAATCAGCGGGCCAACCGGCACACCGCGAAACAGCGCCACGCCCAGCACGGTGCCGACCAGCAGACCCGCTACCAGAGAAGGCTGGCTGCTCATCAGGGTCACGCCGCGTCCGCCAAGCCATGAGACAAAAATACCCACCGCAATTGCCACCAGCGATTTCCAGTTCATAAAGGAGTGGAGCAGCGTTGAGGCCGGAAGCGTACCGCTGGCAATCGGTGCCATCACGCCGATGGTTAAAATGATGATCCCGATGGTAAGCCCCTGTTTTTCTATCCACGGGAAGAAGGTGTTTAACGGCGTGACGCGAACAATGATAAGCACCAGAATGGAGATAGCCACCGTCGTGTTGTGGCTGACAAAGCCCAGCGCTGCCAGCGCCAGAAGGATGAGAAGAGTAGGGTCGAGCATGAGGTGATCCTTGCCAAAAATAGTAAGCCTGCTTACTTTACGCGCAAACGCGGCAGCAAACAGGCTTTACGAAAAAAATTGTCTATTTTTGGGCGCTTGCCTGAAATCAGTTCACCAGATCGTCCACCAGCGGGCTGCCCTCACGGATAAATACCGGGATGGTTTCGAGCGCGGCGGCGACGCGGATATGTTCACCGCCAGGGTAGCGCTCGCCGTTCAGGGCGATCCAGCCATTGCCTGGCGGAAGCCAGACCTCGCGCTCGCGCTGGCCGGCGTGCATTACTGGCGCCACGAGAAGGTCTTCGCCGAACAGGTACTGATCTTCGCACTCCCAGCTCTGCTTATCCTGCGGATAGTGCCAGAACAGCGGGCGCATAAGCGGGTCGCCGTGCTGATGCGCCTGTTGATACAGCGCATCAATATACGGACGCAGGGTTTCACGCACGGTAAGCCAGTGCTGCATGATGGCGTAATTTTCTTCACCGTAGCTCCACAGCTCGTTAGGCGAACCGCTGTTACACTGAGGAATGCCGTCCCGGTAGCGCTCCGGTGGCTGGATCTGCGGCTCGCGGTAGCCGTGCATGCGCAGAACCGGCGTGAACACCGCCCACTGGAACCAGCGAACCAGAAGTTCGTGGAACGCCGGATCGTTAACGTTACCTCCCTGGAAGCCGCCGATATCGGTGGTCCACCACGGGATCCCCGCCAGCCCCATATTCAGCCCGGCGGCGAGCTGATTGCGGAAGGCGTGAAACGAGGAGTGAACGTCCCCCGACCACGCCAGCACGCCGTAGCGCTGGCTGCCTGCCCAGGCGCAGCGTACGAGGTTAACAATGTCGGTTTCACCGTTTGCCCGTAGCCCATCGTAAAAGCCCTGCGCAAAATCACGCGGATAGCGGTTGCCCACCTCCAGCACCGGGCCGGCGTGATAGCGGTAGTTGTCAAAATCATAGGCGCGGTATTCCGGCTCCGCCTCGTCGAGCCAGAACAGCTTTATCCCCAGGTCGTAGTAATTCTTCTTCACCGTGTCCCAGACGAACCTGCGCGCCTCGGGGTGCGTGGCGTCAAAGAACGTGGTATTGCCCATAAAATCGAGGTTAACCTGCACGCCGCGTTCGCTGCTGACCAGCCAGCCCTTCGCCTTCATCAGCGGATAAAGCGGGCTGCGGGCTTCTACCGTTGGCCACACCGATACCATCAGGGCAATGCCCATTTCGCGTAGTTCGTTGACCATCGCTTCAGGATCGGGCCAGTCCACGGGATCGAAGCACCAGGTGCCCTGGTTCGGCCAGTGGAAAAAGTCGATGACCATAACCGACAGCGGCAGGTTGCGGCGGCGATACTCGCGGGCGACCTCCAGCACCTCCTGCTGCGTGCGGTAGCGCAATTTACACTGCCACAGGCCACTGATAAACGCCGGGGCTGGCGGTGGCGTACCGGTGGCTTTCGCGTACTGGCGGGTGATATCCGCCACCGCGTCGGCGGCTGTGATCCAGTAGTCCATTTCGCCGGTCACGCGGGCGCGCCACTCCGTCTGATTTTTCGCAAAACTGACTTCACCAATCGCCGGATTGTTCCACAGCAGGCCGTAGCCAAGGCTGGACTGCATAAAGGGCACGCTGGCCTGGGAATTGCGCTGCGCCAGCTCAAGCGTACAGCCTTTCAGATCCAGCCACGGCTGTTGATACTGACCCATGCCGTAGAGGCGTTCATCCGCCCGCGACTCAAAGCGAACGGTGAGCTGGTATTTCCCTCCCGTCAGCGGCTTAAACTCGCGGCCATCCAGCTTCAGGGCGCTGACATACTTATCCTGACTCTTCTCGCTGGCGCCGATCCCGACGGTTGAGCGCTGGCGCCACATCTCCTCCAGCAGCAATTCACCGCGCTGGTTGTAGAAGGCCAGCTGGCCTTTCAGGTTCAGCGTCGCGGTAATATTGCCGTTACGCAGCGTCAGGCTTTCTGCTTCGGCGGTAATCTCTGCCTGGCAAGGTGCTGCGGGCAGCAGCGCCTGCAGGGCGTCATCAAACGTGGGCGAGCAGGTGGCCCTGACGCGCAGGCTGTTTTCCCCCCAGGGTTCAATACGCAGGGTCTGGCGTTCAAATCGCCATTCAATACTGTTGGAATGCTGAATCAGCTCACTCATGGATAATGCGTCCTGTTAAATGGGGTGTTTGGCGAGATGGATGGATTTCATGGTGCTGTCGTCGAGCCTGTACCAGCGCAGCGTGGCGAACGCGCAGAGCGACAGTACGCCGGGCACGAGGGTGAAGAGGGCGATGATGCAGTACATGGCCGTGGTGGTCTGTTCCGGGGCATTCGCCACATAGCCGCTTAAGCCCAGCGTCCAGCCAACAATCGCGCCGCTGATGGCCATACCGAGCTTGAGCACGGCGAGGAAGGTGGAGAAGATCACGCCGTCCATGCGCTTGCCCTGTTTCCATTCCCCGTAGTCGGCGACGTCTGCCATCATCACCCACATCAGCGTGGTGGTGGCCTGGTAAAGGGTAGAGACGATGAACGTCATGGGCACCAGGATCAGCACCGACTTAGGCGCAAAGAACAGGGCGATGCTGAACACGCCCGCCAGCACGGAGCAGTAGCCAAACATCTGTACTTTGCTGACGTTTTGCGTCAGGCGTTTGGCCAGCGCGCTGCCCGCGGCTTTACCAAGAATATGCGCGCCGAGCATCCACATAAAATAGCTGGCGCTGCCGAGATAATAGGTGACGAAATACATCATTGCGCCAAGGCGAATAACGCCAAAGCCAATATTGGTTAATACCAGGACGGCGACCACGCGCCACTGGTCGTTACGCAATAAATCCCGCAGCTCCGCAAGGTAATTATTGTGGGTCGCGGGGGCGTTAATACGTTCACGCGTGTTGGCGAAGCAGATCCAGAACATCACTACCGCGACGGTTGCCATTATGGCCATCGCCCAGCGATAGCCCAGTAATTTATCGTCGCCGCCCAAAAATTCCGCCAGCGGCATCATAAAGAATGTCGACAGCGCGCCGCCCAGCGTGGCCAGGAAAAAGCGCCAGGACTGCAGGGAAATTCGCGCATCGTTGTCGGGCGTAATGACCGCGCCCATCGAGCAGTAGGGAATATTAATAGCGGTATACATCAGCATCATCAGGGTGTAGCTGACGGTGGCGAAAATCATTTTACCGTGCAGGTCGAGCGACTCCGGTACGGCGTAGGTCAGCAGGCAGCTTGCGCCAAAGGGCAGCGCCAGCCACAGCATCCACGGACGAAATTTTCCCCAGCGGGTGCGCGTCCGGTCTGCGATATAGCCCATCGCCGGGTCAATAATGGCATCCGCCGTTCGTGCCAGTAAAAACATGGTTCCCACGAACGCCGCGGGTAATCCCACCACATCCGTATAGTAAAACGTCAGAAAAATAATAACGTTATCCAGCCCAATATGGCTTGCCATATCGCCTAACCCATAACTGATTTTTTCTTTACGGGTAATTTTCTCGGTCATTGTAATCACCTTGCCAGTGTAAGGTTTATTATTGAGGTGCTCCGTTAAACAGGTTTAACCACGGGGAAAAGGTTAACAATTGCGAGATCTGGCATCGGGGTTACGTAAATTTCTTTTCGTGATACCGGTAACAAATAAAGCGTTAAAAGAGTGACATTGCGCGGCGGAGGATATTTATCCAGGAATCGTTTCAGCCTATAAAACGTCATGTAGCTGACGCATCACCGTCATTTAACCGTCACCGGGCGGGGGTAAAAAGGAGGTATTCAGAGCAAAGCAGGGCGCATCATGAACGATCCCATGTTTGTAGAAACGCTGATTATCTCCTCATCGTTTTTCGTCATCGCCATTATTCTGATCGCATCCGTGCTGTTGCTGGAAAACGGCTGACCCTTAGCCAGCCTCATTAATTATCCTTTACGGAACGTCACCCGTTCAGGGCGGGCAATACGCAGATAGTCCCGGGTATCCATAACCACCGACTTTTCCAGCAGGCCGGCGTTAAAGGCGATCTCGTCGAAGCGCTCAAACAGCAGCGGGTCGGCGACCAGCGTCAGATCCGGGTGAAAGCTGAAGGGGGGAATGGCGCCGAAAACGCAGCCGGTCAGCGCATCCACTTCAGCCGGGCTGGCGAGTGAGGCTTTCAGCCCACCGAAATGGCTCGCCAGCCGGCTTAAATCGGCCTGCAGATCGGCGGCGAGGATCGCCAGCACGTGTTTTTTTACGCCGTTGCCTTTCACCTTACAGACCAGCGCTTTTGCACCCTGCCCGAGAGCGGTTCCACGAATTTCACTAACCGCTTCGCATTTCCCGACCGCCTCATGCTCGATCACGCGAAAGCGCGCGCCCTGCTCGGTTAATAAGCTGATTAGCTGCTGATGGGTAGTCATCCCAATAACGTCATCAGACATAACGAATTTACCTGTGAGTTGCCACTATGCAGCTTGCTACCTTAGCACGGGAAGGAGAGGGTCGAAAGAAGACGGCCAGCGGGTTTTCGCTGGCCGTTGAGTCACGCATTGCTGGGGGATGACTGTTTCTGGAACAGTTCCCGGAAGACCGGATAGATGTCATCCTGGTCACGAATGTGCTGCATCGCGAAGTTATCGAACATCGACTGCAGATGCTCATATTCACGCCACAGCGTCTGGTGGGCGCGACGGGTAATTTCAATGTAGCTGTAGTAACGCACCACCGGCAGAATTTTCTTCGCCAGAATTTCATGACACAGCGGCGAGTCATCCGCCCAGTTATCGCCATCCGATGCCTGCGCGGCGTAGATGTTCCACTGTGCCGGATCGTAACGCTCCTTCACCACCTCATCCATCAGCTTCAGGGCGCTCGACACGATGGTGCCGCCGGTCTCCTGCGAGTAAAAGAACTCATGCTCGTCCACCTCTTTCGCCTGAGTGTGATGGCGAATGTAGACCACCTCCACGTTCTTATAGGTTCTGCTCAGGAACAGATAAAGCAGGATATAAAAACGCTTTGCCATATCCTTGGTGGCCTGATCCATTGAGCCTGACACGTCCATCAGGCAGAACATCACCGCCTGGCTGGAAGGCTCCGGACGTTTTTCGTAGTTTTTGTATCGCAGGTCGAAGGTGTCGATGAACGGCACGCGGTCGATCTTCGCCCGCAGTTCGGCAATCTCTTTACGCAGGCGCTCCTCTTCCAGCAGCTGCGCCGGTTCCGTGTTTTCCACCACTTTCAGGCTGGTTTCCAGCTCGCGCAGCTCGCGCCGCTTACCTGCCGTCATTGCCGTGCGTCGTGCCAGCGAGTTTTGCAGTGAACGTACGACGCTGATGTTGGCGGGCACCCCGTTTGCGGTATATCCCGCGCGATGCGTTTTATATTCGTTGAGCTGGCGGTGCTGATTCTTTTTCAGATTCGGCAGGGCCAGATCTTCAAACAGCAGGTCAAGATATTCATCTTTAGAAATCTGGAAGACGAACTCGTCCTGGCCCTCACCGTCCTGGCTGGCCTGGCCCTGACCGCTCCCGGAACCGCCGCCTCCGCCTTGCGGACGCTCGATTCTGTCGTTCTGGACAAAGTGGTCGTTACCTGGGTGGACGCGATGGCGCAGGCCGCCACGCCCCTGATGAAACATCGGTTCGCTGATGTCATCGTTGGGGATGGAGACGGATTCGCCGCTGTCGACGTCGGTCACCGAGCGTTTGTTGATGGCCTCGGAGATCGACTGTTTAATTTGCGATTTATAACGACGCAAGAAGCGCTGGCGGTTAACCGTGCTCTTGTTTTTGCCGTTAAGACGCCGGTCAATAAACCAGGTCATATACCCCCCGTACTGCATTTGCCAACTAGCATTTGTCGGCCCGGTATGCGCGAGCGCTACCGGGCACTTGTTTTATGACGATTTACGCACGCGCAGATACCATTCGCAGAGCAGGCGTACCTGCTTGCGGGTGTAACCTTTCTCCATCATACGGTCGACAAAATCGTCGTGCTTTTTCTGCTCGTCGGTTGAGGTTTTGGCGTTAAACGAAATTACCGGCAACAGCTCTTCGGTATTGGAGAACATTTTCTTCTCAATGACCGTGCGCAGTTTTTCGTAGCTGGTCCAGTTCGGGTTGCGTCCGTTGTTATGCGCTCTGGCGCGCAGGACAAAGTTCACAATCTCGTTTCGGAAGTCTTTCGGGTTGCTGATCCCGGCCGGCTTCTCGATTTTTTCCAGCTCGGCGTTCAGGGATTCACGGTCAAACAGCTGGCCGGTGTCCGGGTCGCGATACTCCTGATCCTGGATCCAGAAGTCAGCATAGGTGACGTAGCGGTCGAAGATGTTCTGACCGTATTCTGAATAGGATTCCAGATAGGCGGTCTGGATCTCTTTACCGATGAACTCCGCATATTTCGGGATCAGGTAGCCTTTCAGGAACTCAAGGTAGCGTTCAGCCTGCTCCTGCGGGAACTGCTCGCGCTCGATTTGCTGTTCCAGCACGTAGAACAGATGAACCGGGTTGGCGGCCACCTCAGCATGGTCGAAGTTAAAGACGCGGGAGAGGATCTTAAACGCAAAACGCGTCGACAGGCCGTTCATCCCTTCATCGACCCCGGCGTAATCGCGGTACTCCTGGTACGATTTCGCTTTCGGGTCGGTATCCTTCAGGCTTTCACCGTCATATACGCGCATTTTGGAGTAGATGCTGGAGTTTTCCGGCTCTTTCAGACGCGAAAGGATAGAGAAGCGCGACAGCGTTTCCAGCGTTCCCGGCGCGCAGGGGGCATGCATCAGCTCGCTGTGGTTAAGCAGTTTCTCGTAAATCTTGATCTCTTCCGAGATCCGCAGGCAATAAGGCACTTTGACGATGTACACGCGGTCAAGGAACGCCTCATTGTTTTTGTTATTGCGGAACGTGACCCATTCAGATTCGTTTGAGTGGGCAAGGATAATGCCGTTAAACGGCAGGGCGGAGATACCTTCCGTCCCGTTGTAGTTCCCTTCCTGGGTAGCGGTCAGCAGCGGATGCAGCACCTTGATCGGCGCTTTGAACATCTCGACAAATTCCATTATCCCCTGGTTGGCGCGGCACAGCGCGCCGGAATAACCGTAGGCGTCCGGGTCGTTTTGCGCGTGATGCTCCAGCTTACGGATATCGACTTTACCCACCAGCGCCGAGATATCCTGGTTGTTCTCGTCGCCGGGTTCGGTTTTGGCGATAGCGATCTGCTCAAGTATTGACGGCCAGACTTTGACGACGCGGAATTTGGTGATATCCCCGCCAAACTCGTGCAGACGTTTCGCCGCCCACGGCGACATGATCGTGCCGAGATAGCGATGCGGAATGCCAAACTCTTTATCCAGAATTTGCGCATCTTCCTGCGGGTTAAACAGGCACAGCGGATGGTCATTCACCGGACTGCGCTCGCCGTTGGCGCTCAGGACATAGATCGGCACGCGCTGCATCAGCGCCTTCAGCCGTTCGGCCAGCGAGGATTTACCGCCGCCAACCGGACCCAGCAGATAGAGGATCTGTTTCTTCTCTTCCAGCCCCTGAGCGGCATGCTTCAGGTAGGAGACGATCTGCTCTATGGCATCTTCCATACCATAGAACTCTTCGAACGCCGGATATCGGGCGACTACCCGATTCGAAAATAGACGGGAAAGCCGTGGCTCCAGGGCAGTATCAACCATGTTTGGCTCACCAATAGCCATCAATAGCCGTTCTGCCGCATTGGCATAGGCACTGCGATCTTGCCGACAAATGGTAAGAAACTCCTGCAGTGTGAACTCTTCGTCCTTGGCAGCTTCGTAGCGCTGGCGATAGTGATCGAATATATTCATGGCATGCCGTCCTTTCGTTTTTTAGCACAGGATAAGAGCCGTTCGTATGAGTAGTGGAGGCTCCCGGAAGAGAATTTCTCGCACCTCACTGCCAGAGCAGCAACCTGTGTGCCAGGTCGAAGGCTAAGAACCGCAGGGTGTTCAGCAAAACCTCTTCTTAAATTAAAGCGTAGATGGCAATTGCAAAACTTGCATACGCATAAAATCTACTTTCAATGACATATCAATAACTCATCCAAAAATTTCCACTGCGCGTATAAGGCGAAAGTGGGTTTTTCATTTATCGGTCACATAAATGAAAGCGGGTTGTCATCTGAAAAATGAAAAATAACGGGTTAATCAAACTGATTAGCGCGCAAAAAATTTTGGGATGTGCGGGATTGGCGGTTACACTTCTTCCGCTGATTATTTGACTACAGGAAAGAATGGATTGTGACCAAACTCAAACTTCTGGCATTGGGCATCCTTGCCGCTACCGCAGCGAGCACCGTACAGGCTGAAGGCCAGTGGACGGTTGGCGCGGGTGCTGGCGTGATTAACAGCCCGTACAAACAGTATGACCGCGACGTATATCCTGTCCCCGTTGTCACCTATGAAGGCGATAACTTCTGGTTCCGTGGACTGGGCGGCGGTTACTATCTGTGGAACGACACGGCAGATAAGCTCTCCATCATGGCGTACTACGATCCAACGCACTTTAAGCCGGGCGACAGCGACAGCAATGCGCTTCGCCAGCTGGATAAGCGCAGAAGCTCACTGATGGCGGGGCTTTCTTACGTGCATAACACCGAGTATGGCTTCCTGCGCACTGCGCTGGCGGGCGATACGCTGGATAACAGCAACGGCTTCATCTGGGATCTGGCATGGCTTTATCGCTACACCAACGGCGCGGTGACCCTGACGCCGGGTATTGGCGTGCAGTACAGCAGCGAGAATTACAACGACTACTACTATGGCGTCTCTAAAGATGAGTCTCGCCGCAGTGGCCTGAAGAGCTACAGCGCGGATGATGGCTGGGATCCGTACCTGGAACTCACCGCGTCCTATAACTTCCTGGGTGACTGGAACGTATACGGTACCGGTCGTTATATCCGTCTGAGCGATGAAGTGAAAGACAGCCCGATGGTCGATAAGTCCTGGGCGGGCATCTTCTCTGTGGGTGTAACCTACAAGTTCTGATCGGAATGCTATGCATTAAAACGGGGCGCTTGCGCCCCGTTTGTTTTTTCAAGATCCAGAAAAATCAACGCTTCACAATCTTAATCGTCTGGCCTAAGCGGGACGGTTTTTCTTCGCTGGTTTTCTGCGGGGCAGTCACGCACGCCGTTTCCACGCAGACAAAGGTCTTGTAACCGTCGTCCGGAATATCCGCCATGCTGACGGAAAGGGCCGGGCCCGGGTTCCAGCCCACCACGTTGCTGTGGTGGTGATGAACCACTTCGATTCCGCGGTTCAGGGCGCTGTCGTGGATCATGCTGCAGGCTTCAGGGTGCAGGTAAACGCGGTCGGTACGGTCCGGGAAGGTCTGCACGCCGTCGTCCAGTTTGCCTTCTTTCGCGTTATCCACTTTGTCGATAAAGGTATCGCCAAGGCCGCTAACCTTAACCGCCTGGATATCACCCACGTTGAAATAGGTGTGCAGCGCGGAGGTGGTTTCGAACTCGCCGTGCGCCTCCAGCTCAATCTCACAGGTTTTACCCAGCTTGAAGCGGGCATACAGGGTGAACTCGTGCGGCCAAAGGGCGCGCGTTTCCTCATTCGCCTGTAGTTCAAAGGTCAGCACCGCACCGTTGTCATCGTCGTTGTGCGCCTTCAGCGTCCACTGCTGGTTACGGGCGAAACCGTGAGAGGGTAAACCCTGCTGCGTGGACGGGCCAAACCATGGCCAGCAGATCGGTACGCCGCCGCGGATCGCCGCGCCTTTCTTAAACGAGGTGGCCTCGCTCAGCCAAAGACCTTCTTCTTCGCCTTCTGGTTTCCAGGAGAGCAGGTGGGCGCCATTGAGCGCCACGGAGGCTTTCACGCGCGGATGGTCGACGACAATAACGTCGGCACCGTCAATCTGACGGCGGGAGAGCACAGGGGTAAGTTGTTCGACTACCGGAAGTGCAAATATTTTATTAATCATTACGCAATCCTCTGTCTAAAAACAATAAAAAAGGCGACCGAAGTCGCCTTTTAGGATCAAGAACTCATCTCAACTTATTTGGAGATGTGAGCGATCAGGTCCAGTACTTTGTTAGAGTAGCCAGTTTCGTTGTCGTACCAGGAAACCAGTTTCACGAAGTTGTCGTTCAGTGCGATACCTGCTTTAGCATCGAACACGGAAGTGCACACTTCGCCGTTGAAATCGGTAGATACAACGTCGTCTTCGGTGTAACCCAGAACGCCTTTCATTGGGCCTTCGGAAGCAGCTTTGATTGCTTTCTTAATTTCTTCATAAGAAGCAGCTTTTTCCAGACGAACGGTCAGGTCAACAACGGATACGTTAGGAGTTGGAACGCGGAACGCCATACCAGTCAGTTTGCCATTCAGTTCTGGCAGTACTTTACCTACTGCTTTAGCAGCACCGGTAGAGGATGGGATGATGTTCTGAGCCGCGCCACGGCCGCCGCGCCAGTCTTTGTGAGACGGGCCATCAACGGTTTTCTGAGTAGCGGTGGTAGCGTGAACGGTAGTCATCAGACCTTCGATGATGCCGAAGTTGTCGTTGATAACTTTAGCCAGCGGTGCCAGGCAGTTGGTGGTGCAGGATGCGTTGGAAACGATGTCCTGGCCAGCGTAAGTTTCGAAGTTTGCACCACGAACGAACATTGGGGTGTTGTCTTTGGAAGGACCAGTCAGAACAACTTTCTTCGCACCCGCAGTGATGTGTTTACGTGCAGTTTCGTCGGTCAGGAAGATACCGGTAGCTTCAGCTACAACATCAACACCGATTTCGTTCCATTTCAGGTTAGCTGGGTCTTTCTCAGCAGTAACGCGGATGGTTTTGCCGTTAACAACCAGGTGGCCGTCTTTCACTTCAACGGTGCCGTCGAAACGACCGTGAGTTGAGTCGTACTTCAGCATGTACGCCATGTATTCAGCGTCCAGGAGATCGTTGATACCAACGATTTCGATGTCAGAACGTTTCTGAGCAGCACGGAAAACAATACGGCCGATACGGCCAAAACCGTTGATACCTACTTTGATAGTCATATATTCCACCAGCTATTTGTTAGTGAATAAAAGGTTGCCTGTAAAATTACAAAAACCTTACGCAGCGTCAAGCGGAATCGTGTCAATCATTGCGACAAATCAATCCTGTGACTAACGTTTGTGCGACTGACTCGCCTCACTTTCCCTTTGAGCTAGCAACCACATGGGGGCTGCGCCCGGAATTTTAAAGGCCTCGCAGGATTAAAATGTGAAACAGATCACAATTGCCTGACCGCCTTTTCGCGACACATAAGTTTAGAACAAAAGTGCACGCGCGGGTGTTAATGTTTTGTTAGAATCTGGGTTAAAAGATGTCTGTTTCAACAGCGAGATGTAAGCATATGTCGAACCAACGTAACCCCGACGATTTGAAAAAAAACCTCACGGAAATGCAGTTTTACGTGACGCAAAATCACGGCACAGAGCCGCCATTTACCGGGCGATTACTGCACAATAAGCGGGATGGCGTCTACCACTGCCTGGTGTGTGATGCACCGCTGTTTAACTCCCAGACCAAGTATGACTCTGGCTGCGGCTGGCCAAGCTTCTACGAGCCCGTCAGCGACGAGGCGATCCGCTACCTGACGGACTCCTCCCACGGGATGGTGCGCACTGAAATTCGCTGCGGGAGCTGTGATGCGCATCTGGGCCACGTCTTCCCGGATGGCCCCCAGCCAACGGGCGAACGTTTCTGCGTAAATTCGGCCTCCATGAGCTTCACCGATGACGAAAACGGTGACCAGACCAAAGGTTGAAAAAACGATTCAGCAAATTATTCCTTTGTAAGGGAGAAATCGTGAATATTGATGACATGATTGCGGGTATGACCCCCGAGGTTTATCAGCGTCTGGTAACGGCCGTTGAGCTGGGAAAATGGCCGGACGGGGTAGCGCTGACGCCGGAGCAAAAAGAGAACAGCCTCCAGCTGGTGATGCTGTGGCAGGCGCGCAACAATACGGACGCGCAGCATATGACCATCGATACTAAAGGGCAGATGGTGATGAAGAGCAAGCGCGAGCTGAAAGAAGAGTTTGGCATCACGCCAAAGCCGATTGCGACGTTCAAATAACGCCCCTGAACAGGCCGGGTGAGCCCTCGCGCCACCCGGCATAATCCAGCTAGTGCTTGATCCCTAACGACGCTGCCAGCTGCTTCGCGAGCCGGTTTTCGTCGTCGGCCCCGTACTCCCAAAACATTGCGCCTGCCAGACCTTTCTCTTTGATATAGTCCGCTTTGATGGCAACGGAACGCGGATTTTCATAAGAGATGGCAAACAGATCCTTCCCGTCTGCACCCTTCACGGAAAGCCACGGCACCTTCGCCTGGTCGTCCCAGCGTTCGGTAAAGCGCTTTTGCGGGTCGTTCAGCAGCTTCTTAACGATATCGTTGTATTTCACGTAGGTGTCTTTGGTCAGGTCATAACCGAGTGAGCGGAACAAAGCGATCTCCCGAGGGCCGAAGTAAGGCTGCGTCACCGGGTTTTTTTGCGCATCGGGCTTGCTCCAGTCAATGCCCGGCTCAACGGACCGTTTTGGCACGCGCCCGTAGAAGCCAATCCCGAGGTTCATCTGCTGCGGCTTCAGGCCAGCGGCCAGATAATTGTTCACCACAAAATCGACGCTGTATTTATCTGCTGCCGCCACGGTCGGCCAGTCGCTGGAGTCATAGAGGTTCGCGTTAAAATACTGCGTGCCGTACGCCATGTCGTAGGTCATCAGGTTGATATAGTCGAGCAGCGGCGCAATGGCCTTAACGTCAATCCAGCTTTTCGGACTTTCCGCATTCGCGCCCACCGCAATGGTGACCAGCTTTTTCTTGCCGAACGCGTCACGCATCTCTTTTAGCAGCGCGGTGAAGTTATCCCGGTCGGCAGGTGAGCTTTCAACCAGGCCCCACGCGCCGTTGACCGGAAATTCCCAGTCGAGATCGATACCGTCCAGGCCGTACTTATCGACGATCTCCTGCGCGGAACGAATAAACACCGCGCGGGTCTCTTTCGTCGCCGCCGCGCCAGAAAAGCCGCGCGCCCCCCAGCCGCCCACGGAAAGCAGAATCTTAATGTCAGGGTTTTGTTTACGAAGCTGAGGGATCAGCGCCAGGTCGGACGCCACCTTCGGGGATAACCAGATTTGATGCAGCTTTGTCGGATCTTTCAGCGCGGCGTTGGTTTCGTCTTTCTCGCTGTTATAGACCAGACCAAACGAGTAGTTCAGGTGGGTTATCTGGCGGACATCGAGTTTATTAATATCGCCGCCTGGTCCTGCGGTGACGTCACCGCCGCCATTGAAGTAGCCCACGGACATCAGAGGTGCGGCAGTAGCAACCGACGCGCAAAGCAGGGGTAGAGCTGCCAGCAAGGGCAAACGTTTCATAGGTGTTCCTCTTTGACTAAACAAAAATAACCACGCCACAGAAAAGGCGTGGCGAAAAAACAGCCTGAAAAGAATACCATTACCGTTTCGCTGGTGATGCGAGGGAGTTCACTTTATGGGAGATAGAGAGGGAAGTGCCGGGTAAGCGCAAGCGCCACCCGGCAAAAGCATCAGGCCTGCGTTTCCAGCCAGTCGGCCAGCGTATAAAGCGTTGCGCCTTCGGCAGCCATGTCCATAAACGCCTGGGCGCTGTCCTGCGGCTGAAGGTTCACCCCGCGACAGCCGTCGGTAATGACGTTAACCGTGTAGCCAAGCTGGAGCGCGTCGAGCACGGTGAACTTCACGCAGTAGTCCGTCGCCAGCCCCAGCACGATCAGCTCGGTGATTTCGTGATGGCGCAGCCAGGCGTCGAGCGCCGTTTTCTGACGATGTCCGTTATCAAAAAACGCGCTGTAGCTGTCGATAAGCGGATCTTCGCCTTTGTGGAACACCGCGTCGATGGCCTTCTGGTTCAGCAGCGGATGCAGCTCTGCGCCTTCCGTTTGCTGAACGCAGTGATCCGGCCAGAAGGTTTGCGCCAGCCCGTCGAGTTCGCCCTGAGTGAAAGGCTCAACGCTATGCTGGCTGGCAAAGCTGCCGTGGTTTGCCGGATGCCAGTCCTGGCTTGCGACCACCGCTTCACCGCGGGTTTTGCACCAGTCAATCAGCGTGTTTGCCACGTCCACGGTGCTGTCACCTTCGGCGACGGCCAGCGCGCCGCCCGCACAGAAATCATTTTGCAAATCGACCAGTAACAGGGCGCGTTGCTTCATGGGAACTCCTTATTCGTCCGGCGTCAGCTCACCGCGCAGATTTTGCATCATCGCGCGGCGAATGGAATCTATATCCAGATCCTGACTCAGTAAATAGTGAAGTTTAGTCAGTGTTGCCTCAACGGTCATATCGAAACCGCTGATAACGCCCGCGTGCGCCAGGGCATTACCGGTGGCATAGCCGCCCATGTTGACCTTACCGGACATACACTGGGTGAGGTTGACCACCACAATTCCGCGATCGCTTGCCTCCTGTAGCTCCTTCAGGAACTCACCGTTTTGCGGCGCGTTACCCACGCCATAGGAGCGCAGGATCAGCGCCTTCACCGGCTGGCGCAGGAAGTTGCGCACCACGTCGGCGGAGATGCCCGGATAAATCGTCACCACGCCAATCGGCTGCGGGGTGATCGGATGAACAATCAGCTCGCCCGCGGTGTTTGGCGCAGGCGGCGTGCCCAGACGACGGATATGGATACCCGCCTCCAGCAGCGGCTGCAGGTTCGGTGAGGCAAACGCGTCAAAGCCGTCGGCGTGCGCTTTGGTGGTGCGGTTGCCGCGGTAAAGGCGGTTGTTGAAGAACAGCGACACTTCATTGATCGGGTAATTGGCCGCAACGTACAGGGAGTTAAGCAGGTTGATCTGCCCGTCTGAACGCAGTTCCGCCAGCGGGATCTGCGAGCCCGTCACGATGACCGGCTTGCTCAGGTTCTCCAGCATGAAGGAGAGCGCCGAGGCGGTAAACGCCATGGTGTCGGTGCCGTGCAGGATCACGAAGCCGTCGTACTGGTCGTAATGGGCTTTAATGTCATCCGCAATATGCTGCCAGTCTTCCGGCGTCATGTCGGAGGAGTCCATCAGCGGCTCGTATTCGTGGATGGTGAAGTCCGGCATTTCCGGGCGATGGAATTCGGGCATCAGCGCCAGCTGGCGCTGCAGGTGGCCGGAAACCGGGATATAGCCATTTTCAGAGCGCTGCATACCGATGGTACCGCCGGTATAGGCGACATAAATTGATTTCTTCTGCATGGTAGTGAGTTCTTGTTCTTCAAAAGAAAAAATCCCCTCTTCGCGGGAAGAGGGGACGGGTTTTAACGGACGTTCGCGCAGGTCAGGCAGAACGCGTAACGACTTTGTGGATCGTTAAAGGCCGCGAGCTTGTCGCCTTCCGCCTTCATCGCTTTCGCTGCCGTGGCAACAGGCGCAGGCAGGTAAGCCTGAAGCGCTTCCGGCAGCATGGCGCGAACGGAACCGGACATGCTGTCCACGATCATATCGAAGAACGTAGGTTCGTCCTGATAGTAGTCCACGTGCCACTGCTTCAGTTTGGCCAGCTCTGCCGCTTTCTTCACCGCATCATCAAAGTCGCCCAGGCTGTCTACCAGACCGTTGCTTTTTGCATCCAGGCCTGTCCAGACGTGGCCCTGAGCAATCTGGTCGATCTGATCTGGCGTCTTTTTACGGGAATCAGCAACCAGCGTGATAAAGCGCTTATAGCCGCTCTCAATGCTGAGCTGCATCATCTCAGAAACCTCAGGCGGCAGCGATTTCGTCACGGACACGTCGGCCAGCGGTGAGGTGGAAACGCCATCGGTATGAACGCCAAGATAATCAAGGCTGTTTTCAACGGTGTTGATAACCCCGAAGATGCCAATCGAGCCGGTCAGGGTGCTCGGGTTAGCGACGATGTAGTTAGCAGGCGTTGAGATCCAGTATCCCCCGGACGCCGCCATGCCGCCCATGGAAACAACAACCGGTTTACCCGCGGCGCGGGCGGCGGCCAGCTCCGCACGGATCACCTCTGAGGCGCTGACGCTGCCGCCAGGGCTGTTTACGCGCAGGACAATCGCCTTCACTTTCGGATCGAGGCGGGCATCGCGGATCTGCGAGGCGGTGGTATCTCCGCCCACGTTCCCCGGCGTTTCCTGACCGTCCATGATGGCACCGTTAGCAAACACCACTGCAACGCTGTCGCCGCTGTCGTCCGGTTTTTTCGCCGCGTAGTCATACATGCTGATGGCGCTGTAGTTTTTGTCTTCTTTACTCCAGCCGAACTGTTTGGTGAGCGCTTTTTCAATCTCGGCGCTGGAGCCCAGACTATCGACCAGCTTGTTGTCGAGCGCGTATTTCGCCGTATCGCCATCCACCTTACGCAGACCGTCCAGCACGCCGCGCGCGCCCGGGAAGATCTGTTCAGGGGGCATCTGACGGTTAGCGGCAATGGTGCCGAGGTAGTTCTGCCACAGCTCGCCGATCCAGCGGCTGTCCGCTTCACGTGCCGCCGGGGACATATCATCGCGGATAAACGGCTCTACGGCAGACTTATAGGTCCCGACGCGGAAGACGTGGGTGGTGACCTTCAGCTTGTCGAGCAGCGATTTGTAGTACAGACCGTTCGTGGCAAAGCCATGCAGGTCGACCGTGCCCTGCGGAGAGAGCCAGATTTTGTTAGCAAAGCTCGCCAGATAATATTGCCCCTGGGTGTAGCTGTCGCCGACTGCAATCACCGGTTTACCGCTGTCGCGGAATTCGCGCAGCGCTTTACCGATGTACTGCATCGAAGGCTGATCGGCACCGGCAAAATCTTTCAGATCCAGCACGATACCGGTAATGTTGCGATCGTCTTTGGCCTGACGGATCGTGTCGACGATATCAAACAGGGAGTTTTCCTGCAGGCGGTCAGACGTTGCGCCGAACAGCTGGCGGCCAATCACGCCCAGACGGTTGCTGGTGGAGGGCTTATCGACAATTACCCCGGTGATATCGAGGAGCAGCGCGCCGCGCGTCGAGTTCTGCGACTGGCTGGCGCTGCTGAGATGCATCCAGATACCTGCGCAGACCAGTACCAGGAAGATGAAGAAGATATTCATCACCAGGTTGCGGACGAAGTTGAGCAGTCGCCACGTCCATTTAAAGAAACCGGCAAAGATTCGCCAAAGGGTTCGCATGTATTCTCCCTAACCAGAAAATGACTGTTTCCGTCGCCACGGGACGGTAATGTGCGGTTATCGTAATGACCCAACCGCCACTTGTCAGCAGGAATCGCCTGCCACGCTGTAACAAATTCTGCTGTCGTGTTAATTTTGTGAGTAAATTTCAAGAAAGGAGTTAACCAATGGACGCACTAGAACTGCTTGTTAACCGTCGTAGCGCTTCCCGCCTGGCTGAACCGGCACCGGTCGGCGAGCAGCTGGAAAACATTCTGCGTGCCGGAATGCGTGCGCCGGACCATGGCACCTTACAGCCGTGGCACTTCTTTATCATTGAAGGCGAAGGACGCGATCGCTTCAGCCAGCTGCTGGAGCAGGGCGCTGTAGCCGCCGGTCAGGATGAAAAGGGCATTGATAAAGCCCGCAACGCGCCGTTCCGCGCGCCGATGATCGTTGCCGTGGTCGCGAAGTGCAGGGCCGATCATAAGGTGCCGGTCTGGGAGCAGGAAATGTCCGCAGGCTGCGCCGTGATGGCGATGCAGATGGCCGCCGTCGCGCAGGGCTTTAACGGCATCTGGCGTACCGGTCCGCTGACCGAAAGCGCCGCCGTGCGGGAAGGGTTCTCCTGCGGTGAGCACGATAAAATTGTCGGTTTCCTCTATCTCGGTACCCCGCAGCTTAAAGCGTCCAGCACCATTAGCGTGCCGGACACCACGCCTTTCGTCAGCCGTTTTTAATCCCACGCGCTAAACTGTCTGGATTCTGAGCATCCGCCGCAGAATTCAGACAGTCATACTTACCTCTTTATGGAATGAGCGCTACCATAGCGCGATTGCAATGACAGGAGATGTCCATGAGCGAGCAAACCATTCGTTTAACGCAATACAGCCACGGAGCCGGTTGCGGTTGTAAAATTTCCCCAAAAGTGCTGGAAACCATCCTGCACAGTGAACAGGCGAAGTTTGTCGACCCGAACCTGCTTGTCGGTAACGAAACGCGTGACGATGCAGCGGTTTATGACTTAGGTAACGGCACCAGCATTATCAGCACCACCGATTTCTTTATGCCGATCGTCGACAACCCGTTCGACTTCGGCCGAATTGCGGCCACCAACGCCATCAGCGATATCTTCGCGATGGGCGGTAAGCCCATCATGGCGATCGCTATTCTGGGCTGGCCGATCAACACCATCCCGCCGGAAATCGCCCGCGACGTGATTGAAGGCGGACGCTTTGCCTGCCAGCAGGCGGGGATCGCCCTGGCCGGCGGTCACTCTATCGATGCACCTGAGCCGATCTTCGGCCTGGCCGTTACCGGCGTGGTGCCGACCGAGCGCGTGAAGCGTAACAGCACCGCGCAGGCGGGCTGCAAGCTGTACCTGACCAAGCCGCTTGGCATTGGCGTGCTGACCACCGCCGAGAAAAAATCCCTGCTGAAGCCCGAGCACAAAGGTCTGGCTACAGAAGTCATGTGCCAGATGAACCTCGCGGGTGCGGCGTTCGCCAGTATCGACGGCGTTAAGGCCATGACCGACGTGACCGGTTTTGGTCTGCTCGGGCACCTGTCCGAAGTGTGCCAGGGGGCGGGCGTGCAGGCGCAGATCTGGTATCAGGACGTGCCGAAGCTGCCGGGCGTGGAGGAGTACATTGCCCAGGGCGCGGTGCCGGGCGGTACGCAGCGCAACTTCGCCAGCTACGGCCACCTGATGGGCGAGATGCCTGAAGAATGGCGCAACCTGCTGTGCGATCCGCAAACCTCCGGCGGCCTGCTGCTGGCGGTCACCCCGGAAGCGGAAGCTGACGTGCAGGCGACGGCCGCCGAGTTCGGCATCACCCTGACGGCGATCGGCGAGCTGGTAACCGCCCGCGGCGGCCGCCCGATGATTGAGATCCGTTAATTCGATGCGGTTGTTTATTGCCGAAAAGCCGAGCCTGGCGCGCGCCATCGCCGACGTGCTGCCTAAGCCGCATCGCAAAGGCGACGGCTTTATCGAATGCGGTAACGGGCAGGTGGTCACCTGGTGCATCGGCCACCTGCTTGAGCAGGCGCAGCCGGATGTCTACGACAGCCGCTATGCCCGCTGGAACCTCAGCGATCTGCCGATTGTCCCGGAAAAGTGGCGCCTGCAACCCCGACCTTCCGTCACCAAACAGCTCAACGTCATTAAGCGTTTTCTGCATGAGGCGACGGAGGTTGTCCACGCGGGTGACCCGGACAGGGAAGGGCAGCTGCTGGTGGACGAGGTGCTGGACTATCTTGAGCTGGCACCCGAAAAACGCCAGCAGGTGCAGCGCTGCCTGATCAACGACCTCAACCCGCAGGCGGTTGAGCGCGCGATTTCGCGCCTGCGCGCCAACAGCGAGTTTATTCCGCTGTGCGTCTCCGCGCTGGCGCGGGCGCGCGCCGACTGGCTGTACGGGATCAACATGACCCGCGCCTATACGATCCTGGGGCGCAATGCGGGCTATCAGGGCGTGCTCTCCGTGGGCCGCGTGCAGACCCCGGTGCTGGGCCTGGTGGTGCGTCGTGACGAAGAGATCGAGAATTTCGTCGCCAAAGACTTCTTTGAGGTTAAAGCGCATATCGTCACGCCGAAAGACGAACGCTTTACCGCCGTCTGGCAGCCGAGCGATGCCTGTGAATCGTATCAGGACGAAGAGGGACGCCTGCTGCATCGCCCGCTGGCGGAGCACGTGGTTAACCGCATTACCGGCCAGCCCGCTATCGTCACCAGCTATAACGATAAACGGGAATCAGAACCCGCGCCGCTGCCGTTCTCCCTGTCGGCGTTACAGATTGAGGCCGCCAAAAAATTTGGCCTGAGCGCGCAGAACGTGCTCGATATATGCCAGAAGCTCTACGAAACCCATAAGCTTATCACCTATCCGCGTTCGGACAGCCGCTATCTCCCGGAAGAACATTTTGCCGGACGCCACGCGGTGATGAACGCCATCGGCGTGCACGCGCCGGATCTGCTTCCTCAGCCGGTCGTTAACCCGGACACCCATAACCGCTGCTGGGACGATAAAAAAGTCGATGCCCACCACGCGATTATCCCGACGGCGCGCGCCAGCAGCGTCAACCTGACCGACAACGAAGCGAAGGTCTATAACCTGATTGCCCGTCAGTACCTGATGCAGTTCTGCCCGGACGCGGTGTTTCGCAAGTGCGTCATTGAGCTGGACATCGCCAAAGGCAAATTTATTGCCAAAGCGCGTTTTCTGGCGGAAGCGGGCTGGCGCACCCTGCTTGGCAACAAAGAGCGTGACGAGGAGAACGACGGCACGCCGCTGCCGGTGGTGGCTAAAGACGATGAGCTATTGTGCGAGAGGGGCGAAGTGATAGAGCGTCAGACCCAGCCGCCGCGTCACTTCACCGACGCGACGCTGCTGTCCGCCATGACCGGGATCGCCCGCTTTGTGCAGGATAAAGATCTGAAGAAGATCCTTCGCGCGACCGACGGGCTGGGTACGGAAGCGACGCGAGCAGGGATCATTGAACTGCTGTTCAAGCGCGGTTTCCTGGAGAAAAAGGGACGTTACATCCACTCAACGGAACCGGGCCGGGCGCTCATACATTCCCTTCCTGAGCTTGCGGCAAGGCCGGACATGACGGCGCACTGGGAGTCTGTGCTGACGCAAATCAGCGAAAAGCAGTGCCGTTACCAGGACTTTATGCAGCCGCTGGTCGGAACGCTTTACCAGCTGATTGACCAGGCGCGCAGCACGCCGGTGAAGCGGTTCAGGGGGATGGTGGCGCCGGGCGGCGGTGCGAAGAAACCGTTTAAAAAGAAAAAGAGCGCGGCCTGATACGCCCGTTTTTTCCCCTCTCCCCGTGGGAGAGGGCGCCCGGCCACACGATAAAACTTAAATCACACCCTGCCCAATCATTGCATCCGCCACCTTCACGAACCCGGCAATGTTCGCCCCGCGCACGTAGTTGGTCTGCGAGGCCTCGCCGCCGTACTCCACGCAGGCATGGTGAATATCAAGCATGATGTGATGCAGGCGGGCATCCACTTTCTCTGCCTTCCAGCCCATTCTTGCGGCGTTCTGCGCCATTTCCAGGCCGGACGTTGCCACGCCGCCCGCGTTCGCCGCCTTGCCCGGCGCAAACAGCACGCCCGCGTCGAGGAACAGGTCTGTCGCTTCGATGGTGGTAGGCATGTTCGCCCCTTCCGCGACCGCTTTTACGCCATTGCTAATCAACGTACGGGCGGCTTCCACGTCCAGCTCGTTTTGCGTCGCGCACGGCAGGGCGATATCCACCGGCACGCCCCACGGCTGTTTACCTTCCAGATAGGTCAGGCCAAACTCGCGGGCATAATCTGCCACGCGGCCGTCGCGGCTGGCTTTAATGTCGCACAGGCGCGCCAGTTTTTCTGCCGTAAAGCCGGCTTCATCCACCACGGTACCGCTGGAGTCGGAGGCGGTAACCACGCGCGCGCCGAACGCCATCGCTTTCTCGATAGCGTACTGCGCCACGTTGCCGGAGCCGGAGACCGCCACGCGCATCCCCTCAAAGCTCAGCCCGTGACGCTTGAGCATCGCTTCGGTGAAATAGACCAGGCCGTAGCCCGTCGCTTCAGGGCGAATCAGGCTGCCGCCAAACGACAGGCCTTTGCCGGTAAAGACGCAGGCGCTGTTGTTGGAAAGCTTTTTCATCATCCCGGCCATAAAGCCCACTTCACGCCCGCCCACGCCGATATCTCCGGCAGGTACGTCGGTGTCCGGGCCAAGGTGGCGATAGAGTTCGGTAACCAGCGCCTGGCAGAAGCGCATCACTTCACCTTCGCTTTTACCTTTCGGATCGAAATCACTGCCGCCTTTTCCGCCGCCCATCGGCAGGGTAGTGAGCGCGTTTTTGAAGGTCTGCTCGAAGCCGAGGAATTTAAGGATCGACAGGTTCACCGAAGGGTGGAAGCGCATTCCGCCCTTAAACGGCCCAATGGCGGAGTTAAACTGCACGCGCCACGCGCGGTTCACCTGCACCTGATTGCGGTCGTCCACCCATGCCACGCGGAACTGGATCACGCGCTCGGGCTCCACCAGGCGTTCGAGCAGCGCCATCTGGCGGTAACGCGGATTTTCTTCAAGGAAGGGCCACAGGGTGGTCATCACTTCACGAACGGCCTGGGCAAACTCGCTTTGGTGCGGGTCGCGCTGCTGAACGTGGGCAAGGAAGCTTTCCAGAGAGCGTGTCTGATCCATAGATATAAGAACCTCTTATAATATTTTATGCGCGTGGCGTAGATGTTTTGTGTCGTTTTTTTGACTATACCACCCGCACTGCTTTAAGAGGCAAGCAGAAATGCAGCCCGAAAGGGAAATTAATGACGAGGCGCGCGTCATAACCAAAAGCGATGATGCGATAAATTAAAGATCCCGTCCCGATCTACCGTTATAGATATAAACGATGCAAAGGAAATAAAGTCTATGAACCGTTACGCAATGGCCGCGCTATGTTTGACGTTATCCGCAGCCGCGCAGGCTGACCGCTTTCGACCGGATGTCGAGGTTAACGTGCCGCCGGAGGTCTTTAGCAGCGGCGGCCAGCGTGCCCAGCCGTGCAATCAGTGCTGTATCTATCAGGATCAAAACTACTCAGAAGGCGCGGTGGTCAGGGCGGAGGGCGTGCTGCTGCAGTGCCAGCGCGATGAGCGCACCATCAGTACGAACCCGCTGGTCTGGCGTCGCGTAAAAGAATAAACGCCTCAAGCAGCGGAATATCCGCCGGGGCTAAATCATAGGCGAAAGCCTCTTCCGGCGTGCACCACACTAGCGCCGAGTGGTAATGCGCCCTGAGCTCGCCGCTAAAGTCGGGCACGTGCCACGCGTGGAGATGGATCAGGCGCTGCGACACCTCCCGCTGGTGGCTTGCCACGTACCGCGCGGGTACGGCCTCAATGCCGAGTTCTTCACGCAGTTCGCGGATCAGCGCCTGTGGCTGGGTCTCACCGGCTTCAACCTTGCCCCCTGCAAACTCCCACATTCCGGGCTGATCGGCATGGGCTGGACGCTGCGCCAGTAAAATTTTGCCCTCTTTTTCGAGGATGGCCGCAACAACATCGAGTGTTTTCAGCATGTTCGTCAATAATTAATAGCGGAAAACGACATATTATCGTCCCCTTTCAAAGAGTCCAGTCATCAGGAGAATCAGGTGAAAGAGACATCCGCCTGGGTTGCCCCCATCGAATCCCTTCCCGTCAGCCTCAAGCCCATTGCCGCCATGCAGAAAAAACATTTTGGCTCGGTGCTTAATCCCACCCGCTGGTGGGGGCGCATGCCGCGTCTTTTCTGGCTGGTGGCGCTGTTTGTCGGCTATCTGGAGCGGCGCCAGGCGCGTTTGTCCCCGGCGCTGCGCTCGCTGCTGATGACCCGCGTCTCGCAGATTTGCCACTGCGCATTTTGTATCGATGCCAACAGCCTGCGTCTGGCCGAGCGGAGCGGGGCGCTGGATAAAGTGCAGGCCGTTAGCGACTGGCAAACGTCCACCCTGTTCAGCGAGGAGGAGCGCGCCGCGCTGGCCTTTGCGGAAGCGGTCACCGCCACGCCGCCTCGTGTCGATGACAGCATCAAAAGCCAGCTAAAGCGCCACTTTACGCAGGACGCTATCACCGAAATGACGGCCCTGATTGCGTTTCAGAACCTGTCCGCCCGCTTCAATGCGGCACTCGATATTCCGGCTCAGGGGCTGTGCGCCACGTTTAAAGGAAAACCGCATGCTGGATAAACATCTGCACCCCCGGCTGAAGCCCGGGCTTAACCAGCTGGCTGCCGCCCTGGATAAGCCGTTTATCACGCCCGACGGGCTAACGCTCGTCGGGTTTGCCGCAGGCGCGCTGGCGCTGCCCTTTCTGGCGCTCGGCTGGTACCCGGCGGCGCTGGTCGCCATTGTGCTGAACCGGCTGCTGGATGGGCTGGACGGCGCGCTGGCGCGTCGACGCGGCCTGACGGACGCGGGAGGATTTCTTGATATCGCCCTCGACTTCCTGTTTTACGCCCTGGTGCCGTTTGGCTTTGCGCTGGCTGCACCGGCTGAAAATGCGCTGGCCGCCGCCTGGCTGCTGTTCGCGTTTATCGGCACGGGCAGCAGCTTCCTCGCCTTCGCCGCGCTGGCCGCGAAACACGATATTGATAATCCTGGCTATGCGCACAAGTCGTTTTATTACATCGGAGGTTTGACGGAAGGGACGGAGACCATCGCGCTGTTTGTGCTGTGCTGCCTGTTTCCGGCGCACTTCACGCTGTTTGCCTGGGCGTTTGGCGCGCTGTGCTGGCTGACCACCACAACGCGCGTCTGGAGCGGTTACGCGACGCTGAGATCGCTCAACCGCTAGCGTGAACTCTCGGGGCCGCGCTCGCCGCGGGAGACCGGGTTTTGCGGATGGCTGCTCCATTCGTACCAGCCTCCGTCATAGACCGCGACGTTCTGCCAGCCCATGGCGCGGGCGTACATAAAGGCTTCAGAGGCGCGCCAGCCGGTACCACAGTAAAACGCAACGTGCTGCTCCGGCAGGATATTCCACGTTTTCCACATGGCGGCGATATCGTCGGCGCTGCGCATGGTGCCGTCCGGGTTGTGGAAGTCTTCCATGTGGGTCGCGTCGCTGCCCGCGTGGCCCCAGCGCGCGCCGGCAATTTCTCCTTTCGGCTTGATATAGCTGTAGCCGCTGGTTTCGCCGGTGAATTCCGGCCAGGAGCGAATGCTCACCAGCGACGCATCCTGACGGTGCAGCATCCCGCGGGCCCGATCCATATCCACCATCAGCTGTGGCTGGCCCGGGATCGGCGCGCCAAAATCAGGGGCTGGCTTTACGCTTGCAGGCGTACCGCGTTCAACGGGCAGGTTTGCGTCGGACCACGCCCTCCAGCCGCCGTCCAGAATGCGCACATCCTTCACGCCCGCGTAGAGCATGATCTGCGCCACGCGCGCGGCGGCATAGACGTCACGACCGTACAGAATGACGGTGGTATCGTGACGGATCCCGTGCTTCGCCAGCATCGCTTTCAGCGCCTCGTCAGAGACTTTATTCCACAGCGGCTCGCTTTCCACTTCGTTGGTGTCGATGTAGCCCGCGCCGGGAATATGGCTCAGCAGATACAGCTTTGGCGCGCCCCATCCGGCCTCAATCACCTTCCAGTCGCCTGCCGGTGCTGCCGTAACCGGCTTGCCCTGCTGTAGCCGGTGGATCCACTGCGGATAGACCAGCTGCTCGAAGTGCGCCAGCCGCTGCAGGCGATCGGCCTGCTGTAGGGCATCGCTCAGGGTGGTGATGCGGCTAAAGCCCGCGTTTTCCAGCCGCGCTTTGACGGCCCGGTTGTCTTCATCGCTGCCATAGAGCGCAATTGGCGCGTCCGGCGAAAGACGATGCCGCGTTGCCCAGCCGCTGAGCTGGTCATCGCTCATCGTCCCAAGCCAGCTGGCGGAGAGATTAAGCGCGGCGGGCTCATGTCCGGACGTTCCGCTCAGGGTTTGCGGCCAGCCGTTATAGAACGCGCTGATACGCGTATCGATTACCGCGCCGTTCTGTGCCTGTAGCTGGGCCAGCGTGAGGGCATGGGGCATATCAGCCGCCGTGGAGGAGAGTGAGGCGAGGCCGCAGAGCAGGGCCAGCGCGGTCAGTTGAGAAACACGTTTCATCGAAAAACCTGACGTCATTAAAAGGGGATGGCATTGTCGTCTCTCCTGCCGCCAAAAACATTGCGTTAGCACATTATTGCCAGCGAGAAATTCCAATCACCTGCCCGCCGGGGGGAATATCGTCCTCATCGTGCGTGACCAGCACCACAGGAATAGCGCGCTGGCGAGCCACCTCAAATACCCAGGCGCGAAATGACGCGCGCAGCGCTTTATCAAGGCGGCTGAACGGCTCGTCGAGCAGCAGCGCCTGCGGCTCGGCGAGCAGGGCGCGCAGCAGGCTGACCCGGGCGCGCTCGCCGCCCGACAGGGTGGCCGGATCGCTGGCGTAATGGTTTGCCAGCCCGGCTGACGCCAGGGCCTGCTCTACCGCCTGGCGACGTGCGCGCCCGGCGACGCGCGCCGGCAGCGCCAGCATCAGGTTTTGCCCAACGCTGAAGGCGTCAAACAGCAGGGCATCCTGAAACAGGATGCCGATCCCGCGCGCTTCCACGGCGAGGGTATCGCAGCGACGATCGTTCAGCCACAGCTCGCCGTGCGCCTTAAAATCAGCGGACAATGCCCCCACCATCCAGGAAAAAAGGGTCGATTTCCCGCTGCCGGATGGCCCCATCAGCGTCACGATCTCACCCGCCGGGACGCTGAAGTTCACATCATGAAACAGGGGGGAGATGGTGAGATTTTTCACGTTCAGCATTAACGTAATCCTTGTCGGTAGCGGCCTGCGAGCCGCGAGAGCAGCGCGGCAAGGGCGAATACGCTGCTGGCCAACAGCAGCAGGCCCAGCGCCCGGGACGCCAGAACGGGAACGCTGCCGCCGCTGCTGAGGGCAACCGCCTCCGTCGTCAGCGTGGCGAAGCGTCCAGCCCCCAGCCAGAGGGTGGGCATGTACTGCGCCATGCTCACGGAAAATCCGGTGGCAAAGGCCAGCAGGGCCGGACGAACCATCAGGGGGCATTTCACTAACCAGAAAATTTTCGCCTGTTCCCATCCCAGCGTTCTGGCGGTCAGGATCAGGTGGGGATCGAGCCTGCGCCAGGCCGGCTGCAGCACCAGAAGCATCCACGGGATAACCCAGAGCAAATGGCTCCAGAGCACGGCGGCGTACTGACCGTCGATGCCCAGCCGCAGCGCAACGGCATACTGCCCGGACACAAGCGGCAGTGCGGGAAGCGCAAGCGGCAGCCAGATCCACCGCGCGCCGCGCGGCGGTCCCCACTCAAGCCAGAGAAAGAGGAGCGCCAGCGCAAGCAGGCTGGACAGCAGCCCCAGCGACAGGCTGTCGCTGACCGGGCCGACGTCGTCCCGACCCGCCAGCATCAGCAGGACAACGGCACAAAGCGCGCCGCACAGCGGCAGTAATCCGCCAAGGGGCCGTGCGGGCAACGCGCTGTGCGGAGCACGACGACGCCCCGAGACGTCAGGCTGCGAGCGCCGCCATGCGGCCCAGAGGCCGTATCCCGCCGCGGCCAGCGCGGCCAGCAGCAGGAGCAGCGCCAGGCACAGCAACGTTCCCTTTATCTGCTGCTGCGCATCGCCCTGGGTAAGCCACTGCCAGGCCAGCACCGCTAGCGTGGGCGGATTGCCCGGCCCGAGCACGATCGCCACGTCCACCACGGAAAGCGACCAGGCGAGCACCGCCAGCATCACGGCGCCCAGCGCGGGGGCGATTGCCGGGATTATCAGCCAGCAGAGTGCCTGCATCCGTCCGTAGCCCAGGGTATGCAGCACAATCTTCTGCTGAGCGAGACGCTTTTCAGGCAGCGCGGCGTACAGCGCCCACAGGACGAACGCGCTCTCTTTGACCGCGAGCGTAAGCCCAAGCCCGATACCGTAGCGGTCCAGCTGCGGCGAGCAGAGCGTGCACATCCGGTAAAACGCGCCCCCTTCGGCGAACAGCAGCAGCGCGCTGGTGGCGAAGGCGACGTGCGGCACGGCTAACAGCCACGGCAGGCGGGCGGTCAGGCGCTGCCAGCCTTCACCCGGCCAGAGAAGCGCAAGCAGGCTCAGGGCGATGAACAGAGAGCCCAGCGTCGCGATAAGCGATGAAACCAGCGTGGCAGCCAGCGCCTGCGGCAGCTGCGGGTCGGCAAACAGCGCCGCCCAGCCGGCGGGGGAAAACGCCGGTGCGAGCAGCATTCCGCTGGCGGGAAGCAGCGGCAGATAGATGGCTGCCATAGCAGCCCACGCCAGCCCGCTTAGCGGGTACCGTAGCGGCGAAGCCATTCCTGCTCCAGGGCGTTAACCCAGGCGGCGTGCGGTTCGGGAAGCACGTCAGGGGTGCCAGCGGGCGTAAATAAACGAAGTTGTTTTGCCTCATCCGCAGGCAGCCTGTCGGCATCCAGCACGCTCGGGTCACCCCAGACGGCAGGATCGGCTTTGCGGATCTGCGCCTGCGGTGAAAGCAGAAAGTTCGCCACGACTTTTGCGCCCGCGCTCGCGCCGGCATTTGCCGGGATAGCGACAAAATGGACGTTGCCGAGCATGCCCTGACGAAAGCCGAAGCTGTAGCTGTCGGCAGGCAGTTCACCGTTCGCCACCTTTTGCCGCGCGTGAGCGGGGTTGAAGGTCAGCGACAGGTTAAGGCTGCCGCTGGCGAGAAGGGTATCCATGCGCGCGGGCGAGGCGGGAAAATCATTCCCTTCGCGCCAGAGCAGGGGATGCAGGGTATCAAGGTAGGCCCACAGCGGGGCGGTGACCTGGGCAAAGGTGCCATCAGGCGCTTTTTTTAACGCGTCCGGGCGGGCGGTCAGCGTCAGAAGCAGCTGCTCAAGAAACGCGGTGCCGGTAAAATCCGGCGGGCGCGGATAGCTCACCTTGCCAGGGTGCTGCTGCGCGTAGGCCAGCAGCGCCTGCGGATCTGCCAAAGGCGTCGGCATGCTCGCTTTCCGGGCGATAAAGGTCAGCTGGGCGCCGCCCCACGGCGATTCCGCCCCGTCGGTCGGGACGGCAAAATCTTCCGTCACCGGCTTACGGGTATCGACGTAGCGCCAGTTGGGCAGGGTCTGCGCCCAGCCGCTGAGCAGCAGGTTTGCCTCTTTCAGCGTGCGAAAATTTTCGCCGTTCACCCAGAGCAGATCTACCGACCCGTTGCTGCCGCGTCCCGCGGCCCGTTCCGTCTGGATCCGTTTGACCGCGTCGGCGGCATCGGCCAGATGAACGATCTTAAGGTTAATGGCGTAGTGCGTTTTCATTTCGCCGCTTACCCAGTCGAGATAGCGGTTAACGGCCCCATCGCCGCCCCAGGCGTTAAACCAGACGGTCTGCCCTTTAGCCTGCTGTTGAATGGTCTGCCAGCCCTCTGCGGCAGCGGCAGACGTTGCCAGCAGCAGGCCAGTCAGAAACGCGCAAAAACGCACCCGGCGCATAATGCCTCACTTTTTATTCGAAGGGTTGTAACGGGAAAATAGCCAGCGAGTGACCAGCGGTAATAGCCCTAATAGTGTAAAGGCGAACAGCAATCCCGGCGACAGAATATCGCGCAGCGAGGCGAGTTTCCCCAGCTCGCGTCCCGCGTTCAGATAGATGACGGTGGCGGGCAGCATGGCAAGCTGGCTTACCCACCAGTAGCGACGCACCGTAATCCTAGTCAGCCCCATCAGCAGGTTGACCAGAAAAAAGGGGAACAGCGGCATCAGGCGCAGGGCAAAAAGGTAGCGCGCGCCGTCGCGCGCCATTCCCGCATCGATCGTTTGCATCTGGGCGGCAAAGCGCCGCTGAACCCCGTTGCGCAGCAGGTAGCGGCTGGCGAGCATGGCAAGCGTCGCGCCGAGCGTTGAGGCAAATGAAACCAGCAGCACCGCCTCACACAGGCTGAACAGCGCCCCGCCGAGCAGCGTCAGAAGGGCCGCGCCGGGTATCGACAGCGCGGAGACCGCGACGTAAACCGCAAAATAGAACAGCGCACTCTGAACGGGCGCCTGCTCCACCCGATCGAGCAACGTTTGCTGGTGCATTTTTAACGCGTCGAGGGTGAGGGTGCCCGGAGGAAGCAAAACAACGATCGAAACAAATGCGCCCGTAAGGGCGCACAGGAGAATGGATTTTTTTACGTTCACCGGAAGTTACAGCTTGAACGTTGCCCATACGGGCGCATGGTCGGACGGCTTTTCCATGCTGCGGATGTCATAGTCGATTCCGGTTTCGATGCAGCGCTCGGCCAGCGGCGAACTGGCAAGAAGCAGATCGATGCGCAGGCCGCGGTTGTCATCGAAGCCTTTCGAGCGGTAGTCAAACCACGAGAAGCGGTCCTGCGTTTCCGGGTTGGCATTACGGAAGGTATCCACCAGACCCCAGCCGAGCAGGCGCTCCATCCACTCGCGCTCTTCCGGCAGGAAGGAGCATTTACCGGTGCGCAGCCAGCGCTTGCGGTTCTCTTCGCCAATGCCGATATCCAGATCCGTCGGGCTAATGTTCATGTCGCCCATGATCAGCACCGGATTCTCTTTTTTGAGCTCGGTTGCCAGGTAGTTTTGCAGGTCCTGGTAAAACTTGGCCTTGGCCGGGAATTTGGTTTCATGATCGCGGCTTTCACCCTGCGGGAAATAGCCGTTGATAACGGTAATGTTGCCCAGTGCGGAAGGAATTTCCGCCATGATGATGCGGCGCTGCGCCTCTTCCCCGTCGCCCGGGAAGCCACGACGCACCGAAACCGGCGTGTCTTTAGTCAGTAGCGCAACGCCGTAGTGGCCTTTCTGTCCGTGGTAAAAGACGTTATAGCCCAGCTTTGCTACCTCTTCGAGAGGGAACATATCGTCGTGAACTTTTGTCTCCTGCAGGCCGATCACATCTGGCTGATGTTGCTCAACAATCGCTTGAAGCTGATGAGGGCGGGCACGCAGGCCGTTGATATTAAAAGAGACAAATTTCATAGTCGCTGCCAATGCAAGGTGAATAGTGGAAGGATGGTAGCAGAATTTGCGTCGTCTGTTATCCGCTTCGCCCAATTACTGCGACAGATAATGCCGGTGGTGCAATATTTGCACCATTTCAACGCGCGTTGCTCTCTGACAGGGCGTAAATAACCAATAAATTTCGCGAGCGATCACAATTCCAGAATTATATTTGGCTTCTGCATACTCTTTCTTGTTTTCATGCCGCAAAGCGCCGCTTACCGTAAAAATATTCACTTATTATGCATTAACAGTGAATAACTCCATATTCTAACCCGTTGATATTCTGTTACCTCCTCCCTTTTATGCATTTTTATCGCTGGCTGGCACGAACGCTGCAATCTACATTCACAGTGCAAACACTCAATTATTTAACATTTAAACAACCTTTTATTTACCGGATGAGGTCGCTATGTCTCTGTCAATTACGCGTGAAAATTTCGATGAATGGATGATGCCGGTATACGCTCCGGCGGCTTTTATTCCGGTACGTGGGGAAGGCTCGCGCCTGTGGGATCAGCAGGGCAAGGAGTACATCGACTTTGCGGGTGGCATTGCGGTAAATGCGCTGGGCCATGCGAACCCGGCGCTGCGTCAGGCGCTGAACGATCAGGCGGCGAAGTTCTGGCATACCGGCAACGGGTATACCAACGAGCCCGCGCTGCGTCTGGCGAAGAAGCTGATCGACGCCACGTTTGCAGAAAAAGTCTTTTTCTGTAACTCCGGGGCGGAAGCTAACGAAGCGGCGCTGAAGCTGGCGCGTAAGTATGCCCACGATAAATTTGGTACCCACAAGAGCGGGATCGTCGCGTTCAGGAACGCGTTCCATGGCCGCACGCTGTTTACCGTCAGCGCGGGCGGTCAGCCCTCGTATTCGCAGGATTTTGCACCGCTGCCGCCCGATATCCGTCACGCGGTGTACAACGATTTACAGTCCGCCAGCGAGCTGATTGACGACGCCACCTGCGCGGTGATCGTGGAGCCCATGCAGGGCGAGGGCGGCGTCATGCCCGCGCAGCAGGCGTTCCTTCAGGGGCTGCGCGAGCTGTGCGACCGTCATAACGCGGTACTGATTTTTGACGAAGTGCAGACGGGCGTGGGCCGCACCGGCGAGCTGTACGCCTACATGCACTATGGCGTAACCCCGGATGTGCTGTCGACGGCCAAAGCGCTGGGCGGCGGCTTCCCGATCGGCGCGATGCTGACCACGGAAAAATTCGCCAGCGTGATGACCGTGGGCACGCACGGCACCACCTATGGCGGCAACCCGCTGGCAACGGCCGTGGCCGGACAGGTTCTGGATATCATCAATACCCCGGAAGTGCTGAAGGGTGTTAAACAGCGTCACGACTGGTTTGTGGAGCGTCTGAATGCCATTAACAGTAAGACCGGCCTGTTTAAAGAGATCCGCGGCCTGGGGCTGCTGATTGGCTGCGAACTCGCCCCTGAGTTTGCCGGCAAGGCGAAGCTGATTTCGCAGGAGGCGGCAAAACAGGGCGTGATGGTGCTGATTGCCGGTGCCAGCGTGGTGCGCTTTGCTCCTGCGCTGATCGTCAGCGAAGAAGAGGTCAGAACCGGGCTGGACCGTTTTGCGCTGGCCTGCGAAGCGGTGAAGGCCGGGGTGTCATCATGATGGTTATCCGTCCCGTTGCGCACGGCGATCTCGCCGGGCTTATGCAGCTTGCCGGTAAGACAGGCGGCGGGCTGACCTCGCTGCCTGCCGATGAAAAAACGCTGTCGGCGCGCATTGAGCGCGCCCTGCAAACCTGGCAGGGGACGTTGCCAAAGAGCGAACAGGGCTATGTGTTCGTGCTGGAAGATACCGACACGGGAACCGTGGCGGGGATCTGCGCCATCGAGGTGGCCGTCGGGCTTAACGATCCCTGGTACAACTACCGCGTCGGCACGATGGTTCACGCCTCGAAAGAGCTGAACGTCTACAACGCGCTGCCGACGCTCTTTCTCTGCAATGACCATACCGGCGCCAGCGAGCTCTGCACGCTTTTCCTCGATCCGGACTGGCGCAAGGAGGGCAACGGCTATCTGCTTTCCAAATCGCGCTTTATGTTCATGGCCGCCTTTCGCGACCGCTTCAACGAAAAGGTGGTTGCCGAGATGCGCGGCGTGATCGACGAGACGGGCTACTCGCCGTTCTGGGAGAGCCTGGGGGAACGCTTCTTCTCCATGGAGTTCAGCCGTGCGGACTACCTGTGCGGCACCGGCCAGAAGGCGTTTATCGCCGAGCTGATGCCGAAGCATCCTATTTATACCCATTTCTTAACGCCGGAGGCGCAGGCGGTGATTGGCGAGGTCCATCCGCAAACCGCTCCGGCCCGCGCGGTGCTGGAGAAAGAGGGATTTCGCTACCGTAACTACGTCGACATCTTCGACGGCGGCCCCACGCTGGAATGCGACATCGACCGCGTGCGCGCCATCCGCAAGAGCCGTCTGGTTGAGGTCTCTGAAGGCCAGCCCGCGCCGGGCGAGTGGCCCGCCTGCCTGGTATCGAACGAGAATTACGCCAACTTCCGCGCCATGCTGGTGCGAACCAACCCGACCTGCGAGCGGCTGGTACTGACCGCCGCGCAGCTGGATGCCCTGAAATGTAACGCCGGCGACGCGGTTCGCCTGGTGCGACTCTGCCCTGAGGAGAAAACAGCATGACATTATGGATTAACGGCGACTGGATAACGGGCGAAGGCGAGGCGCGGATTAAAACCAATCCGGTGGGTCAGGAGGTGCTCTGGAAGGGAAACGACGCCAGCGCCGGACAGGTTGAGCAGGCCTGCCGCGCCGCACGCCGCGCGTTTCCGGCATGGGCGAAACGGCCTTTCACCGAGCGCCAGGCGCTGGTTGAGAAATTTGCGGCGCTGCTGGAGGCCAATAAAGCCGAGCTGACCCGCGTTATCGCCGCCGAAACCAGCAAGCCGCGCTGGGAGGCGACAACCGAAGTCACGGCGATGATCAACAAAATCGCTATTTCGGTGAAGGCGTACCACGCCCGCACCGGCGAGCAGCATACCGAGATGCCGGACGGCGCCGCCACGCTGCGCCACCGTCCGCACGGCGTGCTGGCGGTGTTTGGCCCGTATAACTTCCCCGGTCATCTGCCGAACGGGCATATCGTCCCCGCGCTGCTGGCGGGCAATACCGTCATCTTCAAGCCGAGCGAGCTCACGCCGTTAACCGGCGAGGCGGTGGTGAAGCTGTGGGAGCAGGCCGGGCTGCCGCCGGGCGTGCTGAATCTGGTGCAGGGCGGGCGTGAAACCGGTCAGGCGCTGAGCGCGCTGAGCGACGTTGACGGCCTGCTGTTCACCGGCAGTGCCGGAACGGGCTATCAGCTCCATCGCCAGCTGGCGGGGCAGCCGGAAAAAATTCTGGCGCTGGAGATGGGCGGCAATAACCCGCTGATCGTCGAGGATCCGGACGATATTGATGCCGCCGTGCACCTGACCATTCAGTCGGCCTTTATTACCGCCGGGCAGCGCTGCACCTGCGCGCGTCGTCTGCTGGTCAGGCGCGGCGCGCAGGGGGATGCATTCCTGAAGCGTCTGGTTGAGGTGAGCGCGCGTCTGGTGCCCGCCCGGTGGGACGCCGAGCCGCAGCCGTTTATTGGCGGGCTGATCTCCGAACAGGCCGCGCAGAACGTGCTGAAGGCCTGGCAGGATCGCGTCAACCGCGGGGCCAAAACTTTGCTGGAGCCGAAACTGGTAGCCCCCGGCACGTCGTTACTGACGCCGGGGATTATTGAGATGAGCGGCGCCGACGGCGTGCCGGACGAGGAGGTCTTTGGCCCTCTGCTGTGCGTCTGGCGCTATGACGATTTTGATGCGGCAATCGGGATGGCCAACAATACCCGATACGGCCTGTCGAGCGGCCTGATATCGCCGCACCGCGAGAAGTTCGAGCAGCTGCTGCTCGAAGCGCGCGCCGGGATCGTGAACTGGAACAAACCGCTGACCGGGGCGGCGAGCACCGCGCCGTTTGGCGGCGTAGGCGCCTCGGGCAACCATCGCGCCAGCGCGTGGTATGCCGCTGATTACTGCGCGTGGCCGATGGCAAGCCTCGAAACCCCGTCGCTGACGCTGCCGGAGACGCTCAATCCGGGGCTGGACTTCACCCAGGGAGACGCCCATGAAAGCGCGTGAGGTTAACTTCGACGGGCTGGTGGGGCTGACGCACCACTATGCCGGGCTTTCCTTCGGGAATGAAGCCTCGACCAGGCACCGGTTCCAGGTTTCGAACCCGAAGCTGGCGGCGAAGCAGGGGCTGCTGAAAATGAAGGCGCTGTCCGATGCCGGTTTCCCGCAGGCGGTGATCCCGCCGCAGGAGCGCCCGAACGTGGCGGTGCTGCGCCAGCTGGGTTTTAGCGGCACGGATGAACAGGTGGTGGAAAAAGCGGGCACGCAGACGCCACACCTGCTTTCCGCGGCCAGCTCTGCCTCTTCGATGTGGGTGGCGAATGCCGCCACCGTCGCACCGTCGGCGGATACGCTGGACGGCAAAGTGCATCTCACCGTCGCTAACCTGAACAACAAATTCCACCGCGCCAGCGAAGCGGACACCACCTGGCGCGTGCTGCGCGCCATCTTTAATCATGACGCCCATTTTGAGGTGCATCAGGCGCTGCCGCAGGTCGCGATGTTTGGCGACGAAGGGGCGGCCAACCATAACCGTCTGGGCGGCGATTATGGCGATCCGGGGCTGCAGCTGTTTATCTACGGACGTGAGGAGGGCGGCCATCTCGCGCCGGTTCGCTATCCGGCGAGGCAAACCCTGGCCGCAAGCCAGGCGGTTGCGCGGCTGAACCAGGTTAATCCCTCCCAGGTCATTTTTGCTCAGCAAAATCCGCAGACGATCGACCAGGGCGTGTTCCATAACGACGTGATTGCCGTTTCCAACCGTCAGGTGCTGTTCTGCCACGAGCAGGCGTTCGTCCATCAGGAAAAGCTGCTGGCTACGCTGCGCGAGCGCGTGCCGGGATTTATGCCGATTCAGGTACCCACGCGGGCGGTTAGCGTGCAGGATGCCGTTGAAACCTACCTTTTCAACAGCCAGCTGCTGAGCCGGGATGACGGCAGCATGATGCTGGTGTTGCCCCAGGAGTCCCGCAATCATCAGGGCGTCTGGCGCTATCTCAGCGAGCTGGTGCAGGCGGATAATCCGATTGATGAACTCCGCGTGTTCGATCTGCGGGAAAGTATGGCCAACGGCGGGGGACCGGCCTGTCTGCGCCTGCGCGTGGTGTTAACGCCACACGAATTGCAGGCGGTGAATCCGGCGGTGATGATGAGCGACGCGCTGTTCAACACCCTCAACGACTGGGTGGACCGCTACTATCGCGATCGTATGGTTCAGGCCGATCTGGTCGATCCGCAGCTGCTGCGTGAAGGCCGCGAGGCGCTGGATACATTATCGACTATCCTGCAGCTGGGTTCGGTTTATCCGTTCCAGCGCTAAGGAGAGGGTATGGAGAATTTACTGGCGCTGACCCTGACAGCAGAGACGCCGGAGCTGCAAGAGGGGGACGGCCCCTCGTTCCACTGGCGGTGGCTGGGGCCGGGCGTGCTTGAGCTGACGCCGACAGGGGAGTATGACCTTTCGCTGCTGCTTTCTGCCGGTATTCACGGGAACGAAACGGCACCCGTGGAGATTGTCGATATTGTGCTGCGCGCGCTGTTCCACGGGGCGTTCGCGCTGCGCTGTCGTCTGCTGGTGGTGCTGGGGAATCCGCCCGCGCTGGCGCAAAACCAGCGCTATCTCGCAAGCGACCTCAACCGCATGTTTGGTGGCCGCTGGGCACAGTTCCCGGTGAGTGATGAAACGGCGCGCGCCCGGTGGCTGGAGGCTACCGTTGCCGCGTTTTTTGCCGACGCGGGGGCAGCGCGCTGGCACCTCGATCTGCATACCGCCATCCGCGCCTCGTACCACGTACGTTTTGGCGTGTTGCCGCAGCGTCACCAGCCGTGGGATGAAGCGTTTCTGACCTGGCTTGGCGACGCGGGGCTGGAGGCGCTGGTCTTTCACCAGGCGCCGGGCGGCACCTTCACCCACTTCACCTGCGAGAATTTCGGCGCGCTGTCCTGCACGCTGGAGCTGGGAAAAGCGCTGCCGTTCGGGCATAACGACCTGACGCGCTTTGCCCCTACGCAGCATGCGCTTTCGGCGTTGCTGGGAGGTGAGATGCAGACACGCGCGCAGGGGCACGTGGCGCGCTATCGGGTGGTGCAGCAGATCACGCGCCGCAGCGATGCTTTCCGTCTGCATATGGCGCCCCACACGCTGAACTTTACGCCGTTCCGGCAGGGCGTCCTGCTGGCGGAAGATGGAGATGAACGCTATGTGGTACAGCAATCCACGGAATATGTGTTATTCCCCAATCCGTCGGTCGCGTTTGGTCTGCGAGCCGGGCTGATGCTGGAAAAAATGGCCTGATCGTTTCCCCTCGCATCGACCGGAGGGGAAACGGTTTATTAATTTCTTAGCGATAAAAGCGTTCTTGTTTTGTTTGCGGAATATTCCTGGATAATTGCTTTATTATTAAACGCCACTTCGCTATACTTCTCCATAATCTCTTTAAAAACAGCTTGTTGAATATTTTCGTTTCATCTCTCCATTATTTTTCCTTAATTTCTCCACAATTGGCGAAAAAGTGTTTTTTATACTTTCATTGTTTTACCGTTGCTCTGATTAATTGACGCTAAACCCCGTAAAGTTAATCTCGTCAACACGGCATAGCGCCGAAGAATAACTGAAAGTAAGGAAAGACATTATGCGTAAATTAACTGCACTGTTTGTTGCCTCTACCCTGGCTCTGGGCGCTACCAGCACCGCGTTCGCCGCCGATACCACGACCACCGCCGCCGCGCCAGCAGAAGGCAAAATGATGATGCATCATAAAGGCAAGCCGGGTATGCACCATGAAATGATGATGTTTAAAGATCTGAATCTGACCGACGCGCAGAAACAGCAGATCCGCGACATCAGAAAAAGCCAGCGTGACCAGATGAAGCGTCCTCCGCTGGAAGAGCGCCGCGCGATGCACGACATCATTGCCAGCGACAGCTTCGATAAAGCCAAAGCCGAAGCGCAGATCGACAAGATGGCTGAGCAGCATAAGGCCCGCATGCTGGCCCATATGGAAACCCAGAACAAGATTTACAACATTCTGACGCCGGAACAGAAAAAACAGTTTAATGCCAATTTTGAGAAGCGTCTGACAGAACGTGCCGCGCCGGAAGGTAAAATGCCAGCACCAGCCGAATAATCGGCTCACACTCTTAAGACCGCCGGGCTCCTGTCTACAAAAGCGAAAACGCTGTGGACAGGACCGGCGGTTTTTCTTTTGCTCCATGCCTAAGGTCTGACCTTACCGCTGCCGATAATACCCCTGTGAAAATGCCCTGGCGCACGGTGCGTCCTTCAGGAGTGGTAATGGAATTCTTTGATATCCGTAAAATGCCGGTCAGCCTCTGGCGTAACGGCGCGGGTGAGACGCGTGAGATTTGCTGTTTCCCTCCCGCGACGCGGGAGTTTTTCTGGCGGGCCAGCATTGCCTCCATCGCCAGCAACGGCGAATTCTCCGCTTTCCCGGGCGTTGACCGGGTGATTACGCTGCTGGAAGGCGGCGAAGTGACCCTGGATGCGGGCAGCGCGTTTTGCCATACCCTGAAGCACCATCAGCCTTACGGCTTTGCGGGGGATCTGGCGGTGAAGGCCGTGCTCACGGAGGGGAAGATGTCGATGGACTTCAACATCATGACCCGGCGGGACCGCTGTCAGGCAAAGGTGCGCGTCGCTAATCGTACGTTCACCACCTTCGCGTCACGTGGCGGCGTGGCGTTCGTGTTAAGCGGTGCCTGGCAGCTGGGAGATAAATTGCTGACCGCCGATCAGGGAGCCAGCTGGGAAGAGGGCACGCATACCCTTCGTTTACTGGCATCGAAAGGCACGCTGCTGTTCAGTGAAATCACCTGGCTGCCGGGTCATTAAGCACGATGATCTCATACTTTCCGGTTAACAGCGGCTTACACAGAATTTTGTAGCCGTCCTGATCGAACCCCGCAGGGGTGCGCAGCAGAGCGGCTGCGTCATTCAGGTTTTCGACGGCGCCAAGCCAGAGCCAGTTGCGGATAATGTGATAGTGCGTCATGCCATCGCGGGTTTCCTTCAACGCCACGGCGCCGTCCCACGGCCAGCAGTTGACGCTGATGGAGGCCAGGCCCGCCATAAAGCGGGCATGATGCTCTTCAACGCTCTCCTTTCCGCAGCACGCTCCCGCGCAGCGCTTCAGCGCGGAGCGGAAACAGGCGCGCCCGCGGGTGGTGGCTTCCAGCCCCAACAGGCCATAACAAAGCTGTAATTCATCTGCCAGCGTTTGCAGGGTTTGCAGCGCGGCACGCTTGTTGGCAAACAGGCCGTAGAGATTCGGTTCATGCGAAAAATCGACTTCACGCGCGTAGACGACCTGCGGTTTTCCGGCGTTGACCTGCAGGGAACAAAGCTGGCGGTTGCGGCGCAGGCGTTTATTAAACAGCGGCTGCTGCTCCTTTATAAGCCTGGCTTCGAGCAGAAGCGCGCCCAGCTCGCCTGCCGTCTCTATCCAGGTGATGCGCCGCGACTGCCTGAGCATTGAGGCTTCGTCCGGCGTTCGCAGGTGCGACATTACCCGGCTGCGGATATTGACGCTTTTGCCGATATAAAGCGGCATGGTGTCGCTGTCGCCGTGAAAGAAGTAGACGCCAGGCTGTTTAGGCAGCGCCTCAAGCCAGGGGCGAAGATGCTCGGGATATTCATAGATAGCCGCCGCTTCAAACTCAAGACGCGGGGCGGATTGACGCCTGCTCACATACTGCTCCATATACTGTTCAGGCATACAGTGTAGCAGGAGTTGGGTGGTTAAAAAAGAGCCGGGCGGCAGTACCTCACCCGGCCTGCAAAACTGAGTTACCGTTCTGCTTTTACTTTTTCCAGAAGTCGTCAAACACCGTAATCGGTGGACGGCGCTTGTGCTCGGTTTTCAGATACCAGCCTTCGATAATCTTAGCGGTAGCGTCGTCGAGCGTTTTGCCTTCCAGATAATCGTCAATGTTGTCATAAGTCACGCCCAGCGCCGCTTCATCCGGCAGGGAAGGACGATCGTCTTCGAGATCGGCCGTTGGCGCTTTCTTGTAGAGATGCTCCGGGCAGCCCAGCGCAGCCAGCAGCTGCTTGCCCTGACGCTTGTTCAGGCGGAAGAGCGGGTTGATGTCCGTGCCGCCATCGCCGTATTTAGTGAAGAAACCGGTAATGGCTTCCGCCGCATGGTCGGTTCCTACGACAACCCCTTTGGTCATCCCGGCGATACTGTACTGCGCCTTCATGCGCTCGCGGGCTTTCTCATTGCCCCGGACAAAATCGCTCAGTTCAATACCGGCTTCGCGCAGCGCCTGCTCGCTTGCCAGCACCGAACCCTTAATGTTCACGGTGAGCACCCGGTCCGGCTGGATAAAGGCGATAGCATCCTGGCAGTCCTGCTCGTCGGCCTGAACGCCGTACGGCAGGCGTACTGCGATAAACTGCAGCGCAGCGTCACCGGTCTCTTCGCGCAGCTCGGAGATGGCCATCTGGCTAAGCTTACCGGCCAGCGTGGAGTCCTGCCCGCCGCTGATGCCCAGCACCAGCGTCTTCAGGAAGGGATGTGCTGACAGATAAGCTTTCAAAAAATCAACGCTACGACGGATCTCTTCATTTGCATCAATCGCAGGTTTCGCGCCCAGCGCCTGAATAATCTCTTGTTGCAGAGCCATTACGCCCTCCCTATGCAGAACCAAACAGAAAGTGATCTGTTAAAACTAACCCTTTGTCGGGAAAACGACAAGGATCACAGTTTTGAGTGTATCGTTTTACAGCGATTTAGCAGCTTATCGTTGTTTTATTAGAATTTTCCGAAATTCGTCTGGCGTAACTCGCAAAGTTGAACAATAGTAATTTTTATCCCATGCTTAGTTAACACGCTGATAAACAAGAGGACGGAATATGAACAAGAACGTAGCAGGAATTTTAAGCGCAGCGGCGGTACTGACTATGCTGGCAGGGTGTACGGCTTACGATCGCACCGCGGATCAGTTCACACAGCCAGTGGTTAAAGACGTCAAGAAAGGCATGACGCGTTCGCAGGTTGCGGCTATTGCCGGTAAACCTTCATCTGAGGTCACCATGATCCACGCGCGCGGTACCTGTCAGACCTATATTCTGGGTCAACGTGATGGTAAGGCAGAGACGTACTTTGTTGCCCTGGACGATACCGGTCACGTGATCAATTCTGGTTACCAGACCTGTGCTGAATACGACACCGACCCACAGGCACCTAAGGCGCAGTAACCGCGCTTGCCTGAGAGCGTTAAAAAACCGGCCTGAAGGCCGGTTTTTTTATACCTGCGTAAATCTTAATTCTTGCCGCGAATTATTTGCCTGAAATGTGAAGGTAGTCAACAAGCCAGGTCAATGAGAGACAATTTCAGCCTATCCAGAATTATCCCCTCCCTGTACCATTGCGTATACTCACTTCAACGACAAACAATGTTCAGCACACTGTCCGTCAGCCAGGAGAGCGAGTCGAGTGATAGCGCGACGGCGGTCAGACAAACAAGAGGGAAGTTATCATGGAAAAGAAACATATCTACCTGTTCTGCTCTGCGGGCATGTCAACCTCACTGCTGGTTTCAAAGATGCGCGCGCAGGCTGAAAAATATGAAGTCCCCGTGGTGATTGAAGCGTTTCCGGAAACGCTGGCGGGTGAAAAGGGCCAGATGGCGGACGTTATTTTGCTGGGTCCGCAAATTGCTTATATGTTGCCAGAAATTCAGCGTCTGCTGCCGAATAAGCCGGTCGAAGTGATCGATTCTGGCCTGTACGGTAAAATTGATGGTTTAGGTGTATTAAAAGCTGCTGTTGCGGCGATTAAAAAAGCTGCTAATTAATTTTTTATTTTTCCCGTCAAAGAGTAATTTCACACACAATACGCCGTAACCCGCGTTGCGGCATTTAAGGGTATTTTCCTATGAGTAAAGTTATCGCTTCACTTGAAAAGGTACTCCTTCCTTTTGCTGTTAAAATAGGAAAGCAGCCTCACGTTAACGCCATTAAAAACGGTTTTATTAAATTAATGCCGTTGACGTTAGCAGGGGCAATGTTCGTTTTAATTAACAACGTTTTTCTGAGCTTTGGTGAAGGTTCCTTTTTTTATTCATTAGGAATTAGGTTAGACGCATCCACTATTGAAACCCTTAACGGCCTGAAAGCCATTGGCGGCAACGTATACAACGGTACGTTGGGTATTATGTCGCTGATGGCGCCTTTCTTTATAGGAATGGCGCTGGCGGAAGAGCGTAAGGTGGATCCGCTGGCGGCGGGCTTACTGTCTATTGCCGCGTTTATGACCGTCACACCGTACAGCGTGGGCGATGCCTATGCGGTTGGCGCTAACTGGCTGGGCGGGGCAAATATCATTTCCGGTATTATCATCGGGCTGGTGGTGGCCGAAATGTTCACCTTTATCATTCGCCGCAACTGGGTTATCCGCCTGCCGGATAGCGTACCGGCCTCCGTTTCTCGTTCATTTTCCGCGCTGATTCCGGGCTTCATTATTCTCTCCATCATGGGGATTATTGCCTGGGCGCTCTCTCACTGGGGGACTAACTTCCACCAGATCATCATGGACTCTATTTCAACGCCGCTGGCGTCGATGGGTAGCGTGGTCGGTTGGGCGTATGTCATCTTTACCTCCCTGCTGTGGTTCTTCGGCGTGCATGGTTCACTGGCACTGGCGGCGCTGGACAGCGGCATTATGACCCCGTGGGCACTGGAAAACGTTGCGCTTTACCAGCAGTACGGCTCCGTTGACGCGGCGCTGGCAGCCGGTAAAACCTTCCATGTGTGGGCGAAGCCGATGCTTGACTCCTATATCTTCCTGGGCGGTACCGGGGCGACGCTGGGTCTTATCATCGCGGTCTTTATTGTCTCTCGCCGCGCTGACCATCGTCAGGTTGCGAAGCTGGCCCTGCCGTCAGGTATCTTCCAGATCAACGAGCCAATCCTGTTTGGTCTGCCCATTATCATGAACCCGGTGATGTTCATTCCATTTATCCTGGTTCAACCGCTGCTGGCTGCGATTACGCTGACGGCGTACTACCTGGGCATTATCCCGCCGGTGACCAACATTGCACCGTGGACGATGCCGGCCGGTCTGGGCGCGTTCTTCAACACCAACGGTAGCGTAGCCGCCTTCCTGCTGGCGATATTCAACCTCGGGATTGCAACCCTGCTCTACATGCCGTTCGTTGCGATTGCGAACAAAGCCGCAACGGTTATCGATGAAGAAGAGAGCGAAGAGGATATCGCCCTCGCACTGAAATTCTAAAAATTGCACGGCGCGGGGCAACCCGCGCCAGCGAAAAGGAGCTAAAAGATGTTAGATTTGGATAGTATCGTTGCCGAAGAGGCCGCAGAGAACGATCTGGAAGAAGTGGTGATGGGCCTTATCATCAACTCCGGGCAGGCGCGCAGCCTGGCGTATGCCGCGCTCAAGCAGGCCAAGCAGGGCGATTTTGTCGCCGCGAAAACCATGATGGATCAGTCCCGCACCGCGTTAAACGAAGCGCACCTGGTGCAGACGAAGCTCATTGAAGGCGATCAGGGCGAAGGGAAGATGAAGGTGAGCCTGGTGCTGGTTCATGCGCAGGATCACCTGATGACCTCCATGCTGGCGCGCGAGCTGGTGGCAGAGCTCATTGAGCTTCACGAGAAGATGCAGTAAGTCCGAACCGGCATCAGGAGGTCAGCACGATGGAAATCAAAACCGCACATGAGCAGCAGCTGTTTAATGGCAAAAATTTTCACGTGGTTATTTACAACAAAACGGAGAGCGCCAGTGGTCTGCACCAGCATGACTACTACGAGTTCACGATTGTTCTGACCGGCCGATACTACCAGGAGATCAACGGTAAGCGCGTCCTGCTTGAGCGCGGCGATTTCGTCTTTCTGCCGATGGGCTCTTATCACCAGAGCTTTTATGAATTTGGTGCTACGCGGATCCTGAACGTGGGGGTGAGCCGGCGCTTCTTCGAAAAGCACTATCTGCCGCTGGTGCCGTTCTGCTTCGTGGCGTCACAGGTGTATCGCGTCAAAAACGAGTTTATGACCTGGATTGAAACGGTTATAGCCTCGCTGAACTTCCGCGACAGTGAATTTGATGAATTTATTGAAACCGTGACGTTCTACGTGATGAACCGTCTTCGCCATCACCGTGAAGAACAGCAGGTGGTTGATGATATTCCGCAGTGGCTGCGCAGTACCGTGGAGCTGATGCACGACAAAGGGCAGTTCAGCGATAACGCGCTTGAAAATATGGTGGCGCTGTCGGGTAAATCTCAGGAATATTTAACGCGCGCCACGCAGCGTTATTACCGCAAAACCCCGGTGCAAATTATTAATGAAATCCGCATTAATTTTGCCAAAAAACAGCTGGAAATTACTAACTACTCTGTCACCGATATCGCTTACGAATCCGGTTACAGTAGCCCCAGCCTGTTTATTAAAACCTTTAAAAAGTTTACTTCATTCACACCGAACAGTTACCGCAAAAATTTAACGGTAATAAATTAACCTTCCGCGGATTATCCGCGACGAACATTGACGTAATTGCTTGCCCAAATAGCGGGAAGAGAACGCTATACCTTGCAGGCGGTTAACCTGATACGCTAAGGGAGATATTATGCAACAGAAATTAAAAGTCGTGACCATCGGCGGCGGCAGCAGCTATACCCCGGAATTACTTGAAGGTTTCCTGAAACGTTATCATGAATTACCGGTCAGCGAGTTATGGCTGGTGGATGTTGAAGAAGGCCAGGAAAAGCTGAATATTATTTTCGACCTGTGCAAACGCATGGTTGAAAAAGCCGGTGTGCCGTTAACCGTGCATAAAACGCTGGATCGCCGCCTGGCGCTGAAGGATGCTGACTTCGTTACCACGCAGCTGCGCGTTGGTCAGCTGAAGGCGCGCGAGCTTGACGAGCGTATTCCGCTGAGCCACGGTTATCTGGGCCAGGAAACTAACGGCGCAGGCGGCCTGTTTAAAGGCCTGCGTACCATTCCGGTGATCTTTGACATCATTAAAGACGTGGAAGAGATTTGCCCGAACGCCTGGGTCATCAACTTCACCAACCCGGCCGGGATGGTGACCGAAGCGGTCTATCGCCACACCGGCTTCAAACGCTTTATCGGCGTCTGCAACATTCCGATCGGCATGAAAATGTTCATTCGTGATGTGCTGGAACTGACCGACAGCGATGAACTCTCCATTGACCTGTTCGGCCTCAACCACATGGTATTCATCAAGGACGTGATGGTGAACGGGCAGTCGCGCTTTGCGGAGCTGCTCGACGGCGTCGCCTCCGGTCGCCTGACCGCGGCCTCGGTGAAAAACATCTTCGACCTGCCGTTCAGCGAAGGGCTGATCCGCTCCCTGAATCTGCTGCCGTGCTCGTATCTGCTCTACTACTTCAAGCAGAAAGAGATGCTGGCGATTGAAATGGGCGAGTACTACAAAGGCGGCGCGCGTGCGCAGGTTGTGCAGAAAGTGGAGAAGCAGCTATTTGATTTGTATAAAGATCCGAACCTCAACGTGAAGCCGAAAGAGCTGGAGCAGCGCGGCGGGGCGTACTATTCCGATGCAGCGTGTGAGGTGATCAACGCCATTTACAATGACAAGCAGGCCGAGCACTATGTGAACGTTCCGCATCATGGGCACATCGACAATATTCCGGCAGACTGGGCCGTTGAGATGACCTGTATTCTTGGGCGCGAGGGGGCAAAACCGCATCCGCGCATTACCCACTTCGACGATAAGGTGATGGGCCTCATTCATACCATCAAGGGCTTTGAAGTGGCCGCAAGCAACGCGGCGCTGAGCGGCGAGCTGAATGACGTGCTGCTGGCGCTGAACCTGAGCCCGCTGGTGCATTCTGACCGTGATGCCGAAAAACTCGCGAGCGAAATGATCCTGGCGCATGAAAAATGGCTGCCAAACTTTGCCGCCACGGTTGAGAAGCTCAAACACCGTTAAGAGGAGGCGCGATGGAAAATCTGCTGATCGTAAATGCCGATGATTTTGGCCTGTCGAAAGGGCAGAACTACGGCATTATTGAGGCCTGTCGCCGGGGCGTCGTGACCTCCACAACAGCGCTTATCAACGGCGAGGCGGCGGAACACGCGGCTCAGCTGAGCCGTGAGGTACCAGAGCTGGGCGTGGGTATGCACTTTGTGCTGACGCTTGGGTTACCGCTGTCGCCAATGCCGGGCCTGACGCGCGACGGGCAGCTGGGTAAATGGATTTGGGAACTGGCGGAGCAGAACGCGCTGCCGCTCGATGAGATTGCCCGCGAGCTGGACTGCCAGTTTAATCGCTTTGTCGACGCGTTTGGCCGTGAGCCAACGCATATTGACAGTCACCATCATGTGCATATGATCCCGGCGATTTTTCCGATCGTGGCAGAGTTTGCCCAGCGCAAAGGCGTGGCGATGCGCGTGGATCGTGACGTGCGCGGATTGCCGGAGGTCGCCGTGACGGCAACGGACGGGTTCAGCAGCGCATTTTACGGCGACGCGATCGACGAAGCGCTGTTCCTCAGGGTGCTGGACGATTCTGCCGCAAAAGGGGAGCGCTCGCTTGAGGTGATGGCGCACCCGGCGTTTATCGACCAGACCGTGCGTAAGAGCGCCTACTGCTGGCCGCGCCTGGACGAACTGGATGTCCTGACATCGGCGTCGCTGAAGCACGCGATTGCCGAACGTGGGTATCGTCTGGGGACGTTCAGGGATCTTTAAAACGTGCCGGTGTCGCGATAAAAGCAAAACGGTAACCCCTGGGTTACCGTTTTAATTATTGATTCCCTCTCCCGTGGGAGAGGGGCGGGCATCAGGCCGCACAACCGGGTATGGTTTGCTTACGCCGGGATCTGGTCGGTTTTACTGCTGCGCGACCACACGCGGTGCGCGGCGAGCAGATCAAACAGCCGGGTCATGAACGCATCGTCAACGTTATCCCCCTCAACAATGCCTTCTTCCCCCTGGTCCGGCACCTTCAGCAGGGTTTTAAACTTCCGCGCATCGCCTGCCAGGGCTATCGGCTTCAGGTGCTTATAGGCTTCCAGAAGATAATAGGCGGCATCACCGTTGCCGAGCAGGCTCTCTACGTCACCGCACGGCATAATCACCGCATCAACCGTCAGCGACGGTGCGCCCGCAAAGGTGGCGGCAATCGGCAGGACAGAGCCGTCATCGGCCGTTACTTCGCCCATGCGTGAGTAAAGCAGCTTGGCATGCACTCCCTGGGTTTTCAGCGCCTTCATGATCCCCAGCACGTCGCTGGCGCGGGTTTTATCGTTCAGCAGGATCGCCACCACGCGGCCCTTAATTGACCCGCCGGGTACCGCATACAGGCTCAGGGACGGATCCTTTTTCAGCCCGTTCACGTCTTTCGGCGGTGCGGCATGGCACTGCTCGTCGGTGAGCGTAATTCCGAGGTTGTTCGCCACGCCCTGGGCAAGCTGAATATCAATATGCGCCAGATGATCGACCACGCGCTCGCGAATGTACGTGCGCACCACCTTGCTCAGCTCAAAGCTGAAGCCGCCGATAATATGCTGCTGTTCAATCGGGGTCTGGCTGTTCCAGAACAGGCGAGGATGGGCGTAGTATTCGCCGAAGGACGGGCTGCGCTCACGAATTTTCGTTCCATCAACGCGCTCCTGATACGACTCAAACCCGCCGCGCTTCGGTGCCGGCGGCGTTTCACGCGGCCAGTTATCGTTAATGGAGTTCGGTTCGTAGTTCGCCGGGTTGGTGTCAATATCCTGGCGGTGCATCCCGTCACGCTGGAAGTTGTGGTACGGGCAGGTTGGACGGTTGATCGGAATTTCGTGGAAGTTTGGCCCGCCGAGTCTGCTGATCTGCGTATCGGTGTAGGAGAAGAGGCGGCCCTGAAGCAGCGGATCGTTGGTGAAATCCAGCCCCGGCACGATGTGGCCCGGGTGGAACGCCGCCTGCTCATTCTCGGAAAAGAAATTGTCCGGGTTGCGGTTAAGCACCATTTTGCCCACCAGCTGAACCGGCACCAGCTCTTCGGGAATAAGCTTGGTCGGATCGAGCAGGTCGAAGTCGAATTTGAACTCGTCCTCTTCCGGGATCAGCTGTAACCCCAGCTCATATTCCGGGAAATCTCCGGCTTCAATGGATTCCCACAGTTCGCGGCGGTGGAAGTCCGGATCGCGACCGGTGAGCTTCTGCGCTTCATCCCATACCAGGGACGCTTTCCCCGCGACCGGCTTCCAGTGGAAACGTACAAACGTTGCCTTACCTTCGGCATTGATCAGACGGAAGGTATGAATACCAAACCCTTCCATGGTGCGGTAGCTGCGCGGGATCCCGCGGTCAGACATCGCCCACATCACGTTGTGCAGGGTTTCCGGCTGCAGCGAGACATAGTCCCAGAAGGTGTCATGTGCGCTTTGTCCCTGCGGTATGGCCCAGTGAGGCTCTGGTTTTACCGCATGGACAAAGTCAGGAAACTTATGCGCATCCTGAATGAAGAAAACCGGGGTGTTATTGCCGACGAGGTCGAAAATACCCTCTTCGGTATAGAATTTGGTGGCGAAGCCGCGAATATCACGCACCGTGTCGGCGGAGCCAGCGCCGCCCTGTACGGTGGAGAAGCGCACGAACACCGGGGTGATTTTATTCGGGTCGGATAAGAAATCCGCTTTGGTTATCTCTTTCAGGCTCTTATACGGCTGGAAATAGCCGTGCGCCGCGGAGCCACGCGCGTGAACGATACGCTCAGGAATACGCTCATGGTCGAAATGGGTGATCTTTTCCCGCAGGATGAAATCTTCCAGCAGCGTCGGGCCGCGCGTTCCGGCACGCAGGGAGTTCTGGTCATCGGCGATACGCACGCCCTGATTGGTGGTCAGCGCATAGCCTTCGCCACCTTTGCGGTGCGGATCGAGGGATTTTAACTTCTCGTTTTCCGCATCGGGGAACTTCATGCTTCCCGGTGCGGTAGGCTGTTCCCCCGGTGCGGAAGGGCCCGGGGATGGTTTATGAGAGCCGTCAGCAGGGGCGAGTGAATCCATTCCCGGTTGAGATTCTTCGGTGCCATGAATGGGTGACTGATGTGGTTTATCATTGTTCGACATTGCACGCTTCTCCTTTGTTCATTCCTAAAAACCCTATTAAGGATAGAACAATGTTATGAATTAGCAGGCGAACTAAGAGTTTTCAGAGCGATTGATTAGCGAAAGGAGGCATCTGCCACACGCCGGGCGCGACGGGCGGGGTGAGGATCGGCTATGATAGAAATTTCCTGCTTTAAGAATTTGCTTTAGTGAACCAGTCGCTTATGAAACCTCTTCGTCAACAAAACCGCCAGGTTATTAGCTATGTGCCCCGCGTTGAACCCGCGCCGCCAGACCACGCCCAGAAAGTGGATGGTTTTCGCGATGTCTGGATGTTGCGGGGTAAATACGTGGCCTTTGTGCTGATCGGCGAGCACTTCCGTCGTTCTCCCGCATTTACGGTGCCGGAGTCGGCGCAGCGTTGGGCGGTGCAGGTTCGCCAGGATGAAGAGGTTGAAGAGTAACAGACAAAAAAAACCGCCATCAGGCGGTTTTTTTAACAGTCGTGAATTAACGGTGCGCCAGCTCGGCGTCGTCTTCGCTTTCCAGAACCGCTTTGTCGGTCTGCTTCAGCCACTGGCTGGTCAGCGTACCGGCGGTCATCGAGCCGCTGACGTTAAGCGCGGTACGACCCATATCGATTAACGGCTCTACGGAAATCAGCAGGGCAACCAGCGTTACCGGCAGGCCCAGCGCAGGCAGAACAATCAGCGCGGCGAACGTCGCCCCGCCACCCACGCCCGCCACGCCCGCGGAGCTGATGGTTACGATACCCACCAGCGTCGCAATCCAGACCGGATCCAGCGGGTTGATGCCCACCGTCGGCGCAACCATCACGGCCAGCATTGCCGGGTAGAGGCCCGCACAGCCGTTCTGTCCAATGGTGGCACCAAAGGAGGCAGAGAAGCTGGCGATAGACTCCGGCACGCCCAGACGACGGGTCTGCGCCTCCACGTTCAGCGGGATAGAGGCCGCGCTGGAACGACTGGTAAAGGCGAAGGTCAGCACCGGCCAGACCTTACGGAAGTATTTCAGCGGGCTAACGCCGTTCACGCCAAGCAGGATGCCGTGCACAATAAACATAATGCCCAGACCCAGGTATGAGGCAATCACAAAGCTACCCAGCTTAATGATGTCCTGCAGGTTCGAGCCTGCCACTACCTTGGTCATCAGCGCCAGCACGCCGTACGGCGTCAGCTGCATCACCAGACGTACCAGCTTCATCACCCAGCTTTGCAGGGTATCGATGGCCGTCAGAACGCGCTCGCCTTTAGGCGCATCGTCCTTCAGCAGCTTCAGCGCAGCCACGCCCAGGAACGCGGCGAAGATAACCACGCTGATAATGGAGGTTGGGCTTGCACCGGTCAGATCGGCAAACGGGTTCTTCGGAATGAAGGAGAGCACCATCTGCGGAACGGTGAGATCGGCCACTTTACCCGCGTAGTTGGTCTGGATCGCCGTCAGACGCGCGGTTTCAGCGCTGCCCTGAACCAGGCCCTCTGCGGTCAGGCCGAACAGGTTAGTCACCAGCACGCCCACCAGCGCCGCAATCAGCGTGGTGAAGAGCAGGGTGCCGATAGTCAGGAAGCTGATTTTACCCAGCTGCGTCGCGTTGTGCAGACGGGCAACGGCGCTCAGAATAGACGCGAACACCAGCGGCATGACGATCATTTGCAGCAGCTGCACATAGCCGTTGCCGACAATGTTGAACCACTGGATGGACTCTTTCAGTACCGGGCTATCGGAGCCGTAGACGGCGTGCAGGGCCAGCCCAAACACGACACCCATCACCAGACCAACCAGCACCTTTTTCGCCAGGCTCCACTGTTTGTGGCGCGCCTGGGCAAGAAGCAATAGCAATACGACGAACACAACGATGTTCGCTATGAGTGGAAAATTCATCCCCGTTCTCCTGATTTATTATACGGTCGATTTTTACCGAACCTGTTGGCGCAAGGTTAGCAGAAGTGTGATGTGGCGCTTATATCCATATGGAATGGTTTATGACAAATGTGATTATTTTGTCGGTTTAATGTTCAATCTGGTGATTAATGAAACGATTGAACTGATATTGCAGCGAATTAATCATCTGCGACGACCAGCGCACTGCACCATTTTCGGGCAACGTCTGCGGCATCCAGACGGCATACGCAAACAGCGCCATGCACAGGACGCGCTCCAGCTGGTTGCCTTTTTGCGGAACGAGGATCGGCAGACGAAAGCGCCAGCGGCACGGCCAGAGCAGCGGAACGCCGGCTGGCGTCAGCATGTCGGCAAGAATATGGCTCAGATAGCCGAGCACCATGCCCTGAATGGCATCCGCCGGAACTATCCAGCTGTCGGGCACTTTTAAGTAGAAGAGCGTCAGCAGGCCAAACACGGCCAGCAGGCTGTGGGTGAACCCGCGGTGGCCAAAGGCTCTGGCGATGGGCTTTGAGATCCACTTCAGCCGCTGGCCGAGGAATGATTTGGGATGATCTATGTCGGGCAGCAGGCAGGTCAGCACGGCAGAAGGGACAATATGCCACCAGTCCCCCTGTGCCAGCACAGGGGTTAGCTCAGCGTTTTTGGCAAACACTGCACAGGCAAGAGAAAAAAGCAGGTGGCCTTCCGCCGTCATGATAAAACCCGGTAAACTGTCGATTCATACAGTATAGGGTTTTTATACAGTGCGCGAAAGAGGTGACGGTGTAACTCTTTGTCACAAACGCCCGGCTAGCGCGCCAGCCAGCCCCCGTCGACGGCGAGGGTATGGCCGTTAACGTAATCAGACGCCTTCGAGGCGAGAAAGACCACCGGGCCCTGCAAATCTTCCGGTAGCCCCCAGCGGCCCGCAGGGATACGGTCGAGGATCGCCTGGCTTCGCTGCTCGTCATCGCGAAGCTGTTGGGTGTTATTTGTTGCCATATAGCCCGGCGCGATGGCGTTCACGTTGATGCCGAGCGGCGCCCATTCGTTTGCCAGCAGGCGGGTCAGCCCCAGCACGCCGCTTTTGGATGCCGTATAAGAGGGCACGCGGATGCCGCCCTGGAAGGAGAGCATGGAGGCGATATTTATGATTTTTCCGCCCTGACCCTGAGCAATAAACCGTTTCGCTACCGCCTGGGAAAGGAAAAAGACCGATTTAAGATTGAGGTCGATCACCTCGTCCCAGTCCTTCTCGCTGAATTCCAGGGCGTCGGCGCGGCGAATGGTTCCGGCATTGTTAACCAGAATATCGATACGTCCCATCCCGGCGACCGCGCTGTCCACCACGCTCTGAATATTTTCCTGCCTGCCGAGATCGGCACGGATCGCGATGAAGCGTCGCCCGAGCGCGGTGACACGCGCTGCCGTTTCATCAGGCGCCTTGCGGTTTACGCCCACGATGTCGCATCCCGCCCCGGCGAGTGCAACGGCCATGCCTTGCCCCAGACCCGTATCGCACCCGGTAACCATCGCCACTTTTCCCGCCAGAGTAAAAGCATCCATTATCATACGCGCCTCAGAAGTCAGGTTATTGTCATTCTGCACGTAAGAATAGGAGCCTGGAACGAGAAAAGCAAATAAACTAAAACGTTGTTTTAATTCTGTGGTGCAGGCAGCCGAAGCTGCCTGAAAAGCGGATCACTTCCCGCGCAGATGGCGGGCAGTCAGTTCTTCAAGAGACGTCAGCCTGACGTCCGCGAGGGCAAAGCGGGGATCGTGTCGACCTTCTTCAGCCGGCACGACGATGGAGCGCATCCGTGCGGCTTTCGAGGCCACCATTCCGTTAACGGAATCTTCCAGCGCCACGCAGGTGAGCGGGTCAAGCCCCAGCTTAGCGGCGCAGTCCAGATAGACCTGCGGATGCGGCTTGCTGTAGGGAAGCTTTTCGGCCGACGCCAGCGCGTCGAAGCTGTCGCGCAGCCCGAACATGATGAGCACTTTTTCCAGCATGTGCAGCGGCGAGGCGGAAGCCAGGCCCACCTTCAGCCCTTGCGCCTTGCACAGCGCGATAGCCTCGCGGACTCCCGGCAATAAAGGCTTATGCTCTTCAACCAGCGAGATGGCGCGGTTGATGATGCGCGCCGTAACCTCTTCGCGGTCGGGGCCAACCCACGGCTGGTGGGCATACCAAAGGTCAACCACCATATCGATGCGCAGCCCCAGGGTGTCGGGAAGCTCGCTACGACGACTGATATCGACGCCGAGGCTGGCCATCACGTCCAGTTCCGCCTGGTCCCACAGCGGTTCGGAATCAATCAGTAATCCATCCATGTCAAAAATAGCGGCAAGTATCTGGCGCGGTGTCGACATTACAACATCTCCTTATCATAGGGGGTAAGACGAACGGTGCTAAGCACAGGCAATTTAGCATATTGCATTCAAAGATCGGGCGAAAATGACCGACAGCAGGTAGACTTAAGCACAAATAACGCGTCTTTATGAAGAGGAACTAATGACGTATCAACAGGCTGGACGCATCGCGGTCTTAAAACGTATTGCTGGTTGGGTTATTTTCATTCCCGCCCTGATTTCAACGCTGATTTCCGTACTCAAATTTATGTACGAACGCAGCGAAAAACAGCCGGGCATCAATGCCGTCATGCTTGATTTTGCCCACGTAATGATTGAGATGATGCGGTTCAACACGCCGTTCCTGAATTTCTTCTGGCATAACTCGCCCACGCCGAATTTTCACGAGCAGCTCAACGTGGGGTTCTGGATTATCTTTGCGCTGATTTTTATCGCGATGGCGCTTCAGGCTTCCGGCGCACGAATGAGTCGCCAGACCCGCTTTTTACGTGAAGGGGTGGAAGATCGGCTGATCCTTGAGAAGGCGAAAGGGCCGGAAGGGATGACCCGCGAGCAGATTGAATCGCGGATTGTTGTACCGCGCCACACCATTTTTGTGCAGTTTTTCCCGCTCTATATACTGCCGGTCATTATCATTGTGGCCGGGTATTTCTTCTTTACCCTGCTCGGCTTCCTGTAGGCGCAAAGCGGGTGGCGCGTTGCCACCCGTTCAGCCGCTATGCCGCCAGAATGCGATCCAGCGCGCGCTGGGCATTCACAAGGTGGCCCCCTCCAAACAAAATGGCCCGGTTCAGCAGGGTATAAAGCTGATAGACCGGCTGACGCTCAAGGAAATCCGGCGGCAGCGGTGAGACCGACTGATAGCCATCGTAAATTTGCGGCGGCTGTTCAGGATGCAGCGGCAGCATCGCAAGATCGCACTCTCTGTCGCCCCAGTAGCAGGCCGGGTCGTAAATATACGGACCATCAGGCCCAAGCGCGCAGTTATCCGACCACAAATCACCGTGCAAAAGGGAAGGCTGAGGCTGATGCGAGGCCAGTCGCTGCTGGACGTGTTCGACGAAGGCGTCGATATTGCCGAACGCTAATCCTTTTTCAGCGGCCAGCTCCAGCTGCCAGCCGATGCGCTGTTCGGCAAAGAATGTCGACCAGCGTCGCTGCCAGGCGTTTGGCTGCGGGGTTGTGGAGAGGTCGTTATCGAAATCCAGCCCGAACTGCGGCTGATCGCTCCACTGGTGCAGCCGGGCAATCTGCTGTCCGAGAATAAAGGCGTTGTGCGCATCCAGGGGGCGAGGGGGAAGATAGTTCATCACCAGAAAGCTGTAGTCGCGATCGCTGCCGACGGCTAATACCTGCGGAACGGTGACCGTTTTACTGCGCGACAGCAGCTCAAGCTGATCGGCCTCGGCCGTAAAAATGGGGAGCAGTTCGCGCTCGTCACATTTAACGAAAAGATCGCGTCCGGCGTATCGTAAATGCCACGCGGCGTGGATCTCTCCGCCTGGCAGTTCGTTACGCAGTTCAATTTCACCTTCACCCAGTTGCTCGCTTAAAAGATGACTGATAGCCTGCCACATGATGTCTCTCCCATGTTGTCTGCCAGATCATAAAGTTAGCGCAAAATCGCTGTAAAAAAACAGGAACTAACGCACAACTGAGCGGTTTAATTTTAAACAGGGCACTTATTGCTCTTTTTTATGCCAGTTGTCCCAGGTATCCACGTCAATTTCCGTGCTTTTGTCGGTGACGCTTTCCACCAGGCTACTGGCCAGCGCCTGCACCTCTTCCTGGCTCAGCGGGCTTATCAGGCCAAACGCCAGCGAGCCGAGGTCGTGTATATTGCCTTCATCGTCCGTCAGCGTAAGCTGAAAATTGGCGCGCGTGAACGCATTGTTGAGTTCATTCAGTTCGGTCAGCGACGCCTCATGAATATTCACGGTTACGACGTAGCGGGTGATATCACCACTGCTCATAATTCACCTCGTTGTTATCCTGAAAGTTTTCTTAGCATAGTCGATATGCCCTGTTTAGCGACTTCCCCCTCTGCCGGAAGGGGGAAGATCGTTCAGCTTCTTGACAGGTAATCGACGATTTTCTGGGTATCCGCGAGTGAACACAGCCGCGTGCCCTGATTGATGGTGGCTGCACTCCCCGCTGCGACGCCATAGCGCGTCATTTCAAGCAGCGACGCGCCCTGCGCCAGCTTCAGCGCCATCGCGCCGACCATGCTGTCACCCGCGCCTACGGTGCTCTGGCTCTTCATTGGCGGCGGAACGACCTGCACGAAACCCGTTTTATCGACGGCCAGCGCCCCCTGTGGACCGAGAGAGACCACAACGCGGTGCGCTTTGCCGGTGCGTACCAGCTCTTCTGCGGCGGTACGCACGTCATCAGGCTGGTTCAGTTCACGATTAACAAGCGCGCTCAGCTCTTTCTGGTTGGGCTTAACGAGTTCCAGCTGTCCGGGTTCTAACGCTGCACGCAGGGCGTCGCCTGAGCTATCGACAATGCAGCGGATGCCGCGCTGGAGTACCGCCTTAATCAGCGCCGTCAGCTTTTCAGTTTTCACGCCCGGCGGCAGGCTACCGCTGATGACCAGCAGCGAGCCGCTCTCAATGGTCAGCACTTTCTCTTCCAGTTGACGAAACTCATCGTCGCTCAGCTTTGCGCCCGGCATTACGAAACGATACTGCTCGCCGCTGGATTCAACGTGAACATGGAGGTTTTGCCGGGTCCAGTCTTGGGCGTCTACGGTATCCACCGCAACCTGCTCATCCGCCAGCAGCGCCACCAGATGCTCGCCCGTTGCCCCGCCGGCGGGGAAGATGGCGGTCGCTTTCCCGCCGAGATGCGTAATGGCGCGCGCCACGTTAATGCCGCCACCGCCCGGTTCAAACACCGGTGCGCTACAGCGGAGCTTACCTTCCGGGTATATTTGCGGCGTCATGGTCGCGGAGTCGAGGGAAGGGGAGAGTGTCAGCGTATAAATTGAAGCCATCATTACCTCCTTTTAGCATGGGTTCTTTTAAGCCTGGCACCGATCGCCAGGAAGGCAACGTAAATAACAGTATGATTTTAAATATGAATGCTGACAAAAACCCTGCGGCAGACATATAAAATAAAACGCGTTTTGAGATCGTTCTTATTCAAAAAATGAAATAAGAAAACATTGCTATGTTATTTGCGGCTTTTTATAATTTGTTACCTTTCTCTGGACGCCTTGTCATTGATCCTCAAGAAAGTTTCCGAGACCGTGATGGTCTCTTTTTTTGTTGTACGGACTCCTTAAATAAAATGAAGCTTTTGAAGACAGTACCCGCAGCACTGATGCTGGCGGGTGGCGTGTTTGCGTCACTGAATGCAGCCGCCGATGATACCGTTTTTACTGTCATGGACGATCCTTCCACCGCCAAAAAACCCTTTGAAGGTAACCTGAATGCGGGCTATCTGGCGCAATCCGGTAACACGAAAAGCTCCTCCCTTACCGCAGACAGCACCCTGACCTGGTACGGCAACACCACCGCCTGGTCGCTGTGGGGGAACGCCAGCAACACGTCCTCCAACGACGAGCGCTCATCTGAAAAATATGCGGTGGGCGGACGTAGCCGTTACAACATGACCGATTATGACTACCTGTTCGGACAGGCGAGTTGGCTGACTGACCGCTTCAACGGCTATCGCCAGCGCGATGTCGCGACCGCGGGTTATGGTCGTCAGTTCCTGAACGGGCCAGTGCACAGCTTCCGTTTTGAATTCGGTCCGGGCGTACGTTACGACGAGTACACCAATGGCGAAGATGAAACGCAGCCGCTGGGCTACGCATCGGGCACCTACGCATGGCAGATGACCGACAACGCTAAATTCACCCAAGGCGTGTCGGTATTCGGTGCTGAAGATACGACGCTAAACTCTGAAAGTGCTTTAAACGTGGCCATTAATGAACACTTTGGTCTCAAGGTGGCGTACAACGTGACCTGGAACTCTGCACCGCCTGATTCTGCGCCGGAACATACCGATCGCAGAACCACGCTTTCTCTCGGCTATAAAATGTAATTCCGACGGGCCGGACTATCCCGGCCCGTTTTTTATTTCAGTAACTGTGCTGTTTTATAATAAACGGCGTTTTAAATTAACTGGTCCTTTTTCATTTTTATTATTTCTCCATAATGCGCTTGAGGCCTTATTCAGTTTATTTGACACGAATTGATAAATAATTTGACTAGGAAAAAGTGTGATCCAGATCTACACTGAAAGCACAGGCAAAAGCTCGCCTCAAGCCTTTCAGCATTAATTAGTATGAGAATTATCATTATGAATAAAATCAAAACCGCTACAGCAGCGATGGTGCTTTCCGCACTTTCTTTTGGCGTATTTGCTGCTGAGAATATGACGCAACCTGCCAGCAGCCAAACCGGTATTGTCAAAGCTTCGGATGTTGAAGCCGGCTCAAACATGGCTCCAGGCTCTCAGTCTACCGGCCAGTCCATGAACGATGCGTTTGATGTACATAAGCTGGTGGCGGGTGAGTGGTCCTGATCCCTGTTAACTGCCAGACTGTTGTTGAATATTCATCAATATTACAGCCTGTGGAAAACCGGATGAAGACGTACCGGTTTTTACACGTGGGAATAGCCTAAAGACAGTTACTATATATACAGGAAATTTACCACCTGTTTACGTTTCGCTTTACGATAACCGTATACGCTTCTTCTTTGCTGACTATATCAGCCCCAGATCATCGCGGCCCAGCGCAGCAGCAGCATCGCGCCGCAAATAGCTATTAATACCACGACCATTTTCCAGTGCTTAACAGCAAATCGTTTAGTAGGCATAACCTAATCCTTGTCAGTTGAGACCCTTAGTCTACCAAATTAAGCGCCAGAATGCGCTTTACCCTGGACAGCAGGCTATGCCAGAACACCGGTCTGATTCAGAACCAGTGAAATCTGTCGGCCAGGATCAATACCAGACCGGCAGCGGAAAGAAGGTTTAATATCACAACGGTTCTGCTGGATACATTCATGTCATCACCCCTGGATGTTTAAGGACATGTTCAAGGATAGCTCAGCACTTTCGGAATGCGAGCCTCTGGCAGCGAAAGTTCCCCCGCTCATACAGAAGGTTGAGAGGTTCAAAACGGTCGCAGAAGGTGCATTCGCCTTGTCAATAGTGTTACCATTACGCTGCGTGCCGTAAATCCGCATTATTCTGAAATCGGCAGGTGCAGGATGACGAACCAATTTGACGATTGTTGGTCAGATGGTTTCGTAATCTACTGTTTAATCACGATTATTTTCTTTGTATATGCTCTTATGTGTGGGGCATCACTGCAAATAAGGATATAAAATGCCTGTAATTACTCTTCCTGATGGCAGCCAACGCCATTTCGATCGCGCTGTAAGCCCAATGGATGTTGCCCTGGACATCGGTCCCGGTCTCGCGAAAGCGACCATTGCTGGCCGCGTGAATGGTGAGCTGGTTGACGCGTCCGATCTGATTGAAAGCGATGCGACGCTCGCAATCATCACTGCGAAAGACGAAGAAGGTCTGGAGATCATTCGTCACTCCTGCGCGCACCTGTTAGGTCATGCTATCAAGCAGCTGTGGCCAAACACCAAAATGGCGATCGGCCCGGTTATCGACAACGGTTTCTACTACGACGTTGACCTTGACCATACCCTGACCCAGGAAGACATCGACGCGCTCGAAAAACGTATGCACGAGCTCGCCGAAACGAACTATGACGTCATCAAGAAGAAAGTCAGCTGGCACGAAGCGCGTGAAACCTTCGTGAAGCGTGGCGAGAGCTATAAAGTCTCTATTCTCGATGAGAACATCGCTCATGATGACAAGCCTGGCTTGTACCATCATCAGGAATACGTCGACATGTGCCGTGGACCGCACGTGCCGAATATGCGCTTCTGCCATCACTTTAAGCTGATGAAGATCGCAGGCGCTTACTGGCGTGGCGACAGCAACAACAAAATGTTGCAGCGTATCTATGGTACCGCGTGGGCTGATAAGAAAGCCCTGAACGCGTACCTGCAGCGCCTGGAAGAGGCGGCTAAGCGTGACCACCGTAAAATCGGTAAGCAGCTTGACCTGTATCACATGCAGGAAGAAGCGCCGGGTATGGTGTTCTGGCATAACGACGGCTGGACTATCTTCCGTGAACTGGAAACGTTCGTGCGCTCTAAGCTGAAAGAGTACCAGTATCAGGAAGTAAAAGGGCCGTTCATGATGGACCGTGTGCTGTGGGAAAAAACCGGCCACTGGGACAACTACAAAGATGCGATGTTCACCACCTCGTCTGAGAACCGTGAATACTGCATCAAGCCAATGAACTGCCCGGGCCACGTTCAGATCTTTAACCAGGGTCTGAAATCCTACCGCGACCTGCCGCTGCGTATGGCGGAGTTCGGTAGCTGCCACCGTAACGAGCCATCAGGTGCGCTGCACGGTCTGATGCGCGTTCGTGGCTTTACTCAGGATGATGCGCATATCTTCTGTACTGAAGATCAGGTACGTGATGAAGTTAACGCCTGTATTCGTATGGTCTACGATATGTACAGCACCTTTGGCTTCGAGAAAATCGTCGTCAAACTCTCAACGCGCCCGGAGAAACGTATCGGTAGCGATGAGACATGGGATCGCGCAGAGGCGGATCTCGCCGTAGCGCTGGAAGAGAACGGAATTCCGTTTGAATACCAGCTTGGCGAGGGCGCATTCTACGGTCCGAAAATTGAATTTACCCTGTATGACTGCCTCGATCGCGCATGGCAGTGCGGAACGGTACAGCTGGACTTCTCTCTGCCGCAGCGTTTAAGCGCCTCTTATGTGGGCGAAGACAACGAGCGTCAGGTGCCGGTTATGATTCACCGTGCAATTCTCGGTTCACTGGAGCGCTTCATTGGCATCCTGACCGAAGAGTTCGCCGGCTTCTTCCCAACCTGGCTTGCGCCAGTGCAGGTAGTCGTGATGAACATTACCGATTCTCAGGCGGATTACGTTAAAGAATTGACGCAGAAACTACAAAATGCGGGCATTCGCGTAAAAGCAGACTTGAGAAATGAGAAGATTGGCTTTAAAATCCGCGAGCACACTTTACGTCGTGTCCCGTATATGTTGGTCTGTGGTGATAAAGAGGTGGAAGCAGGCAAAGTTGCCGTTCGCACCCGCCGTGGTAAAGACCTGGGGAGCCTGGACGTAAGTGAAGTGATTGAGAAGCTGCAACAAGAGATTCGCAGCCGCAGTCTTCAACAACTGGAGGAATAAGGTATTAAAGGCGGAAAACGAGTTCAAACGGCACGTCCGAATCGTATCAATGGCGAGATTCGCGCCCAGGAAGTTCGCTTAACAGGTCTGGAAGGCGAGCAGCTGGGGATTGTGAGTCTGAGAGAAGCGATCGAAAAGGCTGAAGAAGCTGGAGTAGATTTAGTTGAAATCAGCCCTAACGCCGAACCGCCAGTTTGTCGTATCATGGACTACGGCAAGTTCCTTTATGAAAAGAGTAAGTCTTCTAAGGAACAGAAGAAGAAGCAAAAAGTTATCCAGGTTAAGGAAATCAAATTCCGTCCTGGTACCGACGATGGCGATTATCAGGTAAAACTCCGCAGCCTGATTCGCTTTCTGGAAGATGGCGATAAGGCCAAGATCACGCTGCGTTTCCGCGGTCGTGAGATGGCCCACCAACAGATTGGTATGGAAGTGCTTAACCGCGTCCGTGACGATCTGAGTGAACTGGCAGTAGTCGAATCCTTCCCTACGAAGATCGAAGGCCGCCAGATGATCATGGTGCTCGCTCCTAAGAAGAAACAGTAAGGCCTTCAAGCAGCAAAATCTGTGGAGCCTTAGGGCCCCATAGGTTTTGTTCGCCTATGTTTCGTTTATTTAACAATGCGAAGTGGAAGTTATTAAAATGCCAAAAATTAAGACCGTACGCGGTGCTGCTAAGCGCTTCAAAAAAACCGGTAAAGGTGGTTTTAAGCACAAGCACGCTAACCTGCGTCACATTCTGACTAAGAAAGCTACCAAGCGTAAACGTCACCTGCGTCCAAAAGCCATGGTTTCTAAAGGCGATCTGGGCCTGGTCATCGCGTGCCTGCCGTACGCATAAGTCGTTAACGTTTAACTTTTTTAACTTAGAATAGATACAGGAGAGCACACATGGCTCGCGTAAAACGTGGTGTAATTGCACGTGCACGTCACAAGAAAATTTTGAAACAAGCTAAAGGCTACTATGGTGCGCGTTCACGCGTATACCGCGTTGCCTTCCAGGCTGTTATCAAAGCAGGTCAGTACGCTTACCGTGACCGTCGTCAGCGTAAGCGTCAGTTCCGTCAACTGTGGATTGCGCGTATCAACGCAGCAGCACGTCAGAACGGTATTTCTTACAGCAAATTCATCAACGGCCTGAAAAAAGCCTCTGTTGAAATCGACCGTAAGATCCTGGCTGACATCGCAGTATTCGACAAAGTAGCGTTCACCGCTCTGGTCGAAAAAGCGAAAGCAGCACTGGCATAAGCCAGTTGAAAGAGGGGGCTTTGCTCCCTCTTTTCATATACCCGATCAGAAGATTGACATTTACCCGTCCAGGCTTTTCAATAAGGTCTTTACGGTTTTTACCACACAAGGTAACGCAAGCATGAATGCTGCTATTTTCCGCTTCTTCTTTTACTTTAGCACCTGACTTCAGGAGGCTAGCGCGTGAAAGATGAAACGAAAAACAGCGCCAGATAAGCCTCCCGATGGAGGCTTTTTTTGTGCCTGAATTTGAGAGAATACGTCCAACAATTCGGTGTCTGCACCGACATAATGAGGAAAACCATGTCACATCTCGCAGAGCTGGTTGCCAGTGCAACGGCCGCCATTAACCAGGCCTCAGATGTTGCCGCGTTAGACAATGTCCGCGTCGAATATCTGGGCAAGAAAGGGCATCTGACCCTTCAGATGACAACCCTGCGTGAGCTGCCGGCAGAGGAGCGCCCGGCAGCAGGTGCAGTGATTAACGAAGCCAAAGAGCAGGTACAGCAGGCGCTGAACGCCCGTAAAGCCGAGCTGGAAAGCGCGGTACTCAATGCGCGCCTGGCGGCAGAAACGATCGACGTTTCTCTGCCGGGGCGTCGTATTGAAAACGGCGGTCTGCATCCGGTGACGCGTACTATCGATCGTATTGAAAGTTTCTTCGGTGAGCTCGGCTTTACCGTGGCGACTGGCCCGGAAATTGAAGATGATTACCATAACTTCGATGCCCTGAACATTCCTGGCCATCATCCGGCACGTGCTGACCACGACACTTTCTGGTTTGACGCTACCCGTCTGCTGCGCACCCAGACCTCCGGCGTTCAGATCCGTACCATGAAGGATCAGGAACCGCCAATTCGCATCATCGCGCCGGGCCGCGTGTACCGTAACGACTACGATCAGACGCACACCCCAATGTTCCACCAGATGGAAGGTCTGATTGTTGATAAAAACATCAGCTTCACCAACCTGAAGGGCACGCTGCACGATTTCCTGAACAACTTCTTTGAGGAAGATTTGCAGGTTCGCTTCCGTCCGTCCTACTTCCCGTTCACTGAGCCCTCTGCGGAAGTTGACGTCATGGGTAAAAACGGTAAGTGGCTGGAAGTGCTGGGCTGCGGCATGGTGCATCCAAACGTGCTGCGCAACGTGGGTATCGATCCGGAAGTTTACTCCGGCTTTGCGTTCGGTATGGGCATGGAGCGTCTGACCATGCTGCGCTACGGCGTGACCGATTTACGTGCATTCTTCGAAAACGATCTGCGTTTCCTCAAACAGTTTAAATAAGGGCAGGACAGAACAATGAAATTCAGTGAACTGTGGTTACGCGAATGGGTTAATACCACGCTGGACAGCGAAGCGCTCTCCAACCAGATCACCATGGCGGGTCTGGAAGTTGACGGTGTCGATCCGGTTTCTGGCGCCTTCACCGGCGTAGTCGTGGGTGAAGTGGTTGAGTGCGGCCAGCACCCTAACGCCGACAAGCTGCGCGTCACCAAAGTAAATGTGGGTGGCGATCGCCTGCTGGATATCGTCTGCGGCGCGCCAAACTGCCGTCAGGGCCTGAAGGTGGCCGTGGCGACCGTCGGCGCCGTGCTGCCGGGCGATTTCAAAATCAAAGCGGCGAAGCTGCGCGGCGAGCCGTCTGAGGGCATGCTGTGCTCCTTCTCCGAGCTGGGTATTTCCGACGATCACAACGGCATCATTGAGCTGCCGCTGGATGCGCCGATCGGCACCGATATTCGTGAGTACCTGAAGCTTGATGACAACACCATCGAAATCAGCGTTACGCCAAACCGTGCCGACTGCTTAGGCATTATTGGCGTGGCGCGCGACGTTGCCGTGCTGAACCAGACCGAGCTGAACGTGCCGGAGATCGCTCCGGTTGCGGCCACCATCAGCGACACGCTGCCAATTCAGGTCGACGCCGTTGATGCCTGCCCGCGCTATCTCGGTCGCGTGGTGAAGGGCATTAACGTTAAGGCACCAACCCCGCTGTGGATGAAAGAAAAGCTGCGTCGCTGCGGTATCCGCTCTATCGACGCCGTCGTTGACGTGACCAACTACGTTCTGCTGGAGCTGGGTCAGCCAATGCATGCGTTCGATAAGGATCGTATCGAAGGCGGTATTGTTGTTCGCATGGCGAAAGAGGGCGAAACCCTGGTGCTGCTGGACGGCAGCGAAGCGAAACTGAGCGCCGATACGCTGGTTATTGCGGACCACAACAAAGCGCTGGCGATGGGCGGTATCTTCGGTGGCGAGCACTCTGGCGTCAACGACGAGACGCAAAACGTCCTGCTGGAATGCGCGTTCTTCAGCCCGCTCTCCATCACCGGCCGCGCGCGTCGTCATGGCCTGCACACGGATGCCTCTCACCGCTACGAGCGTGGCGTTGACCCGGCGCTGCAATATAAAGCGATGGAGCGAGCGACTCGCCTGCTGATCGACATCTGCGGCGGTGAAGCCGGTCCGGTTATCGACGTCACTAACGAAGCGACGCTGCCGAAGCGTGCGACCATCACCCTGCGCCGCAGCAAGCTGGATCGCCTGATTGGCCATCACGTTGCCGATGCGCAGGTGACCGACATACTGACGCGTCTGGGCTGCGACGTGACCGAAGGTCAGGACGAGTGGAAGGCCGTAGCGCCGTCCTGGCGTTTCGACATGGAGATCGAAGAAGACCTGGTGGAAGAGGTGGCCCGCGTATACGGCTACAACAACATTCCCGACGAGCCGGTGCAGGCAGGTCTGGTGATGGGCACCCATCGCGAAGCCGATCTGTCCCTGAAGCGTGTGAAAACCATGCTGAACGACAAAGGCTACCAGGAAGTGATCACCTACAGCTTCGTGGATCCTAAGCTTCAGCAGCTGATCCACCCGGGTCAGGAAGCCCTGATCCTGCCAAGCCCTATCTCCAGCGAGATGTCAGCGATGCGCCTCTCCCTGTGGACGGGCCTGCTCGGCACCATCGTTTACAACCAGAATCGTCAGCAAAACCGCGTACGCATTTTCGAAAGCGGCTTGCGCTTTGTACCGGATACTCAGGCTAATTTGGGCATCCGTCAGGATCTCATGCTGGCCGGCGCAATCAGCGGTAACCGCTACGAAGAGCACTGGGATCTGGCAAAAGGCACGGTCGATTTCTACGATATGAAGGGCGATCTGGAATCAATCCTCGATCTGACCGGTAAATTATCTGAAATTGAATTCCGCGCAGAAGCGATTCCGGCCCTGCATCCGGGCCAGAGCGCGGCGATTTATTTAGACGGCAAACGTGTTGGTTTCATTGGCGTTGTGCATCCTGAGCTGGAACGTAAGCTGGACCTCAACGGCCGTACCATCGTGTTCGAGCTGGAGTGGAGCCCGGTTGCAGACCGCGTTATTCCTCAGGCGCAGGACGTCTCGCGCTTCCCGGCAAACCGCCGTGATATCGCGGTTGTGGTCGCTGAAAACGTGCCCGCAGCAGATATTTTGGCCGAATGTAAGAAAGTTGGCGTAAATCAGGTAGTTGGCGTAAACTTATTTGACGTGTACCGCGGCAAGGGCGTAGCAGAAGGTTTCAAGAGCCTCGCTATTAGCCTTATCCTTCAGGATACCAGCCGTACACTCGAAGAAGAGGAGATTGCCGCTACCGTCGCCAAATGTGTAGAGGCATTAAAAGAGCGATTCCAGGCATCATTGAGGGATTGAACCTATGGCGCTTACAAAAGCTGAAATGTCAGAATATCTGTTTGATAAGCTTGGGCTTAGCAAACGGGATGCCAAAGAGCTGGTAGAGCTGTTTTTCGAAGAGATCCGTCGTGCTCTGGAAAATGGTGAGCAGGTAAAACTCTCCGGTTTTGGCAATTTTGATTTGCGAGACAAAAACCAACGTCCGGGCCGTAACCCGAAGACGGGGGAAGATATTCCCATTACAGCCCGCCGCGTGGTGACCTTCAGACCCGGCCAGAAGTTGAAAAGCCGTGTCGAAAACGCAACGCCCAAAGCAGAGTAATATGAACTAACTAAAAAGGCCGCCCACGCGGCCTTTTTTCTTTGCGCTATTTGCTAAACCCGCCGTAAAATCAATGATATCTCAATCTGATAACCTGTCGCCTATGCTTGATCTTGCCCGTCGCCAGCGCCGCTCCGATCTCTACCGCCTGTCTCTGCTCGGGATGCTGTTGATTATCGCCACCACGGTCAGCCTGTGCGCGGGCGATCGGTGGCTGGGGCCGGAACGCTGGTTTACCCCAGACGGGCAGCTCTTTGTCTGGCAGATCCGCCTGCCGCGGACGCTGGCCGTCATTCTGGTCGGCGCGGCGCTGGCGCTGTGCGGCACGATCATGCAGGCGTTGTTCGAAAACCCGCTGGCGGAGCCCGGGCTACTCGGCGTCTCGAATGGGGCTGGCGTCGGGCTTATCGCCGCCGTGATGCTGGGGGGAGGCGAGCTCTCCTCCTGGGGCATTAGCCTAAGCGCCATTCTCGGGGCGCTGCTGATCACCGTCATTCTCCTGCGCTTTGCCCGACGTCACTTATCAACCAGCCGGCTGCTGCTGGCCGGTGTCGCGCTGGGGATCATCTGTAGCGCGCTGATGACCTGGGCCGTCTACTTTTCCACCTCATTTGACCTGCGCCAGCTGATGTACTGGATGATGGGCGGTTTTGGTGGCGTTGACTGGCGTCAGGGGTGGCTGATGGCGCTTCTGATCCCGGTTATCCTGTGGACGGCGCTTCAGGCGCAGCCGCTTAATATTCTGGCGCTGGGCGAAACCTCTGCCCGCCAGCTCGGGATGCCGATTGGATTCTGGCGCAACGTGCTGGTTGTCGCCATCGGCTGGATGGTTGGGGTCAGCGTGGCGCTGGCGGGCGCGATTGGCTTTATCGGGCTGGTGATCCCGCATATGCTACGCCTGTGTGGCATTACGGACCACCGAACCCTGCTCCCGTCCTCGGCGATTGCCGGGGCGGCAACGCTCCTGATTGCCGACATCATCGCCCGGCTTGCCCTGACGGCCGCTGAGCTGCCGATCGGCGTAGTGACCGCAACGCTGGGCGCGCCGGTCTTTATCTGGCTACTTTTAAAGGCTGGTCGCTGAACGGAATGATATTTACTCTAATTAGCTCCCCGATACGCCTGATTTATCGGCATCGACGCTTACGCTGACGTTAAGCCTTTTCGCTTCCATCGTTATTATTTTTTGAGCAAGATCCTTATTGCCACCGTGCACCCGGTCTATCAGTTTTTGTACGAGTGTCATCATTAAAAACGGCTGATTGGCAGGATAAAAATCAGCCATATCAATGCCGCGATCCGACAGTTCCCGGTGTGCGTCTTTCTCTGTTTTTTCAATAATGTTAGTTACTTCCTCACTCATTTTATCGATATGGTCGAAGACAATACGATTGATAATGTCAATTTGCTCAGGCGTAAAGGTCTGTGTCATTCGGGCTCACCTTTTAAAGTTATAAGTATCCAGAATGATATCATAGCCTGACCAGGCGCGTATTTTGCCCTGTCTCGCGGGCCTTCTCCGACAGAAATGCAGCTAAACAACTGGTTTTCATGTAAAATTATGATTGATAAAAGAATCATGGAGTCAGGCTTTAATCTGACTACTATTAAAAGCTGGACGTTAAAACACACCCCGTAAGTCAACCTGAGGGCATGCTATGCAGTCTGATATTCTGAATACCGAAGTGACCACCATTGACGGTGAGAAAACCACGCTGGAAGGCTACAAAGGCAAGGTGTTGCTCATCGTTAACGTGGCGTCGAAATGTGGCCTCACGCCGCAGTATGAACAGCTGGAAAATATTCATAAAGCCTGGGAGAAAGACGGCTTTAGCGTGCTGGGCTTCCCGTGCAACCAGTTTCTGGGGCAGGAGCCCGGCAGCGAAGAGGAGATTAAGACCTTTTGCAGCACCACCTATGGCGTGACGTTCCCGATGTTCAGCAAGATTGACGTGAATGGCGACAATCGTCATCCCCTGTATGCCAAACTGGTGGCCGCTGCGCCAGCCGCCGTCGCGCCGGAAGAGAGCGGCTTCTATGAGCGTATGGCGAGTAAAGGCCGCGCGCCGCTCTATCCGGACGATATTCTGTGGAACTTCGAAAAATTCCTGATTGGTCGCGACGGGCAGGTGGTTCAGCGTTTTTCACCTGACATGACCCCTGAAGATCCTATCGTGATGGAATCTATCAAGCTGGCGCTGGCGAAATAATGACGCTGCTGATGCAGCTCACAGACGTTGCCGACAAGGGACGTCTTGAGCCTGTTACCGCTACGGTCAACGCAGGTGAAATTCTTCACCTGGTTGGGCCAAACGGCGCAGGGAAAAGCACGCTGCTGGCGCGTATGGCGGGGTTAACCTCCGGGCAGGGGGAGATTACCTTTCTCGGGCAATCTCTCGTTGACTGGCAGCCCGCCTCACTCGCTACCCGTCGAAGCTACCTGGTACAGCAGCAGGTAGCGCCCTTTGCGATGCCCGTCTGGCACTACCTGACGCTGCATCTTCCCGATAAGCATCAGGTGGAATTGCTCAACGAGGTTGCTGCGGCGCTCGGGTTAGACGACAAACTCACCCGTCAGGCCAGCCGGCTTTCCGGCGGTGAGTGGCAGCGCGTGCGGCTGGCCGCCGTCATCCTTCAGGTCCATCCGGAGGGGAATCCTCACGGGCGCTTGCTGCTGCTGGACGAGCCGATGAGCGGGCTGGATGTTGCCCAGCAGGCGGCGCTGGATACCCTGCTCGGCGCGCTCTGCCGCAAGGGCATTACCATTGTGATGAGCAGCCACGATTTAAACCATACCCTGCGCCACGCGCATCGGGTGTGGCTGCTGGCGCGCGGCAGGCTGATTGCCAGCGGGGCGCGGGACAGCGTGCTGACCCCGCCCAATCTGGCGAGCGCCTATCACATGTCGTTCCGGAGGCTGGATATTGAGGGACACAGGATGCTCATTTCCACGGCTCAGGAGTGACCCTCCTTGCACAGCGGCATAGATGCACGCTAAATTACCGAAAGAATAAAAAAAGCAGAGGATTCGTCTGAAATGCGATTCTGGTTTCTCCTTGTTGGCGCGCTATTTCTGGCGGGATGCAGTAGCCATCGTGCCCCTCCGCCTAACCCGCGGCTTTCCGATTCCATAACGGTCATTGCCAGCCTGAACGATCAGCTCAGCAACTGGCGCGGTACACCCTATCGCTACGGCGGCATGAGCCGGGGCGGGGTGGACTGCTCGGGCTTCGTGCTGATGACCTTCCGCGATAAATTTGATTTACAGCTGCCGCGTGAAACGCGGATGCAGGCGGAAATCGGCACCGAAATTGATAAAGACGAGCTCCTGCCCGGCGATCTGGTCTTCTTTAAAACAGGCTCCGGTGAAAATGGCCTGCATGTAGGCATTTATGATACCGACAACCAGTTCATTCACGCCTCAACCAGCCGCGGCGTGATACGCTCCTCTCTCGATAATGTTTACTGGCGAAAAAACTTCTGGCAGGCCAGACGTATTTAACCGGTGAAAGCGATGCAGCTGCTGCGAGCCTGGTGGTGAATAAAAGCGCCAGGCTTTTCTCGCAGTAAGATTAAAGTAAAATTTGTGCCAAATTATTTACCCTGGTAAGTGCCTGTTTTATCTAAAACTGGCTATTATTCACTTTCCAGGATAAAATTATTTTAGATTCAGGGAAAAATCTGAAAATTAATACGGAAAGAATGAAACTAATCTTATTAAAATCAAGACAGTGGAATTGTGCCTGCAATTGCTTCAGGATGTACTCTCTCATCTTTAATGCAGGGCGAGCGCGATGATAATTACGCTAGATAATGCTTACCAGTCTGAACTTTTACTGCTTCCGGCGCGTGATAGTGCAGGTTTGCTTAAAGGTTTAGAAATCGTGGTTAACTTTACTGGCGTAGGTACGGACGTGCGGATCCCTACTGAACTGGTTATCCCGCATCTTTCTAAGGAAGATGAATTAGCCCTGTTTCAGGAAAAACTACAATTACTCGATACCTGTAAGCTATTTTTTATTCAGCATCAGTTAATTGCATGGATCAATATTACACCTGCAACTGTTGAATTTTTATTAACTAATGGGAACGTTGTTTCAATTCTTGAACGTTATCCATTTCTTGAGTTTACTGTTAATGAGAACTATCCAGGTTTAAATAACGGGAAAGACGATCCCGACCTGGCAAGAATGGCGATCCATTTCCCCTTAGTGCTGGCTAACTTTGGCGCCGGGGCTGCATCCCTGAAGCCGGTTTATGATGGTTTGTTCAGGCGGGTCATTCTGGATAAGAATTTTATCCAGCAGCGCGTGTCGGCGCTCTCTTTTGAACCGTTTATGCGCGCCATTCTCTGGCAAATCGCGCCGCATTGTCAGTCGGTAATGGTCGCGGGTATTGACGAGCACGGCATATTACAGCGCGTGCTGCCCTTCAATTTTGACGCCATGCAGGGAACCCTGTGGCCTGCCGTCCCGGCAGAGCGGGTTACCACCCTCGTACAGCAATAACCCCTTTCTTCGCCCGTGTTTACGTTCAGGGAAACCCTCTACACTTAAAGCAGGAGGACTTATGACCCTGTCTTTTACTGCCCACTGGCACGATGAACTACCCGGCTTCTACACCGCGCTTAAGCCAACGCCCTTACAGAACGCGCGCCTGATCTGGCATAACGATGCGTTAGCGGACTCGCTCGGCATCCCTTCGGCGCTTTTTCAGCCGGAAAAGGGCGCCGGCGTCTGGGGCGGCGAAACGCTGCTTCCGGGCATGAAGCCGCTGGCCCAGGTATATAGCGGACATCAGTTTGGCGTCTGGGCAGGGCAACTCGGCGACGGCCGGGGGATCCTGCTGGGCGAACAGTTACTCCCCAACGGCGACACGCTTGACTGGCACCTGAAGGGCGCAGGTCTTACCCCGTATTCCCGCATGGGAGACGGCCGCGCGGTGCTGCGTTCCACCATCCGCGAAGGGCTGGCCTCCGAGGCGATGCACGCGCTGGGGATCCCCACCTCACGGGCGCTGTCGATTGTCACCAGCGATACCCCGGTTGCCCGCGAGACGATGGAGCAGGGGGCGATGCTGATCCGCGTTGCCGGGAGCCACCTGCGCTTCGGCCATTTTGAACACTTCTACTACCGCCGGGAGCCGGACAAGGTTCGCCAGCTTGCCGATTACGCCATTCGCCGCCACTGGCCGCAGCTGCAGAACGAACCGGACCGCTACGTTGCCTGGTTCCGCGATATCGTCGCGCGCACCGCCAGGATGATTGCCCGCTGGCAGGCCGTCGGCTTTGCGCACGGCGTAATGAATACGGACAATATGTCCCTGTTGGGGCTGACGTTTGACTACGGTCCGTACGGCTTCCTTGATGACTATCAGCCGGGTTACGTCTGTAACCACTCGGATTATCAGGGACGTTACCGTTTCGACAATCAGCCCGCGGTGGGGCTGTGGAACCTCCAGCGTCTTGCGCAAAGCCTGTCGCCGTTTATCGACGTCGATGCCCTGAACGATGCCCTCGACGGCTATCAGGAGGTTTTACTGCGGGAATACGGCGCGCTGATGCGCAGCAAGCTGGGGCTCATGACCCAGGAAAAAGGCGATAACGAGTTACTGAACGGGCTGTTTGCGCTGATGGCGCGCGAGGGCAGCGACTATACCCGCACCTTCCGCATGCTCAGCCAGACCATGCAGCAGAGCGCCACTTCGCCGCTGCGCGACGAGTTCATCGACCGGCAGGCGTTTGACGACTGGTTTGCCGCCTACCGCGCGCGTTTGCAGCAGGAACAGATTGAAGACGACGTCCGCCAGGCGCGGATGAAGGCGGTGAACCCGGCGATGGTGTTGCGTAACTGGCTGGCGCAGCGAGCAATCGAGCAGGCGGAGCGGGGGGATTATGCCGAGCTGCACCGGCTGCACATCGCGCTGCGCACGCCGTTTGCCGACCGGGATGATGACTACGTCAGCCGCCCGCCGGACTGGGGCAAGCGGCTGGAGGTGAGCTGCTCAAGCTAGGGTGCGAGGAAAACCTGCGGCGCGGCGTGCGCCGGATGTTTGCCGACGTGCACCTGCGCACCGTACCACCGGGCCAGCGCGTCGGCCTGCAAAACCGCCTCCGGCGTCCCCCGGGAGACGATCCGTCCGTCGTGCAACAGCAGGATCCGATCCGCCCATAGCGCGGCAAGATTGAGGTCGTGCAGCACCACGCAGGCGTGGAGATTGCCCTGCCCGGTCAGCGATTTCAGCAGGCGCAGCAGGTGCTGCTGGTGGTAGAGATCCAGCGCCGAGGTGGGTTCATCGAGAAACAGCCAGCCGCGGGGCGAGCCGTCACGCCACAGCTGCGCCAGCGCGCGGGCCAGCTGCACGCGCTGCTGCTGGCCGCCCGAGAGGGCATGATAGCGTCTGCCGGCCAGCGGCATACAGCCCGTCAGGAGCATTACCTCACGCACGATCTCTGGCTCAGGATAACGCGTCCAGGGCGCGCGGCCCATCCCGACTACCGCCTCCACCTGCCAGTCAAAGCCAAGCTGCGTCTGCTGACGCATCACCGCCCGGTAGCGGGACAGGGTTTGCGGATCCCATTGGTCGAGGGCTTTCCCCGCCAGCGAACAGCCCCCGCTGGTGGGCTTCAGGTAGCCGGTCAGCAGCCGCAGCAGCGTGGATTTCCCCGCGCCGTTAGGCCCAATCAGCGTAACCAGCTCTCCTTGCGACAGTGACAGCGAGACGTTCTCAACCAGCGTGCTTCCGGACAGGGAGAACGTCAGGTTTTCAGCCGCATAACGTTCAGCCATGCTGCCCTCCACGACGGAAAATAAACCACAGAAACCAGGGCGCACCGAGAATGCTGGTGAGCAGGCCGACGGGCATTTCGGCCGGGGCCACCAGGGTGCGCGCGACCGTATCGGCCACCAGCAGCAGAATAGCGCCGGCAAGCACCGCGCCGGGAACGGTAGCGCGGTGATCGGCACCCAGCCACATGCGCATCAGGTGCGGCACCACCAGCCCGACAAAGCCGATTACCCCGCTGACGGCGACAGCAGCGGCTACCAGCAGGGCGCTGCACAGCAGCAAGATCCGCTGCACCACCGCAACGTCCACGCCAAGGTAATGTGCTTCCTCTTCGCCGAGCTGGAGGAGGTTTAACGCGCCGGCACAGCGCCAGATCGCCAGAGCGGCAGGCACCATCAGCGAGGTCACTGCCAGCAGCGTTGACCACTGCGCCTGGCCGAGGCTGCCCATACCCCAGAGCGAAAGCTGACGAAGCTGAGCGTCATTGCTGACCCACGAAAGCACGCCCACGGCCGCACCGCACAGGGCGTTGATGGCAATACCCACCAGCAGCAGGCGAGACAGGGAGCTATGACGCTGCTGGCTGAGCAGGAAGATCGCCCCTGTGGCCGCCAGCGCCCCAATGAATGCCGCCAGCATGGGAGCGTAAAGCATGACCAGCGCGGGCAGCGAGAGCGGGAGAACCACCCACAGGGCGACGGCCAGCGCCGCGCCGCTGCTGATCCCGAGCAGGCCCGGGTCGGCCAGCGGATTGTGAAACAGCCCCTGCATCACGCACCCCGCCAGCGCCAGCGACCCGCCAATCACCAGCGCCAGCAGCACGCGGGGCAGGCGAATGGTCAGCCAGATCTGGCGCAGCGTCTCGTCGCTGCCGCTCCACAGCACGCTCGCCGGCAGGCGTAACGCGCCAAACCCCGTGGCCGTGAAGGTCATGACGGTGAGCAACGCCGCCAGCAGCCACAGGGATAGCGTAACGTGCCGCGACATCAGGGCAGTTGCTCCGCTCTGGCGCGCAGCTGCTGAATGGCCTGCGGCGTGCGCACGCTAAAGCCGAGCAGCGCCATGTCATCAATCGCCAGCACCTGCCGGTGACGTCCTGCCGGGGTTTGCGCCAGGCCGGGTAACTTCCACAGATTCTCTTCACCGCCCAGGGCGTTGACGCCGTCCTGCGAAATCACCACCAGATCCGGCCGGCTGGCGATTACGCCCTCCTGCGAAAGCGGCTGATAGCGGCTAAATCCCTGCATGGCGTTCTGCAACCCGGCGGCACGTATTGCCGCATCCGCGCCGGTCTGTTGCCCGGCAGCCATCGCGGTCATCCCGCCGTGGTTGAGGATAAACAGCACGCGCTTGTTGAGCGGCGATGACGGCAGTGCCGCCATCGCCTGACGCAGCGAGCCGCGCAGGGCTTCACCCTGCTGCTCCCGGTGCGTCGCCTGAGCAATGACCCGCACCTTCTCGTCAATCACGCTCAGGTCAGGACGGCCGGGTACGGTGACCACCCTGACGCGGCTCTGTTCTACCTGCTTAAGCGCCAGGGACGGCTGTGCCTGGTCGCTCGCCAGCACCAGCGTCGGGCGCACGGATAAAATGCCCTCCGCATTGAGCTGGCGCAGATAGCCCACGTCAGGTAGCGCGTCCGCCGCCTGCGGCCACCGGCTGGTGCTGTCGCGCGCAACCAGGGAAGACGCCGCGCCGAGGGCATAGACGATCTCCGTCACGTCGCCGCCAAGGGCGACGATTCGCTCCGGCGCGGCGACGGCGGCCAGCGGCAGGGCGAAGAGCAGGGCAAACCATTTTTTCATGCGGCCAGCCCTTCTGGGGTCAGGGCGTCGATCTGGCTGCGCCACTGGCTTTGCTCCGGCTCGCCTTCGGTACGCTGGCCGTACAGCTGTGCGATTTGCGTACCATCCGCAGCAAACAGCTCCAGGCTGGTGACGTGACCGTCCGCCGTGGGCTTGCGCGTCACCCAGGTCTCCGCGATAGTCTCCTCAAGCAGATGGAGGGTAAAGGTTGGGTTGAAGATGTTCAGCCAGCCCTTCATCGGGACCAGTTTCTCCACCGCGCCGGTGAAAATCTGCACGCAGCCGCGGTTGCCGACAAAGATCATGATCTCGTTACCGTCTCGCCGCGCCGCCTCCAGCAGCTGCGCCAGCGCGCCGTTCTCTACCTTACAGGCCAGGTCGTCGCTCACCAGGCGAAACGCCTGCTGGCGACTCAGGTTGTGGCGCCTTAGCAGGGTGAAGAACTGGTGCACGTCGGTCATGGCGCGCCACTCTTTCTCCACCGTGCCCGCATCAGCCCGTTCCGCGTGAGCGGGGGCGTCGGCCGCTTTCAGCTCCAGCGCGGGGTTATCGGCAAAGATAAAGCGGGTCAGCACGTCGCCCCAGGCGGACAGGTCAGTGTTATCGGTGGCGTAGACCTTCAGCAAAGCGTCACCCTGACGATCGAAGAACTGAATGCTCTGACGTTCGCCGCGCGGGGTCGTTTCGCTGAGATGAAACGCGCTCGCCCACTGGTTGAGGAACAGACGCAGATCCAGCGCGCGCGGGTTCAGCACCAGCCCGGCATGGCCGCCAAGATGCTGGTTAGTAAACGCCCCGACCTGTTCGTGAACGGCGTATTCGTTACGGCAGATGCACTTTGTTTCGCCCACGGACTCCAGCGCAGCCAGAATGTCGCGCGCTTCACCGCGCAGCCGCCAGGCGTCGTGGCCGACGCGCGCCCGGGCCAGCTCCGCTTCGCGGATGTTCATCAAACCGGCGATGTCGCGCGCGTACTTACCCGGATGCGCTTCTTTTAGCTCAAGCCAGCGTGTGTAGTGACTCATTGTCTTATCCTTCTGAATCGTTGCCCCGGAGGGAATTACCATTGATAACTGACGAAGATCTTGCCGTTGCGGCCATCCTGCGGGATGCCCTGCGGTGACCAGTAGGCTTTGTCAAAGGCGTTCCCCAGCACGAGGGTGGTGGTGATACCTTTGAACTGCTGCTGGCCTTTATAGCTGACGTAGAAATCGTTCACCGCATAGCCCGGCTGCTCGCTGTAGCTGCTGCTGACGTGCGTGGAGCGTTCGACGAAGGTGCCGATCCAGCCCACGGAGAAGCCGCTTTGCGCCACCGGAACGTCCAGCTTGCTGGTAACGGTGTCCGGGTTAATGCTGGAGATATACTCGCCCGTGCCGGTGTCCTTGCCGCGCGTGCGGTTGTAGGCCACGTCGAGGTTGAACAGGTCGGTCGAGTAGGTCGCCATCATGTCCCAGCCCCATATTTTGGCGTCAGGCACGTTATAGGACATGGTCGTGGCCGCCGCAAAATTGACGGTGGTGGAGATGTAATCTTTCGCTTTGGTGTCGAAGTAGCTGGCTTTGAACTCCAGCGCGTCGTTGGCAAGCATCAGGTCGTCGAAGCGCAGCCCAAAGCCGAACTCCTGGGTTTCGTTGGTTTCAGGACGCAGGTTCGGGTTTGGCACCCAGTAGTTGGTGTAGAAGCTGCCAATAGAGAAGTGCTTCGAGTCGTTATACATTTCGCCCATGGTCGGCGCGCGGAAGGCCTGCGCGTAAGAGCCGAACAGCATCAGCCAGTCGGCTGGGCTCACGGTTATCCCGGCGCGTGATGACCACTTATCCGCGTTCACGTCGGCATAACCGTCGCTGCTGCCGCGGTAGTTGTCGTAACGCGTACCGCCGAGAAGCGTGACCGGCAGGTCGCGAAGGGTGATCTCATCCTGCAGCCAGCCGGAGCTGAAGTCGATCTTCGCGTCCGGGAAGCCGGTGGTCGCGCCGCCGGGACGTTGTTCCTGACGGTAGTATTCGCCCCCGTAGGTCAGAAGGTGCGAGGCGAAGGAGTCGCTGAACAGGCGGGTGCGGTTTTCCACTTTGCCGCCTTTGGTGGTCTGCTTGCGGAACTCGCCGCTGCTGTCGATGTTCTGGGCGTTAATCCGCGCTTCGGACCAGTAAATTTTCGCATCGGCGTTCAGCCAGTCGTTTCCGGCCGGGGCGATGCGGTAGCCAAGCTGGGCATCGCGCTGGATGGTAGAGCGATCGGTCATCGGGTTACTGCTGCTGGCGTCCGTGGTTTGCGGGTTTTTCGGCTCCCGCGCGTCGTTGTTGTAGTAGCGCAGCGAGCCGCTCAGCGTCTGGGCCGGATCGATTTTCCAGCTTCCCTTCGCCAGCATATTGTTAATGGACTCGTCGTTTGGCGCGGTCGCGCCGTCGCTCTGGCGAATGTTGCCGCGATCGCGGCTGGACCAGGAGACCAGCCCGTCCAGCGTGTCGGTGCGGCCATAGGCGCTGGCCCCCATCCCGATGCTGCGATCGCCCGTCGCGCCGGTCCCGAATACGCGGTAGCCGCTGTTTTTGCCGGCCTCCAGCAGATCGCTGGCGTCGGCAGTGTCATAGGAAATCACGCCTCCCAGCGCGCCGCTGCCGTACAGCAGCGCGGAAGGGCCGCGCACCACCTCGATACGTTTGATCAGCGCCGGGTCAAGGAATGTGCTGTTCAGGTGTCCGGTGTCGGTGCCCTGGCGCACGCCGTCCACCAGCACCAGCACGCCGCGGCGGTCGTAGCCCCTGAGGTTGACGTCCTGGCCGTTGGTGCGCCCGGTGCCGTCCAGCGTCACGCCGGGTACCCTGCGCAGCAGGTCGGCGGCAGAGCTGGTGGTCTGGTTTTCCGGCGCGGTGGCGTCGATGACGCTCACCATCATCGGGGCTTCAAAGGCGCTGCGGGCGTTGCCGGTGGCGGTTACGGTGATATCGTCCGCGGCGGCAGACGCAACGCCCGGCAGGGTGCTGACAATCGCCAGCGCCAGAAGCGACGGGCGTAAAGACGCGGATTGCAGGTGTGGCATAGCAACTCTCCATAAGAATTGAAAAGCGCTGGCTGCCTGGGGATCACCTGGGTGGCTGGCGAAGGTTGTTCTGGTTTATTTAGTCAGAATAAGCTTTCCGGCATTGGTCTGGCGCAACAGATAGTGTTGCCCGTCATGCTCGATAATCACCCGGCCCGCTTCACCGAGCAGGCTCTTACTGTCGATGCGGCGATCGCCGGGAGCAGGGGATGGCGCTGTGTGTGCTTTAGGTTGCGTTGCCGTGCTGTTATCTGTGGGTGACATAATGTTTATAAATAACAATCAATGTAACAATGATAATCATTATCAATAAACTGTATTTTCACAGCAAGCATTTTTGTGAAAATTGTGTGACGGGATCAAATTTGGGGGAGGAGATGCGGCCTGATGCCCTCACCCCAACCCTCTCCCACGGGGAGAGGGAGAAGGGTGTTAAGCATAGCCGCCACCCGGCAAGGGTTTAAAATCGAGAATCAACCGCCGCAGCCAGCTTCTCCAGCAGCAGCTCGCTGTCTTCCCAGCTCAGGCACGGGTCGGTAATCGACTGGCCGTACACCATCTGCTGACCGGCCACGATCTTCTGGGTGCCTTCCTTGATAAAGCTCTCCGCCATAATCCCCGCAATGGCGGTCGAGCCGCTGCGGATCTGCTGGCAGATCTCATCGCAGACGTCCAGCTGGCGGCGGTGCTGTTTCTGGCAGTTGCCGTGGCTGAAGTCCACCACCAGGTGCTCCGGCAGGTCAAATCCCGCCAGCGTTTCGCAGGCGGCGGCGATATCCTGCGCGTGGTAATTCGGTTTTTTACCGCCGCGCATGATGATGTGCCCGTACGGGTTGCCGCTGGTCTGGTAGATGGTCATCTGACCGTTTTTATCCGGCGAGAGGAACATATGGCTGGCGCGCGCCGCGCGGATCGCATCAACCGCGATACGGGTATTGCCGTCGGTACCGTTCTTGAAGCCCACCGGGCAGGAGAGAGCCGATGCCATTTCACGGTGGATCTGGCTTTCGGTCGTGCGGGCGCCAATCGCCCCCCAGCTGATGAGGTCGGCGATAAACTGCCCGGTCACCATATCCAGAAATTCGGTGGCGGTCGGCACGCCCAGCTCGTTGACCTGCAGCAGCAGCCTGCGCGCCAGGGCAATCCCGTGGTTCACCCGATAGCTGCCGTTAAGATCGGGATCGGAAATTAACCCTTTCCAGCCCACGACGGTTCGCGGTTTTTCAAAGTAGGTGCGCATCACGATCTCAAGGCGATCCTGATACTTCTCACGCAGCGCCTGAAGGCGTTTGGCATAATCGACGGCCGCATCCAGATCGTGAATGGAGCAGGGGCCAATCACGACCAGGAGACGCTTGTCTTCACCATTGAGGATTTTTTCGATACGGCGACGGGAGGCCGTCACGTGTTCCGCAACCTCTGCGGAGACGGGGTGCAGCCGGGCCAGTTCAGCCGGTGTGACCAGGCTATCAATGCGCGCAGTGCGCAGTTCGTCGGTTTTGTTCATGGAATGTCTCAGAAATTTTTTGCTTCATCGGCAGACTACCGGGAAGTGATGGGCATCACCTTAAACCAATCCCTGCTGATTTCAAGTTCGGGGCGCGCCGCCCCGGGAATAAGCAGCATAATAACTGAAACTGGATTAATGTACTAGCATATTAGTACATGCGGCGATTCAGGCCCATAATATCGAGGATCTTGGTGGCAATTTCTTCTACCGAATAGTTGGTGCTGTTCAGCCACGGGATCTGATTTTTCCGGTACAGCGCTTCCACTTCGGAGACCTCCATTCGACACTGGCGCATCGACGCGTAGCGGCTGTTCTCCCGGCGCTCCTCGCGGATCGCCGCCAGCCGTTCCGGGTTGATGGTCAGGCCAAACAGCTTGTGCTGTAGCGGCTTGAGCGCGGCGGGCAACACCAGGTTGTCCATGTCATCGGCAATAAAGGGATAGTTAGCGGCGCGAATGCCAAACTGCATCGCCAGGTAGAGGCTGGTAGGCGTTTTACCGCAGCGCGATACGCCGAGCAAAATGACCTGCGCCTGATCCAGATTACGCAGCGAGATCCCGTCGTCGTGCGCCAGGGTGTAGTCAATGGCGGCAATGCGGGCATCGTATTTAGTCAGGTTTCCGGGGTTCAGCCCGTGGGTACGGTGGGCAATCGGCGTCGGGTCGAGCTTCAGCTCGCTTTGCAGCGGCGCAACCAGCGCCTGCACGATATCCTGACAGAAGCCTTCGCTTTGCAGAATGATGTTGCGGATCTCGGGAATCACGATGGAGTAGAACACCAGCGGGCGAACGCCGGTCTGCTGGTAAATGGCGTCAATCTGGTCCTTCACCGCCCTGGCCCGGCTCTCGTTTTCCACAAACGGCAGCGTGATGCTGTTTATCGACACCGGGAATTGCGACATCACCGCGTGTCCCAGCACCTCGGCGGTGATCGCCGTCCCATCAGAAATATAAAAAACGTGGCGATCGACAGCATTATCCATTTTATCCACCCTGAATAGCGTACGTAATTGCCTGAAAGCATAAATTAAAAAAGTTAATTGCACAGCAAAGAACTTATCCGAATTTAAAATGAAATGGTGTTTTTGATTTTCCTGAAAAGTGGATTTCATTTCCTGAATAGCGGCTTTATTTCTATGGTTTTTGGCGGAATCTATAGGAATCATCGGGTTAGCGAGTGCAGGGAAAGTGTCCGAAAAGTTGAAAATTTAAATTGCTTACACGATTCACCGTTTTTTTAGCGGAAATAATTATGCCAGTATAAATACGTAGTCAGGTGTTTCTTACTCCGATCAAATATCACAAAAGGATTGTTTCGATGTCCAACAATGGCTCGTCACCGCTGGTGCTTTGGTATAACCAACTCGGCATGAATGATGTAGACAGAGTTGGGGGCAAAAATGCCTCCCTGGGTGAAATGATTACAAATCTGTCTGGTATGGGTGTCTCCGTACCTAACGGGTTTGCCACAACCGCCGACGCGTTTAACCTGTTTTTAGACCAGAGCGGTGTAAACCAGCGCATTTACGACCTGCTGGATAAAACGGATATTGATGACGTAACCGAGCTTGCCAAAGCCGGTGCGCAAATCCGCCAGTGGATTATCGACACACCTTTCCAGCCGGAACTGGAAAAAGCCATTCACGACGCGTACAACCAGCTCTCCGCTGACGATGCGCAGGCCTCCTTTGCCGTGCGCTCTTCCGCCACCGCGGAGGATATGCCGGATGCCTCATTCGCCGGGCAGCAGGAAACGTTCCTCAACGTCCAGGGCTATGATGCGGTGCTGGTGGCGGTGAAGCACGTCTTTGCCTCGCTGTTTAACGACCGCGCCATCTCCTATCGCGTGCATCAGGGCTATGACCATCGCGGCGTTGCGCTCTCTGCCGGCGTTCAGCGCATGGTGCGCTCCGACGTGGGCTCCTCCGGCGTGATGTTCTCCATCGATACGGAATCCGGCTTCGACCAGGTGGTGTTTATCACCTCCGCGTGGGGCCTGGGCGAGATGGTGGTGCAGGGGGCCGTGAACCCTGACGAATTTTACGTGCATAAACCGACGCTGGCGGCCAATCGTCCGGCGGTGGTGCGCCGTACCATGGGCTCGAAAAAAATCCGCATGATCTATGCCCCTACCCAGGAGCATGGCAAGCAGGTGAAAATTGAAGATGTGCCGCAGGAGCAGCGCGATCGCTTCTCCCTGACCGACGCCGAAGTAGAAGAACTGGCGAAGCAGGCGGTGCAGATTGAAAAACACTACGGCCGTCCGATGGACATCGAGTGGGCGAAAGACGGTAACACCGGCAAGCTGTTTATCGTGCAGGCGCGCCCGGAAACCGTCCGTTCACGCGGTCAGGTAATGGAGCGCTACACGCTTCATTCGCAGGGTAAAATCGTGGCCGAAGGTCGCGCTATCGGACATCGCATTGGTGCCGGTCCGGTGAAGGTGATCCACGACATCAGCGAAATGAACCGTATCCAGCCCGGCGACGTGCTGGTCACCGACATGACCGACCCGGACTGGGAACCGATCATGAAGAAGGCGGCCGCTATCGTTACCAACCGCGGTGGCCGTACCTGCCACGCGGCTATCATCGCCCGCGAGCTGGGGATCCCGGCGGTGGTCGGCTGTGGTGATGCCACCGAACGCATGAAGGATGACCAGAAGGTTACGGTGTCCTGCGCGGAGGGCGATACCGGCTACGTGTACGCCGATATTCTCGACTTCAGCGTGAAAAGCTCAAGCGTGGACACCATGCCGGATCTGCCGCTGAAGATCATGATGAACGTGGGTAACCCGGACCGCGCGTTTGACTTTGCCTGCCTGCCGAACGAAGGCGTAGGCCTGGCGCGTCTGGAATTTATCATCAACCGCATGATCGGGGTGCACCCGCGCGCGCTGCTGGAGTTCGACGACCAGGACGCGAAGCTGCAAAACGAAATCCGCGAGATGATGAAGGGCTACGACTCGCCGAAAGAGTTTTATGTCGGTCGCCTGACGGAAGGGATCGCCACCCTCGGCGCGGCCTTCTATCCGAAACGCGTGATCGTGCGTCTGTCGGACTTTAAGTCCAACGAATACGCCAACCTGGTGGGCGGCGAGCGCTACGAGCCGGAAGAAGAGAACCCAATGCTCGGCTTCCGCGGGGCAGGCCGTTACGTGTCGGAAAGCTTCCGCGACTGCTTCGCGCTGGAGTGCGAGGCGGTGAAGCGCGTGCGCAACGACATGGGGCTGACCAACGTGGAGATCATGATCCCGTTCGTGCGTACCGTGGAACAGGCGAAAGCGGTGGTGGACGAGCTGGCACGTCAGGGGCTGAAGCGCGGCGAGAACGGGCTGAAGATCATCATGATGTGCGAAATTCCGTCTAACGCCCTGCTGGCCGAGCAGTTCCTGGAGCACTTCGACGGCTTCTCCATTGGCTCGAACGACATGACGCAGCTGGCGCTCGGCCTGGACCGCGACTCCGGCGTGGTCTCTGAGCTGTTCGACGAGCGTAACGAGGCGGTGAAGGCGCTGCTCTCCATGGCGATTCGTGCGGCGAAGAAGCAGGGTAAATACGTGGGCATCTGCGGTCAGGGCCCATCCGACCATGAGGACTTTGCGGCCTGGCTGATGGAAGAGGGGATCGATAGCCTCTCCCTGAACCCGGATACCGTGGTGCAGACCTGGCTGAGCCTGGCAGAGCTGAACAAGTAAGGCCTTCTTAACCTGAATAAGGCGAGGATATATGTCCTCGCCTTTTTTATTTTCCTGCGAATATGCTCACCATCACAAATAATACAAAAAACCAAATATCATAATTTATCTGTTAATTTAGACAATTGTTAGCGAGCAATGCGTTGCTAATACTTGAGCCTTACCGCGTACCGCCTTCGGGACGATATGCAACTGGTTGAAATACGTTTTAACCTGATAAAAAGGCAAATAACAATGACAATCTCCTCTGTACTGCGTACCAAAGATAAAATAGGTTATGGCTTAGGTGATATGGCCAGCGCGCTGGTCTGGCAAACGGCAACGTTATTTCTCGCTTATTTCTATACGGACGTATTCGGTTTACCGGCGGCCATTATGGGCACCATGTTTTTAGTGGTGCGCGTGGTCGATGCCTTTGTCGATCCCTGTATTGGCGCGCTGGTGGATCGGACGCAGACCCGCCACGGCCGTTTTCGCCCCTGGCTGCTGTGGTTTGCCATTCCGTTTGGCGTAAGCTGCCTTATTACCTTCTATGTGCCGGATGCCGGGGATACGGCAAAAATTGTCTACGCCTGCGTAACGTATGCCATCCTGAGCCTGATCTACTCCGCGATTAACGTCCCCTACTGCGCCATGCCCGGCGCGCTGACGCTCGACCCGCGCGAGCGCCATTCGCTGCAATCCTGGCGCTTTGGCCTGTCGTTTATCGGCGGGCTGATTGTGACGGTTATCGCGCTGCCGCTGGTCTCTTTATTAGGTCAGGGCAACGTGCAGAAAGGCTATTTCTATGCCATGAGCCTGATGGGGCTGCTGGGCATTGTTTTATTCTTCTGCTGCTTCTTTATGACCCGGGAGCGTTACTCGCCGCGTAATGATACCTCCGGCTCGATGCTGACGGATTTAAAACTGCTGGCCGGTAACAGCCAGTGGCGAATTGTTTTTGTATTTAATATTTTACTGTTAACCGCCGTCGTGACGCGCGGCTCCGCCACGATGTATTACGTTAACTATGTTCTGCTGCGTCCGGAGCTGGTCTTTGCCTTTATTGTTTCCGGCATGGTGGCCTCCCTGAGCGGGGCATTATTATCGGAACGCCTGCTGGGGAAATTTGACCGCGTTCGCGCCTACCAGTGGACCATTATTTCCTTCGTTATTTTTGGCGCACTGATTTTCTTCATTCCCCCTTCTCAGGTGTGGCTGATATTCGGACTGAATATTGTCTTTAGCTTTATTCAGAACCTGACCACGCCGCTGCAATGGACCATGTTCTCAGACGTGGTGGATTACGAAGAGCATCGTAGCGGCCGCCGTCTGGACGGGCTGGTCTTTTCTACCGCACTGTTTGCCATCAAGTTTGGCCTGGCGCTGGGCGGTGCCGTGGTCGGCTGGGTGCTCGGCATGGTGGACTACGCGCCGGGGCAGGCAAACCAGGCGCCCCACGTGCTCGCCACCATCAACGCGCTGTTCACCCTGATCCCCTGCGCGCTGTTCCTCTGCATGGTGGCGCTCCTTGCCGTCTACAAACTCAACAGCAGGCTGGTGGATTCTATTGCCCGTGAGCTGGCCAGCAGGCGCGACATTCGAAACGATGCGGGGCAGCCCAGCCCGGCAACCCAATCCGCACTACAGGAGTAAACCATGACTGTGATCTACAAGGACGCGGGACGTCCCGTACACGAGCGCGTCGCCGATTTACTGGCGCGCATGACGCCGGAAGAGAAATTTGCCCAGATGCACGCGTACTGGCTGATCCTTGACGAAAGCGGCAACCACCGCGAGCGCAGCGACTTAAGCGACGAGTTTGCAGGCGTAAGCGAACAGGCTTCGCTTGGCGAAAGGCTGAAGCTGGGCGTGGGTCAGATCACCCGTCCGCTCGGGACGCACATTGTGGATGCGAAAACCGGCGTGCGTGCCGCCAATCGCCTGCAGCGAATGATGATGGAAGAGACGCGGCTCGGCATTCCGGCGCTGTTTCACGAGGAGTGCCTGGTGGGACTGCTGTGCAAAGGGGCGACGCTGTTTCCGTCCTCGCTGAACTACGGTTCAACATGGGATCCGGCGCTGGTGCAGCGCGCGGCGGAGCAGATTGGCAAAGAGGCCCGTTCCGTCGGCTGTCAGCAGGGGCTGGCCCCGGTGCTGGACGTCTCCCGCGACGTGCGCTGGGGGCGCACGGAGGAGACCTTCGGTGAAGATCCGTGGCTGGTCGGCGTAATGGCCACGGCGTACGTAAAAGGCCTGCAGGGCGATAAGCGCGATCTGCTCGCGACCCTGAAACACTACGTCGGCCACTCCTTCAGCGAAGGGGCGCGCAACCACGCGCCGGTCCATCTCGGCTTTAGCGAACTCAATGATACCTTCCTGCTGCCGTTTGAAATGGCGGTTAAGCTGGCAAACGCCGGTTCGGTGATGCCTGCCTATCACGATATTGATAATCAGCCCGGGCACAGCGACCACTTCCTGCTGACTACCGTGCTGCGCGAACGGTGGGGCTTCGACGGCATTATCGTGGCGGACTACGGCGGCGTGAGCCTGCTGCACCAGCACCACGGCATTTCTCACGATCCGGCGGAATCGGCGGCGCTGGCCTTCAACGCCGGGCTGGATGTGGAACTGCCGAAGGATGACTGCGCGCGCCATCTGGCGGAGGCGCTAGAGCGCGGGCTGATCTCAATGGATAAGGTGGACGAGATTGTGGCGCGGGTGCTGGGTGAAAAATTCCGCCTCGGGCTGTTTGAAAACCCGTACGCCGATGAAGACGGTATCGATTTGCAGAACGAGGCGACCCGACGGGTGGCGCGTGACGTTGCCACCGCATCAATAACGCTGCTGGAAAATAACGGCATTTTGCCGCTCAGCGGAAAACCGCGGGTAGCGGTGGTGGGGCCAACGGCAGACGATCCGCTGGCGCTGCTGAGCGGCTACAGCTTCCCGGTTCACCTGATCATCAGCGATATGGTTGAAGAGACCTCACAGGTAACGACGCCGCGCGCGGCGCTGGAGCAGTATCTTGGCGCATCGCAGGTTCGTTACGCGAAAGGGTGTCACATTATCGAAAAACGGATGGCGGGGGCGCCGGTATTTCCGGGCGACAGCGGCGGTAAACCGATGCAGCAATCGCCGGTTTCCCGACGCACGGACCTGATCCCCGAGGCCGTAAGCGCGGCAAAAGAGAGTGACGTGGTGATAGCCTGCGTCGGCGATCTCGCCGGGCTATTCCAGAGCGGCACCGTGGGGGAAGGCTCGGATACGGATTCGCTAACCCTGCCGGGCGTTCAGCAGCAGCTGCTTGACGCGCTGGTGGCAACCGGCAAACCGGTGATTGTCGTCATGACCGGCGGACGTCCCTATAACCTCCAGGGGCTGGAGGATAAGGTAGCCGCGCTGATGATGGCCTGGGCGCCGGGGCAGGAAGGGGGATGGGCGATTGCCGATGTGCTGACCGGGCGCGCCGAACCGCAGGGCAGGCTGGTGGTGAGCGTACCGAAAAGCGCCGGCGCGATGCCGTATTACTACAACCACAAGCTCAAAAGCGGCGGCACGCCGTTTGCGTTCCATTTCGGCGCGCGCTACCCGTTTGGCTTCGGCCTCGGCTGGACGCGGTTCCGCTGGGGAGCGGCGCGCCTGGCGGAAAGCCGCGTCCCCGTTGGTGCAGAGGTGATGTTAAGCGTGGATATCACCAATACCGGCGAGCGCAGCGGCAGCGAAGTGGTGCAGGTGTATGTGCGCGATAAGGTTGCCACGCAGGTTCGCCCGCTTCAGGAGCTAAAGGCCTTCCAGCGCGTCACCCTTTCACCGGGAGAAACCGCCACGCTGACGTTTACCCTGCCCGTGGAGATGTTCAACTTCACGCGCCGTGACGGGAAGCGAATCGTTGAGCCCGGGGAGTTTGAGCTACAGGTTGGCGCCTCCTCAGCGGATATTCGCGAGGTGGTGACGGTGCAGGTGACCGGGGAGACGCGGGAGCTGGCGGACGAGTGGCAGATGCTCAGCCGCTGCGATATCACGCGCGCCTGAACGTAAAAAGGATAAAAAAAAGCCCATCGTGGGAGATGGGCAAAGACTACACACAGCAATTCGTTGTTTCACTCAGGGGATTTCCATGCTTATAAATCAAGGTGTTGATTTATAACCGTGTCCTAATAGTAGGCATGGCAACTTTTTGAGTCGATCGGATTCGTCTCAATAGTTAAAGAGAGGTAAAGATTTCTTGAGGATAACGACGCTATACGGCACGAAAAGGCGGGTCTGACCAGTGCGCAGAGATTAAATAGTTTAGCGTCGTTTAAGTATTATGGCGAAGTGTGTAGGCCGGGTGGCACAATACCGCCCGGCAAAACCCTTACTGCGCGTTCTTGTCTTCCAGCTCTTCAAGTTCGCTTAACATGACGTCCGGATCGGTTCCCGGCGGCGGCACCTCGTGCACCCAGGCGGAGAAGAGTCGCCACGTCACCGCGAGCAGAACCGGACCGATGAACAGGCCAATCATGCCGAAGGCAATTAACCCCCCGATAACCCCGGACAGGATCAGGATCAGCGGCAGGTCGGCCCCCATGCGGATGAGAAGTGGACGGATGACGTTATCCATGGTGCCCACCACGCAGCTCCAGACCAGCAGCACCGTGCCCCACGTGGTGTCACCCGTCCAGTAAAGCCAGATGATGCTGGGGACCAGCACCAGTAGCGGGCCAAGCTGCGCGAGGCAGGTCATCAGCATGATGACGGTGAAAAGCGTGGCGTACGGCACGCCGGAAATCGCCAGACCGATACCGCCCAGCACCGCCTGCACCAGCGCCGTCACCACCACGCCCAGCGCAACCGCGCGCACGGCCTGCGCGGCCAGCAGCACCGCCGCGTCGCCGCGTTTACCCGCCAGTCGGGTGGCGAAATGACGCACGCCCAGCGCAACCTGCTCGCCGCGCCAGTAGAGCAGGGCGCTAAAGACCAGCATCAGCGCACAGTGCATCATAAAGCGGCCAACGTGGGCGGCCTGACCCACAAACCAGGTGGTGGTCGTGCCGATGTACGGACGCACTTTCGCCATCAGGGCGCTGCCGCCCATCTCCAGCAGGCCGTGCCAGCCGCTGTACAGCTTCGCGCCCACCACAGGAATGCTGTTCAGCCACGCGAGATCGGGCAGCGTCATGTCCCCGCTGGTGACCGCGCGAATGACCGGGCCGCTGGTATCAACCAGGCTGTTCACCAGCAGCGCAACGGGAATGATAAACAGCAGGAACAGCAGCAGCGTCATCACCAGCACGGCGAGGCCGCGACGACCAAACAGCAGCTTCTGCAAGCGTAAGAGTAAGGGCCAGGTGGCGACGACCACGGTAGCGGCCCATGCAAAGCCGAGCACGAAGGGCCGAACAATCCACAGACACGCAATAATCATGAGGGCCAGGAACAGCACCGACAGTAAAATTTGCGCAACATCCCTGGGCTGGCGAAGGTTGACCATAAATAAAACTTTCCTTAAAAGAACGCCAGCCTGGCTGGCGGGAACGTAAACCGCATCTCTTTAATCATTAATGATCTCAGCGGTTTTTAACAGGCGAATTCTGCCTGTAATTCTGCTGAGCGTATAAGAAAAAAATGTGATAAAAAGTTGTGATACAACGCAAACGATTCCCACCACTCTAATTAGGGTCGACAGTAATGATCCCACAGATTTCTCAGGCACCTGGCGTCGTTCAGCTGGTGCTTAATTTTTTGCAGGCACTGGAGCAACAGGGTTTTACAGGTGATACCGCCACCTGCTACGCCGACAGGCTGACGATGGCGACCGATAACAGTATCTACCAGCTTCTTCCCGATGCCGTCGTTTTCCCGCGCTCTACCGCCGATGTGGCGCTCATCGCCCGCCTGGCGTCGCAGGAGCGCTTCGCGACTCTGGTCTTTACCCCTCGCGGCGGCGGTACGGGCACCAATGGGCAGGCGCTGAATCAGGGCATCATCATCGATATGTCCCGCTATATGAACCGCATCATTGAGATCAACCCTGAAGAGGGGTGGGTGCGCGTGGAGGCGGGGGTAATCAAAGATCGGCTGAATCAGTTCTTAAAACCGTATGGTTATTTTTTTGCCCCGGAGCTGTCCACCAGTAACCGCGCGACGATTGGCGGGATGATCAATACCGATGCCTCCGGGCAGGGCTCGCTGGTCTACGGTAAAACCTCCGATCACGTCATGGGCGTGCGGGCGGTGCTGCTGGGGGGCGATATTCTGGACACCCGGCCGATGCCGGTCGAGCTGGCCGAAACGCTGGCAAAAGAGAGCACCACCAGCGGGCGCATTTATCGCACCGTGCTGGAGCGCTGCCGCGATAATCGCGAGCTGATCCTCGAAAAATTCCCTAAGCTCAACCGCTTCCTGACGGGCTACGACCTGCGTCACGTCTTTAATGACGACCTCAGCCAGTTCGATCTCACCCGCGTGCTGACCGGTTCAGAAGGCACGCTGGCCTTTATCACCGAAGCGCGGCTGGACATCACCCCGTTGCCGAAGGTGCGCCGCCTGGTGAACGTCAAATACAACTCCTTTGACTCGGCCCTGCGCAACGCGCCGTTTATGGTGGAGGCGCGGGCGCTGTCGGTGGAAACCGTCGATTCAAAAGTGCTGAATCTGGCGCGGGAAGATATCGTCTGGCATTCGGTGAGCGAACTGATTACCGACGTGCCGGATAAAGAGATGCTTGGCCTGAACATCGTCGAATTTGCCGGCGATGACGCAGAGCTCATCGAGAGCCAGGTAAATACCCTCTGCCAGCGTCTGAACGAGCTGATTGCTCAGGGCGAAGGCGGCGTAATTGGCTGGCAGTTGTGTAACGATCTCTCCGGCATTGAGCGTATCTACGCGATGCGTAAAAAGGCGGTAGGGCTGCTCGGCAACGCCAAAGGCGCGGCCAAGCCGATTCCGTTTGCGGAAGATACCTGCGTGCCGCCGGAGCACCTTGCGGATTACATCGTGGAGTTCCGGGCCCTGCTCGACGGCCATGGCCTGAGCTACGGCATGTTCGGACACGTTGACGCCGGCGTGCTGCACGTACGCCCGGCGCTGGACATGTGCGATCCGCAGCAGGAGATCCTGATGAAGGAGATCTCCGACGAGGTGGTTGCCCTGACCGCAAAATACGGCGGTTTGTTGTGGGGCGAGCACGGCAAAGGTTTCCGCGCCGAGTACAGCCCGGCGTTCTTTGGCGAGCAGCTCTACGCCGAGCTGCGCAAGGTTAAAGCCGCGTTCGACCCGGATAACCGCCTCAATCCGGGTAAGATTTGCCCGCCGGAGGGCGTTGATGCGCCCATGCTGCAGGTAGACGCCGTTAAGCGCGGCACCTATGACCGCCAGATCCCGATTGCGGTCCGCTCCTCCTGGCGCGGCGCAATGGAGTGTAACGGCAACGGGCTGTGCTTCAACTTCGATGTGAAAAGCCCGATGTGTCCGTCAATGAAAATCACCAGCAACCGTATCCACTCCCCGAAAGGGCGTGCGACGCTGGTGCGCGAATGGCTGCGCCTGCTGGCCGATCGCGGCATCGATCCGCTCAGGCTGGAGCAGGAGCTGCCGGAAAAACGCGCCAGCCTGCGCGGGCTTATCGAACGCACCCGCAACAGCTGGCATGCGAATAAAGGCGAATACGATTTCTCGCACGAAGTGAAAGAGGCGATGTCCGGCTGCCTGGCGTGCAAGGCGTGCTCGACCCAGTGTCCGATTAAAATTGACGTGCCGGAGTTCCGTTCGCGCTTCCTCCAGCTGTACCACACGCGCTACCTGCGCCCGATGCGCGATCATCTGGTGGCGACGGTGGAAAGCTACGCGCCGATTATGGCGCGCGCGCCAAAGACCTTTAACTTCTTTATCAATCAGCCGCTGGTGCGCAGGCTCTCTGAAAAACATATCGGCATGGTGGATCTGCCGCTGCTGTCAACGCCATCGTTGCAGCGTCGGCTGGTGGGACACCGCTCGGCGAACATGACCCTGGAACAGCTGGAAGCGTTAAGCCCGGAGCAGAAGGCGAAGGTAGTGCTGGTGGTGCAGGATCCGTTTACCAGCTATTACGACGCGCAGGTGGTGGCCGATTTCGTCCGCCTGGCCGAAAAAATCGGCTATCAGCCGGTCGTGCTGCCGTTCTCACCGAACGGCAAGGCGCAGCACATTAAGGGCTTCCTGACCCGCTTTGCGAAGACCGCGCGCAAGACCTCTGACTTCCTGAACCGCGTGGCGCAGCTCGGCATGCCCATGGTTGGGGTCGATCCGGCGCTGGTGCTCTGTTACCGGGATGAGTACAGGCAGACGCTCGGCGACAGGCGCGGTGATTTTCACGTCCTGCTGGTGCACGAATGGCTGCCTGGGGTGCTGGAACAAACGGCGCCTCAGGAAGCCAGCGGTGAACCCTGGTATCTGTTTGGGCACTGTACTGAAGTTACCGCGCTGCCGACGGCGCCTGCCCAGTGGGCGTCCATCTTTGCCCGCTTTGGCGCGAAGCTGGAAAGCGTCAGCGTGGGCTGCTGCGGTATGGCCGGAACCTACGGGCATGAAGTGAAAAACCACGCCAGCTCGCTCGGTATTTATGAGCTGTCCTGGCATCAGGCGATGCAGCGCCTGCCGCGCAACCGCTGTCTGGCGACGGGGTATTCCTGCCGCAGTCAGGTCAAACGCGTGGAGGGTAACGGCGTACGCCATCCGTTGCAGGCTTTACTGGAGATAATGGGATGATCTGGAAACGTGCGGTCACGCTGGAAGCCTTAAACGCCATGGGCGCGGAGAATATGGTCGGTTTGCTGGACATCCGCTTCACGCGCATTGGCGACGACGAGCTGGAAGCGACGATGCCGGTAGACAGCCGAACCCATCAACCGTTTGGCCTGTTGCACGGCGGCGCGTCCGTCGTGCTGGCCGAAACGCTGGGGTCGGTCGCGGGCTATCTGTGTACGGAAGGGGAGCAGAAGGTGGTAGGCCTGGAGGTTAATGCCAACCATATCCGCTCCGTTCGCAGCGGGCGCGTGCGCGGCGTCTGCCGCGCGCTGCACGCCGGAAGCCGTCATCAGGTGTGGCAGATTGATATTCTGGATGAGCAGGAGCGGCTGTGCTGTTCGTCCAGGCTAACGACGGCAGTTGTGTAAAGTTTCCAGATGTCTTGCTTTTGGTCAAAAATTAGCCACCTGGTTGTGATATACTGGTCGCGTTTTATACATAAGCGAGGACATCATGGATACTGAAATAACCCCAACACGACTGGCAATTGAATATTTACGTCGCGATAACAGCAACCTGTCTCCGGCACAGTACCTGAAAAAGCTGAAACAGCTTGAGCTGGAATTTACGGACCTGCTGGCGCTCTCTTCAAACGAGCTGAAAGAAGAGATCTACTTTGCCTGGCGGTTGGGCGTTCACGTCCATTAAGCACTGAAGAAAAGGCCGCGAAGCGGCCTTTTTTGTCTCTGCCATTCAGTATCTGGCGGGAAGTTTGTTGATTTTTATAAGCCTGCCTTCTTCCATTTCGATGTATCCACCCGTTTTCAGGTCGGCCAGAATGCGCATCACGCCGCTTCGGGACAGCTGGGTTTTATCTCTGATATACCTTTCCGCCGGCACGCTGCGCCGGTAGCTGTCGTCTTCCTCCATCAGCTTCATCAGCTGCTGACGAATCATCTCGTACGCCGTGGGCGCGCCTTTCGGCATAACGTTGTGGTAGAGGCGGTTATAGACGAACATCAGCTGGTTAGAGAGCAGCCCCCACAACGCGTTCTCTTTGATGATTGCAGCTACCCGCTCGGTTGTGAGCACGCCGATCAGGCAGGGCGTCACCGTGCGAAGATAATCGTTGAAATAGACGTCAGTCAGGTTTGCGAGGCCAAAAAGGGCGGGGCTGCGGGCCGTCGACAGCATCATATTGTCGCTTCTTCTGTATATCGCGATGGTACCCTCAAGGATCAAATAACACATGCTCTGGCCGTTGACCTGGAGATCGAACTGCTCGCCGGGCCCGGATTTGTGCAGGGTGCAGTGCGGCCGTAAGTGAGAAATGAGCTCCTCTGCATAGGGAGATCCGCGATGCGATGGCTTATCAGACAACATAGCGTAAACCTGGAAAAAGACTGAACTCTCTATAGTGTCGCTCTTCTTTTACGCCTTCACCAGATATAAATAGCGCGTCAGTACCTGCGGGGTAAGTGATGGATCGCTATCAGCACGCCACGCTCCATGGTGATGTATTTTCCCGTGCGCAGCTCCGCCAGGATCCGCATAATGCCGCTGCGCGACAGGTAGGTCCGGCTTTTGATATAGGCCGCAGCGGTAATACTCTGTCTTATTGCCTCCGGCTCCTGCATCAGCTCGACGAGCTGAAAGCGGATAATGTCGTAGGCCGACATCTGCGATATCTGGGCGCAATGCTCATAGACGCGCGATGCGGTATAGATCAGCAGGTTCGAGAAAGGCTCCCACAAATTTTGCTGCGCCACCACGCTGTTAAAGCGCTCCAGCGAAACGCTGGCCACTTCGGACGTTTCCAGCGCCCGGACGTACAGGTGTTCTGAAGAAAACTGGCTGCTTACGCCGAGAATAAATGGCGCAGATTCAGAATTTAACACGATGCCGTCACCGCGACGGTGCAGCGCAACGCTGCCGTGTAACAGCAAAAAGCACAGGCGGATCTCGCCGGAGTAATAATGAATAACGTCCCCTTTAGCCATAATGCGTCGTTCCGCATGGGGAAATACGCTGTCGATGATTTTTTCAATGTGCTTAACAGGTTTAGCGCCAGCCACCGTCGATATTTCCTTGACCGACTCAGGCGCGATTCGGGTGTTCATAAGAGACCTCACTCACTGGTGCGATCATTTTTTGATCGGTATAGAGAATTATCTTAAAAAACAGTAAGCCAGGGAACGTTTTCAGCGGGTCTAATTATAGACTCGGTCGTATTCAGGAATTAATTTATTGAATTATAAAATCTTTTAACTCAAGTCTAAAAGTAGACCGGGGAAAAGAATCTTACGTTATTTCTGCATGAATGTGTTTTGTTTTTGTTAAACGGAGGTCTACAGCTAGACCTTAAAATTGATTGTGCGCCGAAATAGAGTTGTATAAATTTTAACTCATCGACGGGCATTATTTTTTTTGCCTGAATATAAGTGGTCAATAAAAGCGACACAGGACAGAGCACTATGAATAAAAATTTGATGATGGCAATGTTTGCGGCAGGTTCTTTACTGAGCATGACCAACGTTTTCGCCGCGGCCGGCACCGTTAATTTTAACGGTAATATTCTGGATTCCGCCTGCGACGTCGATGTGGCATCGCAGAATCAGGTAGTGGTATTGGGCGATTATAATAAAACGGAATTCTCGGCAGCGGGTGCCAGAACGGCGGCGACACAGTTCAATATTATTTTGAAAAACTGCCCGGTGACGGTCAACAGTGCAAAAGTACGTTTTGACGGTACGCCGGATCTAACCAATTCCAGCCTGCTGGCGGTGGATACCTCCCTGGCGGGCGCGGCAACAGGGGTGGCGATTAACCTGATGACGGCAGACAAAGCCGACCTGCCGTTACACGGCAGCAACGGCTATACCTACGCGCTCAGCAGCACGGCTGACAATACGCTGAACTTTTACGCGCAGTACGTTTCAACGGCGTCACCGGTAACGGCTGGCCCCGCAAATTCTGTGGCTAATTTCTCCGTCGTCTATAACTGATTTTTCCTGACGGAAGCCTTCGGGGGCCGGTCTGGTCGGCCCCTTCGTTATTGAGGAATAAAATGCATTTTCCGAGTAAAACTGTCGTTGCCTGCGTGTTTCTTTCTGTCGGTATTTCAGAGGTAAATGCTGGCGTGATAATTGGAGGGACGCGTGTCGTTTATGATGGCAATAAAAAGGAATCTTCTGTTAGCGTCACTAACCCGGACTCATCGCCTTATTTAATTCAGTCGTGGGTGGAATCGCAAAATGGGAGCGCTGAGAAAACGCCTTTTATTATTACGCCACCGCTGTATCGCCTTGATAAAGGGCAGCAGAACGTGGAGCGTATCGTATTAGCGGGTTCAGTTGCTCAGGATAAAGAGTCACTTTACTGGCTAAACATCAAATCTATTCCTGCTGCGTCGCGAAAAAATAACGCGCTGCAAATAGCGGTGAAAACACGCATTAAGCTGATTTACCGTCCAGCTGCGCTGAAAGGTGTCATTCCTGAAGAGCTGGCAGATAATTTAACCTGGCGGCGTAGCGGGAGTCAGATTCAGGTAATTAACCCGACGAAGGTAGTCATGAATTTCAATGAAATCAGCATCAATGGTAAAAAGCTTGAGGACGTAACCTATGTGCTTCCAGGGGCTAGCGCGCGATTTGATTTGCCGAAAGGCATTACCGGTGAAACGGTAACCTTCAAAATTATAAACGATTACGGTGGTGTCGGAAAGGTACATAACGCCAGACTTTGAAAGGCACTGTGACAAAACACCTATATTTCGTCCGGATGGAGCAACGTGGTGAATAAGCTTAATAAGCAGGCAGTTTTATTTAAACTGGCGGCCCTTGCTTGTTTAATCGCTACTGCGCTCGCTTCAGCTGCTTATGCAAATGAATATTTTAACCCGGAGTTGATTGAGCTTGATAATCCAGGCATGAAGGGTGCTGACCTCTCTGCGTTTGAGGCCGGCTCCCAGCTGCCCGGCACGTATCGGGTTGATGTTCTTATCGGCGGGCAGATTGTCGATACGCGTGAGATTAAATTCGACGCGGTAAAAAATGCAGAAGGCGAGACGATTTTGCAGCCCTGCCTGAGCGTGGCACAGCTCAACAGCTGGGGAATTAAAACCGGACTATTTCCCGATCTGGCTTCGGGGGGGGAATGTGCAAAGCTATCGGCGATCCCTCAGGCTTCCACCGAGCTCGTTTTCACTGTACAGCAGCTGGCGATCGGTATTCCACAGGCGGCGCTGTCAGCGCAGGCACGCGGATACGTGCCGCCAGAAATGTGGGATGAAGGGATCGCCGCTGCGCTGCTTAACTACAGCCTAAGCGGCTCGAATAACTGGGGACATGGCAGCAACGCTAACAGCCTGTACGCCAACCTGCGTTCCGGAATTAACGTCGGTCCATGGCGGATCCGCAACTATGCCACCTGGACCCGCGATAGCAACGGAAACCGAAAATGGGACAATGTCTACGTCTACGCTCAGCGGGCGATCGTTCCACTAAAAGCGCAGCTCACAACCGGGGACGGTGCCTCTCAGGCGGACGTGTACGACAGTATTCCCTTTCGCGGCGTGCAGCTTGCCTCTGACGACGACATGATGCCGGACTCATTGAAAGGCTATGCCCCAGTGGTGCGCGGTATTGCGCGTACCAATGCACAGGTGATCATTCACCAGAATGGCTATCAGATTTACCAGAGCGACGTGGCTCCCGGGGCCTTCGAAATTACTGACATCTATCCAACTGGAAGTGCGGGCGATCTCGATGTCACCGTGAAAGAGAGTGACGGCAGCGAGCAGCGCTTCAGCGTGGCCTTTGCTTCATTGCCGGTACTACAGCGAGAGGGGCGCTTCAAGTTTGCTATAACCGGAGGCCAGTACCGCTCCACTAACAACGATGCAGATCAAACCCTGTTCAGCCAGTTGACCGGGATCTACGGCTTGCCGTATGGCCTGACCCTGTACGGCGGTCTCCAGGAGTCGAGTAAATATCATTCTCTGGCTGCCGGTATGGGTAAAAACCTGGGCGACTTTGGTGCCTTCTCAACGGATGTAACCCAGGCGTGGTCAACATCACAGAACATGCAGAGAAACAGCGGGCAGTCCTGGCGTATTCGCTACAGCAAGAACTTTGTCGGGACGGGAACCCATTTCGCCATTGCTGGCTACCGCTATTCAACCAGCGGCTACTACGGCATGCAGGAAGTCCTGGATAACTATAGTGACAATAGCGCATTACAGAATCGCCGTCGCAACCGCGCTGAGCTGACGATGAGCCAGAATATTGGTCAGAACCTGGGGGCGCTTACGCTTAGCGCCGTACGTGAAGATTACTGGAATTCAGATAAAACCATTGCGTCTTACAGCGCCGTGTATAACAACGCCTGGCAGAGCGTGAACTACGGAATCACCTATACCTTTAGTAAAAATGGCAGTACCGACAGCTACAGCCGTACAACCCGCTACGGCAAAGATCGGCAGATTGCATTGAGCGTAAGCATCCCATTAGAGGCTTTCCTGCCGCGTACGTGGGTTAACTACAGCATAAACGCCAGCAAGAACAACGGCACTACGCACAGCGTTGGACTGAACGGCACTGCGCTTGAGAACAACGCTCTCAGCTGGAACGTGCAGCAAGGCCATGGAACCGATGCCGTGGGCTATACCGGAAACGCCAGCGTTGATTTCAAAGGCACCTATGGTGAGGCCTATGCTGGCTACGGTTATGACAAGGGTAGCGATCGTCTGAACTATGGATTACAGGGTGGAATAATTGCCCACGCCGACGGGGTTACCTTCTCGCAACCGCTGGGTGAGACCAGTGTGCTGGTAAAAGCACCCGGGGCGGTAGGGGTGAGTATCCAGAATCAGAGCGGGGCAAAAACCGACTGGCGGGGGTACACAGCAGTGAGCAACCTGACGCCGTACCGTAAGAACGACGTGGCGCTGAGGACCGATACGCTCCCGGATGACGTGGAGCTGGAGCTGACCAATAAGACAGTGATACCGACTCGTGGTGCGGTGGTGAGAGCGGATTATGTAGCAAAAGTGGGTATGCGGGTGTTAATGACGCTTCATCACAGCGGTGGAGAGCCTGTACCGTTTGGCGCTATCGCGACTGCCACAAATAGCGAGAGCAGTTTTATCGTAGGGGATAAAGGCCAGGTTTATTTGACTGGATTGAGCCCAAACGGAACGTTGTTGGTGAAATGGGGTAATGAAGATTCAGAGCAATGTCGGGTCAACTACAGAATCAATGAAAAAGATAAATTTACCGCTATTTCTGTCGTTGCTTTTAATTGTAGTTGAGGACGAATAATGTGTTATCAAAATAAACATAGGCTGCGTTGGCGATTTATTCCTTCATTCTTATGGTTATGTTCTGTGCCTGTTGAAGCAGACTGTAACTATCAGGGAGAGGGATTTGAACCAGCGCAACCGTTTAACATACAGCAGCCCGCGGTATACGTTCAACGTGACGCGCCAGCAGGAACCGTGATAAGTAGTTTTATTACTAATGGGACGGGTGATATCGATTATTGTACAGGCACGGGGACGATAACGTATGAGATGATTAAGTTTAGTAATCCTTCGACAATACCTAACTATTATAATACGAATGTCCCCGGCGTTGGGATCGGCTTGAGGTTTACGTCTGCAGGTTGGTATTTTTCAAAAATCAGACAGTATTCAGTATCATCACCGACAATCACGGTTGTTGCTCCGTTGGAAGTCACTTTAATAAAGACGGGCGAAATCACCTCAGGCGCGATCGGTTCTGGATTACTGGCAAAGGCATATGGAGATGATGGAATTCAATCGTTAGTGGTCAACTTTACAGGTAATCAGGTGACTCAACTAGCGTGTTCAATCACAACGCCTGATTTAAGTTTTCCTTTAGGCGATATTTCAGCAGCGAGTTTTGGAAGTACGGTAGGTACAGTTCCATCTGGCGCGCAAAATACGCAGACTTTAGGCCTTGATTGCGACGCCAACGCTAATATCAACGTCATGTTACAGGGCGTGCAAAACCCTGACGCAGGTGCCAGAAGCGTATTAGCCTTGACTGGACAGGGGAGTTTGGATGTGGCGAAAGGTGTCGGCGTGCAATTATTATACAATGGAGCCCCGCTAGAGTTAAACAGCCGAATTGTTCTGAAACGATCTGCTGGTGGTCAGGAAACCTTTCCTGTAACCGCACGTTATTATCAGACCCAGCCTACTGTTACTACCGGTAGAGCTAACGCATCAGCAACCCTTGATTTAACGTACCAGTAATGGATAAAGCGATGAATATACTGCGCACGGTTGCGCACGCCGCCGTCTTAATCAGCTGTAGCGTATTTGCAGGGGAGAGCGTTAACGTCAGCGTTACCGGAAATATCATTGCCTCCCCGTGTATCTTTAATGAAGGAAATAATAGTCTGGATATTAATCTGGGCAATATTCAGGCAACCAACCTGGCGATGCCGGGCTCAGCCTCGGATCCGGTGCCGTTCAGCCTCCGCTTCACCCGGTGCCCGTCGGGAACGCGCGGCGTGACGGTCTCGTTTACCGGCACATCCGATCCCGTGGCGGGCGCGGATTACTTCAGGAACAGCGGTTCGGCCACCGGCGTGGCGATTGCCATGCGTGACGCCGGAACCGGTACGCTGAAGGGAACAGGCTCCGCTATGAGCCAAACCGTTGCCGCAGACGGAACCGCGATCCTGCCCATGCAGGCCTCGGTGGTTTCCGTGACCGGTGGCGTCACGCCGGGAAGCATCAGTGCAGTGGTTGTCATGACGATGCAGTACAACTGAGCGCAGGTGAATAGCCTTCATTAAAGACGTGGGTATCAACGATGTTAACGATTCTGATTCAGGAAACCGATCTGTTTTTCCAGGCCGGGTTACGGTATTTTTTCGAAGATTTTTTTGCGCATAACTTTCATCATCGTATCCGCTTTACCCTCGACCTGACCCATGACAACGTCAGCCAGGCCGATATCATCGTCCTTTCATTATGCCAGGGGGAGATGCTGACCTGTTTTCCAGAGCTGCTGTCCCGGCAAAAGGGGATTGTGATTGGGATGGTCGACGATGAGCTGCGATTTACCGCGTTGCCCTCCTGCTTTCAGGACATCATTTTCATTCCCCGCCGGACATCGCTCGATCGTATTGGCGGCGCTCTGTTTATCGCCTGGTTCAGGACGCAGTTACCGGACTACGCCTGGAGTAAAAAATCCTGCTTTGAGTGCAGGCATAAGGATTTATCCCGGCAGCAGATTCGTATTATGGTGAACTTTTACCGGGGCCTTTCGGTTGTGCAAACCGCAAGCGCGCTAAAGATGAGCGACAAAACGGTCTTTACCCACAAATATATGATGATGCAGAAGTTTAACCTGCGAAGTGATTACGAGCTGGTAGTCCTGCTGCGACGGATGATGGAGAAAAAGAGCCGTCCGAACCTGCTTCGTGATTATCTGGAAAATAACCGGGCCTGATGGGGGGCAGAATCGTCTACGCTTTTGCTGAGCTAAGCGGCTATGAAGTGTGGTCAGAACAAGAGGCTCGCTGTGCGAGCCTTCAGAATGTGGTATCAGTAACAAAGCGGGATAATTACAGATCGTCCATGGTATAGCCGACAACGATTTCCAGCGTCTTGCGGATCACGTCCGCCTTAACGACATCATCGGTAGTTTCCAGCGTCTGGATCAGCCAGAGGATGATCGCCTTGTTGGTCAGATGACCTTCGGATGCGAGAACACAACGTACCGCAGTTGAAAAAATGGCAGATTCTTCAGCAAAGCGATCGCCGGCGTGGCGGAAATACTCCGACAACGCGCTATCTAAAAAGGCGGAATGGTATTCGGGTTGAAGCTGAATATTTTGTCTCATTTGTTCTCACCGTAGCTGTGAAGTAGTAGTCAATGTATCTTTTTGGAATCGGACGGTTTTCCATTACCAAATAAGGGCACTACATTGTCTTGTTTAGACTGGAGAGTTCCCTCTCTCTCTGTTCGTCCTTGCGCGGTTCTGCGACCTTTAAAAGCGACCGTGTCTGAGCTGATTTCAGCTATTACCGTCGCCAGCGTCTCCCGCCGCCGGGGATCCGTTTCATATGCCTGCATGTCACGCAGCCGCTTAATCAACCCACCGGACGTCACGGATCCTCGCTCCTTCAGAAGTGAAAGAACGGCTTCTCCAATAAGCAGGTCGATAAGTTTGTCTGCGTCTCCACTGTTCATAACATTAACGTTCGAACAGCAGACCAAGCAGCATGTGATAATGTTGTTCCTCTTCCGGGCCATTGGCCTTTTCGAGTCGGCTCAAAAGTTTGGTGCAGAGCGATTTGCGGTTGAGATTCCGCCCGTCGCTAAGAATTTCAACAACAACCTGACCCAGCGTTTCCTGCTGGGTTGGCAGCGCGGCTTTTTCGAAGTACTGCGCAATGGCTGCTGCTGAGTCTGCGACGTAACCATTCTGGTGCATGTTTCGCTCCTGTAAAAATCTGTAATCAGTAACGTTACATTTAAGGTATACATAATTTTCAAATCTGTACATTTAAAATGTACAATTTTTTAAACATTTTATAATATATTTTATAATCTTATTATTTATCAGGGTGTTACTGATGAGTAATTTTAAGCGTCCACCCGAGAATATATTGTACAATCCGAAGCGGGGACCTGGAGTTGTACAAACTGCCAAATGTTACCTGGGTGCTGTTTAAATCATTGAGATGTAAATTATTTGTTGGGCAATAAATATGCTATAACAGAGCGCTATCCACGAGCTTCGTGGTCACCCCCTCTACCTTCAGGATTAGCATGCTAACGACCATCATTTACCGCAGCCATATCTGCGAGGACGTTCCAGTGAAAGCGCTGGAGGACATGGTAGCTGCTGCAAATTGTAGAAATCGCCAGTTCGATGTGACGGGGATTTTGCTGTTTAACGGCACCCACTTTTTCCAGTTACTGGAAGGGCCCGCTGAAAACGTCAGGGAAATCTATCAGCTCATCTGCCAGGATCCGCGACACCACAACGTGGTCGAGCTGCTGAGCGATCACGGCCCCTTACGACGGTTTGGCAACGCCGGTATGGAGCTTTTTGACCTTCGTCAGTACGACACGGACGAAGTGCTGCAACAGGTGCTTGATAAAGGCACGACAAAGTATCAGCTGACCTACAGCGACCGTGCCCTGCAGTTTTTCCGCACGTTCGTTGAGGCGACTGAAAAAGCGAACTATTTTGAGCTGCCTCCGGCAGACTCCTGGGATTTTGTCAGCGAAGAGACGGCGCTGTCGTCCCAGCCCGCGGTCGTGCCAAAGGGGGCGGAGTGTAGCTTCGCGTTTCAGCCTATCGTCGATCCCTTTATGCAGCAGGTGGTGTCCTGGGAAGCGCTGATCCGCACGCCCGACGGTGATTCCCCTGAAGCGTACTTTGCTAACCAGTCGAGCGAGGCGCTGTACGACTCGGATCTGAAAAGCAAGCAGGTGGCGCTGTCGATGGCCAGCGCGCTGGGCTTGCAGGATCAAACGCTGTGCATCAACCTGCTGCCGATGACGCTGGTGAACGTTCCCGGAGCCGTGGATTTTTTACTTACGGCAATCGAGGCGAACGGATTTGTGCCGGAGCAGATTGTGGTTGAATTTACCGAGCGTGAGGCGATCTCGCGTTTCGAAGAGTTTACCAGTGCGGTCCGACAGCTCAAAAGCGCCGGCATCAGCGTGGCCATCGATCACTTTGGGGCCGGATTTGCCGGGCTACAGCTGCTTGCCGAGTTCCAGCCGGACAGAATTAAGATTAATCGTGATTTAATCGCTAACGTACACAAGAGCGGCCCGCGTCAGGCCATCGTGCAGGCGATAATCAAGTGCTGCGCTTCGCTGGAGATCCAGTTCTGTGCCGTAGGCGTCGAGCTGGCAGAAGAGTGGATGTGGCTGGAGTCTGCCGGGATTTCTCAGTTCCAGGGACACCTGTTTGCCAGCCCGCGTCTTGGCGGTATTCCGGCGATTGCGTGGCCTGAGAAAAAGTTCGATTTTTAAAAACTTGTACTCAACCCGCAAGAGTTACCTGTACGTACGGCAAAATTTATACAACAATATATTAACGAGTGAATGGCTCATTGAGCCATTCACTTGCTCAGAACGAGGAGTTAGTTATACAAATGGTTTGTACAATCTGATAAGGTTGGTTAGGTTAGGTATGGAAGTATTGAGCGTGAGGGAGTTAATGGCCTATTACAGTATCGGCGAAGTGGCCGAACGATGCGGTATCAACCCCGTTACGCTGCGTGCCTGGCAGCGCCGTTATGGATTGTTGAAGCCGCAGCGCAGCGAAGGGGGTCATCGTCAGTTTGACGATGAGGATATCCTGCGTATCGAAGAGATCAAACGCCTGATGAAAACGGGCATTTCGGTCGGCAAAGTAAAAGCCCTTCTTGAAAATAAAGAAGTGATGACGCAGGGGAACTGGGCATCCTTCCAGGAAGAGATGCTGACCGTTCTGCGCTATGCCAGCCCGGCAAAGCTGCGCGCCAAAATCGGCGAGTTCCGCCGCGATCATGCGATGGACGCCCTGATCGATAACATCATTACCCCGGTACGACAGCGAATGAACCAGGATCAGAATACGGTGCGCCATATGGCGAGCCTGCTCGACGGCGTCCTGATCGAGTTTGCCGTCACAAGCCTGCTGGACGCGCGAAAAAAAGCGGGTAAAGACGCGCTGCTGGTAGGGTGGGAATGCGACGACCGTACGCACCTGTGGCTGGAAGCGGCGCGTCTTGCCGGTAAAGGCTGGCACATTGACGTACTGGCTGAACCGATTGATTCTCCGCGCCCGGAACTCTTCCCGGGGCAAAAAATATTCGTCTGGACAGGTAAAGCGCCGACGCCTCGCCAGCAGGAGCAGCTCGACCACTGGCGTGAACAGGGCTTTGCGGTATCGTTCCACCACTAAATTAAGGGGGTCCGTCAGGGCCTTTTTTGTTTACGCATTTCCTTCTTCAGTCCTGAACAATATCTATCTCAAAAATAGGTATTTTCAATGCATTTTTTCTTTTTGCCTGCCACGCCACGATCTTTCTGATGAAATGCATTATTTATCAATGTATTGAACAAATATAACCATCCCATCCGCATCCCGTCACAGGGTCTATGCTTAATGAAAGTAGCCAAAAAGGGCGGTTTAGCCCAAAGCCCCTGCTCGCAGGGGGTTGAAGTGATAATCGTTATCACTAACATGGTGTTATGCCCTGGTGGCTTATCAGATGAGGTGGACCTATGGAACTGCATTCAGAAACCTTCAATCCGGCCGATTTCGCCTGGCGTGGCTTGACGCTCACGCCTGCGGCAGCGGCCCACATACACGAGCTGGTGGGGAAAAACCCCGATATCCTCGGCGTGCGCCTGGGCGTTAAGCAGACCGGCTGCGCGGGCTTTGGCTACGTGCTGGACACCGTTACCGAGCCCGAAAAAGATGACCTGGTCTTTGAAACCGACGGAGCAAAACTGTACGTCGCGCTTCAGGCCATGCCGTTTATCGACGGAACTGAAGTCGATTACGTTCGGGAAGGTTTAAACCAGTTATTCAAATTTCATAACCCGAAAGCCCAGAACGAATGCGGCTGCGGCGAAAGCTTTGGGGTATAGGCGGTACTATGTCTCGTAATACTGAAGCAACGAGTGATGTAAACACCTGGAGCGGCGGACACCTCAACTATAAAGAGGGTTTCTTCACGCAGCTGCAAACCGACGAGCTGGCGAAAGGCATTAATGAAGACGTCGTGCGCGCCATTTCGGCCAAGCGTAACGAACCTGAGTGGATGCTGGAATTTCGCCTCAGCGCCTTCCGCGCCTGGCTGGAGATGGACGAACCACACTGGCTTAAGGCGCACTATGACAAGCTGAACTATCAGGATTACAGCTATTACTCCGCGCCATCCTGCGGCAGCTGTGATGACACCTGCGCGTCGCAGCCCGGTGCGGTACAGCAAACGGGCGCGGATAACAGCTTCCTGAGCAAAGAGGTGGAAGAGGCGTTTAACCAGCTCGGCGTGCCCGTGCGTGAGGGTAAAGAGGTGGCGGTGGACGCCATCTTTGACTCCGTATCGGTGGCAACGACCTACCGTGAAAAGCTGGCGGAGCAGGGGATCATTTTCTGCTCCTTCGGCGAAGCCATTCACGACCACCCGGAGCTGGTGAAAAAGTATATCGGCACCGTGGTACCGAGTAACGACAACTTCTTCGCGGCGCTGAACGCGGCGGTAGCCTCAGACGGCACCTTTATCTACGTGCCGAAAGGGGTGCGCTGCCCGATGGAGCTGTCGACCTATTTCCGCATCAACGCGGAAAAAACCGGCCAGTTTGAACGCACCATTCTGGTGGCGGACGAAGGCAGCTACGTCAGCTACATTGAAGGCTGTTCCGCGCCGGTACGCGACAGCTACCAGCTGCACGCGGCGGTGGTGGAAGTCATCATCCATAAAGACGCGGAAGTGAAATACTCCACGGTGCAGAACTGGTTCCCGGGCGACGGGAATACCGGCGGGATCCTGAACTTCGTCACCAAGCGCGCGCTGTGCGAAGGCGAAAACAGCAAGATGTCCTGGACGCAGTCAGAAACCGGCTCCGCCATTACCTGGAAATACCCGAGCTGCATTCTGCGCGGGGATAACTCCATCGGTGAGTTTTACTCCGTGGCCCTGACCAGCGGACATCAGCAGGCCGATACCGGCACCAAGATGATCCACATCGGTAAAAACACTAAATCGACCATCATCTCCAAAGGTATCTCCGCCGGGCACAGCCAGAACAGCTACCGCGGGCTGGTGAAAATTATGCCGACGGCCACCAACGCGCGTAACTTCACCCAGTGCGACTCGATGCTGATTGGTGCCGACTGCGGGGCGCATACCTTCCCGTACGTCGAGTGCCGCAATAACAGCGCCCAGCTTGAGCACGAGGCCACCACGTCGCGCATCGGTGAAGACCAGCTTTTCTACTGCCTGCAGCGCGGGATAAGTGAAGAAGATGCGATTTCAATGATTGTTAACGGCTTCTGTAAGGACGTGTTCTCTGAACTACCGCTGGAATTTGCCGTTGAAGCCCAGAAACTCCTCGCCATTAGTCTTGAACACAGCGTCGGTTAAGGAAAGCACATGTTAAGCATTAAAGATTTACAGGTTAGCGTGGAAGACAAAGCCATCCTGCGTGGCCTCAATTTTGACGTTAAGCCGGGTGAAGTTCACGCCATTATGGGGCCAAACGGCTCCGGGAAAAGCACGCTTTCAGCGACGCTGGCGGGACGCGAAGATTATGAAGTCACCCACGGCTCCGTTGAGTTTAACGGTAAAGATCTGCTGGAGATGTCGCCGGAGGAGCGAGCCGGTGAGGGGATCTTCATGGCCTTCCAGTATCCGGTAGAAATTCCGGGCGTCAGTAACCAGTTCTTCCTGCAAACCGCGCTGAACGCGGTGCGCAAGTATCGCGGCCTGGAGGCGCTGGATCGCTTTGATTTCCAGGACCTGATGGAGGAGAAGATCGGGCTGCTGAAAATGCCGGAAGATCTGCTGACCCGCTCGGTGAACGTGGGTTTCTCCGGCGGTGAGAAAAAGCGCAACGATATACTCCAGATGGCGGTGCTTGAGCCGGAGCTGTGCATTCTCGACGAGACGGACTCCGGTCTGGATATCGATGCCCTGAAGATCGTCGCTGACGGGGTGAACTCCCTGCGCGACGGCAAACGGTCATTCATTATCGTCACCCACTATCAGCGTATTCTGGACTACATCAAGCCCGACTACGTCCACGTGCTTTACCAGGGGCGCATTGTGAAATCCGGCGACTTTACGCTGGTTAAACAACTGGAGGAGCAGGGTTATGGCTGGCTTACCGAACAGCAGTAATGCACTCCAGCAGTGGCACCGGCTGTTTGAAGCGCAGGGCGAATCGCGTTCTGAACAGGCTCAGCACCATCTTCAGCAGATGCTGCGTCTCGGCCTGCCTACGCGCAAGCATGAAAACTGGAAATATACTCCGCTGGACGGCCTGCTGAACGGCGAGTTTGTTACGCGTCTGGCGCAGGTTAGCCCTGACAGGCGCGACGCGCTGGCGCTAAGCGTGGATGCCGCGCGTCTGGTGTTTGTCGACGGCCAGTTCCGGGCCGAGCTGAGCGACAGCGTGCAGGGCAGCGGGTTCGATATCGAGATTAACGACGAGCGCCAGAGCCTGAGCGCCCCGGTTCAGCCTGAGGTCTTCCTGCACCTGACCGAGAGCCTGTCCCGCAGCGTGACGCATATTCGGGTGAAGCGTAACCAGCGCCCGGCGAAGCCGCTGCTGCTGATGCACATCACGCAGGGCGTTGAGGGTGACGAGATCAACACCGCCCACTATCGTCATCATCTTGAGCTGTCAGAAGGGGCGGAGGCGACGGTAATCGAGCATTACGTCAGCCTTAACGATACTCGCCACTTCACCGGCTCGCGCCTGACGATGAACGTGGCCGCCAATGCGCAGCTTCACCATATCAAGCTGGCGTTTGAGAATCCGCTCAGCCACCACTTTGCCCACAACGATGTGCTGCTTGGCCAGGATGCCGCGGCGTACAGCCACAGCTTCCTGCTCGGCGGGGCGGTGTTGCGCCACAATACCAGCACCCGGCTGAACGGAGAAAACACCACGCTGCGCATTAACAGCCTGGCGATGCCGGTCAAATCGGAAGTGTGCGACACGCGTACCTGGCTTGAGCACAACAAAGGCTACTGCAACAGCCGCCAGCTGCACAAAACTATCGTCAGCGACAAAGGGCGTGCGGTGTTTAACGGTTTGATCAACGTGGCGCAGCACGCCATCAAAACCGACGGGCAGATGACCAACAATAACCTTCTGCTGGGGCGTCTGGCGGAAGTCGACACTAAGCCGCAGCTGGAGATCTACGCCGACGACGTGAAGTGCAGCCATGGCGCGACGGTCGGGCGCATTGACGATGAGCAGATGTTCTACCTGCGCTCGCGCGGGATAGACCAGCAGGCGGCGCAAAAGATGATTATTTACGCCTTTGCGGCCGAGCTGACGGAAGCGCTGCCCGATGGCGCACTTAAACAGCAGGTGCTGGCCCGCATCGGCCAGCGTCTGCCTGGAGGCGAAGCATGACGTTCCCCGTAGAGAAGATCCGGGCAGATTTTCCGGTGCTGACCCGTGAGGTAAACGGCCTGCCGCTGGCCTATCTCGACAGTGCGGCCAGCGCGCAAAAACCGAACCAGGTGGTGGATGCGGAAGCGGAATTTTACCGCCACGGTTATGCGGCGGTGCACCGCGGTATTCACACCCTGAGCGCCGAAGCGACGCAGCGCATGGAAAACGTGCGTACGCAGGCGGCGGCCTTCCTCAACGCGCGTTCGCCGGAAGAGCTGGTGTTCGTCCGCGGGACCACCGAAGGGATCAACCTGGTGGCCAACAGCTGGGGCACCGCGCAGGTGCGTGCGGGTGACAACATCATCATCACCCAGATGGAGCACCACGCCAACATCGTGCCGTGGCAGATGCTCTGTGAGCGCGTGGGTGCCCAGCTGCGGACGATCCCGCTGAACGAAGACGGCACGCTGCAGCTGGAGCAGCTGGATGCACTGCTGGACGACAGGACGCGGCTGGTGGCCGTAACCCACGTTTCAAACGTGCTGGGGACGGAAAACCCGGTGGCGCAGATCGTCGATAAGGCCCACCAGGCTGGCGCGAAGGTGCTGATTGACGGGGCGCAGGCGGTTATGCACCATGCGGTTGACGTTCAGGCGCTGGACTGCGATTTCTACGTCTTCTCGGGCCACAAGCTCTATGGCCCGACGGGCATCGGGGTGCTGTACGTAAAAGAGGACATTCTCCAGGCCATGCCGCCGTGGGAAGGGGGCGGGGCGATGATCGCCACCGTCAGCCTGACGGAAGGCACAACCTACGCCCGCGCGCCGTGGCGCTTTGAGGCGGGTACGCCAAACACGGGCGGGATTGTCGGGCTGGGAGCGGCCCTTAGCTACGTCTCTGAAGCGGGGCTGGAGGCTATTCAGGAGTACGAGCGGCAGCTGATGCAGTACGCCCTGCACGAGCTTGCCGGCGTCCCGGATTTAACCTTATACGGCCCGGCAGACCGTCTTGGCGTAATAGCGTTTAACCTCGGGAAGCATCACGCCTACGATGTGGGCAGTTTCCTCGATAATTACGGCGTCGCCGTGCGCACAGGGCACCACTGTGCAATGCCGCTGATGGCCTTTTATCAGGTGCCCGCGATGTGCCGCGCGTCGCTGGTGATGTACAACACAATGGAAGAGGTCGACAGGCTGGTGGCGGGACTAAAACGTATTCACCAGCTGCTTGGCTAACGGAGAGGCGAGAGATGGCAGAATTGCCGGACAGAGATAAATTGCTGCGCAACTTTGGGCGTTGCGCAAACTGGGAAGAGAAATACCTTTATATCATCGAACTGGGTCAGCGCCTGCCGCCGCTCGGCGAAGAGGCGCATAACCCGGACAACATCATTCAGGGCTGCCAGAGCCAGGTGTGGATCCTGATGCGGCAGAATGACGACGGGGCGATAGAATTTCAGGGCGACAGCGACGCTGCCATCGTAAAGGGGCTGATTGCCGTCGTGTTTATTCTTTATCACCAGATGTCGGCGCAGGATATTGTCGCCTTTGACGTCCGCCCGTGGTTTGAAAAAATGGCCTTAACCCAGCACCTCACTCCGTCCCGCTCCCAGGGGCTGGAAGCGATGATCCGCGCTATCCGCGCCAAAGCCGCAATCCTTAGCTAAACTTACAGAACAGCATTCATTCTGTTTCGCGGGGTGGTTTCCACCTCGCTGGTTTTTCAGCTTTCTGGCGTTCTGCCAGTGAATAAGGAATCTCAGCATGAAGCGCGCGTCTCTAATAACTCTATTACTCCTCGGTTCGCTCGGTGCGCTTAATTCAGCCCGGGCGGTTGATTATCCTTTGCCGCCTGCGGGCAGCCGCCTGATTGGGCAAAATCAGACGTACACCATTCAGGAAGGGGACAATAAGCTCCAGGCGATCGCCCGCCGGTTTAATACCGCGGCGCAGCTTATCCTTGAAGCGAATAATACCATTGCGCCGGTAAACCCTGCGCCAGGTACGGTGATCACCATCCCGTCCCAGATGCTGCTCCCGGACACCGAGCGAGAAGGCATCGTGGTGAACCTGGCGGAGCTGCGTCTTTACTTCTACCCGCCGGGTGAAAATATCGTGCAGGTCTATCCGCTGGGTATTGGTCAGCTTGGGCTGGAAACGCCGGTCAGCACCACTCGCGTGAGTCAGAAAATCCCTAACCCAACGTGGACGCCCACAGCGGGCATCAGAGCACGCTCGCTGGCGCAGGGCATTAAACTGCCGCCTGTGGTACCCGCAGGGCCAAATAACCCGCTGGGGCGCTATGCGCTGCGTTTAGGCATCGGGAATGGGGAATATCTCATTCACGGTACCAGCGCGCCGGACAGCGTAGGGCTGCGCGTTAGCTCTGGCTGTATGCGAATGAACGCGCCGGATATTAAAGCGCTGTTTGAAAACGTGCGCGTCGGAACGCGGGTACAGATTATCAATGAGCCGGTTAAATTCTCCGTAGAGCCGGACGGTAAACGCTATATCGAAGTGCACAGGCCGCTGGCGCAGGTCGAAGGGGAAAACCCTCAGACGGCATCGTTCACGCACTCTGCGGCGTTCACCGCGTTTGCAGGGGAGGCGGGCAGCGATAAAACGCTTATTGATAAGGCGCTGTCGCGCAGGGCAGGTATCCCGGTAGCCGTATCAGCGGGCAATGCGCCATCTTCAGGCAGTGCGGTCCTGTCGGTGCAGAACAGTCGGGTATCAGCGGCGGTTGCGGAAGGCGAAGGTGAGAAGGTAACGCAGTAGGCGGTTTGACGCAGACAAAAAAAATGGCGCACAATGTGCGCCATTTTATTAACAGGTACTATTACTTACGGTATTTAGTAGCCTGGTTGTCCAGACGCTGGTTAGCGCGAGCTGCGTCGTCTTTAGCAGCCTGAACGTCGGAACGCATTGCGTTCACGTCGTTGCTCAGCTGGTCAACTTTAGCGTTCAGAGTCTGAACGTCAGAAGACAGCTGATCGATTTTAGCGTTGCTGGAGCAACCTGCCAGCAGAGTAGAACCCAGGATTACCGCGCCCAGTACCAGTTTAGTACGATTCATTATTAATACCCTCTAGATTGAGTTAATCTCCATGTAGCGTTACAAGTATTACACAAACTTTTTTGGGTTGAGAATATTTTTTTGATGGGATTACGCCTATTTTTGATCGTTCGCTCAAAGAAGCAACGAAATCGGCAGTTTTGACGAAAAAGCTATGTTAAAAAAGGCATTTTTCATCGGATTCATCTTAGATAATTCGCGATTAAATAGAGAAACCCGATTTGCTTTTTGAATAGTTCTGGTTAAAGGCGGGAATAAAAAAAGCGTCCCGCAGGACGCTTTTTAACAAAAATATAATTTGTTCGGGAAATATTACAGCACGTGAACAGATGCGGTGTTAGTTGTGCCGGACGGAACCAGAGCACCAGAAACCATTACCACAACGTCGCCTTTCTGTGCCAGACCGCGGTCAACCAGCTCCAGAGCCACTTCTTTACCCAGACGATAGAAATCATCGGTAGAGGCAATTTCTTTCACCAGGTGTGGGATCACGCCTTTGCTCAGCACCAGCTGACGTGCGGTGGTTTCGTTGGTGGTCAGCGCCAGAATGGTCGCGTCCGGGAAGTATTTACGCACCGCGCGAGCAGATTTGCCGCCCTGCGTCGCAACCACAATCAGTGGCGCTTCCAGTTTCTCAGCGGTTTCTACCGCGCCACGGCACACGGCTTCGGTGATGCGCAGTTTACGGCTGTCGTTGTTGTAATCCAGGCGGCTCTTCATCACGCGGTCGGTACGCTCACAGATGGTCGCCATGATGCTGACCGCTTCCAGAGGGTATTTACCTTTAGCAGACTCGCCAGAAAGCATTACCGCATCGGTACCGTCGAGGATGGCGTTAGCCACGTCGCCGGCTTCTGCGCGGGTAGGGCGTGGGTTTTTGATCATGGAGTCCAGCATCTGCGTGGCGGTGATAACCACCTTACGCGCGCGAACACACTTCTCGATCATCATCTTCTGCGCGAAGATCACTTCTTCAACCGGGATTTCAACGCCCAGGTCGCCACGCGCAACCATGATACCGTCAGACGCTTCGAGGATTTCGTCGAAGTTGTTCAGGCCTTCCTGGTTTTCGATTTTGGAGATGATCTGGATCTTCTCGCCGCCGTGCGCTTTCAGGTGCTCGCGGATTTCAACCACGTCAGAACGCTTACGGATAAAGGACGCCGCAACGAAGTCAACGCCCTGTTCGCAACCGAAGATCAGGTCTTGCTTGTCTTTTTCAGCCAGCGCCGGCAGCGCAATAGAAACGCCCGGCAGGTTAACGCCTTTGTTTTCGCCCAGGTCGCCGTTGTTCAGCACTTTACAGATAACCTTGTTACCTTCGATGGCGGTGACTTCCATGCCGATCAGACCGTCATCCACCAGAACGGTGTTGCCGACAGACAGATCGCTGGTAAAGCCTTCATAGGTTACTGCAACGATTTCGTTATTACCTACCACGGACTTGTCGGTGGTGAAGGTGAAGGTCTGGCCTGCTTTCAGCGAAACGTCGTTACCGCCTTCCAGCTTAATGGTACGGATTTCAGGACCTTTGGTGTCGAGCAGGATCGCGGCTTTTTTACCGGTTTTGCTCATCACGTTGCGCAAGTTCTGGATACGCTGACCGTGTTCAGCATAGTCACCGTGGGAGAAGTTCAGACGCATCACGTTCATGCCGGCATCCAGCATTTTGCTCAGCATCTCTTCGGATTCGGTTTTCGGGCCGATAGTACAAACAATTTTCGTCTTTTTCATGACAGTCTTAGTCTTTAAGTTGGGAAGGATATGGAAATCTCGCTCCGGGGGCGCACCGCCGCGGAGTCAAACCTGTGTTGCGAAAGAGTCTATGACACGCACTAAGAATAGGTGACATCACATGAGCGTGCAGAAGAAAGTGTGCCTGAGTGCCAGCCCAACGAAGGAGAGGAGAAGTTGTACGTTGTTTTTTGTATTCCAAGCGCTGAAACCATTCACCAGGGATTTGGCGCGCATTATACGCTGATTCAACGCAAAAAGGAAAATGGAAACGGTGTTTCAAAAACAATCTGTGCAGATTCACATAAGTTTGTTATCAAGGCGTTAAGGCATAATGTCATCTTATGACGGCAGGCGGTACGCCCGCCGTCTTTTGCTCACTTTTCCAGCGCCTGCTGGAGGTCCGCGATCAGGTCGTTTGCATCTTCAATTCCCACCGACAGGCGGATGAGCTGCGGCACAATGCCGTTCGCAAGCCGTTGCGCGAGGGGAATGGAGGCGTGGGTCATGCTGTAGGGCTGGCTCACCAGGCTCTCCACGCCACCCAGGCTTTCTGCCAGGGTAAAAAGCCTCAGGCTGCGGATCGCGTCTGTTGCGCGTTGCGCATCTCCCTTTATTACTACCGAGATCATGCCGCCCGGTAGCGCCATCTGGCGGCGGGCAAGCGCGTGCTGCGGGTGTGACGCCAGCCCGGGATAGAATACGCTTTCAACCTGCGGATGCTGCTCCAGCCATTGCGCAATCGCCAGCGCGTTGGCGCTGTGCTTTTCCATACGCAGTGAAAGGGTGCGGATCCCCCGCAGTGTCAGGAAGCTGCTGAACGGATCCAGAACACCGCCAACCGCGTTTTGCAGATAGCCGAGGCGCTCCGCCAGCTCGTTATCTGCCCCGACCACCGCCAGCCCGGCGACCACGTCTGAATGGCCGTTGAGATATTTGGTGGCGGAGTGCACCACGATGTCAAAACCCGATGCCAGGGGGCGATGAATGACCGGGGAGGCGAAGGTATTATCCGCCACGCTGATGACGTTATGGCGCCGGGCGACGTCCGCGATGGCCGCCAGATCGGCCAGCTTCAGCAGCGGGTTGGTCGGCGTTTCTACCCAGATCATCCGGGTGTCCGGGCGAATGGCGGCCTCAAGACCGGCTAAATCGTCCGGCTTAACCCAGCTCACCTGCAGCCCGGCGCTGCGCTTGCGGACGTTTTCAATCAGGCGATACGTACCGCCATACACGTCATCAATGGCGACAATATGGCTGTCTTTGTCCAGCAGCTCCAGCACGGTGGAGATGGCCGCCAGGCCGGAGGCAAACGCGTATCCGCGCGTGCCGCCTTCCAGTTCGGCGATGGCGGTTTCCAGCGCGTGGCGGGTCGGGTTGCCGCTGCGCGAGTATTCATAGCCGGTGTGCTCACCCGGCGACGGTTGCGCAAACGTCGAGGTGGCGTAAATCGGCGGCATGACGGCGCCGTGCCGATCGCGATACTCGCCGCTGTGTACGCTGAGGGTTGCCAGATTTTTCATCGTTTGTTCCTTTATTTTTGCAGACGGTTGCGCCACGCGGTGAGAACGTCGCTGCGCGTAATCAGACCCAGAAAGCGGTCCTGGTCATAGATAATGGCGACCAGGCCACGGTCAAAAATGGCGTGCAGCGCGCTCTCCGGCGCCTGCTTATCCAGAGACTCGACCTGCCGGGTCATGGCCGCCGTCACGGGGAGGGAGAAGCGTTCCCCGTCTCCGCCGATGTGCCGGAGCAGGTCCCATTCGTCAACGATGCCGATGACCTTATCGTTATCGAGCACCGGCAGCTGCGAGATGTCGTACAGGCGCATGCGGGCCAGCACGGTGGAAAGGGTGTCATCCGGCGCGGCGGTGACCGTCGCGCCTTCATCATGCCGCAGGGCGATATAGTCGGAGAGATCGCCTGCCCGGGGGCGCGAGATAAGTCCCTGCTGGCGCATCCAGTCGTCGTTGAACATCTTTGAGAGATATTTATTGCCGCTGTCGCACGCGAAGGTGACCACGCGTTTCGGCGTAGTTTGTGCCTGACAGTATTTCAGCGCCGCCGCCAGCAGCGTGCCGCTGGAGGAGCCCGCCAGGATCCCCTCCGTTTTCAGCAGCTCACGCGCGGTGGCGAACGCTTCGCGATCGGTAATGCGCCAGGCGCGCTCCACCCCTTCGATATGCGCCAGCGGGGGGATAAAGTCCTCGCCAATCCCTTCAACCAGCCACGACCCGGCATCGTGATAGCGCCCGGTCTCGACCTGGTCCGCCAGCACCGACCCGGCCGGATCGGCAAGCACAAATTCCGTCTGCGGCGAGTGTTCAGCGAACCACGCCTGCAGGCCGCCCAGCGTACCGCCGGATCCGACGCCGACGACGATGGCGTCGATTTGCCCGTCAAGCTGTGCAAAGAGTTCAGGAGCGGTAGTGGTGCGGTGCGCCAGCGGGTTGGCCTCGTTATTGAACTGGTCAATATAAAACGCGCCAGGCACCTCGTTCGCCAGGCGCCGGGCGTAATCCTGGTAATAGGCCGGATGGCCCTTGTTCACATCTGAGCGGGTCAGCACAACCTGCGCGCCCAGCGCCCGCAGGTGGAAAATCTTCTCGCGGCTCATTTTGTCCGGCACGACCAGCATCAGCGCGTAGCCTTTCTGCGCGGCAATCAGCGCCAGCCCCAGCCCGGTATTCCCCGCCGTGGCTTCGATAATGGTGCCACCGGGCTGAAGCCGCCCCGTACGCTCGGCTTCGTTAATCATCGACAGCGCGACGCGGTCTTTGATCGAGCCGCCGGGGTTCTGGTTTTCCAGCTTGAGGAACAGCGAGCAGGGGCCGGTATCAAGCTTGTGCAGCTGTATAACCGGCGTGCGGCCAATCATTTCGGTGACGGAGTGGTAGATCGTCATGGTTATTTCCTGTCAGGAGGTCATGACCGGATGATAGGACCACGAAATTTGCTCAATAAAGAACGTTTCACCAGGTTTTAGAGCGGAAAGGAATATTCATCATGTTTTCAGACGCAAGGACAGCGAGACGTAAAGTTGTCTGGATGTGGGGATGGCTATACGCGCTAAAAATGCTGTAAAAATATCCGATTTTATCGGATGCCGCCGGGCTGCTATGCGTCTGGCAGATAACCATTTCTGATATTCATCTAAGCGTTTCCCGCCAGCCGCTCTGCTGCTTATTTCCTGACGTTATATGAAATTCCTTTTTGGTCATTTAAAAGCTGATAACGGCTGTTTACTATCTTTTGGACATCCATACTGCTAAACCGCTATATGCGAATCGGATAACCCATAAGAATGATCGTACTCAGCAATATTTCGAAGGTTTTTGATAACGGAAAGGCGTCGCTCACCGCCGTTGATAACGTCAATCTGACGATAGAGCAGGGACAGATTTATGGAATTATCGGCTACAGCGGGGCCGGAAAAAGCACGCTGATCCGCCTGCTGAACGGGCTGGAAAAGCCGAGCGCCGGAAGCGTCACCATCAACGGACAGGATATCTCCGCCGCAAAAGGGGAAGCGCTGCGTCAGGCACGCCTGAAAATCAGCATGGTGTTCCAGCACTTTAACCTGCTCTGGTCGCGCACGGTGCGGGAAAACATCGCCTTTTCAATGCAAATTGCCGGTGTGCCAAAAGCGCAAATTCAGGCCCGCGTCGCCGAGCTGGTGGAGCTGGTCGGCCTGAAGGGGCGCGAGAATGCCTACCCGTCGCAGCTGAGCGGCGGGCAAAAACAGCGCGTTGGGATTGCCCGCGCGCTGGCCAACCATCCGGACGTGCTGCTGTGTGACGAAGCGACCTCCGCGCTGGATCCGCAGACCACCGATCAGATCCTCGATCTGCTTCTGGACATTAACCGCCGTTTTAACCTGACCATCGTGCTGATCACCCACGAGATGCACGTGGTGCGCAAAATCTGCGATCGCGTGGCGGTGATGGAGAACGGCAGGGTGGTGGAAGAGGGAGACGTGCTGAGCGTATTTACGCATCCGCAGCAGCCGATCACCCGTCAGTTCGTCCGTCAGGTAAGCCAGTACGCCGAAGCTGAAACCTTTAATACGGAGCTGGCAACCGGGCTGGAAGGCACGGTCATCAGGCTGACCTTTACGGGACACAGCACGCACAGGCCGATCGTGGGTGAACTGACCCTGCGCTACGGCCTGCCGTTTAACATCCTGCACGGGAAAATGACGCAAACCGCCCACGGCGTTTTCGGGCAGCTCTGGGTGCACGTGGCGGCATCCGATGAACAACTGAACAATATCCTCGCCGACCTGAAGCAAAGCGATATTGAAGGCGAGGTAATTAAGCATGGCTGAAAATCTTTTTCCGCACCTGAAGTGGGATCAGCTGTGGGCTGCAACGCAGGAGACGCTCTACATGACCGCGCTTTCGGGCGTGGCGACCTTTATTCTGGGGATCGCGCTTGGTCTGGCGCTGTTTTTAACCGCCCGCGGCGGGTTGTTCCACAACCGCACGGTCTACAGCGTGATTTCGATAGTGGTGAACGTGTTTCGTTCTATCCCGTTCATCATACTCATCGTCCTGCTGATCCCGTTCACCAAGACCATCGTGGGCACCATTCTTGGCGCCAACGCCGCGCTGCCCGCCCTGATTGTTGGTGCCGCGCCGTTTTACGCCCGCCTGGTCGAGATTGCCCTGCGTGAAGTGGATAAAGGGGTTATTGAAGCCACGCGCTCGATGGGCGCACGGCTGAGCACGCTCGTGTTTCGGGTTTTATTGCCGGAATCCTCACCCGCCCTGGTGTCAGGGATGACGGTGACGCTGATTGCGCTGGTGAGCTACAGCGCAATGGCAGGGGTAATTGGTGCCGGCGGCTTGGGAAATCTGGCATATCTGGAAGGATTCCAGCGCAACCATGGTGACGTCACGCTGGTGGCAACGGTGACCATTTTAATCATCGTTTTCATTGTCCAGTTCTGCGGCGATGTCATCACATCACTGTTAGATAAACGCTAATAAATACACACAGGAACCATCATCATGAAAAAAACGCTGACGCTGATCGCCGCAGCCACCCTGAGCGCCCTGAGCTTCGCCTCCTGGGCTGACACCCTGACCGTGGGCGCGTCCAACACGCCGCACGCCGAAATTCTGGAGCAGGCAAAGCCGATTCTGGCGAAGCAGGGTATCGATCTGGAGATTAAACCGTTTCAGGACTACATTCTGCCTAACACCGCGCTGGCCGGGCGCGACATCGACGCTAACTACTTCCAGCACGTTCCTTATCTGAACAGCGTGCTGAAAGATCACGCGGGCGATAAGGAGTATGATTTCGTGAGTGCGGGCGCGATCCACATCGAGCCAATCGGCATTTATTCCAAAAAATACAAATCGCTGAAGGATCTGCCGGAGGGCGGCAAAATCATCATGCGTGACGCGGTTTCCGAGGAAGGCCGTATTCTGTCTATCTTCGAAAAAGAGGGCGTGATCAAGCTCAAGCCAGGCATTGATAAAGTGACCGCGCGGATCAGCGATATCGTTGAGAACCCGAAAAAGCTGCAGTTTACCCCTAACGTTGAAGCCTCCCTGCTGCCGCAGATGTACAACAACGACGAAGGTGCGGCGGTGGTGATCAACGCCAACTACGCCATCGATGCAGGCCTGGATCCGGTTCACGACCCGATTGCGGTTGAAAGCGGTGAAAACAACCCGTACGCCAACATCATTACCGTCCATCGCGGAGACGAGAAGAAGAAAGATATCGTCGCGCTGGTGAACGTGCTGCACTCCAAAGAGATCCAGGACTGGATCCGCACCAAATACAAAGGCGCGGTGATCCCGGTAAATAACTAATCTTCTGATTTTTAAGATGAAGCCCGGCGGGAAATACGCCGGGCTTCTTTTTTGTATCCGGCCGACGAATCATTTAAGCTGACGCTTTAGGGCAACGGAGTGATGACAATGGGCAATGTGACCAAAGACGAAGCGCTGTATCAGGAGATGTGCCGGGTAGTAGGCAAGGTCGTTCTCGAAATGCGTGATTTAGGCCAGGAGCCGAAGCATATTGTCATTGCGGGCGTATTGCGTACCGCGCTGGCGAACCAGCGCGTTAAGCGCAGCGAGCTGACAACCAAAGCGATGGAAACGGTGGTAAAAGCGCTTTCCGGCCACGACGTCAGCGCGTCGTGAGTTACTCAGATCCCGCATATCAACAGCCATTATTGTTATTTCCCCTTCATGGCTAACGCGTGCTTAACTGAGTTCCGGTTAAGCGAGAAGGGTAATGACGATGAAAAAGTGGATAAGCACGTTACGGCGGTTTTTTGCGGCCCGATCAGCGAGTGCGGAGAACAGCGCGCAACGTGTTCTTGAGTTAGTATTGCCCGTCGCCAGCCTGTACGGCGTGGACGTAGCCAACATTGACCCGGAGTGGTTCAATGATAAAACGTCACGCTGAACTGCGCCGGACGCGCGAAACGTACTGGAATGAGCTGTGCGTGATGCGTGTAAAGCAGGGATGAGCGGAAAAATACGCGGGTAAATCCTCGGTAAACCGCAGCCGTTTTGCTACCACTATCTCCTCTCAACGATGGAGATAATAATGAAACGGACAGTATTAACCCCGGCACTTTCTGCCACCGCTCTACTGATTGCCATGCAGGCGGCGCACGCCGGGCCACAGGCGCACGTTGTCTGCGCTTACTCCCACACCCTCGGCGACGATGCCATTATGATGTACGGCATGCCCAACGAGGCCATGCTGCACGACTTCTTTGGCAACGAGCAGGCGGATGCTTACGCCAGCCGTGAATCGCTGCGGGCGCATGAAAAAACCACCTGCGATAATAAAGCAGACGGCTCGGCCTACTGGGCCCCTTCGCTGAAGCTGCCTGACGGAACGGTGGTTAAACCCGCCTATCAAAAAACCTACTATCAGGCATCGAACGTTGACGCCTGGCCGCTGCACCCTTTCCCGGCGGGGCTGTCGCTGCTGGCAGGCGACCATCATGGTACCGCGCCGAACCCACATATCACCTTCCTGTGCGCCAACGGCAGGGGCTACACCACCAAAACGGGTGAGGTTTGCGGCCTGCGCAAGGCGAACGATGCCGTGCAGTTTAATATCGGCATTCAGTTCCCGAACTGCTGGGACGGGGTAAACCTGAAGCCCGCCCACGGCCTGGCCAACGCCACCTACGATACCAGAGGGCAGTGCCCGTCCGCCTTCCCGGTAAAAATCCCGACCGTTAACATGAATGTTGCGTACGTGCTACCGACGATCGACTCTCTGGATACCAGCAAAGTGCAGCTCTCCCTCGATCCAATCATGCACGGAGACGAGCGTGAAGAGCGGTGGGGAAGCCTGTATACCGCTCATGCTGACTTTATGAACGGCTGGACGGAAGATGCCGCGCGCTTTATGACCGACCTGTGCATGAACCGCGGGATGGATTGCGGCACCACCGTTCCGTATGGTTATTCGAAACCGAAGGCCAACGTCTGGCTCAGCAGCCTGGAGCCAGCGCTTTCCCAGCCGGATCCGCAGGTTCTGCTGGTGCAGGATAACTGGAAGAACGGCGGTCGCACGCGCAACAGCGAAACGCTGTCGCTGGTGAAGTTCCGCATTCCGCCGCTGCCTGCCGGACAGGACCCCTCGCAGTTTAAATACCGCGTGCGTATCTACGGCGGGAAAGTGGAAACTAACGGCGCGGACCAAATCTTCTTCTATCCGGCGAGCAACGACTGGGATCCGGCCAGCGTGAGCTGGCATTCGCGACCGTCCTGTAACTACCGTTCGGATGCGATACTTTACCTGAATCACTCCCGGGAATACCGGATGGTGGATGTCGATAAAGCGGTGCGCAAGGCGCTGGCAGAAGGTAAAACCGAGATTTCATGGTACATCGGTGGCGATCGTCAGGGAAACCACTATCAGTTTGACGCGGCATCCTCCCCACAGGGCCCGATCCTCATGCTGACCGGTTTTAGCAGAACGCCGGAGATCTGATAACGTCCGCGTTTTTTTGTTCTCATCAGCGTTAACTGGTAATGTCGACAGCCTGAATGACTGCGCCCGTTAACGCTATGAGCTTAAAAAAGATGATAAAGCGCAGCATCGCTGCATGGGTGGCGGTCTGCCTGATAAGCGGTGTGCTGCTGTATGCGGAACAGATACGTCGCCAGTACTGGGAGCGCGATCGCGAGTTTACGGCACGCTATTCGGCGATCGGCGCGGTGCTGACGCAAAATGAATCGGTGCTTCCGCTTCTGAGCGGCGATGAAGATATCACCGCGTTACGCAAAAAGTTTCCTTCTGTCCTGGCCCTGGAAAAAACCGCGGGGCGTGCGCTGGACGCCCCGCGCGTGGAGCCGTTTAGCGGGGTGCGGTACTGGTTATACAATCCCTGGCGGCAGATACGCGTGCTGGTCGACCTAAGCGCGCTGATTCCCGCGCGCCATAGCTTCGCGCAGCTGCATCTTAACGTCACGAACGGCGATGATCCGCCATCCTCCGGCGCTTTCTGGCGCTGGCAGCGCGCTTTCCCGCAGCATACCCAGCCCTTCGTTCTTACAGCCGAGGCAGAGCCTGACTGGTTCAGCGTTTCCCTGCTGCCTTACCTGCTGCTCTTTCTAACGTGGGGGGTAGCGATTGCGGGCGTGGGAAGCGTGCTCTGGCAGCGCAAACAGCGGCAGCAGGCCGAGCAGCGCGCCCGCTATTATCAGCATGCCAGGCTTAACACGCTGGGGGAGATCACCGCGGGCATAGTCCATGAAATTAACCAGCCGCTTACCGCCGTGCAAACCTGGATCCAGGGGGCGCAGCGACAGCTCGAGGCTAATCCGCAGGCCGTGCCGCAGGCGCTTGCGGCCGCGCTGCTGCAAACGCAGCGCATCAGCGCCCTGCTGACGCGCTTTCGCGAGCATGTGGTACAGGAGAAGGTGACCCTGCGCGAAACCGATCTGGTGCAGTGCTGGCAGCAGGTTGAGAGCCTGCTGGAGCACGAGCGCAAATCGAACCGTATCGCGGTCATCCACGCGTTTGCAGCGGATGCCACGACCGTGCTGGCAGACAGGCTCTGGCTGGAGCAGGTACTGCATAACCTGCTCAGCAATGCGATTCAGGCTCAGCAGGAGAGCACGCACGGCTGGGTGCGGATCGACAGCCAGAAAAACGAGAAGGGCATTCTGGTCACGCTTACCGACGGCGGGCCGGGATTTAGCCCGGAGGCCCTGCAAAACGCCTTTATGCCCTTCTTTAGCGGACGCCCCGGCGGAACGGGGCTGGGGATGACGTTAACGGAAACGCTAATAACCCGCATGAACGGCTCGATCGCGCTGGGCAACGCCCCGCAGGGCGGGGCGCAGATCCGGCTGCAGCTGGCAGAAGGTAAGGAGACAAAGCATGGATAAGGTGGTCTGGCTCATCGATGACGATGAGTCCATCAGGGAATCATTGACGTTTTTACTCTCCGGAATGGGCTGGCAGGTTAAGGCATTCGAGAGCGTCGATGCCTTTACGCTGGCGCACGGCGGCGAAACGGCGCTTGTCGGCTGTCTGCTGCTGGATATGCGCATGCCGGGCAAGGGCGGGCTTGCCTGGCTGGAAGAGGGTGAATGGCCCTGGCCGCTGCTGCCGGTCGTTATCATGACCGGGCACGGAACGGTCGACGCCTGCCGTCGCGCGTTTCGCAACGGCGTGTTTGAGTTCTTCACCAAACCCCTGGACGCCGACAGGCTTATCGAAACGGTTGGCATGGCTTTCGAAGAGAGCCTGCGGCGATCTGCCGCCTGGCAGGATATCTCGCGGATTAAAGCGCGATTTGAACAGCTAACCGCGCGGGAGCACGAGGTGCTGAGCGTGCTGATGGAAGGATGCAGCAACAAAGAGGCGGCTGCGCGTCTTAACCTCTCCCCGAGGACCGTGGAAGCGCACCGCGCGGCGGCGTTTGCCAAGCTTGGCGTCAGCAGCCTGGTTCAGGCGAGCCGGGAATATGACAAATTGCAATCCGTATAACTACCAGGTGGAGTGCGTAATCAACCGAATTACGCGTAGACGCGCGCTTCAGTAATCTCGGGTTGTCTCCCAACACTCGAGGAAGTGCAATGAAAAAAGTATTGATGGTGGCGGCACTGGTCGCGGGTAGCGTAAGCCTGGCTGCACGGGCGGATGCGCTGAATCAGAAAAGCCTCTCTCTGGCACAGGCTAACGCGCTGGCAACGTCCGCCGTTCAGGCCTGTATGGCAAAGCACTATCAGGTTACGGTGACCGTGGTTGACCGCGCAGGGGTTGTTAAGGCAGTGCAGCGCACGGATAACGCTGGCCCACATACGGTAAAAGCCAGCGAAATGAAGGCCTATACCGCGCTGAGTACGAAAAACGCGTCAGGTAAGGTAATGGAAGCTGCACAGACTAACGCGGGCGCGCAGAATATGCGTGATGTTCCCGGCTTCCTGCTGCTGGCGGGTGGTTTACCGATAAAAGAGGGCGATGAGGTGATTGGGGCGATTGGCATCGGCGGCGCGCCGGGCGGTCATCTTGATGAAGCCTGTGCCCAGGCGGCCATTGACGGGGCCGGACAGTAATTCATAAAAAAAAGCACCGGCATTGCCGGTGCTCTGTATTCAGATCTTGCAGGCATCGCCGCAGTCGTCATCGGCGACGATCGCCTGGGCTTTTTTATCCGCGTCGTCAAGACGTTCCGCGTTACGCTCTTCTGCTTCATCCAGCCCGTTAAAGACTAAGTTATCGAGATCAATTTCCATGTGGCACCTGCGTTTTCAGTTTTTGATACCGGCAGAGTATAAGCCAAAAAAACCGGGCAGTGCACCTCGCAGCACATAAGGATAATCCCTGCCATACTCAGAGCTTTATTGCTGAGGAAAGCTGATGATTACGCTCTGTAAAACCTGCGGTACCGCTTACGATGAACAGCCCAGTCACTGTCCAGTTTGCGACGATGAGCGTCAGTATGTCCCGGTAACGGGGCAGGCATGGATAGATTACAACAGCCTTATTACCACGCACGTAAACAAATGGCAGCAGCTGGAGCCCCATCTGTTCAGCATCAAAACCGTACCGTCCTTTGCCATCAACCAGCGGGCAATCCTGCTGCGCACGCCGCACGGCAATATCTTGTGGGACTGCATCGCCAACCTCGATCCGGCCACCAGAACGCTGGTTGAAGCGCTCGGCGGAATTAGCGCGATCGCGATTTCGCATCCGCATTACTACACCACCATGCAGGAGTGGGCCGGGGCGTTTAACGCACCGATCTACCTTCACGCCAGCGATCGGCAGTGGGTAATGCGCGACAGCCCGGCGATACGCTTCTGGGAAGACGACGCTCTTGAAATTATGCCGTCAGTAACCCTGCTGCGGCTTGGCGGCCATTTTGCCGGCGGCACGGTGCTGCACTGGCAGTCGGGGGAGGGCGTGTTGCTGGCGGGGGACATTTTGCAGGTCACGCCGGGTAAAGACGCCGTGTCGTTCATGTGGAGCTATCCGAATATGCTGCCGCTGCCTGCCAGCACCGTCGAGTCCGTGACCCGCAGGCTTACGGGGAAAAAGTTTGCGCGCCTGTACGGGGCGTTTGAGGGGCAAAACATAGCGGCGAGCGCGGATGAGATAGTCCAGCGGTCGGGCCAGAAATATATTGCTTGTCTCCGCTAAGGCACGGTGGTTAAATTTTACGAGTGTGATCGCGATCATACCTAAACTAAAACAGATAAAAGAGAAATGGCTATGCAACATATCATTGAAGGTTTTCTCAGCTTTCAAAAAGAGATTTTCCCGCAACGTAAAGAGCTCTTTCGTAGTTTAGCGTCCAGTCAGAATCCCAAAGCGCTGTTCATCTCCTGCTCCGACAGCCGTCTGGTCCCGGAACTGGTTACCCAGCAAGAGCCAGGACAGCTCTTTGTCATTCGAAACGCCGGCAATATCGTGCCTCCGTTCGGGCCGGAGCCAGGCGGTGTCTCTGCGACAATCGAGTACGCGGTGGTGGCGCTGGGCGTAACCGACATCGTTATCTGCGGCCACTCAAACTGCGGTGCGATGAAGGCGATTGCTGACAACGCCGATCTGGAGCCAATGCCGGCCGTTTCCCACTGGCTGCGCTATTCCGATGCGGCAAAAGCGGTGGTGGAGAAGAAAGCCTGGGATAAGCCGATCGACAAAGTGAATGCGATGGTGCAGGAGAACGTTTTTGCGCAGCTGAGCAACATCAAGACCCATCCGTCCGTGGCGGTAGGCCTGCGCAACAACGCCATTCGACTGCACGGCTGGGTGTATGATATTGAAAGCGGCAAAATTCTTGCCCTGGACAAGAACACCAAAACGTTCGTATCGCTGTCGGAAAACCCGGAAGTGTACTTCGAGTAATCCGACGCTCAGGGCAGGGATGCCCTGTTAATACTCCGCAAAAGGTAACCTGCGGCGCACTCCCGAAGCAGGATTTACCGCCGCCTTCGCCATCGCCTGACCAATTTCAGCACACTCTGACAACCCCTGTACAAACGGACGATCGTGCATCAGCCACGGAATCGCCCCGAAGGCTATACGCCCGCGCAGAGACGCTGGTGCCAGCAGCGTGTAGTCTTCCCCAACGTCCGGTATCTCATCGCCGGTTTCCTCAAGCTGTTTGCGCAGCGTCGGGAAGGGAATATGCTTGTTTTTGAGCGGCTTTTGCCCGCGCGCGTCGATAAACACGTCAAAGCGATAACTCTTTTCTTTCGTGGTGATGACGGTTTGATCGCTGCCGATATCCAGATCGTAATCATCCCCGAGCGTAACCACGCTAACGATCCCCGCTTCACGCAGCGCCAGCAGCCGGCGGATAGACTGCGGGGGTATAGCGGCATAGTTATCAATAAACACGCGTTCCAGCCCGGACTTAAACCGCGCTCTGTCCCGTTCGTTCAGTAAAGGGACAATCGCCTGAACCACCTCATGCAGGCGTAGCACGGTGTAGCGCCAGGCGACGGTACGTTTTTCGCGCTTATTTCGCTCCACTTCTTTCAGATTCGCTTCGGCCCAGGTGAACGGCCCGTGCTTTTTGCGATCCTCAAACCAGACATCGCGAAGCGTGTCGGCATTCAGCGTGCTTAGGGAGATTGCCCGGCACCACTGCGGATCGGCACGCTCAAGATCTTTCACCATCAGCGCAAAACTGCGGTCAAGCAGTCCGTCCGGCCCTTTTGCTATTTCGCTCTCAGCCACGGCCTCGGTTAATACGGACAGCGGCTCGTAAGGGATGGGGCAGTAAAAGTCGGCCTCCGGCAGCACGCCGGTGCGGGACATCAGCACGATTTTTAACGCCTCGCTGCCCTTATTCAGAATGAACTGCTCCCCGGTAAACTGGCCATGCTGCATCACGACCGCCATGGCCGCGTCCAGCCCGCTGAGGGACGTGCCCATGATCCCCACCTCGCAGGGGCGGATCTCCGCGTCCATCAGCCCTGACCATGGGCTTGGGAAAAAGGTGCGGGTGGCTTCCTCTTCATCCGGCCAGACGTGACCGGTGGCGACCACGGCAAGATCAAACCTCCTGGAGAACGGAGCATCGTTCACTGAAAGAGCCACGCCGTCTGCGTCAGCCTTGATATCCGTGACTTCGGCGTTGGGATGAACCTCGACGTGAAATCCCGCCTTTTTTGCCTCTGCGACAACGGCAAGAAACCGATCGTGAAAATATTCACCCAGCAAAATGCGCGGCAGGAATTGCCGGTCGTGAAGCGTGTCTTTGTCGACGCTATAGCGGGCAAGGTGAGCTGCATTTTGCTGCTTTAGCCAGTCGAGGTAGCTGATAAAAATGGGCGGAATTTCAATACTGGCGATATTCGCCAGCATCAGCCGGGAGTTATCCTCATCGCTGTAGGGCATACCGACGCCGGGCTGGTCTGCTTTCTCAAATACGGTGACGGACAGTGGCGCTGCGTTGCCAAGAAGAGAGTAGAAGGTGTAAATCCCTGTTGGGCCTGAGCCGATAATGGCAATTTTTTTCATCGAAAGCGTTCCTGCATTTCTGAACCATATAACAAGCGTAGCAGGAGAAAGGCTAAGTCATTCAATGAAGGGAGAAATTAAGATATTCAGAAGAGGAAATTTGCACCATTTCAGAACTGAAATGGTGCGTCCGAGTGGACTCGAACCACCGACCCCCACCATGTCAAGGTGGTGCTCTAACCAACTGAGCTACGGACGCAGAATGGTGCGTTCAATTGGACTCGAACCAACGACCCCCACCATGTCAAGGTGGTGCTCTAACCAACTGAGCTATGAACGCAACGTGTTGTCGGTGACAACGGGGACGAATATTAGCGGCACAGCACCATGGTGGCAAGAGGGAAAACGCATTTTTCTCTCTGATTTCACGCGATTGCTTCATTACCGCGCAAAGTGAAGAGAAAGTAGCCGCCATCCGGCGGCTACCGCGTGTTTAACGTGCAGCGCGCTGCAAAATCACCGCGGACGGCTGACGTTGCAGGAAGCGCATGCGCAGCATCATCATAATGGCCGCCGAGGTTAAGCCGATGATAAAGCCCATCCAGAACCCGGCTGGCCCCATGCGGTCTACGACCAGATCCGTCAGCGCCAGAATGTACCCGCAGGGTAAACCCAGCACCCAGTACGCAATAAAGGTGATAAAGAAGATGGAGCGCGTATCTTTATAACCGCGCAGCACGCCGCTGCCGATGACCTGGATAGAGTCAGAGATCTGGTACAGGGCAGCCAGCAGCATCAGGTGCGATGCGAGCGTCACCACCTCCGGATTATCGTTGTAGAGCAGGGCGATTTGCTCTCTCAGCAGCACGGTGAAGAGCGCGGTACAGACCGCCATGCAGACGCCGACGCCCAGCCCGGTGCGGGCCGCCGTTTGCGCATCCAGCGTTGAGCCTTGTCCCAGACGGAAGCCCACGCGGATCGTCACCGCAGCGGCCAGCGACATCGGCAGAACGAACATCAGCGAGCTGAAGTTCAGGGCGATCTGGTGACCTGCCACGTCAATGATGCCCAGTGGCGAAACCAGCAGGGCGACGACGGCAAACAGCGTCACTTCAAAGAACAGCGCCAGCGCAATAGGCAGACCCAGCTGGGTAAGGCGGGTCATCATCGACCAGTCAGGCGTGCTGAAGGCGGTGTCGTTACGAATGTCGCGCATGGAGCGTGCATGTTTGATGTAGGTGAGCATGCAGCCAAACATCACCCAGTACACCGCTGCCGTCGCCACGCCACAGCCTACGCCGCCGAGTTCCGGCATGCCAAAATGGCCGTAGATGAAGATGTAGTTCACAGGAATGTTGACCAGCAGGCCGATAAAGCCCATCACCATGCCCGGTTTGGTTTTTGCCAGCCCTTCACACTGGTTGCGCGCCACCTGGAAGAACAGATAGCCGGGCGCGCCCCAGAGCAGGGCGCGCAGATAACCTACCGCCTTATCCGCCAGCGCCGGGTCGATATTATGCATAGCGCGGATGATATACCCGGCGTTCCACAGGACAATCATAATCAGAATGGAGACAATCCCGGCCAGCCAGAAGCCCTGGCGAACCTGATGGGCCACGCGCTCGCGTCGGCCAGAGCCGTTGAGCTGCGCAATAACTGGCGTCAGCGCCAGCAGCAGGCCGTGGCCAAACAGAATGGCCGGAAGCCAGATTGAGGTTCCGATCGCCACGGCGGCCATATCGGTGGCGCTGTACCCACCGGCCATCACCGTATCCACAAATCCCATTGCGGTTTGGGCTACCTGCGCGACGATCACCGGTATTGCCAGTGCCAATAACTGACGCGCTTCGATCATATACTTCTGCACGTGAACACCTTTGTATTGTAGTTATTTGAGAGACTAAAAAGGCCGCCGTAACTGGCAGCAAGAAGAAAAAACAGAGGGATGCCAGCTATTGTAGCGGGGTTTAACTAATTATCTAGTGAAAAAAACGTCAGAAATGGCGCATCGCTGGCAACCTGTTTTTTCAACTGTTATTGTGGAGGGATTAAACGGCGTAATCGCCGTCCGGAATGAACAGGAGCTGTAAGCATGTTTACTGGTATTGTGCAGGGCACTGCCAAAGTGGTGTCCATTGATGAAAAACCAAATTTCCGTACTCACGTGGTTGAGCTGCCTGAATATATGCTCGACGGCATCGAAACCGGTGCGTCGGTTGCGCATAACGGCTGCTGCCTGACGGTAACCGAAATTAACGGTAACCGGATCAGCTTTGATTTAATGAAAGAGACGCTGCGTATTACCAACCTCGGCGAGCTTGCGCCGGGCGATATCGTAAACGTCGAGCGTGCGGCTAAGTTTAGCGATGAGATTGGCGGGCATCTGATGTCGGGCCATATTATGACCACCGCAGAGGTGGCGAAAATTGTCACCTCGGAAAATAACCGTCAAATCTGGTTTAAGGTGCAGGATCCGTCATTAATGAAATACATCCTCTATAAAGGATTTATTGGCATCGATGGGATTAGCCTGACCGTAGGTGAAGTGACGCCAACGCGTTTTTGCGTGCATTTAATTCCTGAAACGCTGCAGCGCACAACGCTCGGAGCAAAAAAGCTGGGGCAGCGCGTGAATATCGAAATTGATCCCCAGACCCAGGCGGTCGTGGATACCGTTGAGCGCGTGCTGGCGGCGAAAGAGGCGGCGATAATAAAAGCCGTGGAAGAAGAATAAAAATAACCCCGGGTAGCCGGGGTTATTTTTTTAGCGGGCCACCCGCAGGCCGTGCTCAATACCCCGGCTAAACACCACCTGCCATAGCTGTATATCCCGCGCGCGGAACGCGCCAGCGCAGGCATTCAGGTAATAGCTGAACATTCGTTTGAATCGTTCCGAATAGTTGTCGGCAATTTCAGGCCACGCGGCCTGGAAACGCTCGTGCCACGCCATCAGGGTGGTATCGTAATCTGCGCCAAAGTTATGCCAGTCTTCCACGATGAAATGCGGTTCGCTGGCGTTCGCTATCTGGCGTACGGAGGGTAAACAGCCGTTCGGGAAGATGTATTTATTGATCCAGGGATCCACATTGTTGTCGGTGCGCTTAGAGCCGATGGTGTGTAACAGGAAAATACCGTCAGGCTTCAGGTTACGGTCGGCCACCTCAAAATAGGTTTTATAGTTCTTCGGACCCACGTGCTCGAACATGCCAACGGAAACGATGCGGTCAAACTGCTCGTTCAGGTCACGGTAATCCTGAAGCCGAATATCAACATCCAGGCCCAGGCAGCGCTCCTGCGCCATCTTCTGCTGTTCGGCCGATATCGTGACGCCCACCACGCTGACGCCGTAATGCGTCGCCATAAACCAGGCGAGACCGCCCCAGCCGCAGCCAATGTCCAGCACCCGCATGCCGGGCTGCAGCTGCAGTTTGTCGCAGATCAGCTGTAGTTTATCCTGCTGCGCCTGTTCCAGCGACGTTGCTTTTTTCCAGTATCCGCAGGAGTACTGCATTAACGGGTCGAGCATCCGGCTGAACAGATCGTTACCCAGGTCGTAATGCTCTTTGCCGACGATCCACGCCCGCTTTTTACTTTGCAGATTGAACAGGCGAGCGGAGGCGATACGCAGCGTATCTTTGAAGTGACGAGGGAGCTGATTTTCAAGACCGGCGCGTAATACGCTGGAGAAGAACATATCCAGCCGTTCACACTCCCACCAGCCGTCCATATAGCTTTCGCCCAGCCCTAACGATCCCTCCTGTAAAACGCGTTTAAAAAAATCGGGATGTTTAACCTGGGGATCGGAGGGGGATGAGCCATTAATCGTAATGCCCGCACGTCCCAACAGTTCACTGACGATCCGGGACCAGTTATCGTCCGGAACGCTGACTTCTTCTATACACGATGAACTCATAGCTTCTCCATCACCTTGCTGTGATCAGAACCTTAAAACAGCGTAGACGCTTTTTTTGGTTTGTGAGAAATCTCACGGTAAATGCCCGCGAGGCTAATATCCGACGTAGAACAGAGGAAGGGAGATTTCCCTTGCCGAAAAGCCGTCCATGGTAAAACGGGAGCGCTCCGGCTCCCGTTAACACTTAATATTTATCGTATTTAATCGAACCAAATTTAGTATAGGCCTCTAAATTTGGTGATTCAACAGAAAATTGTTAGCAACCTAATCACTGGTTTTTAACATAATTTCCTGTGCAATCAGGCGTGCGACGTTTCTCTGCGCGCGTCTTCATTCTGCTCACGATGCGCTGATGACTGCATGCGATAGCCCAGACCTGCCAGCGCAACGGTGGCCAGCATGACGCTGGTGGTCGTGAGCAGCGGTGTTGCAATCAGCGCGGAGACCACCAGGCTTGCCAGGAAGCACAGACCCAGCTGCAGGGTATTTTGCAGCGCGGCAGCGCGGCCCGTGGCCTGCGGGAACGGGCGCAGTGCCTGAGCCACAACGATAGGGTAGATGGCACCGTTTGCGATCGCCATGACGCAGAACGGAATCAAAATTTCAGCAAGCCCGGCGCCCGGAATAAAGCCAACGGCCCAGGTCGCTATCACGCTTAACGCGTAGAGCACCAGCAGCCAGGGCAGCATCTGCTGGCCTTCCCATTTTTGCAGCGCGGCGCGACAGCCGTAGCCGCCCACCAGGAAGGCGATGGTCTGCGGAACGTAGCTCAGGCCGATAGCCGCCGGGCTGTAGCCCATGTCATGCAGAATAAACGGCGAACCGGTCAGCCATGCGAAGAAGCTGGCGGAGCAGGCGGCGTAAATCAGCACGTTGCCGCGATAGGCCTTAGCCCGCAGTAAGGAGGTGAAGGTGACCGGCTTCGCGTCCGGATGCGCCTCTTTTTTATGCGCAGGCTTAAGCGCAAACGCGGGCAGCATCAGCACCAGCGTGATGGCGAACAGCGTGGCGAAAATGGCCTGCCAGTCGAAGTGTGCCAGGATCCAGCTGCCCAGCAGCGGGGCGAGCGCCGGCGACAGGCCAACCAGCGGCATAATGGTGGCGAAAATACGGTTAGTGCGCGAGGCCGGATAATAGTCGGTAACCAGCGCCTGCCACGTGACCGCTGCGGCGCAGACCCCGACTGCCTGAATGAAGCGCAGCGCCAGTAGCCAGGCGGCATCGCGAACCCACAGCATGCCCAGACAGCCAACGGCAAAAATCGCCAGCCCCAGCAATAATACGGGCTTGCGGCCAAAACGATCCGACAGCGGTCCCCAGAGCAGCTGCGCAAAAGCAAAGCCTGCAAGGAACAGGCTCAGGCTGGCGCTGATGGCAGCGGCAGGGGTTTGCAAATCTTCCTGCATCGCGGCGAACGCGGGCAGATACATGTCGGTCGCCAGAAAGCCCAGCACGCTTAAGCCGCCGAGCCAGACTAAAAATCCTTTCCTGGGTTGCACTATTTATTCTCCTGAGGAGGCAGGTGTACGTTGCCGCAGAGTGTAGGGAGTGCAAAGCGGCTTGTGAAACGCTAATATTTGGCGAGTGCATTCAAAAATTTTGCAGGCAGAAAATGTGGTCAGATTATTCCCTTGAAGTGGTCGATGCCGTGGCCCGTAACGGCAGCTTTACCGGTGCCGCGCAGGAGCTGCACCGCGTTCCCTCGGCAATCAGCTATACGGTGCGGCAGCTGGAAGAGTGGCTCGCGGTCCCGCTGTTCGAGCGGCGCCATCGCGACGTTGAACTGACGCCCGCCGGGGCGTGGTTTTTGAAAGAAGGGCGGTCTGTTATCAAAAAAATGCAGATCACCCGCGAGCAGTGCCAGCAGATCGCTAACGGCTGGCGCGGACACCTTTCCATTGCGGTGGATAACATCGTTAAGCCGGAGCGTACCCGGCAGATGATCGTCGATTTTTATCGCCATTTTTCCGACGTTGAGCTGCGCGTTTCGCAGGAAGTGTTCAACGGGGTCTGGGATGCGCTGGCGGACGGCCGGGCAGAGATGGCGATTGGCGCCACGCAGGCCATCCCGGTTGGCGGACGCTACGCGTTTCGCGACATGGGCATGCTGAGCTGGACCTGCGTGGTGGCGCGGGATCACCCGCTGGCGGCGATGGAGGGGCCGCTGAGTGACGACACGTTACGCAACTGGCCGTCGCTGGTGCTGGAGGATACCTCCCGTTCGCTGCCCAAGCGCATTACCTGGCTGCTGGACAATCAGCGCCGGGTAGTCGCGCCGGACTGGGAGTCGTCAGCCACCTGCCTGAGCGCGGGGCTGTGCGTTGGGATGGTGCCGGTACACGTTGCGCGTCCGCGCATCGACACGGGGGAGTGGGTGGCCCTGACGCTGGAAAATCCCTTCCCGGACGCAGCCTGCTGTCTGACCTGGCAGCAAAGCGACGTATCGCCCGCGATGGCCTGGCTGCTGGACTATCTGGGAGACAGCGAAACGCTGAACCGGGAGTGGTTACGGGGACCAGCGTAGCTGGCCCCGTGAAATGATTAACGACGGTAGTCGCGGAACGGGCCGTCCGCAACGGAGCGGCGTTCAATCAGGCGCGGGTGGACTTCAATGGACTGGGACTGTTCACGCTTGTTGACGATCCTGTCCATCAGCATATTGAAGGCCGTTTCACCCAGCGAGTCTTTAGGCTGGTGAATGGTGGTCAGCGCCGGGGTGAAGAAGCGGGCGTTGCGCACGTTATCATAGCCGATCACCGAAATGTCCTGCGGCACGCGCAGGCCCAGCTCGTCCGCCGCACAGAGCGCGCCCATCGCCATGATGTCGCCGCCGCAGAACACCGCGGTAGGGCGATGCTGCTGGGAAACGATCTGCTGCATGGCGCGGTAGCCGGACTCCGGCTCGAAGTCGCCCTGCACGATCCAGTTTTCCGGCACGACGATCATCGCTTCTTCCATCGCCTTCATAAAACCGGCCAGGCGGCCAGCGCCGGTGTTGCGCTCCAGCGGGCCCGGGATCACGCCAATTTCGCGGTGACCGCGTTCCACCAGGTAACGACCCGCCATGTAACCGCCTTCGAAGGCGTTATCAATCACCGAATCGGTGAAATCGGCGCGCGCTTCGCCCCAGTCCATCACCACCATTGGAATGTGGCGATACTCTTCCAGCATGGAAAGGACTGACTCAGGGTATTCAGAACACATTACCAGCAGGCCGTCCACGCGCTTTTGCGCCATCATCGACAGGTAAGCGCGCTGTTTCTCAATGTTGTTCCACGCGTTGCCCAGAATAAGGGTGTAGCCTTTCTGGAAGCAGTTTTTCTCAACGGCTTCGATGATTTCAGCAAAGTAGGCCGCTTCACTGCTGGTAGCCAGCAGGCCAATCGACTTGGTGTGATTAACCTTCAGGCTACGCGCAACGGCACTCGGCGAGTAGTGCAGTTCTTTGATCGCTGCCCACACGGCATTACGCGTCTCTTCTGCGACGAAACGCGTTTTGTTAATAACATGTGATACGGTTGTAGTGGAAACGTTTGCGCGTTTTGCTACGTCTTTAATTGTTGCCATTAAATGTCACTCCAGACCATATCCTAAGCTCCTGAAAAACTTGAAGGTAAACGTTTGCCTTCTCTCACCCTTATTACGCAATCTTGAGTTGCGACACGCCGGGAAAACGACACAGGACGTCAGGAGGGGGTCAATGGCCGGTACGCTAATAAATTTAGCGTGGAATTTTGTCCTATCTTGATGAAAAGGGGAAGAGGTAAAGTGGATATCCGCTTAAATCCTGGAAGATTTTTGACCTGAACTGTGTAAAAATGAGCAGGCTCACTTTTCGTAGGGTGAATAAAAGGAGAAAAATTGATGAGTACCGATCTTAAGTTTTCGCTGTTTACCACCATTGTTGTTCTTGCTCTTATCGTTGCGGGTGGTTTAACCGCTGCGCTGCACTGATTCAGACGGGGGAGAGCTTTCTCCCTCGCTTTCTGCAATTGTTACCCCTCCGGCAAAAATCTTTTGCCAAAATGTTAACTTCTCATTTTTTGTGATTGATGTCATGCTTTTGACTTCTTAATTCTGTGTCGCGTTATGGCACGGTTTCCGGAGTTCATTCATGAAAATCAATTTTCCACTGCTGGCCCTGGCGATTGGCGCTTTTGGGATTGGCACCACTGAGTTTTCCCCGATGGGGTTATTGCCTGTTATAGCCCGGGGCGTGGACGTCTCAATCCCTGCGGCCGGTATGTTAATCAGCGCCTACGCGGTTGGCGTGATGGTAGGGGCGCCGCTGATGACGCTGCTGCTTTCGCACCGCGCGCGCCGCAATGCGCTGATTTTCCTGATGGCGATTTTCACCCTGGGGAACGTGCTTTCCGCGATTTCACCGGATTACACCACCCTGATGCTCTCACGCATTCTGACCAGCCTTAACCACGGCGCGTTCTTCGGGCTGGGCTCGGTTGTGGCCGCCAGCGTGGTGCCAAAACATAAGCAGGCCAGCGCGGTGGCCACTATGTTTATGGGGCTGACCATCGCCAATATCGGCGGCGTGCCTGCAGCTACCTGGCTGGGTGAGACGATCGGCTGGCGTATGTCTTTCCTCGCAACCGCGGCGCTCGGCGTAATTGCGATGGTGGCGCTGTTCTTCTCTCTGCCGAAAGGGAGCGCCGGTGAGCGTCCGGAAGTGCGTAAAGAGCTGGCGGTGCTGATGCGTCCTCAGGTGCTTTCTGCGCTGCTCACCACGGTGCTGGGCGCAGGGGCGATGTTTACGCTCTACACCTATATCTCCCCGGTGCTGCACGATATCACCCACGCGACGCCGGTCTTTATTACCGCGATGCTGGTGCTGATTGGCGTGGGCTTCTCCATCGGTAACTATCTTGGCGGGAAGCTGGCGGACCGCTCCGTCAGCGGGACGCTGAAGGGTTTCTTAACCCTGCTGATTGCGATCATGATTGCGATCCCGTGGCTGGCGCGTAACGAAGTGGGTGCCGCAATTGCCATGGTGGTGTGGGGCGCAGCGACTTTTGCCGTGGTACCGCCGCTGCAGATGCGCGTGATGCGAGTCGCGCACGAAGCGCCAGGGCTCTCTTCTTCGGTCAATATCGGTGCGTTTAACCTCGGCAATGCGCTGGGCGCGGCTGCCGGCGGGGCGGTCATTTCCGGGGGGCTGGGCTACAGCTTCGTTCCGGTGATGGGCGCAATCATTGCCGCACTCGGCCTGCTGCTGGTGCTGATGTCCGGTCGCAAACAGCCTGAAGCAGCGTGCACCGCTGAATAAACAAAAACGCAGAAGGGTCGCCCCTTCTGCGTGTCTCTTACGCGGCGAAGTTCTTCGCAACAAACTCCCAGTTAACCAGTGCCCAGAAGTGCTCCAGGTAGTTAGGACGCGCGTTACGGTAATCGATGTAGTAAGCGTGTTCCCACACGTCCACGGTCATCAGCGGCGTTGCGCTGGTGGTCAGCGGGGTGCCCGCATTTGAGGTGGAAACGATAGCCAGCTTTCCATCGGCCTCCTTCACCAGCCAGGTCCAGCCGGAGCCGAAGTTTTTAACCGCGGCGTCGGTAAACTTCGCCTTGAACTCGGCGAAGCTGCCGAATGCGGCGTTAATGGCTTCGGCCAGCTCGCCGACAGGCTCTCCGCCAGCATTGGGTGCCAGGCAGTGCCAGTAGAACGTATGGTTCCACACCTGAGCGGCGTTGTTGAATACGCCACCGTCTGAGCTGCGCACGATCTCTTCCAGCGTTTTGCCTTCAAAATCGGTGCCTTTGATCAGGTTATTCAGGTTGGTGACATAGGTCTGGTGATGTTTGCCGTAATGGTACTCCAGGGTTTCCGCAGAAATGTGCGGGGCCAGGGCGTCTTTTGCATACGGTAGTGCAGGTAATTCGAACGACATTGCTTCTCTCCTTATAGTTTTATACGTTGCCAATAACCCTACAGACAACATGGACAGAATAGCAAATTGAAAGGGTATGCAAAAGAGGAACTTACCCTGCCACGGATGCGGCAGGGCAGGGTTTAGCGGATGGTTTTCGGCGTCATGACGCGTCGCGCGCCCACGTAGTGGCGCACCCAGTAATCTTCGCTGAGAGAGGTGATCTGAATGTCCCGGCCGCTGCGCGGTGACTGGATGAACTTACCGTTACCCACGTACACGCCAACGTGGTCGGCCGTGCCGCGTCCCTGGGTGCGGAAGAACACCAGGTCGCCGTTTTGCAGTTCGCCACGGTTAACCGGGGCGGCGTCGCGCAGATGGTACATTTCGTTTGCGGTGCGCGGAATGCGGAATTTCACCAGATCCTTATAGGCATAATAAACCAGCCCGCTACAGTCAAAACCGGTGCGCGGGGAGGTGCCGCCCCAGCGGTACGGTTTACCAATTTGCCCCATCAGCTTATTCATCGCCGTTTTTTGCGCCTTCTGCATGCGAACCTTATGCGCGTCGGCCAGCTTCGTCACTTTTGTGCATTTGGTTTTATGGCCTTTGCGCACGATGCATTTTTCGGAAGCGGATCTGGCGGCAGTGCGGGTGGTGTTGCGCGTGCTGGAGCGGAGCGTTTTTGATGTGGTGGAGGCGGTCTTCTTCGTTTTCGCGGTGGATTTCTTTTTAACGGTTTTGCCGGTGGTTTTTTTCTTTCTTTCTGCGTTTTTTGCCAGATGCGTTTTTTGTACGGCAGAGTGTCGCGCCTGTTCAGAGGCGTTCGCCGCTGGCGCAAATGAGAGTGTGGTAAACAGTAAAGCACAGAGCGTCATCGAGATTTTCGTTATCCGCGCCACTGGGCAGTCCCCTGATGAATGCAGGCTATCAATAATACCCGCGTATGATTTACAAAACGTGTCGATTCTAATCCAAAAAATCAGAATAAGTTAATAGCATTTTTCATTCTCAAAAGCTGTTTCGTTAGCAAGTGCAAAAAAATTCATCGTTCTGTAGCAGAATTGTTCGCTCCCTGAGCAAATCCGCGCTGCGGGCAGCGATAAACGACATTAGCAATGCATCTTTACGCGATAGCAGATAAAATAATGAGACGTGACAAAAATGTTATTTTCCGATGTCGGCCTGACCCGCTACAATGTCAGACTGATGCCGTAACAGAAGTTAAAGGAAGCAAGACATGAGCACCACTATTGAAAAAATTCAGCGCCAGATCGCTGAAAACCCAATTCTCCTGTACATGAAAGGTTCTCCGAAGCTGCCAAGCTGCGGCTTCTCCGCACAAGCGGTTCAGGCGCTGTCTGCCTGTGGTGAGCGTTTTGCTTACGTTGATATCCTGCAAAACCCGGACATTCGCGCTGAGCTGCCAAAATACGCAAACTGGCCGACCTTCCCACAGCTATGGGTTGACGGTGAATTGGTTGGCGGATGCGACATCCTGATTGAAATGTATCAGCGCGGCGAACTGCAGCAGCTGATCAAAGAGACCGCGGCGAAGTATAAAACCGAAGAGCCGGACGCAGAATAAGTTTTCTGCGCGGACAAAAAAGCGACCTCAGGAGGTCGCTTTTTTTATGCCTGCTCTTCGCTGTCGCCCATCGGCAGGGGCCAGCCGCCCAGACGCTTCCAGCGGTTGACGATCTCGCAGAACAGCTCCGCCGTACGCTCGGTGTCGTATAACGCAGAATGCGCCTGGGTGCCGTCAAACGCAATACCCGCCGTGATGCAGGCTTTGGACAGCACGGTTTGGCCCAGCGCCAGGCCGCTCAGCGCGGCGGTGTCGAACGTGACGAACGGATGGAATGGGTTACGCTTCAGCGAGGCGCGTTCCGCAGCCGCCATTGTGAAGCTGTGATCGAACGTGGCGTTGTGGGCGACCATAATGGCGCGGCTACAGTCACTCTCTTTCATGCCCTTGCGCACCATTTTGAAAATGGCGTGAAGCGCCTCGTATTCACTTACCGCCCCGCGCAGCGGGTTTGTCGGATCGATACCGTTAAAGGCCAGCGCCTCCGGCTGTAGGTTTGCCCCTTCAAAGGGTTCAACGTGGAAATGCAGCGTGGTGTCCGGTACAAGCCAGCCCTGTTCATCCATCTTCAGCGTGATGGCGGCAATCTCAAGCAGCGCATCGGTTTTAGCGTTAAATCCGGCTGTTTCAACATCAATGACAACGGGATAAAAACCACGAAAACGGTCGCACAGACCGGTAAATTGAGCATTATCGGACATCAGGGTCTCTTACAAGGGGAAAAAAGCAGTGCGTATTATGGCAAATTTTGAGAGGCGATGCAGCAAAACAACGGGCGCATAGTGCGCCCTGCGGGATCAGTTGCCCAGACCACGACCAGCGTCTTTGGCTTCGATCAGTTCGATTTTGTAACCGTCCGGATCTTCAACAAAGGCAATCACGGTGGTGCCGCCTTTAACCGGGCCCGCTTCACGGGTGACGTTACCGCCGCTGCTGCGGATGCGTTCGCAGGCTTCGGCCGCGTTATCCACTTCCAGCGCAATATGGCCGTAAGCCGTACCCAGCTCGTAGCTGTCTACGCCCCAGTTGTACGTCAGCTCAATGACGGCTTCATCAGACTCCGGACCGTAACCCACGAACGCCAGGGAGTATTTATATTCCGGGTTTTCGCTGGTGCGCAGCAGCTTCATGCCCAGAACGTTAGTGTAAAAATCGATGGAACGTTGCAGGTCGCCAACGCGCAGCATGGTGTGAAGTAGGCGCATAATTTCCTCATTAACCAATAGTATGGATTATCTTTTTGAACAGAAACGATGTTTTAGTATAGCGGCGAAATGTCGCCGCTATCAATGTGCAATGCGGGATTAGAGAGAAGGGTAGTCGGTGTAGCCTTCCGCGCCGCCGCCGTAGAAACTTTCAGGGCGCTGCGGGTTCAGCTCCGCTTTCTTCTGCAAACGGGCAACCAGATCCGGGTTAGCAATGTAATCGCGGCCAAAGGCTACGGCATCGATCAGACCTTTGCCGATCAGATCTTCAGCTTTCTCCGCCGTGTAGGCACCCGCGCCGATAATCACGCCGTGGAAGCGCTCGCGCACCTTCTGGCGGAAGGCTTCGCTATAAGGCTTGCCGCCAGCCCAGTCCGGCTCGGACATGTGCAGGTAAGCAATGCCGCGTTTTGCCAGCTCTTCAATCAGGTACAGCGCGTCCGCTTCTTCATTCGGGCCGTTGTCGACGTTCTGGAACGTGCCGATCGGCGAAACGCGAATACCAATGCGGTCTGCGCTCCACTCGTTGCAAACAGCATCCACCACTTCAAGCACCAGGCGCGCGCGGTTTTCAACGCTGCCGCCGTACTGGTCGGTACGCTGGTTAGACGATGGTGAGAGGAACTGGTGCAGCAGGTAACCGTGCGCGGAGTGCAGTTCAACCAGATCGAAACCGGCTTCACGGGCATTGGCCACGGCCTGACGGAAATCGTTCACGATGCCCGGGATCTCGTCCAGCTCCAGCGCGCGCGGGGTGGTGGTATCGACGCGGATCGCATTCCCGTTTTCATCGCGCAGGGAGGTACGGGTATTCGCGTTCAGGGCAGAGGCAGAAACCGGAGCCTGGCCGCCGGGCTGGATGCTGCTGTGCGAGATACGGCCGGTGTGCCACAGCTGTACCGCAATACGGCCCTCTTCAGCATGTACGCCCGCGGTGATCTTTTTCCACGCGGCAATTTGTTCCGGGCTGTGCAGGCCCGGCGCGCCGGCATAGCCTTTTGCCTGGGCAGAAATCTGCGTGGCTTCAGAGATGATCAGGCCTGAGCTGGCGCGCTGACGATAATATTCACCCATCAACGGTGTTGGGATATCGCCCGGCTCGATGCTGCGCAGACGGGTGAGCGGGGCCATAAACACGCGGTTTGGGGCGGTAACGGCACCGACTTTCAGTGGGGTAAATAACTTTTCAGCGGACATAACGGCTCCTGAGTAGACCAGTCGACTAGTAAAAGGATAAATAAAAATGCCGGCTACGCGCCGGACGCGGTAATACAGCTTTTCACATGTGCCAGCGCGCTTTCGAGCGGCACGGCGCTGCGAGAAATCTTGGCCTGCAGGTTAGCGCCTAACCAGAGTGAGTAGAGCACCTGCGCCTGCGTTAACGGATCGCCGAAGAAGGCGAGGGTTTGTTCATCGCGACCCTTCTCCAGCGCCTGCGCCAGCAGGGCGATAACGCCGCTGGCCCCTTTATCCATGGCCGTGCGCATATCTTCGGAAAGATCGCACACTTCGGCAGACAGTTTCACCGTCAGGCAGCCGCTGATGATGCCCTGCTGACAGAACTGCGTCAGCGTCTCCTGATAGTAGTTTAGAACCCGATCCCGGTAGTTACCTTCACCGCTGGCGAAGTGCGTTGCCAGGCGCTGATGGTAGCTGGCATAGTGCCGCTCCAGCATGGCCACGCCGAACGCCTCTTTGGATCGGAAGTAGTGATAAAACGATCCCTTAGGGACTTCCGCGGTTTTTAACAACTCGCTCAGCCCCATACCGGTAAATCCGCGATGCATGCAAAGGCGCTCGCCGGTAGCCAGTAAATGTTCGCGGGTATCGTGTTCTGTATGTCTGCTCATGACTTCACTCTAATAGACCGTTCGGTCTAATGCAAGGCAGCATCGCGACGGCACTGCGACAAAATATCCAGCTGCGGTTGATAAGCCGTTGATTTAACATCCATCATCCCCAGAACGGTGGCGAACAAATTGTCCTGTGAAACCGCATCTTTTGCAGCATGGTCACGCAGGCAGTCCGTGTTGACACCGAAGTTTTTCACGTAATCGGCAGAGAGCCAGAACATAAACGGAATATGCGTTTGCTGCTCCGGCGCCAGCATATACGGCGTGCCGTGCAGATAAATTCCGCTTTCGCCCAGCGACTCACCGTGATCGGAAAGGTAAATCAGCGCCGTGTTCATGGTGGCCTGTCGGGCTTTCAGTGCGTCGATAGTCCTGCTGACCACGCTGTCGGTATACAGAATTGAGTTGTCGTAGGTGTTAATCAACGCCTGATGATCGCAGTTCTGAATTTCATTGGTGTCGCAGGTCGGGGTAAACCTGCGGAAACTGTCCGGATAACGGTTGTAATAGGCCGGGCCGTGGCTGCCCATCAGGTGGATCACCAGTACCGTGTCCTGCTTCAGACCATCCAGCACCTTGTCCAGGCGGTAGAGGTTTACGTCGTCGATACAGACTTTGTCCTTGCAGTACGAGTCCAGATTCCACTGGGTCATGTCCGTATGCGGCACGCGGTCGCAGGCACCTTTACAGCCGCCGTCGTTGTCGCGCCACAGCAGGTTGAACCCGGCGTGGTTAAGCACGTCAAGCAGGCCTTCCTGATGTTGCGCCAGGTCCGCATCGTATTTTTTCCGCGTCATACCGGAGAACATGCAGGGAACGGAAACGGCGGTTTCCGTGCCGCAGGAGGAGGCTTGCGGGAAGTTGATGACGTCCTGCTTTTTAAGCTCCGGGTTGGTTTCACGGCGGTAACCATTCAGCGAGTAGTTTTCGGCGCGGGAGGCTTCGCCCACGACGAGAACCAGCACGGTTTTCTTTTGCTGGCCTGAAATTAGCGCGCTCTTACGGGCATCCTGGCCAATGCGGATCAGCGTCCGATCGCCTGCGAACCAGCGCATTTTACCGTACTTGACCACGGCGCTTACGCAGTTCGCCGGGGTAACCATTTTGACGATGCTTTTATTATTGCGGAACAGCGAAGCGTAATCTTTATAAAATACCGCCGCGACCAGGATAATGGCCAGCAGCGCGCCGAGCAGGGTGGCAAGCCGCATCAGCAGGGCGTACCACCATTTTCCGCTTCGAATGCGCGTCAGGGCTAAGATGATGGACGGAACCAGGCCCGCCAGCACAAGCCACACGATCATCTGCGGCGTTACCAGGGCGGTGGCCTCCTGAGAGTTAGTTTCGAAGACGTTCACCATCATGTTCTGATCGATAACCGCGCCATAGGTAGACATAAAATAGGTCGCGGCGGCGCATCCCATGGTCAGGACAATCATCAGCGGCTTGCGAATAAAGGGAATATTCAGCAGGCTAAAGACAATCACCCAGCCGCAGAACAGCACCAGCGGTACGCTGGCGGCAAACAGCAGGTCGTGCAGGCGCGCTGGCGCAATTATTGCCCAGCTGCGCTGTATAAACAGCGCGTTAAACGCGGTGAAGAACAGCGCGCAGCCCAGGGTGAAAACCGTTTCATTACAGCGTAACTTCTTAGTGAACCACATGATGAACAGACCATTCGTTATATCAGTGCGGCGAGTATAAGAAGGGAAGATTAGCGAAACCTTAACGTCATATTTGTGGCTGCCGCCCCTTGCGTGCGGGGCGTTTAGGGTCTTCACTGTAGGAAATAGTGACGCTGTGGAGGTAGAAGTGGCAGAGCAACTGGAATTTTTCCCCGTCCAGAGCCCGTGCCGGGGGATTTGCCAGGTTGATGAACGAGGTTACTGCCGCGGGTGCATGCGCACGCGGGATGAGCGTTTTAACTGGCAAAAATTCAGCGACGCGCAAAAGCAGGAGGTGATACGCCTCTGTCGGCAGCGACTGCTGCGCAAAATTCGCGCAAACAAAGCGGTTGAAACTGAAGAACCTCAGCAACCTTCACTGTTTTAGCAAGGTAATTGCGTATACTGGTGACATAATCTCCTTGAGGAAAATGTTATGGTTCAGCGTATTACCCTTGCCCCGCAGGGCCCGGAATTCTCCCGCTTTGTAATGGGCTACTGGCGCCTGATGGACTGGAATATGTCCCCCCTCCAGCTGGCGAACTTTATTGAAGAGCATCTTGATTTAGGGGTCACTACCGTCGATCACGCCGATATTTATGGCGGTTATCTGTGCGAGGCCGCCTTTGGCGAGGCGCTGAAGCTGGCGCCGGCGCTGCGCGATCGTATGGAAATTGTGACCAAATGCGGTATTGCCACAACGGCAAAACCGGAGAATGCCCTGGGACACTACATCACCGACAGCGCGCACATTGTGAAAAGCGCCGAGCAGTCGCTGGTTAATCTGGCTACCGATCGTATCGACCTGCTGCTGATCCACCGTCCCGATCCGCTGATGGATGCGGACGAGGTCGCTGAAGCCTTCCTGACCCTGCACCAGAGCGGCAAGGTGCGCCACTTCGGCGTGTCTAACTTTACCCCGGCGCAGTTTGCGCTATTGCAGTCTCGTCTGCCGTTTACGCTGGCGACTAATCAGGTGGAAATCTCCCCGGTTCATCAGCCGCTGCTGCTCGACGGTACGCTCGATCAGCTGCAGCAGCTGCGCATCCGTCCGATGGCATGGTCTTGCCTCGGCGGCGGCCGCCTGTTTAACGATGAGGCATTCCAGCCGCTGCGTAACGAGCTCGAAACCGTGGCCCGCGAGCTCAATGCGGAAAGTATCGAACAGGTGGTTTACGCCTGGATCCTGCGCCTGCCGTCTAAGCCGCTGCCGATTATCGGCTCCGGCAAGATTGAGCGCGTACGCGCGGCGCTTGCCGCCGAAGAACTGGAGATGACGCGTCAGCAGTGGTTCCGCATCCGCAAGGCCGCGCTGGGCTACGACGTTCCCTGAGCAAGTAATTGACTGACTTTCCGGTGAAATCTGCGCCTCTGGTATAGACTTAAGGTGCAAAAAATAACCCGTGGAGGTCTTATGAAGCGTTTTGCTCTGGCTATTGTCACGCTGGCCGTATGCGCAGGAGCGCAGGCAGCCAGCGACGACGTTGAAATGAATCTCGTCACTTCTCAGGGGGTAGGTCAGTCCATCGGGACGGTGAAAATCACCGAAACGGATAAAGGGCTGGAGTTTGCCCCCAATCTTAAGGCGCTGCCCCCCGGCGAACACGGTTTCCACGTTCATGCTAAAGGCAGCTGCCAGCCCGCAATGAAAGAGGGTAAACCTTCCGCCGCAGAAGCCGCCGGGGGCCATCTCGACCCGCACAACTCCGGTAAACACGAAGGCCCGGACGGGATGGGTCACCTCGGCGATCTGCCGGTGCTGGTGGTCAATAACGACGGTAAGGCTACCGATCCCGTCGTCGCGCCCCGACTGAAAAAGCTTGATGAGGTCAAGGGCAAGGCGCTGATGATCCACGTGGGCGGCGATAACATGTCAGATAAGCCTAAACCGCTTGGCGGCGGCGGGGCGCGCTATGCCTGTGGGGTGATCTGATCGCCTATCGTGCCGGGCGGCGGCGCCTGTTCAAGCTGTGACAGGGAACAGTGCAGCCGCCAGATGATGGACGCCAGATCGCGCGCCGCAGGCAGATGATGGCGCGCCAGAGCATCGCAAATGCGCTGAAGCTCGGCGAGGGTGACGCTGAGCGGGCGCTGCTGAACGCCGCGCTCGCTCATGACGTCGCGCAGCAGGGCGATGCAGGTGTCGCGGACCCGCGACAGCGGATCGGACCGCGTCTCCCAGGCGCGCAGCTGCCACACCACGTGCGAACAGTTCAGCAGCACCACGCCCCAGCGCAATAGCCAGCGCCGGGAGAGTGAATCCTGGCTGTTATTGAGCTGGCTGACGTGATGATAAACCAGCGATTCATATTCACTTTCGCGAAGGTGCGGCCTGCGGCTCAGCTGGTCGACAAATCCTCTGCGTAACTCCCGGATATGCCTGCGGCTTTTACGCGCGTCCGAACCAGGGCGCAGCACGGCGAACGCCAGCCATGCCAGCCCCACGCCGAGAATTTTCGCCAGGTTGTCATTCAGGAAATCGGCGTAATCGTAAACCGGCGGATTCGTCACCGAGATGAACGATCCCATAAAAACAATCAGCTGCCCCCACAGGCCGGCCAGCTTAGGCATTTGCAGCTTGAGCAGCTGCATGGTGGTTAACAGCGGAAAGAGAAACAGCAGGAATTGCCACAGATCGGTTATCTGCACCATCAGGCCAAACTTCACCACAAAGCTGAAGAGGGACAGCAGCACCAGCGTGCGCATGAGGAGCGTAAGCGAGTTGAAGGGGGATGCCGCCACCGAATAGAGCACGCAGCTGATGGCCGCAAGCGTCAGCGCCGCGCTGCCCGCGTCCCACTGCGTGGTAATGGCCCATGCGCCGACCAGCATCAGTGCACAAAAGGTACGAAAACCGCTCCACAGCGCCTCCATGGCGTCGGTATGCCGCGCCAGAGCGGGGCTGCCGGGTACGGAAAACTCGGTAACGGGCGTGGCATTTTCGACGGCTTTCAGCCAGCGGCTGCTGCGCAGATACAGCCGGCAGAAATAGTTCAGACGCTGCCAGAAGGCGCGGTGGCGGTAGTCATACTCATCCGCTGGGGCGAGCGGAGCAATTATCCGGGCCACGCTGTAGATATCCGCGTCCGGGCGCGCAAGGGCGGCGAGCAGGGTGTCAATCACCTCCCGGGTATGCGCGGGCGGTGCAGGCCAGTTCAGCAACATCCGGCGAAGGCTCGATATTGCGCTGGTCATGCGCAGCTGCTGGTGCAGCAGGTAGTTCAGCAGCGTGTTCTGGCGACGAAAGCGATAGTGGCTCCAGAAGGCCTGTATGCGCAGCAGATTCATGGTCAGGATCTGGCCGATGACTTTTTCATGCGCGAGACGGATCTCATCGTTTGTGTCGGGTTGCCAGAGCAGGCTGGCATGTTCCAGCAGGCGCGCATGCATCGTTTTCAGGGCGGTGATGAGCGTGGTGCCGTCAGAGGTGCTGGGCAGGATCATCATCATCATGCCGCCGCACAGGATACCGACCATCACCTCGCACACGCGTGCCTGCGCGATATCCCACAGTTCGGTGGTATCCAGCACGTTAACCACCGGGAAGGCGATAATGGCCGCGGTATAGCCCGCCAGCTGAAACGCGTAGGCAACGTTATTGGTAAAATGGGCGCAGGCCCAGGTGCACAGCCCCAGCCAGGCGGACATGCTGAGCAGAAACAGCCACGGATCGTTTAGGGTGTGGCCAGCCAGAATCAGGGCGGCGGTGGCGCCGAGCAGGCTACCCGCCACGCGTCCGAGGCTTTTACTGATAACGCCGCCGACGGTGGGGAAGCTAACCACCGCCGCTGACGTCATCGCCCAGTAGGGTTCATCCAGGTTCAGGTAATAGGCAACCGTAAGCGCAAGGCACATGGCGATGCCGTTGCGCAGCGCGTAACGCCACTGCGGGCGCGTCGCTTTTATCCAGGGCGCATTGCGCCACGAGACAGCCCGCAGGTTCATCATCGTGTCCCGATGGAGACGGTACAGGTGGTCCCTGAAACGAGAGTAATCTCTTTCGGCAGGCTGTCGAACTCCACGCGAACCGGCACCCGCTGGGCCAGACGCACCCAGGGTACGTTGGGTTTAATATCAGGCACCAGGCCAGAATCGGTTTCGACGCTTTGGTCGTAGATTGCCCGACCGATGCTGGATACGTGACCCTGTAACGTTTGCGCGCCGCTGTAGAGGGTGATTCGGGCTGGCGCGCCCTCGCGAATATGGCGCAGCTTCGTCTCTTCAAAATAGCCAACCACGTAAAACGAGCGGCTATCCACCAGGGCAAAAACCGGCTCTCCGGTCGTGGCGTAGTCTCCCACGCGCGTGGACAGGTTGGTAATCCACCCGTCTACCGGCGCTTTAACCACCGTCTGGGTCAGCTGCCACTCGGCCTCCTTCAGCGTGGCCTCCGCCACCTTCAGACCGGCCTGCATGGTTTTCACGTTGATGTTGGCGGTATCCAGATCTTCAGCAGAGATATAGTTTTTCGACAGATGGCGGCGTCGATCGGCTTCGTTGTTGGCCTTTGCGAGATCGGACTGAGCCTTAGCCAGCTGCGCCTGAGCGTTAAGCACGGCAATCTGAAAAGGGGTCTCGTCAATGCGGAACAGCACATCGCCCGCGTGGACGAACTGGTTGTCCTTTACCATGAGCGCGGTGATGCTGCCCGACACCTGCGGCGTGATGCTGACCTGTTCTGCGCGTATTTTGCCGTCGCGGGTCCAGGGGGACTGCATGTAATAGTTCCAGAGCCACCAGCCGGCAATCAGCGCCAGCGCCAAAACGAAAAGAGTGGAAAAATATTTAAGCGTTTTCAAGGGCATTCTCACCAGACGGTTAACACGGCAAGGCCAAGACAGACGGAAAGGGTAAACAGCGAGAGATCCATCAACATCGGGTGCCAGATTTCACCAGAATACATCCAGTCCCGCAGCAGTCGGTGCGCCACGAGCCAGATCACAAATCCAACCATAACGGCTTTAAAAAGAGGCGGAAAGTAGACCGATGCGCCGATAATCAGATCCTGAAGGGGCAACCCGGCAGAGAAAGAGAAAAACGTCACGAGCAGCGATCCTTTGCAGTGGAGTGAGTGCCGCAATGGCATGTATCAGTGCGATGGCGCATGAATATTCAGTGTAAATCATTCTTTCTGGAATGATGAATACCGTGATTGCATTTGTTTTGGCAATACAAATACTGCAAACTATTCTAAAATCACTATAATCACTTAGCAAGCTAATTATAAGGAGATGAAATTGGAATCGCCATTAGGTTCTGATCTGGCAAGGTTGGTACGCGTCTGGCGTGCTCTGATTGACCATCGCCTGAAACCTCTGGAACTGACGCAGACCCACTGGGTTACGCTGCATAACATTCATCAGCTCCCGCCAGAACAGTCGCAAATTCAGCTGGCAAAAGCGATCGGTATTGAGCAACCGTCCCTGGTGCGTACGCTTGACCAGCTGGAAGAGAAGGGACTCATCTCCCGTCAAACCTGCGCCAGCGATCGTCGCGCCAAGCGTATAAAACTGACGGAAAAAGCGGCGCCTATCATTACGGAGATGGAAGCCGTCATCAGTAAAACGCGGGGGGAGATCCTGTCCGGTATTTCACCTGCGGAGCTGGAGATGCTAATTGGACTTATCGCCCGTCTTGAGCAGAACATCCACGATCTGCAATCCCGCGACTGACCGAACGTAAAGGCCCTGCTTATGCAGGGCCTTTCTCATTACCTGAACACCACGACCCGGTTGCGCCCCGTCTCCTTTGCCTCATACATGGCTTTATCCGCGCTTTCCACGCAGGTTTCCGCGCTGGTATCCGGCGAGGTTGCGGTGAATACGCCCATGCTGATGGTAATTGGCTCCGGCAGATGGCCGCCGCTGCTGGTTTTATCAAACCCGCTCAGCTTGAGACGGATGCGCTCGGCGACCTGCCGCGCGGCGTCTGATGGGGTATTGGTCAGCATCAGAACAAACTCTTCACCGCCGATTCGGGCCGCGATATCCTGGGGGCGCACGGAATCCGTCAGAAGATTAGAGACAAACTGCAGCACCTTATCTCCCTGCAAATGCCCGTAGCAGTCGTTGATGCGCTTGAAACGGTCAAGATCGCTTACCACCACCGATACCGGGTGTGCCTCCGTTGCCGAGCCGAGGGCGTAGTTTAATGAATCATAAAAATAGCTGCGGTTATAAAGACGGGTGAGCGGGTCGCGGATCGAGTTTTGATAAGACTGCTGGTATTTGACGTGCGAGTCGCGATACAAATTAAAGACGTCGGAAAGCAGAATAAATATTATCATTAACGTCGCGACGGTTTCGAATAACCGGGCGCGATACCACGAAACATCTTCCGCGCGTCCGCCTAACAGCAGCATTAACAGCGTGACGACATAACAGACGCACAAAAAATTTCCGCCTACCCAGAACAAATTTCTTATCCGGGTCACGGCCATCAGGGTGATTAACGTAACGCCCCAGAGAACGATCAAAATGATATTGATCGTCTGGCTCCAGAGAACCATAAACTTCCGGGTTTCATTATCCACGAGATCCAGGGTTAGCATCGTGGAATGGCTGGAATAGAACCACGCCAGCCCAAGCATACCGCACGTGAAAAGAGCCGATCCGGCAACGGTGCCGATGTGGGCGCTTCGCGTGAGGGGGGAAGCGCGAAGCGTATACAGTAATACCGAGGCGATCATCAGCACCGCCATTAAAAGGTGGCGGAACATATAAAAGATCATCGCGTCATTATAGTTCGCCTCGTTGAACTGATAGAGATCCAGCCAGGCCGGAAAGCTGGACAGCGTACCCACCATCAGCAGTGCCGAACCGGCAAAGGCCGCGGCAATCGGAACGAGATATAAACGTTTTTTATCGCACCAGTATTTCATTGCCATAAAGCAGGCAATAAACAGATGGAATACAAGAAGAAAAATAGTTAGCGTAGGGAAAAATAGCGGAGAGAATGAAGGAACCCATTCAACAAGTTTTATAAATAATCCCTGTAATACGCTTATGACGACGATGCATCCAATGACGAACGCCATATAGCGGTTTTTTACAAATCGAGAGATCGCAAGCATATAAGTTCAAATAAATAAAAAAGAAAAAAATGAATGCGAAGAGTCTAACGAAGAGAAGTAAAAAATACTTTGCGCAGGAACAAGAACAGAGGAGATGAATAATTCACCAAATGAATTATTTTTGTAACTATATTTATTAAATTGATATGTTTTGTAAATGAATGCGGTCTTTTGACCGCATCCATTATTATTTTAACGCGGGGAGACGGTAACCTGGCTGCCGTTGCTAGCCAGTACAACACGCTGGCCAGCGGAGAAGCGGGTATTACCCTGTTTCTGCACGACCATAATGGTGCTGCCATCGTCCTTGCGAATTTCCAGCTCAACGCCCTGGGTTTTGTTCATCGCGCCCTGAACGCCCTGACCGGCTACGCCGCCGGCAACTGCGCCCGCCGCGGTGGCCAGAGAACGTCCGGTACCGCCGCCAATGGTGTTACCCAGGAATCCACCCAGTACCGCACCACCGATTGCGCCCACAACGTTCGTGTCATCGCCACCCTGAATCTGAACAGGACGGGCATTAACGATAGTACCGTATGTCACGTTCTGTACCTGTTTAGCTTCAGAAGCACTATATACGTCGCCGGAGAGTGAATTGTCGTTCACACAACCCGCCAGTGTTAAACCAATCAGCGAAACGCCCATTACACGTAAAATCATTTGACTCTCCTGTTCACCAAAAAACGCCCGGTTGGGGCATCCGTTATGGCTAAATTATATGGCATTAACGACCACAGTTCATATCTTTGCATGCCGAATAAAAAAATTTTACTTGAATCTGGCTTAACGGGACATAAACAAAAGCCGCCTGTGCGGCAGGTCTGAGATTGTTAAAAATTATAATCACCGCATAGCAAAGCAGCGTCATTTATGGTGGAGTGTTTGCACTTAGCCCACGTAACGTAAGGAAAGCGCATGAAATCGGGTCGCTATATCGGTGTGATGTCCGGGACCAGTCTTGACGGTGTGGATGTCGTCCTGGCCGCTATTGATGAAAACATGGTGGCGCAGCAGGCAAGCCTGAGCTGGCCTATTCCGGTCTCGTTAAAAGAAGAGATTCTGAGCATCTGCCAGGGACAGCAGCTGACGCTTTCTCAGCTTGGTCAGCTGGACGTGCGTCTGGGGGCGCTGTTTGCACAAGCGGTACTGGCCCTGATGCAGCAAGAGCGCCTTCATCCGCAGGATGTCGTGGCGATCGGGTGCCACGGGCAGACCGTCTGGCATGAGCCCGTCGGCGAGGTGCCGCACACGATGCAAATTGGCGATAACAACCAGATTGTGGCCAAAACCGGCGTGACGGTAGTGGGCGACTTCCGCCGTCGGGATATGGCGCTTGGCGGTCAGGGCGCGCCGCTGGTGCCGGCATTCCACCAGGCGCTGCTGGCCCATCCGGTTGAGCGCAGGATGGTGCTGAACATAGGCGGGATCGCCAACCTGTCGTTGCTCATCCCGGGTCAGCCGGTGCGCGGATACGATACCGGGCCCGGCAACATGCTGATGGATGCCTGGATATGGCGTCAGATCGGTAAACCTTACGACAAAGATGCCCGCTGGGCCAGCCAGGGGAAGGTGATCCTCCCTCTACTGCAGTCTCTGTTAAGCGATCCGTTCTTTGCGCTGCCTGCGCCAAAAAGCACGGGGCGAGAATATTTTAACTACGGCTGGCTTGAACGCCAGCTGGCGCAGTTCCCCGCGCTCGCGCCGCAGGACGTGCAGGCTACGCTTACTGAGCTAACCGCCATGTCCATTTCTGAACAGGTACTGCTGAGCGGCGGCTGCGAGCGTCTGCTGGTATGCGGGGGTGGAAGCCGCAATCCGCTGATCATGGCGCGCCTCGCCGCACTGCTGCCGGGCACGGAAGTGACTACCACAGATGAAGCCGGCATCAGCGGAGACGATATGGAGGCGCTGGCCTTCGCCTGGCTTGCCTGGCGTACGGTTGCCGGGCTGCCGGGGAATTTACCCTCCGTGACCGGCGCGCGGGAAGCGAGCGTTCTCGGCGCTATTTTCCCCGCGAACCCGCGTCATAATCAGAGTTAACTGAAATTCAGCGGCGGGTGTAACCCTTAAAATGAGGAACAACAGGAGGGCGGCCATGCCCTCCGGGACCAGGATAGTCTTCGGGATATACTCATGAAAAAATACCTTCTTATTGCTTTGCCTTTGCTTCTGACCGGATGCAGCGCCTATAACCAGCTTGTTGAGCGTATGCAAACCGACACGCTTGAATACCGCTGTGATGAAAAACCGCTGACGGTGAAGCTGAACAACCCTCGTCAGGAAGCCAGCTTTGTCTACGACAATAAATTGCTGACCCTGAAGCAGGGCGTGTCGGCCTCCGGCGCGCGCTACACGGACGGGATTTACGTGTTCTGGTCGAAGGGGGACAGCGCTACCGTCTACAAGCGTGACCGCATTGTGCTGAACAACTGTCAGCTCGAAAATCCGAAGCGTTGAGATTTTTACAAGGGGGGCGCACAATAGCGCCACCCAATGTCAATTTCAGCTAACGCCATGTCAGATAACGACGAATTGCAGCAAATTGCGCATCTGCGCCGTGAATACACCAAAGGCGGGCTGCGCCGCCAGGATCTTCCCGCCGAACCGCTGGTGCTTTTTGAACGCTGGCTGAAGCAGGCCTGTGAAGCGAAGCTGGCCGATCCGACGGCCATGGTTGTCGCCACGGTTGATGAAAACGGTCAACCCTACCAGCGCATCGTCCTGCTCAAGCACTTCGACGACAAAGGGCTGGTGTTCTACACCAACCTCGGCAGCCGGAAAGCCCACCACCTGGAAAACAACCCGCGCATCAGCCTGCTGTTCCCGTGGCATATGCTGGAGCGTCAGGTGATGGTGACCGGCAAAGCGGAGCGCCTCTCCACGCTCGAGGTCGTGAAGTATTTCCACAGCCGCCCGCGCGACAGCCAGATTGGCGCGTGGGTGTCTAAGCAGTCCAGCCGCATCTCTGCCCGCGGCGTGCTGGAGAGCAAATTCCTCGAACTCAAGCAGAAGTTTCAGCAGGGTGAAGTGCCGCTGCCGAGCTTCTGGGGCGGATTCCGCATTCCCATCGAGCAGATGGAGTTCTGGCAGGGCGGTGAACACCGTCTCCATGACCGCTTTTTATACCAGCGCGACAACCGTGGCTGGAAAATAGACAGGCTGGCCCCGTAAACCCTGAAATTTGTTGTGTTAAGCGCTAGCGCACGCCGCGCTTGCGCTTTATTCTATGTACCTTTCGCACCAGGCGAAAAGTCGTGTACCGGCAAAGGTGCAGTCGTTTATACATGGAGAATTTGATGGCAAGCAGTAACTTGATTAAACAATTGCAAGAGCGGGGCCTCGTGGCCCAGGTGACGGACGAAGAAGCGTTAGCAGAGCGACTGGCGCAAGGCCCGATCGCGCTCTATTGCGGCTTCGATCCCACCGCTGACAGCTTGCATTTGGGGCATCTTGTTCCGTTGTTATGCCTGAAACGCTTCCAGATGGCCGGCCATAAGCCCGTCGCGCTGGTTGGCGGCGCGACCGGTCTGATTGGCGACCCAAGTTTTAAAGCCGCTGAGCGTAAGCTGAATACCGAAGACACCGTTCAGGAGTGGGTAGACAAGATCCGCAAACAGGTTGCACCCTTCCTCGATTTCGACTGCGGTGAAAACTCTGCAATTGCGGCGAACAACTACGACTGGTTTGGCGGCATGAACGTGCTGACCTTCCTGCGCGACATCGGCAAGCATTTCTCTGTTAACCAGATGATTAACAAAGAAGCGGTGAAGCAGCGTCTTAACCGTGACGATCAGGGCATCTCCTTTACCGAGTTCTCCTATAACCTGCTTCAGGGTTATGACTTCGCCTGCCTGAACAAGCTCCACGGCGTTTCTCTGCAAATTGGCGGCTCCGACCAGTGGGGCAACATCACCTCCGGTATCGATCTGACCCGTCGTCTGCACCAGAATCAGGTCTTTGGTCTGACCGTTCCGCTGATCACCAAAGCAGACGGTACCAAGTTCGGCAAAACTGAAGGCGGCGCGGTATGGCTGGATCCGAAGAAAACCAGCCCGTACAAATTCTACCAGTTCTGGATCAACACGGCGGATGCCGACGTTTATCGCTTCCTGAAATTCTTTACCTTTATGGATATTGAAGACATCAATGCCCTGGAAGAGGAAGACAAGAACAGCGGTAAAGCTCCGCGCGCCCAGTACGTGCTGGCGGACGAAGTTACAAAACTGGTGCACGGCGAGGAAGGCCTGGCGGCGGCGAAACGCATTACGGCGAGCCTGTTCAACGGTACCCTGAGCGACCTGAGCGAAGCGGACTTTGAGCAGCTGGCGCAGGATGGCGTGCCGATGGTCGAGATGGAGAAAGGCGCAGACCTGATGCAGGCGCTGGTGGACTCCGAGCTACAGCCGTCCCGCGGCCAGGCGCGTAAAACCATCGCCTCAAACGCTATCACCATCAACGGCGAGAAACAGGCCGATCCGGAATACACCTTCACCGAGAGCGATCGTCTGTATGGCCGCTACACGCTGCTGCGTCGTGGTAAGAAAAATTACTGTCTGGTCTGCTGGAAGTAATTAAAAGTATGCAGGGGCGTGGGAAACCACGCCCCTTTTGTTTTGACAGGGTTTGGTAAGTACAACATGAAGAACATCCTCGCCATTCAGTCCCACGTTGTTTTTGGGCATGCCGGCAACAGCGCTGCGGAATTTCCGATGCGCCGCCTCGGTGCCAACGTCTGGCCTCTCAACACCGTCCAGTTTTCGAATCACACCCAGTACGGTAAATGGACCGGCTGCGTGATGCCGCCGTCGCATCTGACGGAGATCGTTCAGGGTATTGCGGAGATTGACCAGCTCCGGCGCTGCGACGCTGTGCTGAGCGGCTATCTCGGTTCGGCGGAGCAGGGGGAGCAAATCCTTGGCATTGTGCGCCAGGTGAAAGCGGCAAACCCCGCAGCGAAATATTTCTGCGACCCGGTGATGGGCCATCCGGAAAAAGGCTGCATCGTGGCGCCGGGCGTGGCGGAGTTTCATGTCCGGCATGCCTTGCCAGCCAGCGATATTATTGCCCCCAACCTGATTGAGCTGGAGATCCTGTGCGAGCATCCGGTAAACAGCGTAGAAGAGGCTGTAAGCGCGTCTCGCGAACTGATAGCCCACGGGCCGGAGATTGTACTGGTAAAACACCTGGCACGCGCAGGGATGAGCCAGGACCGTTTTGAGATGCTGCTGGTGACGAAGGACGACGCCTGGCATATCAGCCGGCCGCTGGTGGACTTCGGAATGCGTCAGCCCGTTGGCGTCGGTGATGTCACCAGCGGTTTGCTGCTGGTGAAGCTGTTGCAGGGGGCAGGCCTGCGCGATGCGCTGGAGCACGTGACCGCGGCCGTTTATGAAATCATGATTGCGACGAAAACGATGCAGGAATATGAGCTGCAGGTGGTTGCGGCGCAGGCTCGCATCGCGAAGCCGGAGCACTATTTCAGCGCCACACGGCTATAAAGTTCCATATTGACGTTTGCCGGGTATGCGTCATCGCTACCCGGCAACACGCGCTCTCAGGTTAGTTTAAACCTTCCGCTTTCAGCGCCGCGGCAACCGCAGGACGCTCCGCCACGCGTGCCATGTACGACGCGATATGATCTAATCCGTCCATATTCAGCTTAACCGCGCGCGCCCAGCGCAGAACGGTAAACAGATATGCATCGGCAATGGTGAAGCGTGAGCCACAGATCCACTGGTCGTCCTTCAGGCTGTCGTTAATGTACTGAAGCTTTTTCTCCAGCAGCGTGCGCACGGTCGGTTTGTACTCTTCCGGGGTATCCGGGCGGAACAGGGGCGTAAAGCCCTTGTGCAGCTCGGTGGCGATGTAGTTCAGCCACTCCAGCGTTTTATACCGTGCAATGCTGCCGGTAGGGGCGAGGAGCTGACGATCCGGTACGTTGTCCGCCAGATACTGCATAATCGCCACCCCTTCGGTCAGCAGGGTGCCATCATCCAGCAGCAGGGCCGGAACCTGCCCTTTTGGGTTAATCGCAAAAAAGTCATCCCCGTTTTCCAGGCGCTTTTTCATCAGGTCAACGCCGTCCAGCGTAAAATCCTTACCGCTCTCGCGAAGGGTGATATGGGAAGCAAGAGAGCAGGCGCCCGGTTTATAGAACAGTTTCATCGGTAACTCCTTTTTGCTGAGGTTCCAGCTATGTTAGTGCGCGTTCGGATAAAAAAAAAGCCGCTAATACGTTAGCGGCTTCTGGTCAGTCGTTTCCCGATGACGTTACGCGGTGGCGGTTGAGCTCGCCTTAGCGGATTTGTCGTCGTCCTGAGTCATACGATTCAGTTTAGGGGCAGTCAGCAGCATCAGTACGGCAATCACGGCGGTCGCGATGCCAATCTGCATGAACACGGTGCCGTAAACGTTCAGGGACACCAGCGGGTCGGTAACGTTTTCTGGTACCGCCATAAGGTTCGCAATCTTACCGGCGATGATCGCCGCGCCAGCGGTGGTCAGGAACCAGCTACCCATGATGAAGCCCATCAGACGCTGTGGTACCAGCTGTGCAACCATTGCCAGGCCCAGGCCGGAGATCATCAGCTCACCGATAGATTGCAGCGCATAGCTCAGGATCAGCCAGTTAACGGAGACGATACCCGCGTCAGTCGCGAATTTGGTACCCAGCGGCAGGACCAGGAACGCGCCGGAGCACAGCACCATACCGATGGCGAACTTGTGCGGCATAGGCAGACGGTCGCCCATTTTGTTATAGATAGCGGCCAGAATCGGGCTACCAATCATGATCCAGAACGGGTTGAGCGCCTGATACTGCTCCGGCTCGAACGCGATACCCAGGATTGAGTGCTCAACGTTACGGATAGCGAAGAAGTTCAGAGACGTAGGCATCTGGCTGTACAGCACGAAGAAGATAATCGCTTCCAGCATCAGGATGAAGGCCACAATCATCTTGCGGCGGGCGGCACCCTGCATGGCGAAGGCTTCTTTGGCGAAGATGATAACGATACCCAGCGCAACCACGCCCAGTACCGCACGTGCAACGCCCTGGTTGTGCAGCAGCCAGGTGGCAACGGCGGCCAGGATCACAACACCAACGACGGTTGACAGCAGTTTGCCCATGTGCACGGGTTCGAAGTCTGGTTTTGAACCATAATCTTTAACCCAGCTGCGGCAGAACAGGAAGTTCACTACCGTGATCAGCATGCCCACGAAGCTCAGCGCAAACGCCACGCTCCAGCCAAATTTCGCGGCCAGCCATGGGGTTGCCAGCATGGAGAAGAATGAACCGATGTTGATGGACATGTAGTACATGGTGAATGCACCGTCCAGACGGGGATCATCTTTGCTGTAGCAGGTAGAAAGCAGGGAAGACGGGTTAGCCTTGAAGAGGCCGTTACCGACCGCGATGGTGGCCATGCCCATGTATACCACGCCTGCATCGTGCCCGGACCACGCAACCAGTCCATAACCAATCGCCAGAACCACGGCGCCCAGCATAATGACGCGTTTAGTCCCGAGGACTTTATCGCCTAACCAGCCGCCAATTGCGACAAGGCCATACACCAGAGCGCTGAAGGATGAGAACAGCGTGATGGAATCCGCTTCGGACATACCCAGTTGCTTAACCAGGTAAACGGCCATAATCCCTTGCAGGCCGTAGTAGCCAAAACGCTCCCATAATTCGATAGAGAAAATGAGATAGAACGCTTTAGGCTGTTTGAAAGCGTTAAGACTTACGCTCTCATCTGTTGGTTTATTGTTTGCAGTTGACACATATACCTCTTTTTTTACATCCCATATTAACGGGGGTGTTCATAGCGTGATGACCGTAGTCCATCCGCTTTATAGTTATATTGGGAGGGGAAACGGCGGGTAATGTTCACTATCCAGCCCCGTCTGGCAATACGTTTGTAATACTCTGTTACATATAACTGACGCGGCATAATCCTCGGTTCATACAAATGTTATTCAGCGTTAAATTTCATTGGTTGAAAATTGCTGGTTTTTTTCACTACAAAAGGCCCGGTCGAATGGCTGTTTGGCGATATGTTCTGCTATTTATGGTTGTTGGCAGTGATATAGCCCATAATCTGAAAAATGGCTGGTCTTATCTGCGGCGTGGGGCCGATTACATCTTGTGTGGCAAAGGGACTGGGACGGTTTTATAAACAAAAATCCAACATGACGTTATCAGAGTGATCTGGATCACAGATGTATAGAAATTTTTGGTGATGAAAAAACTATTAACCTGTTTGAGTGTTAAATGGCCGACGAATCAGCGTGGCTGAAAGCCAAAGCGGAGGGCATTTTATGGTCGATTTACGGGATAACAGAGCCCTTATTGAAACTAAGGGCTTGAGAAGCGAGCGGAAAAAGCGCTGTCAGGAATAGACCTTTTCGCTGTACTCGCAAAGATCTTCGATAATGCAGGAGCCGCAGCGCGGCTTGCGGGCTATGCAGGTATAGCGCCCGTGCAGGATCAGCCAGTGGTGGCAGTCCACCTTAAACTCGGCGGGAACCACCTTTAGCAGCTTCTCTTCAACCTGCTCCACGTTCTTTCCTGGCGCAAAATGGGTGCGGTTAGAGACGCGGAAGATATGCGTATCCACGGCAATTGTCGGCCAGCCAAAAGCCGTGTTCAGCACAACGTTTGCCGTCTTGCGCCCGACGCCCGGCAGCGCCTCCAGCGCAGCACGATCTTCCGGAACTTCACCGCCGTGCTGCTCAAGCAGGATCCGGCAGGTCTTAATAACGTTTTCAGCCTTGCTGTTAAACAGGCCGATGGTTTTGATATAGGATTTTACCCCCTCCACGCCCAGCTCCAGCATGGCCTGCGGCGTATTCGCAACGGGGTAGAGCAGGGCAGTCGCTTTGTTGACGCTTACGTCAGTGGCCTGCGCGGAGAGCAGCACCGCGATCAGCAGCTCAAACGGAGAGTTAAAATTCAGCTCCGTCGTTGGATGAGGATTCTGATCGCGCAGGCGCGTCAGTATCGCAATGCGTTTCTCTTTATTCATGAGGCTTTTTCGGGGATCCCTTCCTGCACGCTGCGCTCGGCCGCGCGGCGCTTACGTTTTTCATCAATCAGGTATTTTACCGCCAGCATCATGCCAAGGCCAATAAATGCTCCCGGAGGCAGCATCGCCAGCAGGAACGGGGTGTCCGTGTGGAACACCTCGATGCGCAGCGCCTTAGCCCAGCCGCCGAGCAGCGCATCTGCGCCGTCAAAAAGCGTGCCGTTGCCCAGAATTTCACGCATAGATCCGAGGACGAACATCGCGGCGGTAGCGCCCATGCCGATGGAAAATCCGTCCAGCGCGGAGATGGCCGGGTTGTTTTTCACCGCGAAGGCTTCAGCGCGGCCAACGACGATACAGTTGGTCACAATCAGCGGAATAAAGATCCCCAGCGACTGGTACAGGCCAAAGGCGTAGGCATTAATCAGCATTTGCACCACGCTAACCACCGAGGCAATGATCATCACGTAAATCGGAATGCGGATTTCCGACGGCGTCCAGCGGCGAAGCACGGAAATAGAGAAGTTGGTCAACGTGAGCACCAGCGTGGTTGCCAGGCCCAGACCGAGCGCGTTGGTGGCGGTGGACGTCACCGCCAGCAGCGGGCACAACCCCAGCAGCTGCACCAGCGCCGAGTTGTTCTTCCAGAGTCCCTGAACGATGACTTCTTTAACCTGGCTCATGGTCACTCCTCACACGCGGAAAGATTGTTAAGCTGCCCGGGCAGCGTTTCGGCATACAGCCCGGCGCGCTTGACGGCGTTGACCACCGCGCGCGGCGTTATGGTGGCGCCCGTGAACTGGTCAAACTCGCCGCCATCTTTTTTCACCGCGAAAGCGGGATCGTCCTCGCCATGAATCACCTTCCCGGCAAAGTGTAAGATCCAGTCGCTTAAGCGCGTTTCGATTTTATCGCCGAGGCCCGGCGTTTCGTGATGCTCCGTGACGCGCGTGCCCAGCACGGTGCCGGAAAAATCACTGCCCACAAGCAGCTGAATCGCACCCGAGTAGCCGTCCGGCGCGGTGGCTTCCATGATGGCACCCACCGGGTTCTCGCCCTTACGGGCAATATACACGCGGTGCGGTCCGCTGCCGAGCTGTGGAGCCTGCACGACAAAGCAGCTTTTCTGCAGGTCGTTATCGTAGAAATCTGACGGGATCACCTGATCGAACAGCGCTTTTTGCTGTTTTACAGCCTGTTCTTCAATGGTGGTTTTCGTCAGCTCATTCACCAGCGCCGTCATCCCGGTGAGGGCGGCGGCGAAGATTGCCAGCGTAACGCCGTGTTTTTGCATTGTCTTAAGCATGGCGTAACCCTTAGCGATGACCGTACACGCGCGGACGGGTGTAGTAGTCGATGAGCGGAACGGTGATATTGGCCAGCAGCACGGCAAACGCCACGCCGTCGGGATAGCCGCCAAAGCTGCGAATAAGCCAGACCAGCAGTCCCGCCAGCGCGCCAAAGATGAGGCGGCCGCGGTTAGTGGTGGAGGCGGTTACCGGATCGGTCAGGATAAAGAATGCGCCGAGCATGGTCGCGCCGGAGAGCAAATGAAGCTGCGGGGTTGCCAGTGAATCCGGTGAAATAACCCAGCCGAGCGTCGAGCAGACGGCCAGCGTCGCCAGGAAGCTGACCGGAATATGCCAGCGAATGGCCTTCTGTTGCAGCAGGAACGCACCGCCCAGCAGGTAGGCCACATTGACCCACTGCCAGCCAGCACCTGCCAGAACGCCGCTGTAAATGGAGGACTGCATGACCTGCTCAACGCTGTGTCCGGCGCGCAGGGAGGTTTTGAAGGTGTCGAGCGGCGTCGCCTGGCTGATACCATCCACGCCCATGCGGAGCGCGTTCATATCCGCGCCCTGCGCGGTGTGGCCGCTAAAGATTACATGCAGAGCGTCCATAAACCCGGGCACCGTGGCGGCAAGCTCATGCGGCGGCAGCCAGCTGGTCATCTGGACCGGGAAGGAGATGAGCAGAACAACGTAGCCGATCATCGCCGGGTTAAACGGGTTATGGCCCAGCCCGCCGTACAGCTGCTTAGCGATGACTACCGCAAATACGGTTCCTGAAACCACCATCCACCACGGCGCAAACGGGGGAATGCTGATGGCCAGCAGCAGGCCGGTCAGCAGGGCGGAGTTATCGCTCAGGATGCGGGCAACGTCCATTTTGCGCAGCTTCAGGATAAGGGCTTCCGCTGCAACGGCGCTGGCGCAACCAAGAGCCAGCTGGAAAAGCGTGCCCCAGCCGAAAAACCAACACTGAACGGCAATGCCCGGCAGCGCGGCCAGGCACACCAGCATCATGATACGCGATGTCTGGCGCTGGTTATGGGTATAAGGGGAACTTGCAATTCTGAAAACCATTTAATCCTCGTTAACGGCTTGCTGCGCGGCTTTCTTTGCCTGAACACGCGCAATCGCGGCGGCGACTGCGGCTTTGCGTGGATCGTCGTTAGCGGCCGCAGGCAGCGTTTCCTGCTGTGCCGCCTTGCGCGCCTTAGCGCGGGCGATGGCCGCTTCCACGGCGGCTTTACGCGGGTCGAAGGGCGCTTCGCTCTCTTCGGCAGGCTGAGTCTGTGCCGCCTTGCGCGCCTTAGCGCGGGCGATGGCCGCTTCCACGGCGGCTTTACGCGGGTCGACGGGGGCTTCGCTCTCTTCGGCTGGCTGAAGCTGTGCCGCCTTGCGCGCCTTGGCGCGGGCGATGGCCGCTTCCACGGCAGCCTTGCGCGGATCCGGTGCGTCCTGCTCCACCACCACTGCCTGCTGTCCGGCCTTGCGCGCTTTGGCACGGGCGATAGCCGCTTCCACCGCGGCTTTACGCGGATCGGCATCGGCTTCCGGTTTGGCGTTTTGCGCCTTCTCCGCCTGACGCGCGCGCGCTTCGGCTTTACGCGCCTCGCGTGCGGCAATCGCTTCGCTGTTGTCCGGTTTTTGTCCGGCCGCTATTTCCACCGCCTGGGCGGCGGTGGCTTTTTTCTCACGCACGCGGGCTAGTGCGGCGTTAATCGCATCCTGATCTTTTGCATCAGGCTGCACGGCGGCCTGCTTATGGCGTTCCTGACGGGCGAGCTTCTCGCGCTCCAGTCTTGCCTGGCGCGCTTCAAAGCGGGCTTTAGCTTCAGCGGCGCGTTTTTCCTCCATCGAGATCGCATAGATTTCGGCTTTCTCCTGACGGAAGTACTGCACCAGCGGAATATTGCTCGGGCAGACCCAGGCACAGGCACCGCATTCAATACAGTCTGCCAGGTTGTGCGCCTGCGCCTTATCGTGCAGCTGGCCTTTGCTGTACCAGTACAGCTGCTGCGGCAGCAAATCTGCCGGACATGCGTCCGCGCAGGCGCTACAGCGAATGCAGCTTTTCTCTTCCTGCGTTTCGCCCATCTCCGTCGGGGAAGGGGCGAGCAGGCAGTTAGTGATTTTCACCACCGGGACGTCGAGCCACGGCAGGGTAAAGCCCATCAGCGGGCCGCCCATGATGACCATCTGATCGCTGCCCGGACAGAACCCCGCCTGCTCCAGCAAATGACGCACCGGGGTGCCCAGGCGAGCCCAGACGTTGCCGGGACGCGAGACGGACTCGCCGGTGAGGGTGACCACGCGTTCGGTCAGCGGCTCCCCGTCGATGACCGCACGCTTCACCGCGTAGGCGGTACCGACGTTCTGCATCAGCACCCCGATATCGGACGAACGGCCCCCGTGGGGAACCTGCTTGCCGGTCAGGATCTGCGTCAGCTGCTTTGCGCCACCGGACGGGTATTTCGTTGGGATCACGCGCAGGCCGATATCATGGCTATCCGCCAGCACCGCGCGCAGCATGGAAATGGCCTGCGGCTTATTGTCCTCAATACCGATCAGCACCTCGCGGGGCTGCAGGATATGCGCAAGGATGCGAATCCCTTCCACCACCTGCGCCGCGCAGTCCTGCATCAGACGGTCATCCGCGGTGATGTACGGCTCGCACTCGGCGGCGTTGATGATTAGCGTTTCGATTTTATCGCCGCCGCCGTGAAGCTTGGCGCCGGTCGGGAAGCCTGCGCCGCCCAGACCCGCAACGCCGAACTGATGAATACGCGCTATCAGCTCTTCCCGGCTGCGGGAGCGGTAGTCGCTCCAGCCGTCGCGATCGATCCAGCGGTCTTCGCCATCTGCTTCAATGATGACGCTCAGCTCGGACAGCGCCGACGGATGGGCAACGGTATGTGGGGCAATAGACACCACTTTACCGGAGGTCGGGGCGTGAACCGGCAGCATACGGCCGCGGCCAAAGGTCAGCGGCTGGCCGCGAAGGACGCTGTCGCCTTCCTTCACGCACAGTTCACCTTCCGCGCCGATATGCTGTTTCAGAGGCATAACGTAACGGGTCGCCAGCGGGATCTGACGCAGCGGCGTGCCGTTAGACTGCGATTTCATCTCCGGCGGATGGATGCCGCCGTCGAAATCCCAGATCTTCTCTTTTCTGAAAGCAGAAAATAACTTAAACATGTTGTTCCACAGGAATATTGCGAACCGGAATGGCTTGAAGATCCCACTTCCAGTTTTCGGTAGTCGTTTCAACCGGGCGTAGTTCTATACACTGCGTCGGGCAGGGCGCCACGCAGAGGTTACAGCCGGTGCACAGATCCGCCACAACGGTGTGCATAGCGCGCGTTGCGCCCACAATGGCGTCTACAGGACACGCCTGAATACATTTGGTACAGCCAATGCAGTTGGCTTCGTCAATAACGGCAAGGGCGCGCACGGGCTCCTGCGCCTGTTCATCGCCGTCGACGGGCTGCGGGTCGACGTTAAGCAGCGCGGCAATTTTGAGCATGACGGCTTCGCCACCCGGCGCGCAGCGGTTAATTTTCTCACCCTGCACGCCCACCGCCTCAGCATAAGGGCGGCAGCCGGGGTAGCCGCACTGCCCACACTGGCTCTGCGGTAAAAGCTCATCGATTTTTTCAACAACCGGATCGTCCTCGACCGCAAAACGGCGGGAGGCATAGCCCAGAATGACGCCAAACACCAGTCCCAGCACGCTGACGGACGCGATGGCAATCCAGATAGCACTCATTACAACTTCACCAGACCACTAAAGCCCATAAAGGCCAGAGACATTAAACCTGCGGTCACCAGCGCGATGGCGTTGCCGCGAAACGGCGCGGGGATATCCGCCGCCGCCAGACGCTCGCGAATGGACGCGAACAGAACCATAACAAAGGAAAAACCGACCGCCGCGGAAAAACCGTACAGCGCCGACTGCATGAAATTATGCCCAAGGTTGATGTTGAGCAGCGCCACGCCCAGCACCGCACAGTTGGTGGTGATGAGAGGCAGAAAAATACCCAGCAGGCGATACAGGGCCGGACTGGTTTTACGCACCACCATTTCGGTGAACTGCACAACCACCGCAATGACCAGGATAAAGGACAGGGTGCGCAGATAAAGCATGTCCAGCGGGATCAGGATCCAGGTATCAATCAGCCATGCGCAGATAGAGGCCATCGTCATCACGAAGGTGGTTGCCAGCCCCATGCCCATTGCCGTCTCCAGCTTTTTGGAGACGCCCATGAACGGGCACAGGCCAAGGAACTTCACCAGCACGAAGTTATTAACCAGCACAGTTCCGACAAAGAGCAGTAAGTAATCGGTCATTATTTAGCCTGAAATAAAATAGCCGCCTATTATCGGATAAACGACAACAGGCCACAACAGGTTAACTGTAAGGTTATTACGGGTTAACGAAGGTCTTTTTCACGCGCGTTGAGCGCTTGAAATAGGGCACCAGAAGCGCCGTTGCCAGCAGCGGAAACAGCAGCTGGCGCACCGCAAGCGCGTCAGACACGGGCGAAAAGGCGAAGGCTTTTACGGCCAGCAGCACGGAGACCAGCAGCCAGATAATGTAGTGCTTCGGCACGCTTTTGCGGCGCCTGAAGAATGCGATGGTCAGCCACAGCGTGTAATACCACATCGCGATCGCGAAAACGAACGACACAAACCATGTCGCAATATTGAGCGCGCTCTGAGACATCAGCGTCTGGATAGCATGAGGCGTAATCAGTGCAGTGGTATAAAGCAGCAGCGCCAGAGACGCGCTTAATAATGCAACCAGCAGCCATGCCAGCGGGGCGATTAACCAGCCACCAATTCTTTCTCCAGGCAATGCGGTCATAGGCTCTCCCATAGTCTGCGCGAAATGTTATACAGAAATTTGCAGGGCGCAGAGTATATAACATTTCACGCGGATGGCTACTTTCTTATACTACATAACGCCATACGGATTTAGGGACTTCACCTACGTTGAACAGACGACCGCCAGAGACCAGTTCGGCGCGACGATGATCTGCGGCACGGTACATATTGATGATGTCCTGATTATCCGACAGGGTATAGTTCAGATGGTCAAACAGTTTTTCCAGGCTCTCAAGGGAATTGATTTTGCGAAATTTTAATAAATAGTCCTGAACTGTCATATTAATGAGTTTCCATATAAAAGGGGTAATACCCGTAAAGGTAACGCGTTCGAATAATAAACGGATTAATAAAGACGTAAACTGTCCACTCGGGTAGCGTGACGAAATTAGGAGTTTTCTTTGCGAAGAATCAGGCACCCGTCGATGCCTGGAAGTGAAGGGTAACCCCGTTTATAACGTCAGGCAATACGTGCCATAACGTAAATTGTCACGCTTTATGACGATACCGGATTACTTATGTTGTGCGACGGTCACAGGCTCCGGCGGCTGGTAGTTATCGATATGGCTGGCAACGCCAAGCAACACGACCGACACCCCAAGGACAATCCATCCCGCTAATTCAATGATTCGATTAATTATTGACGCCATAATTTGTGTTTGTAATTTATCCATAAATACAGATTGCAAATGTTACAGCGCCATTTTCCTCAGGGCAAGCGCTTTGGGAACGATTCACCGGGATAAAAGCCACACTTTTACGGGCCGTAACAAATACCTTTGCTGCAGGATGCTATTTTAAGTCTAAGGGCACATTATTAATCCGTGCGGCAAGCGCAAATGCGGTGGTAAATAAGCGCACGGCGAGGGGGCATATCATGAGTGAAAACATCCGCGTCGGTCTTATTGGCTACGGATACGCGAGCAAGACCTTTCATGCACCGCTGGTTGCCGGTACTCCGGGAATGGAGCTGGCGGCTATCTCAAGCAGCGATGAAACCAAAGTCCACGCCGACTGGCCGGCCGTGCCGGTGGTGACGGAGCCAAAGCATCTCTTTAACGATCCGAATATTGACCTTATCGTCATCCCCACCCCTAACGACACCCACTTCCCGCTGGCGAAGGCGGCGCTGGAAGCGGGTAAACACGTTGTCGTCGATAAGCCTTTTACCGTGACGCTGTCACAGGCGCGCGAGCTGGACGCGCTGGCGCGCAGCCTGGGGCGGCTACTGTCAGTATTTCATAACCGGCGCTGGGACAGTGATTTTCTGACGGTTAAGGCGCTGCTGAACGAAGGCACGCTTGGAGAAATTGCTTATTTTGAGTCGCACTTCGATCGTTTTCGCCCGCAGGTGCGGGACCGCTGGCGGGAGCAGGCCGGACCGGGCAGCGGCATCTGGTATGATCTGGCGCCGCACCTTCTCGATCAGGCCGTTCATCTGTTTGGGCTTCCCGTGAGCATGACGGTCGATTTGGCTCAGCTCAGGCCGGGGGCGCAAACCACCGACTATTTCCACGCCATGTTAAGTTATCCGCAGCGCCGTATTGTGCTGCACGGAACGATGCTCGCGGCTGCGGAATCGGCCCGCTATATCGTTCACGGCGCGCGCGGCAGCTACGTGAAGTTCGGCCTGGATCCGCAGGAGGAGCGTCTAAAAAATGGCGAACGCCTGCCGCAGGAGGACTGGGGCTACGACATGCGTGACGGCGTGGTGACGCGTGCGGAGGGAGAGGTGCTGGTGGAGGAGACGGTGCTGACGCTACCGGGAAACTACCCGGCCTATTATGCCGCTATCCGCGACGCGCTGAACGGTTCCGGGGAAAATCCGGTTCCGGCGAGTCAGGCAATACAGATTATGGAGCTGATCGAGCTGGGAATTGAATCTGCCAGACATCGCGCGACGCTCTGTCTGGCATAAGGCCTTGCCGGGCAGGCCACGTGCCGCCCGGCACTGGCGTTAACCGCGAGCCACTTTATCCTTAAGCGCCTGCTTCTCTTCAGGCGTAAGGAAGGCGATTTCCAGACCGTTGATCTGCGCCTGGCGGATCTGCTCCCGGCTCAGCCCGGCCTGCGGCGCGGCGATAGTGTATTCGTGAATGATATCCACGCCCTGGACCGCCGGATCGTCGGTGTTCAGTGAAGCCAGCACACCGTGCTCGAGGAAGGTTTTCAGGGGATGGTGCACCAGCGATGCCACTGTGCTGGTCTGAATGTTGGAGGTCAGGCAGGATTCGATCCCGATGCGCTGCTCGGCGAGAAAATCCATCAGGGCGCGATCTTCAACCGCTTTGACGCCGTGGCCGATACGTTCCGCACCCAGCTCACGAATGGCCTGCCAGATGCTTTCCGGCCCGGCGGCTTCACCCGCGTGAACGGTGATGTGCCAGCCTGCATCGCGCGCCCGGTTGAAATGGGACAGGAACAGGCTGCCCGGGAAGCCCAGCTCGTCACCGGCAAGATCGACGGCGGTAATCTGGTCGCGATGCGCCAGCAACGCTTCCAGCTCCTGGAGGCAGGCCGACTCACCGAAGGTACGGCTCATAATGCCGATCAGCCGCGCCTGAACGTCAAAGGTTTTACAGCCTTCACGCACGCCGTCAATTACCGCTTCAACGACGCCCGCCACGGGCAGGCCGTGGGTCATCGCCATATAGCCCGGCGAAAAACGCAGCTCGACATAGTGCAGGCCGTTACGTGCCGCATCTTCGATGTTTTCAAAGGCAACGCGGCGGCAGGCGTCGAGAGAGGCCAGCATCTTCACGCCCCAGTCGAGTTTGCTCAAAAAACTCACCAGATCCGGTTCGTTCGAGGTGACCTGAACGTGCGGGATCAGGGTCTCAAGCGTTTCGGCAGGAAGCGTGAGATTGAACTGGCGGCCAAGATCGAGAATGGTTTGGGCACGAATGTTGCCGTCAAGGTGGCGGTGAATGTCTGTTAAAGGCAGGCGGGTATCAATCATGGTCGCACTCTTTGCTGGTTAAAGTGCGCCATATTATAAAAACAAATCGAGGTAAAAAGCTATTTGCGCAAGGGAATATTCCGTTGCGCAAATATTTTACAGCTGAGTCTTGATGCCGGCGATCAGCCGCTGAACGCCCTGTTCGAGCTTGCTGCGCGGACAGCCGGCATTCAGACGGACGAAGCCTTTGCCCTCATCCCCGTAGGTATATCCCGGCATAATGGCCACTTTTTGCTGTTCGATCAGCACCTTTTGCAGTGCTTTATCATCGATACCTAGCGGGCGAAGATCGATCCAGGCCAGATAGGTTGCCTCGGGCGGCAGCCAGTTGAGCTGCGGGAAAGCGCGGTTTAGCTCGTGGGCAACGTAGCGCAGGTTTTCTTCAAGATAGGCCCGCAGCGCGTCCAGCCAGGGTTCGCCCTGCTGGTAAGCGGCGATGTGGGCGGTGAGGGCCAGCACGGAAGGGGAAGAGAGTCCGTCCCGGCCTTTTAGCGCACTCAGGTAGGCGTTACGGCTGTCGTTATCGGCAATCAGTCCGTAGGCTCCCGTCAGCGCCGGTATATTGAAGCTTTTGGAACCGGAGGTCAGCAGCGCCCATTTACCGCGCGCAACCGCGTTCCAGGGCGTATGGTGATGCGATCCCCAGACCATGTCCATATGAATTTCATCGCTTATTACCGCCACGTTATAGCGTTCGCACAGCGCCGCGATCCTGGTCAGCTCATCCCGCGTCCAGACTTTGCCGGTCGGGTTTTGCGGGCTGCACAGCAGCAGGATGGTGTTTTCAGGTTTTGCCAGCGCGGCTTCGAGCGCGGCCATGTTCCCGTCCCAGCCGCCCGGCGTCTTCTGCATTGGCACCGAAACCACGGTACGCTGGTTGCCTTCGATGGCCTTATAAAACGCATCGTAAGCCGGGGTATGAACCACTACGCCGTCCCCCGGCGAGGACCAGACGCGGATAAGTTCAGAAACCATATAGATGACAGACGGCCCGTACACAACGGTTTCCGGGTCAATCTCGCTGTTAAAGCGCTGGCGGAACCAGTGCGCCACGGCGGCCAGGAATTCATCATTCTTCCAGCGGCTGTACCCTAACACGCCGTGGTTAACGCGCTGGTGCAGCGCATCGAGGATGCAGGGCGCGGTGGCAAAATCCATATCAGAGATGGTGAAGGGCAGCAGATCGGCAGCGCCGAAGCGGTCGGCGACATAATCCCACTGGGTACACCAGGTGCCGTGTCGGTCCACGACGGTAGAAAAATCAAACATCACGGTGCTCCGTAAAATAAAACCCCCTCACAGCGAGGGGGCGAGGCATCAGGCTTCGACGGTTCGCATCAGGGTTGCCAGTTCATCCTTCACTGACTGAACCTGCGGGCCTATGACCACCTGCAAATTGTGTTGATTTAACTGTACCACGCCGATTGCCCGGTTAGCCTTCAGCGCGTTAGCATCGACTTTAGACATATCCGCCACCGACAGGCGCAGGCGGGTGATGCAGTTATCCAGCGAGGTGATGTTATCCGCACCGCCCAGCGCCGCCAGAATCGCCGGCGTGTTATAGCCGGATTTGCCGACGGTACCGGCCACCGCCTGCTCAACGCTGGTGGCGGTATCGGTATCGCGTCCAGGCGTTTTCAGGTTAAAGCGGGTGATGGCGAAGCGGAAGATCCCGTAGTACACCGCGAACCAGATCGCGGCCACAACCGGCACCAGATACCACTTGGTGGACAGGCCGTGCAGGATACCGAATACCACGAAGTCGATCACGTTGCCGTCGGTGTTGCCGATGGTCACACCCAGTACGGCCATTACGGTAAAGCCCAGGCCCGTCAGAACGGCATGGATGAGGTACAGCACCGGCGCTACGAACAGGAACAGGAACTCGATAGGCTCTGTCGTGCCGCCCACCACGCAGGCGATTACGCCGGAGATCAGCAGGCCCTTAATTTTATGACGATTCTCCGGACGGGCGCAGTGGTACATTGCCAGCGCGGCTCCCGGCAGGCCGCCGAGGAATGCGGGCATTTTACCCTGCGACAGGAAGCGGGTCGCGCTTTCAGAGAAGCCGTGGGTGGTCGGGCAGCTCAGCTGCGCCTGGAAGATGGTCAGCGCGCCGCTTACCGAATGGCCGCAGACGTCCATGGTGCCGCCGGCTTCGGTAAAGCGAATCAGGGCCACCAGAATATGCTGTAAGCCAAACGGCAGCAGCAGACGCTCGCCCGTACCGAAAATCATCGGGCCGAAATCACCCGCACCGTTAATGATCCGGCCAATCCCGGCGATCCCCATGGCAAACACTGGCCAAATCAGCGGGATGATCAGGCCAAACAGGCCCATTACAACCAGCGTAATGATGGGTACAAAGCGGGTGCCGCCGAAGAAGGCCAGCGCGTCGGGCAGGCGGATGTTGTGAAAGCGCTCGTGCAGCATCCAGATAATCACGCCGGCGATCACCGCCCCGAGGATCCCGGTATCGATGGACTGAATGCCAATCACGCTCTGAATGTTATTGGCTTTCAGCACCGCCGCGTCGGTCGTCGGCAGGATCCCCTTCGCGGTGAGCCAGAAGTTGACCGCGAGGTTCATCACCGCGTAGCCAACGAAGCCCGCGAACGCCGCCACGCCTTTGTTCTCGCGCGCCAGCCCCAGAGGAATAGCAATACAGAACATCACCGGCAGGAAGCTGAAGGCGAAGGAGCCAACCTTGCTCATCCAGATGAAGATCGCCTGAAGCACCGGATTACCGAGGAACGGGATCAGGGTAATCACGTCGTGGCTGCTTAACGAACTGCCGATCCCCAGCATGATCCCGCAAAAAGAGAGAAGCGCCACGGGCAGCATAAAGGTTTTACCCAGTTGCTGGAAAAACTCCCACAGCGATATTTTTTGTGCTGCTTTCGCCGTCATAAAACGACTCCTTAAATAGTGGAACGTTATTTACCTGCCTCAATGGAGCGAGAAGATAAAACGTTTTATCAAACTTTAGTGCGCGCTGAATCACATTCCCGGGCTTTCACTGGTAGTATAAAGAGAACATATTGATAAAACGTTTTAGCGATCTCACTATCAGGGAGTCACGCCACCACATGGCTGTAGCGAAAAAGATCACCATTAACGATGTCGCGCTGGCGGCGGGGGTTTCCGTCAGCACCGTTTCGCTGGTGCTGAGCGGGAAGGGGCGCATCTCTCCCGCCACCGGCCAGCGCGTCAACGAGGCCGTTGAGCAACTGGGTTTTGTGCGTAATCGCCAGGCGTCGGCGCTGCGCGGCGGGCAGAGCGGGGTGATAGGGCTGATCGTTCGCGACCTGACGTCGCCGTTTTACGCCGAGCTGACCGCCGGGCTTACCGAAGCGCTCGAAGCGCAGGGGCGAATGGTCTTTCTCCTTCACGGTGGTCGGGAAGCGGAGCAGCTACTGTCCCGGCTGGACATGCTGCTGACGCAGGGGGTAGACGGCGTGATCGTCGCCGGGGCCTCCGGGGTGGGCAGCGAGCTGTGCGAGCGCGCCGCGCAGAAAGGCGTGCCGCTGGTGTTTGCCTCGCGCGCCAGCTATCTCGACGAAGCCGATACGCTTCGCCCGGACAACATGCAGGCCGCGCAAATGCTGACCGAGCATCTTATTCATCGCGGACATCAGCGCATCGCCTGGCTCGGCGGCAAAAGTTCGTCCCTGACGCGCGCCGAACGCGTAGGCGGATACTGCTCAACGCTTATCAAATACGGGCTTCCGTTCCACAGCGAATGGGTGGTGGAGTGCGAGTCCAGCCAGAAGAAGGCGGCGGAAGCGATCGCGACGTTGCTGCGCAGCAGCCCGACCATCAGCGCCGTCATTTGCTATAACGACGTGATTGCCATGGGGGCATGGTTTGGCTTAATTCGTGCCGGACGCCAGAGCGGCGAGGGCGGGGTTGAAACGTTCTTCGGCCATCAGGTGGCGCTGGGGGCGTTTGCCGACGTCGGGGAAAATGCGCTGGACGATCTTCCCATCGTCTGGGCGACGACCCCGGCCCGGGAGATGGGTTACACCCTGGCGGACAGGATCATGCAGCGGATTGAAAAGTCGGACGTGCAGGCCGGGCACCAGATTGTGGCGGCGCGGTTAGTGACGGTGAAGTAATTCCTGCCGCTTACGTCAGTGGATCCTGCGCCAGCCGCGCCTCCAGGGCTTCCACAAATTTTCTTACCTTAGCGGGGATCAGCCGGGACGTCGGGTAGACGGCCCACACGGCCAGCGCTTCCGGCCGCGCGTCCTTAAGAACGATCCGCTCAAGCTGGCCCGTGGCAAACGCGGGTTCAACGTACCAGCGGGACAAATTCGCGATCCCCATTCCCCCCAGGCACGCTTCAAAGATGGCCTCTATAGAGTTAGCCGAAAAACGTCCCGACACTTTTTGCCGGTGGCGGATATCGCCATGCTCGAATGACCAGTGCATTGTGTCTGAAGCGGTCAGGCAGCTGTGTTCAGCAAGATCGCCAAGCGTTTCAGGATAGCCGTTCGCCGCCAGGTACTCCGCGCTGGCGCACAGGTCGCGGGGGTTATCGCAAAGCCGGTGGGCTACCAGGCGGTTATCCTTCAGCGGCGCGATACGTAAGGCCACGTCCAGCCCATGGCTGACAATATCAATTTGTTCGTCAGTAGCCAGCAAATCGACCTGGAGGGCGGGGTGTTGGCGCATAAAGCCGGGGAGCATCGGGGCGATGATTTTGCGTCCAAACGCCGCAGAGGCGGTGATGCGAAGACGTCCGGCAAGGTGAGACCCATCGGGAAAAAGATCCGCCAGCGCGTTGGTTTTATCCTCCAGCAGGGCATGCGCGTGGGGCAAAAACACCTCGCCATCGCCGGTGGGCGAAAGGGAGCGCGTGGTGCGGTGAACCAGACGCACCCCCAGCTCCGCTTCAAGGGCATTCAGCGCGCGGGAAGCCGCCATGGCGCTCATTGACAGCCGACGGGCGGCACTGGCCAGGCTGCCTGCCCTGACTGCTTCAACAAATACTTCAACGTCTTCCAGCTTCATTATATCGATTCTCGTTATACTGGCGTATCAAATCATACATCTACACTATTAATCGTTATAGCGCCATAGTCATTTCACGTCCTGATAAACGCTACATTCGGAGTGAAAATGAAAAAGATAACAACGGCGCTGGCGCTCAGCGGTTTGATTTTTGTTGGTTCAGCGTGGGCGGATGCGCCTGCACAGATTCGCCAGCAGGTTCCGGGCTATTACCGTCTGGCAGTGGGGCACTATGAGGTTACGGCGCTGTTCGATGGCTACAACGATCTTTCGCCATCACTGCTGAAGGGAGTATCCGAGAATAATATTCGCACGCTGCTGGCGCAGCGCCGCATCGATGCCGAACGTATGCCGACGTCGTTTAACGCGTTTCTGATCAACACCGGTAAGCATTTGATCATGATTGACAGCGGGGCGGGCCATTGCGTGCCGCAGACCGCAGGCCAGCTGATCCCGAATATGGAGGCTTCCGGCTATCGCCCCGGGCAGATAGACGCCATTTTCCTCACCCACCTCCATCTCGATCACGTCTGCGGTCTGAGCGATGCCGCAGGGAAGGCGCTTTTCCCTAACGCTACGGTTTACGTCCCACAGGGTGAAGCTGACTACTGGCTCGATCCCGCTAAAGAGGCGAGCGCGCCTGCGAATGCAAAAGAATATTTCGCCATCGCGCAAAAAGGGTTGTCGTCTTATAGCGCCTCGGGGCGCCTTAAAACCTTCGTTCCGCCCGCGTCGCCGATCCCGGAGGTGCAAACCGACTATGCGCCGGGCCATACGCCGGGCAGCACCGTTTATCGTTTTACGTCTGAGGGGCAGGCGATCGACGTTATTGGCGATCTCATCCACGCCCCGGCGATCCAGTTTCCCCACCCCGACGTCTCGATTCGCTTTGATGTTGACGCGAAGAAAGCCGTCGCCTCCCGCACGCAGGAATTTAACGCCCTGGCAAAAAGCGGCGAATGGGTCGCTGCTGCGCACCTGCCTTTTCCTGGGGTGGGCCATATTACCGCCAGCGGTCAGGGCTTCAGCTGGAGCCCCGCCATCTATGGTCCCTATCAGCGCGCCGCGCACGTGCCGCTGCTGAAATAAGAGGTTAAACGCATGAAAAGTTACACCGTAACAGCTAACGGCATCCGCCAGTTTGTGGTTGAGGAAGGCGAAGGCGCGCCGGTGATCCTCCTGCACGGTTTTCCCGAAACGCATTACGCCTGGCGCTACCAGATGCCGGTTTTGTCCAGGCACTATCGCGTAATTGCACCCGATCTGCGCGGTTACGGGGAGACGGACAAACCCGCTTCGGGCTACGACAAACGCAATATGGCCCGGGATATCCGGGAGCTTATGCGCGCGCTGGGTCTGGAAAAAGTGGTGCTGGTGGGGCACGACCGGGGCGCCCGCGTCGGCACCCGGTTCGCTAAAGATTACCCTGAACAGGTCGATCGTCTGGTGGTGATGGACAACGTGCCAACGCGTATCGTCGCACGCGATCTTGATGCCTCGGTTGCCCGGGCGTACTGGTTCTTCCTGTTCCATCTGGTGCCCGATCTGCCGGAGGCCTTAATTGCAGGGCGCGAGCATATCTGGCTTCGTCATTTTTTCTCAGACTGGACGTACGATCCGTCGACGATTAGCGGTGAGGCCTTTGATACCTACGTTCGCGCGTATCAGGCACCGGGAGCGGTAAGGGGTGCGATGGCGGATTACCGCGCCAACGCCGAAGACGTGGCGCAGGATCTGGACGATGCCGATGTGAAAATTGCCTGCCCGGTTATGTCCTTGTGGGGTAATGATTTTCACGCAGTGGGTAAACTGTTCGATATGCGAAGCGTTTGGGCAGAAATGGCGGATGACCTCAGAGCGCATGCCATAGAAGAGTGTGGGCATCTGCCGCAGGAGGAACAGCCGGAGAAAGTGAACGCGCTGCTGATGGATTTCCTGGAGGGCTGGAAGGGATAAGCGGCCAAAAAAAGCCCCTCAATGAGGGGCTTGGGTCGATTACTGCTGCGGTACCGCCGGCGGCACTGCCGGGGCAGCCGGTTCCGGCATGCCCAGGGTCGGCATACCAAACATGCCGACAAAGTCTTCCAGCGGCATTTTGTCGCCGTTAAGCGTGACCTGCCCGTTGGCGTATTGCAGGCTGGTGGAGATAGTGTTGTCTTCCACCTTCGTGATGCGGAACATCTGGCCCATCGCCGCCAGGCCTTTCACCTGCTGGTTCGCCAGCTTGCCTGCATCATCCTCACCGTAACCCTCAAGCTTCGCGATCTGCGTCATGAACTCGGTCGCCATATCCATCGGGATGGTGAGCTTGCTGTCGAGCGACTTCACGCTGCGGTCAACTTCCTGTGCCAGCGTCTGCGGCTCACCGGTGGCGGCCGCCGGATCCTTCAGGAACAGGGACAGGTTAAGGTTGGTTTCGCCCTTCGCGTTTTTCCAGCTCAGCGGCGCTACGGTAATAACCGGTTCGCCTTTCAGCAGAACAGGCAGGTTATTAAACAGCACCGCCATGGCCTGCTGCTGGTAAGCCTGCGGGTTCTGCTGCAGCGCGGCATCGGTCAGCAGGGCCTGGCTCTCTTTGCTGTACTTCTGGCTAAACTCGTGCCACGCCTTGCCGTCAATATTGCCGATTTTGAGCGACAGTTTGCCGGTACCCAGATCCTGGTTCTGCACCTTCAGGCTTTTCAGGCCGTAATCCAGCTGGGTGTTGATGCTTTTACCGTCTTTGGAGACGTCGGACTTGCCGTCCAGCTCCATGCCTTCCAGCACGGCCATCTCTTTGCCTTCAATCGCAATGGCGATTTTGTCGAGGCTCAGCTTCTGGTCACCAATACGCTCGGCAAAATCGGTCATACGGCTGTTGCCGCTCGCTTTAAGGTTGTTAAAGGTGAGCTGGACCTTCTGGTTGTACTCATTGACTGAGTTAACCAGGCCGCTTTCCGCCTCGCCGGTCAGCGAGACGTTTTTGCCGTCACGATCGGCGTCAAGCTGGAAATTACCGCCGCTGAAGGCGACCTTGTCGGTGCCTTGTTCGTAATTCAGCGCTTTCAGGTCGATATCAGAGCGCGTGTCGCCGGCATAGCTGATGCGGGTATTAATCTCAAACGGAGATTCATTTTTCGCCATGTCGAAAAGCGGCTTCGTCACGTCGTTATTCACCAGCACGGTTCGGGCCGACGCCATGGATGGGATCAGGTTAAACTTTTTCAACTGCGCCAGCGGGAACGGACCGTGGCTGACCACTTCATCCAGCACGACGCTCTGGCCCGGCTTCAGCCAGGCATTCTGATTCCCCGCCACCGGCTTCACCACCACCTGCATATGGCTGGTAAACACGCCACGCTGGTAGTTCTGGTAGCTCAGCTCCAGGCCTGCTTCAGGCGCGCTGCGCTTAATCTCGCTGTTTGCCTGCGCCATCATCTCTGCCAGACGGCTTTCCAGCTGTTTCCCGGTATACCAGGAAGCACCTGTCCAGATCGCGCCTAAAGCAACAATCACTCCTACCGCTACGACCGATTTTTTCATTGCGATTATCCCTAAAATGAAACCAGGCGGTGAAAACCGCCTGGTGTTACAACGCCTGTTACTAGCTTAGCAAGAGTTGTTAAAAAATTCAGTAAGTCCCTAAAGCTTATTAAAAACGCGCGCCAGGCGGCCGCTGCCGCTCACCGAGACAGGCGACTCGTTTGCCGGAACAAAGGCGGATTCGCCCGGCCTGAGCACCAGGCGCTGGTCGTCTTTGCGCAGCGTCGCTTCGCCATCCACGCAGAACAGGATCGCCGCGCTATCCTGCGCAACGGTAGCTTCGGCTGCGCTGAGGTCATGCAGGGCGAAGGCAAAATCGTCTACCGGGATAGGGAAATCCAGCTCTGCGCCATTTTTTACCGGCTGAGTAAGCAGCTCACCAGCAGGTTTAGCCTCGAACTTCACGTTGGCAACCAGCTCAGGGATGTCGATGTATTTTGGCGTCAGGCCCGCGCGCAGCACGTTATCGGAGTTGGCCATCACCTCCAGCGCCACGCCGTTTAGGTAGGCGTGCGGCGTTTCGGCGAACAGGAACATCGCTTCGCCCGGATTGAGCTTCACCACGTTCAGCAGCAGCGGAGAAAACAGGCCGCTGTCGTCCGGGTAAAACTCCGAAATCACGCGAATGGTGTCCCACGGTTCTCCCTGCTGGCCTCTGAGGGCCGCTTTCAGCACCGCCAGCGCGTGGGATTTTTCCTCTCCCTGCATGCTGAGCAGGCTGGCAAATAATTCGCTCAGCGCGTATGCGTCCGGGTTTTCCAGGAAATGGGCGATAGCCTTGCTGGCCCCGGCGACCGGCTGCAGCAGGGAGACGATCTCGGAAAACTCACGAAACGCGTTCATCGCCAGGAAAGGGGTAAGGGCAAACACCAGTTCGGGCTTGTGGTTGGGATCTTTGTAGTTACGCTCTGCAGCGTCCAGCGGAATACCGGCGGCATTTTCTTTGGCAAAGCCGATTTCGGATGCTTTTTTGTTCGGGTGAACCTGAATGGAGAGCGGCTGGTCGGCGCACAGCACCTTAAACAGGAACGGCAGCTCGCCAAAGCGGTTCGCCACCTTACTGCCGAGCAGCGCGGTTTTGTCGGCATCGATCACCTCGCGCAGGCTGCGGGCCTGGCCGCTGGCATCTTCAATTTTTGAGCTGCTCTTCGGGTGCGCGCCCATCCACAGTTCTGCCATCGGCAGGTTGTTTGGGTTCGCGATACCGTAGAGATCCGTTAACGCAGTTTTACTTCCCCAGGCATAGTTTTGCACCGAGTTGATGAGTTTTTGCATTATCAAGCCCTGATTCAAATGTGGAATTAACTGCGCGTATTAAAGCAATAAACCGAATGGAAGTAACCTGCGGATGTAAAAAGTCGTACTAGTCTCAGTTTTTGTTAAAAAATTGTGTAGGATAAGCTGACTCGCTTTTAAGCCGGGCAGCGGAACATCTGCCCTGAATAAACAGACCGAAGCAGTAAGTGAGAGAACAATGTCGAATAAACCCTTCCATTATCAGGATCCTTTCCCCCTCAGCGAGGATCGGACCGAGTATTATCTGTTAACCCGCGATTACGTTTCTGTCTCTGAGTTTGAAGGGCAGGAGATCCTCAAAGTTGACCCGCAGGCCCTGACGCTGATGGCGCAGCAGGCCTTCCACGATGCGTCCTTTATGCTTCGTCCGGCGCATCAGCAGCAGGTTGCCGATATCCTGAGCGATCCGCAGGCCAGCGAGAACGACAAATACGTCGCGCTGCAGTTCCTGCGTAACTCGGATATCGCGGCGAAGGGCATTCTGCCAACCTGTCAGGATACCGGCACGGCGATTATCACCGGCAAGAAGGGCCAGCGCGTCTGGACCGGCGGCGGTGACGAAGCGGCGCTGGCGCACGGCGTCTACAACACCTACACCGAAGACAACCTGCGCTATTCGCAAAACGCGGCGCTGGACATGTACAAAGAGGTCAACACCGGTACCAACCTGCCGGCGCAGATTGACCTCTACAGCGTCGACGGCGATGAGTATAAATTCCTCTGCATCGCCAAAGGCGGCGGTTCAGCCAACAAAACCTATCTTTACCAGGAAACCAAAGCGCTGCTCACCCCGGGCAAGCTGAAGAACTACCTGGTTGAGAAGATGCGCACTCTCGGCACGGCCGCCTGCCCGCCGTACCATATTGCGTTTGTGATTGGCGGCACGTCCGCGGAAAGCACCCTGAAAACCGTCAAGCTGGCCTCAACCAAATACTACGACGGCCTGCCAACCGAAGGTAACGAACACGGCCAGGCGTTCCGCGACGTGCAGCTTGAGCAGGAACTGCTGACCGAAGCGCAGAATCTGGGGCTTGGCGCGCAGTTTGGTGGCAAATACTTCGCGCACGACATTCGCGTGATCCGTCTGCCGCGCCACGGCGCGTCCTGTCCGGTCGGGATGGGCGTCTCGTGCTCTGCGGATCGTAACATCAAGGCCAAGATCAACCGCGACGGCATCTGGATCGAAAAGCTGGAAAACAACCCGGGCAAGTATATTCCGGAAGCGCTGCGCAAAGCGGGTGAGGGTGAAGCGGTACGCGTTGACCTGAACCGCCCGATGAAGGAGATCCTGGCGCAGCTGTCGCAGTACCCGGTCTCAACGCGCCTTTCCCTGAACGGGACCATCATCGTGGGCCGCGACATCGCTCATGCGAAGCTGAAAGAGCGCCTGGACAACGGTGAAGGGTTGCCGCAGTACATTAAAGATCACCCAATCTATTACGCGGGCCCGGCGAAAACGCCAGAAGGGTATGCCTCCGGCTCGTTGGGGCCAACCACGGCGGGCCGTATGGACTCGTACGTTGACCAGCTGCAGGCCAACGGCGGCAGCATGATCATGCTGGCGAAGGGCAACCGCAGCCAGCAGGTAACGGACGCGTGCCACAAGCACGGTGGTTTCTACCTCGGCAGCATCGGCGGCCCGGCAGCGGTGCTGGCGCAGGGCAGCATCAAGAGCCTGGAATGCGTGGAATACCCGGAACTGGGCATGGAGGCTATCTGGAAAATTGAAGTGGAAGATTTCCCGGCGTTTATCCTGGTGGATGACAAAGGAAACGACTTCTTCAAACAGATCCAGTCATCCCAGTGTTCGGCGTGTGTGAAGTAACCTGAAAAAAGCCGGGTGGCGGCTAAGCGTCAGCGCCACCCGACATAGCAAAGAGCGCACAAAGCGCCATATCGTTTCTCAGAAGTCATCAATACTTATCCCTTAAGCATGTGAGCAATCCCGACAGCGTTATCAAGGAGAAAGTAATGACAACGGTACGCCATGAGAAAGACTCTATGGGCGCAATCGAGGTTCCGGCCGACAGGCTATGGGGCGCGCAAACCCAGCGTTCGCTGGAGCATTTCCGCATTTCAACCGAGAAGATGCCCGTCTCGCTAATTCAGGCGCTGGCGCTCACCAAACGCGCCGCTGCCAAAGTGAACCAGGATCTGGGCCTGCTGGACGCCGAAAAAGCCACGGCCATCATCCGCGCCGCCGACGAAGTGCTGGCGGGTAAACACCCCGACGAATTCCCGCTTGCCGTCTGGCAGACCGGTTCCGGCACCCAGAGCAACATGAACATGAACGAAGTGCTGGCGAACCGGGCAAGCGAGCTGCTGGGCGGCGTGCGCGGCATGGAGCGCAAGGTACACCCGAACGATGACGTCAACAAAAGTCAGAGCTCTAACGACGTGTTCCCGACAGCGATGCACGTGGCGGCGGTTATCGCCATCCGCGAACAGCTCATCCCGCAGCTCAACGTCCTGAAATCCACGCTTAACGAAAAAGCGCAGGCCTTCCGCGATATCGTTAAAATCGGCCGTACGCACCTGCAGGACGCCACTCCCCTGACGCTCGGCCAGGAGATTTCCGGCTGGGTGGCGATGCTGGAGCATAATCTTAAGCATATCGATGGTAGCCTGCCGCATCTGGCGGAGCTGGCGCTCGGCGGGACGGCGGTCGGTACCGGGTTAAACACCCATCCCGAATACGCGGCGCGCGTGGCGGACGAGCTGGCGAAGATCGCCGGGCAGCCGTTCGTAACCGCGCCTAACAAGTTTGAAGCGCTGGCAACCTGTGACGCGCTGGTCCACGCCCACGGTGCGCTGAAAGGGCTGGCCGCCTCGCTGATGAAAATTGCCAACGACGTGCGCTGGCTGGCCTCCGGCCCGCGCTGCGGCATCGGCGAAATCAGCATCCCGGAAAACGAGCCGGGCAGCTCCATCATGCCGGGGAAGGTTAACCCGACCCAGTGCGAAGCCATGACCATGCTCTGCTGTCAGGTGATGGGTAACGACGTGGCGGTTAACATGGGCGGCGCGTCCGGTAACTTCGAGCTTAACGTCTATCGTCCGATGGTGATCCACAACGTACTGCAATCGATCCGTCTGCTGGCAGACGGCATGGAAAGCTTTAACGAGCACTGTGCGGTGGGCATTGAGCCAAATCGCGAGCGGATCGGCCAGCTGCTGAATGAGTCCCTGATGCTGGTAACGGCGCTGAACACCCACATCGGCTACGACAAAGCGGCCGAAATTGCCAAAAAAGCGCACAAGGAGGGGCTGACGCTAAAAGCCTCGGCGCTGGCGCTGGGCTACCTGACGGACGCCGAGTTTGACGCCTGGGTCCGTCCGGAAGCGATGGTCGGCAGCCAGACGTAATCATCCCGCCACGTACAGGTGCAGCCGCGGAATAATCAGCTTAAGCGGCTGCGCCTGGGGCTTATAGCGATGCTGTACGTTTTCGGCATCGTAGTTAAGCAGCTCCCCGATGTCCGGCACCACCGCACCACGATCGGCGTCGTAAAGCGCTATCAGCGGCGTCGGGCAGGCATACTGCACCTGCTTTTGCTGCCCCGCATACCAGACGCGGGCGATAGGCTGTACCTTTACGGGACGCTTTATCTTCAGACGAGCATCGGCCGGCAGGGAGGCAATGCTGTGGTACTCCTGCTCCAGCCGCTCAATCCACTGTTCCCGCGACCACGGGGCGACCGTACGCGGCGCCTTCAGGCTTTTCTCCAGCTGCGCCAGGATCTCATCGCGCGTGAAATTTTTAATGATGTGCTTATTCGCCCAGCCGAAGCGCAGCGTGGCGGGGTGGTTCAGCACCGTCAGCGTGCGGTAGGCGTTCAGGGTTATCAGCCCGGGAAGCTGACGATGCACCCACTCAAAACGGGCAGCCGGTGCCAGCCCGGATTCAACGGTCACGATCTTCTCGAAGGCGGCCTTCAGCGCATTAATATGCGCAATTCTGGCCTCCAGCGCTTCACGCGACTTGGTGTCCGTCTGCAGACAGACAACGCCGGGCAGGCGCACGGCGGCCTTGCTGCTGCGGTTTTCGGACTGCTGCTGGATGAACAGGCGGCGATAGTGCTGCAACGTCAGCTCAAGCGCCGCGCTGCCGATATGCTGCGTCACCTCAATGGTGTCCAGCGGATCGTGTTCCGCCCCTTTCGCCACCTCGGGCAGGGAGAAGACGCGCGCGGCCAGCAGGCGACAGCCCTGTAATTCTGTCGTCAGGGTGAGTAATTCCTGTTCTATTTCCCGAAACGTGGCGTTCAGCCTTTCGATGAGGTCGTAAGTTGCCATAGCAGCCCCTAATTAGTTACAACATACTGATGGTATAGCACAGCACGCCGGGTCAGGCCAGCGTGCGGTGAAGGTCAGGCAGGAACGGGAAGGGGAATGTTGTGGTAGATCGGCCAGCTAAAGACGAAGCGGGCGCCGCCCAGTTCGCTCTCTTCACAACGGACCGAGCCGCCCATCGCCTGGGCAATGGAACGGACAATGGCCAGCCCCAGACCGCAGCCGCCGGTGGCGCGGTCGCGGCTGGGATCGAGGCGCACAAACGGCTCGAAAACCTTTTCCCGTTCTGAAGGCTCAATGCCGGGCCCGTCGTCTTCCACGGACAGGTTCGCCTGGCTTCCCTGTAAATCTAAGCGGATACGCAGCGTGGTTTCGCTGTACCGCATGGCGTTATTCATCAGATTATCCAGCACGCGCTCCATCAGGCGCATGTCCAGCGCGCCGTAATCGCCGGGTTTAATGACCGTCAGCAGCCTGCGCTGTGGGTTTACGCTCTGCACATCATTGATATGTGTCTGTAACCAGGCGGGGAGATCCGGGGTGCTGAGGTGCAGCTCGTTCTGCGGCCGGTCGAGGCGGGCATAGGTCAGCAGCTCTTCAATGAGCGCTTCAAGCTGGCCGATATCCCGGTTGAGCGCCTGCGATTCAGCACTGGTCAGATTCTCGCTCATCTCCAGACGATAGCGCAGACGCACCAGCGGCGTACGTAGCTCGTGAGCGATGCCGTCGATCAGCTGCTTCTTGCTGGCTATCAGGGCGTTGATATTATCGGCCATCTGGTTAAAGGCGATGCCGAGACGCTCAAAGCCGGATCCGCTGTCAAAGTGAATACGTTCGGTAAGATGACCCTCCCCGAAACGCTGCGCGGCGGATTCCAGCTTCAGCATGTCCTGCCAGTGCGGCCGCATCCAGATGAAAACCGGGAGCGCGAGCGAGATGGCAATGAAGGCGAGCAGGGCGAGATCCAGCAGGCGCATCTGGTGCAGATAATAGAGATAGGGCACGGGGCCGACGGCCAGAACGTAATGGCTACGCGGGATTCGCTGTATAAAAGTATACTTTTCGTCCAGCGCCACGATGTCTCCGTCCCGCAGGCGCTGCATTGCTGGCGGCTCCAGATCGAAATCCTTCATGGGCTCAATGCGCAGATCAAACGACAGGTTGAAGTCCAGCTCTTTCATCGTGCGCGCCCAGTCGTGCGGGGGTATTTCACGCAGCTCGCTGCGCATCAGGTAGAGCGAGCTTTTCATCAGGTCGTCAAGGGACTGCCTGCCCGCGCGCTCGGCAGTGAACTTATAAACCAGCCCGACCAGCATGGTCATCACCAGGAAGCAGACAAACAGCAGAAGATAAAACTGTACAAACAGCTTTTTCATTAATAACCACCAGCACACTACGCGGAAAGTATTTCAGCGTTCACACCCCAACAGTATTGCTATGAAAGCAGGGTTTAACCGTGCTGACAACACCGTAACGGCTCATCGTTGACTTCATTTACAGGATGACGCCATAAAGGAAAAGCCCTGACTCATTAGAATTTCTCATTGAATCAGAGCGTTGTAATCGCAGTGAGAAGTTACGGATTTAATGATTACGCCGTAAGCCTATTATTAGTGGATTGGTGGTAAAACCGTGAGGGCATTTGCGCGCGTTACAGTGTATTGAATATGCACAGTCTTCAGTTTCATTATCTTTATTAAAAGGGCAGGACATTTTATTTTTTATCTCGTTCCATAATGCCTCCCGGTACGGCGAAACGTTATAAAGTGATATCGGACTAAATTCCCCGTTAATGAAAATGCCATTTTTTGTTGGATGAATTCTGTCGCCCGGCACTAAATAAATATCACTTTCGTACCATATAATCAGCCTTATTAATTTCATACCAACTATGCATGAGTAAACAATGCCTGTGTTTGGGCAGATCACAGAACTTAACACTCGCCATGCCATTACGGGTTCCTCAGATTAGGATTATAAGCCTGTAATTTTGTTTAGCACGGGATTTCAATTTGATCAATCTTGTAACCTATTGATATTGATCGTTATTTTTATTATGTTTGGATAATTCCTTTTATTTCAAGGAGGTAATCCTTATCAGCCTAAGGGTTTTTTTTGAGTTTTTTTTTATGAACGATGATTTATCGGTTAAATTTTGATCTGGATTGGGGTTTAACAATAGTGAAGAATGTTGAAGAACTATCCGTATGCATCATTGCCATTACGCCGGAGAACATACCGTAATGGCAAGGCTCAAAATATTTAAATTGCGTCTCCGGGACGTTTCAGTTTGGCTATCAGGTTTTCCGTAACGGACAGGCCTTCTGCGATATTCTCATCTATAACAGAAATACCAAATTCGTTGATTAATTCAAGGAGCGCTTCGTAGGTCTGGATCAGTTTCAGAAGATTAAAGATGGCTTTTTGGTCGTGCGGCGTGGGTAGCGGATGGTGAGTCGCTGCCTGATGAACAATCCATTCAAGATTGGTTTTGATGCTATCTACATCATCGTAGCTATACATATTTCATGGGCTTAAATCCTCATTTCAAGATTTTTTTGAGAAGAATGGCTTTCAACGTCGCTGTAAGAAGCGTTGCACTACATTAGAAGCACTGATGATTGAGTAGAGATAGGGCGATCTGCAGTAGCGGCTCCTGGACGATTACGCTACAACTGGCATGACCCGTGAAGAATGGCGCGAGGCGCGTAGGTCAATTATGAGCCTTCTTGCCGCGATAGCAAGAAAACTCTTACATAAAATTCGCTTAGTGGGGAATAAGGCCGAGCGATACCCGGCTTTCGAACGAAACGGGAAGCCGGGGCAGCACAACGTGCTTTTTCATCAGCGGATGTAGATCAGGTTTCCCACGCGTGCGGAGCAAACAGGTAGCCCTTGTTACGCACGGTTTTAATGCGGTAGGGCTCGGTGGCGCTGTCCTGCAGCTTTTTTCGCAGGCGAGAAATCGCCACGTCCACGCTGCGATCCATGCCGTCGTAGCTTACGCCGCGCAGGTTTTTCAGCAGCGCATCACGATCCATGATTTGCCCGGCGTGGGTTGCCAGTTCCCACAGCAGGTCAAAATCTGCCGTCGAGAGCGAAATCTGCTCCCCGGCGAGCATAACCTGACGGTTGACGGGATCGATAGACAGCGTGCCGAACCGCATCGCTTTATGCGGCGTTAACGAGCCAGCGGGCGCGTCACGCTCGGCGCCGGCACGCTGGCGAAGATGAAGGCGCAGGCGGGCCAGCAGGACCGCCGGAGGCGTGGTTTTGAGTATGTAGTCATTGGCGCCCATCTCAAGCGACAGAATATGGTTCATATCGCTGTCGAGTGAGGTCAGCAGCACGATTGGCCCGTCCCACTTCGCCCGCAGATCGCGGCAGAGCGTCATGCCATCTTTACCGGGCAGCATGATGTCCAGCAGCACCAGATCCGGGTTTTCGCGGGTGACGACGTCCTCTGCGCGGTCGCCGCGAGGCTCAACAATCACGTCCATATCATGTTTACCCAGGTAAGCGGCGATTAATTGCCCCACTTCTGGTTCATCTTCTACATAAACAATCTTATTCATACTGCGTCTGTTATCGCGAAAAATGCCAACATACACCGCACAACATTAACCTTCCATTAATCTTTCTCAATTAGCCAGAGTTCCGTTATTCTGCGTAACATTGTTATTTGATTGTTAAAGGGAAAAAGCATGGGGCTGGTGATAAAAGCCGCGCTTGGCGCGCTGGTGGTGCTGCTGATTGGTGTGCTGGCTAAAACCAAAAATTACTACATTGCCGGGCTGATTCCGCTTTTCCCGACCTTTGCGCTGATCGCCCACTATATTGTGGCCTCCGAGCGGGGTATTGAGGCGCTGCGCGCCACCATCGTCTTCGGGATGTGGTCGATTATTCCGTATTTTATCTATCTGCTGTCGTTGTGGTACTTCACCGGCTTTCTGCGTCTGCCCCTGGCGCTGGGCGGAGCGGTGGTCTGCTGGAGCCTCAGCGCCTGGGTGCTGATCTTCTTCTGGAGCCGCTTTCACTAGCGCAGCGGACGGCCTCCGTCCACGGCAAAGGTTCGGCCGGTGACGTAACAGCTGGTCAGCAGATAGTCGATCAGGTCGATAATCTCTTTCTCGCCGGGCGCAATTTTCATTAACGACTTGTTGAGCGCCTGCTGACGATATTCCGCGTCGTCGCCCTCGTTGAACAAAATCATTGCCGGCGCAATTGCGTTGACCTTTACCTCGGGCGCCAGCCTGCGTGCAAACGATCGCGTCATGTTATCCAGGGCAGCTTTGCTGGCCGCGTAGGCGATGTGCTTGTCGCTTCCTCGCTCCACCACGTAATCGGTGAAGTGGATGATGTCGCCCGCGGCATGGCCGTGCCCGCGCAGCAGATCCTGCAGGGCATGGTTGAGCAAGTAGGGGGCATTAACGTGGATTTGCATCATGCAGGCGAGCGTTTCGCTGAGCGAGTGGCCTGCTTTTTCAGGAAGCCAGGTGCTGGCGTTATGAATAACCGCCCTCAGCCCGCTGGTGGTCGATTTCACTGCTTCCGCAAAGGCGAGGATGCCCTCATCCGTCGAAAAATCCGCCTGAATGCATACGGCTCCGGCGTTTCTCAGCCCTTCAATCGAGGGATATTCCGTGCGGTAACTGACAATGACCGGATGGCGAAGATTGAGGAAGTGATGGGCGAGGGCGAGGCCGATGCGGCGGCCTGCGCCAGTGATTAGTATTGGGCGTTGCTGCGTATGTCCCATCGTATTCTCCTTTTCAGTTCAACAATGGGACAGGCGGCGCTATCCCATTAACATCCACGTTGCCGGTACGGCAGCGACTAACAGCATACCTATCAACACCATTTCGCGGCGCTGAAGGGCATTCTCCAGCTGATGCGTGCGGCGAGCATAGATGAACACCAGCAGGCCTGGCGCGTACAGCACCACGGACAGCAGCAGATGCATCGGCCCGGAAGCATACAACAACCATAACCCGTAAATACAGGCGCCGACGCCCACCGCATAGTGTGCCGGACGGGTCGCAATTTTTAACAGATATGCGCCCACTAAGAAATAGGGTACCAGAATCATCTCGGAGGCGATGGTCAGCAGCGTGTTATAGTCTGAACCTGTGAGCCAGATCAGCACCAGACAGACCTGTACGCTGATGTTGGTGAGCCACAGCGAGGCGGAAGGCGCGCTGTTTTTATTCTGACGCGCAAACAGTCGCGGGAACGCCTTGTGGGTGGCGGCCAGGAACGGGACTTCCGCGGCCATAATGGTCCAGCTCAGGTACGCTCCGCAGACGGAGACAATCAGACCCGCCGCGATAATTACGTCGCCCCACGGGCCCATCATTTTCACCATCAGCCCGGCCATCGACGGGTTGCGCATTTCAGCCAGCTCAGGGCGTGCCACCACGCCGAGCGACAGCAGCGTCACCAGCAGATAAACGCCCAGCGCCGCCAGCACGGCCAGCAGCGTGGCGCGTCCCACGTCGCGCTTGTTACGCGCTCGCGCGGAGACCACGACGGCACCTTCTACGCCGATGAACACCCACAGGGTGATCAGCATGGTATTTTTTACCTGCTCCCAGACGGGAACCCCCAGCGCAAGCCCGCTGAAGTCGAGGTTAAACACGTCCAGTCGGAAGGCCAGAAAGGCCAGCACGACGAACAGGCCAAGCGGCACCAGCTTGGCCAGCGTCGCCACCAGGTTGATGCTGGCAGCGGTCTGGACGCCGCGTAAAATCAGCCAGTGAACGATCCACAGCAGTACCGAGGCGCCGACGATGGACTGCCACGTATTGCCGTCGCCAAACAGGCGCAGCTCGGGCGTATCGGTAAAGAAACTGAGCGCCGAGAAGACAATAACCAGATAGGAGACGTTGGCGATCACCGCGCACAGCCAGTAACCCCAGGCGGAGCAGAAGCCAATCAGCTCGCCGAAGCCTTCGCGCGCGTAGGTGAATATGCCGCCGTCCAGATCCGGTCGGATGCGGGTCAGCAGCAGCATGGCGAACGCCAGCAGCAAAATTCCGGCACCGGTTATGCCCCAGCCGATCAGCAGCGCGGCAGGGCTGGCTACGGCCGCCATATTCTGCGGCAAACTGAATACGCCCGCGCCCAGCATTGAGCTCAATACGAGTGCAGTTAAAGCACTCAGGCCAAGTTTCTTTTCCATTGGCTTCCTGTTATGAAACGTCCAAACCCAGAATAATTATTTCGCTAAGGCGCATAAAAATGGTGGATCACACTAAGGCGCGGGATTTTACGGAGTGTCACGGATGCATGCAATGACGTGTGGCAGAAATCAGAAAAAAAGTAACAAAAAAGGCGGCACGGTGCCGCCTTTGTGAAACCGTTTTGTTACTTATACAGATCGGCGCTGATGGTCATGTTGTTACCACGCTCCTGCCACTGGCGGGTAATGTGATAGTACTTCGCGCCTTTCTTCGCAGCGCGCTTCGCCACCTGATAGGAGATCTCGGTCATGTTGCCGTAGTTGCCGGTAAACTTGATGCTGTCGAACGGAACCATCTGCGCAGCAGTGGCTTTGTTCAGCTCTTCAATTTTAGTGCCGTCCGGTAACGTGACGGTGTAACGGCCACCCTTCGTGGATTGTGTCTCAAAGAAACGACCCACCTCAGCGCTTGGTGCAGCAGAGGTTGCTACGCCCGGAATTTCAACTTTCTTCGCTTCTTCACCGCCCTTCGCTAACGCCGCACGTCCGGCTTCAGAATTCGCAGGAATGGCATCCGGGCTTTGTACTACGCGCTTTTTCGCATCCTGCTTATAGATGAACGCGGTAATGCGCTGGTTGCCGCCCTGGTTGGCATCAACCTGGCGCACGATATAGAAAGCGTAAGCGCCTTTTTCACGCGCGGCTTTGGTGATGACATCGTTAACTTCTGGCTGGCTGCGGTAGAAGCCCTGAACGGTGACGGTGTCGTACGGTTCCAGCTGAACGGCCTGATCTTTCGGCAGCTCAACGATGCCGTTAATCACGCGGTTTTTCTGCTCATCTGCCTTAGGGGCGTTATCTTTGTACAGCGCAATGGTCACGCGCTGGTTGCCGCTGTTGCCCTGATCGGATTGATCGAGCACGTAAAACGCAGCCGCGCCTTTTTTATCGGCGGCTTTAGAAGCGGCGGCAACGCCGTCGCCGATGGAGTTAAAGCGGCCCACAATGACCGTCTGGTCAAAAGGTTTTAACGCTGCCGCTTGCTCCGGCGTTAACTCCGTCGCGGCATTCGCGGACAGGGCGGTCGCGGAAAGAAGTGCGGACGCCAGGAGTGTGTTCTTAAGCTTCATAAAAATAATCCTTCGCCTTGCGCAAACCATGTACTGGTATTGTTGTTAATTTGAGACGGTCCCGATTATGGCATTGAACACCCGTCGCTGTCTGCGCCATTTTTCACAGCCTGTGCTCACCGAAGCGCCTGATTCGATAACATTTAGTGATATGTGGAAAAAACAGGCGTTTGACAAGCAAAACTGATAAAGCATATGACTTTTACAAGTTAATTTAATGTTAATAAGTTGTTCTCTTATGGCGCTATATCATGTTTTTACCGCTCCGCTTGCGCGAATTATCGGTCATGAAGGTGAAATAAAGGTAAATATCTCTGTCAGTGACCCCGATCGCTTATTTTTCACAGATAAAGTAAGAAATAGTGTTTTCTGGCGGTAGATCGCGGGCGCTATTTTCAGTAGGTTATAGAAAGTTTGTTACTGTTTTATTTTCCGGGGTTAATCATGCTTCGCCGTTATGGTACTGGCGAAAAATGAAGCTAGCCGCGGGCAATTATCGACAAACCATCATCAAAAACCGATGGAAGGGAAAACTATGCGTATTGGGGTACCAAAAGAACGGTTAGCCAATGAAACCCGCGTAGCGGCAACACCGAAAACGGTGGAGCAACTGCTTAAGCTGGGGTTCACCGTCGCGATTGAAAGCGGCGCAGGCAAACTGGCAAGTTTCGACGACGAGGCCTTTATTCAGGCTGGCGCGGACGTTGTGGACGGTGCTGAGGTCTGGCAATCACCCATTATTCTGAAGGTAAACGCACCGGAAGAGAGTGAAATTGAACTGCTGAACGCCGGCACCACGCTGGTGAGCTTTGTCTGGCCAGCGCAAAACCCGGAGCTGATGGAGAAGCTGGCGGCACGCGGCGTCACCGTGATGGCGATGGACTCCGTGCCGCGTATTTCGCGCGCGCAGTCTCTGGATGCGCTGAGCTCTATGGCGAACATCGCTGGCTATCGCGCGATTGTCGAAGCTGCCCATGAGTTTGGTCGCTTCTTTACCGGTCAGATCACCGCGGCAGGTAAAGTGCCGCCTGCAAAAGTGATGGTGATTGGTGCCGGCGTGGCCGGCCTGGCGGCTATCGGTGCGGCAAACAGCCTGGGCGCTATCGTCCGCGCGTTTGACACCCGCCCGGAAGTGAAGGAGCAGGTGCAGAGTATGGGCGCCGAGTTCCTCGAGCTGGACTTCAAGGAAGAAGCGGGCAGCGGTGATGGTTACGCGAAGGTCATGTCTGAAGCGTTTATCAAAGCGGAAATGGCGCTTTTCGCCGCGCAGGCGAAAGAGGTGGACATTATTGTCACCACCGCGCTGATTCCGGGTAAACCGGCACCGAAGCTGATCACCCGCGAAATGGTCGATTCCATGCAGCCGGGCAGCGTCATCGTCGATCTGGCGGCGCAAAACGGCGGTAACTGTGAATACACCGTGCCAAACCAGGTTACTACAACCGCTAACGGCGTGAAGGTGATCGGTTATACCGACCTGCCGGGGCGTCTGCCAACCCAGTCCTCTCAGCTGTACGGCACTAACCTCGTTAACCTGCTGAAGCTGCTCTGCAAAGAGAAAGACGGCAACATCACCGTTGATTTTGACGATGTGGTGGTGCGCGGCGTGACCGTGGTGCGTGAAGGGGAAATCACCTGGCCTGCACCGCCGATCCAGGTTTCCGCTCAGCCGCAGGCGGCCCCGAAAGCGGCGCCCGAGCCAGTTGAGCCTGCGAAGCCTGCCTCACCGTGGCGTAAATACGCCATCATGGCGCTGGTCATCATCCTGTTCGGCTGGCTGGCGGACGTTGCGCCAAAAGAGTTCCTCGGCCACTTCACCGTCTTTGCGCTCTCCTGCGTGGTGGGTTACTACGTCGTGTGGAACGTCTCTCATGCGCTGCATACGCCGCTGATGTCGGTTACCAACGCCATCTCCGGGATTATCGTGGTGGGGGCATTGCTGCAGATTGGTCACGGCGGCTGGATCAGCTTCCTGAGCTTTATTGCGGTGCTGATCGCCAGTATCAATATTTTCGGTGGCTTCACCGTGACTCAGCGCATGCTGAAAATGTTTCGTAAAGGCTAAGGGGTAGCATATGTCTGGAGGATTAGTTACAGCCGCATACATTGTTGCTGCAATCCTGTTTATTTTCAGTCTGGCGGGACTTTCCAAGCACGAAACGTCTCAGCAGGGAAATAACTTTGGTATCGCCGGGATGGCGATTGCGCTGATTGCCACCATCTTCGGGCCGGACACCGGCAACGTGGCGTGGATCCTGGTGGCGATGATCATCGGCGGCGCGATCGGTATTCGCCTGGCGAAACGCGTTGAAATGACCGAGATGCCGGAGCTGGTTGCGATCCTGCACAGCTTCGTGGGGCTGGCGGCGGTGCTGGTGGGCTTTAACAGCTACCTGTACCACGAACCGGGCCTGGAGCCGATTCTGGTTAATATTCATCTCACCGAAGTGTTCCTCGGCATCTTCATCGGTGCGGTCACCTTCACCGGGTCGATCGTGGCGTTTGGCAAACTGCGCGGGAAGATTTCGTCTAAGCCGCTGATGCTGCCTAACCGCCACAAGCTGAACCTCGCGGCGCTGGTGGTGTCCTTTGTGCTGCTGGTTGTCTTCGTTCGTACCGAAAGCGTAGGCCTGCAGGTGCTGGCTCTCCTGGTGATGACCATCATCGCGCTGGCGTTCGGCTGGCATCTGGTGGCCTCTATCGGCGGGGCCGACATGCCGGTGGTGGTTTCCATGCTGAACTCCTACTCCGGTTGGGCAGCGGCGGCGGCTGGCTTCATGCTGAGCAACGACCTGCTGATTGTCACCGGTGCGCTGGTGGGCTCTTCCGGTGCGATCCTGTCTTACATCATGTGTAAGGCGATGAACCGTTCGTTTATCAGCGTCATCGCCGGTGGCTTCGGCACGGACGGCTCCTCTACCGGCTCTGATGAGGAAGTGGGCGAGCACCGCGAGATCGGCGCGGAAGAGACCGCCGAGATGCTGAAAAACTCGCATTCCGTCATCATCACCCCGGGCTACGGCATGGCGGTGGCGCAGGCGCAGTATCCGGTGGCGGAAATCACCGAGAAGCTGCGCGCGCGCGGGATCAAGGTTCGCTTTGGTATTCACCCGGTGGCGGGGCGTCTGCCGGGCCACATGAACGTGCTGCTGGCGGAAGCGAAAGTGCCTTACGACATCGTGCTGGAGATGGACGAGATCAACGATGATTTCGCCGATACTGACACCGTGCTGGTCATTGGCGCCAACGACACCGTTAACCCGGCGGCACAGGACGATCCGCGTAGCCCGATTGCGGGCATGCCCGTTCTGGAAGTGTGGAAAGCGCAGAACGTGATTGTCTTCAAGCGCTCCATGAACACCGGCTATGCTGGCGTTCAGAACCCGCTTTTCTTCAAGGAAAACACCCACATGCTGTTTGGCGACGCCAAGGCCAGCGTGGATGCGATTCTGAAAGCGCTGTAATTCAGCGTCATCCTGACAAACCGCTCTTCGGGGCGGTTTTCTTATTTCTGCGGCCAGCGTTTCTCCTCTGTCTATACTTTACCCTTTGTGTAATACGAGGAGGTGTAATGCAATTTTTGTCCCGCTTCGACATCATAGAGCTGATGATGACGCCAGCGTTCTGGATTGGTGTCGCCACGGTTGTCTTTGTGACGCTGCTGGTGTACTGGCTGCTGACGCGCCTGATCGCGTTCGTTAAGAAAGGCATCACCACCTGGGGCGACAAGCACCCAACCACTAACCGGATGCGCTTTATCCTGACGGATATGCTTAACCGCACCAGCCGCTTCCTGCTTTTTGTGGTGGCGCTGCTCTTCAGCCTGCGTTTCGTTGACTTACCCGATCGTCTTTTTGGCACCGTGAGCCACGCCTGGTTCCTGGTCTTCGCGATCCAGGTGGCGCTGTGGATGGATCAGGGGGTTGTGTCGTGGCTTCGTCACGTCATGCTGGCGCCGGGAAGCCATAAAAACCCGGTTACGCTGGTGATCACGGGGCTTATCCTCCGTGCCATCGTCTGGTCAGTGATGCTGCTGTCTATTCTTGCTAACGCGGGCGTCAACATCACTGCTCTGGTTGCCAGCCTTGGGGTAGGGGGTATCGCTATCGCCCTCGCGGTGCAAACGATCCTGAGCGATGTCTTTGCATCCCTTTCCATCGGCTTTGACAAGCCGTTCGAGATTGGCGATTTTGTGGTGTTCAACGACGTGGCGGGGACGGTAGAGCATATTGGCCTGAAAACCACCCGCATCCGCAGCCTGAGCGGGGAGCAGATTGTCTGCGGGAACGCCATTCTGCTGCAACAGACGCTGCATAACTATAAGCGAATGCAGACGCGGCGGATCGTCTTTACCTTCGGCGTGGCCAGCGACACGGCGCCGGACAAGCTGCGCTCCGTGGGCGAAATGGTGAAGCAGATCATCACGGACGTCGGCGAAACGAAGTTTGACCGCGCCCATTTCCTGGGCTTCGATCGCGATCGCCTGACCTTCGAGGTTGTCCATATCGTCAATACGGCAGATTACAACAAGTACATGGATATTCAGCAGGAGATCAATATCCGTATTCTGGAAGGGCTAAACCAGCTGGAGATCAGGCTGGCGCTGCCGAGCATGGTTCTGCACGCGCCCTGGATGAATGCTGGCGACGAGGCGCCACCGCAACGCGTGAGCGAAGCGCAATAAAAAAAGCCCGCCTTACCGGCGGGCTTTCTATTTCTGGATTAATCGTCTTCCTCATCGTCCAGTTCAACCGGCGTCTGGTACTGGTCCGGTTTAATGACCAACAGGTCGCAGCGCAGATGGTCGATGACCTGCTCGGCGGTATTCCCCAGGAACGCGGCAGAAATACCGGTACGACCGATGGTGCCCAGCACCACAATCCCGGCCTGCAAATGTTCCGCCAGATCCGGAATAACCTCTTCCGGTAACCCTTTTTCTACGTGGGTCATGTTCTCGTCAATGCTGAATTTCTGGCGCAGCGCCTTCATAGCCAGCAGATGCTGGCCGCGAATCGCGTCGTTATACACGCTCGGATCAAATTCAGGCAGTTCGATGGCGATATTGATTGGCGTAACCGGATACGCCCCCACCAGATGCACTTCGGTGTGGTTTACCTGGTCGGCAAGCTGAAGGGTCTCCTTCACCAGCTTCTCGTTCAGCGAATTGTGATAATCCTCTTCGCTGGCCAGGTTGACCGCCACGACGGCTTTGCCGCCCTCGGGCCACGGCTGATCTTTCACCATCCATACCGGGCAAGGGCATTTGCGCAGCAGGTGCCAGTCGGTTGGGGTGAAGATAACGGATTCCAGCTTGTCGTGCTGGTGCGCCATTTTCAGCAGCAGGTCATGCCCGCCGGCCACCACTTCCTGGATGATGGCTTCGAAAGGCCTGTTGTGCCAGACCACTTTAATATCGATAGGTACGCCCGCTTCCAGGTAATATTTCGCCTGCTCGCGGATCCACGCGGTACGCTGGCCGATCACTCCCTGACGCATAGCGGTACGCTCGTCAGGCGACAGAAGGGTGGTCATCTCGTATGAGAAGTCATAAATCGGCAAAAACGCTTTAATTTTGCCACCAATCCGTTGATGTAAATACACAGCACGTCGTAATGCCGGCTGATCGTCCTGGTTAGGATCGATAGCCACCAGCATGTTTTGATACTTTGCCATACAGGTCTCCTTACTACTGTCACCACAGTCTGTAAGTAAAAGAGTAACCTATATATCTTGAATGAAACAGGGGGGAAGTTTTTGCCAGATCAATAATTACGAAAATTTATCGACCTGGCATTCGTTATCCGGGAGGGTTATGCCACGTTGCGGGAGTGACCGGCCAGAACCGCCAGCGCTTCGCCATTTTCGATGGTGATGTACTTACCTTTAACCGCCAGCATGCCGCTCTTCTGGAAACGACCCAGCAGACGGCTGATGGTTTCCACGGTCAGGCCCAGATAGTTACCGATATCGCCACGCGTCATGGTCAGACGGAATTCGCGCGGCGAGAAACCACGTTCCGCGAAACGGCGGGAGAGGTTATAGATAAAGGCGGCCAGACGCTCTTCTGCATTCTTCTTGGAAAGCAGCAGGATCATATCCTGATCGCCCTTGATCTCACCGCTCATCAGACGCATCATCTGCTGACGCAGGTTCGGCATCTTACCGGAGAGATCGTCCAGCGTCTCAAACGGGATTTCGCAGACCATAGAGGTTTCCAGCGCCTGAGCAAAGCTCGGGTGATGGCCTGTGCCGATGGCGTCAAAGCCTACCAGGTCGCCCGCCAGGTGGAAGCCGGTGATCTGCTCGTCGCCCTGTTCGGTGATGGTGTAGCTTTTGATGGTGCCAGAACGGATAGCATAGAGCGATTTCAGTTCGTCTCCCGCCTTAAACAGCGTCTGCCCTTTCTGAATAGGCTTTTTGCGCTCGATAATGTTGTCAAGCTGATCGAGTTCGTGCTCATTCAGGGTAAACGGGATACAGAGCTGGCTGATGCTGCAATCCTGGCAATGGATAGCACAACCGCCAGACTGAATGCGTCGTATAATTCGCTTTTCCGGGATCATAGGTTTGCTCAAGCCTTAATTGATATTGGTCAATTTTAACATCTTTTTGGTAAGTACGTAAGCCTGGCAAACCCCCAATAGCGACAAGAGACGGCAACGTGTTGCCATCTCATTGAAATTCCACAGAATGATTAAGGATTACTGGCCTAACCGGAAGAAAATTAAGCACTAAAAGCCTGGGATCTACAGCAGCAGATACCCTTCATGACGCAGCAGCCACTCCTTGCGCTGCACCCCCCCGGCATAGCCGGTCATGGTGCCGTTGCGTCCAATGACGCGGTGGCAAGGCACGACAATGCTGACCGGGTTAGAGCCGTTTGCCGCACCCACCGCGCGCGCCGCGCCGGCACGGCCAAGCTGCTCTGCCAGCTGACCATAATGCATCACCTGGCCACAGGGGATATTACGCAGCGCCTGCCACACCTCGCGCTGAAAAGGGGTTCCCGCCGTAGCGGTTGGCAGGGTAGTAATGATGCCGAGATCGCCTTCGAAGTAGGCCGTCAGCTTATCGCTTAGCCCGCCCGGATTGCTGGCGGCGATGCGCTCGTAACCCTGGGCGCGATAATGGATGTTGAGCAGCTCAACCATCCGGTCGCTGTGTTCTTCCCATTCAACGGCGCGCAGATTGAACGCTTCATCCGCGATAACCCACAGCGGACCCAGCGGCGTCGCAATCTTGTCTTCGAGTAATCTCAGCATCAATATTCCTTCAGTTCAGCCTCGGGTAAATACCCGGCCCAATCGGCAGGCCGACAAGATACCATGCCACCAGCATCACCAGCCATACCCCTAAAAAGATAAGCGGATAGGGCAAGACCAGCGAATAGTAGGTACCCAGTCTCGCCTCCGGCCTGTAGCGTTGCAGGAAGCCCAAAAACAGCGGCACGAAGGGGGAGACGGGCGCCAGCGGGATCACCGACGAGTCGGCGACGCGGAACAGGATCTGGGCGAACGCCGGGTGGAAGCCCAGCATCATAAACATCGGTACAAAGATGGGGGCCAGAATTGACCAGATGGCCGAACCGCTGGCAATAAACATGCACAGCAGGGATGACAGCAGCGCCAGGCCAACAAACGCCGGAACGCCGCTTAACCCCGCCGCCTCCAGCGCGTCCGTCAGGCTAACGGCCATAAACTTGCCCATGTTGCTCCAGTTAAACATAGCCACGAACTGCGCTAGCGGAAACACCATCACAATGAACCCGGCCATCTCTTTCATCGGCTCGATCATCAGATGCGGCAGATCCCCCTGTCGGCGTATTTTGCCGGTGGCGATGCCGTACGCGAGCGAAACGACAAAGAAGAAGAGGATAATCAGCGGCACAATGCCCTGAATGAAGGGCGAAGGCAGAACGGTGTGCTTAACCGGGTCGCGAAGCACGCCGTTTTCCGGTACCACCATTAGCGCCACCGCCGCGATAAACGCCAGCGAGACGAACCCCGCGACGCGCAGGCCAAACTGCTGCTCTTTGCTCAGCGTCTCAAGCTTTTCATCGCTACGGCCTTCCCATTTCCCTAAGCGCGGCTCGATGATTTTATCGGTAATCAGCCCGCCGACAATCGTCAGGACAATGACCGAGCTGGCCATAAAGTACCAGTTGTCGATCACGCTGACGTGCACGGCGGCGTCGATGGTTTTGGCGGCCTCGGTGCTGATGCCGGAAAGCAGCACGTCGGTGGTGACGATCAGCAGGTTAGCGGTAAACCCGCAGCCCACGCCCGCTATCGCCGACAGCAGCCCTGCAACAGGGTGGCGGCCAACGGCGAGGAAAATCAGCGCCCCCATCGGCGGCATGATCACCAGCGCGGCGTCGGACGAGATATGGCTGAAAAAGGCGATAAACAGCACCATGTAGCTGGCGTAGCGCGCGCTGACGTGAGAGGCCATCTTCACCATCAGCGCGGGCAGCAGGCCCACGCGTTCGGCCAGTCCCGCTCCCAGCACCAGCGCCAGAATGGCGCCCAGGGGGGCAAATCCGCTGAAGTTTTTAATTACGTTCGGTAAAAACCAGTGCAGCCCTTCAACGCTGAGCAGGTTTTTTACCGCCACCATGCTGCCGTCGGCCGGGCTGCGCACGCTGACATCAAAGGCCGACAGCACGGCAGTCGCGACCATCAAAATTACAATCAGATAGATAAAAAGCAGGAAAGGGTGCGGCACTTTATTGCCGATCCTTTCCACCCAGCCATAGAGCTTACCGGATGGGGAATGCGAAGGTATGGATGACATACTCATGGGCGTTCCTCGGGACTGTTGTGTTGTTGTGTTGTGTTTTTTTATTTTAAAGGTGACGGCGTCACGCCCGGTGGGATCGGACACGCGTACGGTTTTTCTTGTGTTTGTTGTTCGAACTCTTCACGGCATTTATTCAGCAGGTCGGCATCCTGTAGCAGGTTGAGCGCCGTGGCCCCCATCACTTTTCCGGCCAGCAGCATGCCTTTATGGGCAATGGAGGTACGCCCCTGCGCCACGAGTTGCCAGGTATGCAGCGGCGTGCCAACGGTAAAGCAGGGGCTGAAGCACTGGGCGACAGGCATTTTCCAGCTGACGTCGCCCACGTCGGTTGACCCTGCCAGCACGTTGTCGGTGATGGCATAGGGGGCGACTTCATCCACCAGCAGCGTCTCCTGGTGACGGCGTGCAAAGGCTTTACCCAACTCCCCACCGGTGGCGGCAATATTTTTCAGGCTGTTTTGCAGGTCGTTCGGGGTCAGCGTAGCCCGAATTTCACGGGCGAAGTCCCGCTCCTCTTCCGTCCATGCCGGCGTGCCGTAATGCTGCAACGCGCGGTACATCGCCGCCTCGAGCGTGCGGTTTGGCAGATAGCTTGAGCAGGCTTTATCAAAGCGACACTCGACGGTGGTTTCGGTCATCATCGCCGCCCCCTGGGCGATTTTCTCGATGCGTTCGTAAATCTGCTGCGCATCGGCCATCTCCGGGGCGCGGATCAGGTACAGCACCTCCGCCTGCGCCTGCACCACGTTGGGGGAAATGCCGCCGGTATCGGTAATGGCGTAATGGACGCGCGCTTTCTCAATGATGTGTTCGTTGAGGAAGTTGGTGCCGGTGGTCATCAGCGTCACGGCGTCCAGCGCGCTGCGTCCCAGATGCGGAGAGTTTGCCGCATGGGCCGCGATCCCCTTAAACCGCCAGGCGGCCTGAATATTGGCCAGCGTGCTGACGTTAAACATCCCGGCGAAGGCTTCCGGGTGCCAGGTGACGGCGGCGTCCACATCGTCAAATAACCCTTCACGCACCATGAAGGTTTTACCTGAGCCGCCTTCCTCGCCCGGGCAGCCGTAAAAACGCACCGTTCCGCCGCCGCCGTGCTGCTCCAGCCAGCTTTTCACCGCCACCGCGCCGGCGACGGCAGCGGTACCTAACAGGTTATGCCCGCAGCCGTGGCCGTTCGCCCCCGGCGTGGCGGATTGCGCCGTCGCGCAATGTGCCTGCTGGCTTAATCCTGCCAGCGCGTCGTACTCGCCCAGCAGGGCAACAACGGGCCTGCCGCTGCCGTAGCTGGCAATAAAGGCGTTGGGAATGCCGCCGGCTTCCCGCGTCAGGGTAAAGCCCTCGGCCTCCAGCGCGCCGGCAAGCCGTTCGGCTGACCAGAACTCTTCAAAACGCGTTTCGGGATGATCCCAGATGTCGTCGGCAATATCGGTAAACGTCCGACATCGCGTGTCGATGGCATCGGCGATAAAAGCGTAGTTCTCCTGCATTACACACCTCGCGTCCACGGGAAATTAAGCGCAGCTCGCGCCAGCGTTTCGATGGCAACGTTCATCACCTGCTCATCGAAATCGAATTTTTCGTTGTGATGTCCGGCGCTGAGCCCGGTGCCGAACACCATGTAGGAGGCCATTCCGCCGTTCTGCTGCACGCGGGCCATCATCAGCGTCGCATCTTCGGAGCCGGCAGGCGCGTTGACCCTGTCAATGGCGTGAGCAATGCCGGAAACCTGGCCTGCCTGTTCGCGAAGGTAGTCGACCCAGGCCGGAGAGGGGGCGCTGGAGGTCGCCGCCCCCATCAGGCTTATCTCAGCCGATACGCCGTAAAGCGCCGCTGCGCCGTGAATTACCGCCTGCGCGCGGTCAAAGACGTACTGGTTAATTGCGTCGCTTTCGCCGCGGGTTTCAACCTTAAGCAGCGCGTAGGCGGGCACCACGTTGCGTCCGCTGCCCGCCTGCATCACCCCCACGTTGACGCGGGACGCGCCTTCGCTGTGGGGCGCAATGCCGTGCAGCGCGATAGCGGCCTGGGCCGCCGCGAGCAGGGCGTTACGGCCATCCTCCGGCTTACCGCCCGCGTGTGCGGCGACGCCGGTAAAGCGCGCGTCAAATTTGGTGGTCGCCATAAAGTTATCGCTGCCGCAGACCGCCGTTCCGGCAGGCACGCCGGTCCCTATGTGGATGGCGGTAAAGTAGTCCACGCCGTCCAGCGCGCCTGCGGCTACCATGGCGCGCGCGCCGCGCGTGCCCTCTTCGGCGGGCTGGAAGATCAGCCTGACGGTGCCGTTGAGCCGCGCTTCATTCTGCTTAAGCACCCGCGCCAGACCCAGTCCGATGGTGGTGTGCCCGTCGTGGCCGCAGGCGTGCATCATGCCGGGGTTGCAGGAGGCAAAACCCTCGCGGAACGGGCGATGGCTGTCGTCTAGCGCCTCGCTCAGATCAAGCGCGTCCATGTCCACGCGAAAGGCCAGGGTCGGGCCGGGACGGCCGGTATTCAGGGTAGCGACGATGCCGGTGAATCCACCCTCGAACGGGGCGAGCCATTTCTCGGGCGCGCCCTGCGCGCGGGCCCGGTCAAACTCTCGCGAAAGGGTGGCATCGTCGGGCAAACCCATTCGGCTTTCGGCGTCCACCACGTCGCGGCCCATCGCCAGTTCGTAACCCAGCGAGTTGAGGATTTCCGCCACCTTCGCCGCGGTACGAAACTCTACCCAGCCGGATTCCGCAAAATGGTGAAAATCGCGACGCCACGCGCTCAGCTGTGGGGTTAACGTCTGGATGTACTGCGCCAGTGTGTCCATATCTGTTCCTGTCATCATTAAAATATGTGAACTGCTTCACGCTGTGATAGTTTTTACTTATCACTAACCGATTTTTCACAGTTTTAACCGTTCAGGAATTACCCTCGCACATCCCTTTCCATTAAAGTAGATGACAGTTTCTTTACTCTGATAAACAACGGTTATCGGTCGCGATATGTCATTTCAGATTAAATTTCATCAAATCAGGGCGTTTGTTGAAGTGGCGCGCCAGGGCAGCATTCGCGGCGCCAGCAGGACGCTTAACCTCTCGCAGCCCGCGCTGACCAAATCCATCAAAGAGCTGGAGGAGGGGATGGCGGCGCAGCTGTTTGTGCGCCGGAGCAAAGGCGTCGCCCTGACCGAGTGCGGGGAAGGGTTTTACCACCGCGCAAATTTGATTCTGGAAGAGCTGCGCGCCGCGCAGGATGACATCCGCCAACGTCAGGGCGAGCTCGCGGGGCAGATCAGCATAGGCATGGGGGCAAGCATCTCACGCAGCCTGATGCCGAGAGTGATTACGCGCTTTCACGCGCGGCATCCTCAGGTCAACGTGCGAATTATGGAAGGCCAGCTGGTATCGATGATAAATGAGTTACGCCAGGGCGAGCTGGATTTTACCATCAACACCTATTATCAGGGGCCGTACGATCACGAATTTACGTTTGAAAAGCTGTTTGAAAAACCGTTTGCCGTTTTTTGTCGGGAAGGGCATCCGGCGACGGGAGCAACCTCCATTAATGAACTTCTGCAATATAGCTGGACAATGCCAACCCCTCGCGGAAGTTATTATAAGCAGCTGCAGGATATCTTTACCCACCGCGCGCAAATACCGCGAATTGGCGTAGTCTGTGAGACCTTTTCTTCCTGTATTAGCCTGGTGGCGCAAAGTGACTTTATCAGCATTTTGCCGCAGGAGCTGGGCTGTGACCCGCTGCTGGCGCACCGTCTGGTGATGCTGCCGGTTGCCGAATCCCTTCCCAAAGCGGCATATTATTTAATTCAGCGACGAGATTCGCGCCAGACCCCGCTTGCCGAATCGTTAATAACGCTATTCAGAAGGGAAGCCAGAAATATTATTTGCTGATAATATCGACAATAAAAAAATAGAGTCTGCCCGACATCAGACAGACCCTACAGTACACACGGTCGTGCATCCTTTCGGGGATCCTACATGTATTATCCCTTTGGCAGGTTTAATAAGTTATAACAGGTTTTCTTTAAAAGAGAAGGGCGTTGAGTGACTGATTTCACGAATTTTTAACGTAAATTATTTTATTTATTAAGGCTAAAATTTACGTTAAGTTTCGATTAAATATTTTTCGGGTTATATTTATATATATTCATCGGGTAAATATTTGCCCTTACCCGGGGTTGTTGAGACCCGTATCGGGCGCAGGTATAGTACAGGCTCAGATGCAGCCGGAGGATTTCCATGAACCCTGACGACAAATCACTTTTTCTTGACGCCATGGAGGATGTCCAGCCGCTCAAACGCTGCGCGGATATTCACTGGCAGCAGAGCCGCAACGCGCGGGCGCGTCAGGAGATCGATACTGAGCAGCTCGACAATTTTCTGACGCTGGGATTTCTGGAACTGCTGCCGCTTGAAGAACCGCTGATGTTCCAGCGTGAAGGGGTACAGCAGGGAGTCTTTGAAAAATTGCGTTCCGGCAAATATTCCCGTCAGGCCAGCTTAACGCTGCTGCGCCAGCCTGTGGAGCAGTGCCGCCAGATGGTGTATTCCTTTATTCGCCAGGCCGGACGCGACGGTTTACGCAATCTGATCGTCGTGCATGGTAAAGGGCGAGAGCAGAAGTCTCACCCGAACGTGGTGCGCAGCTATCTTGCGCGCTGGCTGACCGAGTTTGACGAGGTGCAGGCATTTTGCGAAGCGCAGCCGCACCACGGCGGCAGTGGAACATGCTACGTCTCGCTGCGTAAGTCAGATGACGCGAAGCGGGAGAACTGGGAGCGCCACGCCAAGCGCAGCCGCTGATCGGGCAGGCGAGCGATATGCCCGCCCGCCCGTGACTCAGAAGGTTTCCCAGTTAGCGTCTGACGCGTTCGCCCCTGCCGTTGACGGGCGCAGCAGTACGGGCGTTTTTACGTTTTTAGGGCGAGATGCAGTGGCTTCCTGGGCGTTCAGCCTGAATGCCGCCACCGCCTGGCGCAGCTGTTCAGACTGATCCTCCAGCGCCGCTGCCGCGGTTGCCGACTCCTGTACCAGCGCGGCGTTTTGCTGCGTTACGCTGTCCATCTGCGAGACCGCCAGGCTGACCTGCTCAATACCCCGGCTCTGCTCGTCAGACGCCGACGAGATTTCACCCATAATATCGGTGACGCGGGTTACGGCGGCGACGATCTCCTGCATGGTCGCACCCGCCTCGCTCACCTGTTCAGAGCCCGTATTTACCCGGCTGACGGAGTTCTCGATAAGCCCCTTGATCTCTTTTGCCGCCTGCGCGCTGCGGCTGGCCAGCGTGCGCACTTCGCCTGCCACGACCGCAAAGCCGCGGCCCTGTTCTCCCGCACGAGCGGCCTCAACCGCCGCGTTGAGCGCCAGAATGTTGGTCTGGAAGGCAATGCTGTCGATCACGCCGGTAATATGCGCGATTTGCCGCGAGCTGTCGGCAATATCGTTCATGGTGCGCACCACGTTATCCACCACCTGGCCGCCGCGCGCGGCCGTTTCGGAGGCGTTCTTCGCCAGCAGCGTGGCCTGACGGGCGTTGTCGGAGTTCTGCCTGACCGTGGCTGTCAGCTCTTCCATGCTGGCGGCGGTCTCCTCCAGCGAGGCGGCCTGCTGTTCGGTTCGTGCAGACAGGTCGTTACTCCCGGCGGCTATTTCACCTGCGCCCGTGTAGATGGAGTCCGTGCTGCCGCGCACGGCGCTGACGGTGCGCGCCAGCGACCGCTGCATCTCGTGCAGGCCGGCGGCCAGCTGGCCCATTTCGTTGCGTCCGGAAATATCGACGTTTTGCGTCAGATCGCCGCTCGCGATGGTGCGAATATGGTTCATGATGGTCTTAAGCGGTTTTACCAGCAGGTGCTGCAAACCCTGCCAGATCACCACCAGCACGGCGATGACGGTCAGGAAGATCGTCGCCAGCGTCCACTGCATCTGGGTAAAGCTGCTCTGGTTCTCTTCAGCGGCGGCTTTCAGCAGGACGTTGTTTTCAGCGCGCCAGCGGGCGTACACCGCTTCCATATCGTCCTGCGCCTGCTGGGCGTCCAGGTCGCCATAGGCCTGATAGTTATCGGCGCGCAGATACTCAATCGACAGGCGCATCACCTCGTGCATGTGATTCCACGCTTTCTGCATCTCTGCGGTGAGCGCGGCATTCTGGCCGTTAACCTGCGGTATGTCCTGCCAGTTTTTATAATAGGTTTCGGCCCTGGTCAGCGAGGCGTTCGCGGTGCCGAGCAGGGTATTAATTGCCGCAAGGGACGCGGGATCGCGCTGGTTTTTCAGGTAGCGGATCGCCACCCGGGTAACGGTGACGCGCGTTTTAACCAGCGTGTTTACGCTGTCGCTCAGGCTCTCCTGTTGGGCATTGAGCACCCCGGAGTTCTGGAAGTTATGTCGATCGTTATTCACGGCAGAGTAGAACAACCCTCCCGTGACAACTTGCATCAGACAGAATATGGTGAGTGCAAAGATAATACCGGTAATCACGTGCAGATTTTTCAGCATAGCGGTCGTCCGTAAGAGAAGGTGCAGGGTTACATCAATACTATCGTCGTAGCGAATTTAAACTTTAATTTTACTATTGCTTAACTAATGGTTTCGTTGCGGAACCTGTTGTAAATCCGGATCATTTTTCACGAGGAAGGTCAGCATGAGCAGCATTGATAAAAGCGGAACGTTCACGCTCGGAACGCGTACGGTTAAACGATTTGGCTATGGCGCAATGCAGCTTGCCGGGCCTGGCGTATTTGGCCCGCCAAAAGACAAGCAGGCGGCGCTGGCGGTGCTGCGTGAGGCGGTGGAGTCGGGGGTAAATCACATTGATACCAGCGACTTTTACGGTCCACATGTGACCAACCAGCTCATCTGCGAGGCGCTTCACCCGTATCGGGATGACCTCACTATCGTGACCAAGATTGGAGCCCGGCGCGGGGATGACGCCTCCTGGCTACCGGCGTTTTCCGCCCAGGAGCTGACGAAGGCGGTGCATGACAACTTGCGAAACCTGAAGCTGGACGTGCTGGACGTGGTTAACCTGCGGATCATGTTCAGCGCCCACGGGCCGGCGGAGGGATCGATCGCCGCGCCGCTGAGCACCCTCGCGGAGCTGCAGCACCAGGGGCTGGTTCGTCATATCGGGTTAAGTAACGTCACCGCTTCGCAGGTCGCCGAAGCGCAGAAGCTAGTTGACGTGGTGTGCGTACAGAACATGTACAACGTTGTGCATCGCGGCGACGACGCGTTAGTCGATTCGCTGGCGCAGCAGGGGATTGCCTGGGTGCCGTTCTTCCCATTGGGAGGCTTTACCCCGCTGCAGTCTTCCGGGCTACAGGCGGTGGCGGATTCACTCGACGCAACGCCGATGCAGGTGGCGCTGGCGTGGCTGCTGCAACGTTCGCCAAATATCCTGCTGATCCCGGGTACCTCGTCGCTGGCGCATCTGCGGCAAAACCTGGCGGCAGCGGAACTGGTGCTGCCGCCTGAGGCGCTGGAGACGTTAAATTCGCTGGTGGATTAGTCCCGGCATCAACGAAAGCCCGGCATCCTTCCGGGCTTTTTTATGAGCCCATCTGGCTTTTCTGACGGTGAAGCGCTAACGCTTCCGCCACGATCTCCTGCTTACTTTTACGTGTTTCATACGCCGTAATGCGGATGTACTCCATCAGCGCCGGATCGATACGGGCGCTTAACATCCTCAGCTCTGCCTCCTTTGCTAAACCGCGAGCTACGCGCTTATCGGGATAATCACGGGCTGGCATAGAAAACGTTCTCCAGAAATTGTCTTGTTAATTTGTGCTGTAAAATATGCGCTAGTCTTGTTTGAAAGTCAATGCATAGTGAGCGTGCAGTGATGTGGTTTTTATGGTTTTTGCGTATTAAGTCTTGAGCAAGTGTTAAGATAGTGTTTCTGTTGTCGACGCCGTGAATTCGCTTTTATGCATAAAATAATATTTTCCGTTTTGATAATGAGCGAATTTGCAGCGCGCTGCATTCAATAAAATGATTAATAATTTCTTACTGAAACTTATTTCATCTTTATTCCCGTGCCGGGGTAAGGGTATTATCGAATTAAATCTGCTGGCTGAGCGCCAGGGTGTAAAAATCTGATGTGATGATGCCCGCTCCGCCGTGGATCCCTGATATTCTTCGAATAAGCAACTGTTGGCCGGTCAAATATTCCAGAGCAGGGGAGTTATTTAGCGATATTCAATTATTTCACCCCGATAAGCCCCTGCTATTTCGCTGGTTTTATTTTCTTTCGACGTAATACATTTTGTCTGCGCGCTATTTTTAATTTATGATTCGCATACGAACAATTTGTGTTGTGCAGGGCTAAAGCATCGTAGCTGTCAATTTAGCCTTGTTTTATAAAGAAATCAGGAGATTCATTTTTATGTTAGACAATAATCCCCGCACATCCGGCTGGCTGGGGCTGTGGTGCCTGCTGGTCGGTGTGATACTTCTTGTGACGGGGCTGTTTTTTGCCGTCGGCGGCTTTAAGCTCGTTACCCTTGGGGGCAGCTGGTACTTTCTCATTGCCGGTATTTTCATCCTGCTCTCGGCAATTCAGTTTTTCCGCCGGAAGTCCTCCGCCGTGCTGCTGTTCGCCCTGGTGTTTCTTGGCACCCTGATCTGGGCATTTTTCGATGCTGGCGCAGACTTCTGGCCGCTGGTTTCCCGCTTAATGTTGCCCGCCGGGCTGATGCTGCTGGCTGCAGCAACCTGGCCTGCCTTGCGTAAACGTGAAGGTAAATCTTCCTGTGCAAAAGGGGCGTGGGGAGTCTGCGCGGTTCTTATTATCGCCATGGGCGTCACCTTTGTTCAGATGTTTCAACCCCATCCGACCGTGGCCTTCAGCGGCGAAAAACGCCCGCTGGTGCCGGTCAAAGAAGATGCGAAACAGCAAAACTGGGATCACTACGGCAACACTGCCGGCGGCAGCCGCTTTGTCGCGCTGGACCAGATAACCCGCGACAACGTGAAAAACCTGAAGCCGGTCTGGACGTACCACACCGGCGACGTTCCGGAAAGCCCGGACGGCAATGGCGCAGAAGATCAGCAGACGCCGCTGCAGGTAGGCGATCGGGTCTTCCTGTGTACGCCGCATAACAACGTGATCGCCGTGGATGCCGATAGCGGCAAAGAGATCTGGAAAGCGGAAATCAACGCTAAGTCTGCAATCTGGATGCGCTGCCGTGGCCTGGCGTACTTTGATGCCACTAAACCGCTGGCGCAGCCGACCGTGGCTGGCTCCACGCCGGTTCTTCCGGCGCAGGTCGCGCCGGGCGCAGCGTGCCAGCGTCGCATCCTGATGAATACCATTGACGGTAAGCTGATGGCCTTAGACGCCGACAGCGGGAAGTTCTGCCCTGATTTCGGCACTAACGGCAGCGTCAACCTGCATGAAGGGATGGGCGACGCGTCAGATCCAACCTATGTATTGACGTCGGCCCCAACCCTGGCCGGGACCACTATTGTGGTTGGCGGGCGCGTTGCAGATAACGTTAGCACCGATATGCCGGGCGGGGTGGTGCGCGGTTATGACGTGATCACGGGCCAGCTGCGCTGGGCGTTCGATCCGCGTAATCCGGATCCGAACTACGTTCTGAAGCCGGGCGAACACTACAAACGTAGCTCCGCCAACTCCTGGGCCCCTATGTCCTGGGATGCGTCGATGAATACCGTGTTTATTCCGATGGGAAGTTCCTCCGTCGACCTGTGGGGCGCTGACCGTATTCCGGAAGATCACAAATACGCCACCTCAATCCTGGCGCTGGATGCGACTACCGGGAAAGAGAAGTGGGTATACCAGACCGTGCATAACGACCTCTGGGATTTCGATATTCCGATGCAGCCGAGCCTGGTTGATTTCCCGACCAAAGAGGGCAACAAGCCGGCGGTGGTGGTGGGCACCAAAGCGGGGCAAATTTACGTCCTCGATCGCCTGACGGGTAAGCCGCTTACGGAAGTGAAAGAGGTTCCGGTAAAACCGGCCGATATTCCGCGCGAACAGTATCCAGCAACGCAGCCGCGCTCCGTGGGTATGCCGCAGATTGGCGCGGAGACCCTGAAGGAATCGGATATGTGGGGGGCTACGCCGTTCGACCAGCTGGCCTGTCGTATCAGCTTCAAATCAATGCGTTATGACGGCCTGTACACGATGCCGGGAACCGATGTTTCTCTTAGCTTCCCGGGCTCGCTGGGTGGAATGAACTGGGGCAGTCTGTCCACGGATCCGAACAACCAGTATATCTTCGTCAACGACATGCGCCTGGGCCTGTGGGTTCAGCTGATTAAGCAGGATCCGCAAAGCGCGGTGGCCAACACGGGCGGTGAAGCCGTAAACGCCGGGATGGGCGCCGTTCCCATGAAGGGGACGCCGTACTCGGTTAACAAAAACCGTTTCATGTCACCGCTGGGCATTCCGTGCCAGAAACCACCGTTTGGCTCCCTGTCCGCTATCGATCTGAAAACGCAGAAAATCGTCTGGCAGGTGCCGGTCGGTACCGTTCAGGATACCGGGCCGTTTGGGATTAAAATGCGTATGCCGATGCCTGTCGGTATGCCGACGCTGGGCGGTACGCTGGCCACGCAGGGCGGTCTGGTGTTCATTGCCGGAACCCAGGATTACTACTTGCGCGCGTTCGATTCGTCTACGGGTGAAGAAGTGTGGAAAGCGCGCCTGCCTGTGGGTAGCCAGGGCGGCCCTATCAGCTATGTTTCACCGAAAACCGGCAAGCAGTACATCCTGATTTCCGCCGGCGGCGCGCGCCAGTCGCCGGATCGTGGAGACTACGTGATTGCCTACGCGCTGGATAACTAACCGCGAAAGCAGCCAGGCCCCGTCTTAGTACGGGGCTTTTTTTTGGCGTAAGCATCATGAAGATGAAGAAGGGGACGGTTCAGGTCAGCCAGTGAAAAGCACCCGCCAGCTGCGGCGACGGCGGGCCATCTCGCGGCCCAGCGCGATCGCCTCGTCGTGTTGCAGAGCGTCAATGGCCTGCGGGGTCAGTACCGGTAAACCATAGCGCTGGCGCAGGGCAGCCAGTGCCGTGGCGCTGGCATCCCCCGCCGACCGGGTCTCCGCCGCCAGCTTCTGGCGCAATGCGCCGAACGTCGCCTCATCACACTGCGTCAGCTCACGCAAAAAACGTTTACAGCAGCCCAGCAGATTCAGGGGCGAGCGGTCAGGCGACTGTAACGCCAGCAGCAGGCCGTCCCGGTCGGCAACGCGCTGATAGCGACAGCTGACCACGTAGCCAATCTGCTCCTCCACGCGCAGGCGCTGGAAAAACTGCGGCTCGCACCACAGCGCCAGCAGCCGCAGCGCGGCGAGCGACGCGCCCGGCGGCAGGGGGATAAACACCAGCAGTGCCGAATCCGCGCTGGCGTGCGGGATTCGTTCGATCCCGCGCGGAAAACCGCCAGGCGGCGTGCCGTCAGCGTTTACCGGCGCGTCAAGCAGGGCAAGCAGCCGGCCTGCCCGGCGCGCGTCCCCGGCGCTGCCGCCGGCTAACGCCGCCAGCCAGCCTTCCGGTGGCGAAGCCGGGGCCAGGCGTTCAGGCAGCTGCTGAAGGAGCTGACGGATCGCAATGCCTTCCGCCGCTGGCGTAATAGCCGGTGCGGGACGCGCGAGGCACTCTGCTATTCCCCCGATAATGCGTTCCGCCACCGCGAGGGAGTCAGGCAGCCGCAGGGTAAGCTGCCAGCTGCCGTCGACCGTTTGCCACTCGCCGCTGCCGCCGACATGGCGCAGCCCGGCAAGGAGAGGGCGTAACTGACTGCCGATCGCCACCCCTTCAGACCAGCCAACGCGAGAATAAAAAGGCCTGCGCAGGACAAGCGCTGGCGGCTGCGTCTGCGGGGACACATGCAGCAGCGGAACGGCTTCGGCGGGCAGCGGTGGCGCCGAGCCTGACGCTTTCTGCGGGTAGAACGTAAACGCGATGGGCTTATCCGAAGCCCGCTGACGCCGCCAGCGGCGAAGCGGCAGGGCAAAACCCTGGCTGACGATAGCTTCATCGACGTCCATTTCTTTGCAGGCCAGATAAGAGGCTGGCGCCGCCAGCAGATCGGCACAGAAGGCGGAAAAACCGGCGGGCGACGCGCCGGGCGCAAAGCCAAACGCCCGCTGGCGCAGCTGCTCCAGCGCCGACAGGGCGCTAAAACGCTGCTGCGCCAGCCGGTAGTAGTGCCGCTGCTGCTCCGCCGTCGTTTGCTCTAGCGCCCGCAGCCAGTGCGTCACCTGCTCGTTTATGGCTTCATGCTGCTCGCCGCCAAGCGTAATCGCCAGCCAGCCGCACTCGTCATCCTGATAAAGCCAGTCTAACCCTACGTCTTCGGCCAGCCCGCGCGCCCGTAGTCCGGCTATCAGGCTGCCGGGGGCGTCGTCGAGTAAAAATTCCCGAAACAGAGCGACGTTGTCATTTAACCGGATCGTCGGGCAGCGCCACAGGGCGGGGCGCTCCGCCACCGCCAGCTCATACTCCGCTGGCGCGCTAAGGCGCAGCGGCGGCGCGGCTTCAGGCGCTTCACCTGAAGCAAAACCTGCCGCAAAGGTATGGGCAAGCCCGGCTAAATCATCCAGCGCCTGCGGCCCCTGTAGCCACAGCTGCAGCCGCCCGGCCACATAGTAGCGGCGGTGAAAGTCGCGCAGGGCGGCCTGAAGCGCTTTCGCGTCATGGCCCAGAGAGTCCTGGCTGCCCACCTGAAAGCGGCGAAACGCCGCCGGTGCATCCATCGCGTGGCGCGCCGCGGCTTCACGCCTTGCGCCATCGTGTTGCTGGATGAGCCGGTTTTCCGCATCAATGACCGCGACTTCACGCTGAACGTCATGCAGGGAAAGCAGCGGCGACTGCAGCATATCGCGCAGCCGCGCCACGCCGTCGGACAGGCTATCGGCGGCAACGTCGAAGAAAAAGGCGCAGTGGCGTGCCAGCGTGGTGGCATTAACGCTGCCGCCCTGGCGCTGGACCCAGGCCATTAGCCGCTCGTCGTCCTGATAGCCCTGGCCGCCGCGGAACAGCAGGTGCTCAAGTAAATGCGCCAGCCCGGCGAAGCGCTGCGGCTCGTGATGGCTTCCGGCGCTCACTCGCGCCAGCGCCGCCGCGCGCGTCGCCTGCGGTTGATGAATCAGCGTCGCCCGGATGCCGCCTGCCAGCTCGACGATGCGGGTGTCCATGGACCTCAGAGTTCCCGGGTTTTGTAGATGAGCTGGGAGCGGGTACGGTTGCGGAACTGTAGCTGGCCGATTTTCATGTCGCTACAGGCCGCTTCGCGCCGCGCTTCGAGGATTTTATGGTGATGCGGCGATTTGCTGCACACCGGATCGGCGTTGTCCGCGCTGCCGGTAAGCATAAAGGCCTGGCAGCGGCAGCCGCCGAAGTCCTTCTCCTTTTCATCGCAGGAACGACACGGCTCCGGCATCCAGTCAAAGCCGCGATAGCGGTTGAAGCCGAAGGAGTCATACCAGATGGATTCCAGGCTCTGCTCAAGCACCGAGGGGAACTCCACCGGCAGCTGGCGCGCGCTGTGGCAGGGCAGCGCCGTCCCTTCCGGGGTGACGCTGAGGAAAACCGAACCCCAGCCGCCCATGCAGCCTTTCGGCCGTTCCTCATAATAATCGGGCGTGACGAACAGCAGGTTGGTCAGATTGCCCGCGGCAGCCATTTTATGTCGGTATTCGGCAACCACCCGTTCAGCGCGGGCAATCTGTTCCCGCGTCGGCAGTAGACCCTGGCGATTAAGGAACGCCCAGCCGTAGAACTGGCAGGTGGCAAGCTCAACGTCGTCGGCGTCCAGTTCGATGCACAGCTCGATGATTTTATCGATCTGATCGATGTTATGCCGGTGCAGGACGAAGTTGAGCACCATCGGGTAATCGCGCGCCTTAACCGCTTTGGCCATCGCCAGCTTCTGCTGAAAAGCTTTTTTATTCCCCGCCAGCGCGGCGTTGAGCACCTCATCGCTGGCCTGGAAGCTTATCTGGATATGATCGAGACCGGCCTCGCTGAACGCGTCAAGCTTGCTTTCCGTCAGGCCAATTCCCGAGGTAATCAGGTTGGTATAAAAACCCAGATCGCGGGCGGCGCGAATCAGCTCAGGCAGGTCTTTACGCGTGAGCGGTTCGCCGCCGGAGAAGCCCATCTGCACGCTGCCCATTGCCCGCGCCTGGCGGAAAACGTCGATCCACTGTTCGGTGGTGAGCTCCCGATCCTGCCGGGCAAAATCTAGCGGGTTAGAGCAGTAGGGGCACTGTAGCGGGCAGCGGTAGGTCAGCTCCGCCAGCAGCCACAGCGGTGGATTGACGGCGGTTTTATTCTGGCTCACGGAAAATTATCCACTTCTGTTGGTAAGCAATTTGCAGGAATTCAACGACGTCGTCATCGACGCCGCCGGCTTCCGGGAACCGCTCGTTGAGTTCGGCAATAATCGCAGCCGCATCGCGCTGGCCGTCAACCAGCTCGAGGATCGCGGCCGCGGTTTCATTAAGTTTAGCCATCCCTTCCGGATAGAGGATCACATGGCTGTCCTGAGCGGCTTCCCACTGCAGGCGATAGCCACGGCGAAAGGCGACGATTGCGTTCTTTTTCATGCTTATACCAGTCGGGTTGTGTGCCAGGCCGCTTTGTCGGTGACCGTGTGATAGGGAGGGCGCTTCAGCGCGTAGGCCATGGTCATCGCGTCGAGCATCGTCCAAAGGATATCGAGCTTGAACTGCAGGATCTCCAGCATCCGATTCTGCTTCTCTGCGCTATCGCAGTAGGTTTTCGCCAGTTCCAGGCCATGCTCAACGTCGCGGCGGGCCTGGCTGAGGCGGCTGCGGAAATAAAAATAGCCTTCCTCTTTGATCCACGGATAGTGTTGCGGCCAGCTGTCGAGACGCGACTGGTGAATTTGCGGGGCAAACAGCTCGGTCAGCGAGCTGCAGGCCGCCTCCTGCCAGCAGGCGCGGCGGGCGAAGTTAACGTAAGCCTCAACGGCGAAACGGACGCCGGGCAGCACGTGGCGTTCGCTGATTAAGTCGTCGCGGCTAAGCCCTACGGCTTCGCCCAGCTGAAGCCAGGCTTCGATACCGCCGTCATGGCCGTTGCTGCCGTCATGGTCGAGGATCCGCTGCACCCACTTGCGACGCGTGTGCGGATCGGGGCAGTTTGCCATGATTGCCGCGTCTTTCAGCGGAATGGTGGTCTGGTAGTAAAAGCGGTTCGCCACCCAGCCCTGGATCTGCTCGCGGCTGGCCTCGCCGTTGTGCATCGCGATATGGTATGGATGGTGAATATGATAGTAGGCGCCTTTCGCCCGCAGGGCGTGTTCAAACTCTTGCGGCGACAGCGTTTCGCGAATGTGCATAGTTAGTCCTGAAGCGTAATGTTCATCCCGTCCCAGCTCACCTCTATTCCCTGCTCTGCAAGGGCGTGACGCTGCGGCGATTGCTCGTTAAGGATCGGGTTGGTGTTATTAATATGAATCAGAATTTTGCGCCTGGCCGGCAGGGAGGCCAGCAGCGCCATCATGCCGTGTTCATCCCCGAGCGCCAGGTGGCCCATGTCGCGACCGGTATTGCGCCCGACGCCGGCGGCCTGTAGCTCATCGTCCTGCCAGACGGTACCGTCAATCAGCAGACAGTCCGCCTTGTTTAGCCACGGCAGGATGGCATCGTCGGGTTCGCCGAGTCCCGGGGCGTAGAACAGCGTCTGGCCGTTACGGCGGTTTTTGATAAACAGCGCCACGTTATGGCCCGGCAGCGGGCGGTCGCGCCACGGGGAATAGGGCGGCGCGTTACTGGCAATGGGGACAGCGGTAAACTCCAGGTCCGGGCAGGCTTCCACGCTAAACGGGCTGAGCGGGGCGATGGGATGATGAATCAGGCCGCCGTTCCAGTGCTTTAGCATGGTAAAAATCGGAAAACCGCTGGAGAGATCCTCATGCACCTCCGGCGTACACCATACGTGATGCGGGCATCCCTCGCGCAGGCTGAGCAGCCCGGTGGTGTGGTCAATCTGGCTATCGGTAAGGATAATGCCGCCGATATGCGTCCCGCGCAGAACGCCTTTCTTATTCAGTTCCGGCGTATGCGCGATCTGCTGGGCGATATCGGGGGAGGCGTTACACAGCACCCACTCTTTGCCGTCATCGCTGACGATGATGGACGACTGGGTGCGGGGGGTAGCCTGGATGGTGCCGTTGCGTAAACCCTGACAGTTGGCGCAGTTACAGTTCCACTGGGGGAAACCGCCGCCGGCGGCGGAGCCGAGGACTTTAATAAACATGGAGATGGACCAGGTAGTCAAACGAAAATGCCCGCACGGATGGCGGGCAGAGCGATTAGCGGTTGGAAATGTACAGCGTCACTTCCAGGCCAAGACGTAAATCAATAAAAGCAGGTTTCTTCCACATCGTTTTTTCCTCTATAAAAATACGGCACTAACACCATCGTTTGTGCCGGTTTTGTGATATCCATCAAATAATGCGCTACAGAGGGGTAAAGCTCAACCCGCAAAATGTAAGGAATTAACTTAATGTTTACAATACAACCTATTGTTGCCAAACATTTTTTAATACCTTTTGCCAGTTGCCCCACAGCAGCTTATCCAGCATTAATTGATCATAGCCGCTAGCGCGCAACGCGCTGATTAGCCGCGGTAAACCACTCACGTCGCCTAACTCATCAGGCAGCGTAATGCCGTCAAAGTCCGATCCCAGCGCGACGCAATCGTCACCCATGATGTTAATAAGATAGTCGATATGGCGAACAATAGTGCTCAGCGGGGTGTCGCTATCGCGTTTACCGTCGGCGCGCAGAAAGGCATTGCCGAAATTTACGCCCACCACGCCGCCGCTGTTGCGGATAGCCAGCAGCTGCCGATCGGTTAAATTACGCGGCTGCGGGCACAGCGTGTGGGCGTTGGAGTGGGTGGCGACCAGCGGTGCCGAGGAATGGCGGGCGGTATCCCAGAACGCCTTTTCATTCATATGCGAGACGTCAATCAGCATGTTCAGGGCGTTAGCCTGCCTGATGAAGGCGATACCTTCCGGGGTGAGTCCAGGACCGCTGTCCGGGCTGCCGGGAAAGGCGCCGTTTACGCCGGTGCCAAAGCGGTTAGCAATATTCCAGAATGGACCAATGCTGCGCACGCCGGCGGCATAAAAAGCATGCAGGTCGTCTCCGTCACTGTCGAAACCGCCCGCGCCCTCAATATGCGCCACCATCGCCAGCACCTTGTCCTGACGGCAGCGTTCAATATCCGCCGCGCTCAGGCACAGTCGCGCGCGGCCAGCAGATTGCGCGACGATCTGCTTAAGGATCGCCAGCTGCTGCCAGAGAATGTCGACCGGCTGCCACGGCTCGTCGGCGTGCTGCGGCGCCATGCGGGCGATATACGCCTGCGGCGGCACGAAGAGGGCAAACAGCCCGCCGGAAAATCCGCCCTGCTGCATGCGCGGATAATCGAGATGTCCGTTCCCGATGCCCGAAAAGAAGGCCGTAACCGGATCCTGGCGATGGTGAAGCCAAAGATTAAGCAACAGGTCGTTGTGACCATCAAAAATCGCCATAGCGCATCCCACTGTGTTGTTGCTAGGAAAGTTGCCCGGCACGATAACCGATTTGTCCCGTCCGGCAAGGAGAAATTTACAACCTGGCAGCAATTATTAATATCACTTAACCGTAAGGAGATCGGCACATCGCGTTGCGTGCCGGGGCGAAAGCATTTCCGATTCCATCCGCCATTGCTGCGCATTCGTTCCCTGGGCTACCGGCCTACGCTATACTCCTCCACTTAGCATTATGCGTGGCAGGTAACGAAATATGCGGGAGAGCATTAACTTACTTTTCGTGGTGCTGTCTTTTGCGGCACTGATTATGCTGATGCGCTTTTTCGTCAGGCGTATTCGGCATCCAAAGCGTATCGTTGCCGACAGTCGGGGATTGAAAAAAATCTCTACCCATCCTTTCTGGTTTGGCGGATCGTCAGGTAAAACCTACTATTATGATGAGCAGTATTTATACGAGGTTATAAAGGGTGATGCCCGTAAAATTGCGCTTGCGGCTATCGTAAAAATTAAGCCGGGATCGATAGTGGTAAATAACAGGCGGCTCTGGTCTGTGAGCTATCTTGAGGGAGCCGGTGAAAAACAGGTGCAGTTTTATAATAATCTGACGGTGTTTAATCAAAACTTCGCTGCTTTTTTAGAGACTGTAAAACGCGTGAATCCTGAAGCCGATATTAAGGCCGTCTCCTTGTTCAACCTATGACTGGAATACATCACCTTTCTTTTACTGACTGCCCATACGGCAGGTATGGGCAGTAAAGCCGTCGATATTATTTCTTCTTGTTCATCATCGCTTTTAAATCGGCGAAGGGGTTAAACGTGGCGACGCCAACGTCTTTTTGCGCATCCTCACCCGCGACAACGGTGGTGCCATACTGGTCCGCCTCGGTGTACTTCGAGTGTTCGTGATCGTGGCAAAACAGACACAGCAGCTCCCAGTTACTGCCGTCTTCCGGGTTGTTGGTGTGATCGTGGTCGATATGGTGAACCGTAAGTTCACGAAGATTCGAATAAACAAACTCGCGCGAGCAGCGTCCGCAAACCCATGGGTAGATTTTTAGCGCTTTTTCACGGTATCCGCTTTCCAGCCGTGCGTAGTTTTTGGGGATAAGAGCCATTGCTGAAGTACCTGTCAGAAAAATATCGTGCCAATATAGCCCATAAGGGAAAGGAAGGGGAATTCGTCCCGGCGTCAGAGCGTAAAAGTGCCTTCAAACGTAATGACACATTTCCCGCCTACTCGAACAACTGCCTCTCCTGATGAAGCATCGTATTCCGCAAACAGTACGCTTGCTCGTCCCATATCAACGCCCTGGCTGACCTTCAGTGAAAGCGTTGTTTTGTCACAATGCAATGCCAGTAATGCCGTGGCTGCTGCGGTTGCGCTGCCTGTTGCGGGATCTTCCGTCATACGGGGAGTAAACATACGCGCCTGTAGATCAAAGTTCTCATCCGAAGCCTTATCCAGCGTGTATGCGTAGACAGAGACCGCGCCGTCAAGCGGCAGAATGGCGCGAAAGCCCTGTAAATTAGGAACGCACCGACGAAGCGCATCGCGGGTGGTCAGTTCCGCGATCAAAAAAGGCAGACCCACCGACGCAACGACGGGTTTATGCACCTTCGTGCGAATATCATCCGGACTTAATGAGAGGCAGGCAGCGACGTTTTCTGCACTGACTTCAGAGCGGCAGGTGAGCGCTTCGGGCACTAACAGTTCTGCGCCCGTCACCACGTTGTTCTCTGTTAATAGCCGCACCGGCACCCGCCCTGCTATCTCTTCGAAGTGCAACGTGTCGGGCAACGTTTTTCCGTTCAGCATAGCGTTGCGTCCTAGCACGTAGGCAGTTCCAACGTTGGGGTGTCCGGCAAAAGGGATCTCGCGGGAAGGGGTAAATATCCGCACGCGCGCCGTACAAGAGTCGTTTTCTGGCGGCAGCACAAATGTCGTTTCGCTGTAGCCAAATTCAACGGCAACCTGCTGCATCTGTTCAGCGCTCATACCTTCAGCATCGAGGACAACGGCGACCGGGTTACCGAGGAAAGGGGTATCTGTAAAAACATCTGCAACGATATAGCGTCTTTTCATTAGATGGTCCGCATGGCAGGGATTAGCTTTCAGTAATAACGCTAAATCAAGCAGATAACCAGTGTATTATAGGTTCAGGTCTGATGGCTTTAGTCAGTTTATTTGAACCATTCCGTTAAATAATCACCATTTATTCTCATCCGTGTATGCGTAAAGTAGGGATTACGCAATGCTTCATCAGGATACGTCATTATGAAAAAGATCGGATTTTTGTCGTTTGGCCACTGGACGCCGTCCTCCCAGTCCGCCACGCGAAGCGCGGCAGACGCGCTGCTGCAGTCTATCGACCTGGCGGTTGCTGCCGAGGAGCTGGGGGCGGACGGGGCGTATTTCAGGGTGCATCACTTTGCCCGCCAGCTCGGCTCCCCGTTCCCGCTGCTGGCTGCGATAGGCGCAAAAACCAGGCGTATCGAAATCGGTACGGGCGTGATCGACATGCGCTATGAAAATCCGCTGTATATGGCGGAGGATGCCGGTGCGGCCGATCTGATTTCTGGCGGACGGCTACAGCTTGGCATCAGCCGCGGCTCCCCGGAGCAGGTGATTGACGGCTGGCGGCATTTTGGCTATGTGCCGCAGGATGGCGAAAACGAATCCGATATGGCGCGCCGCCACACGGAGGTGCTGCTTGACGTCCTGCGCGGTGAGGGGTTTGCAAAACCGAATCCACAGCCGATGTTTCCGAATCCGCCGGGGCTGCTGCGACTCGAGCCGCACTCGGACGGCCTGCGTGAACGTATCTGGTGGGGCGCGGGCTCAAATGCAACAGCAGTATGGGCGGCAAAGCTGGGGATGAATCTGCAAAGCTCAACGCTGAAAGACGATGAAACCGGCGAGCCGTTCCACATCCAGCAGGCAAAACAGATCCGCGCCTACCGGCAGGCCTGGGCTGATGCGGGGCACGCGCGACAGCCACGCGTTTCGGTCAGCCGCAGCATTTTTGCCCTGATGGACGATCGTGACCGGATGTATTTCGGTTCAGGCCGCAATGAGAGCGACAGCGTGGGCTATCTGGATGAAAAAACGCGGGCAATCTTTGGCCGCAGCTACGCCGCGGAGCCAGACAGGCTGATTGAACAGCTGAAGCAGGATGAAGCGATCGCGGAAGCGGATACGCTATTGCTCACCGTGCCAAATCAGCTCGGCGTGGAGTACAACGCGCACGTTATTGAGTCCATCCTGAAGCACGTCGCTCCTGAAATGGGCTGGCGGGACGGCAATGCATAACCTGTCTCTCTGGTATCGCCGTTTTGGCGAGCCTGAATCGGTACTCCAGGCAGAATCCGCCGCGCTCTGTGCGCTAAAGCCGGGAGATCTGCGGGTGCGCATGCTTTTTGCTCCGGTCAACGCCTCCGATCTCATCCCCGTTACCGGAGCGTATCGCCACCGCACGCCGCTGCCTGCGGTCGCCGGTTATGAAGGCGTCGGCGTAGTGGCTGAAGCGCCCGCGGCTTACGCGGCGCTGCTCGGTAAGCGGGTGCTGCCGCTGCGCGGGCAGGGAACCTGGCAGCGCTACGTCGACTGCCCGGCAGAATATGCCGTTCCCGTTCCGGACGACGTCGACTCGCTGCTTGCCGCGCGCGCCTATATCAACCCGCTTGCCGCGCAGATGATGCTGGACCGCTATCCTGCGAGCGGGAAAACGGTGCTGCTCACCGCCGCCGGCTCGGACTGCGCCATCCTTCTTGGCCAGTGGGCGCGCCGGGCGGGGGCAGAAGCCGTTTACGGCATCCATCGTTCAGCGGTACATGCCGGGCGCCTGGCTGATATGGGGATCGTCCCGATCGCACAGCACGACCGGGAGGCGATCAACGCCGCGGCCTCTCGGGCGGACGTGGTGTACGACGCCACGGGCGGTAGCCTGGCGGAGACGATTCTGAGCGTGATGCCTGAAAGGGGGACGTTTGTCTGCTACGGGCTGCTCTCCGGGCAGACCTTCCGGCAGCAGCGGGCGTTGCCGCGCGTGGCCTGGTTTCATATCCGCAACTATCTGGACAGCCTCAGCGCAGGGGCGTGGCAGGCGGAGTTTCAGCGTATCTGGCCTGAACTGCGCGCCAGCCGGTGCAGCGATGTCGCCCTTCACCCTCTGCCGGAATGGCAGAGGGCACTGGGTTACTATCGCGAAGCGGGAAGAGCGGGCAAGCCCGTGCTGTCGATGGAGGATTAATCGGCCCTGTGGCTCATATCGCTCAGCAGAACCGCGATACTTTGCCCACCAGCCGTCTGCTCAAGGCCAATTTTGACGATAATGGTCAGCGGAACGGAGAGCAGCATGCCGACAGGCCCGAGCAGCCAGCCCCAGAATATCAGGGACAGGAAAACAACGAGGGTGGAAAGCCCCAGCCCGCGTCCCATCATTCGTGGCTCAAGAATGTTCCCGAAGACGAGGTTAATCACCAGATAGCCCGCCAGCAGGATCAGCGCGTCGTATAATCCGCTAAAAACCAGAGTCTGAAGGATAGGGGGGATCGCCGCCAGCACGGAGCCGATGTTGGGGATGTAGTTAAGCGCAAAGGCCAGCAGCCCCCAGACGAAGGCAAAACGCACGTCCAGCGCGACGAGCATCCCCCAGACCACGATCCCCGTCACCAGGCTGATGGCCGTTTTCAGCACCAGATAGCGTGAGACGCTGTCGAGCGCGCGCTGAATGGCGCCCATTCCTTCAACCGGACGAACCATAAGGTGCTGAAGCTTTGCGGGCAGTTGCGGGACTTCCAGCAGCATAAATACTACCGTCAGGAACAGCAGGAAAATGGAGGTCATCGCGTTAGACAGCTGCGCCAGCAGGCTGGTCACAATCGTCATGGCGGCATTCGGATCGATGTACTTAAGCAGCTCCTCAACCGAAACTTCGATGCCTGCCCGCTGCAGCCAGGGCTCAATTTGCAGCAGCGGGATCGCCAGCGAGGAGCGATACTTCGGCAACGTTCGCGCCAGCTCGTTCAGGGACGTTCCCAGATAGGCCACCAGCAAAACCATCGCAACGATAATAATGCTGATAAGCAGGCTTATCGCCAGCACGCGAGGAATGCGCAGCCGCACCATCCGCTGCACCAGCGGGTTGAGGATCACCGCGATAAACAGCGCCAGGATAAAGGGCACGATGATATCGGCCGCGAAGCGGACCCCGGTTAAAACGATCGTCAGCATGCCCAGCATGATGACGATCTTAAGCCCGTTGAGGGTAATAATGGGTTTAGCCATGAACGTTCCCAAAAAGTTTTTATTAATAATAGAGGGTAAAGCGGTTGCAATAAACTAACCAAAATCAAACGGAGTGGGTAAAGAAGTGAAAAGACTTTGAGTAATTTCCTGGCTTATGATACAAATCAGGCGTGTTCAACTACTGAGGACAATTTTCATCCGCAAAGACGAGAAGCAAGACCGCGGATAATTGTAATTTTATGGACAATTTGTTCAGGACGTATTTTTCAAACAACTCTGCTCTGTTTTCTACCTCCCTCTGCCTTCTTTCCGGTGAGCAACACTGGCGTTCCGCGCTATAGTCACGTCTTCTGCCTGAGCTGGCGCTATGCGCTTAGCTAACTGATTTAATTCCCTATTTTTTTGGTTTGCTGCCCGCAGCGAGCCTCGATGGATTATATTCTCAAGCAGGAGAAAAACATGTTTTACTGGATTTTATTAGCTCTGGCTATCGTCGCTGAAATTACCGGCACCTTGTCGATGAAATGGGCGAGCGTCAGTGACGGCAGCACCGGTTTTATTTTGATGCTGGTGATGATTACGCTTTCCTATATTTTTCTCTCTTTCGCGGTTAAAAAAATCGCGCTCGGCGTGGCCTACGCATTGTGGGAAGGTATCGGTATTTTGCTGATTACGCTGTTCAGCGTGCTGTTATTTGACGAAACCCTGACGACGATGAAAATTGCCGGTCTGACGACCCTGGTAGCAGGAATCGTGCTGATTAAATCGGGTACCCGCAAGCCGGCTAAACAGCAGAAGGAGCAGACCCATGCAGCAGTTTGAATGGATCCACGCGGCCTGGCTGGGGTTCGCGATCGTTCTGGAAATAATGGCTAACGTCTTTCTGAAGTTTTCTGACGGTTTCCGTCGTAAAGCCTACGGCCTGTTATCGATTGCCGCGGTGCTGGGGGCGTTCAGCGCCCTGTCACAGGCGGTAAAAGGCATCGATCTTTCCGTCGCCTATGCGCTGTGGGGCGGCTTTGGTATCGCCGCCACCCTGGCAGCAGGCTGGATTATGTTTGGCCAGCGTTTAAACAATAAAGGCTGGATTGGGCTGGTACTGCTGCTCACAGGCATGATCATGATTAAGCTCGCCTGAGCAATCTACTGCTGCGCCAGCGCCTCCAGCCTGTCGCGGAAGCCGGTCACTGACAGCGCCCGGTTATCGGCCCGCCAGCGATCTTTCGCTGCCGGCGCCGAGCTTTGAACGCCAATCAGCTGCCAGCCCTTATCGGTTTTTAGCATCAGCGGCGATCCGCTGTCACCCGGCAGCGTATCGCACTGATGCGACAGCACGCTGCTTTGCGCCCAGCCCGTTACCATGCAGTCCGTATGGGTGTACAGCGAATCGAGGTGATCGACAGGATAGCCTGCCTGCGTCACTTTTCGATCGGCGGCCTTCAGGGCTTCAGTAAGTGCGGCTTTGTCGCCATCAAAAAGCGGCAGCGGGGCGATCCCGGACGGCGGATAGCGTAAGGCAATGAGGCCGAAATCCCAGGATGCCGCGCCCGGCGGCACAATCCAGCCGTCACCGTCCGCTTTTAACCGTTTACCGAGTGACGGATCCACCCGGCCCTCGATACCGTGAATTTCATAACGCCATATCCCTTTTTGCGACACAAAGCGCAGGGCGATCGCCTTGTCCGGCTTGCCCTCGGGCGGCATTAACAGGCAGTGTCCCGCCGTCAGCGCCAGGTGTGGCGTAATTAGCGTTGCTGTACATAAATTGCCGCTGGCGGTTTCCAGCTGCCCGATGGCATCCCAGGGGGAGTCGGTAGGATCGGTGACACGCGTGCGGTCGTCATGACCAAAAAACAGCGTCTTAACCTCTTTAGCGCTAATGGCGTCGCCATCATCCGCATGTGAAAAGCCCGCAAAGAGGCTAAACGTTCCCAGTAACAGCACAACAGATTTACGCATATCACACTCTGGTGGGGTAATTATGATTATTAAAAGTGAACCCTATGAAAATACTATAGACGGGACAGCGGGAAAGTGGGAGTAAAATCAGCGTGCTACATTCAGGAAAGATAAAAACGGCTGGCAACGAGCGCGCATAAAATTAGCAGGATAAGAATGAACTCAAACCGATAGCGCCGCAGCATACGCCCTCCGGATAAAAAAACGGCGCTGACCTGTTTCCCGTTCAGCGCCGGTTTACCAGCGTGCCCCGAAGGGCACGGTTAAGCCTGTACCTTACGCTGCCGGCTGTGCAGCAGGTTTAGCCGCTTCGTGTTTTACCGCTTTCTTGTGATGCTTTTTAGCGGCCTGGGCTTTCTGCTCTGCCGCAGGTTTGGTTGCCTTCTTGTGGTGCTTTTTCGCCGCCTGAGCCTTCTGTTCTGCCGCAGGTTTTGCTGCTTTGTGGTGTTTTTTATGGTGAACCGCTTTGGCCGGAGCGGCGGTGGCTGCCGCAGGCGCTGCGGTGGCGGTAGTTTCCGCCGCGAATGCAGCAGAAGACAGACCCATAGCAGCGGCAACAACCAGAGCTAATACTTTTTTCATTTTCATACCCTCGAATTTGGTTTTTCAGTTAACCCCACTGCGGGGCCGTTGAAATAACTATATCCCTGTAAATTCGGGGTTTCCGTGAGTGATTGGTATCGGCGTGTAACCGTATGTACACGCCGGGGTTTAACCCCGGCGCGGTCGATTACAGGTAGCGGGAAGTCAGATGTTCGCGGAAGTATCGACTGTTCAGATCTTCCCCCGTCGCCTGGATAATTAACTGCGAGGTGCTGAAGCGGCTGCCGTGCTGCCAGATATTCTGACGCAGCCACTCAAAGAGCGCCGTGAAATCGCCGCCGGCAATGGAGTCCTGCAACCCTGGCAGCGCGGTTTTCGCGGCATGGAACAGCTGTGCCGCATACATTGCCCCCAGCGTATAGGACGGGAAGTAGCCAAAACCGCCGTCGGTCCAGTGGATATCCTGCATGCAGCCGTTGCGGTAGTTGTCTTTGGTGGACAGCCCAAGCCAGGCCTGCATTTTTTCATCCCACAGGGCGGGGATATCATCGACCTCGATTTCGCCGTTGATCAGCGCGCGCTCAATCTCGTAGCGCAGCACCACATGCGCCGGGTAGCTGACTTCATCCGCGTCAACGCGAATGTATCCCGGCTTCACGCGCTGGTTCCAGGCAATGAAGTTTTCTTCGCTGAATGCCGCCTGGCTGCCGAAGCGGGCATGCACCGCCGGAAGCAGATGCTTCAGGAACGCATCGCTGCGGCCAAGCTGCATCTCGAAAAACAGGCTCTGGGATTCGTGTATCGCCGTAGAGCGCGCCAGCGCAACGGGCTGACCGGCCCATGCCCGGGGAAGGTTTTGCTCGTAGCGGGCATGTCCCGTTTCGTGGATCACCCCGAAAAGCGCGCTGAGCAGCTCATCCTCATCATAACGTGTGGTGATTCGCACGTCCTCCGGCACGCCGCCGCAGAACGGATGGGCGCTGACGTCCAGACGACCGCCGTTAAAATCGAAGCCAAGCATTTTCATTGCTTCCAGACCCAGCTCGCGCTGGGTTGCGGTCGGGAAGGGGCTCTGTGGCGGAACGAACGAATGCTGGGCCTGCTTTTCCACCACCTTTGCCAGCAGATCCGGCAGCCACGACTTCATGTCGCCAAACAGCACGTACAGGCGGGCGCTGGTCATGTCCGGCTCAAAAATATCCAGCAGCGCGTCGTAAGGCGTGCAGCCTTTGGCATCGGCACGCAGGCGGGCTTCTTCACGACTGAGTTTCACCACCTCCTTCAGGTTGGCAGAGAAGCCCTGCCAGTCGTTGGCCGGACGCTGGGTGCGCCAGGCGTGCTCGCACCTGCTGCCTGCCAGCGATTTGGCCTCCACCAGCGATTCCGGCAGCAGCGTCGCCTGCTGGTAGTGACGCGTCATTTCACGCAGGTTGGCCTGCTCAACGTCGTTCAGATCTTCTTCTGCCGCCGCGGACAGCCATTCGCCCACTTTTTTATCGGTCAGGATCTGATGTTGCAGGACGCTCATCTCCGCCAGCGCTTCACCCCGCGCGGCGCTGCCGCCTGGCGGCATCATGGTGAACATGTCCCAGCTGGCGATGGAGGTGAGGTGAGAGAAGCGTGAGAGGCGCTGGAAGGTGCGGGTGAGCTGTTGATAGTTATTGTTTTTCATGAAGTCCTCGTGTCTGAATCAGCCGATGACAAAAATTAGCATCGGCTCGATTTAAACACGAAGAGGAAGGAATGTTAATGCAGACGTTTATGCAGGCTGGCGCCCACCAGCAGCGCAGCGCACAGCATCAGGGCAATAAACCCGCCCACGCCGTTCCAGCCGTAGCGATGCCAGAACACGCCGCCGAGCGTACCGGCAATGCTGGAACCGAGGTAATAGCTAAACAGATACAGCGACGACGCCTGGCCTTTGGCGCGGCGCGCGCGCGGGCCAATCCAGCTGCTGGCAACGGAATGCGCGGCAAAGAATCCGGCGGAGAAGAGCAGCATGCCGGCAAAAATCAGCCAAAGGGAGGAGAAAAGCGTCATCAGCAGCCCGAACAGCATTACGGCGGTGGACGCCAGCATCACCGGACCGCGGCCGTAGCGAGCCGTCATGGCCCCGGCTTTTGGCGAACTCCAGGTTCCGGTGAGATACGCAACGGAGAGCAAACCGACCAGCGCCTGGCTGAGATGCCACGGAGAGAGCATCAGACGATAGCCAATATAGTTGAACAGCGTCACGAACGAGCCCATCAGCAGGAATCCGGTCAGGAACAAACGCGGCAATCCCTTATCGCGCCAGTGCAGGCGGAAGTTGATAAACAGCGTTTTCGGGCGCAGGGAGGTAGGGCGGAAATGGTGCGATTCCGGCAGTATTTTCCAGAACATCAGCGCCGAGGCGAGCGCGAAGCAGCCGATAACCGCCAGGGCAATGCGCCAGTTAAAGAAATCCGTAAACACGCCGCTCAGCAGGCGTCCGCTCATCCCGCCGATAGAGTTCCCGCTGATGTACAGCCCCATGGAAAAGGCCACAAAACTCGGGTGGATCTCTTCGCTGAGGTAGGTCATCCCCACCGCCGCCACGCCGCTGAGGGAGAGGCCAATCAGCGCGCGCGCGATCAGAATGCCGTGCCAGCTGGTCATCATAGTGGACAGCAGGGTACAGACGGAGGCCAGCATTAACGCCGTTACCATGACCTGCTTGCGGCCGATAGCGTCCGACAGTGGCCCGGTAAACAGCAGGCCAATCGCCAGCATCCCGGTTGAGATGGAGAGAGAAATACTGCTGCTGGCCGGCGACACGCCAAACTCATGCGACAGGACCGGCAGAATAGGCTGTACGCAGTAGAGCAGGGCAAAGGTGGCGAGACCTGCGGAAAAGAGCGCCAGGGTGACGCGCATAAACTGCGGTGTACCACGCTTAATAAACTGAACCGGCTGCGGTGCTGCGGGTAAGGCATCAATGTCGCTTGCCGGCGCGACATCAACAGCTGTTGTACGACTCACACGTAATCCTTGCTTAAACATCCCCGTGATTTCTGGTGACGGGTATGACCACAGGATCAGGGTAGGAAAATGTAAATATTCTGTCTAATATATTAATAATCTCAAATGATACTTTATAAATATGAATATCGAACTGCGCCATTTGCGTTATTTTGTTGCCGTCGCCGAAGAACTGCATTTTGGCCGCGCCGCGGCAAGGCTGAACATCTCTCAGCCGCCGCTAAGCCAGCAGATCCAGATCCTGGAGCAGCAGGTGGGCGCGCGCCTGCTGGCGCGAACCAACCGCAGCGTGAGCCTGACGGCGGCGGGGAAGCAGTTTCTCGCCGACAGCCGACAAATCCTGAGCATGGTGGATGACGCCGCGGCCAGAGCGGAGCGGCTCTATCTTGGCGAAACGGGGGAGTTGCGCATCGGGTTTACCTCGTCGGCTCCCTTTATCAGCGCCGTTTCACAAACGCTGTCATCGTTTCGCCGCAACTTTCCCGACGTGCATATTCAGACTCGCGAAATAAATACCCGGGAACAAATATCGCCGCTCAATGAAGGCTCGCTCGACCTGGGGCTGATGCGCAACACGCGGTTGCCTGATACCCTGGCGTGGCAGGTGATCCTGCGGGAACCGCTGATGGCGATGATCCCCCGCGACCATTCTCTTGCCGCTAAGCACAGCGTCACGCTGGCTGAACTGGCGAAAGAGCCGTTTGTCTTTTTTGACCCGCAGGTGGGGACCGGGCTGTACGACGATATTCTCGGCCTGATGCGGCGCTATGGGCTTGTTCCGACCATCGCCCAGGAGGTAGGAGAAGCAATGACGATCATTGGTCTCGTTGCCGCAGGGCTTGGCGTTTCGATTCTTCCGGCCTCGTTCAAGCGGGTGCAGCTGCCGGAAATGCGCTGGGTAACTATTGCCGAGCCGGATGCGGTGTCGGAGATGTGGCTGGTGTGGTCTAAACATCATGAACAAAGCCACGCGGCACAGCGTTTCAAAGCAGCGCTAATTACCGCCTCTCACGGGCGCTATTTATAGGGGAAAGTGGGCAAAAATGTGCAGTAAATCACATGGCTAAGTAAAAATTTGACGTCGGCCATTGAAGTGCTTCACCATAGCCCTCAGTTTATTTCGAAGCTCGAAAATAAGGGAGTACGAGGTGGTTGCTGATAGTCAGCCAGGGCATATCGATCAGATAAAGCAGACCAACGCGGGCGCCGTTTATCGCCTGATTGATCAGCTCGGTCCGGTTTCGCGTATCGATCTTTCGCGCCTGGCACAGCTGGCACCCGCCAGTATCACCAAGATTGTCCGCGAAATGCTGGAAGCCCATCTGGTTCAGGAGACGGAAATTCAGGAGCCTGGCAGCCGCGGCCGTCCGGCGGTAGGGCTGGTGGTCGAAACCGAGGCATGGCACTACCTGTCGCTGCGCATTAGCCGCGGGGAAATCTTTCTCGCGCTGCGAGATTTGAGCAGCAAGCTGGTGGTGGAAGACCGGCTGGAACTCCCGCTCGACGCAGAACAACCTCTTCTTGACGCCATTCTGATCCATATCGACCAGTTCTTTATTCGCCATCAGCAGCGCCTCGAACGCCTGACGGCAATTGCAATTACCCTGCCGGGAATTATTGATACCGAAAATGGCATTGTGCACCGCATGCCGTTTTATGAAAACGTCAAAGAGATGCCGCTGGGAGAAGTGCTGGAAAGCCATACCGGCGTGCCGGTCTACATTCAGCATGATATCAGCGCCTGGACGATGGCCGAGGCGCTGTTTGGGGCTTCCCGCGGCGCACGAGACGTGATTCAGGTTGTTATTGACCACAACGTCGGGGCGGGGGTGATCACCGACGGACGACTTTTACACGCCGGCAGCAGCAGCCTGGTGGAGATCGGCCATACGCAGGTCGATCCCTACGGCAAACGTTGCTACTGCGGTAACCACGGCTGCCTGGAGACGATCGCCAGCGTCGAAAGCGTGCTGGAGCTGGCGCAGGTGCGGCTCAGCCAGTCGATGAGCTCCACGCTGCATGGGCAGCCGCTGAGCGTCGACGCCCTGTGCGCGGCGGCAAGGCAGGGCGATCTGCTGGCGAAGGACATCATTACTGGCGTGGGCAATAACGTCGGGCGCATTCTGGCCATAATGGTGAACCTGTTCAATCCGCAAAAAATCCTGATTGGCTCGCCGCTCAGCCAGGCGGCAGAAATCCTCTTTCCGGCGATCTCCGCCTGTATCAGCCAGCAGGCGCTTCCCGCTTATAGCAAAAATATCGTGGTCGAAAGCACCCAGTTCTCCAACCAGGGAACGATGGCGGGCGCCGCGCTGGTTAAAGATGCGATGTACAACGGCTCGCTGCTGATTCGTTTACTGCAGGGCTAACTCTTTTCCACTGATGTACGAAAAATTGCGCTATCTCAAGCCGGGTAGCGCACGCATCCCGTAGACTTTCCCCCACTGAATTATTTACCTGGTTTATATTTTTGAAGCATACCCAAGAGGTGGAATGAGTCATGCTTAAGCGTTTCTTTATTACTGGTACTGATACTTCTGTCGGGAAGACAGTGGTATCCCGCGCGTTGTTGCAGGCCCTGGCGGCAAGGGGTGAACGCGTTGCAGGATACAAGCCGGTTGCAAAAGGCAGTAAAGAGACGCCAGAAGGGCTGCGTAATAAAGACGCCCTGGTTCTGCAAAGCGTCTCGTCTCTGGAGCTGCCCTATGACGCCGTTAATCCCATCGCCCTGAGCGAGGAGGAGAGCAGCGTCGCCCACAGCGGGCTGATTAACTACAGCCTGCTTTCTGATGGCCTGGCAAACCTGAGTGAGCAGGTTGACCACGTTGTCGTTGAAGGTACCGGCGGCTGGCGCAGCCTGATGAACGATTTGCGTCCGCTATCCGAGTGGGTGGTGCAGGAGCAACTGCCGGTGGTGATGGTGGTGGGTATTCAGGAAGGGTGCATCAATCACGCCTTGCTGACGGCGCAGGCTATTGCGAATGACGGCCTGCCGCTGATTGGATGGGTGGCGAACCGGATTAACCCGGGCCTTGCGCACTACGCTGAAATCATCGACGTGCTGAGCAAAAAACTGCCTGGTCCGCTGGTGGGTGAACTGCCTTATCTGCCCCGCGCCGAACAACGCGACCTAGCGCACTACGTCGATCTCTCTGCTTTCGGCGGTATGCTGCCCGTAGATCGAGTCGTGGCGTAACGTCCTCGACAGTACGGACGCCACCACGCAGGCAACCAGCAAGCCGGGGAGTAAGACATACTGCCCGGTCATTTCACATACCATCAGGGCCGACATGATCGGCGCATGCGTGGTGGCGGCGAGCAACGTCGACATCCCCGCCAGCCCGAGCAAAATCGCCGTCCCAGCGCCAGGAAACCACAGGGCAAATAGCTGCGCAAACAGCATGCCGGTCGCCATACCGACAAACAGCGTTGGCGTGAATACCCCTCCGGGCGCACCGGAGCCGCTGCTCGCCAGCACCGCCAGCAGCTTGCAGATAAAGACGCCCGCAATCACCGACAGCAGCGGTGGCGACTGCAAAAATGTCTGAACCACGCTGTAGCCATTACCCCAAACCTTAGGCGTTAGCAGCGACAGCAGCCCGACGATCAGCCCACCCAGCGCCAGCTGCCACGGCGGCGAAAGCTTCAGACGCAGAAACAGCGTATGGCTAAACCCCATCAGCCACATCAGCAGCGGGCCGCAAACCCCTGCCAGCAAGCCGACGCCAACCATCAGTGCATAATCTGCGGCCGTTAAGGCTTCGCTCAGGCGCACCGCATAGAGCGTGTTTGCGCCCGGGCTTAACAGACGCGTGGTGAGCAGCGCCACCACGGCGGCAATCACTACCGGGCCGAGCGAGGCCAGCATGAGGGTGCCGAACAGGATCTCAGCGATAAACAGGCTCCCGGCCAGCGGCGCGTGATAGGCGCTGGCCATCCCGGCGGCGGCACCGCAGGCTATCCACAGTTTCCATTCAGATTTCGGTGTGAAACGCTGTGCAAAAAAGGAGGCGGCGAGCGCCGCGAGCAGGATCATGGCACCCTCACGGCCGATGGCGCTCCCGCTGGAGACCACCAGCAGCGACGCGAGGGATTTCACCAGGCTGGCGCCGTAATCAAACTGGCCGTCACCCGTGTCCAGCGCTTCCATATAGTCGGTAGGCGCGTGCGGGCGCTGTGCCGTCATGCGCTGCCATCCCCACAGCAGGATGCCTGCGGCCAGGCCGCCCAACGCGGGCGTCAGCGCCCGACGCCAGGGAGATAACGCGGCGGCGGCGTTCACCAGGCTACCGCTTTCGTTGCTGAGAAACAGCCACTCCAGCAGATACATGCTGTGGCGAAATGCCGCTACGGCCAGCGCCGCCAGCACGCCGGTCACGGTGGCGATCAGAAGCCGGCGAAACATCGCGCGGATATCGGGGTAAGTATGAAGACGTTGCATGGGGCAGAATTAAACGGAGACGATAGGATATTGTGATAGGAAAACGAGGGGTTAGCAAAAGGTATGCGTGCGAAAAGAGGCCGGGCATAGCCCGGCGTGGGTGTTTAACTGTCGCTATGAATATTCAGCGCCCGGCGCGTGCGCCCTGAACTCAAATATTCCGCAATATAATCCTGAGAAATTTCGCCGTTGTAGCGTCCGTCTTCGTCCACGATCGGCATCCAGCTGGTGTTGCTTTCATACAGGCGAGAAAGCACCACGCGCAGGTTGTCTTCGGCCTTACCGGTCATGCGGAACGGATGGAGGATGTCGACGCAGGCGCCGATAGCATTACGCGCTTCGCGGCGCTTCACAAAGCCCAGCGGTTTGCCCTGTTCGTCAACCACGGTAATGGCGCGAATATCGTTATCGTCCATGATGGCAAAGGCCTCCGCCAGTGGCGTTGATTCGCGCACCGTGAGGGTAGGCTGCCGATCGGTCACGTCACCCGCGGAAACCAGCAGCAGGCGTTTCAGCGTGCGATCCTGGCCCACGAAAGAGCCGACAAACTCGTTGGCCGGCTTCGCCAGCAGCTCGTCCGGGCTGGCGCACTGGACGATACGCCCCTGGCGGAAAACGGCGATGCGATCGCCCAGCTTGAGCGCTTCGTCAATATCGTGGCTCACCAGCATGACGGTCTTTTTCAGCTTGCGCTGCATTTCCAGGAACTGGTTCTGGATCACCTCACGGTTGATCGGGTCCACAGCGCCGAATGGCTCATCCATCAGCAGTACCGGCGGATCCGCCGCCAGCGCGCGGATCACGCCGATACGCTGCTGCTGGCCGCCGGACATCTCGCGCGGATAGCGGTTCAGGAACTTGTGCGGATCCATCGCCACCATATCCATCAGCTCTTCGGCACGGGCTTTACAGCGGGCTTTGTCCCAGCCCAGCATGCGCGGCACAACGGTGATGTTCTCTTCGATGGTCATGTTCGGGAACAGGCCAATCTGCTGAATCACATAGCCAATGTTGCGGCGCAGGGTAACGGTGTCCATTCCGCTGGTGTCTTCGCCGTTAATCAGGATCTTACCGCTGCTGGGGGCGATAAGCCGGTTAATCATCTTCAGGGTAGTGGTTTTCCCGCAGCCGGACGGGCCGAGCAGCACGCACATTTCCCCTTCGGGCACGTTCAGGTTAACGTTGTCGACGGCCTTAACGGTCTGGCCGTGCTTCTGTGAAAATTGTTTGGTGAGGTTTTCCAGTTTTATCATTATCGAATCCCCTTCGGAGTCAGTACTACCTGCAAACGGTGCAGCAGCCAGTCGAGCACAATCGCTAAAAGACAGATCATCAGCGCGCCCGCAATCAACATGCGAATATCGCTTCCGCCAATGCCGTTAAGCAGCAGCAGGCCGAGCCCGCCCGCGCCGATTACGGCGGCAATCGCCATAACGCCGATGTTCATCACCACGGCGGTGCGGATCCCGCCGAAGATCACCGGCAGCGCCATTGGGATTTCCACCCAGCGCAGGCGCTGCCAGAAGGTCATGCCGATACCGCGTCCCGCTTCGCGCAGCCCGGGGGGCAGGCTGTCGAGCGCTGTATGGGTATTACGCACTATCGGCAGCAGCGAGTAGAGGAACACCGCCGTAATGGCGGGCAGGGCACCAATGCCCTGACCGATCAGCGAAAAGAGCGGGATCATCAGGCCGAAAAGCGCGATAGACGGGATGGTGAGCACGATGGTGGCAATCCCCAGCACCGGCGTAGCCAGCCATTTGTGGCGAACGATCAGAATGCCCAGCGGAACGCCAATAATAATCGCCAGCCCCACGGCCAGGGCCACCAGCCACAGATGCTGAAGCGTCAGGGTGAGCAGATAGTCCCAGTTGTCGAAAATGTAGTGAATGGTCTCCATAGCGCCTCCTACAGCAGCCGTTTGCTACGCAGGAAATCACGGGCGACCTGCTGCGGTGACTGATGGTCGATATCCACCTTCTTGTTCAGCTCGGTGATAATGTCGTTGTTAAGCTGGGCTGAGAGGGTGTTAAGCGCCTCTTCCAGCCCCGGGTTGGCCTCCAGCGTGTCTTTACGCACGACCGGCGTCACCGCGTAGCTCGGGAAGAAGCCTTTATCATCTTCCAGTACTTTGAGATCGAAACCTTTTACCCGCCCGTCGGTGGTGTAAATCAGCCCCGCATCGACAAAGCCGTCGCGCACCGCGTTATAGACCAGACCGGGATCCATCTGGCGGATCTGCGGGCGGTCGAGCTCCATGCCGTAGGCCGCCTGCAGCGGTTTCATCCCGTCGCTGCGTCCGGCAAACTCCAGGTCAAGACCCAGCATCCAGTTGTTATCCGGGTCGGTTTTACGGACATGCTCAATCTTTGCCACCATCTCAGACATGGTGTTGATATGTTCCGCCTCGGCGCGCTTGCGCTGCATGGCGAAGGCGTAGGTGTTGTTCATATCGGCAGGTTTAAGCCACACCAGGCCGTGCTTTGCGTCCAGGCGTTTCACCGTCTCGTAAGACTCCTGCGGCGACATGCGCTTGTTGATGTGGTTAAAGATGATTAGCGACGTACCGGTATATTCCCACGTCATATCGATCTGCTTGTTGATCATCGCGTTACGGGAAATTACCGTTGCAATATTGGTTTGCGGCTGCACCTGAAAGCCTTTCTTTTGCAGGTACTGCACGGTCATGGCCGACAGGATGTGCTGCTCGGTAAAGCTTTTGGTCGCCAGGATCAGCGGGGCCGCCAGCGCGTGGCTGGAGAAGAGCGCGGCGGCACACAGCGCCGCCAGGCGGGAAAACGGTCTCATAGAAGCTCCTTGTTATTGTTATCGAGCGAGATGTGGGCTCATCACGCGGCCCAGCGTGGCCAGCAGGGTATCCAGGATCAGGGCGAACAGGGCGGTAGCCGCCGCGCCCAGGATCAGCGTCGGGAAGTCATTCAGATAAATGCCGGGGAATATCAGCTCGCCGTAGCTGCTGGCACCAATCAGGAACGCCAGCGGTGCGGTGCCGACGTTAATCGCGGTGGCAATGCGGATCCCGGAGAGCATCACCGGCCAGGCGTTGGGGATCTCAACCTGGCGCAGGCGCTGCCATTTGGTCATGCCAATGCCGTTCGCCGCTTCCAGCAACGATGAGGGAACGGAGCACAGCCCGGCATAGGTATTACGCACAATCGGCAGCAGCGAGGCGAGGAACAGGGCGATAATGGCTGGCTTATCGCCAATGCCAATCACCACCATCGCCAGCGCCAGCACCGCCAGCGGAGGAAGGGTATTGCCCACGTTGAAGATTTGCATCACGTATTCAGCGATACCTCGCGCGGCCGGGCGGCTCAGCAGAATACCGCTTGGAATACCGACCAGCAGGGCAAAGAACATCGATGAGAAGACCAGAATCAGGTGCTGCCGTCCGAGATAGAGCAGGTCAACCTGGCGCGCCTTAATCGTCTCAGGCCCGATTCCCCAGACGAGGAGGGCGAGAACCACGATAATGGCGCCGATAAAAAGCAGCGATCGTTTGAGTAATGGGTGCATTGCGGTGTGTCTCCCTGTGCGCATGCGTTATAGCAACCACCGGTTGCCTGTTGTTATGCCATGTTTCGGCAGGGGTACTTCACCTATAGCAAGCGAATGGGACGGGTTCCAGCGAAGGGGGTAAAACAGTAACCCTATGAAATTAGTGACAACCTGGACTAAGCCTTATGCGATAAGGGCTGTCAGCGGGAAGGCAGAATAGTCTTAAAGAGAAGTGCCTTAAGTGACAACGTCACCTAAGGCATAGCGACGGGCTATCGGCTCAGGGCGGCACGAACCTTTCGAACACGCCATGAGATGCGAACGATCGAGAAGCCAGCCACGAGTACCAGCATCAGCCCCAGCGCCAGCATCGCGTTGAATCCAAACCAGCGAAAGAGGATCAGCCCCGCTATACCGCCGGTGATAAACGAGAACAGGGTGGTTAAATGGGTTTTTAGCTGGCTTTTCTGCGCCGCCGTGTCCTTTGAGTAATCCCGGCGCAGCATGGCGACCATGACGGAGGCCAGCGAAATGCCCGCATCGGTTAGCGTGCCGGTAATATGGGTTGATCTCACCCGCCCGCCTGAAAGCTGTGTCGAGGTGGAATTATGGATCCCCATCAGTCCACACAGGAAAAGAATAATTTCCTGATTTGTGGCGAAGGAGTGGAAATAGAGTTCGTAGAGAGAGACCCCGGCCAGCAAAAAACCTTCCACCAGCAGAACCTGGCTAAATACCAGCCTGACGTTATGAATAATGCCCCAGATAACAATCATTCTGGCGACAATGGCGCCCGTCACAAACGACAGAATAATGGCGCCAAAGAAAAGGATATCGTTAAGATCGGTGGAGGAGACTTCGCTGGATAGCTGCGAGGTGTTACCCGTCATGTGGGAGGGAAAAAAACCAAACGCGCCCAGCGCAATGGCATTCAGCAGACCCGCGGAGGTCGCCAGCCACAGAGCAAGACGGCGATCCTCCTGATGCGTTCGTTCTTTCTTTAATTTAATCAGCAAAGAATACCTCCCGTTTGAGCTTTGCCTGATTCTTCAAGCTAACAAAGCGATATCGCTGGCTGACCAGGATATTGCTTAATTATTATTTCATCGGGAGGTGTGCGTGGTTTTGTAATTAAATAAAATAACCCTGTTAATATAATGCCTTATCTTGCGTAGCGCGACGCCTTAAAGGTCAGCCCCACCGCGCTCAGCAGTAATATGCCGCTCAGCCCGAAGGTGCTCTGCCATCCAAGGAAGTCAAACATCAGGCCACCTGCCGTCGAGCCGAGCGCGATGGAGAGCTGAATCACCGCTACCATTAGCCCACCGCCCGCCTCGGCATCTTCCGGGAGCGTCCGGGCGAGCCACGTCCACCAGCCCGTGGGCGCCGCCGTTGCCAGCATTCCCCAGAACCCAAACAGCAGGGCAACGATCCACAGGCTGTGCCCGGCCAGGATCAGCACGCCAGCAATTATCGCCATCAGCAAAGGTATGGCCATTAATGTCCGGTAAAAGGCGGCATTCAGTACCAGGGCCACGATCAGCGTGCCGACAAAACCCGCTATTCCGATAGCCAGCAGGATCAGCGACAGGCCGGAGGCGCTCACCTGCGTGACGGTTTCAAGGAAGGGACGAACATAGGTAAATAACGCAAACTGGCCCATAAAGAACAGACCACACGCCATCAGACCGACGGAAACCGCGGGCTGGCGAATCAGGCGAAATACGCTTTTGCGTGACCCCTGGCCCTGGTTTGCGTTCATAGCGGGCAGGCTAAACCATTGCCAGACGAACGCCGCTATCGCCACGGGAACCAGGCAGAGAAACGCGCCTCGCCAGCCGATGGTCGATCCAAGATAGCTGCCCAGCGGCGCGGCGACAACCGTCGCCAGCGCGTTGCCGCCGTTGAAAATCGCCAGCGCACGGGAGACCTGATGCTGTGGCACCAGGCGGATGGCCGTTGCGGCAGACATCGACCAGAACCCGCCGATGGCAATGCCGATCAGCGCCCGGCCCGTCATATAGATCAGATAGTTCGGGGCGAAAGCGATGACGATCCCCGATAGCGCCATCAGCATGGTCATGCCCAGCAGAAGATATTTACGGTTCATATTCCCGGCAAGTTGGGAAAGAAAAAGGCTGGTCAGGACAGCCAGCGCACCGGAAATGGCGATGCCCTGGCCTGCCAGCCCCTCCGTCACGCCTAAATCCCGGGCAAGGGGCGTGAGCAGGCTGACGGGCATAAATTCCGAGGCAATCAGAACGAATACGCACAGGGTCATGGCAAAAATACCTCCCCAGCGCGCAGGTTCAGTATTACGGGATGTGATGGGGTTCAGCGTAGACATAATCGTAATTCACAGCGGAGAGAAGAGAAGCCCCCTTGAGACTCGGGGGCTGTGCGTATTATTTCAGGCTGGTTTTGAAGAACTGCGCAAACTGCACGAACGGGATTTTCCCCGCGGCGTTGTCGTAGAGGTCGACGTGGTTTGCGCCCGGGACAATCACCAGCTCTTTCTGTTTACTGCCGACGGCCTTAAACGCGTCTTCCGCAAAATAGCGAGAGTGCGCGTTTTCACCGGTCACAATCAGCGTCGGAATGGCGATCTCCCCGGCATAGCTCAGCAGCGGCATATTCATAAAGGATAACGGCATTGTCGCGGTCCACGCGCCGGTGGAGTTAACGGAACGGGCGTGGAAGCCGCGCGGCATACGGTAATAGTCATAAAACTCTTTCAGTACCGGATGCGGATCGGCGGGTAACGCTTCCGGCAGGATCCGTTCGGCCGCCGTCACCTTACCGTTCTCATCAACATAAATATCGTGGCCGCCGTGGGCGTAGTTGCCGCTTTCGGCATCTTTCCAGCGCTGTGCGTTCAGATACTGCAATACGGCCCGGCGATCGGCCGTCGTGTAACGATCTTTCCCGTCGCCCACGCCGTGACCCATCGCGCGGCTCATGTCATACATGACGCTGGTGGCAACCGCCTTCACGCGGGTATCCATGGATGCCGCGTTCAGCGCCATTCCTCCCCAGCCGCAGATGCCGAGAATGCCAATACGGTTACGGTCAACTTCTTTCTGTAATCCCAGGAAATCCACCGCGGCGCTAAAGTCTTCGGTGTTGATATCAGGAGAGGCTACGTTGCGCGGCTGGCCGCCACTTTCACCGGTATAAGACGGGTCGAACGCCAGGGTAACGAAACCCTTTTCAGCCAGAGTCTGGGCGTACAGTCCGCTGGATTGTTCTTTGACCGCGCCAAAAGGCCCGCTGACGGCAATCGCTGCCAGCTTGTGGTCGCCGCGGTTTTTAGGAATGTAGAGATCCCCAACCAGGGCGATCCCGTACCGGTTCTGGAACGTCACCTTGCGATGGTCGACTTTATCGCTCTCGGCGAACGTTTTATCCCAGGTGGTCGCCATCGAAACGGGCGCGTTTGGATTCGTTGTTTCTGCATAACTCATTGTCGTCACTCCACTTAATGATGCGCAAAGCAGCATCGCTACGGATAGTTTTTGGGTGAATATTTTCATAAGAGGTACCGCGTGTTGTTGTGATGGGGGTCATTATAGTTAGCAGTAATAGTGATGATTAGAGGCCGAAAGATGCTAAAATTAATATCATATTGTTATAAATGGAGGGGCGATGGCGAAGCGGGAAAACTACAACGAGCTGTATCTGTTTATTCAGGTGGTGCGCGAGGGAAGCTTTACGGCAGCCGCACAGCGGCTTGGGCTTGCACAATCTGGAATCAGCCGCTCGGTTCGGGAGCTGGAAGAGCGGCTGGGCGTTCAGCTTCTGGTGCGGACCACGCGTAAACTGTCGCTGACCCACGCCGGGGAACAGCTGTATCAGACCGCGGGCGCGGCCTTTGACTCGCTCGATTCTGGCCTTACCCGGCTGGCACATTACCGCCAGACGCCTGCCGGAACCGTGCGCATCAATGCCAGCCAGCACGCCATCGAAAAATGCCTGCTGCCAAAGCTTGCCGTATTCAAACAGCGCTACCCGGATATTCGGCTGGAGCTGATGAATGAAAGTCGCTTCGTGGACATTATCGCCGAACGGTTTGATGCGGGCGTCCGGCTGGGGCCGGAGGTGGGGCAGGGAATGATTGCCGTACGCATCACGTCCGATATGGAAATGGCCGTGGTGGCCGCCCCGGAACATTTTCGTCGCTACGGTTTTCCGCAGACGCCCGCAGATTTAGTTGCCCATCCGTGCATTGCCTATCAGTTTGCCGACGGTAGCCACTATCAGTGGGAACTGGTGCAGAACGAAAAGCGTTTTACGCATCGCCCCGAGGGCCAGTGGGCCTTTTCGGACAGCTATATGGAGGCCGAAGCGGCGCGCCTGGGGCTTGGGCTGGCCTATGTCCCGGTTGAGCTGGTGGCTGACGATCTGGAGCGCGGCACGCTGATACGCGTTTTGCAGCGCTACAGCCTGCGGATGGACGGGCTATATCTCTATTATCCGCACCGTAACGTGTCGCCGGCGCTGAGAGCCGTGATTGATACGCTGAAAATTTAAGGGCCATCTACGCTACGGCCTATACAGCCACTATGGTTGTGATACGCTACTATTTTATATTGCGCTGCTCAACTAAGGCTAAGAAATGACAAAAATAACGGCAGAATATACGACTGTTGATCTATCCCGTTGGGCAAGAAAGGAACACTTTGCGGTATTTCAGGGCTTTGCTCAATCCACGTTTAACCAAACGGTTCAGCTGGACATTACCGCGCTGCTAAAACATATCAAACAGGCTGGCTGGAAATTTTATCCTGCGATTATTGCCCTTATTTCTAAAGCCGTTAACCGGCATCCGGAATTCCGCATGGCCATGAAGGATGATGAGCTTATAATATGGAACGAGGTGCATCCAGGGTACACCCTATTCCATAAAGAGACGGAGACGTTTTCATCATTATGGAGCCACTTTGACGGGAATATTAGTCACTTTCAGAACGTTTATGCAGAAGACGTTTCTCGCTATGGTGATAACCTTGCCTACTGGCCTAAGGAAGAGTCCCGGGAAAATGTTTTCTTCATATCGAATATTCCCTGGGTGAGTTTCACCACTTTTAATGTCAACGTCGCTAACATGCGGAACTTTTTTGCACCCATGTTCACCTTCGGGAAATATTACGCGCAGGACGGGAAAGTCTTGCTGCCTTTCGCCGTTCAGGTTCATCACTCCGTGTGCGATGGTTTCCATGTGGCAAGACTGATCAACGAGCTGCAGGAAATGTGTGATGACGTAGCGCGCTATTCAGAGCCTGAGATGCTATAAGCCAGCCCGGAGATAAAAAGCTCTGGACTGGCCGGGAGAGTGGACGATCTCAGACGTCCTGGCGTTTTACTAACCTGCCTTTTCGCACTTCAGTCAACCGCGTAATCACGACGAAGAATACCGGGACGAAGAAAATGGCCAGTAGCGTGCCGCTGAGCATTCCGCCGAAAACGCCCGTTCCGATAGCATGCTGGGTGCTGTCGCTGGGGCCTCTGGCAAGCATCAGCGGAACCACGCCTAAGGTAAACGCCAGAGAGGTCATCAGTATTGGCCGCAAGCGCTGCTTCGCTGCGGTCACTGTCGCATCAACCAGGTTATGCCCTTCGTTCACCAGCTGCCTCGCAAATTCAATGATAAGAATCGCATTCTTGGCGGAGAGTCCGATCAGGGTTATCAGGCCGACCTTAAAGAAGACATCGTTGGCGCTATTCGCAATGGAGACGGCCAGCACGGCGCCGACCAGCCCTGGCGGAACAGCAAGCATTACCGCGAACGGAACAGACCAGCTTTCGTAAAGTGCCGCCAGCACCATAAATACCACCAGTATCGACAGGGCAATCAGCGCCGGGAACTGGGCAGCGGACTCCTTTTCCTGTAAGGAGCTGCCTGCCCATTCACCTGCAAAGCCCGCAGGTAAGCGCCGCGCCAGGCTGTCCATCACGTCCATTGCGGTACCCGTCGATTTTCCCTGAGCCGCACTTCCGGTTATGCGCAGGGCAGGAAATCCCTGATAGCGGTTCAGCTGCTGCGGGGCGACATTCCAGGAAAGCGTCACAAAAGTCGATAAGGGAACCATTTTCCCGAGACGATTCCTGACAGACAGGGCCAGCAATTGTTCTGGCTGCATCCGGTAGGGGGCATCCGCCTGAACGATAACCTGCTGAACCCTGCCGTTGTTGGTAAAATCATTGACATAATTCGAGCCTGTCGCCACGGAAATAGTTTGATTGATTTCATCAAACGACACGCCCATGGCTTCTGCCTTCTCCCTGTCGATATCAAGCGCGAGGCTGGTTCCCTCACTAAGCCCATCGATATAAACATCGGCCAGCTGTTCATGCTGATTCGCCTGCATAACAAGTTCGTCTGCCGCGGCTTTCAGCGCCGGATAACCTTTACCGCCCCTGTCCTGTAAATAATAGGTGAAGCCGGATGAGGTACCCATATCCGAAATTGCCGGAGGCAGCAGGCTCATGGTCACCGCGTCAGGCACGTTCGCCATTCTGGTCTGAATGGCGTCAGCTTCGCTCTGCGCCGTGGCTCCCTGGCGTTGCTTCCAGTCTTTAAGCGTGGTGAATGCCATGGCCGAGTTCTGACCCGAGCCAGAAAAACCAAATCCGAGGATCATAATGTTACTTTGTATCGCCTGACGCCGAGCGATTTCCTCTTCAAATTTATCAACGACCTTTAGCGTTCGCTGCATGGTGGCATCAGAGGGGAGCTGGATTGACGACATAAAATACCCCTGGTCTTCGTCTGGCAAAAATGAAGAAGGCAAAGAAGACAGGCCCGCATACAGTGCTAAACATAACGCTGCGTAAATCAACATCATGCGGCCGGTACGCTTGAGCACAAATCCCAGACCGGAAAGGTAAAATGCGGTTAGCCTGTGAAAGCGCGCGTTGAACCATACTGAAAATGCTCTGCTTATACCGTGATGATTGCTATGAGGCTTGAGCTGGGTCGCACAAAGCGCAGGGGTTAACGTCAGCGCCAGGAATGCTGAAAGTAAAATAGAGATCGCCATCGAAATACAAAACTGTCGATAAATGATACCAACGGATCCGCTGGCGAAAGCCATAGGTATAAATACCGCGGTAAGCACCAGCGTAATGCCGATAATGGCCGGAGTAATTTCACTCATCGCTTCTCGCGTCGCTTCCTGAGGAGACATATTTTTTTCTTCCATCAGGCGCTCAACGTTTTCTACCACAACAATTGCATCGTCAACGATAATTCCGATGGCCAGCACCATACCAAACATGGTCAAAATATTGATGGAATAACCACTGAATAGCATAACGGTAAAGGTCCCGAGCAGGGCCACCGGCGCCACAATCGCGGGAATAAGCGTGCAGCGAATCTTGTGCAGAAAAAGCAGCATCACAAAAAACACCAGCACCATCGCTTCGATAAATGTCTCAACCACTTTCAGGATAGAAAGCTTAACAAACGGAGACGTATCGAAAGGTACGGTAAACGCCATGCCCTCTGGAAGCACATCGGATAGCTCCGCCAGCCGCGCGCGGATGCCGGCGGCAGTACTCATCGCATTTGCGCCGGGAGAAAGCTGTATAGCGGCAGACGTTGCTGGCACGCCATTTTCGCGTATCCCAAATGCATAGCTTTGCAATCCGATCTCCACGCGGGCAACGTCTGCCAGCCTCAGGCGAGCACCGGAGGTCTCTGATTTGATCGTGATGTTACGAAACGACTCTACCGAAGAGAGTTGCCCTTTTACCGTTATAGGATAACTCACCCCCTGTCCGCTGGTTGCAGGTTCATCTCCCGTTCTGCCCGGAGAAACAATCACGTTTTGATGGCTGATAGCGTTTAATACGTCGGTGACCGACAGCGCATACGCGTGTAATTTCATCGGATCCAGCCATATGCGGAGCGCCTTTTCCCCTCCAAAAAGCTGGACTTTACCTACACCGGGTACGCGTCGGAGTTCGTCCGTGACGTTTCTGGCAAAATAATCGCTCAGGTCAGCTTCCTGATATTCTCCTTTTTTTGATTTCAATCCTACCATCATTAAAAAACCGGAGTTGGCTGCCTCAACGCTTATGCCATTTTGCCTCACCGGTTGCGGCAGGCGCGGCTCCACAATCTTAATTTGGTTTTGCAGATCCATTTGAGCAATTTTAATATCGGTCCCTGGCTTAAACGTTACCGTAATCGTTGCCATCCCCGTGTTGTCAGTGGAGGACTCGAAATAGAGCAAATCGTCAACGCCAGAAATTTCACGCTCAATCAACGATACTACGGACGTGTTCATCACATCCGGGCTAACGCCAGGATAACTGACTGAAATAATAATGCCCGGCGGCGCAACGGCAGGATATTGCGCAACGGGAAGGCGAGGAATAGACAATATTCCTGTAAGAACAATAAACAGCGCGACAACCCAAGCAAAAATGGGCCGTTCAATAAAAAAATGTGACATTACAGATTTATCCAGTCAGCGTATAAGAGTTTATCGTCAAGTTGTTTATTTTGATAAGGGTGTTTCATCGTCCGTAGAAACCCGCTTACCGATATCCCTGAGCTGGGAGAATTTCTCGAGGAGATGGGGCGCATCATCCAGGCTTGTAGCAAACATCCACATATAAGTCATTACGGAATAAATATAACCAGCGCTGATCCCGGACTGCAGACTCATTCTGATAATCGTCACCGAAAAGAGGATAAATACCAGAATGCCGATGGAAAAATATCCCCACGCCTCTCTGTCGGACAAGACCATGCGCAGGCGGGCAAGCGTGTCATAATGTCTGCTCAGGGATCCAAACGATGCCCTGCTAACGTAATCCACCTCTTTTTCAAGGCGATTATTAAGCCGACGGTATAACGTCTCGTTTTTAAAGGCATAGCCCGGAACGAAGGCCATCAGTATTGCCACGATGATGAAACAGATCGCACCTGCCCAAAAATCAATCCATAACAGCATCGCTGCCGCGCCGAAAAGCGAAACAATCGAGGTGATAAATACGGGCAAATGCAGCTCGAAGAAATCCACAAATTCTCGCGATAGCGTGACTCTCGCGGCGATAGTCGAGTGACTAAGCGAGTATTTCCGTTGAGCGATAACAACCGTCACCGCAAGGCTTGCGTAGATACGTGCAAAGGTTCGCGTATCGACGCTGCGTCGTGCGGCGCCGATGCACCACATGAACAGCACCATCAGGCCATAAATGGCCGCACGGGAGGTTTGACCCGCCAGTATCGCATTTATCGCCACGCCCGCCAGAACGGGATACAGCAGGAAAGCAACGTTTTCAGCAATAACGAGCAGGAAAGTAATACACAACTTTTTTTTGTGGCGGAAGGCGAGTCTCTTAAGTGAAAGCGCAACTCCAGAGGCCGCAGGCACGTTTGTTTTGTCTTTACAGATCATCTTGTATATATATTTTGCATCGAAGCGGCGAGAGCATTCTGCCGCTGGTTAATGACGTTCGCTCAGGTAAGTATCGGTTGGTATGCGCTGAGTATATCTTCATCATGTCACCCGCAAGTGGAGGTTTTATGGAGGCTATGTGTAGCCAACGCTTAGGTACTTTTCATAATGGCAGGGCGTGTAATCAAATCATTCGTAAACATAAGTACATGGGCAAGCCGCAAAAAAACAGCAGTAAAAAACACTCGTAATAAAAAACCAAATCGCTAACGTCTGGCATGATTTTTAAAAGTAAATGCAGGGCAGTAATGATTTGCAGGAATGTTAATATTGTTCCCGATGTAATGATAAAGAAGGTTTTCAGTACTCCCGGTCTTTTCTGTATGATGAAAAACAACACGGCTATAGCTATTGATATTCGGATCGGTGATGAAAAAGGTAAGGTTGACTCTCCTTTTTCATTGAAATAATGCATAAGACAAAGCCAGGCGTATAGTAAGCCCCATGAAACTAATGCGTATAAAAACGAGGCCACGACGTTTTCATGTCGTAAATTAAATTTAGCCATTATGATAGTTTTCCTTACGCAGCAGCGGCTGTCTTGCTATGGCGCTTTATCCTGCGAGGGCAGAAGAAAGTCGCTGGAGTCCCGAACGCTTATTACCTGTACGATCATTATTACGTGACAATGTTGCTTTGTTATTTTTGAATTGTGTAGCCAGTATGGAGAACGCAAAAACCTTTTTAAAGCCTCAGGCATAATTTCATGAACTTCTCCCTGGTTTTCCTGTCAGACAGCACTGCTGTAAGAGATGTTGATAATAATGCAGCGAATAATTTTTAACCATGTTGTTAAAAGACCTTTCAGGATAAAATCCTCGCTGTCATCAGTACTGTGGAAGAAAATATGAACAACAACATTCTGATTATCGTCGCCGAAGACGATGATGACATCGCTGCCATACTGACGGGCTATTTGCATAAGGCAGGAATGAAAACCCTAAGAGCTGAAGATGGTGAGCAGGCGATCAATCTTACCCGTATACATAAACCGGATCTCCTGCTGCTGGACATTCACCTGCCCGTATACGATGGCTGGAATGTACTGACCACCCTGAGAAAAGAAACCAGCGTACCCGTCATCATGGTTACCGCACTGGATCAGGACGTTGATAAGCTTATGGGGCTGCGGCTTGGGGCTGACGACTATGTCATAAAGCCTTTTAATCCCTCAGAGGTTATTGCCAGAGTGGAAGCGGTACTTCGCAGAACCAGAACGAGAGTTGAGGCTCCGCATTCACGGCCTGTAAGAACGCCGTATCTGACAATTTTTCCCGATGAATTTTATATTGAAATTACTATCGAGGGTGAGGTTCACGCGCCGGTACTCACGACCACTGAATTTAAGCTTCTGACCTATTTAGCCAGAAACCCAAGAAAGGTATGTTCACGTGAAGAGTTACTCGACGCGTGTTTGCCTGAAGGGGACACGCTGGACCGCACGGTAGACAGTCATATGAGCAAACTGAGGAAAAAGCTTGAACAAGCCGGGCTTAAGGGGATGCCTGAAAGCATCAGAGGATTAGGCTACCGGCTGGGTGAAAAAAAATGAACAAAGAAACGTTTCTGAGCCGTCAAATATTGACGCATATGCTGTCGTTAACGTTCATCATTATCGCCATTGCCGTGCTGGGATCCTATTTATTCTACAGCTTCCTGATCGACTTTCTGCCGGGCGGGACGAATGCGGGTAATGAAGAAAATATGACCTTCCTCGACTGGATGTGGATCCTGATCGCTTCACTTACCAGTCTGGTCGTTTCACTCTTCTTCACCGTCAAACTGTCTGCGAGGATCTTAAAACCGCTGAACGACGTGGCGTTCAGCCTGAAGCAGATCGCGCAGGGAAATCTTAGCGCCAGAGCGTGTGGCGGCAGCTCCCAGCTGGGTGAGATGAATAATCTCGTTAATGACTTTAATGAGATGGCGGAAAAATTACAAACGCTGGATACGCAGCGGAATTTATGGAATGCGGCAATCGCCCATGAGCTTCGCACGCCGGTGACTATTTTGCGGGGAAGGCTTCAGGGACTGGTTGACGGCGTTTTCGAACCAGACCCGGCGCTATTAAAAAACCTCCTGAAACAAACGGAAGGATTGACCAGCTTAATTGAGGATCTTCGCGTAGTGAGCTCCTCAGGTGGGGCAGGTTATTCCCTGATGCTCAGCGAGGTCGATCTTGCGGCAACGATTTCAAATGCGATCGAAACCTTTTTGCCTGATTTTAAAGCTAAACAATTTGTAATCATTCCTGAGCTTAAATATCAGCGAAGCGTTTGCGACCCTTTACGTATTATTCAGTGCCTGACGGTGCTGTTCGACAACGCCTTAAAATATTCAACGTCACAGACCCTCTTAATCAAGAATGGCGTTATGGGAAACGATAACTATATCCTCGTTCAGGATAAAGGCCCTGGAATTCCGGAAGCATTGCAGAAGTCTTTATTCCAGCCTTTTCAGCGAGGGGAAGAGGCCAGAAAGGTCAATCCTGATGGGTGCGGTTTAGGGCTGTCGGTAGTTAAGGCCATTATGCACGCGCACGGAGGAAGCGTTAGCTATAGCTTAACGCGAGAAAACGGCTCGCTGTTCAAACTATCGTGGCCAGTATAAAAACCTGACTGCACAGGCTCAATTGAGCCTGTTGTCAGCCAGGGTATGGTTCCACAAACTGCCAAGTTTAGCATCCCACTCCGCTGGGGTTATCTTCAGCTTCCCTCTTTTTGGGCTCAGGGTTATTTCACTGAAATACAGGTCCGGCCCTTTTAGCATGAGGTCGATGCGGCAATAGCTGATGTCTTTCGACAATTCCTGGGCAGCAATGACCGATTTAGCAAATGATTCAGGCTCATCAACCGGTTGTGGCGTGTTGGGATATTCCATTTGAAAGGGCTGCAAAGTCCATGAACTGTCATAGACATTAATGAATCCTTGTCCCTTGTCATCTGTAAAGTCAGCTTCGATGAAGCAGGCTTTACCATGAAAACAGTGTACTCTTAACATCTCTGGCGTAACGCTCCTGTCCTTATCTGCAAATAAATCAAGGTAAGGTTCGCAAATAATGACGGGCTTAATATCCTTATATTGCCATTCTCTGGTTGTATAATACATGTTTCTTTTTAGCGAAAGCTTCAGCCTGGTCAGTGCTTTCCTGGGTTCAAAATACGCTTTATCTTTGCAGACGATAGCGCTTCCACTGTCGTGATTGCATTTCAATACGAACCGATCAGGTAGTGTTTCGACGTCAATATCTTCCACTCTGTTATAAACGCCGGCCAGCGGAATAAGCTTAACTAAAGACGTGCTTTTTGCCACGTACTCTCTTACGGCAAGCTTATCAGCTAACATTGTGTAAAATGGATTATGTTCAAATAAGATGCGGTGGCAAATTTTCTCATTAAGCGTTGACGGGTTGCGTAAATCCGCGCTAACACCCGTCACTCTTTTAAGTCTGGCCAGATGGAAAGCCATATCATTAGTTAAGAGCGTTTTATACTTTCTTAAAAAATATTCCAGGTACCTAAGGTGGTATTTTATTTTATTCATTTCGCCTCCATATCAGAATGTGCATTCTGTCAGAGGATCATTGATTTAATTTTCGCAAATGATGGAGGCTATATGGACAGATATACGCTTTTAATGCAGGGGCTTTGAGAACCTTCGCCCCTCGCAGGGTGCGAACGGCCAGGAATGTCCAGGCTAATAAAAACGCCGCGAGCTGTTTCCAGCCTGCGGCGTAAGGATCGGTGATGAAGCGTTCTGACGATCAGGCAGCCTTAACGGCTCTGATTTTCTTACCGCCATCCGCCTCTGCGTCTGTCTTATCGGCAACAGGGGCGGCATTAAGATCGGGAAGCCTGCTGGTACGCAGAATATGCTGCACGGCCTCTTTCTGCTCGGCGAGATAGAGCCCAAGGTTTTCCGCCTGCGTTTCATCCATCTGCATTCCGCTTTGCAGCAGCCAGTCGGTGAACGCTTCTGCCATGTCGAGCAGTTTGTCGTGAGCGTCAGCCTCTTTCTTACTGGCAAAAGTCATTTTCTCTTCACCTTTTCTTACGACAACGAATTTTGTTTCAACAGCCATTTTGCGCCTCCGGTACTGTAATTATATACAGTATAACAGGTCCGGATCCGCGTTGCAGCAAAAATGTACATAGATGGCTTGCCCAAAGGATGCGCAAGCCAGAAGCGTCTACCGGTACAGCGTTTTTTCGGCAACGGGGATGAGCAGGGTGGATTGCCAGTCTGCCAGCGTCAGCTGAGCCAGTTTACCCAGCGCGACGTAGAAAGGATGCGCCGCGTTTTCAACAAACACGGAGAGAAAACGCGTGCTCCACGGCAGCAGATGCCAGGCCAGAAGCTGGTCGCGCTCTGCGTCGCGTCCGTTTTCGGCGAGCCACGCCGCCAGCATCAGCAGCGTGCCGATGTGATCTTCCGGCTCATTCTGCTGCATCTCAAAAGCGATATTGTTTTCACGCATCCACTGGCGCAGCGCAAGGGTCGAATCGCCAAACAGCACGGACTCGCGATCCAGCCAGACGGAGCCCCACGGTGGAGCGGGTAAGGCATACGGGCCAATAAACAGACGCTGCCAGGCGTCCTTCAACGCTTCATCTGTTTGAGCCTTAAACGTATCGGCGACGGGCAGCAGGCTTTCTTGCGCCAGCGGCCACTCCTGAACCCAGTCACCTGCGGTAAGGGCGCTCACCAGCGGCGCGGTCTGTTCGCTGTCCGGGGCAAAATAAAATAGCGCACCCAGTACCCGGGCGCTGTACGCGAACGATTCGCGATGTGAGAGGTCATTCATTACAACATTCCTTACTTGCGCGCGGGCTGCCCCGCGCGCCTGTGTTAACCGGCAATCGCCAGTCCAGCGGTCATATGCAGACCATAGAATAGCCCACGGCCAATAAGTTCACCCAGCACCACCAGCACGAAGCCGGCGAACAGGCCGAGCGTTTTTGGTTCCTGGCGACGAATAAGAGGGCAGATCCAGCAGCCTAAACCCGCCGCCAGCAGCGCGATGCGCCATACCTGAAGCGAGCCATAATCAGGCAGCAGAGCGCTGGCCTGCTGGATGGCGCTGTGGATCGTTGCCAGCGCGTTGCTTTGCAGCACGATCGCACCCACGCTGACCAGCAGCGCCAGCGCGCTGACGGAGGCGGCAAAAGTCCCTCTGAACGCGACGTTTGCGGCGCGAAGCAGCAGCGCGGCCAGCAGCGGACCAGCAAGAGCCAGCGTCAGGAAGAAGGCCAGCGTGGTATAGCCCGTGTACCAGGTCGGAACGGTATCAATCTGATAGACCCGGGTCATCGCCCAGACAAAGACGAGCCCCAGTATCTGACTGACGGCCAGCCACACTTTCCCTAAAGCAGGGGGCATTTTACCGATAACCGACACCAGCCACCAGAATCCGCCCACGGCAAAGAAGATCGAACCTGCCGCGATTTCATTACTCAGGGCAGAAGATCCGACCCGGTTAAGCGAGTTAAAGGCGCGCAGCGGTGAGCCAAGGTGCAGTACCGAGGCCATAAACCCAATCCCCATCACGACCCAGAGAAAAAACATGCTGCGCACGATACGTTTTTTAGCCGCATCGTCTTCTGCCCTGAGCCAGGCGAAACCCATCACGATTAACGCCCCGGCCACGCACTGCCCAAAGACCGTGAAGATTACCAGCGGCCATTCATGCCATCCACTTCCCATCTCACACCTCCTTCGGGTTTGCCAGGTAGCCGGTGGTGTCACCCGTCGGACGGCTGTTGGCGTTAGGTTTGATCGCAATGCTCGGCTTCGTAAAGTGCGCAGACGGCAGCGGCGCAACGGCGGCAAGCTGGCCGTGCTTTTTGCGTAGCTCCTCAATCGGGCCGAAGTCCAGCGCGCGCAGCGGGCAGGACTCGACGCAGATCGGCTTTTTGCCGTCCGCCACGCGGCTGTGGCAGCCGTCGCACTTGGTCATGTGGCCTTTGGCGGCGTTGTACTGCGGCGCGCCGTACGGGCAGGCCATGTGGCAGTAGCGGCAGCCAATGCAGACATCCTCGTCCACCACCACAAACCCGTCGTCGCGCTTGTGCATCGCACCGCTCGGGCAGACCTTGGTGCAGGCCGGATCTTCGCAGTGGTTGCAGGCAATCGACAGATAGTAGGCAAAGACGTTCTGATGCCAGACGCCGTTATCCTCCTGCCAGTCGCCGCCCGCGTATTCGTAAATACGGCGGAAGCTGACGTCCGGGGTTAAGTCTTTGTAGTCCTTACAGGCCAGCTCGCAGGTTTTGCACCCGGTGCACCGGCTGGAATCAATAAAAAATCCGTACTGGGTTGTCATCGGTTACTCCTCAGGCCTTCTCGATCTGCACCAGGTTAGTGTGCTGCGGGTTTCCTTTCGCCAGCGGTGACGGGCGGTGCGTGGTCAGCGTATTGATACAGGAACCGTGATCGACCCGATCCCCGTTCATGCTGGCGTCGTGCCAGGCGCCCTGGCCCATTGCGCTCACGCCGGGCATGATGCGCGGCGTGACTTTCGCGGCAATGCGCACTTCACCGCGGTCGTTAAACACGCGCACCATATCCCCGTTTTTAATGCCGCGTTTATCGGCATCCACGGGGTTTAGCCATACCTCCTGGCGACAGGCGGCCTGAAGCACATCCACGTTGCCGTAGCTGGAGTGGGTACGGGCTTTGAAGTGAAAACCGAACAGCTGCAGCGGGAATTTGCTGCGCTCGGGCGCATCCCAGCCTTCGAAGGTGGGGGTATAAACCGGCAGCGGGGTGATGGTTTCGTCTTTTTGCAGCTCCCAGGTTGCAGCGATATCCGCCAGCCTGCTGGAGTAGATCTCGATTTTTCCCGACGGCGTTTTCAGCGGGTTGGCGTGCGGATCGTCGCGGAATTTTTTATAGGCCACAAAGTGTCCATTCGGATCTTTGCGCTTATAGATGCCCATTTTTTTGAGCTCATCGTAGGAGGGCAGCTGAGGATCTTTAGCGACCATTTTGGCGTACAGATATTGCAGCCACTGTTCCTGCGTACGACCCTCGGTGAATTTCTGATAAATATCCGGCCCAAGGCGCTTCGCCACCTCGCTCATGATCCAGTAGATTGGCCTGCGCTCAAACTTCGGCGCGGTAACCGGCTGGAGGAAAATCAGGTAGCCCATGTTCCCGGCGTAATCGTTAGGAATGATATCTTCCTGTTCGACGGTCATCAGGTCCGGCAGGATGATATCCGCATACTTCGCCGATGAGGTCATGAAGTTATCGATAACGACGATCGTTTCGCACTTGCTCTCATCCTGCAAAATGTCGTGGGTTTTGTTGATGTCAGAGTGCTGGTTGATGATGGTGTTACCGGCGTAGTTCCAGATGAACTTGATCGGCACATCGAGCTTCTCTTTACCGCGCACCCCGTCGCGCAGGGCGGTCATCTCCGGGCCACGGGCGATGGCGTCCGTCCAGCAGAAGCAGGAGATTTGCGTTTTCACCGGGTTTTCCGGCAGCGGCATACGCTCAATGGTGATGGTGTAGGTCGATTCGCGCGCGCCGCTGTTGCCGCCGTTAATGCCAACGTTGCCGGTCAGGATCGGCAGCATGGCGATGGCGCGGGAGGTTTGCTCGCCGTTCGCCTGGCGCTGCGGCCCCCAGCCCTGACAAATATAGGCCGGCTTTGCAGAGCCGATTTCGCGGGCAAGCTTGATAATCCGATCGGCAGGAATGCCGGTAATCCGCGACGCCCACTCCGGGGTTTTCGCCGTCCGATCGTCACCCTGGCCGAGGATATAGGCCTTGTAATGGCCGTTGGCGGGCGCGCCTTCCGGCAGCGTTTTTTCGTCATAGCCAACGCAGTAGTTATCGAGGAAGGGCTGGTCGACGAGATTTTCATCAATCAATACCCACGCAATACCCGCCACCAGCGCCGCATCGGTGCCCGGACGGATCGGGATCCACTCATCCTCGCGCCCTGCGGCGGTGTCGGTGTAGCGCGGATCGATAACGATCATGCGCGCGTTGGAGCGTTCGCGAGCCTGCTCGAGGTAGTAGGTGATCCCGCCGCCGCTCATGCGCGTTTCCGCCGGGTTATTGCCGAACATCACCACCAGCTTGCTGTTTTCGATATCCGAGGTGCTGTTGCCGTCGTTGCTGCCGTAGGTGTAGGGCATTGCGCAGGAGATTTGTGCGGTGCTGTAGGTGCCGTAGTGGCTGAGGAAGCCGCCGTAGCAGTTCATCAGGCGCGCGACCAGCGAGGCGTAAGGGGAGGAGCGGGTAATATTGCCGCCAACGATTCCGGAGGAGTAGTTAATATAGACCGCTTCATTACCGTATTTTTCGACCACGCTTTTCAGGTTCGCGGCGATGGTGTCCAGCGCCTCTTCCCAGGTGATACGCTCGAACTTGCCTTCACCGCGTTTTCCCACGCGTTTCATCGGGTAGTTCAGACGGTCAGGATGGTTAATGCGGCGGCGAATGGATCGGCCTCGCAGACAGGCGCGAACCTGGTGGTTGCCGTAGATATCCTCACCGGTGTTATCCGTTTCGACCCAGTAAACTTCGTCATCGCGGACGTGCAGACGCAGCGCGCAGCGGCTGCCGCAGTTCACCGAGCAGGCACCCCACACAACTTTATCTTCCGCGGGCTGGATGGCGGCCTGCACCGCAGCGGCGGCGCTTTTCAGACCAAAAGGTAACGCGATCCCACCGGCGGCAAGCGCCAGGGATCCTATGGCGGTAGATTTAACCAGAGCTCGGCGGCTGATCCCGCCGTGATGTTCAACTTCGGACATGACTCACCCCATCATTGTTAGTATTTATTTTCACCCGTGATTACAACCGGGCTAATGATGGGGGGAGTGTTACTTATTTGGAGGTATTAAATATTAATCCTCGTCAAATCAGGGGGATTGAGTGCAGAAAAATCATTGCGGCTCAGCGGGCGCACTGTCCTGCGTACCCGCGCCGCTTACCGGGTAGTTACCGCTGCTGGTACGGGTGTACAAAATTTTGAAGGTATCGTTGGCGCAATGCCCAACGACCTGCGCATCCGGCTGGTCGGCCTGATCGTTGGGGACGATATTCAGCGTAAATCCAGACTCCGGCACGCCGTTGTTGATAATCTTCTGCTGAATGTCGCTTTTCACGCGCTCGCAGGAATCCGGGGCGGCGAGGATCGCAGGCGAAGCACTCATTAACAGCAGGGCGGTAATCCAGGGTAACTGTTTCATCTGTTGCTCCTTTTCAGTGTGTATGAGTTAATTTTAGCAGGAACCGTGTAAATAACTGTATTTGCTAATATGATTGAGAATATTGTCTTTTGACAGGTAAATGATGTGAAGAATTACGCAGCGATAACGTTACTGGCAACGGTACTGGTGGGATGCGACAACAACAGCGCGCCGCTGTCCTTTACGCCGGAGATGGCGAGCTTTTCGAACGAGTTTGATTTCGATCCTCTGCGCGGCCCGGTGAAGGATTTCACCCAGACGCTCTTCAACGAAAAGGGTGAGGTCTCTAAACGCGTGACCGGTACGATGTCGACAGAAGGTTGTTTCGATACGCTTGAGCTGCACGACCTGGAGGCCAATACGGGCGTTGCGCTGGTGCTGGACGCTAACTTCTACCTCGACGCAGAGACCCAGCAGCAGAAGGTTAAATTGCAGGGTAAATGCCAGCTGGCGGAGCTGCCCTCTGCCGGCGTGAAGTGGGACACCGACGATAACGGGTTTGTGGTTGCCGCGCACAGCAAAGAGATGGAGGTGAAGTACCGGTATGACGCCGACGGCTATCCGCTGGGTAAAACCACCGTGTCCGGTGACCAAAAGCTGGCAGTTCAGTCGACGCCGTCAAACGATCTGCGCAAGCGCCTGGATTACACGGCGGTAAGCCTGTTGAACGATAAGCCAATGGGCAGCGTGAAGCAGACCTGCGACTACGATCGCCACGATAACCCGGTGAGCTGCGAGCTGGCGATCGTCGATGACAGCGTCAAACCTGCCGTTGAACGCAAGTACACCATCAAAAACAGTATTGAATATTACTAAAATGAAAACCGCGCAGGTTACTGCGCGGTAGGTTTAAGCAGGCTGGCGGCGGAAGATTTGTGCCCGGCCAGATGCTGATGCTGGAAAATACACATGCGGATGGTGTTACGGTACTCGCCGTTGATAAAGAACTCATGAATCAACTCGCCCTCCACCATAAAGCCCAGCTTACGGTAGATATGGATCGCTTTTTCGTTCTCTTTATCGACGATGAGATAAAGCTTATAGAGATTCAGAACGTTAAATCCGTAATCCATCGCCAGCTTTGCCGCCCGCGACGCAAGGCCTTTCCCCTGATGTTCCGGTGAGATAATGATCTGAAACTCGGCCCGGCGGTGAACGTGGTTGATCTCAACCAGTTCAACCAGCCCGGCCTTCTCGCCTTCGCACTCCACCACAAACCGGCGCTCGCTCTGGTCATGGATGTGCTTATCGTAAAGATCCGACAGCTCAACAAACGCCTCGTAAGGCTCTTCAAACCAGTAGCGCATCACGCTGGCGTTGTTGTCGAGCTGATGGACAAAGCGTAAATCTTCGCGCTCCAGCGGGCGGAGCTTAACGTCACACAGGTTCGTCATTACGGTGCAACCGTGCGGCCAGTGCGACGATCCAGACAGCGCAGGGTGTTAGGTTCCCAGTAAGCGTTGACGTTGGCACTTTGCTGACACTTATCGCGCGCATCAAACGCGACGTCTTCTTTATCCCACTCTTTTTCCGCGCGCTTGTTCACTTTCTGACGCAGGCTGCGGGTGTCATTCCATTGTTCTTTGTCCATGGCGGCGTTCTGACGGCTTTGCGCGCTGTCACCAGACTCAATGATGAGCTTGCTGGTTTCGGCAGTCGCCGTTGCGGCAAAGGTGAACGATGACAGCGCCAGTACGGCTGTCAGACAAAGGCGTTTGCTTAATGTAGTCATAGCGTTTCCTTTAAACGGGTGCAGATAATCGGATTCCCCGCTGGATTCTACACCAATCCAGAAGGGTGTCATACCCGCGCCGCAGGTATGGGAACGTTGAGACCATTATCGCGTATCATGCCTAAATCAATCCTCACGAAATGAAAAAAATGTTGAAAACGACGCTGCTTTTTTTCGCGACCGCGCTGTGCGAAATCATCGGATGCTTTTTGCCGTGGCTTTGGCTAAAGCGGAGCGCACCTGCGCTGCTGCTGATTCCGGCTGGCGTGGCGCTGGCCCTTTTTGTCTGGCTTCTCACCCTGCATCCGGCCGCCAGCGGGCGGGTTTATGCCGCCTACGGCGGGGTTTACGTCTGTACCGCGCTGCTGTGGCTGCGCGTTGTCGATGGCGTCAGGCTCAGCGTATATGACTGGGCCGGAGCAGCAGTTGCCCTGTGCGGCATGCTGATCATCGTCGCTGGCTGGGGGCGCGCCTAGGCGCCCCCCATAATGTGATCGCCCGCCGATTTTACGATCATTATACTTGTATGGTAGTAGTGTAGTTGCGTAAATTTCCTGCATCACAACGAGCGATGTAAGGAAATGGATTATGAAGATTGTCGGGGCTGAAGTATTTGTAACCTGCCCGGGGCGTAACTTTGTCACCCTTAAAATCACCACCGACGACGGTATTGTCGGCCTGGGGGATGCCACGCTGAACGGACGTGAACTCTCCGTTGCCTCCTATCTGAAAGACCACCTGTGCCCTCAGCTGATAGGCCGCGATGCGCATCGCATCGAAGATATCTGGCAGTTCTTCTACAAAGGGGCTTACTGGCGCCGTGGCCCGGTCACCATGTCGGCAATCTCCGCCGTGGATATGGCCCTTTGGGACATCAAGGCGAAAGCCGCTAACATGCCGCTGTATCAGCTGTTAGGCGGGGCATCCCGTGAAGGTGTGATGGTCTACTGTCATACCACCGGCCATACCATCGACGACGTGCTGGAAGACTATGCCCGCCATAAGGAGATGGGCTTCAGGGCGATCCGCGTACAGTGCGGCGTGCCGGGAATGAAAACCACCTACGGCATGTCCAAGGGGAAAGGGCTGGCATATGAGCCAGCGACCAAAGGGGACTGGCCGGAAGAACAGCTGTGGTCCACTGAAAAATACCTCGACTTCACACCAAAACTGTTCGACGCGGTACGCAGCAAATTTGGTTTTAACGAACATCTGCTGCACGACATGCACCACCGCCTCACGCCAATTGAAGCCGCGCGCTTCGGTAAGAGCATCGAAGAGTACCGCATGTTCTGGATGGAAGATCCTACCCCCGCAGAAAACCAGGCGTGCTTCCGCCTGATCCGCCAGCACACCGTCACCCCGATTGCCGTAGGCGAGGTGTTTAACAGCATCTGGGACTGCAAGCAGCTGATTGAAGAGCAGCTCATTGACTACATCCGCACCACTATTACCCATGCGGGCGGCATCACCGGGATGCGACGAATTGCGGACTTTGCCTCGCTCTACCAGGTGCGCACCGGCTCACACGGTCCTTCGGATCTGTCGCCAGTCTGCCATGCGGCGGCGCTGCATTTCGACCTGTGGGTGCCTAACTTTGGCGTGCAAGAGTACATGGGCTACTCGGAGCAGATGCTGGAAGTCTTCCCGCACAGCTGGCGTTTCGATAACGGCTATATGCATCCGGGCGATAAGCCAGGGCTGGGCATTGAGTTTGACGAAAAGCTGGCGGCGAAATATCCGTACGATCCGGCCTATCTGCCGGTGGCCCGTCTGGAAGATGGCACCCTCTGGAACTGGTAAACGAGGAGCGAATAATGAAAAGCGTAGTCATCCAACAGCCAAATTCGCTGGTGATTGAAGAACGTTCCCTCCCGCTACCGGGCGCTGATGAAGTCCGCGTCAAAATTAAGCTCGCCGGGATCTGTGGTTCAGACAGCCATATCTATCGGGGGCATAACCCGTTTGCGAAATACCCGCGCGTGATTGGTCACGAGTTCTTTGGCGTGATAGACGCCGTAGGCGAGGGCGTGGAGAACAGCCGTCTGGGCCAGCGCGTTTCCGTTGATCCGGTGATCAGCTGCGGGCACTGCTACCCCTGTTCTGTGGGTAAACCGAACGTTTGCACCTCGCTGGTGGTGCTTGGCGTCCACCGCGACGGTGGCTTCAGCGAATACGCCGTCGTACCGGCTAAAAATGCGTGGCGCATTCCGGATGCGATATCTGACAAACATGCCGTTATGGTGGAGCCGTTCACCATTGCCGCCAACGTGACGGGGCAGGCAAAACCAACCGAACAGGACGTGGCTCTGATCTACGGCGCAGGTCCGATGGGGCTCGTCACCGTGCAGGCGCTGAAGGGCGTTTATAAGGTGAAGCAGGTCATCGTGGTCGATCGTATTGACGAGCGGCTGGCGATGGCGCAGCGCAGCGGTGCGGACTGGGTAATCAACAACGGCGAGCAGGCGTTACCGGCCGCGCTGGACGAAAAAGGTATCAAGCCGACGTTAATCATTGATGCCGCCTGTCATCCGACGATTTTGCAGGAGGCGATCGCGCTGGCTTCTCCGGCCGCGCGCATCGTGCTGATGGGCTTCTCCAGCGACCCGAGCCAGATCGTGCAGCAGGGGATCACCGGCAAAGAGCTGTCGATTTTCTCTTCGCGCCTGAACGCCAACAAGTTCCCGGTCGTCATTGACTGGCTGGAAAAGGGGCTGATCGACCCTGAAAAACTGGTCACCCATACCTTTGACTATCACCACGTTACGGACGCAATCGAGCTGTTTGAAAAAGACCAGCGGCGGTGCTGCAAGGTCTTGCTCACGTTCGACCAATAACAATTCATGCGGTTAAGAGCCTGCGAAGACAGGCTCTAAGTGGTACGCATCTTACCTTTCAGAGATAGCCATTATGACTCATGTACAACCTCAAAGAACGACGTCGGATCTGGTGAAAGCCGCCGTATCCGGCTGGCTGGGCACCGCCCTGGAGTTTATGGATTTTCAGCTCTACTCCCTTGGCGCCGCGCTGGTATTCCATGAAATTTTCTTCCCTGAACAGTCCGCCGCCATGGCGCTGATCCTGGCGATGGGCACCTATGGCGCTGGCTATATCGCGCGCATCGTCGGAGCGTTTATCTTCGGCAGAATGGGGGACAGGATTGGCCGTAAAAAGGTGCTGTTTATCACCATCACCATGATGGGGATCTGCACCACCCTGATTGGCGTATTGCCGACCTACGCGCAGATCGGGATTTTTGCGCCGGTGCTGCTGGTGACGCTGCGTATTATTCAGGGGCTGGGCGCGGGGGCGGAAATCTCCGGCGCGGGTACCATGCTGGCGGAGTACGCGCCGAAGGGTAAACGCGGCATCATCTCCTCGCTGGTGGCAATGGGCACCAACTGCGGGACGCTGAGCGCCACGGCTATCTGGGCCGTGATGTTCTTTGCCCTCGACCGCGAAGCGCTCGTCGCCTGGGGCTGGCGCGTGCCGTTCCTCGCCAGCGTGGTGGTGATGATTTTCGCCATCTGGCTGCGTATGAATCTGAAAGAGAGCCCGGTGTTTGAGAAGGTTAACGACGCCGAAACCGTTGCGCCGGTCGCCGTGCAGGATACCTCATTAGGCGCGATGTTTAAGAGCAAATCCTTCTGGCTGGCGACGGGGCTGCGCTTTGGTCAGGCGGGGAACTCAGGTCTGATCCAGACCTTCCTGGCCGGGTATCTGGTGCAGACGCTGTTATTTGATAAGGCGATCCCAACCGATGCGCTGATGATCAGCTCGATTCTCGGCTTCCTCTCCATCCCGCTGCTGGGCTGGCTGTCCGATAAGGTGGGGCGTCGCCTGCCTTATATCATCCTTAACATTTCAGCCATCATTCTGGCTTACCCGATGCTGTCGATTATCGTCGACAAGAGCTACGCGCCGGGCGTGATCATGCTCTCTATCATCGTTATCCATAACTTCGCGGTGCTCGGGCTGTTTGCGCTGGAAAACATCACCATGGCGGAGATGTTTGGCTCGCGAAACCGCTTTACCCGCATGGCGATTTCGAAAGAGGCGGGCGGCCTGGTAGCCGTAGGCTTTGGTCCGGTGCTGGCGGGGATCTTCTGCAACATGACCGGGTCCTGGTGGCCGATCGTTGTCATGCTGGTGGCGTACTCGCTGATTGGGTTAATTTCTGCGTTGATGATGCCCGAAGTTCGCGACCGCGATTTAAGCCTGGCGGAAGACGCGGCTGACCCCCTGCGTCAGAACGCTGCCGCCGCGGAGCAGCAGAAATATGGAGCCCTGTCATGAGCTTCATTAACGATAACTTTATGATTGGCAATGCCAGAGGCGTCGAGCTCTATCGTGACGTCGCAAAAGCGCTGCCCATTATTGACTATCACTGCCACCTGGACGCGAAAGATATCTTCGAAAATAAAAACCTCGAGAATATTACCGAACTCTGGCTGGCTGGCGATCACTATAAATGGCGCGCCATGCGCGCCAACGGTATTGACGAAAAATACATTACGGGCAATGCCCCGGCGGAGGAGAAATTTGCGGCGTGGGCCGAAACGGTCGAAGCGAGCTATGGCAATCCGCTTTATCACTGGACGCATTTAGAGCTTCACCACTATTTTTCCTGTGACGAACCGCTGGGTAGCCATAACTGGCGTGAAATAATGGAACACTGTAATCGGCTATTACAACAGCCTGATTTTACGCCGCGGGAACTTATTAAGCGCTCAAGGGTAGAGGTTATTTGCACCACGGACGCGCCGCTTGATGATTTACGTTACCATCAGCTGTTGCGTGATGACGCGACGTTCCGCGTGAAGGTATTACCGACCTTCCGCCCGGACGATGTTTTTTCACCAGACGCACGGCAGTTTGCTGCCTTTGTCGATCGGTTAGGAGAGAAGACCGGGGCGGCAATTCAGACCTTCGACGATTTTGCCAGAGGGATGAGCCAGCGTATTGCCTGGTTCCACGACATGGGGTGCCGAATTTCCGATCATGGCCCCGTGGAGATCCCTTTTCAGGCAGCGGATGAAGGCCAGGTTGAATCCGTATTTGCCCGAAAACGCCGGGGCGAAAATCTGGACGCCCGTGATAACGCGATTCTCGACAGCGCCATTTTTATTATGCTGGCGCGTTATTACAGGCAGCACGGCTGGGCAATGCAGATACACTTCGGTGCGATTCGCAACAATAATTCCCGCATGTACCGTACCCTTGGCAGTAACACCGGTTTTGACTCGCTGACCGACCAGTCGAATCTTGCGGCCAACCTCAACCAGCTTCTGGATGCCATGGCGCAGGCTGAGGCCTTGCCCAAAACCATCCTGTATAACCTCAACGCCAGCTATAACGATATTGTAGCGACGACTATCGCCAACTTTCAGTCTGCGGAGTTGGGCGTTAAATCCCCGATACAGTTTGGCTCCGGGTGGTGGTTTAACGACACCCGACGCGGAATGGAAAACCAGCTGAACAGCCTTGCGGATCAGGGGCTGCTAATGAATTTTGTCGGTATGCTGACCGATTCGCGCAGCCTGGTTTCGTATACCCGCCACGATTATTTCCGCCGCATTTTGTGCAATCTCATCGGTGGCTGGGTGGAGCGCGGGGAGGTTCCGGATAATGACGCCATCCTCACGAAGATGGTTAAAAATATTTGCCACGATAATGCTGAAAACTATTTCAGATTTTAAATTCTACTCACTGAGTGGGGATGAAACATGTCTCGGACTGCAAAAAAAATTACCATTCCGGTTAGTATCGGCTACGGACTAACGGATATTATGGGCGGCGGTGCATTTACCGTTATCGGCGCCTGGCTATTATTTTTCTATACAACGTTTGTCGGGCTATCTCCGGTTGAAGCGGCGTCTATTGTCGCCATCGCGCGTATTGTCGATGCTGTTGTAAGTTTGTTTATGGGGAGCTTCACGGACCATTTTTACAAAAACTATTTTGGTAAAAAATTTGGCCGTCGGCGCTTCTTTTTGCTTATCGGCGCACCGCTAATGCTGGTCTACGCGCTGCTGTGGCTTGACGGCATGACATACGGCTTTTATCTCGCGGTCTATCTGGCGTTTGAAATTATTGCCGCAATGGTGCTGATCCCCTGGGAAACGTTACCATCAGAAATGACGAAAGACTTTAACCAGCGGACCAAGCTTTCTACCTGCCGCATGTTTCTTTCGGCATCGGGGACGTTTCTGGCGACATTTATTCCCGGATTGCTGATTGGCTATTTCGGGGAAAACAGCGCCCATGCCTATCTCATTAACGGCGTTATTTTTGCCGTCCTGTTCATGGTGTGCGTATTTATCTCGTGGAAAGTGACCTGGGAGCGCGAGCTGACGCCGGAAATGCTCGCCGGGCTTGAAAAAAGCAGGCACCCGCAAACGGCACTGGAGAAGCTGGTCGCCTTTGGCCGACTTTTTAAGGAGTATGGTTCAACCCTGAAAATCCGGGCCTTCAGAAAACATCTCGCCATCTATCTGCTGTCGTTTACCGGCAAAGACGTTTACAACACCGTGTTTGTCTTTTTCTGCGTCTACTGTCTGCATGTCTCATCCTCGCTGGCCGGCACGCTGCTGTCGATGAGCATCGTAGGGCTGCCCGTCACGTTAATCGCAGGCGTAGGGATCATCAAATATGGGCCATCGAAGCTGTACGTATTTGCCTATTCACTGATGTTGCTTTGTCTGGGTGGCTTCTTTGCCGTGTACCAGATCCCCGCGCTGAATACCGTCGCGACGCTGGTCATTCTGGCCGGAGTGTATCAGGTGGGGCGCTGCGTGCTTGAATTTACGCCGTGGAACGTGTTTCCGTTCATTCCGGATATCGATGAGATGGTGAGCCGTCAGCGTCGTGAGGGGCTGTTTGCCGCGGTAATGACCTTCTCCCGGAAAACCACGGTCGCCATCGCCACCTTTATTGTGGGCCTTCTGCTACAAAGCGGCGGCTTTGTTAAAGGGAGCCAGACGCAGCCAGCGGAAGCCATCCATACCATCGCAATGCTTATGTTCATCGGTACCGCTGGCCTGCTTATTCTGGCCCTGTGGCAGGCCCTGACGTTCAACCTGAACAAGCGTACGCACAAAATCTTTGTGGATGAGCTCGATCGTCTGAAGGCAAACGGGTCTCCTCAGCGCGTGTCCGCCGAGGCTCGCCGGGTCGTGGAAGATTTAACAGGTTATCCCTACGACAGGTTGTGGCGCGAACCGACGGTGCGGCCTGGCGAGGAGCCGGTGCGCACCTCGGTATGATTTTGGTTTATATCTTTTGCCAGATGTCACACAACTTGATTTTTATATCACACCAGTTAGCCGAAAGTTAATGTAAATCAATGTTCACGGCAGCGTAACCAGTATGGTGATCGGCAAGACACAGTAATGACGCTGCCATTCTAGTTGGTGTAGTCAACAGGCGCTGTCGCTCTAACGGAGAGCGGCAGCGGTTCTCAGCTTCCTTTATCAAACGAGTCACAATCATGGAAAACCGGTTATTACAGGCTAAAGCCACGCTTCCTCAGTACAATCGCGACGCGCTTAAGGCCCGCATTGTTCACCTTGGATTCGGCGCGTTTCATCGCGCGCATCAGGCGGTGTATGCCGATATTCTTGCCGCCGATCGCGGCAGCGACTGGGGTTATTGTGAAATTAACCTGATTGGCGGCGAACAGCAGATAGCCGATCTTAAGGCGCAGGATAACCTCTATACCGTGGCAGAAATGTCTGCCGATGCGTGGACGGCGCGCGTGGTTGGCGTCGTCAAAAGCGCGCTGCATGCGCAGGTCGACGGGCTGGAAGCCGTGCTGGCGGCGCTGTGCGAGCCGCAGGTTGCCATCGTTTCACTGACCATCACCGAGAAAGGGTATTGCCACTCCCCGGCAACCGGAAAACTGATGCTCGATCATCCGTTAATCGTTGCAGACCTGCAAAACCCGCAGCAGCCCAAATCTGCACCTGGCGTCGTGGTTGAAGCGCTGGCGCGTCGTAAGGCGGCGGGATTACCGGCATTCAGCGTGATGTCGTGCGATAACATGCCGGAGAACGGCCACGTGATGCGCAATGTTACCTGCGCCTACGCGCGCGCTGTCGATGGCGAGCTGGCAGACTGGATTGAAGCTAACGTCACCTTCCCGTCAACCATGGTGGATCGCATCGTGCCCGCCGTCACGGCCGATACGCTGGATAAAATCGAGCAGCTGACCGGCGTACGCGACCCGGCAGGCGTGGCCTGCGAGCCGTTCCGCCAGTGGGTCATTGAAGATAATTTCGTTGCCGGACGTCCGCAGTGGGAAGAGGCGGGGGCGGAGCTGGTTTCTGACGTTATTCCGTTTGAAGAGATGAAGCTGCGTATGCTAAACGGCAGCCACTCGTTCCTGGCGTATCTCGGGTATCTGGCGGGCTATCAGCACATTAACGACTGTATGGAAGACGAAAACTACCGCGCCGCCGCCCGCGCGCTGATGCTAAACGAGCAGGCCCCGACGCTGAAGGTGAAGGGCGTTGATTTAGCTCACTATGCCGACCTGCTTATCGCGCGCTACAGCAATCCGGCGCTGCGTCACCGCACCTGGCAAATCGCCATGGACGGCAGCCAGAAACTGCCGCAGCGCATGCTGGATCCCGTGCGCTGGCACCTGGTTCACCAGACGTCTTTCCCGCTGCTGGCGCTGGGCGTGGCGGGCTGGATGCGTTATGTCGGCGGGGTGGATGAGCAGGGTAACGCCATTGAGGTGAGCGACCCGCAGCTGGCGGCGATTCAGGCGGCGGTAAACGGTAGCGCCGAGGGCGAAAGCCGCGTCAACGCGCTGTTGGGCATTGAGTCTGTTTTTGGCAACGAACTGCCGCAGGACGCGGTTTTTGTGGGGGCTGTTATGCAGGCCTATCAAACGTTACTGCAAAAAGGGGCGAAAGCCACCGTTGCTGAGTATGCCGCCCAGCTGTAATGCTATGACATGCCGCCGTTCGCGGCGGCATGTCGGGGCATGGCTTAGTGCATCCCCAGGCGAATCAGCTCAATCGGCTCGAACTTACCTTCGCATCCTTCCACTTCAACCGTTTTGCTACGACGCACCTGCTCGGCGTTAAGGCCGTCGCTGTGGATCGCTTTAATCACGCCGAACTGGCCTGTACCGCTAATCATGACGCGGCTGCCGGTGGTGATTGCATTTCGGTTACGGTCGTATGTCATCATGGTATTTTCTCCTCTCTCACTTATCCGTTACGGCGCTATTTCAGCGGCTGCCGTTCACGGGGCACTATTAATACGCCTCTCTTCGCCAAAATTATTTGTTTTTGATCAAGCTCACACTTTTTTCTTATTTGAGGGCGGTATTGACGGTTCAGCACATCCCTTTACAAAGCGGACAGTTCTTTTACGAAACTGATAGTTTCGACGCGTAAGCGTTTAGGGTTCGTTTATATCCTTAATGCCATTCTAGAAGCAGGAAATAACCCTTCACCGGAAAAGGAGTCAGGCTTATGTACAAGAAAATTTTGATGCCTGTTGACGTGTTTGAAATGGATTTAAGCGACAAAGCGGTACGCCACGCGGTCAACCTCGCGAAGGCGGAAGGTGCGACAATTACGCTGGTCAACATTCTGCCCAACAGCAGCCGTTCGCTACTTCGGGGCTTCAACGCGGATATTAAGAAGTTCGAAGAGTATATGACCGCCGAGTCCGACAAGAAAATGAAGGCGTTGAAACGCCTGTTTGATATGGCCCCGGAGAATATTGATTGCGAGGTACGCTTCGGCAACGTACGCGACGAAATAATCAAGCTCAGCAAAGAGGGGGAATATGACGTCATCGTCATCGGGTCAAAAAATCCGAGCATCACGACGCATTTGCTTGGTTCAAATGCCGAAACTATCCTGCGCTACGCCACTATTCCGGTATTAGTGGTCCGTTAAACGCGTCGCCGCAACCGAAAGGGGGCGGCGAGGCTTTATTCTTCGCTAAACCACTCGCTGTTTTCCTGACGAATTAACTGTACCGACTCGCTAATTTCCTGGAGGTGCAGCGTCATCGCTTTTTCTACGGCCTCCGCGTCGCGTTTTTCCAGCGCGCTGAAAATATCGTGATGCTGGCGCAGCAGCATTTCTGGCGGAGACACGTGGTCGAGGCTCATATAGCGCACGCGGTCAATGGTAGCTTTAATATTCTCGACGGTATCCCAGGCTAACTGGCACTCGGCAATCTGCGCCAGCTTCTGATGAAATTCATCGTCCAGCTGGAAAAAGTCATTTAGCTGTTTGCGATCGATGGCAATACGTTGCTGATGCAGGTTTTGCTCCAGCAGGTAGCACTGGTTGTCGTTGATGAGCGTCGCGGCGCGGCGCACAACGGCGCACTCAATGGCCTGGCGTACGAAACAGCCGTTACGCACCTGCGAAAGCGAAATTTTATTGACGTAGCTGCCGCGCTGGGGGCGGATCTGAATCAGGCCGTTTTCCGCAAGCTTAATAAACGCCTCGCGCACGGGCTGACGGGAAACGTCAAAACGTACCGAAACCTCTTTTTCTGAGAGCGGCGTACCCGGCGGGATCAGGCAGCGAACAATATCGCGTCGTAATATGCGATAAATTTGCTGATTAACGGGCTGGGTAGGATTAAGTTGCGATTCAGCGGCCATGGATTGTGATTTCTCAGAGAGTTAACCTGAACATACTACCATTCTTTTGCACGCCGTCACATACCCGGCCCGCAGGCCGGGAAGGGCAGTTTAGCCGCGATGCACGTTCAGTCCGGCATAGCTTTGGCTAACCGGCATCATTTCAACGGTATTGATGTTGACGTGCTTCGGCAGGGTGGCGACCCACCACACGGTTTCGGTGATGTCTTCCGGCGTAAGCGCGTTGGCATTTTCATACGTTTTATCTGCCTTCGCGTCATCGCCCTTGAAGCGCACGTTGGAGAACTCGGTTCCGCCGACCAGGCCTGGCTCAACGTCGGTCACGCGGATGGCGGTGCCGTGCAGGTCGGTGCGCAGGTTCAGGCTGAACTGGCGGACAAAGGCTTTGGTTGCGCCATACACGTTGCCGCCCGCGTAAGGCCAGCTGCCGGCGGTGGAACCGATGTTAATGATGTGTCCACGGTTGCGTTCAACCATGCCCGGCAGCACGGCGCGGGTCATGTACACCAGCCCTTTGTTGTTGGTGTCGATCATGTTTTCCCAGTCTTCCACGCTGGCTTTATGAGCAGGCTCCATGCCCAGCGCCAGGCCGGCGTTATTGACCAGAACATCAATTTCGCGCCATTCGGCAGGCAGGTGAGCAATCATCTCTTCAATGGCGGCGCGGTTGCGCACGTCCAGCTGTGCGGTCAGGATGCTGTCGCCCAGCTCGTCCTTCAGCTCCTGAAGACGCTCCTGACGACGGCCCGTTGCAATCACTTTGTGTCCGTTGGCGACGAAGCGACGCGTGATGCTTTCACCAAAACCCGCTGTCGCCCCGGTAACTAAAATAATCATCTCACTGTTCCTCAACGCTTTTTGTGTGGTACTAACATAGCACGCTCTCCGGCACGTCGTTAAGGCAACATTTGTATGACATCGTTGCAGGCCGGCGCAGGCTGGCCTACTCTGGGGAGAAATACCGTGCTCAGGAGTAAACGATGTCGGTCAACAATCCGTTTTTTGAAAGTAGCCTGTTGCCCTATCAGGCACCACGTTTTGATGCGATTAACGACGGCCACTATCGTCCGGCCTTTGATGAGGCAATGCGCCTTAAGCGCGCGGAAATTGATGCGATTATCGCGCAGAGCGCCGCGCCGGACTTCGATAACACCGTGCTCGCGCTGGAAAAAAGCGGGGCCATGCTGTCGCGCGTCAGCAGCGTGTTTTTCGCCATGACGTCCGCACACACCAACGATGACCTCCAGGCGCTGGACGAGCAGTTCTCTGCCGAACTGGCCGGTCTGGCGAACGATATCTGGCTTAACGATACGCTTTTCGCCCGCGTGGAAGCCGTCTGGCAGGATCGCGACGCGCTGGACGCCGAATCCCGCCGCCTGGTAGAGGAGACGTATCAGCACTTTGTTCTCGCAGGCGCGCGCCTGAATGCCGATGAAAAAGCAGAGCTGAAAGCCCTGAATACCGAATCTGCCACCCTGACCAGCCAGTTCAACCAGCGCCTGCTGGCCGCGAACAGGGCGGGAGGGCTGGTGGTGGACGATGTCCGCCAGCTTGATGGACTCAGCGCGGAGGAGATTGCCACCGCGGCCCACGCTGCCGCGGAAAAAGGGCTGAAGGATCGCTGGCTGATCCCGCTTTTGAATACCACGCAACAGCCCGCGCTGGCGGCGCTGGCGCAGCGCGAGACGCGCAAAAAGTTATTTTATGCGGGCTGGGAACGCACTCAGCAAGGCGACGAAAACGATACGCGCGGCCTGATCAGTCGGCTGACCGCCTTACGGGCAAGGCAGGCGCAGCTGCTCGGTTTTGAAAACTATGCCAGCTGGAGCATTGCCGATCAGATGGCGAAAACGCCGGACGCCGCGCTCGGGTTTATGCGCGGGATTGTCCCCGCGGCGCGCAGCAGGGCCGCGCTGGAGCAGGCGGATATTCAGAAGGTGATTGACGACGAGCAGGGCGGTTTTGCGGTGCAGGCCTGGGACTGGGCATATTATGCCGAACGCGTGCGCTCGGCAAAATATGCGCTGGACGAGTCGCAAATCAAACCCTATTTCGCGCTCAATACGGTGCTGGAAGAGGGCGTATTCTGGACCGCCACGCAGCTGTTCGGCATCCGTTTTGTCGAGCGTTTTGATATACCGGTTTACCACCCGGACGTTCGCGTGTGGGAGATTTTCGATTACACCGGTGAAGGCATGGCGCTGTTTTACGGCGACTTCTTCGCGCGCGATTCCAAAGCGGGCGGCGCGTGGATGGGGAATTTCGTTGAGCAGTCTTACGAATTTGCCGCGCGCCCGGTTATCTACAACGTCTGCAACTATCAAAAACCAGCCAGCGGGCAGACCGCGCTGCTCTCCTGGGATGATGTGATTACCCTGTTCCACGAGTTTGGCCACACGCTGCATGGCCTGTTTGCCAGCCAGCGGTATGCCACGCTTTCCGGTACCAATACGCCGCGTGATTTCGTTGAATTTCCGTCGCAGATCAATGAACACTGGGCCAGCCATCCGCAGGTGTTTGCGCACTTTGCCCGTCACTATCAAACCGGTGAGCCAATGCCGGATGCGCTGCGGGAAAAAATGCTCAACGCGACCCAGTTTAACAAGGGTTATGACATGACGGAGCTGCTGAGCGCCGCGCTGCTGGATATGAACTGGCACGGCATTCAGGAGCCGGTTGAGGACGTTGAGGCCTTCGAAGCCGCCGCGTTGAAAAAAGAGGGGCTGGATCTACCTGCCGTACCGCCGCGCTATCGCAGCAGCTACTTCGCCCATATCTTCGGCGGCGGCTATGCGGCAGGCTATTACGCCTACCTGTGGACGCAGATGCTGGCGGACGATGGCTACCAGTGGTTTGTCGAGCAGGGCGGATTAACGCGTGAAAACGGACAGAAATTCCGCGAGGCGATTTTGTCGCGCGGCAACAGCACTGATTTAGCTGAACTTTATCGTCAGTGGCGCGGGCACGATCCGAAGATCGAACCGATGCTGGAGAATCGTGGATTGAGTGGGTAAGGGCATTACTGGCTGAAGACAGAACCGGGCGTTAAGCCCGGTATTTTGCCCGAATTTGTTCTTCCCCGCGAAAATAATAAAGATAGTAAAGTCCGGACATGGAGAAAAATTATGGACATTATTCAACCTGTCTGGCCTGCTGCGGTCTATTTTATTGTGTCTGTTGCAGTTTTTATCTTGCTTTACCTGGGGAAGTTAAAAGTTAACAGGCTCCATAAATACCCGCTATTTATTGCCTATATGGTGTTCGTTATTGCTACGGCAGCCGTTCAGATAAATATCTTTGCAAATGGCTACGAATTTGTCAGAGGGTTTTTACATATTGATTTTGACCCTTATCGATATGACACGGTGTATTGGGGATCGTTGTTTTTCGCCATGCTTTACTTACTGGCGATGCCGCGGAACACGTTTTAGAATAACGTATTTGTTTCACCATAGAGTCAGGTACGGGAACAGAGCCAGCGAGAATAAACCGGCTTTACCCATGAGTAACATTGACTGGGAAAGTGAATTCGGCATAATTTATTCTTGTGGTGAATGTTCTGCGCCAAAGGGCGTTCCAGGCAGTTGCCCTCTGCGGGTATGCGCATGTCTTTGCTGACTCGGGCAACGACACCGGGAGACACCACATTCTGTCTGCAAAATGTTGTCCCATTGGAAGGGGTTGAAGTGTTTAAGTTTAATTCATCTGTATTCGTTTTATTTCTTTTGTCAGGCTGTAGTGCCGATCTGGTTCTTAGCCCTCCTGAACAACCTGAATATAAATCAATGCCTGAAATAACCCAGTCTGTGACGCCATCACAACAGCGTGCCATTATGGCTGGTGAGAGGCCCGACTGGTCAGAAAGGGCACCAGTCAACACAATGAAGCGATATTAATAAATACCTGTCCCACCTTTATTTTACGTCGATGACAGGGAAACTCCGGCATACGCCATGGCGGGTTTCCCTGTCACTAAACGCCTGTTACTCATGCGTCAGCCACATGTCTGACTCTTCAAACATTTCCTCAAGCATACGGTTCAGCTTTTCCCGGTCGCTTTTGCTGGCATCGCTATTCAGGCCGTTCGCCTGCATCGGCTTAACCTTGACGCTGGCATCAGGAAAAATCCGGTGCACGCGTTTTGTCAGTTCAGCCAGAATTATCTCCCTGGCTCCCTCCAGCCCCTGTACGTTGCGCTTGTCATAAACCAGTTCAACAAACATCTTTTTTCCTTATGAATATTAATTATGCGATTCAGTCTGAACGTAAAAATACTACTGTATATTGGTACAGTCAAACGACATTCCGGCTAAAGAAGTGCCATGCCGTCCTTCAGCTTGTCGCGTTGATGACAATCTATTCATTTAGTCTTTAAAACGAGCAGTCGAAGCGTTTAAGCGTAAAATTTACAAAAACCATAATTCGAAGCCAGAGAGAAACTTACAAGCGAAACGGTGAAGGTTTAAACAGTCGCTGCGGTTCAGCTGCCTTGCGCGTGCTTCAAAACAAAACTACTGTATATAAAAACAGTAGTAGAGGTATGCGTAATGGAATTTATCAGACCTGCAGAACTGCGTGAGATTATCGCGCTTCCACTTTTCAGCGATTTAGTTCAGTGCGGCTTCCCAAGCCCGGCTGCCGACTATGTGGAACAGCGCATCGATCTGAATGAGCTTCTCGTTGCTCATCCCAGCTCGACGTATTTCGTGAAAGCCGCGGGTGATTCGATGATTGAGGGGGGAATAAGCGACGGCGATTTGCTGGTGGTGGATAGCTCCCGAACGGCCGAGCACGGAGATATCGTCATCGCCGCGGTGGAAGGGGAATTTACCGTTAAGCGCCTGCAGCTGCGGCCTACCGTTCAGCTCAATCCGATGAACAGCGCTTATTCGCCGATTATCGTTGGCAGCGAAGACACGCTAGACGTCTTCGGCGTGGTTACATTTATTGTTAAATCGGCCAGCTGATATGTTTGCGCTCTGTGATGTGAACTCATTCTACTCATCATGCGAGACGGTATTCAGGCCAGATTTGAGAGGCCGACCGGTGGTTGTCCTCTCAAATAACGACGGTTGTGTGATAGCGCGCAGCGCAGAGGCCAAAGCCGCTGGCGTGACGATGGGGGCGCCATACTTTAAGCAGAAGGATCTGTTCCAGCGCGCCGGCGTGGTTTGCTTCAGCAGCAACTACGAACTTTACGCTGACATGTCCAACCGGGTAATGACCACGCTGGAAGAAATAAGCCCTCGCGTCGAAATATATTCCATTGACGAGGCCTTTTGTGACCTCACCGGGGTTCGAAACTGCCGGGATCTGACTGACTTTGGCAAGGAGATCCGCGACACGGTTTTGAAGCGTACGCACCTGAGGGTTGGCGTTGGCATCGCCCAGACGAAGACGCTGGCGAAGCTGGCAAATCACGCGGCGAAGAAATGGCAGCACCAGACGGGTGGGGTGGTGGATTTATCCAATATCGACCGCCAGCGCCGGCTGTTGGCTATCGTGCCGGTAGAGGACGTGTGGGGCGTGGGCAGGCGCATCAGCAAGAGGCTCAACGCGATGGGCATCAAAACGGCGCTGGATCTCTCAGAGCAGAGCACGTGGATTATCCGCAAGCACTTCAATGTGGTGCTGGAGCGAACGGTCCGGGAACTTCGCGGCGAGCCATGCCTCGATCTGGAAGAGTTTGCACCGACAAAGCAGGAGATCGTCTGTAGCCGGTCATTCGGTGAACGCGCCACAGAATACGAGCAGGTGCGTCAGGCTATATGCAGCTATGCGGCCCGCGGCGCTGAGAAGTTACGCGGCGAGCACCAGTATTGCCGCTTTATCTCGGCGTTCGTCAAGACCTCCCCATTCGCGCTGAACGAGCCCTATTACGGCAAGAGTGCCTCAATGACGCTTCTCACGCCCACTCAGGATTCCCGCGACATTATCAACGCTGCGGTAAAGTGCCTCGATAAAATCTGGAAGGAGGGCCACCGCTACCAGAAAGCCGGCATTATGCTCGGGGACTTCTTCAGCCAGGGCGTTGCCCAGCTCAATTTGTTTGACAACAGCGCGCCGCGTGCCGGAAGCGAAAAGCTGATGGAAGTGCTGGATCGTCTGAACGCGAAGGATGGGAAGGGTACGCTTTACTTTGCCGGGCAGGGCATACAGCAGCAATGGCAGATGAAGCGTGAAATGCTTTCGCCGCGGTACACGACCCGCTATTCAGATTTACTGAGGATTCGATGAATGTTAATGGCTGTTTTGTGCCATGAGAGGACATTCACAAGAGAACGCCGTTGATGCATTCTTGAAGAGATGACGCATGATGTTTATTTTCGTATGGTAACTGACAACTCTAAAAAAACAGTACGGGAGAAAGCATGGACAGCAGTCAGGGAATGTTAAGGATCGCAGCAGGACAGTTTGCTCCGGCGCGCGGCTGTATTGATGAGAATATGCGTTATCATGAAATGTTGGTTGAGTCTGCGGCATCGGCAGACGTTGATCTTATCTTTTTTCCTGAACTTTCTCTCACGGGTTATGAACCAGAAATGGCTGAAGATCTGGCTCTGGCTGATGAAAGCTGTCTAAGTCCACTACAGTTATTGTCTGACAGATACGATATGACGATTATTGTGGGCGCGCCGTTGCGTGTTACAGATGGAAAACCGGCTATTGGTGCATGCGTGATTTCATCAAAACGGCCTGTTTTCTGTTACCGAAAAATATATCTCCATCCCGGAGAATCCGATTATTTTTCAGCGGGTAATGCTGAGTGCGTATTTAAGGAAAGGTCATTTAATGTCGGCATGGCCATATGCGCAGATGCAGGGCAGCCAGTACATGCAGAACGCACGGTGCAGCAGGGGGCTGAAGTGTATCTGAATGCCGTTTTGAGCGCCGGCGGATTTGATAAAGACTCAGGGCAGTTGCAAAGTTACGCCAGACTTTACGCAATGCCCACGCTGATGGCCAATTACTGTGGCCCGTCAGGTGGATGGAAACCGGTCGGCAAGAGTTCCGCATGGGATGCAAGGGGTGAACTTATTGCTCAGGCTCCGGAGGATTGTGCGGCCCTAGTCATCGTGGACCTACAGGATGATGGGTGCTCCGGGCAAGTGATTTGCCTCCGTAAATAAAAAAGATTGAGAAAGTTCAACAGGTCTCTTTTGAAAAGTCGTCAGCGCTTCTCTGTCATTTCAGAGAGGTGCTTTTTTCTTTCAGTAAATCAGTTGTCCTGTGGCGCTGGTCAAGCAAACGCTGACCGTTGGTGCGGCGTGGCGCCGCGATGAATCCTTTCTCTACCAGCCTGACGGTGGCTGACTTTAATATCGGCGGTATTTCTGGCTCGGCTGCGGATCGCAGCAGTAAAAACCATACCCAAATCAGTGCGCTGTATATTGAAGATAATATTGAGCCGGTTCCCGGCACGAATATTATTCCCGGCCTGCACTTTGGTTATCTAAACGAGTCCGGCGGTAACATTTCCAGAATTTCTGCCCGTCAATGACTCCTTAAAGCGTCTATACAGCAAACGAAAACTCGTTTAATACCATACTTACGATGATGAGCTGGTCACTCAGCTCGCAGAACGACGATGCCCGGTTTCGCGCGCATATATTCCAGAAACGCCGAATCCACCACTTTTCTGTTTGCGGCCAGCGAGGAGGCATTTCTGAACCATACCCGACCGTCGTGGCGGACTACTATCCCCACATGCGACACGTCCAGCCCCTCAAGCGGAGAATAGACGCCGACATAATCTCCGGTTTTCAAGCGGTCCAGCACCTGCTGAGTGATGGCGTTTCCAGGAATATAATTAATTTTACGGGGATGTATGCCCAGGCCGGAGATGTACTCACCCCCATCCGGTTTGCGGTTAAGCTGCTTGTAGACGACAGCATAGTCAGGGCTTATCTCCGGCGTAACGTCCCGGGCATTGCGTGGTTGCGTGGCGAACCAGTCAGAGAAGAAGTGCCGGCGGCTGAGATAGTCAACATTCCCCTGGGTGTAACGAACCTCCGCCAGATTATGCAGAAATGTTGTCTTGTCATGGCTGCGCGTCAGCGCCTCGACGTAATCTGCCAACGTAAAGCAGTCCACGCCGTTGAAATTCGCGACAAGCGCTTCGGGAGTGTCGGGCCCTCCGATGAGCGTGTCAGCCTGGTAAGGCGTACCGAGAAAAGCAGCCGACACGCGGCTGATAATTTCCCCGTGTTTTTGACCTGAAGAAGGGATGACGTCCGACCGGATTATCCGGCTGACTTTTTCCGCCGTCACGCTGTCCATGATGGTCTGATATTTCTCTGTACGGGGTGTGGCACAGGAAGTCAGACATACCGACATCAGTAAAACTGTCCATGCTTTTACGTTCACAATCATATTCCTTAAAGGTGCAGGTGAGATTTTTACCTTTAAGAAAGACGAACGTAATTGATATAAAAAACCGCTACTGGTTGATTCCCGATTGAAAAATCAGGAACTGGAAAGTGAAAAATGTGAAGGCCATCATATGACCTGACTCAGCAGGATTATCGTGTGGGGGCCGATCGCTCAGTGATGTCTGAATGCAAATGGTTGTCGGACATTTTGTCGATTCCGGCGCAGAACCCCAAGCTGGCGGCGGTTTACTGGCGGCTACGTAATTGATTGCGGGGTGGAGGAGCCCGATTACGCTTTTCGACAAATAGCGCAGCGCGTTTACCTCCGGTAAATACTGGCGATGTTACGATGATGCCTGATTCAATGTTTTATCGTTATGGAAAACCTGCGCCATGTTAATAAAATCCCCACCCCGTCGCGTATTGGCCTGTGCTGCGGCTCTGTTAATTGTTTTTAGCATCGCCTTGTTCTTCTTCCTGAAAAGCCCACAGGTTCCTGATTATGTTACCGCTCCAGTACGCCTCGGCGATATTGAAAACGCCGTACTTGCTACCGGTCGGATTGATGCGATTGAGCGGGTCAACGTTGGGGCACAGGTTTCTGGCCAGGTTAAGTCGCTGAAAGTGAAGTTAGGCGATCGCGTCACGAAAGGGCAGCTAATCGCTGAAATTGATGACGTACCGCAGCGTAATGATTTACGCAACGCCGAGGCCGCTCTCAACGTGGTCAAAGCAGAGCTTCAGGCTAAGCAGGCGCAGTTGAAGCAAGCCTCTTTGCGTTTTAAGCGCCAGCGCCAGATGCTAAACGAGGATGCCAGCTCGAGGGAAGATTTCGAAACGGCTGAAACCACGCTGGCCACTACTCGCGCTGAGCTATCGGCATTGAACGCCAAACTCGTCCAGTCGCAAATTGATGTCGATAAGAAAAAGGTCGATCTGGGTTATACAAAAGTTGTTGCTCCAATGGACGGCATTGTTATTGCCGTTGTCACCCAACAGGGCCAAACGGTTAACTCCAGCCAAAGTGCGCCGACCATTATCAAACTCGCTCGTCTGGACGTTATGACAATTAAAGCCCAGATCTCTGAGGCGGATATCACGCGAATTTCACCGGGACAGAAAGCCAGATTCACCATTTTTTCGGAGCCGGATAAGCATTATGACGCCACGTTACGTACCGTTGAACTGGCACCTGAGTCGGTTATGAAAGATGATACCCTGGCCAGCAGTAGCTCAGCCTCGGGGTCAGGCACGTCAAATGCTTCGGTGTACTACAACGCGCTGCTGGATGTTCCCAATCCAGAAAACCGTCTGCGAATTGCCATGACAGCACAGGTATCCTTGCTGTCTGGAGAAGCTAAAAATACGTTGCTGGTGCCGATTCAGGCTGTTCACAAAGTTAATGGCAACAAGCAGCAGGTGCAGGTATTAACCAGTGATAACCGGCTGGAAACCCGCGAGGTCAAAACCGGCATTACTAACAGTGTGGATATTCAGGTCCTGGAAGGTTTAAACGTTGGGGAACATGTTGTGTTATCGCAGCCGGGTGAAAAAGCGCCCGGGGAAGGGTTTGTATCTTGAGTAATATCATAGAACTCAAGGGCATCAGCCGCACCTACAGGAACGGTGGACAGGATCTCACCGTGCTAAAAGGGATTGATTTGACTATCGCAGCAGGGGAGATGGTAGCGATCATCGGCGCCTCCGGTTCCGGTAAGTCAACCCTGATGAATATTATGGGCTGTCTCGATGTCCCTGATTGTGGCGACTACTATATCAGCGGTCAAAATGCCGCCCAGCTTTCACCTGACGATCTGGCAAGGATCCGCCGGGAGCACATCGGCTTTATCTTCCAGCGTTATCATTTAATGCCCGACCTGAGCGCGTTAAGTAACGTTGAAATTCCGGCGATTTATGCCAATAGTGAGCGCGAAAAGCGCCGTCTGCGCGCGGCTACTCTGCTTGGTAGACTCGGGCTGGAAGGGCGTGAACATCATAAGCCGGGAGAGCTTTCAGGCGGCCAGCAGCAGCGTGTCAGTATTGCCCGCTCGCTGATCAACGGCGGTGAAATCATTCTGGCGGATGAACCAACCGGCGCGCTGGATACGCAGTCCGGTCAGGAAGTGCTGTCAATACTCAGTGAACTGAATCAGCGTGGCCATACCGTGGTTATGGTGACGCATGATATGAAGGTAGCGCAGCATGCTAACCGTATTATTGAGCTGCGTGACGGTGAAATTATTTCTGATACCGGTAGTCGAGTTACTTCCGGGGTTGCCCTTACACCACCAGACAGCGTTCAGCAGAGCTGGTGGCAAAGTATTTTTGACCGTACCCGTGAATCCCTGCACATGGCGTTAAAAGCGATGAATGCGCATCGCCTGCGTACGACGTTAACCATGACGGGCATTATTTTTGGTATCGCCGCGGTTGTTACGGTGGTGGCACTGGGTGAAGGCGCGAAACAGCGAACCCTTGAGAATATCAAGGAGCTTGGAACCAACGTGGTGAGCATCTACCCGGGAAGGGATTTCTTTGACGACAGCACCGAAGGCATTCGTACGCTGGTCCCGGCAGACGCCGAAGCATTAGCAAAGCAGGGGTTTGTTGACAGCGTCAGCCCCGAAGTTAACGCTTCAGACAACATTCGCTTTCTCGGTAAATCCGCTACCGCCACGATCAATGGCGTTGGGCGCGATCATTTTCGCGTAAACGGTATTGAACTGATGCAGGGATCAACTTTCCGGGACGATCGAAATGCCTTGCAGGAGGTCATCATTGATGAAAATGCCCGCAAGGCGTTATTTGACGATGCAGGACTAAAGGCACTTGGGCAAATCGTTTTTCTGGGTTCAGTGCCTGCACGGGTTGTCGGCATCGCCAAAGGGAACAGCCGAAGCTATGCGCCTAATCGTATAAACGTCTGGATGCCTTACAGCACGGTGATGTACCGAATGACAGGAAAACCGGTGTTGACCAGCATCAGCGTAAGGCTTAAGGATGATGTTGCCAACGAGGCAGCGGTTAGCGCTATTTCTCAGCTTCTGACCCAACGCCACGGCGTGAAAGACTTCCAGCTTTATAATTACGAGCAGATTCGACAATCAATCGAACGGACCTCAATGACCTTTAGCATCTTGATTCTGATGGTGGCCTGCATCTCGCTGATGATTGGCAGTATTGGGGTGATGAATATCATGCTGGTGTCGGTCACTGAACGGACCCATGAGATTGGTGTGCGAATGGCGGTCGGCGCGCGTCAGGGCGATATCATGCAGCAGTTTATGATTGAGGCTGTGCTGGTATGTCTAATAGGTGGAGCGTTAGGTATTGCCCTGTCGTATGCCGCCGGAGCGCTGTTCACCGCGCTGGCAGGCGGCATTTTCACCGCCATTTATTCGTGGCAGGCCGCTGCTGCCGCCTTCTTCTGCTCAACGTTAATCGGCATGATCTTTGGCTATCTCCCTGCCCGCAAGGCAGCAAGGATGGATCCGGTCGTTTCACTGGCCAGCGAGTAATCCATGAAAATTGTATTTCCTTTAACGGTATGTCTTGCTTTCCTGCTTAGCGCTGGCTGCGCAAACTCGCTGAAAAGCGATTATCAGCCTCCTGAGGTGAAACATCCTGCCAGCTGGTATCAGGCTGATGCTGCGGAAGAGAAGGTGCCGTTCGACTGGCAGGCCTTTAACGATCCAGACCTCGACGGCTGGCTGCGGCAGGTTATGGCGCGCAATAACGATGTCGCTGGAGCGGTACTGCGTGTTTATCGCGCCCGACTGGACGAAGAGCGGATTGGCATCGCAAACGATCCGGGACTCAAAGGTTCGCTCGGTCTTAACGGTGAAAAACAGCTGAACGGCTCAGCCAGCTGGAGCAGGAGCAGCTCTGCCAATATTAATACCAGCTATGAGCTGGATCTGTGGGGCAAAATAGCGCGGCAGCGCGACGCGAAGGCGTGGGCACGTTTTGCCTCGGAAGAGGATCTCCGCGCTGCCCGCCTGACGCTGCTTTCAAATGCCAGTAATAATTACTGGCGTTTAGGCTTTATTAACCAGCAGCTGTCTGTCCTGCAACAAAGTATCGACTATGCAAAAGAGACGCTGCGCCTGGCTAAGGCGCGTTATGCCGCGGGCGGCGCTTCCTCTCTGGATGTTGTGGATGCTCAGCAGGGCGTACTTTCGCAGGAAAACAGGCTGGCGGCATTGAAGAATGAACGTTTACAGGTGCTCAATCAGCAAGCCGTTTTGCTTGGTACCGCGCCGGGCAGCTCGATAGTCGAACCGAAAGCGTTACCCATGGGGCCACTGCCGCAGGTCAGTGAAAAAATTCCGGTCAACGTGCTGCGGCATCGGCCAGATATCAGCGCTAAAGAGTGGCGGGTAAGGGAAGCATTGGCCACCGTTGACGTCCAGCGTACTGAATTTTATCCAGCGTTTAGTCTGACCGGCTCGCTTGGCACCAGCAGCAGCACCCTCATGGCCTTCCTGCAAAATCCTGTAGGCTCTGTTGGAGCAAACCTGACCCTGCCGTTCCTGGAATGGAGAGAAAGGGGCATGGACGTGAAGATTGCCCGCAACGACTACGAACAACGGGTTCTGGAGTTTAAGCAGGAACTTTACAAGGCGATGAGCAGCATAGAAGATGCGCTTGCTTTGCGTCATCAACTCCTGGAACAGGAGACGCTTCTCCGTGAAGGTCTGGAACTGGCGAAAAAATCAGAGAGGCTAAACGAAGTTCGCTACCGGCAGGGCGCGGTGCGAATTTCTTTCTGGCTTGATGCCCAGGAGAAACGCCGTCAGGCCGAACTGTTGCTGAGCGAAAATCGCTTTAACCAGTTAAATAATCTGGCAAAAATTTATATGGAGTTCGGCGGTTCGGTACCCTTCATCTGAATTATGCAGACTCATTTACGTCCGGCAGCAAATGGACTTGCTGCTCACGGCGCATCAGTTTGGCTATTTCGCTGATTTTCCGTCATATAAATTCATAGTGATGGTGGTTAAGCGACTATTAACCGGATAACAGATGGTTTAAAAGATTTATAGCGTCCGGGCATAAATATAAATGGTGTTCTTAAACGGAAGGTACGCCCGTTTGCCCGATGGTTTAATAAAAATTCTCCTGGCGTGTCTGCGCGAATGTACTACTTTCAGTAAAGTGACTTTTACAGGGAGGGTCAATGAAACCATTATCGCTTTTATTATTGTCGAGCCTGACTTTGGTGGGTTGCGGCGCGAACAATACCCCTTCAAATACGCCTGTTCCGGGTGCAAAAACCTCCGTCGGGACGAGCACGCTTGAAGCCGGTGCGCAGCTTATCCAGTCCCGTCCGCCCATTGATGCAATTAGTGCCTACCTTGACGGTTTCCATTTTTATAGCGGGGATAAAAATGGCCAGATGGAAGCCCATCATTATGTAACCGTCCTGAATGAGGACGTGATGCAGGCGGTGATCTACGACGGAAACACCAAAGATGCCCGTTTAATGGGCGTTGAGTACATCATTAGTGAACGTTTGTTTAACACACTGCCGCCGGAAGAAAAAAAATTGTGGCACAGCCATCAATATGAAGTGAAATCCGGCAGCCTGATTGCGCCAGGTTTACCTGCAGTGGCTGACAAAGCATTGATGAGCAAAATTGTGAATACCTACGGCAAGACCTGGCATACCTGGCACACCGACCGCGATAAAAAGCTGCCGCTCGGCATTCCGGCACTGATGATGGGCTTTACCGGGGAAGGGCAGTTAGACCCCAAACTGCTGGCGGACAGAGATCGACGCTTTGACGTGAGCACGCAAGCCATCAAAGAAGAACGTAAGGATATTGTGGCGCACCCGGTTGCTAAGGGCGCTGATGCCTGGCAACGTGGTGAAGAGATCCAGCTTAAGCGCGTTAAAGGTTCTGGTGAGCATGGCCAGGGAGACACAAGCCATTTCTGATACCAAAAACCGTCAGGAATACCCCGGCAACGCCGGGGATACGGTGAGTTAAATTACCAGCCCTGTTATTTTCTCGTCCTCAGACATCAGAAACGCCAGGTGGCTGAAAGATTACCTGCGATCGAGTCATAGCCAGAACGAAACATTTCGCTTTCAACCCCGATGCCCAGTTCGACATCAGCGTTGATTTTATAGCTCATACCTGCCTTAACGCCCAGAGCGTCACGGCCAGTCACCTGTTTCCTGGAACTAAACCCTGTGCTTCGATAGCTGGCGAAAGAGGCTTGTTGCACTACGTTGCCATCAAGCAGTTCATGATCCCAGGTGAGCTGCAGCTCAGCTGCTACCGACGCCCCTGAAGCGAGCGGTACATTCCAGTTACCATTCACCCCGATACTTGATCTCAGAGAATCGAAGGTCTGCGAACCCAGCATCAGTCGGCTGCCGTCATTGCCGCTTTCCTTCACGCCGGGACGATGTAATGTGGTGTAATTCAGTGACGTTACCGGTCCGGCGTTCACATTATTATTCAGCGCCCATCGATAGCCCCCGCCGGCCGACACAGAGCCTGACAATCCGGTCCAGGTGGCATGGTGGCTTGCTCCGTAAGTTTCGACATTAATGTTTCTGTCCAGCCAGCTGTCTTCAATACCCAATCGGCCAGTGCCGAATAAATACATTCCTTCGGCTCTTTCAGCGCCGTAACGAGCATGAATACCAAGATCGAAAGCAGTGGTTTTCCCGGTCGCGGTTTCTGGTGATTTCACCGTCACCGACTGGCCGCTGACCGCGCCATGAAAGCCATAAATCCAGTTGTGATTCTCATCGTTTTGTTTTTCAGCACCGAATACAATGCCATAACTGCTGGCGTCGTACCCTACACTGTCACCCTGACGCTGTTGCCAGAAGCCGCCGCCAAAGGGTATGGCAAAGCTGCGCCATTCGCCTTCCGCCAGCTGCTTCGGCATAACCACAGGATTTGGCCCGCCAACGATCCGCGCTATCTGCTGTTCACGGTGAAGGGAACTTGCGAACATGGCGCTGTAGGCGCCCGCAGAAAGTTGCTGCAAGGCATTGCTGATACTCCTGCCATCAGTGGCTGAGAAATCCAGAGTACGGTACAGCGGCTGTATATCAGACTTAGCTTCTGCCACAATTTTATCCAGCGCTTGCCCTACCTGCCGCGCATTAGCGTCCTGCGCATACCGGCTGTATGCGTTTGAAGCGCGCAGCATTGAGAGCTGCCAGACATTCTTTCCCTGAGGCGTTGTTTGCAGCGTTAGCGTGGGTGAGCGGAGCACGCTGTTTACCGCACTGAAATTGCCGCCGGAAGAGTCCGTTTTTAGTAAATCTTGCGTATTCAGACGCCAGTTTGTTGCGTACCAGTCCGGCTGCGGCGCAAACGTCAGCTGACCGTCAAATTGTGCGTGACCGTCCACTCGCAGAGTATCATGCCTGCCGCGCCCGTCGACTTCCAGCAACAACTGCCCGGTATCCCCCTGTTGATAAGCGCCGGATATGTTGATTTGCCCAAGGGAATTACCCGGCGCAAGGATCCCGTTATTTACAAAGCGGCCTTCCTCATTAAGCGTGTAGCTGGCGTTGCCGGACAGGCTGGCACCTGGCGCAATAGTCATGCTGTAAATCTGAAAATCGCCGTTAAGCGAGGTTTTCCCTCCGTGCGCGTCCAGTGCCAGATTATTGATACCTTCAATGTTTCCGCGGTACGTAAAGCTGAAATCAGCATCGGCAGCTTCCGTTGCTTGCCCGTACGCATTGGCCTTCCGACCGAAGGTAAGCAGCGTTAACCGCTGTTGGCCATAGTCATCCCGCTGGGCGTAGTCCGAATAAATATCACCCTCCAGCCGGGCACCCGTTAATATATTTATATTACCGACCAGCGCGTTCGGTGATATATAAATCGCCGCGCCTTTACCGGCAACCCGTCCGCTGATGTCGGCATTATCTACCAGCGCTCCCTGCAGCTCGGGTAATAACGCATCGTAATATCCGTCCACAATATGAAGCCAGGATCCACGGTAGTCCACTTCGTTACCCAGGAGATTATTGCCAAAATCAAAACTGATACCGACGCCACTGGCGCCCAGGGCCTGAACGTCGCCACGCTGAATAAGGCTGTGCTGTTTACCGTAGGCAAACATCACCCCACGGCCATTAACGCCATCGGCGTATACCCGAACTCCGGGTTCGATGCTCAGGGTGTTATTTTGCCCGTCTATACGGATGCCCGCGCCGCCAGCCCCTGACGTCAACAGGTCCGCTTGTTGAAAGATATGGTTATTACTGCCATACACATGCAGGCCAACCCCCAGGTTAGCGGTATTGTATTGACCAGCCAGATAGCCATCCGCCTGCTGATTACGCTGAAAATAGCCATTGCGGTTAACGAGAGTTTGCCCGTTGCCATACAGCGAAAAACCGAAAAAGTTACGTCGGTCAATCTGATATCCCATATCCTGCAGCAACGCCAGTTCCGCTTCCATAAACGTTGTGTAATTGCGGTAGTTCTGATGGCTCATCATGCTGTTTTTCAGCTCGATATGGCTCATGTAGTTATCATCGACCGAACCGTCGTCTGCTAACATTTTCACCGGCACGCCAGGCATGGCGCCTGCAAGGACTTCATCCACGTGCCTGCCGGTGAAATAGCCTTTATCGAGCCGTACATCAAAGCCTTGTGGATCCCATGTGTTATTGCATCCATTACACAATATTACCTGCCCTGGTCGGGCAGGATTGCCACGATCGTCGCGCAGATGGCTGGTCCAGGAGCCAAAAGGCTCGGTATCAAAAGCGGGCGTGAATGTGCCACTTCCCTGCAGCTCGGTAACCATATTGGATATTCCCAGTCCATGGGCCAGCTCATGAATAGCGACGCTGACCAGATCGGCCTTTCCAGTACGCGGCAACTGCGCGGGCACATAGGGAACGTTATCAAAATCCAGTTTGCCCATGATGAACTGGGCGTGGGAGCCAAAGGTCAGCTCTCCGGTATCAATGCCGTTCAATGCGCCCTGCAGCTGCGTCAGGCTTATGATGCCGTCGGTAACTGATTCGCTGGAACCTGCGGCATTCTCGTCGTTAAACGTCCCCACATTGATAATGGCGGGCAGTTGCCCTGGGCTGGGGGTAATAACCTCAGCCCAGTAACGCATGGCATCGAGTATTTTTTCTTTTTGTTGCTGGCCAAGATCCCATGTTGACTCAGACGCGCTCGGCCAGTCCGGCATAAAGGGGCCGTCGCCAACGTTAAAGAAACGGACTTCAAATACCGCAATATTGTGTGGGTTATAGACCAGATAGCTTTCTCCTGCATATGGATTATTACTGACAAATAAACCAGTTAATGCAGCCGTCATAAAAACCCTTTTCATATTAACCATCCTTGTGTAAAAAAATTAGTGCCTATGTCCGTCAATATGAATTCACACCTGAGCTCAATAAAGCATAAACAAATATAATAATTATCGATGTGGATTGATGATTTGTAATAACGAATGACCTTGCCCTGTAATAGCCTCGTTTTGCAGTATTTTATAAACGGTAAAGCGGGAGATCCCGGATCTCAATGAACAGGGATGTACCGACATATGCAGGGGAAATAGCGGAGAGGGTAGGGTGTCGTGGCATAATCGACGTAAGCGTAAGGCGCTACTGTACTTCACGACACCAAAAACGATCAGATCGCTTATCAATCAAAGCCAGCGAGAGCGTTTGAGCCGAAGCCACAGTAATACACAGGCCCCCAGCGTGACAGCGACCGTAGCCGGATAGCCAAAGAGCGTCTTCAGTTCCGGCATATGTTCGAAGTTCATACCATACATGCTGAAGACTACCGTCGGGATCACGAGTATCGCCCCCCAGCCGGCCAGTTTCTTCACGACTTCATTTTGCTGCACTGAAACCAGGGCCAGGTTGACGTGCATCGCGCTGCTAAGCAGCTCACGCATGTCATTTACGTCCGTTACGACATGGCGAGCATGGTCCTGAATATCTCTGAAATAGGCCCTGAGGGGTTTTGGGATAAGTTCTTCATGAATGCGGATAAGCTCTGTACAGATTTCTTCTACGGGCTGAGCGGCATTGCGAAGCCCGAGCAGATTGCGGCGGAGGGAATACACGTCCTGAATGGCTTCACGGTCAAATTCACTGTGAAAAAGCGTCGCTTCAATATCGCCAATTTTTGTGTTGAGGCGCGCGGTCAGCTCTGCATAGCTGTCGACAATGAAATCCAGAATACAGTAAAGGGGATAAGCCGGACCATGCGAAAGCATGTCCGGGGCCTCGGCAGCGCGGGCGCGTATAGGCGCGTAGCTCTCTGAAGCCCCATGGCGCACCGTAATAAGGAAGTTTCGGCCCACGAACAAATGCGTTTCGCCAAACTCAATATTGTCGCCCTGACCACTGACGGTCTTCACAACGATAAATGCCGAGCTGCCATAACGCTCTATCTTAGGCCGCTGATGTGCGTTAAGGGCATCCTCTACTGCCAGATCGTGCAGACCGAACTCCTCCTGTACCTTGTACATAAACGCCGGTTCAGGCTGCCAAAGCCCCAGCCATATAAACGCATCGGGGTCCTGAATAACTTCGCTGATATCTTCAATATCTACGGTTTCGGCGGGGTGGCCTGAACGGTAGACCATACAGTTAACAATCATTTTATGGCTATCCTTAAGCATGTTTATAAGAAGCTTAACCATTTCCGTTAAATTTCCAAATTTTTGAGCCGGTAGGTTTTTACATGAGGAATTGCGTTGTTTGCTCCTCGTTCAAAGCAGCATGAAATTTCGCCCGTACGTTTTTCTCGGAACACGCCGCCTTCTGAACGCAGCGTGGAGCAGGGCGCTCGCCGGATAAACGCCCCTTAAAAAAATCCTCTTCTATACTCTGTTACGTTTAGTGAAATATGCCGCCGTTTCTCACGCCGCGTTGTTTTTTTAGCGAGTGTCTGCGCGAACGGCAGCGGCATATATCCACGAAAACGCCTTAACGGTGGTTTATTTTGCATTTTTATAGGGGGCTTCCTGGTATGTATCATTCTCAATCCTCGCGCGTCGGCAGCATTTTGCTGCTGCTGGCCGCGTTAACCGGCTTCGCGGTAGCGCTGTACGCCTGGTGGACGCCGCTTACCGGCGTCACCGGCACCATTGGCGCACTGGGCGTAGCCATCGCCAGCGCGGTGCTGGCGATACTGGCCTTTATGCTACGCGCGGCGTCCGGTCGCGGATCGCGCATTTTCCTGATTATTATCACCCTGTTGGTGCTGGCGGGCGTGGGTTTTGCCGCCGCGCTGCTGCACCAGTACATCATCACGGCGGCCATGGTGGTCGGCCTGATCGGTCTGATTATGCTGAGCAGCACGTCAGCCCGTAACCATCAACGCGTCAAAGCCTGAGGAGCCGCCCGTGCATAACGATAAGTATTATCCCTTCCTGAAGGTCGGCATGACGGCGCTGGCGCTGCTGGTCGCACCGTTCGCGCTACAGGCCCAGGATAAGGCCGCCGAGGCCTCTCAGGGCACCCAGGATTCGCTTGATATTGATGCGGCCGATCGGCAGGCGCCAGGGACCACAAAAACCACGGACGAAGCCTCAACCGGCAACGGTAGTGGGCAAAAAGTCGCTTCGACCAGCCAGCCGGCAACGCCGCTGGTGCCTTCCACAGCCACCTGGGACAGCTTCCATGGGCAGCTTAACGCGCAAAAATACAGCCCGCTAACCCAAATCACAGCGGAAAACGTCGGCAAATTAACGAAAATCTGGGAGTTCCATACCGGCGACGTCTCGGATGGGAAAGGCGATACGCCCGCCACCGTCTGGTCCGCCACGCCCATTTTCGCCAACGACACCCTCTACATCGGCACCCCGTTCGATCGCCTGATTGCGCTGGATCCGGGCACGGGCAAAGAGAAGTGGCACTATGACACCAAATCTTCGCGCAAGGCGCTGACCCAGCCGGTGCTGAAGAACCGCGGCGTGTCCTACTGGCAGGCAAAAAATCCGGTGAACGGCCAGGCATGCCAGAAGATCGTCTATATGGGCACCGTTGACGGCAAGCTCTTCGCGCTGGACGCCGATTCAGGCAAACCGTGCAGCGGCTTTGCGGACAACGGCGTGCTGGACGTGAACCAGTGGAACACCATTAACGCCAGGTATCCGCTCTCTATCCTGCAGCCGCCAACCGTGGTCGGCGACCATCTGCTGGTGGGCTGGGCCGGTAAAGACTGGGCCTATGCCGAAGCGCCTCCGGGCACCGTATTCTCCATCAATGCCCGGACCGGCGAGCGTGAATGGACCTTTGACGCGATCCCGGAAGCGATCCGCAAGCGTACCGGTACCGCCAACGTCTGGACGCACATGTCCGCGGATGAGGCCAATGGCCTGGTCTATCTGCCAGTCTCGTCGCCGTCGCCCAACTACTGGGGCGGCAACCGCGTCGACGCGATTCCCCTCGGCACCTCGACCACCGCGCTGGACATCAACACGGGTAAGGTGGTCTGGTCCCGCCAGTGGGTACACCACGACGTCTGGGATTACGATATCAACTCCGCGCCGACGCTGATGGATATCACCGTAGACGGCAAAAAGATCCCGGCGCTGGTGCAGGCCACCAAGCAGGGCTTCCTGTTTGTGGTTAACCGCCTGACGGGGGAGGACGTATGGCCTATCGAAGAACGTCCGGTTCCGCAGGGCGACGGTTCGGTGCAGGGCGAAGTTCTCTCGCCCACGCAGCCGTTCCCAACCAAGCCCGCGCCGCTGCTCGACCAGTCGAAAAAGCCGAAAATCTGGAAGCTGGCGGATATCGTCGGTGCCGGCCAGTGCTCCCGCCTGTGGGACAACCTGGCCTATGAGGGAATGTATACGCCGCCCACCACCAAAGGCGAGGGCGCGTTAACCTATCCCGATAGCGCCGGCGGCGTGCAGTGGGGCGGGGTTGCGTTCGATCCGCAAAAGCAGATCGCCATCGTCAACACCTCGCATATCGTCCAGTACGTGAAGCTCTACAGCCGCGAGGATTACGATAACGCCGATAAAACCGCCGGTAACGAAAGCGGCTTTGCGCCGCAGGAAGGGGCCCCGTACGGTATGCGCCTGCTGGTGGCCGATAACTGGCTGGGCATGCCGTGCTGGCAGCCACCGTTTGGCGAAATTGTGGCGCTGGACATGCACACGGGCGATGTGAAATGGCGTCGTCCGGTTGGCGCATCCCAGCAGTATGGCTTCTTTATGCCGGAAGGCTGGGGTTCACCTACTATCGGTGGTCCGGCCGTGACGGCGGGCGGGGTGATCTTTATCGGCGCCTCGATGGATGCCAAAGTGCGCGCCTACTCGGTTGAGAGCGGAGAAGAGCTGTGGTCCGATCAGGTTGAAGCCCCGGCGGTCGCGAACCCGTCGGTCTATGAATATAAAGGCCGTCAGTACGTGGCATTTGTGGCGGGCGGGAACACTATCCTGAAGGATCAGGTGGGAGACCAGGTGGTGGTCTACGCGCTGCCTGAATAACGTTCACCCGGGAGGGTAGAAATGCGCGTGGGGCCTGTGGGCCCCACTTTTTTTGGGTCAGCGCGCTCGGGGCGCGCTATTTTACCGCGGCACTTACTTTTTGTCCGCTGACGCGCCGGACGGCACCGACATTTGCTCGGCGGTCTTCAGATGCTGCTCAACGACCGGGGTGTGCTCGTTAGCCAGAGCCTTCACGTCCGGATCGTCGATCTTGCTGGCATCCTTTTGTAGCTTCGACAGCACCATCTGGTGGTCTTTCACGCCGGCATATTCCATATACATCTTGTCAAAGGCGTCGCCGCTCTGGTTTTCCAGCTTACGGGTCAGGTCCTTATGCGCAACGTCCGGCTCGGTCGGCAGTTCTACCCCCTTTTGCCGGGCAACGGCCTGGACTTTGGTGAGGGCGGCACCGTGATCGTCGACCATCTTCTGAGCGAATGTTTTCACTTCGCTGCTCTGGGCCTTGCTCAGGGCAAGTTTGGCGGCGGCCACTTCGTTAATGTTGGCCTGCGCCATGTCCTTCAACGCGTTTTCGTCGCCGGAGCTTAGCTTAGCGCCCGATTGAGCCTGGCCCGCAGCGCTGGTTTGCGCGGCGTTAGTCGTCTGGGCTTGTACGCCAACGGTGCTGAACATCGCTGCAGCTACTGATACGGCTAGCACCCTTTTCAGGGTTTTACTCGTGTGCATATTGTTCTCCTGATGGTCATGGTACAGGTGAGTTTTCGTTACTTTACGCGTAACCGCGCGGATAAATGACAACTGCATCGGTCAGTATAGTAGATGAAACTGCTGAGCCCGCGTGGTGAGGAATAAAAGCCAGGAAATGAAGCATCGCGTAATCCCTTTGTGAAAATGACCCGGCTCGTTTACATATTTAGTGCTAATGTTAAACAGGAAGATACATCCACAGGAGGAATGATATGAAAAAGGCACTATTAGGGACTGTACTGGCTTTAACGGTAGCAAGCTTTGGCGCATCTGCGGCAGATATGATTTCCAAGGATGAAGCGCACCACTTCAAGCTGGAATACCTGGGTAATGTAACCGTAGGGGCTTCAGGTGGACAAATTTCTTCACCTTCCGATCTTCATGAAAAACTCTCAAAACTGGCAGACGAGAAGGGCGGGAAATACTACGTCATCATTGCCGCTCGTGAGCATGGCCCTAATTTCCAGGCCGTAGCTGAAGTGTTCAAATAATCTTCATGGCTACTACAAAAACCCGCTTCCGGCGGGTTTTTTGCTTATGCTCAGCCCAAAATGCCCCTTGTGCAAAAAAGAACCGGGCGTGCAGCCCGGTTTTATATGCATAATCATCGTCTTTATGAGCGAATAAATGCCAGGATATCGGCGTTTATGGTATCGGCATGCGTGGTATGCATCCCGTGCGGGAAGCCCGGATAAATTTTAAGCTCGCTGTTTGCGAGCAGCTTGTCCTGCAGAAGGGCGGCATTTTTATACGGCACGACCTGGTCGTCATCGCCCTGCAACACAAGGACAGGCACCGTAATGGCTTTGAGATCGTCCGTCTGGTCGGTCTCTGAAAACGCCTTAATGCCTTCATAGTGGGCCTTGGCGCTACCGATCATTCCCTGACGCCACCAGTTCTGTATCGTGCCCTGCGAAACGTCTGCCCCGTCCCGGTTAAAGCCATAGAAAGGGCCGCTGGCGACGTCGAGGTAAAACTGGGCGCGGTTGGCTGCCAGCGCCTGGCGGAAGCCGTCGAACACCTCAATGGGCGTTCCGCCGGGGTTAGCGTCCGTTTTTACCATCAGCGGTGGAACGGCGCTGACCAGGACCGCTTTGGCCACGCGCCCCTGAGGCTGGCCGTACTTCGCAACGTATCTGGCGACCTGGCCTCCGCCGGTGGAGTGGCCGACGTGCACGGCATTACGCAAATCCAGGCTTTCGACCACCGCCGATGCGTCGGCGGCATAGTGATCCATATCGTGGCCTTCACTCACCTGATCGGAACGACCATGACCGCGACGGTCGATGGCGATGACGCGGAAGCCTTCTGCAAGGAAAAAGAGCATCTGATTATCCCAGTCATCGGCGCTCAGCGGCCAGCCGTGATGGAAAACGATGGGCTGCGCATCCTTCGGGCCCCAGTCTTTGTAATAAATACTGACACCATCTTTCGTTGTTACGAATGCCATATTTCAGGCTCCTCTGCTAATGGCAACAATGTGTGAAGGCTACGTAAATAGCCCGGCATTTAAGGACGTAAAAAATTGTCTTATATTAATCTTATTACCGATATATCCGCTTAAAGTGTAGAACGGCTTCCTGAAAACAGTTGTAGATTTGTTTTACGCTGTCGTTATTTATTTTTAAACGAAATATCCCCTCTGCCAGCCGGGGCACCGTTATTTTTCCGATGGGCTTATTATCGGCCGGGCAGAGGTAACCGCCACCCGGCCAGACTGGCTTAAACGATCGCGTTAGGACACGCTTCACCTTTTTCGAGCTGCTGCAAATTCCCCAGCGTGGTTTCCGAGATGCCGATCAGCGCTTCGGCGGTCAGGAACGCCTGGTGGCCGGTAAACAGCACGTTGTGGCAGGCCGACAGGCGACGGAACACGTCGTCCTGGATCACGTCGTTAGATTTATCCTCAAAGAACAGATCGCGTTCGTTCTCGTACACGTCCATCCCCAGTGCGCCAATTTTCTGCGTTTTCAGCGCTTCAATAGCGGCCTGAGAATCAATCAGCCCGCCGCGGCTGGTGTTGATAATCATCACGCCGTCTTTCATCTGTTCGAATGCCGACTGGTTAAGCAGATGGTAGTTTTCCGGCGTCAGCGGGCAGTGCAGGGAGATGACGTCAGACTGGGAGAAAAGCGTTTTCAGATCGACATACTCCACGCCCAGCTCCAGCGCAGCCGCGCTTGGGTACGGATCGAACGCCAGCAGGCGCATGCCGAAACCTTTCAGAATGCGAAGGGCGGCCACGCCGATTTTGCCGGTACCGATTACGCCTGCGGTTTTACCGTACATGGTAAAGCCGGTCAGCCCTTCCAGAGAGAAGTTGGCGTCACGGGTGCGCTGGTAAGCACGGTGAATACGACGGTTGAGCGACATCATCATGCCGACGGCATGCTCGGCAACCGCTTCCGGAGAGTAGGCCGGGACGCGAACCACCTTCAGGCCCAGCTCTTTGGCGGCATCAAGATCGACGTTGTTAAAGCCCGCGCAGCGCAGGGCAACGTATTTCACGCCCTGCTTTTTCAACTCCTCCAGCACCGGTCGGCTGCCGTCATCGTTTACGAAGATACAAACGCCTTCGCAGCCGTGGGCCGTTTTTGCCGTCTTTTCAGTCAGCAGAAAGTCGAAAAATTCAAGATCGAAACCGTACGTCTCGTTAACATGTTGCAGATACTTTTTGTCGTACTGCTTTGTGCTATATACCGCGAGTTTCATAAGACGTTCTCCAGTGATTTTGCAACCACGTTAGCATGATTAAAATTATCTTACAATTTTTCAAATTTCATTGAAATCAATAAGTTCTATGAATTATTGTAGAGCATCTACTCTTAAAAATGGCATTACCTTCAACTGACTGGCTAAACATGCGACAATGAGCGGCAGGAACGGCTTATTTATTTCGCTAAATCAGGATATTAACTGCCCATGAAGGGTAAATACAAAGCCGCGATCGCGCTATTACTGCTGCTCTTTATTGTGCCGCTGACGCTGCTGATGACGCTCGCCCAGTGGGTGCCCACGCTCGCCGGGATCTGGCTACCGGTTGGAACGCGCATCGCGTTTGAAGAAAGCCCGCGGCTCACGCGCCACGCCCTGATCGTTCCCGATCTCCGCTATCTGGTAGATGAGTGTGAAATTGCCCGCGTCGAAAACCTCACGCTGTCCCATCCGGGCCGCTGGGATCTGGATATTGGCGCGCTCGATCTCAACGCCGTCTGCCTGAGCAAATTACCGCAATCCGCGCCCTCTACCGTGGCGCCGAAAACGCTGGCCCAGTGGCAGGCCATTCTGCCCAACACCTGGCTTACCGTTCACCGCTTTACGCTTTCCCCCTGGCAGCAGTGGGAGGGGGAGCTGCACGCTTCACTGACCCCGGCCCGCCAGGAAATCACTTATAAAGGAGAGCAGGTGAGCATCCAGGGGCAGCTGCGCGGCCAGACGCTATCAATAAGCCAGTTTGATGTGCAGCTGCCGAACCAGCCGCAGCCCGTGAAGCTGGTCGGCGAATTTACGATGCCGCTGGTACCGGACGGCGTGCCGGTAAAAGGGCATACGGTCGCCACCTTCAACGTGCCACAGTTATCCTCGCTGGTCGATGCCGATCTTGACTGGGAGGGCAATCAGGGCCAGCTGCTGGTCATGGCGCGTGGCAATCCCGATCCGCTGCTCGATTTACCGTGGCAGATAACCGCCCAGCGGTTAAACGTCAGCGACGGCCGCTGGAGCTGGTCGGCCTCCGGTATGCCGATGAGCGGTCGCGTCGGCCTCAGGGTAGATAACTGGCAGCAGGGGCTGGAAAAAGCCACGTTCACGGGGCGTCTCAACGTCCTGACGCAGGGGGATGCGGGTAAGGGCAACGCGGTGCTGAATATCGGCCCCGGCTCGCTCAGTATGGAAAACAGCGAAATGCCGCTGTACCTGAGCGGTGAAGCCAAGCAAAACGATCTGATCCTGTATGCCAGACTCCCGGCAAAGCTGACCGGCAGCCTCTACGATCCTCAGCTTACTTTTGCTCCCGGCGCGCTGCTGCGCTCGCGCGGTCGCCTCATCGACTCGCTCGATATCGATGAGATCCGCTGGCCGCTGGCGGGGGTGAAGCTCACGCAGAAGGGCGTGGACGGCCGCTTGCAGGCCATTCTGCGGGCGCATGAGAACGAGATGGGCAATTTTGAGCTGCACCTGGACGGCCAGGCGAACGACTTTTTACCCGATAACGGCCTGTGGCAGTGGCGCTACTGGGGTAAAGGGAACTTCACGCCAATGAACGCGCGCTGGGATGTGCGGGGCACCGGGGAGTGGCGCGACAGCCTGATTGAGCTGACGGACCTCTCTACCGGTTTCGACAAACTCCAGTACGGCACGATGTTTGTCAGCAAACCGCGTCTGGTGCTGGATAAGCCGGTGCGCTGGTCGCGGGACCCGGATAAACCCACCTTCAGCGGCGCGCTCGCGCTTAATGCCGGACAAACCACCTTCTCTGGCGGAAGCGTGCTGCCGCCGTCCGTCCTGACCTTCAGCGTTGAGGGGACAGACCCGACGGTATTCCAGTTTAAGGGTGACCTCCATGCGGAAAAAATCGGCCCGGTACGGGTGAATGGCCGCTGGGACGGCCAACGCCTTCGCGGTCAGGCCTGGTGGCCAAAGCAGTCTCTCACCGTGTTCCAGCCGCTGATCCCACCGGACTGGAAAATGACGCTGCGCGACGGTGAGATGTATGCCCAGGTCGCTTTCTCGGCTGCAGCCGGGCAGGGCTTTGAGGCGGGGGGGCACGGGGTGCTGAAAGCAGGCAGCGCGTGGATGCCGGATAACGAGATAAACGGCGTCGATTTTGTACTGCCGTTCCGCTTGAGCCAGGGCACCTGGTCGCTGGGCACGCGCGGGCCGGTAACGCTTCGCATCGGCGAGGTGAAAAACCTGGTGACGGCCCGAAATATCACCGCGGATCTCCAGGGCGATTATCCCTGGACCGAAGCGAACCCGCTCCTGCTCACCAACGTTAAGGTTGAGGTGCTGGGCGGAAAAATCACCATGCAGCAGCTGAGAATGCCGCAGCACGATCCGGCACTCCTGCGCGTGGATAATATTTCCTCCAGCGAACTGATTAGCGCGGTAGATCCTAAGCAGTTTTCCATGTCCGGCCCGGTGAGCGGTGCGCTGCCGTTCTGGCTGGACAATGAGAAATGGATCATTAAAGATGGCTGGCTGACCAACCCGGGGCCGATGACGCTGCGTATCGACCAGGATACGGCTGACGCCATTGTGAAAGACAACATGGCTGCCGGGGCGGCAATTAACTGGCTCCGCTATATGGAAATTTCGCAGTCGTGGACAAAACTCAATGTGGATAATCTGGGCGTATTAACCATGCAGGCGTCCATTAAGGGCACCAGCCGCGTCGACGGCAAAAGCGGCTTCGTGAACCTGAACTATACCCATGAAGAGAACATTTTTACCCTCTGGCGCAGCCTGCGCTTTGGGGACAATTTGCAAACATGGTTTGAGCAACATGCGGCGATACCACTTCTCCGCGGTTCGACAGGCAAGGAAAGTGAGGAACAACAATGAAAATGAGGGCTGGTGTGCTCGCCGTGGCCGTGGCCGCGCTGCTGTCAGGCTGTACGCCGCGCATTGAAGTGGCGGCGCCCAAAGAGCCGATCACCATCAACATGAACGTGAAAATCGAGCACGAAATCCATATCAAGGTGGATAAAGACGTTGAAGCCCTGCTGAAATCCCGCAGCGATCTGTTCTGAGGATGCCATGAAACGATTAGCACTGCTGTTACTGGCGCTGGGGATGAACGTTCACGCCGCCACGCTCACGCTCAACGACGCGCGCGCCCAGGGGCGCGTGGGGGAAACCCTGAGCGGCTATCTTGCCCCCGTCCAGCATGACGCGGAAACGCTGGCGCTGGTGAACCGTATCAACGCCGCACGCACGGAAAGCTATCAAAAACTGGCCGACAGCAATAATCTGCCCGTGGACGACGTGGCAAAAATGGCGGGGCAAAAGCTGGTGGCCCGCGCGCAGCCGGGGGAGTACGTGAAGGGTATAAACGGCAGGTGGCTGAAAAAGTAACTAGCGAAAACGCTTCCGGTACTCGCCGGGCGAGACCCCAAAACGCTGCTTAAACGCGGTGGAAAAATGGCTATGGTCGGTAAAGCCCCAGCTGTAGCCAATTCCCGCCAACTTTTCGTCATCGCTAATGCCGCGCAGCGCCTGAGCGCATAAATCGAGGCGACGGTTCTTGATATACTGCGCCACCACCAGCCCCTTCTCGGCGAACATGCGGTACAGGCTGCGTACTGACATGCCGCTCTCAGAGGCTATCCACTCCGGTCTTAACGCCTCTGACTGAATATGGTCGTCAATCAGTGACAGAACGTTGCGGAACTGGCGCTCCTTGCGCGGCAGCACCTCGTCACGCTGCTGGAACGCCGGGCGCAGCAGGCACACCATTGCCTCAAGGGCCGCTTCACTCTCTCTGGCGCTCAGATCGGCATTGCCCATACTCTCCTGCAACAGGCGATAGCTAAGCTGAACGGTAGGAAGGCTGCGGGAGAGGGTAAGCGCGCAGCTCACTTCCTGAAAGCGCGCGTATTGCTCAACGATCTGCCGCGGCAGCAGCAGCGAAATCTGGCGGGATCGCTCCTGCCAGTAAATGGAGCACGGGCGGGAGGCATCAATCAGCGTGATATCCCCGGTTTTTAGCACCGAGCGGCGGTCGTCCTGCTCAATCTCCGCGCTACCTTCCAGCTGAAACACGGTATAGAACCAGGCGTCGTTGCCGTTTTTGATCTCCTGACGGGTGCGAAACAGGTTAACGCCAGCGGCGGTTACGGTGCTTAGCTTCAGGCTTTGGGTGTAGCTGGTTTCCAGCTCGCCGAGAAACGCGCCCCCTAGCGGACGCGCAGCAAAGCGCCCGCAAACCTGGTTAATCTGCGCCAGCCACTGCTGAAAATTGTCCTGTTCGCCTGCACATGCCATTGATTTTCTCGCTGTACCGTCACCGTTTTCGCATTGTTGCATTTATGTTGCATTTAGTCAGGGCTACGAGGCTGACTATAGGAAAGAACACTCAATGGTTACAGCGTTATAAGCGGGAATTATCACAATTTGCGGAGCCTGTCACAGGTGGCAAAGCGAATGTCACACAGACAAAAGCAGGAATGCGAAACCCCTCTTAGACTGCATACACACCCTGCGAAGCATAACGAAGGAGTACCCTATGTCGAAATCACATATCGCCGTTCTACCGGGCGTGCAGCAGTTTTTAGATCGCCAGCATGGCCTGTGGATTGAAGGGCGTCAGGCCGCGTCCGATAGCGAAAAGCGTCTGAACGTCTACAACCCGGCGACCGGAGAGGTGATTGCCTCCACCGCCGATGCCAGCGTTGATGACGTGGATCGTGCGGTGATGTCGGGCTGGCGCGCCTTTGTCGCCCGAAGCTGGGCAGGGCGTCTGCCGGCCGAGCGGGAACGCATCCTGCTGCGGTTTGCGGATCTGGTGGAGCAGCACGGCGAAGAGCTGGCTCAGCTCGAAACGCTGGAGCAGGGGAAATCCATTACTATTTCCCGCGCGTTCGAAGTGGGCTGCACCCTGAACTGGATGCGCTATACGGCGGGGCTGACCACGAAAATTGCCGGCAAAACTCTCGATCTCTCTATTCCTCTGCCGCAGGGGGCGCGCTATCAGGCGTGGACGCGCAAAGAGCCGGTTGGGGTCGTGGCAGGGATCGTGCCGTGGAACTTCCCGCTGATGATTGGCATGTGGAAGGTGATGCCCGCGCTGGCGGCAGGCTGTTCAATCGTGATCAAGCCCTCCGAAACCACGCCGCTCACCCTGTTACGGGTGGCGGAGCTGGCGAGCGAGGCGGGGATCCCGGATGGCGTGTTCAACGTGGTTACCGGAAGCGGCGCCGTCTGCGGCGCGGCGCTGACCTCGCACCCGCGCGTTGCCAAGGTGAGTTTTACCGGTTCGACGGCGACGGGCAAGCAGATCGCCCGCGCGGCGGCGGACACGTTAACGGGCGTGACGCTGGAGCTGGGGGGCAAAAATCCGGCCATCGTCCTGAAGGACGCCGATCCGTCATGGGTGATTGAGGGGCTAATGACCGGCAGTTTTCTGAACCAGGGGCAGGTATGCGCCGCCAGCTCGCGCATTTATATTGAGGCTCCCCTGTTTGACACGCTGGTCAGCGGGTTTGAGCAGGCCGTGAAGTCCCTCAGCGTCGGGCCGGGCATGTCGCCCGAGGCGTTTATCAACCCGCTGGTGTCGCGCGCCCACTGCGATAAGGTTCAGGCGTTCCTTGACGACGCGAAAGCACACCACGCGGAACTGATCAGCGGTAACCGCGGGCCAGACGACAAAGGCTATTACGTTTCGCCGACGCTGGTGGTTAACCCGGATAATAACCTGCGCCTGACGCGTGAGGAGGTGTTCGGCCCGGTGGTAAACCTGGTGCGCGTGGCGGACGGGGAGGAGGCGCTGCAGCTGGCGAACGACACCGAGTACGGGCTCACCGCCAGCGTCTGGACGCAGAATATCGGTAAAGCGCTGGAATACACCGACAGGCTACAGGCCGGGACGGTATGGGTGAACAGCCATACGCTGATCGACGCCAACCTGCCGTTTGGGGGAATGAAGCAGTCCGGCACCGGGCGCGATTTCGGCCCGGACTGGCTGGACGGCTGGTGTGAAACTAAGTCAGTTTGCGTGCGGTATTAAAAACGACGGGTAGCCCTCTCCCTGTGGGCTGAGGGATCCCCATAAATCAATGCGGGCACTGAGCAATGCCCTCGGCTCTCAGGGGAGAGGTTTAGGGTGAGGGGACGCGGGCGCCGGACTTACCGCGACCACCGATCCCGTCCTCCCTCTTTCGCCCGATACAGCGCCGCGTCGGCGCGGGCGATGATTTCCGGCCCGGCCAGACCTTCGGTGTGACCTGCAATACCCATACTGGCCGTCACATAGTCACCAACCTTAGACGCGGCGTGCGGGATCGCCGCCGCGCGCAGGCCAGCCTGGATCCGTGCGGCGACCTTTTCAGCAACGTCCTCCGTGCAGTCGAAGAGGATCACCACAAACTCCTCGCCACCGTAGCGTGAGACCACATCCTCAGGCGTGCGCACCGACGTATTCAGCACCTCGGCCACCCGCGCCAGGCACTCATCTCCCGCCTGGTGACCATAGGTATCGTTATAAAGTTTGAAGTAATCCACGTCCAGCATCAGCACCGTGAAGGGCTTGCCTTGCTCCACCGCGTTTTCCAGCACCAGCTCCATCGCGCGGCGATTGGCCGTTTTCGTCAGCGGATCCTGATGGGCCAGCGCGTCAAGTCGCGAAATTAACCGCTGGTTCTGCTGGTTGCGACGCCAGGCTTCATCAAACCAGCGGAGCAGGATATAGCGTCCGCAAACGAGGATGAACGTGAAGATCACCCACAGCCCGGCAAATCGAAGCGTCATTTCCTTATTCAGCAGCATGCTGGCAACGGGCATGGTGAGCCACAGCGGCACGATGAAGCATAACAGCCCCACCGGGTGAAAATAGAGTGCGGTCATGCCGGCCATCAGCAGGGTAACAAATATCGGCCAGGGGTGAGGTAGCTGGATAACGTTGATAAACCAGTAACAGCAAAGCGACCAGAGCACGCTGCATATGAACAGCACGGCGCTGACCCCGCGGATGCGTCGCCAGGCCATCATCACCAGCGCAACGGAGAGGATCACCACGCCAAGCATGGAGGCGTCAATCATCAGCCGCAGGTGCTGGCTGATGTGCAGAAGGGCATCAATATGGCCGAACAGGGAGTTGCGCAGCAGAACCATCAGCGCAAAGCTCGCATTCACGAAAGCAAGCCACGGCAGGTTTACGGCCAGCCCGTGGACGACCATCGAATTACGGGTTGGCCAGGTCGCTGGCTCTGATGTCGCGTTATGCCTTTTTTCCATGAGAGAAAATATCCCTTTAGCGGGCGGAAGGTCCGCCCGCGAGTGGATGCCCCTACGGGGTTACAATGTTAAACCAGAATTCAAACTTATCCATGTAGCCGAGCATGGCGTCGAGCTTAGCGGCATCGCCGGTCACTTTGACATCGCCGTTATCCTGAGCCTGCTTCAGCGTCACTTCTTTCAGGATGATTTTATTCAGCGTATCGCGGTTAAGGGCCACGGTGGCGTCAGCGTCTTTCGCTTCGGCATTTGCCGTGTGGTTCAGCACGCCATTCTCCAGCTCCAGCTTGTATTTGCCGCCGTCGCTGCCGAGATCGATGTTGAACACCGATTTTGCGTCAGCCGCTTTCTCACCGTTGATGTGTACCGCCAGATAGTCAAAGAACATCTCTGGCGTCATCGCCCGCACCGTATCCGGGCTGGCGGTGTTTGGCGTTGGGCCTTTCACCACGCCATTACGCAGTTCCTGCGCGCCGGTCAGGTAGAAGTTACGCCACGGGCCGGATTCAGCCTGATATCCCAGTTGCTCCAGCGCATCCGCTTCGAGGTTCCGCGCTGCCTGGTTGTTTGGATCGGCGAACACCACTTTGCTGACCACCTGCGCCACCCAGCGGTAATTACCCTGATCGAAGTCGGTTTTGGCTTTGCTCAGGATAGCATCCGCGCCTCCCATATATTCGACAAATTTCTTCGCGGCTTCTTCCGGCGGCAGTTCATCCAGCGTAGCCGGGTTGCCGTCAAACCAGCCCAGATAGAGCACGTAGGTGGCTTTTACGTCATGGCTGACTGAACCGTAGTAGCCCCGGTTTGCCCAGGTATTTGCCAGCGAGTCCGGCAGCTTAAAGTTAGCGGCAATCTCGTCACGGGTAAGTCCTTCGTTCGCCATGCGCAGGGTCTGGTCGTTGATGTAACGGTAAAGGTCGCGCTGGCTTTTAAGCAGGTTAACCACATTCTCGTTGCCCCAGGTAGGCCAGTGGTGCTGCGCCATAATCACTTCTGCTTTATCACCCCAGCGTACAATCGCCTGGTTGATGTATTTCGACCACGGCAGCGGTTCACGTATTTTCGCGCCGCGCAGGGAATAGGTGTTATGCAACGTGTGGGTAACGTCTTCCGCAGACTCGATCAGCTTTTTCTCTTCGATGTACCAGAGCATTTCTGACGGCGCTTCGGAGCCCGGGGCGAGCATGAAATCGTAGGTCAGGCCGTCAATGACCTCTTTCTGACCATCTTTCTCAATGATATTGGTCGGGGCAATCAGGGTAACCGTGCCGGCTGAGGTGGTGGTTCCCAGACCCGCGCCAACCTGGCCTTTCGCATCGGGCTTCAGCAGGTTGCCGTACATATAGCTTGCACGACGGCTCATGACGTTACCCGCCATGATATTCTCCGCCACGGCGGCTTCCATAAACCCGGCAGGCGCATAAACCTTCACCTTGCCGGACTTCACGTCGCCTTCGTCCACTACGCCGCGCACGCCGCCGTAGTGGTCAACGTGGCTATGGGTATAGATGATAGCGACGACGGGTTTCTTGCCGCGATTCTTATAGTAAAGATCCATCCCGACTTTAGCCGTTTCCGCCGAAACCAGCGGGTCGACAACGGTAATGCCTTCTTTGCCTTCAATAATGGTCATGTTTGAAAGGTCGAGGTTGCGGATCTGGTAGACGCCCTCGGTCACCTCAAACAGGCCGCTAATGTTAATCAACTGAGACTGACGCCATAAGCTTGGGTTAACCGAGTCGGGCGCTTTATCCCCCTCTTTGATAAAGGCGTACTGCTGTGGATCCCAGACGGTATTGCCTTGTTCACCTTTGATAATTTCTTGCGGAAGAGGGGCGATAAAACCCTTGTGGGCGTTAGTAAAATCGGTGTTATCGGAGAAGGGAAGCTTGCTGAAAAGTGCGTTGTTAGCCTGCTGCGTTGCTGCTGTTGCGTCCTTGGGGGCTTCGGCTGACCAGGCTGAACTTGCGGATGCAACACATCCTGCCAGCACCAGCCCTCTGACTATCTGATTGATTTTCATCCTAAAACCTCTCGGTGGTATTTCGCGTCGTTTGTGGAAACTTCGGTTGCTGCAAAATGTTTCAAGAGTTGCAAAAGGATTAAGCGAAGTAACATTAACTATAATTCGGGAGGGGGATTCAGCAAGTAAGCGGATGAAAAACCGGGCATTGCGCCCGGCGTGTGCTTATTTCTGCTCGGCTTTTTTCTTGCCGAGCGTTGGCGTCTCGTCAAAGAAGTTCCACGGCTTGAGCAGCGTGTGTACCCACTCCGTCGGCATAATCGGCCACTCTTCGGCGCGGGCAACGTGGGTAGTGCCGGTGGTCATCCAGATGACGTTATCCTGGTCGTTGAGCGACTCGTTATCTTTGCCGTACTGGCCGAGGCCCGTATCGCGCGTGGAGCGGTTCGGGAATTTCCCTTCCGGATACATTTCGTCGGGATGGTAACGCGTCACCCACAGCTGTTTATCCATAAAGCTCAGGCGGTGGTAAATCCACTCGTCCGGGGCGAATTTCGCGCCGGTCGCCACCGGGTGCGTACCGCCCGCGTAAGGGATTATCTGATACGAGACCGGGTTCCCCATGCGGTTCTCCTTGCTGGTGTTGCTCAGCAGGCGAATGGTGCCCGGGTCAAACTTCTGCGCCGCCTGCTGTTCGGTATCAATGCTGTACTGATTAACCTGCATGGTGCTGGTGCGCGGGCCGCCTGCGGTGTTCGGCTTAACTTCCGGGTCCATCGCCACCAGCCGGTTGCCGATCCCGTCCACGTCCATGTCCAGACGGAAGTTATAGATGTGCTGGTGCGTGGTGCCCACGATGTTATGGTCGATCAGCGTGCCGTAGCGGGTGTCATCCTTCGCGGTGGCGTCATGCATCGTTTTCGTCTGCACGCCCTTCACCGCTTCAATCCCCGTTGCGCCCGCATCAATGCCGATGGTGCCGTTTTCGTGGAACACCCAGTCGAAGATGTAATCGTAGTTGCCAACGGTGCTGACCCAGCGGACCACCAGCTCGCGGCGCTCGGTGCTGACGTTGGGCTTACCCAGCTCCTGATGCTTATATTCCGGCCCGGCGTAGCGCTCGAAAATCGCTATAGCGCGCGGGATCTCCAGCGGCGCCCCGGTGTAGTCCGGAATGGTTTCATCAAGCATAACGGCGTTAGACGGCACGTCCTTGCCGCGCACCAGCGGAGAGGTCAGGGTGCCCATGCCGTAATCGCCGGAATCCAGATAGGCTTTGAAGTACCAGCCGATATCCGGGTCGCCGTAAGGCACGATCATGCCGCCGAGCGAGCCCTGATACATCACCTGACGCTTTTTGCCGTTGTCGTTATAGGTGACGGTGGAGATAATCGGGCCGACGCGTGAATCCAGGCTCAGGTGGAAATCCCAGTTCTGCCAGCGCACCGTATCGCCGGTAATGGTGTAGTTTTTGCCTTCCGGCTCGATAATCTCCAGCGGTTTCTTCACCGTTTCAACGCGGTCGCGGCCATCATAGGGGCGCGGGGTAAGCGGCACCGGCACAACCGGGCCTTCCTCAATCTTCTGAATTTTCTTCTGGTCGAGATCCACCACCGCGACCAGGTTTTCAATCGGGTGCGCCCAGTAGTTACCGTCGCCCACGTCCAGATAGGCGATCACTTTCAGCAGGCGGTCTTCCTGCTTCAGGCCGTCTTTGCCGTCAAAAAAGCCGACGGTAAGCGGCGTAGTGATGACTTTTGTCGGATCGGTAATGCCGCGCTTTTTCAGCACCGCGGCATACTCCGGGCTCTCGTTGATGATCTGCTGAACGGTGTTGAAATCATCCAGCAGCACCATGCCGTGCGCGTCTTTTACCGACGCCCAGTGCAGGATTTTTTTGTCCTTCAGATCCACGCGGCTTTCGACAATCTGTTTGCCAACGAGCATGGTGATATTTGCCTGCCGGGGCGCATCCACGGCGGTGCCGTTGAGCACGAAGTCCCACACTTTGGCTTTTTCCGGCTCCGCCAGCGCGATCTGGGTAAAACGGGTGTTGGGCTTAAAGTCCGCCGAGGCTTTTACAATCCCGACGGCCTGCTTAATTTCATCCGCCGTCAGCGCGTTTAGCGGGTGAGGGCGCTTCTCCACCTGGAAAGTCTGGTCAAGGCCGGACTGAAAAACGTCGTTGATAAAGGTCTCAGAGATAAACGCTTTTTTGTCCTTCATCACTACCGGCACCTGGAGCGTCAGGGGTTTACCGTTGACGATAGCGGTGGTTGCCCCTGGCTTGACCTTCACAAAAGCACCGTCCTTCGCGATGGTGAACATTTGGGCGTAATCATCCCACTGCACGTCAGCCCCAAACTCCTGAAGCGCGTTATCCATCGGGACCATATGCGCCTCGCTGCCGTGAGCGAAAACAGGGGACTGCCAGGCGCAGCAGAGCGTAACGGCCATGGCCAGCGCCGTTCTGCGGGCAGAAAAAGAAGGAGTGCTTCCCATCGTAGACCTCATCTTGTTGTGTTTATTGTGTTGTGTCAGCCTTATCCTGACAGGCGCCCACGAAAAACGTTTGCCTGCATCTGCCAGGTTGTTTGTCAGTCTTGCCAGGTTAAAAAAGAGCGTGGATTAATCACACGCTCATGCAGATGAATTCCCCACAACATAATGTCGGCAGGGACTGTTCCCTTTCCCGTGGGGCTGAGGGATCCCCAGTAATTTTTTTACCGAAAGCGACGAATGTTGTTTCAGGAAAATAAATGAATTACAGCGACGCCCTGGTCCGGCTGTAAATCGCTGAGGCGTTTCCTGCAGGCCGGGGCGAGGCGCAGGGATGCGCCGAGAGGGCGGCTTTACAGGGACGTTACATCCGCCCGTCCCCGATAAGCCGGAAGGAATAAGCCGAAGGCACCGCGAAGCGGCGATTTACCGCCGGGAGCCCGGGTCGCCAGGGCGGCGGCGACTGAGCCGCCATGGCACGTTCACAAGTCATGCCGTTAAAGAGTAGCAAGGAATTTAAAGTGAACGGAATTACCTCTACAACCATATGTTCCCCCTCACCCCAGCCCTCTCCCTCAAGGGAGAGGGGGTCCTCCGTGCAGGCATTATTTTGTGGGGAACCCTCTCCCAGCGGGCTGAAGGTCGAGGGCATCAGACCGCACAGATCAGCGGCGGCGCTGCCAGACCCACAGCCCCGCGATCGCCAGCGCAAACAGCGCGCCAAACCCCACGCCAATGGCCACCACCGGTGCGCCCGCTTTTACCGCCAGCGAGTAAACGCCGAGCATCAGCAGCATCGCCATGTTTTCCCCGAGGTTTTGCACCGCGATGGCGTTGCCCGCCCCAACGGTCTGCTTGCCGCGCTCCTGCAAGAGCGCATTCAGCGGCACCACAAAGAAGCCGCCCAGGATGCCGATCAGTAACAGCAGGGCATAGGCAGGCAACAGGGCATGTTGCAGGGAGAAGATGAGAACGCCAGCGCCGATGAGGATCCCCGCAGGCATGCAGCGCGCGACGGTTTCAAGCGTTACCAGCTTCGCCGCTGCCCCTGCCCCGACAACAATCCCGACGGCGACCATGGCATTCAGGTAAGTTGGCGTGGCGTTATCGGTAATGCCCAGCGCTACCGGGACCCACAGCACCAGCAGGAAACGCAGCGTGACGCCGGCACCCCAGAACATGCTGGTGCCCATCAGCGAGAAGCGCGTTTCACCGTTACGCCACAGCACGCGGCAGGCAGTGAAGAAGCTGCCGGTCATAGGCCCGAAGCGCCAGGATTGCCCAGGACGCGCCACCGCCAGCCTGGGGATAAACAGGTTGGCGATCACCGCGCCACCGTACATCAGGGCACAGATGCCCAGCGCGGCAAGGACATGCCAGTCTGCCAGCACGCCTCCCGCCACCGATCCCAGCAGAATCGCCGCAATGGTGGAGGACTCCATCAGGCCGTTGGCCTTCACCAGCTTATCGCCTGTGGTCAGCTCCCCCAGAATGCCGTATTTCGCCGGCGAGTAGGCCGCCGCGCCAATGCCCACCAGCGTGTAACCGACAAACGGGTTGATACCGAAGCAGATACTTGCCGCCCCCAGCAGCTTTAGGCTGTTGGCAAACATCATTACCCGGCCTTTCGGGAAGCTATCCGCCACCTGACCCACAAACGGCGCAAATACGATGTAAGCACCCACAAACACCATCTGCAGGATCGGCTGGCTCCAGTCGGGATAAAACTCAGCCTTCAGCAGCGCCAGCGTGGCAAACAGCAGCGCGTTGTCGCCGAACGCGGACAGGAACTGGGCGGCAATAACCGCCATCATGCCTTTCGACCAGATAGAAGTGTTAGTGTGTACTGACTCACGCATTTTGCTGTTCCGCCTCTTCAACCATGCCCTTAAGGGTCACGAAATCGGGTTTACCGCTGCCCAGCACCGGAAGCTGTTTGAGGTAACGAATATCGCGCGGTACCGCCAGTTCGGGAATACCGTGTTCGCGGGCGTACTTAAGCAGCGCGTCACGCTTCAGCTCGCCGTCGGTGGTAAAGAGCACCAGCGCCTCGCCCTTGCTGGCATCGCTCTTCACCACGGTCGCGTGCATTTTTTCGGCAGAGACCGCGGTCGCCAGCGTTTCCACCATTTCAAGAGAGACCATTTCACCGGCAATCTTGGCGAAGCGTTTTGCGCGCCCCTGGATCTGGACAAAGCCCTGTTCGTCGAAGCGAACAATATCACCCGTGTCGTACCAGCCCGTTTCAGTCTCGCCATTGACGTTCTCGGCCGTCGGCGCTTCGAGCACGCCCGGGTTTTCCACACGCAGATAGCCGTTCATGACGTTCGGCCCTTTAAGCTGCAGGCGACCGCCGTCCTCAATGCCCGGCACCGCCAGCAGGCGCGCGTCCAGCCCCGGCAGAATGCGGCCTACCGTACCCGGTTTTGCCGCCATCGGTACGTTGATCGATACCACCGGCGCACATTCGGTTACGCCATAGCCTTCCAGAATGCGCAGGCCAAACTTGTCCTGCCAGATCTGACGGGTGCTGTCCTGCAATTTTTCCGCCCCAGCTACCACGTAGCGCACCCGGAAGAAATCATACGGGTTGGCGAAGCGCGCGTAGTTACCGAGGAAGGTGGACGTACCGAACAGCACGGTACAGTTACGGTCATAGACCAGCTCCGGCACGATGCGGTAGTGCAGCGGGCTTGGGTAGAGGAACACTTCGGCACCGGTCAGCAGCGGCGTGAAGAGACCGACGGTCAGACCAAACGAGTGGAACAGCGGCAGCGCCGACATAAAGCGATCGTTGGCGGTAAAGTCGGCAATGGTTTTAATCTGTTCGACGTTAGCCAGAATGCTTTTGTGGCTGTGAACCACGCCTTTCGGGTTACCTTCCGAGCCTGAGGTAAAGAGGATGATGGCATCATCTTCCGGCTGCTGTTTCACCTGCGCCAGACGCGGCATCAGCAGGTGCGCAAAAATCCACAGCTTATCGGCGGTGGTGACGTCTGCTTTAAGATCTTCCAGGAACACCCAGCGCACCTGCGTAAGCTGCTCCGGCAGGTGCCACAGTTTGCCCTTATCCAGGAACTGGCGGGAGGTAAAGACGGTGTTGATCTGTGCTGCGGTAATCGCGCTGGAGAGCCCTTTCACGCCCGCCGTGTAGTTCATCATCGCCGGAATACGGCCCCGGGAGACGGCGCCGAAAATCACCGCCGCGCTGATGGCGGCATTCGGCAGCATCAGGCCAATCTTTTCACCCTGCTGGCTGTACTTTTCAAGAATACGCCCGACGAACAGCGTTTTGGTCAGCAGCTTGCGGTAGGTATCCGGCGTGAAGTTGATATCTTCAATGCAGTTTTTCTTTGCGCCATAGCGGTACTGGGCCGACAACAACGATTCATACAGCGTTTCGCGCGGGCGAACGGCCATGCGCGCTTCCATCATAATCTGGTGCAGCATTTCACCGGCGATTTTACGACGGTCGCGCGCGCGCGGTGACTCGGGCATCGGCAGTGAGGTTGGCGGCAAAATATGCAGCGTAATTTTTGGGAACAGGCGCTGCTTCACCAGCCCTTTCAGACGGCTGAACCTGGTCAACTCGGCGCCATCAATGCGCATCGGCACGACGGTGGCCCGGGACTTCGCCGCGACAAAACCGGCTCCGTCGTAAATTTTCATCAGCGAGCCCGTCACTGAAATCCGTCCCTCAGGAAAAATGACCACCGGACGCCCCTGCTCAACCAGACGCACCAGATGTTTAATCATCATCGGTTTGGTGGGATCCAGCGGCACAAAGTCGATGAGCGGCTTCAGCCAACGCATGTACCATTTTTCACTGATGGAGCTGTATACCGCGAAAACGGGCCGTACGGGCAAAAACAGCGCCAGCAGTACGCCATCAAGAAACGAAACGTGATTCGGCGTGATGAGAACACGCTCGCCATAGAGTGCCTGCGCGTCGCCCGTTACGCGGATGCGAAACAGGACACGAAACAGCGTACGGAAGAACCCAAAAAGCATTTCAACTCCCTTTGCCAGCCAGTGTGAAAGGTATAAATGGTGGCAGATTACACGAGAAGTAGTAAGGGAGCGATAGCAAAAGCAGAGACGAAAAAAAACCTGCGCATCCGCGCAGGTTGGTGCAAGAGAAGAGTACGAAAACGTACTAAGAATTCTCACCAATCAATACCTCTGGGATCTCGACTCTATCAATTCGCGGTGCTTCGGCGCTAACGGACAATCGCAACAGCCTGAGGCAAAGTGTAACTAAAGGTTCAGACTGTCATTATTCAGACATGACTGGCCGTGTAACGATTACACGGTGAGGGATGTTCTGCATCACGTTTGTGGACTGCGCTAGACCGCTCCCCTTGAATGCACGCCGCTTTTCCGCAACACTAGGTAGTGTGTAAACGCTTACCCCAATAAGAAGGTGTTAAATGGCGACAATTAAGGATGTGGCTCGTCTGGCCGGCGTGTCCGTCGCGACCGTCTCCCGCGTGATCAACAACTCTCCTAAAGCCAGTGACGCATCGCGTCAGGCCGTTCAGGACGCCATGGAAAACCTGAATTATCACCCTAACGCCAACGCGCGCGCCCTCGCCCAGCAGTCAACGGAAACCATCGGGCTGGTGGTGGGCGACGTGTCCGATCCTTTTTTTGGCGCGATGGTCAAAGCCGTGGAGCAAGTCTCGTATCACACCGGTAATTTTCTGCTGATTGGCAATGGCTACCACAACGAACAAAAAGAGCGCCAGGCCATCGAGCAGCTGATCCGCCACCGCTGCGCAGCGCTGGTGGTACATGCCAAAATGATCCCCGATGCCGAGCTGATTCACCTGATGAAACAAATGCCTGGAATGGTGATTATCAACCGTATTATTCCCGGTTTTGAAACGCGCTGCGTGGCGCTCGACGACCGCTACGGCGCATGGCTCGCCACCCGCCATCTTATCCAGCAGGGCCATACCCGAATCGGCTATCTGTGCTCGAACCACCCGATCTCCGATGCGGAAGATCGCCTTCAGGGCTATTACGACGCGCTGCGCGACGCGGGCCTGCCGTGTAACGATCGTCTTGTGGCCTACGGTGAACCCGATGAGAGCGGCGGCGAGCAGGCGATGACGGAGCTGCTGGGCCGCGGGCGAAATTTCACCGCCGTTGCCAGCTATAACGATTCCATGGCCGCAGGCGCGATGGGCGTGCTAAATGATAACGGGATAGACGTTCCGGCAGAAATTTCGCTGATTGGCTTTGATGATGTGCTGGTGTCCCGCTACGTTCGCCCTCGCCTGACCACCGTTCGCTATCCGATTGTGACCATGGCAACGCAGGCGGCGGAGCTGGCGTTAGCGCTGGCCGAGCATCGCCCGCCACCGGACATTACGCATCTGTTCAGCCCGACCCTGGTGCGCCGTCACTCGGTGGTGCCGCCCGCGGACGCATCGAGCGAATAGCGATAGAGATGGACGGTTTTGTCCGGGTATTCCAGCGCATCGCCGATGTAATGCCAGCCGTAACGTTCGTAGAAGTCGCGGCAGGCGGACCAGAGATGAAGCTCCTGATACCCGGCGCATCGGGCATAGCCAATGACGTGTTCCTGAAGCTTTCCCGCCAGCCCTTTTCCCCGGGCGGCCTCATCGACATACAGCGCGGCCAGCCACGGGTAAAGATCCTGCCGGGAGATCAAATCGCAACGCCACAGCCCAACGGTGCCAAGCAGGCGGTTGTTTTCAACCGCAATAAAGGTGAGAGGTAGCGCGCCCGGCGTCCTGCTGTGTTCAACAATGCTCTGAAAAAACCCTCGCGGCAGCCCCTCGCCAAAGGCGGCCCATATCCAGTCGATAACCTGCTCCGTGAACTGCGGCGCAGCGTAAAGCGGCAGAATAGTCACACCAGCTTCCCCTGGAAAATGGGTACCGATTCGAAGAGAAAGCCGTCAAAATCCGGCGCGTCTTCGTCCGACAGCTCAAGCAGGCTCTTTTTGACGTTTTCAAGATGCTGGAACATCGCCTGCCAGGCGCCCATCACGTCGCGACGGCGGAGCGCGGCAAGAATGGTTTGCCTGTCGCCGAGCCACTTCAGGCGCCAGGCGCGGCTGGCGATGTGTCCGTTAAACTGCTGCCACAGCGGGCTGCTGTCCATGTGGTGCCAGACGCTCTCCACGGTCGCCAGCAGCATCTGGTTTTGCGTGGCTCCCGCCAGCACCAGGTGAAACATCTTGTTGTTGTCCTGGCTGCGGTCGTCGGTGGCAATCGCCCGCTGCTCCTGCTCGATGATGCGGCGCAGGTTATCAATGTCGGCGCGCGTCGCCATTTTTGCGGCAAAGGCAGCAATGTTGCTTTCGAGCAGCTGGCGCGCCTGGAGAATTTCAAACGGACCGACGTCGCTGTTCAGAAAACGCTCTTCCTCGTTTTCGTGCTCCTCCGGAATGCGCATCACGTAAACGCCAGACCCCTGGCGAATATCTACCGTCCCCTGAAGCTCTAGCATCAGCAGCGCCTCGCGCACGATGGTGCGGCTGACGCCATAGGTTTCGGCAATATTGCGCTCCGGCGGCAGGCGCGATCCAACGGGATAGTGCCCCTGGATAATTTGCGCCCGCAGATCCTCGCCAATTTCCTGGTACTGTTTTTTTTCCGGCAGGATGACAGCCTTATCCACGTTTTCACCTGTGTTTTTCAGTTAATGCGCGGGCCGGGCATCCTCCCGGCCAGTTTGTGCGCTATTTTACCAGAAGGCTTACTTCCATTCATCGTCAACCCTGAGCGTAAGCACGCGCTCATCGCGCAGCTGACGGAACCAGGACGCCGATTTTTTTGCCCGCCGGGCGCGATGGTTATCAAGGTCGATCTCAATCAGCCCGTAGCGGTTTTTAAACGCGTTCATCGGCGAGACGTTATCGGTGAAGGCCCAGAGCATATAGCCGAGACAGTTCGCCCCCTCCTCCCGCGCCAGCAGCGTGTAGTAGAGATGTTCGCCGATAAACGCGATGCGGTAGCCGTCATCAATAACGCCGTCGCGATTGCGGAACTGCGCTTCGTTCTCCACGCCCATTCCGCTTTCCGCCACAAACCAGTCGATGTTGCGATAGTCGTTTTTGATCCGCATCGCCATGTCGTAAATGATGCGCGGGTAAATCTCCCAGCCGCGGGAGGCGTTCATCCGCCGTCCGGGCAGCTCGAACGGCTCGTAGTAGTACGCCGGGTGGAACGGCGTTTCCGGGTGCCAGGCGCGGGACGGCGCTTTAACGCGGTGCGGGTAATAAAGGTTGATGCCCAGCTCGTCGACGGTGTTGTTGGCAATCAGCGCCAGCTCGTCGGCGGTATAGTCCCACGGCACCTGGTGCTGCTCCAGCAGGGTAAAAAGCTCTGCGGGATAGCGCCCGTGCACCAGCGGATCGAGAAAGACCCGGTTGTAGAACAGATCGTACATTTCCGCCGCCCGAACGTCATGCGGCGCGCGGGAGCGCGGATAGGTCACCTCCGGGTTGAGAATACAGCCCACCGAGCCGCCATACCCCTTCTCGCGAAACAGCTTCACGACTTTGGCCGTCGCCAGCACCTTATGGTGATTCCACTGCATCCAGGTACCGGTGTTCTGCTCGTACGGCCAGCGCAGCGCGTCGAGATAGACCCGCGTCTGGACGACAATCGGCTCGTTGAAGGTAAACCAGCGGGTGACTTTCCGGTGATAGCGCTCCAGCACCTTTTCCGCATAGCGAACAAACAGGTCGACGACGTGCTTTGACGCCCAGCCGCCGTAGCTCTCCAGCAGCACGCCAGGCAGTTCGTAGTGCTCCAGGCAGATCATTGGCTCAATGCCCTGGCGGTGCATTTCATCGAACAGCGCGTCGTAATACGCGGCGTACTCTTCGTCTACCGTCGCGTTTTCGTAGTCGGTCAAAAAGCGCGACCAGTTAATTGAGGTCCGGTAGTGCGTCAGCCCCGCCTGCTTCATCAGCGCCACGTCTTCGCGAAAGCGGTTGATAAAATCGGTCGCCACCGCCGGACCGTAGCCGTTGTGCCAGACGTGACGATCGTTTTTGTACCAGAGATCGATCCACGAATCCTGCCCCGGCTTTTTGCCGCTCCAGCCCTCGGTCTGCCAGGCCGATGCCGCCGCGCCCAGCATAAAATCCTGCGGTATAGCTATCTGTTTTGTACTCATCACATCCTCATGCGTTATCGGTGGCTTGTTGCAGCGCGGCCTGCTCTGCCCGGCGTGAGGCGATCTTCACAAACGGCAGATAGATAAGTACCGCGGTCACGATGCAGATAAGCTGGGTGACTACCGCGCCCATGGAGCCCGCGGTGGACAGCCAGGCGTTGATCAGCGGCGGCGTGGTCCAGGGCACCATCACCACGGCTTTCCCGGCGAATCCGGTCACGGTGGCAAAGTAACCGATAGATCCCGTCACCAGCGGCGTGATGATGAACGGAATGGCGAGGATCGGGTTGAGCATGATTGGCATACCGAAGATCACCGGCTCGTTGATGTTAAAAATCCCAGGGCCGATGGACAGCTTGGCGATCTCCTTCATCTCCTTACGTTTGGTGGCAATCATGACCGCAATCAGCAGGCCGATGGTGAGGCCGGAGCCGCCGATGCTCATATAGACGTCCCAGAACGGCATGGTGATGATGTTCGGCACCTCTTTGCCCTGCTCGAACGCGCTCATGTTGACGGTAATGGCTCCCAGCAGCAGCGGCTCGCGGATCGGCTTGATCATCTGGTTGCCGTGAATGCCGATCACCCAGAACAGCTGGGCGACAAACATCAGCAGCAGGATCCCCGGCAGGCTCTGCACCACGCGCTCCAGCGGCTGTTGCACCACCTGGTACACCGCGTCGTAGAGGTACATACCGGTAATTTGATGGAACACGAAGCCGAAGGTGGCAATGGCGGTGGTGGTGATAATCGCCGGGATCAGGGCGGAGAACGATGCGGCGACGTTCGGCGGCACGGTGTCCGGCATCCTGATCTTCAGGCCGTTACGGTTTTCCAGCCAGCAGTAGATCTCCACCGACAGGATGGCGATAAACATGCCGAGGAACAGGCTGCGGGTATCCGAGAACTGGCGCAGCAGCACGTCTTTCACCACGTGCATCTCGCCGTCCACCAGCATTTCTACCGTCGTTGGCGTTACGCAGATAAAGCAGATCACCGCCAGCAGGCCGGGAAACAGGGACTTAATGCCGTTGATGCGCCCAAGCTCAATGCCAATTAAAAACACCGCGCCGATGTTGAGGAAGTTCAGGGTAGCGTAGTTGAGCGCGCTGGTGATCGGCTTTAGCGCCGCGAGAAACGACAGGAATTCGAAGCTCGCCAGGCCATTTTTCGGATCCAGCACCATATTGGAGATCAGTACCGAGAACGCCCCCACAATGATGACCGGCATTAAGGTAATAAACGCGGACTTGATCGCCATAATGTAGCGATAGCTGTTAAACGTGGTGGCAAAACTGCCCAGAGCGTCGATCAGTTTTTCCTGAAATGCCATAGGGTGATACCTCAGTAAAAGGGCTTTTATTGGATAAGGAGTACAGCCGGATACTATTGGTATGCCAAAAATAGCTTCCGTAGGCGCTTTGTTCTGTGATTAAGCTCCCAACGACGCCACAGGTATCCCAGATAGTGATTTATCACCATTTTGGTATACCACTTGCAGACGTTTATCCCGCAGGCGCGGATCGTTACCGAAAAGCGTGATCGTTATGGGGTTTTGCCTGCCCCGCGTCGCTTATGCGCCGGATGGTCTGTGTTAAACTGCACACCATTACGTGGAAGCAGGAATTTCGAATGGCAACAATGCTGGATGTCTCACTGCGTGCGGGCGTGTCGAAGGCCACCGTTTCGCGCGTGCTGAACGGCACGGGTCAGGTTAAAGAGAGTACGCGTCAGCAGGTATTCCGTGCGATGGAGGAGCTGGGCTATCGTCCGAACTTTCTCGCCCGCTCGCTGGCTAACCAGACCAGCAACAGCATTGGTCTGGTGGTCTCGACCTTTGACGGTTTTTACTTTGGCCGGCTGCTTCAGCAGGCGTCGCGGCAGACCGAAACGCACGGAAAACAGCTGATCGTCACCGACGGTCACGATGCGCCCGAACAGGAAGAACAGGCGGTGCAGATGCTCGCCGACCGCAAGTGCGACGCCATCGTGCTGTACACCCGCTACATGAGTGAAAAGACGATCCTGAAGCTGATCGACAGCGTGCAGACGCCGCTGGTGATCATCAACCGTGAAGTGAGCCAGGCGGCAGACCGCTGCGTCTTCTTCGAACAGCAGGATGCGGCCTTCAAGGCGGTGGATTACCTGATAGGCCAGGGCCACCGGGAGATCGCCTGTATCACCGTTCCGATCCACACCCCGACGGGCAAGGCGCGGCTGATGGGCTACCGGAAGGCGCTGGAGAAGCACGGCATTCGCCTGGACGAGCGGCGGATTAAATACGGCGATGCAGGAATGACGCGGGGCTACGAGCTGTGCAAAGAGCTGATTGCAGAGAAGACGCCGTTCAGCGCTCTGTTTGCCTGTAACGATGATATGGCGCTTGGCGCCTCCAAAGCATTACACCAGGCCGGGCTTAAGATCCCGCAGGATATTTCGCTGTTTGGCTTTGACGACGCCCCCAGCGCGAAGTGGCTGGAGCCGGCGCTGTCGTCGGTGTATCTGCCGATCGACAGCATGATCGTCACGGCCATCGACCAGGCGATCCGGCTGGCAAAAAACCAGCCGGTGGAGGCCATCCCGCCGTTCACCGGCACGCTGGTGTTACGCGACTCCGTGACAACGGGCCCCTGGTTTAATCAGACCAGCTCTAAGGCCAGCAGCTCCTGAATGGTCTGGCGACGGCGAATCAGCCGCGCCGCGCCGTTATCAAACAGCACTTCCGGCAGCAGCGGGCGGCTGTTGTAGTTTGACGACATCGACGCGCCGTACGCGCCGGTATCGTGCAGCACCAGGTAATCTCCCGGCTTCACCTCGGGCAGCGAACGGGTCTCCACTTTGCCGCCCTCCTGCTGGGTAAAGACGTCACCGGATTCACACAGCGGGCCGGCAACCACGGTCTCGATGCGCGGCGCGTTGACCAGATCGCGGCCATCGGCGGCCAGCGCCGTAATATGGTGATAGCTGCCGTACATGGACGGACGCATCAGGTCGTTGAAGCCTGCATCAATCAATACAAAGTGACGGCTTCCCATCTCCTTCACGCTACGCACCTGCGCCACCAGCACGCCGGCTTCGGCAACCAGGAATCGACCCGGCTCAATTTCCAGCTTCACCGGATGGCCCAGATGGGCGGCGATGCTGTCGCGCGCGGCGCTCCACAGCCCGTAATAGTGATCCGTGTCGATCGCCTCTTCCCCTTCGCGGTAGGGGATCGAGAGACCGCCACCGGCGGAGATCGCCTCCAGATCCTGACCAAAGTCGATAACCTGACGCACCATCGCGCCGCAGACCTGCTCAAGATGTCCGTAATCAACGCCGGAACCGATGTGCATGTGGATCCCCACCAGCTTCAGGTTATAGCGCTGCAATACCTCAAGGGCGGCGGGCATATCGCCATACCAGATCCCGTGCTTGCTGTTTTCGCCCCCGGTGTTGGTTTTCTGGCTGTGACCGTGACCAAAGCCCGGATTAATGCGCAGCCAGACGCGATGGCCAGGGGAAACCTGACCAAGCTGTTCCAGCATATCCACCGAGCCGGCGTTGACCGGAATCTGCAGCTCGTGCACGCGCGCCAGCGTGGCGTCGTCGATCAGGTCGGCGGTAAAGACGATCGCGTCGCTGTCGGCCTGTGGATCAAACCCGGCCGCCAGCGCGCGCTCGATTTCACCCAGCGATACGGAGTCAACCTTAACGCCCTGCTCGCGCATCAGGCGCAGGATGTGAATATTGGAGCAGGCCTTCTGCGCAAAGCGCACCACGTCAAACTGATGCAGCGCGGCGATCTTCTCGCGGACAATCTGCGCGTCGTAGACCCACACCGGGCAGCCAAATTCGGCAGGCAGGCGCAGCAGGTTATCGGCGTTTAAATCGGTATCGGTCTGGTTGAGCGGGCGCGGCATGGTAGTCTCCGTAAAGCTGTTTTTTGTCATTACGCCACAGCCTGAAGAGAATAAAAAATATCGTTTTATCGTGAGTCTATGCAAAAATGATATGGATAACGCTCAGCCATCAGGTGCCCTATGCCCGCCGTTAACCTACGCCATATCGAGATTTTCCATGCGGTGATGACCACCGGCAACCTCACCGAAGCCGCGCAGATGCTGCATACCTCGCAGCCGACGGTCAGCCGCGAGCTGGCCCGCTTTGAGAAAGTGCTGGGCCTGAAGCTGTTTGAGCGCGCGCGCGGCAGGCTGCATCCAACGGTTCAGGGGCTGCGTCTGTTTGAGGAGGTACAGCGCTCCTGGTACGGGCTGGACAGGATCGTGAGCGCGGCGGAAAGCCTGAGGGAGTTCCGCCAGGGCGAGCTGTCCATCGTCTGCCTGCCGGTCTTTTCCCAGTCGTTTCTGCCGGTGCTGTTAGCGCCGTTTCTGGCCCGCTACCCGCAGGTCAGTCTTACCATCGTGCCGCAGGAGTCGCCTCTGCTGGAAGAGTGGCTATCAGCCCAGCGCCACGATTTAGGTCTGACCGAAACCCTCGTCACGCCAGCGGGTACGGAACGCACGGAGCTGCTGTCGCTGGATGAGGTCTGCGTACTGCCCGCCAGCCACCCGCTTGCCCGCAAAGCGGTGCTGACCCCGGCGGATTTTCACGGTGAGAACTACATAAGCCTGTCACAGACCGACAGCTACCGGCAGCTGCTGGACGGCCTGTTTGCCGAACATCAGGTGAAGCGGCGGATGGTGGTGGAGACGCACAGCGCCGCCTCGATTTGCGCGATGGTGCGCGCGGGCGTCGGTATTTCAGTGGTAAACCCGCTAACGGCCATGGATTACGCCAGCAGCGGGGTTGTCCTGCGCCGGTTTAGCGTTTCCGTTCCGTTTACCGTGAGCCTTATCCGCCCGCTGCACCGTCCGGCATCTGCGCTGGTAGAGGCGTTTACCGACCATTTAATCGCCCATGCCCGTCAGGCGGCGCTTCGCTTACCTGACCTGCAAAACGTCCTCTGACAGCATAAACTCCACCGCATCGGCGGCATGAATGGCGGCGGTATCGAATACCGGGATCGGGCTTTGCGCGGCCGGCACCAGCAGGCCAATTTCGGTACAGCCGAAGATCGCCCCTTCCGCCCCCTGCTGCGCCAGCTTCTCGATGACGCTGACATAATAGGCGCGGGAGCGTTCGCTGAAGGTGCCCAGACAGAGCTCGTCAAAAATAATCTGGTTAATGCGCCCCCGGTCAGCCTCGTCCGGGATCAGGCTTTCAATGCCGAACTGACTGCTCAGCCGCCCGCGATAAAAATCCTGCTCCATGGTATAGCGCGTGCCCAGCAGCGCCACGCGCGTCATGCCGGCGGCAACAATGGCGCGCCCGGTGGCATCCGCGATATGTAAAAACGGCAGCGAGCAGCGGTTTTCAATGTGCGACGCCACCTTGTGCATGGTGTTGGTACACAGCAAAATCCCCTGCGCCCCCGCCCGCTCCAGCCCGAGCGCGGCATTGGCCAGCATTTCTCCGGCCTTGTCCCACTCCCCGCTGGACTGGCAGGCTTCTATGTCGTGGAAATCCACGCTGTGCAGCAGCAGGCTGGCAGAATGCAGCCCGCCCAGACGCCGCTTAACGCCCTCATTAATCAGGCGGTAGTACGGGATGGTTGATTCCCAGCTCATTCCCCCTAACAGACCGATCGTTTTCATTTTTCCTCCCGTTCGTTTCACCCAGTGAAGCAAACTTGTGATCGCCTTTCCAGTTATTTGGCTAACCGTTTCCTTTTATCCACGGCTGAGATAAGTTAAATGAAACAATGTTTCATTACTTAACGGGGCAAAGAGATGTTTATATTCCATAAAGAGACCACGCTTGAGGATCTGGGGAATGGCGTGACGCGTCGTATTCTGGCGCACGACGGCAAGATGATGGCCGTGGAGGTGAATTTTGAGCAGGGGGCGATTGGCCCGATGCACAACCATCCTCATGAGCAGCTCACCTACGTTCTCTCGGGCGAGTTTGAGTTTACGATTGGCGAAGAGAAGCACGTGGTGACGGCGGGCGACACGCTCTATAAGGAACCGCACGTAATGCACGGCTGCGTCTGCCTGAAGCCCGGCACGCTGCTGGATACCTTTACGCCGGTGCGCGAAGATTTCCTGAAATAAAAAAAGGCGCCCGGTGAGCGCCTTTTTTGGACGTTATTCCGTTACCGCCTCAGAAAGCGGCGCCGGCAGCGGAGTGCGGGCGCTCATTGCCTCGCGCAGCAGCACGCTGCCGCAGGCAAACAGTCCACCCAGCATACCCGCCAGAAGGACGATCAGGGCTTTGCCCGGGCCATCTTTTTTCACCGGCATTGATGGAGAGAGCTGATACTTGAATGGCTCAACGCTCACATCCTTGAAGGACAGCTTTTGCAGCTGTGCCAGGTAGTATTCACGGTTCTGGAAATCGGCATTCAGCTCGGAAACGTCCTTCAGATTTTTCTCGATCTGGAGCTTCTGGGCAATCCCGTCCGCGCCGAGGGCGACGGAGTAATCCGGATCGTCTTTTACCGCCTGTCCGTTGCTGTACACCGGCTTTTTAATCCCCGCCGCGTTCGCTACTTCCAGCGAGTAGTTCAGGCGCTGCAGGTTCGTATTGTGGATATTGGTCAACCGCACGCGATCCAGCTCCAGCTGCTGTTCAACCGTTCGGGTTTTCAGAAGCAGCTGATCGCGGATGTTCTGCATGGTCTCCTGCTCAACGATGCCGGAGATGTAGTGAATGTACCCGTCCAGAACCTTCTGCGCGTCTTCCGCCGTTGGGGCGGTAAAGCTCAACGTCCAGGAGAGGTACGGCGCTTTATCGGCATTTTTTTCCAGGGTGTTATCGATTGCCTTCATTTTTTCGGAGATGCTGACCACCGCGCGGTGCAGCTCCAGCGGGTCAACCTGGGCGCCATCGAGCTGAGCCATCACGTACGGTGAGCTTTTCATATACTCTTCAAGCAGGGACTGTGACTGAAACTTTTTGATAAACTGGTTAAACACGTCCGAGCGAGAGACCTTCACGTCCACGTCAAGCACCTGTAGCGCAACCATCATCTGGCGCAGCGAGCTCCACTGCGTCTGTTCCGCCGGGGTGATCACCGCTTTACTGGTCCATTTTTGCGGCATCAAAAAGGCGATAGCGAGACCGACCAGCGCAAATGCGAACGCGATGGTGATGAGTCGTTTTTTTGCCGCCAGCAGAACGTCCAGCAGGCCCAGAAGATCTATTTCTTTAGCGGTTACCGCCGGGGGAGCGTATTGAGGAAAATCGAGATCCGTATGTTTTTTGAAATCCATTGCTGACATAACTGTTCTTCTTCTAATGATGCAGTGAAATTCTGCCTGACAGGTTCCGGTTTACCGAATCATACAAGAAAGTAAGAATTATCTGAATGCCGAAATGGTACATCTGTAGACCTGCTATCAGATTTGGTAGTTAAGTACCCGCCGTGACTATTGTCATTACCCGCTTCATTTTATGGGGGTATTCCTTCCTCCCCCGTCTCCGGCAAACGCGCGGAAGAACGTCAAAAATGCCACCCATCTCACTATATTGAAACACCGTTTCGACACCGATCACATTTCCATCATTAAGCGAATGACGCGGAAACAAATCGCAATAATATAAAATAAAACGGCGTTTTAATATTCAAAAACACCGGTTCGCCTCTTTTGAAATCCGAGGCGCCTGTAGCAGGTATCACACCGAAAAAAAGCGTTAAAAAACAATACTAAATTACGTTATTGCCAGAAACAGCACCCTGAATTTTAGTACCCATGCCGCACGCATCAGGCCTGGGGAGATGTAACAACGCAGATTCCGTTTTAAACCATTGATTGCCAGGTAGGTATGTATGAATGAAAACAAGCTGCTGGGGCTCGCGTGGATATCACCCTACATAATCGGGTTGATACTCTTTACGGCATTCCCCTTTGTCTCTTCGTTTTTCCTCAGCTTTACGGATTACGATTTGATGAGCCCGCCGGTGTTTAACGGCATTGAAAACTATCGCTACATGTTTACCGAGGACACGCTCTTCTGGAAATCCATGGGTGTGACCTTTGCCTACGTATTTTTAACTATTCCGTTAAAGCTCGCATTTGCATTAGGTATTGCCTTTGTTCTGAACTTTAAATTACGCGGCATCGGCTTTTTCCGAACCGCCTACTATATTCCGTCGATCCTCGGCAGCTCCGTCGCCATTGCCGTATTGTGGCGCGCCTTATTTGCGATTGATGGTCTGCTGAACAGCTTTATTGGCGTATTTGGTTTCGACCCGGTGAACTGGCTGGGCGAACCGTCGCTGGCGCTGATGTCCGTTACCCTGCTGCGCGTCTGGCAGTTCGGCTCCGCGATGGTCATCTTCCTCGCCGCGCTGCAAAACGTACCGCAGTCCCAGTATGAAGCGGCAATGATCGACGGTGCCTCAAAATGGCAAATGTTCATGAAGGTGACCGTGCCGCTGATTACGCCGGTGATCTTCTTCAACTTCATCATGCAGACCACGCAGGCGTTCCAGGAATTTACCGGGCCATACGTCATCACCGGCGGCGGGCCGACCTACTCGACCTACCTGTTCTCGCTCTATATCTACGATACCGCGTTTAAGTATTTCGATATGGGTTACGGCGCGGCGCTGGCGTGGGTCCTGTTCCTGGTGGTGGCCGTCTTTGCCGGTATCGCCTTTAAGTCGTCGAAATACTGGGTGTTCTACTCCGCCGATAAAGGAGGCAAAAATGGCTGATATTCAACAACTCTCCACGGCACGCGGCGTTGCCGAACGCGAAGTGGCCCGCACGCTGCGCAGAGAGAAAATCAACGCCAGTATTCGCTATGCGATCCTGCTGTTTGTCGGCCTGCTGATGCTCTACCCGCTGGTGTGGATGTTCTCGGCGTCGTTCAAGCCGAACCACGAGATCTTTACCACCCTCAGCCTGTGGCCCGCGCACGCCACCTGGGATGGCTTTGTGAACGGCTGGAAAACCGGAACCGAGTACAACTTCGGCCATTACATGCTGAACACCTTTAAGTACGTGATCCCGAAGGTGATCCTGACCATTATCTCCTCCACCATCGTGGCGTATGGCTTTGCGCGCTTCGAAATCCCGTGGAAGAAATTCTGGTTCGCCACGCTCATCACCACCATGCTGCTGCCCAGCACCGTGCTGCTTATCCCGCAGTACCTGATGTTCCGTGAAATGGGCATGCTGAACAGCTACATGCCGCTGTACCTGCCGCTGGCCTTCGCCACGCAGGGGTTCTTCGTCTTCATGCTGATCCAGTTCCTGCGCGGCGTGCCGCGCGACATGGAAGAAGCCGCGCAGATTGACGGCTGCAACTCCATTCAGGTGCTGTGGTACGTGGTGGTGCCGATCCTGAAACCGGCCATTATCTCCGTCGCCCTGTTCCAGTTCATGTGGTCCATGAACGACTTTATCGGGCCGCTGATTTACGTCTACAGCGTGGATAAATACCCGATCGCGCTGGCGCTGAAAATGTCTATCGACGTCACCGAAGGCGCGCCGTGGAACGAAATTCTGGCAATGGCGAGCATCTCCATTCTGCCATCCATCATTGTCTTCTTCCTGGCACAGCGCTACTTCGTACAGGGCGTCACCAGCAGCGGAATTAAAGGTTAAGAGGGAAAAATAATGGCTGAAGTTATTTTCAACAAGCTGGAAAAGGTCTACTCCAACGGTTTTAAAGCGGTGCACGCTATCGATCTTAAGATCGCTGAAGGGGAATTCATGGTGATCGTGGGGCCATCCGGCTGCGCCAAATCCACCACCCTGCGCATGCTGGCGGGGCTGGAAACCATCAGCGGCGGCGAAGTGCGAATCGGCGACAGGATTGTGAACAACCTCGCGCCGAAAGAGCGCGGGATTGCGATGGTGTTCCAGAACTATGCGCTCTACCCGCACATGACGGTGCGCGAGAATCTGGCCTTTGGCCTCAAGCTGAGCAAGCTGCCGAAAGATCGGATCGAGGCCCAGGTGAATGAAGCCGCCAAAATTCTGGAGCTGGAAGAGCTGCTGGACCGCCTGCCGCGCCAGCTCTCCGGCGGCCAGGCGCAGCGCGTGGCGGTCGGCCGCGCGATTGTGAAAAAGCCGGACGTTTTCCTGTTCGACGAGCCGCTCTCCAACCTCGACGCCAAGCTGCGCGCCTCAATGCGTATCCGCATCTCCGACCTGCACAAGCAGCTGAAGAAATCCGGCAAACCGGCGACCACCGTGTACGTCACCCACGACCAGACCGAAGCGATGACCATGGGCGACCGCATCTGCGTGATGAAGCTCGGCCACATCATGCAGGTTGATACGCCGGACAACCTTTACCACAAGCCGAAGAACATGTTCGTGGCGGGCTTCATCGGCGCGCCGGAGATGAACATCCGCAGGAGCGTGCTGGTGGAAAAAGCGGGGCAGCTGCACATCGCCATCGGCAATGAAACCATGCCGCTGAACGCGGAACAGCAGGAGAAAGTGGCCGCTTACGCGGGTCAGGAGATCTTCTACGGCGTGCGCCCGGAGTTTGTATCGCTCTCCGACGCGCCGTTCCCGGAAGGCGGCTGCAGCGGCGAGATGGTGCGCGTTGAGAATATGGGCCACGAATTTTTTGTCTACCTGAAGGTCGCGGACTACGAACTGACCGCCCGAATCCCTTCCGATGAAGCTAAGCCAATGATTGATAAAGGCCTTCACCGTCAGGTGTATTTCACGTTTGATATGAACAAATGTCATATTTTTGACGCTAAAACCGAACAGAACCTCTCTCTCTGATGGAGTGATAAAAATGAAAAAAGTGCTTTTAAGCGCAGCAATCTCCGCCACTCTGGGCCTTACCGCTTTGCCATCGATGGCGCAGAACGTGGATCTTCGGATGTCCTGGTGGGGCGGCAATGGCCGTCACCAGGTCACCCTGAAAGCGTTAGAAGAGTTCCATAAGCAGAACCCGGACATTAACGTGAAGGCCGAGTACACCGGCTGGGACGGCCATCTCTCCCGCCTGACGACCCAGATTGCGGGCGGCACCGAGCCGGACGTAATGCAGACTAACTGGAACTGGCTGCCGATCTTCTCCAAAACCGGTGACGGCTTCTACGATCTGAACAAGATGAAGGACGTTATCGACCTGTCGCAGTTCGATCCGAAAGAGCTGCAAACCACCACCGTTAACGGCAAACTCAACGGCATTCCGATTTCGGTGACCGCGCGCGTGTTCTACTTCAACGACGAGACCTGGAAAAAAGCGGGCATTGCCTACCCGAAAACCTGGGACGAGCTGATGGCTGCCGGTAAGACCTTCGAAAGCAAGCTCGGCAAGCAGTACTACCCGGTCATTCTGGAGCACCAGGATACGCTGGCGCTGCTGAACTCGTACATGATCCAGAAGTACAACATCCCCGCCGTGGACGAGAAAACCAAAAAGTTCAGCTATACCAAAGCGCAGTGGGTGGAGTTCTTCCAGACCTACAAAAAGCTGATCGACAGCCACGTGATGCCGGACACCAAATACTATGCCTCGTTCGGCAAGAGCAACATGTATGAGATGAAGCCGTGGATCCAGGGCGAATGGGGCGGCACCTACATGTGGAACTCCACGATTAACAAATATTCCGACAACCTGAAGCCACCGGCGAAGCTGGTGCTGGGCAGCTACCCCATGCTGCCGGGCGCCACCGACGCGGGTCTGTTCTTCAAACCGGCGCAGATGCTGTCGATCGGGAAATCAACCAAAAACCCGGAAGCGGCAGCGAAGCTGATTAACTTTCTGCTGAACAGCAAGGAGGGAGTGGATACGCTGGGTCTGGAGCGCGGCGTACCGCTGAGCAAGGTGGCGGTGCAGTATCTGACCGAAGACGGCACCATCAAAGAGGACGATCCTTCCGTGGCGGGCCTGCGTCTGGCGCAGTCGCTGCCTGCAAAACTCACCGTATCCCCCTACTTTGACGACCCGCAGATTGTGGCGCAGTTCGGCACCTCGTTGCAGTATATCGACTACGGACAGAAAACCGTGGAAGAGACTGCCGAGGACTTCCAGCGTCAGGCAGAGCGTATTTTGAGACGCGCGATGCGCTAAGGCCGTCTACCGCACCGGACAGTGCCCTCTCCCCATTGGGGAGAGGGTCACGGTGAGGGGGATAAATCACACGCCGATATTACGCAGTTTCTCCCCGCTCATCAGCCTGCGTTCAATATGCTCCAGCGTCACGCCTTTGGTTTCAGGGATCAGCCAGAAGGTCACCCCGATAAACGCCACGTTCAGCACCGTATAGAGCCAGAAGGTGCCCGCCGCGCCAATCGCATCCAGCAGCGTCAGGAAGGTCGCACCGATGATCATGTTCGACACCCAGTTGGTGGTGGTGGAACAGGTAATGCCAAAGTCGCGGCATTTCAGCGGCTGAATTTCAGAGCACAGGATCCACACCACCGGCGCGGCGCTCATTGCATAACCGGCAATGCACATCATGGTCATGCCAACGGAGAGCCAGGAGAGGCCGCTGGACGCCGTGCCGTTATCGAACTGCATCAGGCAGTAGCCTAAGATCAGCGTGCCGAGCGCCATCACGCTAAAGCCAATTTTCAGCGCCGGTTTGCGTCCGGCCTTATCAACGGTGAACACCGCGATAAAGGTTGCGAACATAAAGGTCAGCCCTACCACCAGCGTGGCGATCATCTGCTGCTCGGTCGTGGTGAAACCGGCCATTTTGAAGATGCGCGGCGCGTAGTACATGATGATGTTCATACCGGTGAACTGCTGCATCGCCTGCAGCAGCATGCCGAGGAACACCGCGCGGCGCACGTTGCGGTTAGCCCGGAAGAGCGACCAGCCGCCCTGCTTCAGCTTCAGGCTTTCGCGGATCTCGTTCAGCTCTTCACGCGCTTTTTCGGACGTGTCGCGCAGCATGCGCAGCACTTCTTCCGCCTCCACGTGACGCCCCTTTTGCGCCAGCCAGCGCGGGCTGTTCGGCAGGAAAATAACTAACACAATCAGCACCAGCGCAGGCAGCGCCAGTACGCCAAGCATTGCCCGCCAGTTGCCGCTGTAGCTGAAGTATGTGTCCGACAGGAACGCCAGCACGATCCCGAGCGTCACCATCAGCTGGTACATGCTGATCATTTTACCGCGCACGTTCTCGCTCGCCATTTCGGAGAGGTACAGCGGCGCAGTGTAGGACGCGATGCCCACCGCCACGCCCAGCAGCACGCGGGAGAGCAGCAGCACTTCAACGTTGGTGGCAAACGCCGAGCCGATGGAGCCGGCAACGAACAGGATCGCCCCGACCATCAGGCTGTATTTACGCCCGAGACGGAACGAGAGCCAGCCGTTAAACAGCGCGCCGATGGCTGCGCCCAGCATCATGCTGCTCACCACCCACTCCTGAAGGCGGTTACTCAGCGTGAAGTGGTCGGTAATAAAGGGCAGTGCGCCGGCAATAACGCCGATATCCAGTCCGAACAGTAAGCCGGCTACGGCAGCCGCAACAGAAACAAACTGGTTCATGCGTCGGGTATCGCGCAGCGCAGCGGGCATAAGGGTAGAGTCATTTATAGATGTCATAGTTTCCTGCCTCAACAGCGAAATTCGTTAACTGAAATTACGAGATAGCGGAAGAAAGTGTCAGGTCGGAACTGGTGAAGATATGGATTTTTTCGCTACGACATATGGAACTGTGATGGACATTACAATTTCAAATCATGGTAATTAAACCTGCTTTTTTATTAATCAGTTCATTTTTAAGCAATTAATGTGTGATGCGCGTCATTTATTCTTTTTTGATATGGATTTTTCATCTTTCAGGATATGGATAATGGCTATTTTGGCGCAAAAAAAACCTCCGCCCGGGGGCAGAGGTTCTTTATTCAGGCTGAATTAACGCGCCAGCCAGCCGCCGTCGACGGCAATGGTGTAGCCGTTAACGTAATCCGATGCCGGGGAAGCCAGGAACACAATCGGCCCCATCAGATCGCTCGGCAGGCCCCAGCGCCCCGCCGGAATACGCTCGAGGATCGCCGCGCTGCGTTCTTCATCCGCGCGCAGCTGCTGGGTATTGTTAGTGGCCATGTAGCCCGGCGCAATCGCGTTAACGTTAATGTTGTGCTGCGCCCACTCGTTTGCCAGCAGGCGGGTCACGCCCATCACGGCGCTTTTCGACGCGGTGTAAGACGGTACGCGGATGCCGCCCTGGAAGGAGAGCATGGAGGCAATATTGACGATCTTGCCGCCTTTCCCCTGCGCGATGAAGTGCTTCGCCGCCGCCTGAGACATGAAGAACACGCTCTTGATGTTCAGGTTCATGACGTCGTCCCAGTCCGTCTCGCTGAAGTTAATCGCGTCTTCACGACGGATCAGGCCGGCGTTGTTGACCAGAATATCGATATGACCGAACTCCGCCACGGCGCGATCCAGCAGCTCGGGGATGGCGTCGATTTTGCGCAGATCGGCGGTCAGGCTCAGAAAACGGCGGCCCAGCGCGGTTACGCGCTCGATGGTTTCAGTCGGCTCAACGATGTTAATCCCGACGATGTCGCAGCCCGCTTCCGCCAGACCTAACGCCATGCCCTGGCCCAGGCCGGTGTCACAACCGGACACCACGGCCACTTTACCCTGCAGAGAAAATGCATCCAGAATCATGTTTTTTCCTTAATCATTCAGCGCCTGTCACCAACAGGCAGAGTTATGCTTAACTGCCTGCGGCTAGCGCAGATCCTTAACAGCGACGTGGTCCATGTCATCAAAGACCTGGTTTTCACCGACCATACCCCAGATGAAGGTATAGGCTTTCGTCCCCACGCCGGAGTGAATAGACCAGCTCGGGGAGATGACCGCCTGCTCGTTGTGCATGACGATATGGCGCGTCTCCTGCGGCTGTCCCATCATGTGGAACACGCAGGCATCTTCATCCATGTTGAAGTAGAAGTAGACTTCCATGCGGCGCTCGTGGGTATGGCACGGCATGGTGTTCCACAGGTTGCCCGGCGCAAGCTCGGTCAGCCCCATGCTGAGCTGGCAGGTCTCCAGCACGTCCGGAACGAAGTATTTGTTGATGGTGCGGCGGTTGCTGGTGAGGTTATCGCCAAGCGTGACCGGGGCAACGTCCGCAGGCGTTACTTTTTTGGTCGGGTAGGTAGTGTGGGCCGGGGCGCAGTTATAGTAAAACTTCGCCGGCTTGCCGGCGTCGACGCTGGCAAACACCACTTCTTTCGCCCCTTTGCCGACGTACAGCGCGTCGCGGTGGCCAATCTCGTAGCACTGGCCGTCAACCGTAATGGTGCCCGGCCCGCCGATGTTAATCACGCCCAGCTCGCGGCGCTCGAGGAAGTAGCTCACGCCCAGCTGCTTGCCCACTTCGCCGCCCACGGAGACGGTGCTCGCCACGGGCATAATTCCGCCCACGATAATGCGGTCAATATGGCTGTAGACCATGGTGTATTTGTCGGCTTCGAACACCTGCTCAACTAAAAACTCGCCGCGCAGCCCCTGAGTATCCAGCGTTTTTGCATGCGCACTGTGGATGCTTTGTCTGACTTCCACATCAACCTCCAGAATGGATCGTGCCCGAAGGCAAAGTTAATTAACGAAACAACGTTCCGTTTTCGTGATGAGCACATATTATCCCCTGACAAATGGCTTTTCAATTACATTTAAAACAACGTTTCATTTTTTCTGCGTGTTTCTTCCAGAAATGGCGTTTCGATCACGATAAATCTATCCCGACGCAATCCTCAGCCCTGAAACTGATAAATTGCGCTGTCAGTCACACATAATGAAACGATGTTTTGATAATTTAACACCCAGTTTTCAACCCATTCTTCGCGTTCAAAGGAGTGCATTATGGCTAAAGGCATGCGGGTCAAGCTGAACTATGAGGTCAGCCGCGATCCGGATACGGGCGTGGAAGTCACCCGCCTGACCCCACCGGAAGTAACCTGTCATCGCAACTACTTTTACCAGAAGTGCTTCTTTAACGACGGCAGCCATCTGCTGTTCGCCGGGGAGTTCGACGGTCACTGGAACTATTACCTGCTGGATCTGAACAATGCCGAAGCGGTGCAGCTCACCGAAGGCCCGGGCGATAACACCTTTGGCGGGTTCCTCTCCCCGGACGATAAATCCTTCTACTATGTGAAAAACGATCGCACCCTGCTGGAGGTGGATTTAGAGACGCTGGCGGAGCGCGAGGTGTACCGCGTCCCGGAAGAGTGGGTGGGCTACGGTACCTGGGTCGCGAACAGCGACTGCACCAAACTGGTGGGCATTGAGATTGCCAGACGTGACTGGACGCCGCTCAACGACTGGAAAATTTTCCACGACTTCTTCCATAAGGGGCCGCACTGCCGCCTGCTGCGCGTTGACCTGAAAACGGGCGAAAGCGCCACCGTTCACGACGAGAAGATCTGGCTGGGGCATCCGATTTATCGTCCGTTCGACGACAATACCGTGGCCTTCTGCCATGAAGGGCCGCACGATCTGGTTGACGCACGCATGTGGCTGGTCAATGAAGACGGCAGCAACGTGCGAAAGGTCAAAACGCACGCGGAAGGGGAAAGCTGCACGCATGAATTTTGGGTGCCGGACGGCTCCGCGCTGGTCTATGTCTCTTACCTGAAGGGCCAGCAGGGGCGCACCATCTCCCGCTACAGCCCGGATACCGGCATCAATGAAGCGGTGATGAGCATGCCTGCCTGTTCGCACCTGATGAGCAACTTTGACGGCACCATGCTCGTTGGCGACGGTTCCGGCACGCCTGTCGACGTAAAAGACACCGGCGGCTACACCATTGATAACGATCCTTATCTGTATGCCTTTGACGTGGCGAAGAAAGCCTGTTTCCGCATCGCCCGTCACGACACCTCCTGGGCCACGGTGGCGAACAGCCGCCAGGTGACCCACCCGCATCCGTCCTTCACTCCGGATGAGAAAGCGGTTCTGTACAGTTCCGATAAAGACGGCAAGCCGGCGCTCTATATCGCGAAACTCCCCGAGCAACCTGAAATGTTGCATGCCTGACTTGAGTTAGTGTTTCTGTAACTGGCCTTGCCCTCCGTTTCGGGGGGCTTTTTTTTGCGTAATGCGCTTTTCCCCGGCACAAAAAAACCGGCTCAAGCGAGCCGGCCTTTTCCCGGAGGTACTGCCTGTTTTAGAAAGAGTACGCCACGCCTAAACGGAAGCGGGTCTGACGTTCGTCAGTCTCTTTAACGCCCACGTTCCCTACCTCAACATACGGCGCCCAGTTTTTATCCCATTTATAGGCCAGCTTGGCGTTATATTCGTTGGAGTAATCTTTATTATTATTTCGGGCCATGCCTTCTGCGCTTTTCGCATAAACATAGTTCAGCTCGGTACGCCAGTCGCCTAATACCCAACCGATCCAGGCATCGCCACGGTTAACCTTGTCATCGTCTTTATTTTCGCTTGACGGATAACGGGTATATTCATAGCGGTAACGCGCGGCCACGTAGAAGCCATTATCGAAGCTATATTGTAAATGCAGATTCGGTTTATAAATGGTGCGGCTGTCGGTACTTTCAATCGTAAACGCTGGCGTCAGGGCAATATTGTCCGTCGCTTTCCAGCGCCAGCTAATCTGATCTTCATGACCGTTACCTACCACATCGGCAAACGGCCAATCGGCTTTGTCACCGCCCGACTTCCACTTCGCTTCTACCGAAAAACCAAGACCATTATCAAAGCGATGCGAGACGGCAACGCGGTCGGCGTTCGAGCCGCTGTCGATGTATTCGTGACGCAGATCGACGGTAACGGCGTGAGACATAAAAGAGGCACTAATAAGAGAGGCAAGGACCAGAGATTTCTTAAGCATGAAAAAACCCTCAATTAAAATGATGTTTCGTTTTTATGAAACTTGAGTTTATTTTTTATGCACCTGTATTTTAGTGACAAAGATCGAAATTATTTGTTTCATTTTTTTTGGCAAAGATCGGCGTGAACCCCATCAACAAAAAAGGGGATTTAACCGTAAATTTCAGGAGAGAGATCACACTGAGAAGATCGCAACGCGAATTATTATCCGCGCAAGGATCGCCGAAAGTTTAAGAAAGAGCTTATAAAGGTAAAAAAGGTTTAGGGAGGCAAAAAAAACCTCCCGTTGGGAGGCTTTTACGCGCGGAGGGGGAGATTACCGTTCGATAGCCAGCGCCACCCCCTGCCCTCCGCCAATGCACAGCGTCGCAATCCCTTTGCGGGCGTTACGCTTTTTCATTTCATGGACTAACGAGACCAGAATGCGGCAGCCAGAGGCTCCGATAGGATGGCCAAGCGCGATGGCGCCGCCGTTTACGTTAACCCGCAGCGGATCCCACTCCAGCATTTTTCCGACCGAGATCGCCTGCGCGGCGAAAGCTTCGTTGACTTCAATCAGATCCACTTCGCTCAGCTGCCAGCCCGCCCGCTCCAGGCAGCGGCGCGTGGCGTAAACCGGGGCAATGCCCATGAGCGCCGGATCAACGCCGACGCTGGCAAAGGCTTTGATCCGCGCCAGCACCGGCAGCGCCAGCTCCTGGGCTTTGCTTTCGCTCATCATCATCACCGCCGCGGCGCCGTCGTTGATGGAAGAGGCGTTGCCCGCCGTCACCGACCCCTGCGTTTCGAAGGCCGGATTGAGCTTTGCCAGCCCTTCTGCGCTGGTATCGGTACGCGGCTGCTCATCGGTATCGACGATGAACGCGTCTCCGTTCTGGCGCCGGGTACTGACCGGAACGATTTCATCGCGAAAGCGCCCGGAATCGATCGCGGCACGCGCCTTTTGCTGCGAGCTGAGGGCATACGCGTCCTGAAGCTCGCGGCTGATGCCGTATTCCCGCGCCAGGTTCTCCGCCGTCACGCCCATGTGGTAATCGTTGAAGGCGTCCCACAGCCCGTCGTGAACCAGGCTGTCGAGCAGCTGGCTGTTTCCGAGCTGCGCGCCGGTCCGGCTGTCGGTCAGCACGTGCGGGGCGCGGCTCATATTCTCCTGCCCGCCGGCAATCACGACATCCGCTTCGCCGCACTGGATAGCCTGCGTCGCCAGATGCAGCGCTTTCAGGCCTGAGCCACAGACGTCGTTGATGGTGATGGCCGAAACGGTATTGGGCAGGCCGCCCTTCAGCGCCGCCTGGCGCGCAGGGTTTTGTCCCGCGCCAGCGGTCAGCACCTGGCCCAGGATCACCTCATCAACTTCATGTGCGGCGATCCCGCTGCGCTCCACCAGCGCCTTTACCACCACGCTGCCGAGATCAACCGCAGAGTGGCGCGCGAGCGCTCCCTGAAAACAGCCGATAGCCGTACGTAACGCACCCACTATAACGACATCTTTCATCACGACCTCTGTACAAAATGACATGACGATAGTAGAGGATTGTTATCAACAATTGACGCAAATGTTTAAAATTAGTGAGTTTAGTCACAGGATTATCGCGCATCCTGAAGGTACTGTCGCAGCCAGCTTCCGGCGACGCCGGGCGGGGATCGTTTGTTCCACAGCAGATCGATAGCAATCGACCTCGGCCAGCCCGGCACGTTCAGCTGCACCAGCGATTTCGACGCGGCAAATTCGTCAACCAGCGCGCAGGGCAATGCGCACCAGCCAAAGCCCTGCACCGCCATACTCAACAGCAGCAGGTAGTTCGGCGCGGACCAGACCGGCCCGCGCGCAAGGGTGGCCTCACGTTCAAGATAGGTACTCAGCCGCAGCTCGCGCCAGCCGTGAAGCTCGTCCGCGTGGGTCTCGTGCTGGTCCGCCAGCGGATGCCCGGCAGAGACGTAGATGGCCATTCGCGTCTGCATGGGCAGCCTTGTCGCGCCGATATCCGTCGGATAGCCGTCCCGCGCTTCCGTCAGGCCAATCTGCGCCCGCTCCTTTTGCAGCAGATCGATAACGTCTTCCTCTTCCCCAATCAGGCACTCAAATTCCGTGTGCGGAAAACGCTGGTCGAACTGGCTCATCATCGCTTCCAGCACGGCCGGGTTTAGCGTATCGGATAGCACGAAGGTAAAACGCGCCTCCGTTTGCGCCGTTAAGGATACCGCCAGCTCGTCCAGCCGCGCGCTGGCGGCCAGAATCGACTGCACATAGCCCAGCACCTGTTCCCCCTGCGCGGTTAAAACCGGCTGGCGCGCCGAGCGGTCGAAAAGCTCAAACCCAAGGTCAGCCTCAAGGTTGGCGATGGAGGTGCTGATGGTGGACTGGCTCTTGCGCAGCCGCCGGGCGGCGGCGGAAAACGATCCGGCGGCGACGGTTTCGACGAACGCGGTCAGTGCTTCGGGAGAATAGCGCATGGTGTATCTACTTTATCGATGGATACCATCTTTTATATATCACCTTAAGCGATAATAATAGGTCTCATCGACGCCCATACTGGCGTAACCATGAGGTGAATATGCAACATCAGGATGCACTCCAGCGTAAATTACCGGAGCGAATCTTCCATGCCGTCTGCTTTGAGGGCATCGCCACGGCGATCCTCGCCCCCACCGCCGCGTGGCTAATGCAGCGCTCGGTTCTTGAAATGGGTGGCCTGACCATCATTCTGGCGACCACGGCAATGCTCTGGAACATTATCTACAACTTCGGTTTCGACCGTTTCTGGCCGGTGCAGCGGGTCAGGCGCACGGCGAAAGTACGCGCCCTGCATGCGCTGGGTTTTGAATGCGGCTTTATCGTGATTGGCGTAACCATCGTCGCCGCGGTGCTGGGCGTGACGCTGCTTCAGGCATTCACGCTGGAAATCGGCTTCTTCCTGTTCTTCCTGCCGTACACCATGCTCTACAACTGGGCGTACGATACGCTGCGCGAGAAAATTATCAGGCGCCGCCAGCAGCGACGCGCCCTGGCAGGCTAATTCCCTTCTGGCCGGAGACCCTCTCCGGCCCCTTCCCTGCGAAGCAACTGCGATCTCAACGCATAATTATGGTAAATTGCACTCCTTTTTGTTCGTTTTATAGTTGATACGTTGCTCTAATGTCGAAAATTTGGTCAAAAGAAGAGACTCTCTGGAGTTTCGCCCTCTACGGCACTGCCGTGGGCGCAGGAACCCTGTTCTTGCCCATTCAGCTCGGCTCTGCTGGCGCGATTGTCCTGCTGATCACCGCCCTTGTGGCGTATCCCTTAACCTACTGGCCGCATAAGGCGCTGGCGCAATTTATCCTGTCGTCGAAAACGAAAGGCAGCGAAGGGATCACCGGCGCCGTTTCCCATTACTACGGTAAAAAGATCGGTAACCTGATCACCACGCTCTATTTCGTGGCCTTCTTTGTGGTGGTGCTGATTTACGCGGTGGCGATTACCAACTCGCTGACTGAACAGCTGGCGAAACGGATGACGGTGGATACCGGCGTGCGGATGCTGGTGAGCTTTGGCGTGGTGCTGATCCTGAATCTGATCTTCCTGATGGGGCGGCACATTACCATTAAGGTAATGGGATTCCTGGTGTTTCCGCTGATCGCCTATTTCCTGTTTGTCTCGCTGTATCTGACGGGAAGCTGGCAGCCGTCGCTGCTGACCAGCCAGATGGCCTTCGACCAGCATACGCTGCACCAGGTGTGGATTTCGATCCCGGTGATGGTTTTCGCCTTTAGCCATACCCCTATCATCTCGACCTTCGCCGTAGACCGTCGCGAAAAATACGGCGACGAGGCCATGGGTAAATGCAAAAAAATCATGAAGGTGGCGTACCTGATCATCTGCCTCAGCGTGCTGTTCTTTGTGTTCAGCTGCCTGCTTTCGATTCCACCGTCCTATATCGTGGCGGCCAAAGAGGAAGGGGTGACAATCCTGTCCGCGCTGTCGATGATGCCTTCGTCGCCGGCATGGCTGGGTATTTCCGGCATCATCGTGGCGATTATTGCGATGTCGAAATCGTTCCTCGGCACCTATTTTGGGGTGATTGAAGGGGCAACCGAGATCGTGAAGTCGTCGCTAAATCAGGTCGGGGTGAAGAAAAGCCGCGCCTTTAACCGCGCCGTTTCGATTCTTGGGGTGTCGCTGATCACCTTTGCGGTCTGCTGCATCAATCCGAATGCTATCTCAATGATTTACGCTATTAGCGGTCCGCTTATCGCCATGATCCTGTTCATCATGCCGACGCTGTCGACCTACCTGATCCCGTCACTGAAACCGTACCGCTCTGTCGGTAACCTGCTGACGCTGATTGTGGGCGTGCTGTGCGTGTCGGTGATGTTTGTCGGTTGAGTGCGCTGCCCGGCGCAATGCCGGGCATCGGCTTCACGCCCGGATATCGTCATACTCCCGCGTGTTATCAAACTCATGCTTCGCAAACGGGCACAGGGGGATAATTTTACGGTTCTCACCGCGCATCTTCTCCACCACTTTTGCCACCAGCTGTTTACCCACGCCCTGACCCTTCAGGCTCGGATCCACATCGGTGTGCTCGATAATGCTCAGATGCTCGCCGGTCGGGACAAAGACGATCTCCGCCACCTGATTACCTTCGGCATCGTTAACGTAAAACTTGTTATGGCCTTCAAGAATATCCATGGTTCCTCGCTTATTTTTGGCGGTACTTCAGCGCACCGCTCGGGCAGGTATCAATTACGCGTACGACAGTTTCTTCATCCACTTCATCGGGTGCTATCCACGGCTTACGCTTCAGGTCGAACAGCTTTGCGCTGCCGCGCACGCAGTTCCCCGAGTGTTTGCAGATCCCGGTGTTGAAGTAGACATCAATTTTCTCACCGGTGTAGGCCCGGTACCCCGCATCCAGTAGCTCCTGATCCATGACATTGCCTCTGTAATTATTGTGGTGACGAATGCAGCATACCCTCACCCGTTACGGCTGACCACGTCAAAAATGACGATCGGACGCGTTGTTTACGGCGCGTTATTTCGCTTCTCACTTAAGAATATTCCGAATACAAAGACGCGCGCCGGTACGATATATTTTTGCGCTACGTCAATTCATGTAATAATTTCCGCCGCGTTCATATTAAGATTATTAGCTAAGCGGAATCCTAACCGCCCGCGTTATTTATCCCTAAGCAATGGATTTACCGTAGATTTTCAAAATCCATAACGAAGCGGTATTTTCCCCTCCCCGCTGAAAATACCGTGAAACGAGCGCAGCGATAAATTTGACTCTTCTCACATAACGACTAATGTTAATTCCTGAACGACAAGTGATACGGTTTTCTTATCGTATCTCCTGACATAAACGCAACATGAGGGTTGATATATGGCAGAACAACATCGTGGTGGTTCCGGTAATTTCGCTGAAGACCGTGAAAAAGCATCAGAAGCTGGACGTAAAGGCGGCCAGCACAGCGGCGGTAATTTCAAAAACGATCCGCAACGCGCATCTGAAGCGGGTAAGAAAGGGGGACAGAACAGTCACGGCGGAGGCCGTAAATCTGATAACTCCTGATCTTATTTAAAGCTCTTATAAATATATCGAGAGCATGCTGCGGGCCTGACGGCTCGCAGTAATTCCCCCTTATTTTACCGGAGCGAATATATGAATATGAAAAGTGTTGAAGACGTATTTATTCACCTCTTATCCGACACCTACAGCGCTGAGAAGCAGCTGACTCGCGCGCTAAGCAAACTGGCCCGCGCCGCCTCCAGCGAGAAGCTGAGCGCCGCGTTCACGGCTCACCTTGAGGAGACGCAGGGACAGATCGAACGTATCGATCAGATTATCGAGCAGGAGTCCGGCCTTAAGTTGAAGCGTATGAAGTGCGTGGCGATGGAAGGCTTAATTGAAGAAGCCAACGAAGTCATTGAGAGTACGGAAAAAAATGAAGTACGTGACGCTGCGTTAATTGCGGCAGCGCAGAAAGTAGAACACTACGAAATTGCCAGCTACGGTACCCTTGCCACCCTGGCTGAACAATTAGGCTATAAGAAAGCCGTTAAACTTCTTGCCGAAACTCTGGAAGAAGAAAAAGAAACCGATCTCAAATTAACCGATCTGGCTGTCGGCAATATTAATCAAAAAGCCCAGAAAGGATAAATTAAAAGTTTGATGAGCATCAGCACCGAAAATTAACCAGAATATAAATCACAGGAGTTAATTATGAATCATGTAGAACACTACCATGATTGGCTACGCGATGCCCATGCGATGGAAAAGCAAGCCGAATCAATGCTGGAATCAATGGCTGGCCGTATTGATAATTACCCGGACTTACGTGCCCGAATTGAACAACACGTTAACGAGACTAAACGCCAAATTACATTGCTGGAGGAAATTCTTGACCGCAATGATATTTCGCGTTCAGTCATTAAAGATTCCATGAGCAAAATGGCGGCGCTCGGCCAGTCCATTGGCGGCATGTTCCCGTCTGATGAAATCGTTAAAGGCTCCATCAGCGGCTACGTATTTGAGCAGTTCGAAATTGCCTGTTACACCTCCCTGCTGGCAGCGGCCAAAAAAGCGGGCGATACCGCCTCTATTCCCGCCATCGAGACGATTCTGGCGGAAGAGCGCGAAATGGCTGACTGGCTGCTTCGTCACATCCCGCAGACAACGGAACAGTTCCTGCTGCGCTCCGACGCGGACGGCGTAGAAGCGAAAAAATAACGGAAGAGGGAGAATCTATGTTTCGACACGTAAAACAGCTGCAATACACGGTTCGCGTTGCCGAACCGAATCCGGGCCTGGCTAACCTTCTGCTGGAGCAGTTTGGTGGACCACAGGGCGAACTTGCCGCGGCATGTCGTTACTTTACGCAGGGACTGAGCGACGACGATCCCGGTCGTAAAGATATGCTGATGGATATCGCGACCGAGGAGTTAAGTCACCTGGAAATCATCGGTACCCTGGTGGGTATGCTGAACAAGGGTGCAAAAGGTGAACTGGCGGAAGGCGTTGAGAATGAAGCGGAGCTGTACCGGTCCATGACCGAGAACGGCAACGACAGCCACATCACCTCCCTGCTCTACGGTGGCGGTACTCCGCTTACCAACTCCGCAGGCGTGCCCTGGACGGCAGCCTACGTAGATACCATTGGCGAACCCACGGCCGACCTGCGCTCTAACATAGCGGCAGAGGCGCGCGCTAAGATTATCTACGAGCGGCTGATTAACGTAACGGACGATCCGGGCGTTAAGGATGCGCTGGCATTTTTAATGACGCGTGAAGCAGCGCACCAGCTCTCGTTCGAAAAGGCGCTTCAGTCGATCCGCAACAATTTCCCACCGGGTAAATTGCCGCCGATCGAAGAGTACACCAACAAGTACTACAATATGTCTGAGGGCGGAGAAGTTCGCGGAAGCTGGAACAGCGATAAGCACTTCGATTACGTGGAATCCCCTCAGCCAGCGGTTGATGGTGGTGACGGTAGCGCAAGCGTAACGCTCACGACGGAGCAGGCCACACTGGTCAAAGCAATGTCTGCGCGCACGAAATCCGATCCAACGGCCGATCCGTTAACCGGCGCCGAGCTTGGCGCGGGTAAGAAAAAACCGTAACCGGTTTTGCCAGGCAGCCTGACGCTGTCTGGCAACTCCCTTGCGCTATCAGTTCCAGAGGTACGGAGCATGTTCGAGCTTGATGCGTTTCATCTTGCCAGGATCCAGTTCGCCTTTACCGTCTCCTTTCATATTCTCTTTCCGGCGATCACCATCGGGCTCGCAAGCTATCTGGTGGTACTCGAAGGAATGTGGCTTCGCACTAAAAACGATGTCTGGCGCTCGCTATACCATTTCTGGCTGAAAATTTTCGCCGTTAACTTTGGTATGGGCGTGGTCTCCGGGCTGGTGATGGCCTACCAGTTTGGCACCAACTGGAGCGGCTTTTCCCAGTTCGCGGGCAGTATTACCGGCCCCCTGCTCACCTATGAAGTGTTAACCGCCTTCTTCCTGGAAGCCGGTTTTTTAGGCGTGATGCTGTTCGGCTGGAACAAGGTCGGCCCTGGCCTGCACTTCTTTGCTACCTGCATGGTGGCGCTGGGCACCCTGATGTCCACCTTCTGGATCCTCGCCTCCAACAGCTGGATGCACACCCCGCAGGGCTTCAGTATTCAGAACGGCCAGGTCATTCCCGAAGACTGGCTGGCTATCATCTTTAACCCCTCGTTCCCCTATCGCCTGATCCACATGTCCATCGCCGCCTTCCTGTGCAGCGCGTTGTTTGTGGGCGCGTCCGGAGCGTGGCATCTGCTGCGCGGCAACGATACGCCCGCCGTGCGCAAAATGTTCTCCATGGCGATGTGGATGGCGCTGCTGGTCGCGCCCATTCAGGCGGTAGTCGGAGATATGCACGGCCTGAATACGCTGGAGCATCAGCCTGCCAAGATTGCCGCGATTGAAGGCCACTGGGAGAACCCGCCCGGCGAGGCGACCCCGCTGCTGCTGTTTGGCGTACCGGATATGGAAGAGGAGCGCACCAAATACGGGCTTGAAATTCCCGCGCTCGGCAGCCTGATCCTGACGCACAGCCTGGATAAACAGGTTCCGGCCCTGAAAGATTTTCCGAAAGAGGATCGCCCGAACTCGCTCATCGTCTTCTGGTCCTTCCGCATTATGGTCGGCATGGGGCTGCTGATGATTACGCTCGGCGTGCTCAGCGTGTGGCTGCGCTATCGCCGTCGGCTCTATCATTCGCGGCCTTTCCACTGGTTTGCCCTGTGCATGGGGCCCGCCGGACTGCTCGCGCTGCTCGCCGGCTGGGTCACTACCGAAGTGGGCCGCCAGCCGTGGGTCGTCTACGGCTATTTGCGCACGATTGACGCGGTTTCTCTGCACAGCACGCTGCAGATGAGCATCAGCCTGCTGGCCTTTATCGTGGTCTATTGTTCGGTGTTCGGCGTGGGCTACGTCTATCTCGCCCGGTTGATTAAGAAAGGGCCGCAGCCCGTCGGCACGCTAACGTCTAATACGTCGGGCACGCCTGCCCGTCCGCTGTCCGCCGCCGAGTCTGTTCCGGAAGAGGAGAAGATCTGATGGGCGTCGATATCCCGGTCATCTGGTTTGCCATTATTGTCTTCGCCACGCTGATGTACATCATCATGGACGGCTTCGATCTCGGTATCGGCATGCTGTTCAGCTTCGTGGGGGATGCCAAAGAGCGTGACGTGATGGTGAACAGCGTCGCCCCGGTGTGGGACGGAAATGAAACCTGGCTGGTGCTCGGCGGCGCGGGGCTGTTCGGCGCGTTTCCGCTGGCCTATGCGGTGATTATCGATGCGCTCACCATCCCGCTTACCGCAATGCTGATCGGCCTTATTTTCCGCGGCGTGGCGTTTGAGTTTCGCTTCAAGGCCACCCCTTCGCACCGCAAGTTCTGGGATTACGCCTTTGCCGGCGGCTCCCTGCTCGCGACCTTCAGCCAGGGGATCGTGGTCGGGGCGATGATTAACGGCTTCGACGTGGAAGGACGGCGCTTTGTCGGTTCGTCGCTGGACTGGTTTACGCCGTTTAACCTGTTCTGCGGGCTGGGGTTAATCGTCGCCTATACCCTGCTCGCCACTACGTGGCTGATCATGAAAAGCGAAGGCGCGCTGCAGCGCCGCATGCGCGAGCTGACCCGCCACGTGCTGCTGGCGCTGATCGCCGTCATTGCGGTGGTGAGCATCTGGACCCCGCTCGGCTGGCAGTTTGTCGCCGAACGCTGGTTCACCCTGCCCAACTTCTTCTGGTTCCTGCCGGTGCCGTTGCTGGTCGCGGTATTTAGCCTGTGGATCTGGCGGCTGACGCGCAACCCCGACAGCCATGCCCGCCCGTTCCTGCTCACGCTGGGCTTAATCTTCCTCGGCTTTAGCGGGCTTGGCATCAGCCTGTGGCCGCATATTATCCCGCCGCGCATTACCCTGTGGGAAGCCGCCGCGCCGCCTGCCAGCCAGCTGTTTATGCTGATCGGCACGCTGCTCATCATCCCGGTGATCCTGGTGTATACCGCCTGGAGCTACTACGTCTTCCGGGGCAAAGTGTCTGATACCGAAGGTTATCACTAAGGATTGCTATGGCAGGCTGGCATACACGCGCCATTATTTATCAGATTGATACCGCCCTGTTTTACGACCTGAACGGCGATGGCTGTGGCGACATCGCCGGGATAACCGCCAAGCTGCGCTACATCCGCCGGATGGGCGCGACGGTTATCTGGATCACCCCGTTTTATCTCACGCCCTTTCTTGATGAAGGCTACGACGTGAGCGACCATTTGCAGGTCGATCCCCGCTTCGGAAAGCTCAACGATATAATCGCCTTTATTGAACACGCGCGGGAGCTGGGGATGCAGGTCATTATTGAGCTGCTGATCCAGCATACCTCGAACGCGCATCCCTGGTTTCAGCAGGCCCGCCGCAGCCCGCACTCCCCTTACCGTGACTACTACCTGTGGTCCGACACGGACGACGACGATACGCCCCCCATGTTTCCGGGCGTAGAGAAAAGCGTCTGGACGTGGGACGACGAGGCGGGGCAATACTATCGGCATATGTTTTACCACCACGAGCCGGATCTCAATCTGGCCTGCCCCGCCGTGCTGAAGGAGGTGGAGAACATCATCATCTTCTGGCTAAAGCTCGGGGTGTCCGGCTTTCGCCTGGACGCGGCGTCGCACCTGACAAAACAAGCCGGGCGCGGGGATGAAAAGAGAGGGCTGTGGATCCTCGAGCACATGCGCCGCCTCATCGAACAGCATAACCCGGACGCAATCCTGCTCGGCGAAGTCGACGTGGAGGTTGAAGCCTACAAAGATTATTTTGGGAAGAACGACCGTCTGAACCTGGTGCTGAATTTCTGGCTAAACAAGTTCTTCTACGTCAGCCTTGCGGAGAAAAGCGCGCGGCCGCTGCGCAACGCGGTGAAGAAAATGATCGTGCCGCCGGACTCCTGCTGTTTCGCCAACTGGCTGCGCAATCATGACGAGCTGGATCTGGACGGGATCGGTAAAAAAGCGAAGCAGACCGTGCTGGACGCGTTCGCGCCCGACGAAGAGATGAGCGTCTACCAGCGCGGGATCCGCCGTCGTCTTGCGCCGATGCTCAACGGCGACCAAAAGCGGCTGGCCTTTTGCCATGCGGTTCTCTTTTCTCTGCCGGGCGTACCGGTCATGCGCTACGGGGATGAGATTGGCATGGGTGATGATTTAGCGCTGGAAGAGCGTTACGCCGTGCGCACGCCGATGCAGTGGGCCCCGTCGCAGGGCGGCGGCTTCTCTGATGCCGACCCGGAGACCTTTATTGCCCCGATGATTGACCACGGCCCGTTCCGCTATCAGAAAATCAACGTAGCGGATTCGCTTTTACACCGCAGCTCGCTCCTGCACCGCATTATCGACATTGCCAATACGCGCTCGGAGTTTCCTGAAATCGGCATCGCGCCGTTTCGTCTTATCACGATCGACAACGACGCGGTGCTGGGGATCTATTACGAAACCGATACGCGCAGCATTCTCACCTTCGTTAACTTCAGCGATAAGCCCGTCACGTTTACCGCTCGCGGGATACGCCATGCCACCTGGACCGCCTGCCTGGCGGACAAACGCTACAGCGACGCCCTGGAGTGCGGCAAAACCGCTGAACTCAGCCTCAGCGGTTACGGCTACCGCTGGTTCTGGACCAATCGTACCGCGCTGCGCTGATCACCTTTTGCGCGAGAACAGCAGGCGGGCCACGATGGCCCCCGTCACGGCAAGGGAGCCGAGCAGCACCTTTCCCGGCACGCCCGAGCTTATGCTGGCGGCGCGATCTTTCGCTTCGTCGGTGAAGCGCCCGTGGATCCTGTGCGGCTCATTCACCGGCCGATCCAGATAATCCTGACGATCGTCCGCATTCAGCGTGGTGGTCATTTGCCCTTCCCAGGCCTTTTTGACCATCAGCCGATCCAGGAAACCGGGGAACAAAAATTGCCCGACAATCGACTGGATAGTGCTGCTGCCCACCCACAGTTCCCGCACCGGATTTTGCGCCACCCTGAAAATAGCGCTGGCGGCCACTTCGGGCTGAAAGACGGGAGGTACCGGGCGCATCGCCCAGGCAAACTTGTTTCTCGCCCACTCAAACTGCGGCGTATTGAGCCCCGGCATCTGCACCATCGCGAGCTGCACCCGGCTGTTTTCATGCATTAGTTCGGTGCGCACGGCGTCGGTAAAGCCGCGAATGGCGGCCTTTGCCCCGCAGTAGGCGGACTGCAGCGGAATGGAGCGGTAGGCCAGCGCGGAGCCAACCTGAATAATCGTCCCGCGATCGCGAGGCGTCATTAGCTCCAGCGCGGCGCGGGTGCCGTTAACATAGCCAAAATAGGTCACCTCGGTGACGCGGCGAAATTCCTCAGGCGTCATGGTGCGAAACGGCGCCAGCACCGCGCCCATCGCGTTATTCACCCACACGTCAATGGCGCCAAGGCGGGACTCAATGTCGCTGGCGGCAGCGGTGACCGCCTCGCTGTCCGCCACGTCAGCCTGAACGGCATACGCGTTGATGCCGAAACGGCGCAGCTCCTCTTCCGTGGAGCGCAGGCTCTGCTCGTCGCGGGCAATAATGCCCACGTCATAGCCCGCTTTGGCAAAGTGCAGCGCCGTGGCTTTCCCCACGCCCGCCGTACCGCCGGTGATGACGATGACAGCCATAGACTTCCCCCTTGCTTTAGCCGTTATCCCAGCCGGATAGCTTCTCAATCAGTTCAGACAGCGAATAACGCACCGCTTTTTCGACAACGTCCTGACACTCGCCGGAAAACAGCACGGTGCTGGTTTCCGTCTGCCCGCGAAAGCTCCAGCCAAAGCAGACCGTCCCGGCCGCCGTGCCGTCATCTCCGCCTTCCGGACCGGCATAGCCGCTGATGGCGACGCCGATATCCGCCCCGGCTATGTCGCAGATGTTGGCTGCCATCTCGGTAACGGTTTCTTCGCTGACGGCGGTGAAGCGCTCCAGGGTTTCGGGCCGCACGCCGAGGATCTTCTGCTTCGCCGCATCGCTGAACACCACCATGCCCACGTCATAAAATTCTGCCGTATTTTCTTCCGCGCAGAGGGCGACCGCCAGGTTACCGCCGGTACACGACTCCGCGGTGGTCAAACGCAAACCTCTGTCGGTAAGCGTGCTGGCGAGCTTTTTCGTCAGCTCGCCGATCGTGGTGTTGTTATCGTGAATAAGGTTGCTCATGCCGTTGCCCCTTAACTCTTTTCAGGAATAATGGAAATATGGCCATTACGTTCAAGAATAGCGTACTTAATATCTTTAAACTCGGTTATGCCGTGATTCTGGCGTGCAGAAACCAATATATCATCGCAGGATACATCGACTTTTTTCAGCTTATCCGCAATGGGAATACCGTTCTCAACCAATATTACCGGCGTGCCATCAAGAACATTCTCAACCGAGGAGGAATATTTTTTTATCAGGCCGAAAATTATATCTACCACCACCAGCGTTGTTATTGTAATCATCGCCCCGGTGACGGAAAAATCCTCGCCAAGCAGCGCCTGCTGCGTAGCCTCGCTGATAATTAACAGCAGGATAAGATCGAAGCTGGTCATTTGCAGCAGGGCCCGCCGCCCGGCAACTTTAAACACGATAACCAGAAACAGGTAAATTGCCAGGGCACGAAAAACCATGTCCATATTCGACTCCTACGGATAAATAAACTGCCAGAAGCGAATATCTGGCTCGCTGTTTACGCGGATGCTGTTTGTCCACTTCCCAGCTTTTGTCGGCGTGATGAATAACAAAACGGTAAATTTATCGTTTTGCTGTAAGCGATCGTAAACGAGATACAGGGTATTTCCCCGGCTGTACATGCTGTCCGGCTGCGGCCAGACGCTGCCAGGCTCATACACGTCGCTGCCTTCGCTGGTCAGGCTGACGGTGTATTTACCGGCGGACGTTACCGGGAAGGAGAGCGCCATCCGCGACTCGGTTTGCCGACGCCCGAAGCGTTCATACTCCAGCGTCAGGGATTTGGCCGCGTTTGTTTTTTCAACGTCGCTTACCGCACCGCTGGAAAACAGACCGGCAATCGCCGCCACGATAATAGCTAACAGCACAATAAAACCGACCTGACGAAATGCATACTCAAACGTCAGTAAACGATTACTTTCCTTTATCCCGGGCACTTTTTCATTTTTTGGTTCCATGGCTGTGGTCACCGTTTCGCTTAATTGCCGAAATTTATGATTTTACTGCGCAAATGCTTTTAAGACTTATCACATTTGCCACATAAAGGAATAGCAACAATACTTAATAAGTCAAGACATGCAAAATGAAGGATATCAGATGAAATTATCAGCCATTTCAGCTTTGTTAATATTAATAATCCCTTCTGCATGGGCAGATAATAACGGCGGGTTACAAAAGGGAGAAGCGCCTCCACCGCCGCACGCGCTGGACAGCGGTTATCGCGGTACCGACGACGCGCGCATTATGACCATAACTCAGGCGAAAGAGATGCACGACGGTGCCTCTATTTCGCTGCGCGGTAATCTTATTGACGGGAAGGACGATAAATACGTATTCCAGGATAAAACCGGAAAAATAGACGTTATTATCCCGAAAGCGGTATTTGACGACAGAACCGTAGAGCCTGACAACATGATCAGCATTAGCGGCTCGCTCGATAAGAAATCAACACCGCCCGTTGTGCGAGTCGATCGCCTGCAAAAATAATTCAGCGAAGCGTTAACGCTGTAACTATCCATCAAATCTCACCCCTAACAAGGAGTTAGCTATGAGTGATAATGAACAACGTACGAACGCTTACCCAACGCCTCCTTTCCCGGAACAGCCGCAGACGCCACCGGGCCTGGCCTCTGAAATGGAACCTGTTCCCGATCACGGCGAAACAAGCTACAAAGGGCATGGACGGCTTAGCGGTAAAAAAGCGCTCATCACCGGGGGCGATTCCGGCATCGGACGCGCGGTGGCTATCGCCTATGCCCGCGAAGGGGCAGACGTCGCCATCAACTATCTGCCTGAAGAGGAAGAAGATGCGGCTGAAGTCATCGCCCTGATTAAAGCCGAAGGGCGCAATGCCGTCGCGCTGCCGGGCGACGTGCGGGACGAAACCTTCTGTCAGAACCTCGTGGAGCAGGCCGTCAGCAAGCTGGGCGGACTCGACATTCTGGTGAATAACGCAGGCCGCCAGCAGTATCGCGAGTCGCTGGAAGAGCTGACCACGGAAGATTTTGACGCCACGTTCAAGACCAACGTTTACGCGCCTTTCTGGATCACCAAAGCGGCGCTGCGCCACCTGAAAGCACCTGCGTCCATTATCAATACGTCTTCTGTTCAGGCGGTACAGCCGAGCGCCGTGCTGCTCGATTATGCACAGACAAAAGCCTGTCTGGCGGTATTTACCAAAGCGCTAGCAAAACAGCTGGGTCCGAAAGGGATCCGCGTTAATGCGGTCGCGCCAGGTCCATACTGGACCGTGTTGCAGCCGAGCGGCGGTCAGCCGCAGGAAAAAGTGAAGCATTTTGGCGAGAGTACGCCCCTGGGGCGTCCCGGCCAGCCGGTTGAAATCGCGCCGCTGTACGTAACGTTAGCCTCTGACGAATGTTCGTATACCTCCGGGCAGGTGTGGTGCTCGGACGGGGGCGATGGGACTATCTAAAGCAAAAGGCTGCGAAAGCAGCCTTTTTTACGTTTAAGGGGTGACGACAGGAAACCAGAAACTGAAGCTCCCCATGCAGCGCAGCATTTCATCGACCTTTGCGGCATTGCCGGCGATCGTCACCTCACCTGCCTGCTGCGCCTTTTTCAGCGTGGTCTCCCTGAGGATGATCCTGTTCAGCGTCTCGCGGCTGAGGGTTATGGTCGCGTCCGGATCTTTCGCCAGCGCGTTGGCGCTATGATTCAGCACGCCGTTCTCCAGCTCCAGCCTGTACGTTCCGCCTTCACGGCCTAAATCCACGTTAAAGATCCCTTTCGCATTCGCCGCCCTGATGCCGTTAAGGTGAACGCCGAAGTAATCAAAAATCATCTCCGTCGACATGGCGCGGACCGCATCCGGGCTGGCGGTTTTGGGCGTCGGCATTTTCTTTACGCCGTAACGCAGCTCCTGCGCGCCGGATAAATAGGCGTTACGCCACGGCCCTGACTCGGCCTGATATCCCAGCTGTTCGAGCGCGTCCGCTTCCAGCTCGCGCGCTGCCTTATTATTCGGATCGGCAAAGACGACCTTACTCATCACCTGCGCCACCCAGCGGTAATTGCCCCGGGCATAATCAATACGGGCTTTTTCAAGGATCGCGCTGGCTCCGCCCATGTAGTCGACATACTTTTTCGCCGCGTCCACAGGCGGCAGTTCATCGAGCGACGCCGGGTTGCCGTCGAACCAGCCGAGGTAGTAGACATAGGTGGCTTTGACGTTATTGCTCACCGAACCGTAATAGCCGCGGCCTGCCCAGGATTTCGCCAGCCCGTAGGGCAGCGCGAAGTTAGCGGCGATCTCATCCCGCGTCAGCCCTTTATTTGCCAGCCTCAGCGTCTGGTCGTTGATGTAACGGTAAATATCCCGCTGGCTTTTCATCAGCTTCACCACGTTTTTATTACCCCACGTGGGCCAGTGGTGCTGCGCCATGATGATTTTCGCTTTATCTCCCCACCGGTCAATGGCGCTATTGATGTACTTCGACCACGCCAGCGGATCGTGAATTTTGGCTCCGCGCAGGGAGTAGGTATTGTGCAGCGTGTGGGTAACGTTCTCTGCGGCTTCAATGAGCTTTTTCTCTTCCAGGTACCAGAGCATTTCTGACGGCGCTTCCGAACCCGGCGCCAGCATAAAGTCATAGGTCAGGCCGTCGATAACCGCTTTCTGGCCGTCTTCGGTAATATAGTCGGTGGGGGCGATCAGCGTCACCGTACCGGCAGAGGTGGTGGTTCCGAGACCGGCCCCCACCTGGCCCTTCGCGTCGGGCTGCAGCAGGTTGCCGTGGATATAGCTGGCGCGGCGGCTCATCGCATTCCCGACCATGATATTTTCCGATACCGCTTCTTCCATAAAACCAGCGGGGGCGTAGACCTTCACTTTGCCAGACGCGACGTCGGCTTCATCGACTACGCCACGCACGCCGCCATAATGATCGACGTGGCTATGGGTGTAGATCACCGCCACCACCGGACGTTTACCCCGGTATTTAGCGTAAAGTGCCATGCCCGCTTTGGCCGTTTGGGCAAGACCAGCGGATCGACTACGGCGATCCCTTCTTTCCCCTCGATGATGGTCATGTTCGACAGATCGAGGTTACGGATCTGGTACACGCCCTCCGTCACCTCAAACAGGCCGCCGATATTGTTCAGCTGGGCCTGACGCCAGAGGCTCGGATTGACGGTACCCGGAGCTTTTTGCCCTTCTTTGATAAAAGCGTATTGCCGTGGATCCCAGATAACGGTGCCTTTTTCGCCCTTAATCACCGCCTGTGGCAGCGGGGCAACAAAGCCTTTATGTGCATTCCGGAAATCGGTTTTATCAAAGAAGGGCAGCTGGCCATACAGCGCATCGTTGTTTGCTTTCGTATAGGCAGTGGCTTCCTTCGCCTCCTTTTTTGCCAGAACAGGCAAGGTGGCCAGCGAGGCCGATAGCAGACCAGCAACGACCATTCCACTAACGAGCGTTTTAAGCTTCATATATCCTCGAGATGTCATATTCACGCTGGTGGCGTATGGGGGAAAGGAGGCTATCACCTGGCTTTTTTTTTGACTAAAGAAAGAACGTTTATAAATAAACAACATTATTCTTCAGCTGCTACCGCCGTCAGGGATAATAATGCGTCATTTTATTTCCCGGAGTTATTCGATGAAGAGCCTGCCTCTCTTTTTGGCTATATTTATCCTGAGCACATTATCAGGATGTAGTTCTCCCCCGCCGGAAAAGGTGGAACAGATTAACCATCTGCAAATCCCGCTGGTGCTGCCGGGAGAAAAACCGGCTGCGACAGATATTTCTCATATTGCGTCGCTGTATCAGGATAATAAGCAGCAGATTGATACATTAACGCACGCGCTGAAATCAAAATATCTTCAGAACACGAGCGCAAAAGAAATTTTTGTTTCGGACAGTGCCGTTCAGCGCGTTTATGCCTCGCTGACCAAACTGGAACAATTAGATATGGTTAATCAGCAGTACCTGAAGGATAAAAACATAACGGGGCTGCAGAATATTCATATCGTACTTAAGCCGCTTATGGCCGGCTGAACGTAAAAAACCCGGCATTCTGGCAGCCGGGTTTTTATTCGGGGACCTGTCACGCGCTTCAGTCGTACTGACCGAAACGATAGCTTAGCCCTGCGGTGACGGAGCTCAGGTCGCTGCTTACGCCAATCTGGTTAGCGTTACCCACATTGCTGACCCACTGGTACTCGAGACGGCCAGCCCAGCTCTTGTTGAACGCGTATTCAGTACCGACGGCAACAAGCGGGCGCACGCCTGTTTCAAAACGATTGTGACCACTTACATCGGATTCAGCACGATAGCCCATCGCACCGGCACGACCGTAGATATCCCAGTCGCTGCTCAGCGCGTAGCTGGCCTTCAGGGACATTTGCAGGCCCTGCGCCTTCATCTGCGCTCCCGCACCGTGCTGGCCTTTTATCTGCATATTGCCTAAATAATCATAACCGCCTTCTACCGCAAGCCACGGGGTAATCTGGTAACCCGTATAAACACCGCCACCAACATTATCATGGTCAAAATCAAAGTGGTCGGAATGAGTATTATCCTGCGCTTTTGAACCCGTACTGGTATCAAAATAGTGGGACCAGCCGAATTTCGCTCCGCCATACCATGTGCCCGCATCTGCGGCGGCAAACGCGGAAGTAGCGGAGAATGCGCTAACCATAACCAAAGCGATAACTGTCTTTTTCATAAATATACCGTTTACTTGATAAAGATAAACTTCAGGAAGCAAACGATATAGAAAAATAACGGCAGCGTTAATTTGATTTCTGTTTAATTTTAAATTCCCGCTAGAATGACTCGGGCAAATGCCGGACTTCAAGCAGATATCCACCGCGCTTAAAGGCGATATACTCTCCCTGCTTAAGAGCGGACAATACGTTGAGAATACTGCTGCGTGAAAGCAAAGTACGATCCTGAATGTATTCCAGAATAGTGGTGCGCATACGCGCCTCTTCAGGGAGCAAAATCATCTCCTGAAGATGGTTACGAATAACGGAATAGGTACGCTGCTGGAGTACCTGGGCATCGCGAAATATTAAATATGCCGTGTGGTATGAAAGCAGCGCCGCGACATCTTCCCAGACGCCCCTGGCGCGAAACAGCGCTGCCGCCTCGTCCGCATCGATACGCAAAATGGTCGACTCCCTCTCCGCACGCAGAAAATGCCCCTGCGTGGGCTGGATCATCTCCGCAATGCCAAACAGATGCGGCTCGTAGACGGTTACCACCACCAGCCCATCGGAGGCGCGCAGCAGCGACAGCTCCCCTTCAAGAAAGAGATACATCTGCTGCTTCCCTTTCCGTAACCAGGTGAGGCGCTTGCGGGGGACCACTTTCACCTTCTCCGCTATCGGCTCAAGGATAGCGGTCAGTCTTTCGATAGAGCGTTCTGGCCGAACGGGCGGTAAAATATGCATGGCGCAACCTTCCGACATTAAGTACCTGCCATTATAGACCATATATTTTAAGCGGTTAGCAGATCAAAACTGATAGCTATAGTTAACGCTGGCAAACCAAAGATAAGGTTGGTTGTAGCTTCCGGCAAAGATATCCGGCGATTTCACGCGCGATGACTGCATGTGAAGGTACGAAACGGCAACACCAATATTGCTGGCCGGGGTGATCTGATACTGCGCCCCCGCCCCGAACCGCCACTCATCGCCGGTAGGTAAGGTTAAGGCCACATCGCTCTGGCTTTCATACGGCGAGCTGTCAAACGCCACGCCGGCGTTGAGTCGCCACTGAGCGGTTGGGCGATACTGTACGCCCGCCGCGCCGTGCCAGGTATCCTTCATGCGGCTGACGTTATTCAGCCGCTGGTCACCCAAGACGATTTGCGGTGCACCGAACTGGCTCCAGTCCTGCCAGCCAAGATCGCCCATCACCGACCACTGAGCGTTTATATCGTGAACGAGGCTGAGCATAATTTGCTGCGGCGCTCGGACCTGTGCCGATACCGGCAGATCGTATGCACCGCCTTGCAGCCGAGCTTTACCGTCAATATTGAAGCGATAGTCCGTCTCGCTGTTCCATGTAATACCGGCCCGCGTCTGGTCAGTCAGCTGCATCAGCAGCCCGAGCCGATAGCTCATGACCCAGTCCTCGTCATGCTGCCGATAGTCGTTATCGTTGACGTTGCGGGTCAGCGAGAAGTATCCGTAATTGACGTTGGCAGAAGCCCCCAGCGAGAGACGGTCGTTGAGCTTATAGGCCAGGGACGGGCTGAGCGTCATCGCCACCATGGTGCTCTTTTTGATCAGCCTGTCGCCCGCCCAGCTGCCGTAATCGATCCCCAGGCCATAGTTGCCGTAAAGCCCGATCCCGGCATACAGGTTATCGGTCATTTTCTGACTGTAAAAAGCGCTGGCATTCGGAATGGTTTTCATCACGTCGCCGGGGCTTTGATGGGCATCGTTATCAAGCTGGTTATCGATGGACCCATCCATCACCTGTAACCCACCGGTCACCATATGCTCCGGTAACCGCGTCATGCCGGCAGGGTTGGTCATGATGGTGGAGGCATCCTGCGCGCGAGCCGCCTGCCCCGCGCCGGCAAGCGCGGTATCTTCGGTGCCAGCTTCATAAAAATAAAGGGCGCTGGCATGAACACTGGAGGAGGCTAACAGGCCAGCGCACAGGAGGAGTCGTGTTTTCATCTGCGATCCGGGAAATAAAGAATTTGCCGACAGATATAACAGGGGGAAAAGCGTCCGTAAAAAGAAAGGGGGTTTAATTTTAAATTATCGGAGACAGAAGCCGGGCGGATTCAAAACCTCGCAGCCCAGCGCGCGACGAAAGCCGATCTCAAGAAGAGCATTGAGAAACGAGGTGAATAGCCCGTAAATTCTGGTAATTAGCTCAGAACGTGCTGCTGGCTGCGAAGATAGGTTTCAATCGCCATCCACTCCGTCAGTCGCTTATAGAGCAGCAACAGCCTGCGCGGCAGGACAGTGACCAGCTGCTGTTCCGCATCACCCTGCATAGCGCCGTGAGAGTGCCTGTGGCCGATTTCGCGACAGAGCATGTTGGTTAAAGACAGGAGCTGATAATAATCCCTGCGTAACACCCGTGGCATATCATGCAGGGTTATGTGGCACAAGCACTCGCTATAAATACGCTCCTGTCGCGCTTTAATCTCCGCATCCTCTGCAAGAATCAAGAGCGCGGCCTCCAGCCTTTTTTGTACGGCAATCATTTTATCCATTTAATGAGCCCCTTGCGGCTTATACGCTGTGGTCGAACTTTTTATAAAGCCCGGTCAAATTAGTGACCGCGAATTTTCGATAAATATTGCGCCGATGGTGGCTGACGGTTTTGCCCGTCAGATCCAGGTAGCGCGTAATCTCTTTATTCTTTTTTCCTGACACAATATAAGGCAACAGCATCGTTTCCATACGCGTCAGGCGTTTTTCTTTTTCAAGGTGGTGCCAGCGGCTATTTTTGACAATCGTCACCTGCTGATCTTCAAGCGCAAAATGGGCAAGACAGGCGCTAATTTTACGTACGGCGATTTTACAATCGATGGTGCAATCCGCAATGGTATTAATAAGAATATTTTCTATCGTGCTGTCATAGCAGACGTCGCGGGTAACAAGAATAAAATGACTGTTCTCGTAGCGATTTTTTATTTCCAGCAAACTGTTCAGCACGCTGATATCCGACTGGCCATAATCCACCAGGACGGCTTTAGCGCGCAAAAGATCCTCTTTTTTGACAAGTTTAATATCATCGATATACAGCACCTTTTTGAATGAAGGTGCCTCAATCCTCATGCTTTCTGCCAGCGCGGCAAAGCCCTGCCTGAAATATCTACAGGATGTCACAACTATAATCATCGCCATTACCCTATCATCACTGTGGATATAAATATAATCAGTGAGAATCTATTTAATTTCAATTACTACTTTTCGCGAGATTATAAGAATATTCCTAAGCAATAAGAGGCAATTCGTGCGCTTCCTCGCAAATTACCGCAATTCGTTAAATTATTCACATGCAATTACAGCGGGATATATTTGCTGATGAGACTTTTCCAATAATGAGTAGACCAATCTGACCTTAAGCCATATTCCCGTGTGTTATGCTGCAAAATGTAACGAAGGATTAATCCGTGTATACGTTTTTATATTTGCGTAAGCGAAATAAACGGCGTAGCGCTATATAGAGGGAATTAAAATGACGGAATCATTTCAACTGACGAAAGTCGCCGCAAGTATGAGCATGATATTAGGTGGCAGCCTGATGCTGGCTCCATCGTTTGCCAACACCTGCACTACCTTTTCAGCCGCCGGAACCTGCGGATTGACCGAATACCAGATGACCTCAAAACTGGATCCCGTGCCGACGGCCTGGTATTTTACCCAGCCAACCCAGGATGCAGCGATTAACGGTCAGGCCAAAAAACAGAATATCTATTTCGCCAGCGGCAGCTCTTCCCGTCAGGCAAGCGACGTGCAGCAGCTTAGGGTGGACGGCGCGGATCTCAGCGGGTATTACATCAACGCCAGTAAAAACGGCTCGGCCGCGATAACCCTGGCCAACAACGCTAAGGTAGACTGGCTTGAAGCCGGGGGCGCAACGACCCACACCAAAATCATTATCGATGACTCTACCCTGAACGGCGCCAGCACCCAGGTGGATTACGATAAGACCGCCAGAACGCCGACGTTCTCGAAAAATTATGCTAAAGGCTACGCCATTTACCTCTCCGCCGGCGACAATGGCAACACCGATATTGATATCCAGAACGGCAGCGTTATAAACGGCAAGATCCTGGCCGGCGGGGCGGGAACACACGATATTACCCTGCGCGACAGCCGCATTCAGGGCGGCAGCATTCTGCTGAGCTCAACCAAAAATGACAACACTATCTCCGTTATAAACAGCAGCATCGACACCACCGGTGCCGTGACCGCCACGGACAACGCCATCAATATCACCAACGGCTCAACCCCCGATAAAACGCACGCGGTGACGATTGATAACAGCCGCATCACAGGGTCGGTCAATATTGCCAGCACCGGCAGCACCAACGCGCTGAGCGTTAAAGACTCCACCATTAGCAAAACGATCCAGGCCGACGGTAACGCCGTGACGATGAAGAACGGCGCGACCACCCTGCTGACCCTGGACAACAGCGAGGTGAGCGGCCATGCCCTGCTGTCCGGTACAGGAAGCATCACCGCCTCGCTGGCCCAAACGCGCCTTCACGGCAATCTTACCGCCAGCAAGGCGGCACAGGTTGCGCTGGAGATAACCGCCTCGACGCTGGACGGCATCCTCGACGCCAGCGCGGGCAGCGACGCCGCCCTTAACGTCACCGACTCCACCCTCGGCAATTCCGACCAGGCCGACGGCACTGCCCTGAGCCTGAAGGGGGAGAAAACCGCCGTTCTGACGCTGAGCAAAAGCGGCGTGAACGGCCATACCCTGCTGGAGGGCAGCGAAAGCGTCTCTGCAACGCTGGATAACGCGCAAATCAGCGGCAGCCTTGTCGCCAGCGGCGCGGCCAGGACGACGCTGGATATCACCCGTTCGACCGTGAAGGGCAACATCGAAGCAGGCCAGGGCAGCGTGGATCTGCACCTGACCAACAGCACACTCGGCGGCGACGTTAACCTCGCCAGCGACGGCCAGACGGCAAGCGACGTCTGGCTGGACAATAGCCGCGTGGCGGGCCACCTGTACGGCGGCGGTGCGGCCAGCACCCTGCATCTGGCCGCTATGCCTACCTTTGAGGGAGCCCAGTTCAGCCGCTTCGGTACCCTGGAGGTGACCGGCGATACCGTTCTGAACGGCGGCTTTACCAATAATAACGTCGGATCGGCCCTGACCGTAAAAGGGAACACCGTCACCGCTCCGGTGCGGCTGAGCAGCGGCAAGCTCACCTTCAGCCACACCCGGCTGGTTGCCGATACGCTGGCGCTCAGCAGCGGAGCCTCGCTTGATCTGACCAACCACAGCCAGCTGCAAACCCGCGCCGACCAGCTGTTCAACGCCGCGGCCAGCTCCACCGAACCGGTGAAATACAACGATACCGGAGCGCGCACCCACCTTACCGACAGTACCCTGATCCTGACCGATGCCGCCTATCAGCTGGATTACGTTAAAGGGGTAAACGGCCTGCTGGGCCAGAGCCAGGGTAACGCGCTGGTGATGCTCGGTACCCTGAAAAATCCGGAGAACGCCAGCGGTACCGCCAGCGTGATCGACGCCGCCATCACCGGCGCGGTGCTGGCCAATACCCAGGTCACCTCTGCTAAAAACCAGCTCTACATCGGCGCGGAAAGTGCCCCGTCCGACCAGGCCATCGCCGTGCCTACGGGCTTTGGTGCCTCGCAGCTGCGCTTTGAAGGAGAAGGCAAGCCGTCTGTGACCATCGGCAACGCTCAGACGCTAACCCTGACCGGCGCGGCGGGCGCCCTGATCGAGGTCGCCGGCGCGCCGCAAACCCCGGTTGCCGTAGCGGTTAATAACGGCACGCTGAATCTCGGCGTGGCGGCCATGCAGGACGTAACCGCGCACCTGACCGGCACCGTCACCATCGCTCCGCAGGGCACCATGAACGTCGTTGCGGGCGACCATACCCTCACCTCCGGCGGCACGGCTGCCGGGATCGTCAGCAGCGGCCTGCTCAACGTGGCCCATCAGGCCACCCTGCACGCCGACGTGGCGCTACAGGATCAGGGGCAGCTGGCCGTAACCGGCGCGCTGCTTGCAGGCCAGCTTACCGCCGCCGAAGCGTCGCAGATCGCGGTTGGTGACAGCACCGCCGCCGGGTCGCTGATGGCAGAGCGTCTTGATCTTCAGGGTGCCCGGCTGTTTATCGACCCGGCCTGGACATCGGGCGGCACCCTGGCGGATGCCTCCCGGGTGGCAAGCGGCGGCAGCGAGGTTAACGGCCGCGTAACCGTGGGGCAAAACGCCCTGCTGGTGCTGGGGGATACCTCCACCGCCGTGGCCGAAGCACGCTTTGCGGACAGCGGGCTACGCTGGGGTGAAAACGCCATCACGGCGGCGGTCTCCATACAGGCGCCGCAGTATCTCAACGCCGCCCAGGGCGGGCTGCGGGTTGACGGCGCTCTGACCGGCAGTTCAGCCGACCGTGACGCCGCCTTTAACCGCGTCGATTTTGCCGATCGCTCTCTCCTGATGCTCAGCACCAAAGAGATGACCAACGGCCAGGCCGCGCTGAATGCCACCGACGGCAGACTGAGCGTGGCGGACAGCGCCGCGCTTTATGTCGCAGATGCGAAGGCCAACCAGACCTATGCGGTTGCCAGAGGCTTTAGCGACGTCAGCATCGCCGGAAACGGCTGGCAGAATGAGAACCTTCTGCTGAATAAACTGCTGACGGCCACGACGCAGGAGCGTGATGGCGAGGTGCTGGTCACCACCCGGGCACGCGCCGCACAGGACGTCCTGCCGGGGGTGGTCACCGCACACGCGCTGGATCGGCTTATCGCCAGCGGGGAAAACTCACGCACGGCCACCCAGGCGGGCGCGCGTTATCTGTCCGTTGCCATCGATATCCCGCAGGCGAGCGTGGAGGACGTGGTGAGTACCGTTAACAGCGCGGCGCAAATCGCGACGGCGGGAGGCGTGCAGCATAATACCTGGGCGGCGGGCAGCGCGGCGGTGGATGCCGTGATGGAGCGTAACTCCGTTGCTAACGCGGCGCTGCAGCCTGCTGACACCGACGCCAGCGTCTGGGTTCACGCTCTGTACGGCAACCCGCGCAGCAGCGATCTGCGCGCCGGGAACCTGAGCTACGGGCAGGACAGCAGCTTCTACGGCTTAATGATGGGGGGAGACAAGGCCTGGCAGACCGATCGCGGTACGCTGCGCAGCGGCGCGGCGTTTCATGCCGGTAACGGCGACAGCGATTCACGCGGTGACGTCAGCGCTACCCATAATGATTTCAGCTTCTGGGGCATAACCCTGTACCAGAACTGGAGTCAGGATCGCTGGAACCTGACGGGCGACGTCAGCCTGACCCAGACCAGCAGCAACGTTGATCAGAAACAGCCGGGCTGGATGGAGGCAGGCGGCAAGCTGAAGGCAAACGTGGACGGAATGCTGTTCAGCGCGGGCGTTCGGGGCGAGTACCTGATCGAAACCAACGTGATGGATATCATCCCCCATGCAGGCGTGCGCTATAACCAGCTCACAACCGATGCCTTTGATACCAAAAACAGCCAGGATGAACGCGTCTTCCATACCGATAAAGGCACGCAGACAATCTGGCAGTTCCCGGTAGGGGTGAAAGTGGCGAAAGCCTTCTCGCTGGATTCAGGCTGGACGCTGAGCCCGCAGGCCGATGCTACGGTGGTCGCCGTCAGCGGCGACAGGGAGAGTCAGAACACCCTGCATACCGTTGGCATCAGCGCCAGCGATACCATTCGCGCTGAGATTATGGACGACACCGCCTTTAACGGCCAGCTGGGAATAAAAATGCAGAAACGCAATATGACGTTCGGCGTGGGATATAACGTTAATGCCTCCCAGCACGACACCAGTCAGACCGTGAGCGCTACCTGGTCGCTCGCCTTCTAAACATAAAAAGCCACATACTCACGTATGTGGCTTTTTAAAGTATCTCTTACAGAACGCTGATGTTGAGTCCTGTTATGGCGCTGGCATACGTACACGCATAAGAATACAAACCCACATTTACCGCATAAAAATTCAGTGCTAGCATGAGAGATCTTACACTTGTGTTATCTGGAGCTGGCTATGCTGGACATAACTCATTTCGGGCTTTTTGCCCTGTCTGTACTCCTGCTTTCCGTTACCCCTGGGCCTGATATAGCCTACGTGGTCGGTCAAAGCGTGGCGAATGGTAGACGGGCGGGAATTATCTCTGCCGCCGGGGTTGCATTAGGTAGCTGTACGCATGCGGTTGCAAGCGCCGTAGGGTTAACCGCACTGATCGCAGCGTCGCCGGTGATGTTTACCGTTATTAAGTATCTCGGTGCAGCTTATCTGGTGTATCTCGGCAGTAAGATGATTTTGGGAACCCTGACGAAGCAAACCTCGGATCGCAGCGAAGCAGACGCCGTTAAAACAAAAGCGACCCATGCGAGTCTGCTCACTAAAGGTTTCATAACCACCTTAACCAACCCGAAGGTGCTGCTGTTCTTCATCTCTTTTTTCCCTCAATTCGTTTCACCCGGTGGCGAGCACAATGCGGCTTCTTTTCTGGTCCTGGGGATGACCTACGCGCTGATCGCTTTTATGACTGATTTAACGTTCGCCGTGCTTGCTGGTAGTGCCGCTGGCGCCGTTTCACGAAACAGAAAGCTGCAGAAATTGCTGGATCGAATTGTTGGCGTAACATTTATTGGGTTAGGTCTACGACTGGCGATGACTCGCCGTTGAGAATAAGGGCGAACAGACCTTTACTCCTGGGGCTATGAAAATTATGCCACAAACCAACCCCGCAGCTGATGCGGGCGTAGAACAACAGGTCGTTTCAGCAGTACTTGCTAAAGCAGGGCGACATTACTCACTGATGAATGAAAAGTGGATATACCTGGAGAATGGAGCGGGCGAAGGGAATCGAACCCTCGTATAGAGCTTGGGAAGCTCTCGTTCTACCATTGAACTACGCCCGCTTTGAGGTGCGTAAGGCATTATAGACCTTACGCTTCTTCATACAAGCCTCTGCGTCACTAAGTGGCGATTAAATAATCACTTAGCACTTCGGTTTACTGCCCTGCGCAGGAAGATAACGTTGCGGATCGATGGCCGTCGCCTTGTAGCGGATCTGGAAGTGCAGCTTCACCGTATCTGTGCCGGTGCTGCCCATGGTCGCAATCTTCTGCCCTGCCTTCACGTTCTGGCCGTTGTTGACCAGCATCGTGTCGTTATGCGCATAGGCCGTAATATAGTCCTCACCGTGCTTAATCATGATCAGGTTGCCGTACCCGCGCAGCTGGTTGCCGACATAAACCACCTTCCCGGCGCCGGAGGCATAAACCGGTGTGCCGCGCGCGGCAGCGATATCAATGCCTTTGTTACCGCCTTCAGAGAGTGAGTAAGGGGCCACGACTTTTCCGCTTGCAGGCCAGATCCAGCAGCGCTGTCCGACCGGCGGCCACGATGATTTTGGAACCTGGTAGGATGGCGTTACCTTAGCCGTTTTGCGCGTTGAGGACTTTTTACCTGTGGATGAACCGCCGTTAACCTTGAGTTTCTGCCCTATCTCAATGGTATACGGTGGGGAGATGTTATTCAGGCGTGCAAGCTCCTTCACGCTGGTTCCCGTAGCGCGTGAGATGCGGTAGAGCGTATCCCCGCGCTTAACGGTATACACTGCACCAGAATAACTGCCCATATCCGAAGATTTACTCCCCGAGCATCCAGCCAGAAATAGCGTCAGCGTCAGGCAGAAAACGGCAATGATGGGATTTCTCGTCAGGCTTCCTGCAAACAAAACAGCTCCTCGGTCAGCGTGAATGGCGCACTATGATAGCAGCCCAAACTGATGCGGGTCATGCCCTTTTCCGCTCTGCGGGTCAAACCGTTCGCATAAGAATGCAGTATAATAAACCCGCTGATGGTGCTAAACCATTTGGCATTTTGGCACTGGAGCATCAATGAGTATTCAAGAACACGTTATATTGGTAAATGACCAGGGAAAGGTGATTGGCACTCAGGAGAAATACGCCGCGCATACGTCACACACCCCGCTACACCTGGCCTTCTCTTCATGGCTGTTTAACGCTAACGGGCAATGCCTGATTACCCGGCGCGCCTTAAGTAAAAAAGCGTGGCCCGGCGTGTGGACCAACTCTGTCTGCGGTCATCCGCAGTCGGAAGAACAGACAGAGCAAGCGATAATCCGCCGCTGCCGCTTCGAAGTCGGCGCCGAAATCACGGACATCACCCCCATCGCACCGGAGTTCCGCTACCGGGAAACCGACCCGTCCGGGATCGTTGAAAACGAGCTTTGCCCGGTCTATGCGGCACGCGTCACCGGTCCCCTCACCATCAACAGCGACGAAGTGATGGAGTACCAGTGGGTAGATCTGGACGCGCTGTTCCTCGCCCTGGACGCCACGCCGTGGGCGTTCAGCCCGTGGATGGTACAGGAAGCGAACACCGCGCGCGAAAAGCTCAGGGCCTTCGCGGCGCAATAAAAAAGCCCCGGCGGGAACGCGCGGGGCTTTTTTTACGTCTTAACGGCTTATTTCACCGGACGCATCGCCGGGAACAGGATCACGTCGCGGATGGTGTGGCTGTTGGTAAACAGCATAACCATACGGTCGATACCAATACCCAGGCCAGCCGTCGGCGGCAGGCCGTGTTCCAGTGCGGTTACATAGTCTTCGTCGAAGAACATCGCTTCGTCGTCGCCCGCCGCCTTCGCGTTAACCTGATCCTGGAAGCGCTGCGCCTGATCTTCTGCATCGTTCAGCTCGCTAAAGCCGTTGCCGATTTCGCGGCCACCGATGAAGAATTCGAAGCGATCGGTGATTTCCGGGTTCTCGTCATTGCGACGCGCCAGTGGAGACACTTCAGCCGGATACTCGGTAATGAAGGTCGGCTGAATCAGGTGCGCTTCGGCCACTTCTTCGAAGATCTCGGTTACGATACGGCCCAGACCCCAGCTCTTCTCTACCTTGATACCGATGCTTTCGGCAATGGCTTTTGCAGAGTCGAAGTTATCCAGATCCGCCATGTTGGTTTCCGGACGGTATTTCTTGATCGCTTCGCGCATGGTCAGCTTTTCGAACGGCTTGCCGAAGTCGAACACTTCTTCGCCGTAAGGCACTTTGGTCGTGCCCAGAATGTCCTGTGCCAGCGTACGGAACAGGGATTCGGTCAGCTCGATCAGATCTTTGTAATCCGCATACGCCATATAGAGTTCCATCATGGTGAACTCTGGGTTATGACGCACGGAGATACCTTCGTTACGGAAGTTACGGTTGATTTCAAACACGCGGTCGAAACCACCGACCACCAGACGCTTCAGGTACAGTTCCGGCGCGATACGCAGGTACATGTCCAGGTCCAGGGCGTTGTGATGGGTGATGAACGGACGGGCAGAGGCACCGCCAGGGATCACCTGCATCATCGGGGTTTCCACTTCCATAAAGTCGCGTTTAACCATGAACTGGCGGATACCGGCCATGATCTGGGAGCGAATCTTGAAGGTCTTGCGGGATTCATCGTTAGAGATGAGATCCAGGTAGCGCTGACGATAGCGCGCTTCCTGATCCTGCAGGCCGTGGAACTTGTCCGGCAGCGGGCGCAGGGCTTTGGTCAGCAGACGCAGCTCGGTGCAGTGGATAGACAGTTCACCGGTTTTGGTTTTGAACAGCTTGCCTTTCGCGCCCAGGATATCGCCCAGGTCCCACTTCTTGAACTGCTCGTTGTAGATGCCTTCCGGCAGATCGTCACGGGAGACGTACAGCTGAATACGGCCGCCAACGTCCTGTAAGGTCACAAAGGACGCTTTCCCCATGATACGACGGGTCATCATACGGCCAGCCACGGACACTTCAACGTTCAGCGCTTCCAGCTCTTCGTTCTCTTTACCGTCGAAGTCTGCGTGCAGTTGGTCTGAGGTGTGGTCACGACGAAAATCGTTCGGGAACGGCACGCCCTGCTCGCGCAGCGCTGCCAGCTTCTCGCGGCGGGTTTTCAGTTCGTTGTTAAGATCGACTACCGCGTCAGCGCCCTGTGCTTGTTGTTCAGACATGTTGGTTCCTCATAACCCTGCTTTCAAACTTGCTTCGATAAATTGGTCCAGGCTGCCGTCCAGCACCGCCTGCGTGTTGCGGGTTTCAACCCCGGTACGCAGGTCTTTGATGCGGGAGTCATCAAGGACGTAAGAACGGATCTGGCTGCCCCAGCCAATGTCGGACTTGTTGTCTTCCATCGCCTGTTTCTCAGCATTTTTCTTCTGCATTTCCAGCTCATAAAGCTTCGCTTTCATCTGCTTCATGGCCTGGTCTTTGTTCTTATGCTGGGAACGGTCGTTCTGGCACTGTGTTACCAGCCCGGTTGGAATGTGGGTAATACGCACCGCGGATTCCGTACGGTTAACGTGCTGACCGCCCGCGCCGGATGCGCGGTACACGTCGATGCGCAGATCCGCCGGATTGATGTCGATATCGATATCTTCATCCACTTCCGGGTAGACAAACGCGGAGCTGAAGGAGGTGTGGCGACGGCCGCCGGAGTCGAACGGGCTCTTACGCACCAGGCGGTGAACGCCGGTTTCAGTACGCAGCCAGCCGTAGGCGTAATCGCCAATAATCTTGATGGTGACGGACTTAATGCCTGCCACTTCGCCTTCAGACTCTTCGATAATTTCGGTTTTAAAACCGCGCGCTTCCGCCCAGCGCAGATACATACGCATCAGCATGCTGGCCCAGTCCTGCGCTTCGGTACCGCCAGAACCTGCCTGAATATCGAGATAGCAGTCAGCGCTGTCGTATTCGCCGGAGAACATGCGACGGAATTCCAGCTGCGCCAGCTTCTCTTCCAACACGTCGAGCTCTGCCACGGCTTCGTTAAAGGTTTCTTCGTCGTCAGCTTCGACGGCCAGCTCCAGCAGCCCAGAAACATCTTCCAGACCCTGCGCCATTTGATCCAGCGTATCTACGATGGCTTCGAGGGAGGAACGCTCTTTACCCAGCGCCTGCGCGCGTTCAGGTTCGTTCCAGACGTCCGGCTGTTCCAGCTCGGCGTTTACTTCTTCGAGACGCTCTTTCTTGGCATCGTAGTCAAAGATACCCCCTAAGAACGTCGGAGCGCTCCGTGAGGTCCTGAATGCGGTTTTTTACCGGATTAATTTCAAACATGGTCTGTTTTCTTTTATGAGCTTGTCAAAATGCGGTGATAAGAGCGGGATTGTACCGAATCCACGCCCTTTTTTATAGAGATTACTGACGCTAAATTGGCCAGATATTGTCGATGATGATCTGAAGGGAGCGGTTACCGCGAAACTCGTTAATATCCAGCTTGTAGGCCAGCTCAACCTCACGCACGCCGTTGTCCGGCCAGATGGAGGTGTCAACGTTGAAGGCTATACCGTCGAGCAGCGGACCGCCGCCGACCGGTTCCACCATCACCTTGAGGTGGCGTTCGCCCACGATGCGCTGTTGCAGCAGGCGGAAGCGTCCATCGAAAAGCGGCTCCGGGAACATCTGCCCCCACGGGCCCGCATCGCGCAGCATCTGCGCCACTTCCATGGTCATGTCTGCCGGGGAAAGCGCACCGTCTGAAACCACTTCACCCTGCAACAGCGCCGGATCGATCCACTCGGTGACCAGCTCGCCAAACAGGCGCTGGAAGTCCTCGAACTTTGACTCTTCCAGCGACAGGCCCGCGGCCATCGCGTGGCCGCCGAACTTAATCATCAGGTTCGGGTGCAGCGTGTCGAGACGCTCCAGCGCATCGCGCATGTGCAGCCCCTGAATCGAACGGCCAGATCCTTTCAGCGTGCCATCTCCAGCAGGCGCAAACGCAATCACCGGACGGTGGAAGCGCTCTTTAATGCGCGATGCCAGAATGCCCACCACGCCCTGGTGCCACTCGGGGTGATACATCGCCAGCCCGCCCGGCAGGGTATCGCCGCTGCGCTCCAGCTTTTCGCACAGGGTTAGCGCTTCGGCCTGCATCCCCTGCTCAATTTCTTTACGCGTCTGGTTTAGCGCGTCCAGCTCGCTGGCCAGCACGCGGGCCTCGCCGATGTTGTCGCACAGCAGCAGCGCCACGCCGACGGACATATCGTCCAGCCTTCCGGCAGCGTTCAGCCGCGGCCCGAGGGCAAAGCCCAAATCGCTTGCCGCAAGCTTCAGCGGATCGCGGTTGGAGATTTCCAGCAGCGCCTTGATCCCCGGACGGCACTTGCCCGCCCGAATGCGGCTCAAGCCCTGCCAGGTGAGAATACGGTTATTGGCATCCAGCGGCACAACGTCCGCTACCGTTCCCAGCGCCACCAGATCGAGATACTCCGCGAGGTTCGGAACGGCAATCCCGCGCGATTCAAACCAGCCCTTGTCGCGCAGCAGCGTGCGTAACGCCAGCATCAGATAAAACGCCACCCCTACTCCGGCAAGCGATTTCGACGGGAAATCGCAGTCGCGCAGGTTCGGGTTAATAATCGCTTCGGCGGCAGGCAGGGTGTCCCCCGGCAGATGGTGATCGGTGACCAGTACCGGGATCCCCAACCGATGGGCATGATCGACCCCGGCATGAGACGAGATCCCGTTATCCACGGTCATGATCATCTGCGCGCCACGGGCGTGGGCCTGATCGACCACTTCCGGGCTGAGGCCGTAGCCATCTTCGAAGCGGTTCGGTACCAGATAGGTCACGTTATCGCAGCCCAGCGCCCGCAGGCTGAGCACGCTCAGCGCGGTGCTGGTTGCGCCGTCCGCATCAAAATCGCCCACCACAACAATGCGCGTCCCTTCACGGAACGCGTTGTAGAGCATTTCCGCGGCGTTTTCGATGCCGGACAGCTGCTGCCAGGGCAGCATGCCTTTGACGCTGCGCTCAAGATCGCTTGCCGTACGCACGCCGCGGCTGGCATACAGCCGCTTTAACAGCAGCGGAAGATCGTCAGGTAAATCAGCGGTGTCACCCGCATCACGGCGGCGCAGTTTTATCGGGGCTTTCACGCGAATTATTTACCACCCATCTGTTTCTGGTGCTCGTCGAGGAACGCTTTCATCTCTTTTGGCCCCTGATAGCCCGGCACCACGTAGCCGTTGCTCAGTACGATTGCAGGGGTACCGGTTACGCCAAACTGCACGCCCAGCGCGTAGTGGTTGGCGATGTCGATGTCGCAGGACGCAGGCTTCACGCCTTTGCCGTTCATCGCATCATCAAATGCCTTGTTGCGGTCTTTCGCACACCAGATCGCCTTCATATCCTGCTCCGGCTGGCTCTGCACGCCGGCGCGCGGGAAGGCCAGGTAACGCACGGTAATGCCCAGCGCGTTGTAGTCTTTCATCTCTTCATGCAGCTTGTGGCAGTAGCCGCAGGTGATGTCGGTGAAGACGGTAATAACGTGCTTTTCCTGCGCCGCTTTGTAGACAATCATCTCTTTTTCGAGCGCGTTCAGGTTTTTCATCAGCAGCTGGTTGGTGACGTTCACCGGCTGCGCGCCGCTCACGTCGTACATCGGCCCCTGAATGATGTGCTTACCGTCTTCGGTCACGTACAGCACGCCGCTGTTGGTCAGGACGGTTTTCATACCGGCCACCGGTGCAGGCTGAATATCGCTGCTGGTAACGCCGAGCTTGGTCAGCGACTGTTTGATGGCGGCATCATCCGCATGGGCCAAACCGGTAACCGAAGCTGCCAGCAGGGTGAACAGCGCAAAAGTCTTTTTCATATATGATCCTGTAACAATTCGTCGGCACTCACGCGCGAGGGTGGTGCTGTTGGTGTAGCTGCCGCAGGCGTTCCGTCGCGACATGGGTGTAAATCTGCGTCGTTGAAAGATCGCTGTGTCCAAGGAGCATCTGCACCACGCGTAAATCAGCGCCGTGGTTTAGCAGATGCGTCGCGAAGGCGTGACGCAAAACGTGCGGCGACAGCTTCTCGCTGTCTATACCCGCCAGTGTGGCGTAATGTTTAATGCGATGCCAGAAGGTTTGTCGCGTCATCTGCTGCGCGCGCTGGCTCGGGAACAATACATCGATGGAGACGCCGTTCAGCAGCCACGGACGCCCGTGCTCCAGATACGTCTCCAGCCAGTAGACCGCCTCTTCGCCGAGCGGCACCAGCCGTTCTTTATTTCCTTTACCGATGACGCGCACCACGCCCTGACGCAGGCTGATATCGCTCATCGTCAGGCCCACCAGCTCAGAAACGCGCAAGCCCGTGGCATACAATAGTTCAAGCATGGCTTTATCGCGTAACTCCAGCGGAAGGTCAACCGCGGGCGACTGTAATAATCTCTCAACTTGTGCTTCGCTGAGATCTTTTGGCAACCGCTGCGGCAGCTTGGGCGAGGCCAGCAGCGCGCTCGGGTCGTCCGCGCGGATTTTCTCGCGGTAAAGGTGCTGGAACAGGCGGCGCATGGCGCTCAGCAGACGCGCGGAGCTGGTGGCTTTATAGCCCCCTTCCATGCGCTCGGCCAGTAACCCTTGCAGGTCATCGCTTTGCGCGCTTTCAAGCGTCAGCCCCCGATGCGCCAGCCACTCCACCAGCAGGGTAAGATCCCGCCGATAGGCGCTGAGCGTATTTTCAGCGAGGTTTTTCTCCAGCCACAGCGCGTCGAGAAACTGTTCGATGAGTGCGAGATCCTTTTCCACATCAGCCCCTTTGAGTCTGCAATCCGGCCATTATGCCTGATTGCCATCGGTTTCTGGTACACTACGCGCAAAGTCATAGCAAGAATTGAGATTGTTACGCGATGAATATTGGTCTGTTCTATGGTTCCAGCACCTGCTACACCGAAATGGCGGCGGAGAAAATTCGCGACATCATTGGCCCGGAACTGGTGACGTTGCATAACCTGAAAGATGACGCGGTCGCGCTGATGGAACAGTACGATGTGCTGATCCTTGGCATCCCCACCTGGGACTTCGGAGAGATACAGGAAGACTGGGAAGCTATCTGGGATCGGCTCGATTCCGTCAATTTTGACGGCAAAATCATCGCGATGTACGGCATGGGCGACCAGCTGGGCTACGGTGAATGGTTCCTCGACGCGCTCGGCATGCTGCATGACAAGCTGGCGCCCAAAGGCGCGACGTTTATCGGCTACTGGCCAACAGAAGGCTACGAGTTCACCAGTAAAAAACCGATAATTGCCGACGGCCAGCTGTTTGTCGGGCTCGCGCTGGATGAGACCAACCAGTACGACCTCAGCGACGAACGCCTGCAAGCCTGGTGCGAACAGATTCTGGGCGAGATGGCCGAGCAGTTCAGCTAACGCGCTTACTCCTGCGTCGGCTGCTGCATCATCAGCCGGCGCAGATCGCGCCACTCCGCGGCATCCATACTGTCTGCCGCCAGCCACAGGTGCTGACGACGACCGCCCTCAACCCGGCGCAACCGCAGCATCATCCCGGCGTTAAGCATCCATGGTGCACCGATAATCTCCCACTCTTTTCCCTGCCAGCGCAGGCGAGAATCCATCAGCAGCTTAATTTCACCCTGGCGGGCATTAATCCGACGCTGGCTGCGCACGCTGTCAAACACCACAAACGACAGCAACAGCAACCACAAAGGGGTGTAGCTAAGCGGCCACGGCATTAATAACACCAGCGCCGCGACCAGACCGTGGAGCAGTAACGACATCCACTGTGAGCGCCACGAGACGCGAAGATCAGATTGCCACAGGACCACGTTCCCGATTCCGTGTTTGAATTAATTGCACCATCCGTTGCAACTCGGTGTCGGCGGGCTTGCCGTGATTCATAAGCCAGTTGAATAAATCCGGATCGTCAGACTCAAGCAGGCGGACAAACAGGCGCTTATCGTCATCGCTTAAGCTGTCATACTCATACTCGAAGAAGGGCATGATGGAGATATCAAGTTCACGCATGCCGCGACGGCACGCCCAGTGAATACGGGCCTTGTTGTTAATATCCATGTTCTGTTTCCTGCATTACGTTTGGCACAGTCGGTATCCCGTTCGGTATTCATTATTGCTCTTCGGGAACACCTGCTAGTGTAACGCGTTTTAGACCGTTTCTTTACTGGAATATTGCGAACCTCGTACAGGCTTCCAGAATAATCCCTCTAAAGACAGCGGATTACACTATTTTGCGTAGCGCCACGCATAACCAGGTAATGGCACGAATGGCCTGCTGAAAGCGCTTGCAATGAATACAGTCTCTTTTACCATTAGGTATTATCAAAGCGTTAAGCAATTCAGGACAACACTATGGCATTTACACCATTTTCTCCTCGCCAGCCCGCCGCCTCTGCGCGTCTGCCGCTGACGCTGATTACTCTTGATGACTGGGCACTGGCAACGCTGAGCGGTGCGGACGGTGAAAAATACCTGCAAGGCCAGGTCACGGCGGACGTGGCGCAGCTGACTGAACACCAGCACCTGCTTGCCGCACACTGCGATCCAAAAGGCAAAATGTGGAGCAACCTGCGTCTGTTCCGCCGCCAGGACGGGTTCGCCTTTATTGAGCGCCGGAGCCTGCGTGACGCTCAGCTTAAGGAGCTGAAAAAATACGCCGTCTTTTCTAAGGTCAGCATCGAGCCGGACGATGAACACGTTCTGCTGGGCGTCGCGGGCTTCCAGGCGCGCGCAGCGCTGAAAAACCTGTTTGCCGAGCTGCCGGATGCACAAAAACAGCTGGTTAGCGAAGGGGCAACTTCCATTTTGTGGTTCGAACACCCGGCGGAGCGCTTCCTGCTGGTAACGGACGTGGCTACCGCAGAACGCATCACCGACGCCCTGCGCGGCGAAGCACAGCTCAACAACAGCCAGCAGTGGCTGGCGCTGAACATCGAAGCGGGTCTGCCGGTGATTGACGCGGCAAACAGCGCACAGTTTATTCCGCAGGCAACCAACATTCAGGCGCTGGGCGGCATCAGCTTTAAGAAAGGCTGCTACACCGGTCAGGAAATGGTGGCGCGTGCGAAATTCCGCGGAGCGAACAAACGCGCCCTGTGGACCCTGGCGGGACACGCCAGCCGCGTGCCGGAAGCGGGCGAAGATCTCGAAATGAAAATGGGCGAAAACTGGCGCCGTACCGGCACCGTGCTAGCCGCCGTGCAGCTGGACGACGGGCGCCTGCTGGTTCAGGTTGTTATGAATAATGATATGGAGCCCGACACCGTGTTCCGCGTGCGGGATGATGCGAACACGCTGAGCATCCAGCCGCTGCCGTATTCACTGGAAGATTAAGCATTTATGCCGGGTGGCGGCTTCGCCCTACCCGGCCTGCGGTTCTGGAATCCCCCCTCTCCCGGTGGGAGAGGGCCGGGTTCAGGGCATCAGACCACACCTTGCCAAAAACTACACCTGCCCCACATACAGATAAATGGCCAGGAAGTGGCACACGCTGCCCCCCAATACAAAGCCGTGCCAGATGGCATGATTGTAAGGGATGCGCTTGCAGACGTAGAAAATGACGCCCAGCGAGTAGACCACGCCGCCCACCGCCAGAAGGGTTACCCCTCCCACCGCAAGCTTAATAGCCAACTGATACACCACAATCAGCGACAGCCAGCCCATCGTCAGATAGGTGACCAGCGACAGCACCTTAAACCGGTGGGCGATGGTCAGCTTAAACAGGATCCCCAGCAGCGCCAGGCTCCAGATCACAATCATCAGGCCACGCGACAGCGGTGAGTTTAACCCCACCAGCAAAAACGGCGTGTAGGTCCCTGCAATAAGAAGATAGATAGCGCAGTGGTCAAATTTTTTGAGCCATGTCTTCGCCCGTTGATGCGGAATAGCGTGATACAGCGTCGAGGCCAGGAAAAGCAGGATCATACTCCCGCCATACAGGCTGTAGCTGGCGATCGCCATCGCGCTGGCGTTGGTGTCCGCTGCCTGTACCAGCAGCAGCACCAGGCCGACAATCCCAAAAACCAGGCCAATGCCGTGGCTAATACTGTTGGCTACTTCCTCAGCCAGTGAATATCCCTGTGCGATTAATGGTTTGCTCACCATACTTAACTCCGGGAAAACTAAAGATGATTATTCATCGCCAGTCTATGCTAACTGAGAATGATTCCAGTGAACACCTGTTAGCTAAAATAAATACGCGTTAATAATTTACCGCTATAAATCATAGACATAAAAACAGAATCCGCCGCACAGATGTATATATTTTTATTAATATCAGCGTAATCAAGGAGATAAAACCATCTTCCCGCTTAAGGGGGCATGGTATGATTGATCAATAGTGTCCGACAGCGAGTGTAGCCATTGTGAGCATCTTCTCCCATTCCGCCATTGCCAGCCTCAACAACCTGGAAATGCTGGTCTACAACTACGTCATTAAGAACCGCGACAAGGTGATGTACATGACCATCCGTGAGCTGGCGGATGCGGCTGGCGTCTCCACCACTACCGTCCTGCGCTTCTGTCGTAAGCTCAACTGCGAAGGCTATTCGGAATTTCGGGTGCGCTTTAAGCTCTATCTGGAGCAGAACGAGCCGCAGCAGGCGAATTTTGGCGCCAGCGAAATTATCAGTTTCTTTAAAAGCGTGAATAACGAAGAGTTCGATGCCCTGTTAGATGAGGCTGTTGATATTATCTTATCATCTGAGCGAATTATCATTGTCGGCGCGGGCACATCCGGCTCGCTGGCAAAATATGGCGCACGTTTCTTTTCTAATATCGGGAAATTCAGCAACCATATCGACGACCCTTATTTCCCGGTCACCAACGACATGGCTAAAAATGCGCTGGCGATTGTGCTCTCCGTCTCCGGTGAAACCGAGGAGATCCTGCGCTTTGCCAGCCAGTTCAGCCTTCACCGCTGCAAGGTGCTCTCCATTACCAGCCACGAACACTCCCGTCTCGCGAAGCTGGCAGACTTTAATCTCTCCTGGCACGTGCCGCAAACGCGAATTGGCGGCGTCTACGATATCACCACGCAAATTCCCGTCATCTATATTCTGGAATCATTAGGGCGGAAACTGGCGAAGAAATTAACGGAATAAAACACCCTGTTTTTTTGATGTGACAAATTACAATTTGCGCGAATTGTTATATCGTGACATTTAATTCCGCTTTGCTAGACTCGAAATCAATAAGTCCTTAATTGAGAATAGCAAAGATGAAAAAACTGACCTTACCAAAAGATTTTTTATGGGGCGGCGCGGTGGCGGCGCACCAGGTTGAAGGCGGCTGGAATAAAGGCGGCAAAGGGCCAAGCATCTGCGACGTGCTCACCGGCGGGGCCCACGGCGTCCCGCGTGAAATCACTCAGGACGTGATTGAAGGCAAATATTACCCGAACCACGAGGCCGTGGACTTTTACGGCCATTACAAAGAAGACATTAAGCTGTTTGCCGAGATGGGCTTCAAATGCTTCCGTACCTCCATTGCCTGGACGCGCATCTTCCCGAAAGGAGATGAAGCTCAGCCAAACGAAGAGGGGCTGAAGTTTTACGACGACATGTTCGATGAACTGCTGAAGTACAACATCGAGCCGGTGATCACCCTCTCCCATTTTGAAATGCCGCTGCATCTCGTTCAGGAATACGGCGGATGGACCAACCGTAAGGTGGTCGATTTCTTCGTGCGCTTCTCGGAAGTGGTGTTTGAGCGCTACAAAAATAAGGTCAAATACTGGATGACCTTCAACGAAATCAATAACCAGCGCAACTGGCGCGCGCCGCTGTTCGGCTACTGCTGCTCCGGCGTGGTGTATACCGAACACGACAACCCCGAAGAGACCATGTACCAGGTGCTGCACCACCAGTTCGTGGCCAGCGCGCTGGCGGTGAAGGCCGCACGCCGCATCAACCCGGAGATGAAGGTTGGCTGCATGCTGGCGATGGTGGCGCTCTATCCTTACTCCTGCAAGCCAGAAGACGTCATGTTTGCTCAGGAATCCATGCGCGAGCGCTACGTCTTTACCGACGTGCAGCTGCGCGGCTACTACCCGTCTTACGTGCTGAACGAGTGGGAGCGCCGTGGGTTCTCCATCAGGATGGAAGCGGGAGATGAACAGATCCTGCGTGAAGGCACTTGCGACTACTTAGGTTTCAGCTACTACATGACCAACGCGGTGAAAGCGGAAGGCGGCACCGGTGACGCCATTTCCGGCTTCGAAGGCAGCGTGCCGAATCCGCACGTGAAGGCGTCCGACTGGGGCTGGCAGATTGACCCGGTGGGCCTGCGCTATTCGCTGTGCGAGCTGTACGAGCGTTACCAGAAGCCGCTGTTTATCGTCGAAAATGGTTTCGGTGCCTACGACAACGTGGAAGAGGACGGCAGCATCAACGATGACTACCGCATCGACTACCTGCGCGCCCACGTGGAAGAGATGATGAAGGCCGTGACCTGGGACGGCGTGGATCTGATGGGCTATACCCCGTGGGGCTGCATTGACTGCGTCTCCTTCACCACCGGCCAGTACAGCAAGCGCTACGGCTTTATCTACGTTAACAAGCACGACGACGGCACCGGCGACATGTCCCGCTCCCGTAAGAAAAGCTTTGAGTGGTACAAAACCGTGATTGCCAGCAACGGCGAAACGCTGTAACGGCTCGCCCTCTCTGCCAGCGGAGAGGGCAAACCGCTTATCATCCAGACACTTCTTTACAGCTTTAGCGTTGCCAAAATATGTTCGCCCGATAATATAGGCGTCCTGAATATTAGAGGCGAACATGATCAAGCGACAACGCAACGCTATCCTGCTGGTAGCCCTGGCCTGTCTGGTAGTGCTGATATGCACCGCCCAGCGGATGGCCGGGATGCACGCGCTCGTCATGAATGTCACCGCCTCAGCTCAGACTGTTCAGCAGGGCCAGGAGAGCGCCGACGCGCCGGTTACGCCGTGTGAGCTCAGCGCCAAGTCGCTGATGGCGGTCCCGCCAATCCTGTTTGAAGGTGCCCTGTTTGCCGTTACCCTGCTGCTGGCGTTGCTGGCAGCGAACCCGCCGCGCCGCGAGCGGCTGTGGCCTCCCCGCGTTATTTCCCCGCCCCGATTACGGGTGCATCTGCGATTATGCGTCTTCCGTGAGTGAGGATCGGCCTGTCATTTCAGGTTAATTCATCATTTACGGAGATAATTTATGTTTACTGTATTCAGGCGACTGCTGGTCTGCCTGCTCTGGCTATGGCTGCCCCTCAGCCAGGCCGCCGACAGCGGCTGGCTGCGCGCCGCCGATAATCAGCACGCCAGCGTCAGGCTGCGTGCGCAATCCGAAAGCGCTGGCGAAACCCGCCTGCTGCTGGACGTCGCCCTGCAAAAAGGCTGGAAGACCTACTGGCGCTCGCCGGGAGAAGGCGGCGTCGCACCCGCGATCGCCTGGCATCAGCCTGTGGACGCAGCCTGGCGCTGGCCCACCCCGCAGCGTTTCGACGTGGCGGGTATAACCACGCAGGGCTATCACGGCGACGTGAGCTTTCCCATCACCCTGCGCGGCGAGATCCCCCAAACCTTAAGCGGCGTGCTGACGCTATCTACCTGTAGCAACGTCTGCATTCTGACTGACTACCCGTTTTCGCTGGACATGACCGCGCCCGCAGGAGCCGGTTTTGATTACGACTTCAGCCGGGCAATGGGCACCCTTCCGCTCAGCGGCGGGTTGACGTCAGCGCTCAGCGCCAGCTACGCCCCCGGCAAACTGACCGTAACGGCACAACGTGACGCAGGCTGGCAGGAGCCGTCGCTGTTTATCGACGGCATGGACGATGTGGATTTCGGCAAGCCCACCCTCGCCGTGCGCGGTCATTCGCTGGTGGCCACCGTGCCCGTGACGGATAGCTGGGGCGAGGACGCGCCCAGCCTCAGCGGCAAAACCCTGTCGCTGGTTCTCGCCGATAGCGGGCAGGCGCAGGAGTCCAGCCTGAGCATTCAGCCGGGCAACGCCGCGCCGGCGTTCTCGCTGGGCTGGGTGCTGCTGATGGCGCTGGCCGGCGGTCTGATCCTCAACGTCATGCCCTGCGTATTGCCCGTGCTGGCCATGAAGCTGGGCACGCTGATGCAAACCGAGCAGCAGGCCCGCGTTCAGGTGCGCCGCCAGTTTCTTGCCTCAGTCGCCGGGATCGTTATCTCGTTCCTCGCGCTGGCGCTGATGATGACGGTATTACGGCTGGGCAATCAGGCGCTTGGCTGGGGGATCCAGTTCCAGAACCCGTGGTTCATTGCCGCAATGGCGCTGGTGATGGTGCTATTCAGCGCCAGCCTGCTGGGATTATTTGAAATTCGTCTCCCTTCCGGCACCAGCACGTTCCTCGCCACGCGCGGCGGGAACGGCCTGGCTGGCCATTTCTGGCAAGGCGCGTTCGCTACGCTGCTGGCGACGCCCTGCACCGCACCGTTCCTCGGCACTGCGGTATCGGTCGCGCTGGCGGCGCCGCTTCCCCTGCTGTGGGGGATCTTCCTGGCAATGGGGATCGGCATGAGCCTGCCGTGGCTGCTGGTTGCCGCCTGGCCGGGGCTGGCCCGGAAGCTGCCGCGACCGGGACGCTGGATGAACGTCGTGCGAATGGCGCTCGGCCTGATGATGCTTGGCTCATCGCTGTGGCTGCTGAGCCTGCTGACGGTGCACATTGGCACCGTGCCCGTTATCACGCTGGGCGTACTCCTGATCCTCGCTCTGCTGCTGGTCACCGCCTGGCGCTACCGCTGGCAAACGGCCCTGCGCGCCGGGGCATTCGCCATCGCGGTGGCCGGAGCGGTCGCGTTTGTTTCCGGCTCCGGCAGCGAGGGTTCCCGCCGCGATCGTATTAACTGGCAGCCGCTCAGCGAGCAGGCCATAGCCCGCGCGCTGGCGGAGAATAAGCGGGTATTTATTGACGTCACCGCCGACTGGTGCGTGACCTGTAAAGCCAATAAATACAACGTGCTGCTGCGCGACGACGTGCAGGATGCGCTATCCGCCCCGGACGTTGTCGCCCTGCGCGGCGACTGGAGCCGCCCCTCCGACACCATCAGCCAGTTCTTAACCACGCGCGGCAGCGCCGCCGTGCCGTTTAACCAGATTTACGGACCAGGGCTGCCGCAGGGCCACGTGCTGCCTCCGCTGTTAAGCCGCGAAGCGGTGCTTACCACCCTGTCCGATGCGAAAGGAAAATAACATGCGCACATTCATCGCCTTACTGCTGCTCTCTTTATCGACGTTCAGTTTTGCCGCGCCGGCAGAGGGTTCTTCCGATGACCAGCTGGCAGCGCTGCTGTTCAGCGATCCGGCCAGCCCGCGAACGGGCGCGACATCGCCGAAGCTCACCATCGTCTCCTTCACGGACTACAACTGCCCTTACTGCAAGCAGTTCGACCCGATGCTGGAGAAAATCGTGCACGAGAATCCCGACGTGCAGCTCATCATCAAACTGCTGCCGTTCAAGGGGCAAAGCTCGGTGAATGCCGCTAAAGCCGCGCTTTCGACGTGGCAGCAGGCGCCGGATAAATTCTGGGCGCTGCACCAGCGGCTGATGATGAAAAAAGGCTACCACGATGACGCCAGCATCGCCGCCGCGCGGGATAAAACCGGAACGGACGGCATTAAAACGGATGATAAAACCATGGACAGCTTAAAGATGAACCTGATCCTGTCTCAGGTGCTGAATATTCAGGGCACCCCGGCAACCATCATCGGTGACCAGATGGTCGCGGGCGCCATTCCTTATGACGATCTGGAGGGGCTGGTCAAAGAACAGCTGGCAAAAGCCCGTGGCGGGTAAATTCCCGCGCCTGGTGCGCGAGCTGGCGATGTGGTTGCTGATTGGCGTAGCCGTGAGCCTGGCGGTGGACTATTTCCGCCAGCCCGCGCTGCCGCAGAATTTCGCGTCAACCACGCTGCAAACCCTCGACGGTCAGCCTGTCGATCTTATCGCCATGAGCGAGGAGCGCCCGCTGCTGGTTTACGTCTGGGCGACGTGGTGCGGCGTCTGCCGCTACACCACGCCGTCGGTAGCGGCGCTTGCCGCAGACGGGGGCAACGTGATGTCGGTTGCACTGCGCTCGGGCGATAACGCTACGCTCGAACGGTGGCTGAGGAAGAAGAAGCTGACGATGCCCACGGTTAACGACGCCAGCGGGGAACTGGCGCGCCAGTGGGACGTTCAGGTAACGCCCACGCTGGTGACGATTTCTCACGGTGAGGTGAAGTCAATCACCACCGGCTGGACCAGCGGCTGGGGAATGCGCCTGCGGCTGTGGCTGGCGTCGTAGCCTTATTTGCCGCCAGCCAGCTCGAGGAAGCTGCCGGTGACATAGGAGGCGCTGTCGCTCAGCAGCCAGACGATGGCCTGGGCGACCTCCTCCGGCTGACCGCCGCGCTGCATGGGCAGCAGTGACTTCACCCGATCCACACGCCCCGGCTCGCCGCCGGAGGCGTGAATATCGGTGTAAATCAGGCCAGGCCGCACGCAGTTAACGCGAATGCCCTGCGCCGCCACCTCCAGCGCCAGGCCGGTCGTCAGAGAGTCTACCGCCCCCTTGGAGGCGGCATAATCCACATATTCACCCGGCGCGCCCAGCCTGGACGCCGCCGACGAGACGTTCACAATCGCCCCTCCCTGGCCGCCGTGCTTATGCGACATGCGCTTTACCGCCTCGCGACAGCAGAGAAAATAGCCGGTGACGTTAGTGGCCAGCACGCGGTTAATACGTTCAGCGGTGAGGTTTTCAACGGTGGACTGTTCAAACAAAATCCCGGCGTTATTCACCAGCGCGACAAGCGGCTCACCTTCGCGGTCGATGCTGTCGAACATCGCCATCACCTGCGCTTCGTCGCTGATGTCCGCGCGCACGGAAAAGGCCTTTCCGCCCGCCTCCACGATGTGATTAATCACCTCATTCGCGGCCCTGATGTTGTGGTGAAAATTCACCGCGACGGTGTAGCCTTCGCGCGCCAGCTGTAGCGCGGTGGCTTTACCAATGCCCCGGCTGGCGCCGGTGACCAGTGCAATTGCCATTCTCTTCTCCCAATAAAAAAGCCGGGCGGCGGCATCGCCTTGCCCGGCCTGGAGTATTACACCATTCCGGTTACTGGTATTCGCTCATCGGCACGCAGGAGCAGAACAGGTTACGGTCGCCGTACACGTCATCAAGACGCTTCACGGTCGGCCAGTATTTGTTTGCCACGCCCGCCGGGAAGACGGCCAGCTCGCGGGTGTAGCCGTGGCTCCACTCTGCCACCAGTTCGTTCTGGGTATGCGGCGCGTTAACCAGCGGGTTATCTTCCAGCGTCCACTCCCCGCCCTTCACGCGGTCGATTTCGCTGCGGATCGCCAGCATCGCGTCGATGAAGCGGTCCAGCTCCACCTTGCTTTCAGACTCGGTCGGCTCAACCATCAGCGTACCCGCAACCGGGAAGGACATGGTTGGCGCGTGGAAGCCGTAGTCGATGAGACGCTTGGCAATATCCAGCTCGCTGATGCCCGTCTCTTCTTTCAGAGGACGAATATCAAGGATACATTCGTGCGCCACGCGACCGTCGCGGCCGGTGTAGAGCACCGGATAAGCGTCCTTCAGACGCGTTGCGATGTAGTTGGCGTTGAGGATCGCCACCTGGCTGGCCTGCTTCAGCCCTTCCGCGCCCATCATGCGGATGTACATCCAGCTGATTGGCAGAATAGAGGCGCTGCCGAACGGTGCCGCAGAGACCGCGCCCTGACGAGTCAGCATGCCTTCGATCTGCACCACGCTGTGGCCCGGCACAAACGGAGCCAGGTGCGCTTTCACGCCGATTGGCCCCATACCCGGGCCGCCGCCGCCGTGCGGAATACAGAACGTTTTATGCAGGTTCAGGTGCGACACGTCCGCGCCGATAAAGCCCGGCGAGGTGATGCCCACCTGGGCGTTCATGTTCGCGCCGTCGAGGTAAACCTGGCCGCCGAACTGATGCACTACTTCGCACACTTCACGGATGGTCTCTTCGTACACGCCGTGGGTGGACGGGTAGGTAACCATGATGCAGGAGAGCTTCTCACCCGCCTGTTCCGCTTTCGCGCGCAGGTCGGCGAGATCGATGTTGCCGTTTTTATCGCAGGCCACGACCACCACTTCCATTCCCGCCATCTGCGCAGAGGCCGGGTTGGTGCCGTGGGCGGAGCTTGGGATCAGGCAGATATCGCGGTGGCCCTCGTTGCGGCTTTCGTGATAGTGACGGATCGCCAGCAGGCCCGCATATTCACCCTGCGCGCCGGAGTTCGGCTGCATGCAGAGGGCGTCGTAACCGGTCAGCTTCACCAGCCAGTCGGACAGCTGGTTGATCATCATGTGATAACCTTCCGCCTGCTCGGCCGGGCAGAACGGGTGCAGCTCGGAGAATTCAGGCCAGGTAATGGGGATCATCTCCGCCGCGGCGTTCAGCTTCATGGTGCAGGATCCCAGCGGGATCATCGCCTGGTTCAGCGCCAGATCCTTGCGCTCCAGAGAGTGCATATAGCGCATCATCTCGGTTTCGCTGTGGTAGCGGTTGAACACCGGGTGGGTCAGGATCGCGTCAACACGCAGCATGCTCCCCTGAATGGAGCGGCTGTCGTGCGCCACCTCTTTGTCCAGCGCGTCAACGTCCAGACCGTGCGCATCACCCAGCAGTACGTCAAACAGCGTCGCGATATCGTCGCGAGTCGTGGATTCATCAAGGGTGATCCCCACCGCATGATGGATGTCGCTGCGCAGGTTGATTCGCGCTGCATCAGCGCGCGCCAGCACGGCCGCCTTGTCCGCCACGTCAACGCAAAGGGTGTCGAAGTAGTGCTCATGACGCAGCTTAAGGCCTTTCTGCTTCAGGCCGCAGGCCAGAATATCGGCCAGACGGTGGATGCGGCCGGCAATGCGTTTCAGCCCGGCCGGACCGTGGAACACCGCGTACAGGCTGGCGATGTTTGCCAGCAGCACCTGCGAGGTACAGATATTGGAGTTCGCTTTCTCGCGGCGGATATGCTGCTCGCGGGTCTGCATCGCCATGCGCAGCGCGGTGTTGCCGGCGGCATCTTTCGATACGCCGATAATGCGCCCCGGCATGGAGCGTTTAAATTCATCTTTTGCGCCAAAGAAGGCCGCGTGCGGGCCGCCGTAGCCCATCGGCACGCCGAAGCGCTGCGCAGAGCCGAAGACGATATCCGCCCCTTGCTTGCCCGGTGCCGTCAGCAGCACCAGCGCCATAAAGTCAGCGGCGACGCTCACCACCACCTTGCGGGATTTGAGCTCAGCAATCAGCGCGCTGTAGTCATGCACTTCACCGGTCGTGCCCACCTGCTGTAACAGCACGCCGAAAACGTCCTGGTGATCCAGCACTTTGTCAGCGTCGTCGACGATCACGTCAAAACCGAAGGTTTCCGCACGGGTACGCACCACGTCCAGCGTTTGCGGATGCACGTCCGCCGCCACGAAGAAGCGGTTGGCGTTTTTCAGCTTGCTCACGCGCTTCGCCATCGCCATCGCTTCGGCGGCGGCGGTCGCTTCATCCAGCAGAGAGGCAGAGGCGATATCCATACCGGTCAGATCCAGCGTCACCTGCTGGAAGTTCAGCAGCGCCTCCAGGCGGCCCTGGGACACTTCTGGCTGATACGGGGTATAAGCGGTGTACCAGCCCGGATTTTCCAGCATGTTACGCAGGATCACCGGCGGTAACTGCACGTTGGTGTAGCCCATGCCAATATAAGACTTATAGCGCTTGTTAAGGCCGGCAATGGCCTTCAGCTCCGCCAGCGCGGCGAACTCCGTGGTGGACTCGCCCACCTGCGGCGGCGTGGCAAGCTGGATGTCTTTTGGCACGATCTGGCCGATCAGTGCGTTTAATGAATCCGCGCCAACTGTCTTCAGCATCTCCTGCTGTTGCTGAGCATCCGGCCCAATGTGACGTTCAATGAAGGCGCCACGGTTTTCAAGCTGGCTTAAAGTCTGTGTCATGAGCGATGGTTCCTGAAACGTGCAGTGAATTTAAGTTCCCTCTCCCTTTGGGAGAGGGTTAGGGTGAGAGGAAGATGGGCACCCTCACCCCTGCCCTCTCCCGAAGGGAGAGGGATAATGGCTTACTCGTCTTCTAACAGGGCTTCGTACGCGGTCGCATCCAGCAGCGCGGCAACCTGCGCTTCGTCGCTGGCTTTGATCTTAAAGATCCAGCCGCCTTCATACGGCTCGCTGTTCACCAGCTCCGGGGAGTCGCTCAGCGCGTCGTTTACGGCAACAATTTCACCGCTGACGGGAGCATAGATATCAGATGCCGCTTTAACGGACTCAGCCACCGCGCAGTCGTCGCCTGCGCTCACGGTTGCGCCCACTTCCGGCAGGTCAACAAACACCATATCGCCCAGCAGCTCCTGCGCGTGCTCGGTGATCCCAACGGTGTAGGTGCCGTCCGCCTCTTTGCGCAGCCACTCGTGTTCTTTGCTGTATTTCAGTTCTGCTGGCACATTGCTCATTGAAGTTCTCCTGATAAAAATAGTTAGGCGACCGGCTTACCGGCGCGAACAAAAATCGGTTTGGTCACGTTGACCGGCATTTCACGGTTGCGGATCTGCACCACCGCCGTTTCACCAATACCCGCCGGCACGCGTGCCAGGGCAATACTGTAGCCGAGCGTCGGGGAGAAGGTTCCGCTGGTGATCGTGCCTTCACGATGGTTACCGTCGGCATCGGTGAAGCGCACCGGCAGTTCGCCGCGCAGCACGCCTTTTTCCTTCATCACCAGGCCAACCAGCTGTTCAGTGCCCTTTTCACGCTGCATCTCCAGCGCTTCCCGGCCAATAAAGTCACGGTCAGCCGGCTCCCACGCGATGGTCCAGCCCATGTTGGCCGCCAGCGGAGAGACGCCCTCGTCCATCTCCTGACCGTAGAGGTTCATACCGGCTTCCAGACGCAGCGTATCGCGCGCCCCCAGGCCCGCAGGCTTGACGCCCGCCTCCACCAGCGCGCGCCAGAAATCAGCGGCTTTTTCATTTGGCATGGCAATTTCATAGCCCGCTTCACCGGTGTACCCGGTGGTGGCAATAAACAGAACGCCCGCCTGCACGCCGAAGAACGGCTTCATGCCTTCGGTGGCCTTACGCTGCTCGTCGTTAAACAGGGAGGCGGCTTTCGCCTGGGCGTTCGGCCCCTGCACGGCAATCAGCGACAGGTCATCACGTACGGTGATGTCGATGGCGTAAGGTTCAGCGTGTTGGGCGATCCAGGAGAGGTCTTTTTCGCGGGTGGCGGAGTTGACAACGAGGCGGAAGAAATCTTCTGTGAAGTAATAGACGATGAGGTCATCAATCACGCCGCCCGAGGCATTGAGCATGCCGGTATAAAGCGCTTTGCCCGGCGTCTTCAGTTTGGCGACATCGTTTGCCAGCAGATAACGCAAAAACTCCCGGGTGCGGCTTCCGCGCAGGTCGACAATCGTCATGTGGGACACGTCGAACATACCGGCATCGGTGCGCACCGCGTGATGCTCATCAATTTGCGAGCCGTAGTGCAGCGGCATCATCCAGCCGTGGAAGTCCACCATGCGGGCGCCGCATAACACGTGCTGTTCGTACAAAGGAGTCTGTTGAGCCATCTTTTCCTCGTTGAAAAATTCACCGTGAAACCCGGTGTCGGCCTCGCCATCCGGAGCCGACGCAAACGTTCTCTTTTACCTGAACTTACCACCGAAACCGGCGGTTAACCATAAGGTAAAGCGGGTCATCACATTAGCTTATGACCAAAAAACGCAGGAAAGCCTACAGAGTTATCGACTGGCAAAATGCGACTAAACCCGCATAAAATTAACATTCTTCTTACAGGATTTAGCAGATGGTGATATTTCGTGCGGAAAAACGGCCAGAATTTCCGTAACATAAAAATAGTAAGATTAGATTTTCTAATGCGAAAAATGAGGTGAAATTAGATTATTTCAAACGAGGATATTCACCCGGCGCGGAGGCCGGGAAAATAAAGTGTGACGGGGGTCAATACTATCGTAGCCAGTCGGGCAGATCGTTAAGGCCCATTGCCTGACGAAGAAGCTGTGGCTTGACGCCCGGAAGGGTATCAGCAAGTTTCAGACCGATATCGCGCAGCAGTTTTTTCGCCGGGTTCGCGCCGGCAAACAGCTCGCGGAAGCCCTGCATGCCCGCCAGCATCATCGCCGCGCTGTGCTTGCGGCTGCGCTCGTAGCGGCGCAGATAAAGATGCTGACCAATGTCTTTACCTTCACGATGCAGACGACGCAGCTCGTCAACCAGCTCAGCCGCGTCCATGAAGCCGAGGTTAACCCCCTGCCCGGCCAGCGGGTGAATGGTATGCGCCGCATCGCCCACCAGGGCCAGACGGTGCGCCGCAAACTGACGCGCGTAGCGGCCGGTTAACGGGAACACCTGACGCTCGCTTTCAAGCGTGCACAGGCCCAGACGGTTATCAAAGGCCACGCACAGCGCCTGGCTGAACGCCTCCGGCGTCGCCTCCTGCATCTGCTGCGCTTTTTCCGGCACCAGAGACCAGACGATGGAGCACAGATGCGGATCGGCAAGCGGCAGGAAGGCCAGAATACCGTCGTTGTGGAAAATCTGGCGCGCGATGCCGCCGTGCGGCTCTTCGGTGCGGATCGTGGCAACCATCGCGTGATGGCGGTAATCCCAGAAGGTCAGCGGAATATCCGCTTTGTTACGCAGCCAGGAATTTGCGCCGTCGGCCCCCACCACCAGACGCGCGGTCAGCATGTCGCCGCTTTCCAGCGTCAGAAACGCGTCGTTTTCGCCCCATGCCACCTGCTGAAGCGTGGCGGGAGCGATAAGGGTGACGTCGCTGCACTGCTGCGCTTTGCGCCACAGCGCGTGGTGGATCACCGCGTTCTCGACGATGTGCCCAAGGTGGCTATAGCCCATGCTTTCATCGTCAAACGCGATGCGGCCAAAGCTGTCTTTGTCCCACACTTCCATGCCGTGATAGCAGCTGGCGCGCTGCGCCACGATCTCAGACCAGACGCCGAGGTGCGTCAGTAACTTTTCGCTGGCCGCATTGATCGCCGAGACGCGCAGCTCCGGCGGTGCATCCTGCGCCACGGGCTGCGGCGCTTTTTGCTCAAGCACGGCCACGCGCAGGCCGCTGCCCTGTAAGCCACAGGCCAGCGCCAGTCCTACCATTCCGCCGCCAACAATGGCGACATCAACATTTTGCACGATGATTACTCCTTAACGCGCGACCCAACCCAGGGTCCGCTGCGCCAGCACGTCACGTGCCGGAATGAACAGTTCCATCGCCATCAGCCCGAGGTTGCGACCCGCAACTAACGGCGCCCAGCGATTGGCAAACAGGTGGACCAGGCCATCGGTGACGCTAACGGTCGCCGCTCTGTCCCCCTCACGTCGTTTCTGGTAATGGCTCAGCACTGAGTATGCGCCACAATCCCGCTGTTCGCCCCACGCCTGCGCCAGCAGCTCAGCCAGGCTCATTACGTCGCGCAGGCCAAGGTTGAAGCCTTGCCCGGCGATGGGGTGCAGCGTCTGCGCGGCATTGCCGACAAGGGCGACGCGATGGGAAACCGTCTGCGATGCGGTCGTCAGCGAAAGCGGATAAACCACCCGCTTGCCCGCGTGGGTGATACGCCCAAGCCGCCAGCCAAAGGCTTTTTGCAGCTCGGCACAAAAACGTTCGTCGGACCAGGAGAGCACCTCATCGGCCTTATCCTGAGCATGGCACCACACCAGCGAACAGCGTCCGTTCGACATCGGCAGCATGGCCAGCGGGCCGTGCTGCGTAAAGCGCTCAAATGCCCTGCCGTTATGCGCGCCCGCCGTAGAGACGTTAGCGATGACCGCCACCTGGCCATAAGGCTGAGTGTGCCATTCAACGCCGCACTGCGTGGCGAGCGCAGAGCGTGAGCCATCCGCCGCCACCAGCAGCTGCCCCTCAAGCGTGGTACCGTTGTCCAGCGTCACGCTGACGGCCTCGTCACGGCGGCTAAATCCGGCAACGCGCGCCGGACAGTGCAGCGTAACGCCTGGCGCGTCCTGTAACAGACGGAACAGCCTCAGCCCCACGTCATGCAGCTCCACGACCTGCCCCAGCGCCGCTATCCGGTAGTCGTGCGCGTCCAGCGTCACGAACCCGGCATGACCGCGATCGCTGACGTGAACGGTGCGGATCGCCGTTGCGCAATCCGCTATCGCCTGCCAGATCCCGATGCGCGACAGCTGCTGGCAGGTTCCCTGCGCCAGCGCGATGGCGCGAGCATCGAAACCAGGATGGTCGCTCGCCTGCGGCGCAACCGCCTCGACGAGATGCACCGGAAGCTGGCCTTTGGTTAAGTGCGAAATGGCCAGCGCCAGGGTAGCGCCGGTCATGCCTCCGCCAACGATGATCACGCTCATACGCGTGCCGCCGCCATCAGCGCCTCGATCTCCTCGGCTTTTTTTACAACGGTCGCGGTCAGGTTTTCGTTACCGGTTTCGGTGATGACGATGTCGTCTTCGATACGAATGCCAATCCCGCGATACGGTTCCGGCACGTCGGCATCCGGCGCGATGTACAGCCCCGGCTCGACGGTCAGCACCATGCCAGGCTCCAGCAGGCGCGAACGGTCCTGACCGTATGCACCCACGTCATGCACGTCCAGCCCCAGCCAGTGGCTCAGGCCGTGCATAAAGTACGGGCGATGGGCGTTTTCAGCGATGAGGGCATCCACATCGCCTTGCAGAATGCCGAGCTTAACCAGCCCGGTAATCATGATGCGCACCACCTCACCCGTGACGTCCTGGATAGAGGTGCCCGGACGGAACAGCGTCAGCGCGGTCTCCAGAGACTCCAGCACGATGTCATAGATTTCGCGCTGCGCGGGGGTGAATTTGCCGTTTACCGGGAAGGTGCGGGTGATGTCCCCTGCATAACCCTGATATTCGCAGCCGGCGTCAATCAGCACCAGATCGCCGTCGCGCAGCTCACTTTCGTTTTCGGTGTAGTGCAGGATGCAGCCGTTTTCCCCGCCGCCAACGATGGTGTTGTAGGACGGGAAGCGCGCGCCGTGGCGGTTAAATTCATGGTGAATTTCGCCTTCAAGCTGGTACTCGAACATGCCGGGACGGCACTTTTCCATGGCCCGGGTATGCGCCAGCGCGCTGATTTCGCCCGCGCGGCGCATCACGTTAAGTTCTTCTTCTGACTTGAACAGGCGCATCTCGTGCACCACCGGACGCCAGTCGATGAGCGTAGCGGGCGCCGAGAGATTCTGCCTCGAGCCTTTACGCAGCTTGTCCAGCGCGGTGAAAACAATCTCATCCGCATAGGCATATTCGCCCTGAGCGTGGTAGAGCACGTCGAGCCCGTTGAGCAGCTGATAGAGCTGCTGGTTGATTTCACTGAAGGCCAGCGCGCGGTCAACGCCCAGCTTTTCCGGTGCCGCCTCTTGCCCCAGGCGACGACCAAACCAGATTTCAGCCGTTAAATCGCGGACGCGGTTAAAAATCACGCTGTGGTTATGGGTGTCATTGCTCTTAATCAGCACCAGTACCGCTTCCGGCTCGTTGAAACCCGTGAAGTACCAGAAATCGCTGCTCTGGCGATAGGGGTATTCGCTGTCCGCGCTTCGCGTCACTTCCGGCGCGGCAAAAATCAGGGCAGCGCTTCCCGGCTGCATTGTGGCCAGCAGCGCCTGACGACGGCGAGAATATTCTTGACTGGAGATAACCATGACACCCTCCTGTGCGTTATTGTTCTTAATGTAATGTTGGCTTGCGAACTTCCGGCGCGGTCGGCTGCGAGCGCGTAAAGTTGTCGTGGCACAGCAGAGACGCCACGCGAACATACTCGATGATCTCTTCGAGAGACATCTCCAGCTCTTCCTGATCTTCGTCCTCGTCGTAGCCGAGCTGGGCGATATTACGCAGATCGTCAATCGCCTCACCCGCTTCGCCGGTCACTTTATCAAGTTTAGGCTGGGTTACGCCGAGGCCAAGCAGATAGTGGTTTACCCAGCCCGCGAGCGCATCGGCGCGATCGAACACGCTGACGTCATCGCCTTCAGGCAGATAAAGCTGAAAAAGAAAGCCATCGTCTTCCAGGGAGTCGCTGGTTGCGGCGTGCATTTTACGCAGCGCTTCCGCCAGTTCGTGGCCAAACGCCAGCCCTTCGTTCGTGAGGTCGTGGATCAGCGGCTGCCATGAACTGTCGCTGTTTCCGCCGCACAGTATGCCGCTGATCAGACCGTGCATTTCGGCAGGGGTTAAACCGACTCCCTGCTGGTTCAGTAACTGGCTTAAATCCTTGTAACCAGGCATTTCGTTCTGTATAGACATACGCATTCGTCATCAAAGGGAGGATATTCATGATATGCTACCACTTTGGACCCTGGTGATACCAGAAAAGGGCTTGTATCTTCACATCAGGGTAGCTATAGTGTCGCCCCTTCGCAGCCCACGGGGCAGTAAGCGAAGGCAGCGCAGTCAATCAGCAGGAAGGTGGCATGTCTGCACAACCCGTCGATCTCCAGATTTTTGGCCGTTCACTGCGAGTGAATTGTCCGCCTGAACAAAGGGATGCTTTGAATCAGGCTGCGGACGATTTGAATCAGCGGTTGCAAGATCTAAAAGAACGCACTAGAGTCACAAATACTGAGCAGCTGGTTTTCATCGCCGCGTTGAACATCAGCTATGAACTGACTCAGGAAAAAGCGAAGACCCGCGACTACGCGGCCAGCATGGAGCAGCGCATTAAAATGCTCCAGCAGACCATAGAACAGGCATTGCTTGATCAAGGTCGCAATCCCGAAAGATCGGGACCAAAGTTTGAATAACACTTCGCAGTTGACTATGGTAGAGTAACTGTGAAGACAAAATTTCTCTGAGATGTTCGCAAGCGGGCCAGTCCCCTGAGCCGATATTTCATACCACAAGAATGTGGCGCTCCATGGTTGGTGAGCATGCTCGGTTCGTCCGAGAAGCCTTAAAACTATGACGACACATTCACCTTGAACCAAGGGTTCAAGGGTTACAGCCTGCGGCGGCATCTCGGAGATTCCCTCTCTTTTCTTCTACCGACTACCATGACTCAATTCCCTGAAGTTTCTGCTTCACGCCAGGACATTCGTCAGCTCATTCGTCAACGCCGCCGCGCGTTAACTCCCGATCGGCAAGCGCATTTTGCCCAGCAGGCCGCCGCCCGTATGATGGCCTATCCGCCTGTAGTGATGGCAAACACGGTCGCGCTGTTTCTCTCGTTTGACGGCGAGCTGGATACCCAACCGCTTATCGACCAGCTCTGGCGCGCCGGAAAGCGGGTGTACCTGCCGGTGCTGCATCCGTTCAGCAAAGGCCATCTCCTGTTTTTGCACTACCATCCGCACAGCGAGCTGGTGGTAAATCGTCTGAAAATTACCGAACCCAGACTCGACGTGCGCGACGTGCTGCCGCTGGCTGAGCTGGACGTGCTGGTCGTGCCGCTGGTGGCGTTTGATGAGCAGGGTCAGCGATTAGGCATGGGCGGCGGGTTCTATGACAGAACGCTGCAAAACTGGCAGCAGTATGGCCTGCAGCCGGTGGGTTATGCGCATGACTGCCAGGCTGTAGAAGCCTTGCCCGTTGAGAAGTGGGATATTCCGCTGCCGGCGGTGGTGACGCCGTCGAAGCTGTGGGAGTGGAGGTAAAAGCAAAACGGTAACGCCAGTTACCGTTTTTGATATTTTCGCCCTCTCCCTGTGGGAGAGGGATGGGGTGAGGGCATCAAACCTCACATATCAATAAAGCAGACGCGCGCGAATCGTTCCCGGAATGGTCTTCATGCTCTGCAGCGCTTTTTCCGCGATGTCTTCATCCGCTTCAATATCAATTACCACGTAGCCCATCTGCGAGTTGGTTTGCAGATACTGTGCGGCAATGTTTACGCCCTGCTCGGCAAAGATCTGGTTGATGGCGGTCAGCACGCCCGGACGGTTCTCGTGGATGTGCAGCAGGCGGCGACCGCCGTGCAGCGGCAGAGACACCTCCGGGAAGTTCACCGCAGAGAGCGTTGAACCGTTATCGGAGTATTTGCTCAGCTTACCCGCCACTTCCAGGCCGATATTCTCCTGCGCTTCCTGAGTTGACCCACCGATGTGCGGCGTCAGGATCACGTTGTCGAACTCGCACAGCGGAGAGGTGAACGGATCGCTGTTGGTGGCAGGCTCCGTCGGGAATACGTCGATAGCCGCCCCCGCCAGATGCTTACGCTTCAGCGCATCGCACAGCGCAGGAATATCGACCACCGTGCCGCGCGCGGCGTTGATCAGCAGCGAGCCCGGCTTCATCAGCGCCAGCTCTTCCGCGCCCATCATGTTTTTGGTGGAGGCGTTTTCCGGCACGTGCAGGCTGACCACGTCGCTCATGTTCAGCAGGTCAGACAGATGCTGCACCTGCGTCGCGTTACCCAGCGGCAGCTTGCTTTCGATATCGTAGAAAAACACGTGCATACCGAGAGATTCCGCCAGAATACCGAGCTGCGTACCAATGTGGCCGTAACCGATAATCCCCAGCTTTTTACCACGCGCTTCGTAGGAGCCGGACGCCAGCTTGTTCCACACGCCGCGGTGTGCTTTGGCGTTAGCTTCCGGTATGCCGCGCAGCAGCAGCAGCAGCTCGCCAATGACCAGCTCCGCCACGGAACGGGTGTTGGAGAACGGGGCGTTAAAGACCGGGATACCGCGTTTTGCGGCAGCATTCAGGTCCACCTGGTTGGTGCCGATGCAGAAACAGCCGATCGCCACCAGCTTTTCCGCCGCGGCAATAACGTCTTCAGTCAGTTGGGTTCGGGATCGCAGGCCAATGAAATGGGCATCACGGATGGACGCTTTCAGCTCTTCCGAGTCCAGCGCGCCTTTGTGAAATTCGATGTTGGTATAACCCGCCGCACGAAGGCTATCGAGCGCTTTCTGGTGCACGCCCTCGACCAGCAGGAATTTAATCTTGTCTTTCTCCAGTGATACCTTTGCCATTTACCCGACCCTGTTTTTATCTGAACTGATGTTGTGCTGGATTGAAATCCCGTGCAGCCAACATATCAAAAAAAACTATTGCAGCAATATGAACGTTTGCGTCGGCACTCTGAAGAAAAGTCATACAGAGCAAAATGACAGAGGAAAATGCTGTGGAAATTTATGAACGCGGCAGGATCGGCAAAAGAGGCGGAAAAACGTGACACAAGTCACCGAATTTAGCGTTTCAAAATTTTTTTAGCGGGGGGAGAGCTCCCCCCGTCAGATCATTTTACGATGGTTTTCACGCCGTCAGCCGTGCCGATCAGCGCCACGTCCGCGCCACGGTTGGCAAATAGCCCTACGGTTACGACGCCCGGGATGCCGTTAATCGCATTCTCCAGCGCGATCGCGTCGAGGATCTCGAGACCGTGAACGTCGAGGATCACGTTGCCGTTATCGGTCACCACGCCCTGGCGGTATTCCGGACGGCCGCCCAGCTTCACCAGCGCGCGCGCCACGGCGCTGCGCGCCATAGGGATCACTTCGACCGGCAGCGGGAAATTACCCAGAATGTCGACCTGCTTGGAGGCGTCTGCGATGCAGATAAACTTGTCCGCTACGGAGGCGATGATCTTTTCACGGGTCAGCGCCGCGCCGCCGCCTTTTATCATCTGCATGTGGCCGTTGATTTCATCCGCGCCATCAACGTAAATCCCCAGACGATCCACTTCGTTGAGATCGAAAACGGTAATGCCGAGGCTTTTCAGCTTTTCCGTGGAAGCATCGGAGCTGGAAACTGCGCCCTCGATCTGCCCCTTCATCGTGCCGAGTGCATCGATAAAGTGTGCCGCCGTCGACCCCGTACCAACACCGACAATGGTACCCGGCTGTACGTACTGGAGAGCGGCCCATCCTACTGCTTTTTTCAGTTCATCCTGCGTCATGATCGTTATGCCTGTGGTGTGAAAACTCAGGGCGCATTATAGAACACGTCGAATGGATTTCGTCTGCCACGAAGGGAAAATTGTGTCATAGTGCAGATTAAGCAAAATTAAGGAGTCAGCCAGAGCAATGAAACGTCCGGACTACAGAACACTACAGGCACTTGATGCAGTTATTCGTGAACGCGGTTTTGAGCGCGCGGCGCAGAAGCTGTGCATCACCCAGTCCGCCGTATCACAGCGTATCAAACAGCTTGAAAACATGTTCGGACAGCCGCTGCTGGTGCGTACCGTGCCGCCGCGTCCAACGGAACAAGGGCAAAAGCTCCTCGCCCTGCTGCGCCAGGTTGAACTGCTGGAAGACGAGTGGCTGGGCGATGAGCAGACCGGGTCTACGCCGCTACTGCTGTCGCTGGCGGTGAACGCCGACAGCCTGGCAACCTGGCTGCTGCCGGCTCTTGCGCCGGTGCTGGCCGACTCCCCGATCCGCCTGAATCTCCAGGTTGAAGATGAAACCCGCACCCAGGAGCGGCTGCGTCGCGGTGAAGTGGTTGGTGCCGTCAGCATCCAGCCTCAGGCGCTGCCAAGCTGCCTGGTCGATCAGCTGGGCGCGCTGGACTACCTGTTCGTAGGCTCTAAAGCCTTTGCCGAGCGCTACTTCCCGAACGGCGTGACCCGTGCCGCGCTGCTGAAAGCTCCTGCCGTGGCGTTTGACCATCTGGACGATATGCACCAGGCCTTCCTGCAGCAAAACTTCGACCTGCCGCCGGGCAGCGTGCCGTGCCATATCGTCAATTCGTCCGAAGCCTTCGTGCAGCTGGCGCGTCAGGGAACCACCTGCTGCATGATCCCGCATTTGCAGATAGAAAAAGAGTTAAAAAGCGGTGAGCTGATTGACTTGACGCCGGGGCTGTATCAGCGCCGGATGCTGTACTGGCACCGTTTTGCGCCGGAAAGCCGCATGATGCGCAACGTCACCGACGCGCTGCTGGCGTTTGGGCATAAGGTGTTGAGGCAGGATTAATCGCCTGAATTCCCTCTCCCTTTGGGAGAGGGTTTAGGTGAGGGCAAATTATTGCGCCTTAGCCGCCTCAGTTTGCTGAGGTTGATTTGGCTCCAGCTGGAACACTACATCCACCTGATCGTCGAACTGAATGGACGGCTGCTCATAGGTTTCCTGAGCGGATACCGGCGCGGCGTCAGCCTTCATCATCCGAACCATCGGGCTTGGCTGGTAGTTAGAGACGTGGTAACGCACGCTGTAAACCGGACCGAGCTTGCTCTTGAAGCCGGCTGCCAGCTGTTCCGCCTGATGAATCGCATCGTTAATCGCCGCTTTACGCGCTTCGTCTTTATATTTTTCCGGTTGCGCAACGCCCAGCGAGACGGAACGAATTTCGTTCAGCCCTGCCTTCAGCGCGCCGTCCAGCAGTGAGTTGAGCTTATCAAGCTGGCGCAGGGTCACTTCCACCGTACGCACGGCACGATAGCCTTTCAGAATGCTTTTGCCGTTCTGGTAGTCGTAATCCGGTTGGGTACGCAGGTTGGCAGAGCTGATATCTTTTTTAGCGATACCGTTCTGTTCCAGGAATGAGAGGTATTGCGCAACACGATCGTCTGCCTGTTTCTTGGCGGAAGCCGCATCTTTCGCAGCCACGTTCACTTCAATTGCCAGGGTTGCAACATCCGGTACCGCATCCACGCTTGCGGTGCCTGAAGTGACGATGTGCGGGCCGTTCGGCAGTTCATTCGCCTGCACCGACACCGAACCTAAACTTACTAATGCCGCCAGGGCCATCACCTTAAACTTCACTGTCATTCCTCCATGTTGCGAAGAGTGCCCCAACAACAGGGCTCATGCCAGCAAGCTTAGCGGGTCTTGTTCAGATGTCCATAAGACAAACGCTTAGTTGAACAATCCCTGTACATGATGAATGCCCTCTTTCGCCAGCTGGAAAGCAATAAACCACATCACCAGCCCTACCAGCGTATTAATGATGCGCTGCGCTTTGGCGGTACGCAGCCGCGGCGCCAGCCACGCTGCCAGGATCGCCAGGCCGAAGAACCAGAGAAAAGAGGCGCTGACCGTGCCGAGCGCAAACCAGCGCTTCGGCTCAACGTCTAGCTGACCGCCCAGGCTGCCCAGCACCACAAACGTATCAAGATAAACGTGCGGGTTCAGCCAGGTCACGGCGAGCATGGTGGCGATTATTTTCCAGCGCCCCTGCTTCATCACCTCGGCGCTCGCCAGTTCAATACTGCTGCTCATGGCGGTTTTCAGGGCACCAAATCCGTACCAGAGCAGAAACGCCACGCCGCCCCAGGTGACCAGCGCCAGCAGCCACGGCGACTGCATCAGCAGGGCGCTGCCGCCAAAAATCCCGGCGCAAATCAGCAGCAGATCGCTCACCGCGCACAGCAGAGCAATCATCAGATGGTACTGGCGGCGAATGCCCTGATTCATCACGAACGCGTTTTGTGGGCCGAGAGGAAGGATCATGGCCGCGCCTAACGCAAGCCCCTGAAAATAATAAGATAACATGACATCGTTCTCGCAGAGTTGTTCCGGAAGCAGACTATACTGCGCGAACGTCATTAGAGGAAATTGATAATATTAATTGGGTATTAGGAGAACTAATTAAAAAAAAGCCCGGCGGCGCTAACGCTACCGGGCCTGAGGGAATGCGGATTACTCGGCTGCTTTTTCGCGCTTGAGGTTTACGTCCATCTGCGGGTACGGGAAGCTGATGCCGTTAGCGTCGAAGTCACGCTTGATGCGCTCCAGCACGTCCCAGTAAACGTTTTGCAGATCGCTGCTTTTGCTCCAGATGCGCACCACGAAGTTGATGGATGACGCGCCCAGCTCGTTCAGACGAACGGTCTGCTCGCGATCTTTCAGAATGCGATCGTCAGAAGCAATAATGTTGGTAATCAGCGACTTCACCTGCTCGATATCTGAATCGTATGCCACACCGATGATCAGCTCATTGCGGCGCACCGGTTCGCGGGAAAAGTTAATGATGTTGCCCGCGATGATTTTCCCGTTCGGGATCACCACAATACGACCATCGACGGTACGCAGGGTGGTAGAGAAAATCTGCACCTGCAACACGGTGCCGGCAATACCGCCCAGATCGACATATTCACCGGAGCGGAACGGACGGAAGGTCACCAGCAGTACGCCTGCCGCCAGGTTCGAAAGCGACCCCTGCAACGCCAGACCGATGGCCAGACCGGCCGCACCGAGCACTGCGATAACGGATGCAGTCTGCACGCCCACGCGGCCTAACGCCGCAATCAGCGTAAAGGCAATGATGCCGTAACGCACCAGCGCGGAGAGGAAGTCGGCCACCGTCGCATCAATATGACGAGCGAGCATGACACGATTAATTGCATTGGACACGACGCGCGCCACGATCATACCCACGATAACGATCGCGATTGCCGCGACGATATTTACCGCATAACTCAGCAGCAGCGCCTGGTTGCGCACCAGCCAGGTTCCCGCGTTGTTAATGCCATCTACTACACCGAGATCTTCCATTCATTTATCCTTATGCTAAACCAAACCACAAAATCCATCCCACATGGAGACAGGCAGGTCAGTAAAGGGTAAACAAAAAGCCAGGTATTGCCAAACAGATCACAAAACCAGGTGTTGCAGGATATTGAAAAAACATAAAAAAAAGGCCCGCAGTTGCGGGCCTTCTGATGTGCTGTTAGCAGCTCAAATTACAGAACGTCGATGGCGTTCAGTTCTTTGAATGCCTGCTCCAGACGGGTCACCATGGACGTCTGCGCAGCGCGCAGCCATACGCGTGGATCGTAGTATTTCTTGTTCGGCTGGTCTTCGCCTTTCGGGTTGCCCAGCTGGCCCTGCAGGTAAGCTTCGTTGGTTTTGTAGTATTGCAGGATACCGTCCCAGGTCGCCCATTGGGTGTCGGTATCGATGTTCATTTTCACTACGCCGTAGCTTACGGAATCTTTGATTTCCTGAGCAGAAGAACCGGAACCGCCGTGGAAGACGAAGTTCAGGCTGTTGTGCGGCAGGTTGTGTTTTTTGGAAACGTATTCCTGAGAATCACGCAGGATAGTTGGGGTCAGAACCACGTTACCTGGTTTGTAAACGCCGTGCACGTTACCGAAGGACGCTGCGATGGTGAAGCGCGGGCTGATTTTGCTCAGTTCGGTGTAAGCGTAATCAACGTCTTCTGGCTGGGTATACAGAGCGGAAGCGTCCATGTGGCTGTTGTCCACGCCGTCTTCTTCACCGCCGGTGCAGCCCAGTTCGATTTCCAGGGTCATGCCCATTTTGGACATACGCGCCAGGTACTTAGAGCAGATCTCGATGTTCTCTTCCAGAGACTCTTCAGACAGGTCGATCATGTGAGAAGAGAACAGCGGCTTACCGGTTGCAGCGAAGTGTTTTTCACCCGCGTCCAGCAGACCGTCGATCCACGGCAGCAGTTTCTTCGCGCAGTGGTCAGTGTGGAGGATAACCGGAACACCGTAGTGCTCAGCCATCTGGTGTACGTGGTGCGCACCAGAGATAGCGCCCAGGATTGCAGCACCCTGAGGAACGTCAGTTTTCACGCCTTTACCTGCGATGAACGCAGCGCCGCCGTTAGAGAACTGAACGATAACCGGTGCTTTCACTTTCGCAGCGGTTTCCAGTACGGCGTTGATGGAGTCGGTACCTACGCAGTTTACTGCTGGCAGAGCGAAGTTGTTTTCTTTAGCTACCTGGAACACTTTCTGTACGTCATCACCAGTGATAACGCCAGGTTTTACGAAATCAAAAATTTTAGACATGTTGCTTAGTCCTGTATCTTCGGCCGTTAGAAAAGGTGCGAGCTCTTATAAGCGCGCTGAAAATTGGGCAGGTTTCCCTGCCCCTGAATGGCTTACTTCTTAGCGCGCTCTTCGAGCATTGCTACTGCTGGCAGTACTTTGCCTTCCACGAATTCGAGGAATGCGCCGCCACCAGTGGAGATGTAGGAGATCTTGTCAGCGATACCGAACAGGTCGATAGCTGCCAGGGTGTCACCACCGCCTGCGATAGAGAACGCTTCGCTGTCTGCGATAGCGTTAGCAACGATTTCAGTCCCTTTGCGGAAGTTCGGGAATTCGAACACGCCAACTGGACCGTTCCACAGGATAGTTTTTGCGTTTTTCAGGATTTCAGCCAGTTTCTGTGCAGAAACGTCGCCCAGGTCCAGGATCTGCTCTTCATCTTTGATGTCGTTTACAGATTTCAGGGTCGCGGTAGCGGTTTCGGAGAACTCGGTCGCAACGCGAACGTCAGTTGGAACCGGGATATCACAGGTACCCAGCAGACGTTTTGCTTCGTCAACCAGGTCAGCTTCGTACAGGGATTTACCCACGTTGTGGCCTTGAGCAGCAACGAAGGTGTTCGCGATACCACCGCCAACGATCAGCTGGTCAGCGATTTTAGACAGGGAATCCAGAACGGTCAGTTTGGTAGAAACTTTAGAACCGCCAACAATGGCGACCATTGGACGAGCAGGCTCTTTCAGCGCTTTGCCCAGTGCTTCCAGTTCGTCAGCCAGCAGAGGACCAGCACAAGCTACGTCAGCGAATTTACCGATACCGTGGGTAGACGCCTGAGCACGGTGAGCCGTACCGAATGCATCCATTACGAATACGTCACACAGTGCAGCGTATTTCTTGGACAGGGTTTCGTCGTCTTTCTTTTCGCCTTTGTTGAAGCGAACGTTTTCCAGAACAACCAGCTCGCCTTCGGCAACTTCAACGCCGTCCAGGTAATCTTTCACCAGGCGAACCGGGTTGGACAGTTTGTCTTTCAGGTAATTAACAACCGGCAGCAGAGAGAACTCTTCGTTGTACTCGCCTTCAGTTGGACGGCCCAGGTGGGAGGTGACCATCACTTTAGCGCCCTGCTTCAGAGCCAGTTCAATGGTTGGCAGAGATGCACGAATACGCGCGTCGCTGGTCACTTTGCCATCTTTAACCGGTACGTTCAGATCGGCACGGATGAAAACGCGTTTACCTGCCAGATCCAGATCGGTCATCTTAATTACAGACATGGTGAATCCTCTCGTTGATTCTTAAAGTTTTGCAAGCGCAAGGTGCGCTCTACCTGAAACCTTTTGCGGCCATTGCTAACGTGGTGTCGAGCATTCGGTTAGCAAAGCCCCATTCGTTATCACACCAGACCAGCGTCTTGATGAGGTGTGCACCACTGACGCGCGTCTGCGTGCCATCCACGATGGCGCTGTGCGGGTCGTGGTTAAAATCTACTGAGACCAACGGTAATTCCGTATAGTCAACTATACCATGAAATGCACCCTGTGCCGCTTTTTGCAGCAACAGGTTGACTTCACAGGCTTTTACCGGTTTTTTTACCGTCACGCTAAGATCGATTGCGGTGACGTTTATCGTCGGAACACGCACGGCAATCGCTTCAAAACGGTCGTTAAACTGCGGGAAAATGCGGGTGATCCCGGCTGCCAGCTTCGTATCCACCGGTATGATTGACTGACTCGCCGCGCGAGTGCGTCGTAAATCCGGGTGGTAGGCGTCGATAACCTGCTGATCGTGCATGGCGGAGTGAATCGTGGTCACCGTGCCGGATTCAATGCCATACGCATCGTCTAACAGTTTAATGACCGGAATAATGCAGTTGGTAGTGCAGGAGGCGTTGGAGACAATGCGGTGTTCGGCTTGCAGCTCGTGCTGGTTAACGCCAAACACGACGGTGGCGTCGAGGTCGTTACTGCCGGGATGAGAGAACAGGACTTTTTTTGCGCCAGCATTAAGATGCGCTTCGCCATGTTCGCGGTTACCGTACACGCCGGTACAGTCCAGCACCACGTCCACGCCCAGCTCTCGCCAGGGTAGCCCGTCAATATCGCGCTCGTGCAGCACGCGGATGGCATCGTCACCGACAAACAGCTGGTCTCTTTCCTGGCGAACGTCCCAGGCAAAGCGTCCGTGGCTGGTGTCATATTTCAACAAATGCGCCATGCCCGCAGCATCCGCCAGTTCATTGATTGCCACCACGGTTATTTCCGCACGACGCCCGGATTCATATAAAGCACGAACCACATTGCGCCCGATGCGACCGAAGCCATTAATCGCTACGCGTACGGTCATAGATCTCCTGCAAAGCTATCCCTGAGTTTGAGGTGGCTGAAAGAGTAATCCAGCTACGCCCGAAGGGGAATCTTTGCTATTACAAACTGCGATTGATTGGTCAATTGTCGAACATTTAATCGACTGAAACGCTTCAGCAAGAATAAGCGAATCGGGGAATAAAAGGAATGGCTGTCCAGAGCAATAAGCCAGCTATATGACTTGCGTCACATTTTAGATGGAATAATTTACGGCGACGTAAACGCAAAACGGTAACCCGAGGGTTACCGTTTTTAGCGTTTGCACCCTCTCCCAGGGAGAGGGTTGGGGTGAGGGCATCAGCCCGCACCGTACAAACCATTACAGCAGTTCTTTCGCTTTCGCGACGACGTTCTCAACGGTGAAGCCGAACTCTTCGAACAGCAGTTCAGCCGGAGCAGACTCACCGAAGGTGGTCATACCGACGATTGCACCGTTCAGGCCAACGTATTTGAACCAGTAGTCAGCGATGCCCGCCTCCACTGCCACGCGAGCGGTAACCGCTTTCGGCAGTACGGATTCACGGTAAGCCGCATCCTGCTTATCGAACGCGTCGGTAGACGGCATGGAGACCACGCGCGCCTTCACGCCTTCGGCAGTCAGTTTTTCCCATGCTGCAACCGCCAGTTCAACTTCAGAACCGGTCGCGATGAAGATCAGCTCAGGCTGGCCTGCGCAATCTTTCAGCACGTAACCACCGCGGGCGATGTTCGCCAGCTGCTCTGGCGTACGTTCCTGCTGCGCCAGGTTCTGACGGGAGAGGATCAGCGCGGTCGGGCCGTCCTGACGCTCAACGCCGTATTTCCACGCCACCGCGGATTCAACCTGGTCACATGGACGCCACGTGCTCATGTTCGGGGTCACACGCAGGGAAGCAACCTGCTCTACCGGCTGGTGAGTTGGGCCATCTTCGCCCAGACCGATGGAGTCGTGGGTGTAGACCATCACCTGACGCTGTTTCATCAGCGCGGCCATACGCACGGCGTTACGTGCATATTCCACGAACATCAGGAAGGTAGAGGTGTACGGCAGGAAACCACCGTGCAGGGAGATACCGTTGGCAATCGCGGTCATACCGAACTCACGTACACCGTAATGGATGTAGTTACCGGCAGTATCTTCGTTGATTGGCTTAGAGCCAGACCACAGGGTCAGGTTAGATGGCGCAAGGTCAGCGGAGCCGCCGAGGAATTCAGGCAGCAGAGGACCGAAGGCTTCGATCGCATTCTGAGACGCTTTACGGCTGGCGATCTTAGACGGGTTCGCCTGCAGCTTCGCGATGAACTCGTTCGCTTTCGCGTCGAAGTCAGACGGCATATCGCCTTTCATACGACGGGTGAATTCAGCCGCTTCCTGAGGGAAGGCTTTCGCGTAAGCCGCGAACTTCTCGTTCCAGGCCGCTTCTTTCGCCTGGCCCACTTCTTTCGCATCCCACTGAGCGTAGATTTCAGACGGGATTTCGAAGGCAGGGTATTTCCAGCCAAGCTGCTCACGGGTCAGCGCGATTTCCGCGTCGCCCAGCGGTGCACCGTGGGAGTCGTGAGTGCCCGCTTTGTTCGGAGAACCAAAGCCGATGATGGTTTTGCACATCAGCAGGGACGGCTTGTCGGTCACGGCGCGCGCTTCTTCAACCGCACGTTTAATCGAGTCAGCATCGTGGCCATCAACGCCACGCACAACGTGCCAGCCGTAAGCTTCGAAACGTGCTGCGGTGTCGTCAGTGAACCAGCCTTCAACGTGACCGTCGATGGAGATACCGTTGTCGTCGTAGAACGCCACCAGTTTGCCCAGCTTCAGGGTGCCTGCCAGGGAGCACACTTCGTGAGAAATGCCTTCCATCATGCAGCCGTCGCCCATGAACGCGTAGGTGAAGTGGTCAACGATGTCGTGACCAGGACGGTTGAACTGTGCCGCCAGGGTCTTCTCAGCAATCGCCATACCCACGGCATTCGCAATGCCCTGGCCCAGCGGGCCGGTGGTGGTTTCAACGCCAGCGGTGTAGCCTACTTCCGGGTGACCTGGAGTTTTGGAGTGCAGCTGACGGAAGTTTTTCAGCTCTTCGATTGGCAGATCGTAGCCGGTGAGGTGCAGCAGGCTATAGATCAGCATAGAGCCATGGCCGTTGGACAGCACGAAACGGTCGCGGTCAGCCCATGCCGGGTTCTGCGGGTTATGGTTCAGGAAATCACGCCACAGGACTTCGGCGATGTCAGCCATGCCCATAGGGGCGCCCGGGTGGCCGGATTTGGCTTTCTGTACTGCGTCCATGCTCAGCGCACGAATAGCATTAGCAAGCTCTTTACGTGAGGACATTTTAACTCCAGATCGGACTGTTAAAGGCCATGCCCTTGACGACAGCGCGTTTTGGGCTACGCCGGAAAAAAGTGCCAACAATGTAACCCAAGCCGCAGGGCATGTACATGGAGCATTCTTTTGCTGCTTAAGAAATCTCTGGATCATGCTCGCATGTTGCGCAATCTGCTCGCCCGCCGCTGTAGATATTCCTTATACTTAGCCCGACACCGGCTTCGCTGGCGGTGCAATTTTCGGAATTAATTCAGATTAACAAGTACGGAAGCCACATCATGAAAATGCGTGCAATAGGGCTGGCTGTGGGAACAACGCTCCTGCTAAGCGGCTGTCAGAATATGGATTCTAACGGCCTGATGACCTCAGGCGCAGAAGCTTTTCAGGCCTACTCCCTGAGCGATGCGCAGGTCAAAGCGCTGAGCGATCAGGCCTGTAAGGATATGGACGGAAAAGCTACGCTTGCCCCGGCTAACAGCACCTATACGCAGCGTCTGAATAAGATTGCTTCCGCACTGGGCGACAACATTAACGGCCAGCCGGTGAACTACAAGGTGTACATGGCGAAAGACGTGAACGCTTTCGCAATGGCCAACGGCTGTATCCGCGTGTACAGCGGCCTGATGGACATGATGACCGACAACGAAGTTGAGGCGGTGATCGGCCATGAAATGGGTCACGTAGCCCTGGGTCACGTGAAGAAGGGAATGCAGGTTGCGCTGGGCACCAACGCCGTTCGTGCAGCGGCCGCCTCTGCGGGCGGTATTGTCGGCAGCCTGTCCCAGTCGCAGCTTGGCGACGTGGGCGAGAAACTGGTGAACTCTCAGTTCTCCCAGCGTCAGGAGTCGGAAGCGGATGACTACTCTTACGATCTGTTGCGCAAACGCGGCATTAATCCATCGGGTTTAGCCACCAGCTTCGAAAAGCTGGCGAAGCTGGAAGAAGGCCGTCAGAGCTCCATGTTTGACGATCACCCGGCCTCCGTTGAACGTGCGCAGCATATTCGCGACCGCATGGCGGCAGACGGTATTAAATAACGGCACATCTGCCCGGTGCGCGCCGCGCCACCGGGCCTCCCGGATCAGTACAGCGTTTTTTGCGGCGGCCCGGCAAACTTCAGGGCGCCAATTTGCCCCATCCGCACTTCCACCACCGACGGCCCCGGCATGGCCAGCGCCTCCGTCATCACCGCGTCAAAGTCCTCCGCCCGCTCAACGCTCCAGGCCTGTAAGCCTATCGCCTGCGCCAGCAGGGTAAAGTCCGGCGTATGCAGCTCGTTAAAGTACTGACGCCCGCCAAAATACTTATCCTGAATACCGCGCATAACGCCGTAGCCTCCGTCATTCATGATGAGCAGCGTCACGTTGGCCTTCTCCTGCGCCAGCGTCGCCAGCTCGCCTAAATTGAGGCTCAGGCCGCCGTCGCCCACCAGCCCCACCACCTTACGCTGCGGGTTGGCAATCGCGGTGCCGATCGCCATCGGCAGGCCCATGCCAATCGCCCCGGCCAGAGAGTGTATGTTCATCAGCGGACCGTTCGCGCGGAACAGGCGGCTGCCCCACAGGCTGCCGGAAACGGTGATATCGCGCACCAGCAGGCCGTCTTTCGGCAGGGCTTTTTCTATGGCATCGTTAAGCTTCGCATAGGCGCCGCACTGCTCGCGCAGGCCCTGTTCAGCCTGCGAGACCGCCTGCTGCACCTGCGCGTCCCACTGGGCGTTGCCCCACTCACGGCCCTGAACCTTGTCGGCCAACGCGCCAAGCAGCGCTGAACAGTCGGCTACCAGCGTGTTATCCATCAGGTAGTTACGGCTCGCCGCCGCCGGATCGATATCGATCTGCACGCGTGGAGACGGTAGCTCCAGCGTCCAGGAACGAGTCTCGTTGCTGCGCAGGCGTGAACCGGCGACCAGCGTAAAATCACACTGCGAAATAAGCGCCTCAACCGACGGCGAGTTGTGGAACGCCCGCAGGCTGGCGCGATGGCTGTCCGGCAGCACGCCCCGCGCGTGGGTACTGGAAATCACGGTGATGCCCGCATCCGCCAGCGTTTTCACCGCGTCCGCGCTGCCCAGCGCTCCGCCACCCAGCCACAGCAGCGGCTGTTTCGCCTGCTTCAGCTGCGCCCACAGCGCATCGACAACGGCAGCATCAGCGTTCGCCCCCGATGCCGGTTTAAGCGGCGCGGTCACCAGCGACAGCGGAATTTTCGCGCCCTGAATATCGATCGGAATTTCCACCGAGACCGGCCCGCACGGCGGCGTCTGCGCCTCCTGAATCGCCTTATGCAGAATGGCTATCGCCTGGCTGGCGTTGCTGATGCGGTACGCCCGCTTTGAGCTCGCCTTCAGGAAGGTCAGCTGATCGCGGGTTTCGTGAATAAACCCGGTGTCGGCGTCCAGCCAGGCTTTCTCTACCTGACCGGTTAAATGCAGCAGCGGCGTGCAGGCATTCATCGCCTCCACCAGCGCGCCTACCGCGTTACCCGCACCCGCGCCGGTGCTGGTCAGCGCCACGCCGAGGCCGGAAAAACGCCCGTGGGCGTCGGCCATGGTGACGGAGCCCGCTTCGCCGCGCGCGGGCACAAAGCGGATCTTGCCGCGCTGCCCGACCGCATCGGCGATCGGCAGGTTGTGAATGGAGATGACGCCGTAGATGGCGTCAACCTGATACTGCTCCAGCGTTCTGGCGATGGCGTCGCCGACGGTTATCATTTCGCTCATTGCTCACCCTTTCTCAGTCGCACCAGTGGTTGACGCTGTTACCCGTCGCCAGATAAATGCTCTTTTGCTGCATCCAGGCCTTCAGCCCCTGAATGCCCTTCTCGCGGCCCAGGCCGCTCTCTTTAAAGCCCCCGAACGGGGTCGAAATCGCAAACACTTTGTAGGTGTTGATCCACACCGTGCCCGCCTCAAGCTGCTCGCTTAAGCGCAGCGCGCGTCCGGTATCGCGCGTCCAGATCCCCGCCGCCAGGCCGTAAACCGAGTCGTTCGCCTCGCGGATGAGCGCCGCCTCATCGCGAAACGGCATCGCCACCAGCACCGGGCCGAAGATCTCCTCCCGGCACGCGCGGGCGCTGTTGCTTAGCCCTTCGATAATCGTTGGCAGGAAGAAGCTGCCGCCTGCGAGCGCGGGATCGGCCGGGATCTCCCCGCCGCACAGCACGCGCCCCCCTTCACGCTTCGCCAGCTCGACGTACGCCTGCACGCTCTGGCGATGCCCGTCGTTGATGAGCGGCCCAACGTGGACGCCGTCGGTAAACGGATGCCCGACGCGCAGCCCGCGGGTTAATTCCAGCAGCCGCGCCATCAGCGGGGCGTAAAGGCTTTCGTGGATAAACAGCCGCGAACCGGCGATGCACGCCTGCCCCGCCGAGCTGAAAATGCCGTAGCAGATCCCGCGCGCGGCCTGCTCGATATCCGCATCCTCCAGCACGATAGTCGGCGATTTCCCGCCCAGCTCCAGCGATGCCGGGATCAGCTTTTCCGCCGCCACGTGCGCCAGGTGACGGCCCGTGGCGGTGCCGCCGGTAAAGGAGATTTTCCGCACGCGAGGGTGGCGCGCCAGCGCGTCGCCAATCACCGAGCCTTTGCCCGGCAGCACGCTCAGCAGCCCGGCGGGCAGCCCGGCCTGTTCAAAAATACGCGCCAGCTCCAGCGCCATCAGCGGCGTGGCTTCGGCAGGCTTGAGGATCACCGCGTTGCCGGCGGCAATCGCCGGCGCGACCTTCTGCATCTCGCTGGCAATCGGCGAGTTCCACGGCGTGATGGCCGCCACCACGCCGAGCGGCTCATAGCGGCTCAGCGTCAGCAAATCCGGCTGGCGCGGCGTCGGGAGTTCACCTTCCAGCAGCTCGCAGGCGGCGGCAAAGTAGCGCGCCGTTCCCGCCGCGCTCATTACCAGCCCGCGCGCCTCCGCCAGCGGCTTGCCGTTATCGCGGCTCTGCATCTGCGCCAGCTCGTCGACGCGGGATTCAATGAGAGCCGCCACCTTGTGCAGGATCTTCGCCCGTATATGCGGCAGGCTATGGCGCCACGCGGGATCGCGCCACGCCCGCTCGCCGGCCTCGATCGCGTCATGCAGATCGTCAAGGCTTGCCGCGTTCAGCGTGGCGTTGATCGACCCGTCTGCCGGGAAGTGACTCTGCATCGGGCTGCCGCTGCCGTGTCGCCACTGGCCGCCGATAAAAATCTTCAGATCGTCCATCGTCGCTCCTCAGCTCAGGGCCAGCTCGCGGCAGGCGCGGACCGCGCTCAGTGCCGCCAGGGTGGAGGTTTTGGGATTAGAGGCAAGCGGCAGGCCGCTCAGCTCCAGATGGAATTCGCCAAACGCGCCTTCGACGTGCAGCGTGTGGGTGTTGCGCGTCGTTGCCGGATCGACCATCAGCTGCACGCGAGTGTCGTCCATTCCCACGCCGCCGAGCGCCACGGTGGCCGCCACGTTGGCGTTGGCCGGGAACAGTCGCGCCGCCTCCCGGGCGCTGCCTTCAAAAAAGACCTGCGCAGCTGATACTGAATTGAGATCGATAAGCTGCTCGGCGTAGCTGCCGCGCCAGCTGGCCGGGCTTTTGCGCGACCGGTAGGTCACGCGCTCCAGCCCGCCCTCCTTCGCCGCCGCCAGCCCGTCGATGCCGGCTACCGCGCCGGAGAGCAGGGTCAGCCTGCCGCCCGCGGCGAGCAGGCGCTGCTCCAGCGCGCTGTCCGCCAGCGCGCCGGTGGAAATCACCGCCAGATGCCAGCCGCGGCGCAGAATCTCTTCGCCGTACTGGGCCACCGCCTGCTGGCTGGCGCACTCCAGCACCAGGTCGGGGGTTTGCGCGCAATCCATCGGCGAGGCCAGCGCCGTTACCGCCTCGCCGAACCGCGCGCGAATGGCCGCGTGATGGGCCTCGCGCGCCACAATCCAGCCGATAGCCACGCCCGCGGGCAGGCGCTCGATCACCGCCTGCGCCATGGCGCCAAACCCGATTAACATGATCTTTTTCATGATGCGTCCTTACAGATGGCGACAGAAGCCGCCGGAAACGTCCAGCGCGGCACCGGTGGTAAACGAGGCCAGCGGCGAGGCGAGGAACAGCAGCGCCTGCGCGGGCTCCTGCGGCCTGCCGAGGCGCGCCATCGGAATGCCTCGCCTGCGCGCGATGTCCGCCGTCCACTCCGGCCAGCTCTGGCTTTTGTCCGTCCGGCTTTCAAAGCGGCGCTGCCACTGCCCCGACTCCACCATGCCGAGCAGAATGGAGTTGACGCGGATGCCCTTGCCCACCAGCTCTTTCGAGAGCGTCAGCGTCATGTTCAGCAGCGCGGCGCGGGCTGCTGACGTGGCAATCATGTGCTCCTCCGGCTGCAGCGCCAGCAGGGAGTTGACGCAGGTGATGGAGGCGATGTCGGACCGCTCCAGCAGCGGCTGAAACGCCTGCACCGGGTTGATGACGCCAAACAGCTTGAGTTCGGCCTCGTGCAGCCACGCCTCGCGCGGGGTGTCGTGGAAGTGCGCCACGTAGCCCTGCCCGGCGTTGTTGATCAGCATGTCCGCCGCGCCAAAGCGCGCCTGAACCGCATCCGCGAAGGCCTGCACCTCGTCGGCGTTCAGCACGTCGCAGCGGTAAGAGAAAACCTCCCCGTCGGGGTATTCGTTTTGCAGCGTCGCGTGGGCGCTGGCGAGGCGATCCGGGTCGCGGCCGCAGAAGGCCACTCTGGCCCCCTCGCCCAGCAGCAGGCGCAGCGTTTCAAAGCCAATGCCGGAAGATCCGCCGGTGACGACCGCCACGCGCCCGTCAATTTGTGCATTCATCGCGCACCTCTTCGTTAATGCGTAAAAGCTGTTGGTTAAAAAACGCGTCGTTATCGAGATAGCTGGCGTGTCCGGCCTGCGGAATGGCGATAAACGGCATGCCGTAGCGCAGCGCCAGCCCCTGCACCAGCTCGGGCTGCGTGATCGCGTCCTGCTCGCCGCACCACACTTCAAAGCTGCCTGAATAGCCCTTCAGCCAGGCGTGGATGTCGTCATGCGCCAGCATCCACGCGGCGGCAAGGTAGCCTTCGGCGCGAAGCGTGCGCATGCCCGCCGCGACGGTGGCGATATCTTCCGCGCGCGCGCCGGGGCGCAGCAGCATCGCGGCGCGGGTCTGGGCGAGGATGTCGCCGCCAGGCGCCATCTGCTGCTCGCGGCTGCGCCAGACCTGCTCGCGCTGCTCCGGCGCGGCATTGCCGTACCCCTGCGCGGCGTCCGCCAGCACCAGATGGACAACGCGCTCCGGGAATTTCGCGGCAAAGGCGCTGGCAACCAGCGCCCCCAGCGAATGACCCACCAGCACCGCCCGCCAGATGCCCGCGCGGTCGAGCATCAATGCCAGCGCGTCGGCGTAATCCCCCGCGTTCGCGCGCTCCACCGCCAGCATCGGGCTTTCGCCATAACCGGGCATGTCCCACGCCAGCACGCGAAAGCCGTTCAGCGCCATCTGCTTGTGCCAGGAGGCCGCGCCAGAGCTGATCCCGTGCAGCAGCACCAGCGGAACGCCGCTTCCCTGTTCACGAAAACCCGTCATCATGCCCCCTTAGTTCCGCTTCACTTTGGAAAGCGGGTGATCGGCCGGATAGGTCGGGATTTCCGGCCTGTTGGTCCCCAGCATGACGCACATCAGCGCCTCTTCTTCCCCATGGTTGAACAGCCCGCGATAGATCCCCGGCGGAACGGAGATGAGATCGCGCTCGCGCAGCACGGTTTCGGTGTAGTTCTCGCCGTCCTGGATCATCAGCGTGATCTGCCCCTTAAGCATGAAGAACACCTCTTCCACGTCGTCGTGCAGGTGCAGCGGCCCTTCGCACTTCGACGGCAGCACCATGGTGGAGAAGGTAAAATGGTCCGCCTGCACGGTGTTGGTGTCGTTCGCCACGCCCGTTGCCCCGGTGCCGATGTAGCGCATCTGCGCCCGGCGGTATTTCGGGTCAAAATCGGCCTGGAACTTCAGGGCGTTCCAGTCGTATTTGCGGCCCTCGAAGCGCGCGATGCGCGACTCGACCCACTCTTCCATCGTCAGGTGGTCAGGTTTGATGCCTGAAGTGTTGGTTACGGTTGAATCAGTCATGACACTCTCCTCAGTAACGTCTCAGCAGCGGCAGTAACAGGACGCAGCCCACCGCCGCCATCACCGCCAGAAAAATCAGCCCGGAATCCATGCTGTGGGTGAAGGCGATAAGCGCGCCCATCACCGCCGGCGACAGCGCGCCCGCAAAGTTTCCCAGCCCGTTGAAAATCCCCCCTGCCGTGGCGCTCACCCGCGGATGGGTGGCCTTCGCCAGCAGGGCGAAAATGTTGGGTGCGCCGGTGCCCCACATAAAGGTGCTGAAGCTCATCGCCGCGATGATGGTAAGCGGGGTGTCGAGGTGCATCACCGCCGCCAGTCCTACCGCCGCCCCCGCCATCGAGATAAAGCAGGCCGCCGCGCGCTTATCGACCCGGTCAGAGAGCCACGCGCCAATCACTTCGCCCGCCAGCATGGCGATGAACGGCATCGACGACAGCCAGCCCGCGTGCTCCAGATGAATGCCCTTGCCCTTGATCAGATAGCCCGGCAGCCAGCCGTTAATGCCCCACAGGTAGGTCAGGAAGGCGATGTTAAAGATGCAGATGATCCAGAAGTGCGGGCTGACGAACAGCTCGCGCCGCGCCGCTCGCCGCTCCTCCCGGGACGCCTGCGACGTGCCGGGTTTTGCCTCCAGCCGGATCCCACGCAGGCCAACGCGCACGAAGATCAGCACCGGCAGGGTAAGCATCGCCATCACGAAGAAGGTGCTCTGCCAGCCGAAGGTGTTCAGCAGCCAGAGGGAGAGCGGGAAGCCAATCGCCGCGCCAACCGGCGTGCCCAGTAGCCACAGCATGGTGGCGCGCGCCTGCAGATGCTGCGGGAAGTTGTGGCGCACGATGGCGAAGGCCAGCGGGAACAGCGGCCCTTCCGCCACGCCCAGCAGGATGCGCAGGACGATCATCAGCGTGTAGTTATGGGTAAAGCCCATCGCCACCATCAGCACGCACCACACCACCATCATTCCGGTAAGCAGGCGCAGCGGGGCGATTTTGTCCCCCAGCCCGCTGAGGAAGACCGACGAAAAGCCGTAGCTCAGCAGGAAGGCGCTCATCAGAATGCCGAGGCGCGTGGTGTCAAAATCGATGCCCATCGCCTGCTGGAAATGGCCGTCGGAAAACAGCGCCGCGATGCTGATTTTGTCGAAAAACGCCAGCAGCACGCAGGCCAGCAGCGACAGCGGGATGGCCCAGCGCACCGCTTTTTCAGGCGTGCGGGCTCCCTCACCGCTCGCCTCTGCGGGCGCGGTGTTGGTCTCTAATGTGGTCATGTCTCCCCCTACGGGTGCGGGTTAGCTATCGCAGTGACATCAGTGAAAAAGCCGGGTCGGCGAGCGGCACGTCGGACAGATCGCGCCCCGCCGCCATCCAGCGCTTCGCCAGCTTGACGGTGCGCGCGTCGTTAAACGCCACCAGCTGCGTCAGCCGCCCGTTTTCGTCCAGCGAGAAGAACAGCGCGTCTTCGCGCACCAGCGTTTTCCCGCCCGGCTGCGGAATGCCGAGGATTTGGATATTGTGCTGGTATTGATCCGACCACAGCCACGGCGCATCGTCGTAGCCTGGCGCATCGGGGTTCAGCATCGCCTTCGCCGTCGCCACCGCCTGGTTCTGGGCGAAGGCCCAGGACTGGATGCACAGGCCGTAGCGGTGATGCTGCGCCACGTCCCCGGCGGCAAAGATGTGCGGATCCGAGGTGCGCCCCTGCGCATCCACCACGATCCCGCGCCCGGTTTTCAGCCCGGCGTCGCGCGCCAGCTCCAGGTTAAGATCGACGCCGATGCCTACCACCGCCGCGTCAAAGGTTTCGCGCCTGCCGTCGCAGTGGATGACCGGCAGGCCGTTGTCGTCCTCCAGCTCCAGCGCGCCGCAGCCGGTGCGGATATCCACACCCTGCTCGCGGTGGATAGCCGCCAGGCGCTGCGACACCTCGCCGCTCACCGAGCGCATGCACAGGGCGGGCTGCTGCTCGAACAGCGTGACCGCCACGCCGCTCCTGCGCGCCGAAGCGGCAATCTCAAGACCGATCCAGCCGCCGCCAACGATAGCCAGGGTGCGGCTCTCCGCCAGACGGCTTTTCAGACGCTGCGCGTCCTGCCAGTGGCGCAGGGTATAGACCTGCGGATGCGCAGCCCACGCCTCGCCCGGCAGGCGCGCCCGCCCCCCGGTGGCAACTAAAAGGATGTTGTAACTAAGGTGCTCGCCGCTGCTCAAGCGCACCGTTTTCGCCTCGCGGTCGATCTGCTCCGCGCGCAGAGGGCGGTACCAGGTCAGGTTCAGCGCCCGCTGCGCCTCGTCGGTAAACAGCCGCGGGAGCGCCGCGTCCGGCTCCAGCAGAGTCGCTTTCGACAGGGGCGGACGCTCGTAGAAATCCCATTCCTCTTCCGCCACCACGCAAATCTCGCCGTCGAAGCCCTCGTCGCGCAGGGTTTTCGCCGCCCAGCCGCCCGCCTGGCCGCCGCCGATAATGACAATGCGCGACGTCATACCGCCTCCGGCTTTTTCTGCTGGCGGCGCGTGTCGTGGTCAATGCCGCCCTCCACCGCCCATTCGGTAAAGGAGACCAGCGAATGCTCCAGCTCGCGCGGCTGCCAGTTTTCCGTCAGGTAATCGTCGTTGGTGTAATACTCAAACGCCCCGCCGGTCGGGCTGTTGACGTACCAGAAGTAGGCAGAGGACACCGGATGGCGCCCCGGCCCGATGAAGGTGCTCCATTCATTTTTGTTCATCGCAATCCCGCCGCCGATCACCTCGTGGATGTCGCGCACGGTGAAGGCCACGTGGTTGAGGCCACGCTTGCGGTGTGGAAGCTGTAGCAAAAAGAGGTTGTGATGCCCGCCGCGCGCGCCGCAGCGCAGGAATACGGCGCGGTTGATGTAGCGGTCCGAGACCTGGAAGCCGAGCACCTCGCGGTAAAATTTCTCCACCGCCGCCAGCTCCTCCACGAAGAACACCACGTGCCCCACGTTGATCGGCTGGGCGCGATCGTAAACCGGGCTGGGGGTGTCGATACGGCGAGCGTCGCCCCACTGGTTGATCGGCTCAACGTTCAGCTCCACGTCGGTCTGCTGGCTGACCTGGACGCGCAGCGTCATGCCGTTCGGGTCGAGGCACTCCAGCGCGTCGCCCACTTCGCAAAAGCCGGGCTGCTGCGCAAGCTTCGGGCGCAGCGCGTCCAGATCTGACCGGTCGGCAACCGCCCAGGTCATGCGGCGCAGGGTGTTACCCGCCTCAAACGCGGGAGGCAGGTCGGGGCTGTCGATCGGGTTAAGCTCCACGCGCGCGCCGCTCAGGGTGGTAAAACGCTGGCCGCTGGCATCGCCCGTCAGGCCAAAATCACGCATAAATTTGGCGCAGTGCGTCAGGTCTTCCACGCCAAATTCCAGCTTTTCAATTCCGGTTACACTCATCGTTCGTTGCCTCATCTGGCCCAAATTGGGCGTAAAACATGCCCGACGCAGCGAAGCGCCTGGCGTTAACTCACTGATTTAACTGGCCTGTGACAGGTAGCCTAAGAAGCCAGAAATTTTATCTGCCGCAAGGCGAACCTCGTTTTGCAGCCGCTCGCGGTCGGCCTGCGGGATCTCCTCCGACGGCACCAGAATGCTGACGACCGCCGTCACGCGATGGCTCCGGTCATACACCGGGTAGACGATGGAGGAGATGCCGTGGCGGAAGAAGGATTCGCCAATCACGTACCCGCGGGCTTTGTCCTGCTGCACCATCTGCCACAGGGCTTCGCGGTCGTGAAGCTGCCCCGGCACGTTGCCCGGCAGGCGCTCGTGCGGGAACAGCTGTTCGAAATCGGCGCGGGAAAGATCGGTCAGCAGCATGCGGCCGAGCGAGGTGCAGTGCACCGGCAGGCGGGTGCCAATGCTGACCTGGTTGATGCGCGACCCGGCGGCGCTGACGCGGGCGATGTAGATGATGTCGCGCCCGTCGCGGATCGCCAGATGGCTGCTGCACTGGCTCACGTCCCGAAGCTGCTCGATCACCGGCTGACCCACCTGCGCCACGTCCAGCGAGGCGATGTACTCAAAGCCCAGACGCAGCACGTTCATGCCCAGCGAAAAGGTATTGGTGCGCGCGTTGCGCTCCAGAAAGCCCATATACTCCAGGGTCTGCACCACGCGGTAGGCGGTGGCCTTCGGCATATCCACCAGCCGGTGCAGCTCGGCAAAGGTCAAATCGCGATGCTGCTCGCCAAAGGCCAGCAGCAGCTGTAAACCGCGCTCCAGTCCCGGCACCAGATACTTCACTTCCCGATCGTCTGCCATCATCGCCCTACCTTAGTTAAAGACAAAACCGCCGTTGACCGGGATCAGCTGTCCGGTGATGAACCTCGACAGATCGCTTAACAGCCAGACCACGCTGCCGGTCACGTCTTCCGGCTGCTGCGCGCCCGCTAGCGCCCGGCCGTTTTCGTAGAGCTGATGCCGTTCAGCGGGCACATATTCGGTGGCCTCGACGCGGGTCAGCCCCGGCGCGATAGCGTTGATTCGGATACGCTTTTCACCCAGCTCGCGCGCCATTGAGCGGGTCATGGCAATCACGGCGCCCTTGCTGGCGACGTAGGCCATCAGGCGCGGCGCGCCCCAAAGCGCGGTATCGGACGCCACGTTCACAATGCCTGCCCCTTCGCGCAGCAGCGGCACGGCGGCGCGCGTCACCAGCCAGGTGCCTTTGACGTTCACGCTCATCACGCGGTCCCACAGGTCAGGATCGTAATCGAGCATGTTTTTACCGCCCACGCCCGTCGCCATCGCCGCGTTGTTCACCAGGCCGTCGATGTGCCCATGCTCGCCAACGGTGCTGAACACCCGCTCAATGGAGCGCGGATCGGCCAGATCGATAACGTGCGATTCGATCGCATAACCCTGCCCGCTCAGCCGGTGGGCGCTTTCGGCAAGTTCGCCTTCCAGGATGTCGCACATCACCACCGCGGCGCCCTGCTCCGCACAGGCTCTGGCAAAGTGATAGCCCAGCCCGCGCGCGGCGCCGGTCACGACGATGCGCTTACCGCTCAGCAGCCCGTTCATCAGGCGGCTCCCTGCTGTTCTTCGCGCATCGCCAGCTGCTCTTTAGCGGCCTTTTGCATCATGCGGCGCAGGCGAGAGAGGCCGACGTCGTGCTGGTACAGGTATTCATGGTCGCGGGCGTTTGGCGCCAGGCTTTCCAGCACCACGCGGTCCTGCTCCAGCACCTCCCAGTGCAGTTTTTCCAGGCGGTTGCGGTACATGAAGCGCCACATGTCGCGCTGCCAGCCCTGCACGCGGCGGATGCGCCAGAAGAAGACGCGGCAGTTGTCGTTATCTTCCGGCACCACCATGCCGACAATAAAGAAGTGACCGCCCGGTCCGAAACGCTTCTTATAGGGAATGGAGAGCCGCATCCAGCAGGCGCCGCTGTTGCCCAGCTCCACCCAGTCAAAGTTGATGCCGCTCTGCCCTTTCTTCTCGAAAATAAAGCCGGTTTTCGTCGGCTGGAGCACCATGTCGGCCTTGCGATCCCCTTCCGCCATCGAGTGCGAGGAGGAGTGCAGATAGGTGCCGTGCATCGGGTCCATCACGTTTTCCAGCGCGTACTGGTAATTGCATTTCCACGCGGCGGTGCAGAGGAAGTTGCTGAAGCTGTCCGTATCGGCAAGCTCATCCGGGAAGATCAGCTCGTCCGGCTGCTGGTCAGCGGTGACGCCGAACCACAGGAAGATGGCGCCGTGCGCCTCCTGCACGTTGTAGCTGCGCACGCACTGCTGGCCGACCAGCGGACATTTGTCCACGGCGGGCACATCCTTCACTTCGCCGTTGCCCGCCACCTCCACGCCGTGATACCAGCAGGCGATGCGGTCACCGAGGTTCCAGCCCATCGACAGGCGCGCGCCGCGGTGCGGACAGCGGTCCTCCAGCGCCTGTACCTGGCCGTCCCTGTTGCGCCAGACCACAATCTGCTCGCCCAGGCGGGTAATGCCCACCGGCGCAGACTGTACTTCCCAGCTCGCCAGCACCGGATACCAGAGGCCGCGCAGGCCTTTATCGAGATAGTTTTGTACGGTAGTCGTCATCGCGTTGCCCTCAGTAGCCGTTAACCTGTAAGAATGCCTGGAAGCTGGCGTCGCTCCACGGCTCGCCCTGCTGGTCGTGCATGCGCACCGCGTTCAGCCCGTTGACCAGCTCCGGTAAGGTTTCAACGCCCTGCTCGAAGAGATCTTCCAGCGTCGCAATCAGGTTCATCTCCCAGCTTTCCGGCTCGCGGCTGCGGGTCTGCCAGATCAGATTCGAGTACTCACCCGGCTTATGAATGGTACCGTTACCGCCCTCTGCCGGTGGGGTAAACTGACGGCTTTCCGGCAGCGCGGGGTTGTAGTTCAGGGTGTCGCTCATGCCACGGTCTCCTCGACGAAGGTAATCTGAATCTGGTTTTCAAAGACCCGAACCGGATAGCGGTTAAGGTTGCGGCCGCCGGGGCCGTGAAGGCACTGGCCGGTTTTCACGTCGAACACCGCTTCATGCAGCGGGCATTCCACCTTGCCGTCTTCCACAAAGCCCTGGCTCAGCAGGGCATAAGCGTGCGGGCATACGTCTTCCAGCGCGTAATATTCACCGTCAATCAAATAAACGCCGATCTCTTTACCGTCGACGTTGCCGCTAAAAGGGAAATCTTCCTGCACTTGTTCTGCGTCACATACGCCTATCCAGCTCATCACGATCCTCCAGGCTTTTGTTTCATATATGAAACTCTGTTTCTTATTTAATACGGTCAATATAAAAGCGGTGAATGTTTCGTCAAGCGCCAATGTGAAGAATTTGTTAATCAAACGGGAATTAATTAACTAAGTGTGCAAAGGATCACGAAAAAATGCAGCGATATGAAATTTTCATTATTGCCGCGTGAAAGGATACGATTAATCGATAGCTGTAATTTTAAAGAAACAGATATTGACTTCTTTTCTTTTTGCTCCTTAAAAATAAAAAGGCTGAAGCGATAACGGTTTCACCTGTGAAACTGAATTTAATTTTATTGTTAATAAACAATGAGTTTCACTGGTGAATCATTTTATCTCCGTGACAGTCACGCTGTTAAAAATATAAACGTAAGCACGCATAAGGCAGACATCATGACGGCAAGATGGCAAGGCACAATTGCACTGTTATTTCTCATTATTATTTCCTACATCGACAGGGTAAATATCTCGGTAATGATTTTAAACCCGGAATTTGCCGAACACTTTCAGCTAAATGAAAACAGAATGTTACAGGGAATGCTGATGACCTGCTTTCTGCTGGGTTATGGCTTTTCGGCTTTATTATTAACGCCAGTTATAGAAAGCAAATTTCATTATCGGCAGGGATTATTAAGCAGCATTGTGATTTGGGCCCTGGTCTGCGCCATTTCTCCGCTGCTGGGCTCGCTGATGGGGATGCTTATCGCCCGCATCATCTTAGGTATTGCCGAAGGACCGCTCTTTTCAATGAAGACGCGCTTTATCAGCGACAACTTTCCCGCGCAGGAGATAGGCAAGCCCAACGCCGTAACCGCGCTGGGCGTCTCGCTCGGGCTGGCCGTCGGCTTTCCGCTGGTTACCTGGCTGATGACGCATCTGGGCTGGGCCGGATCGTTTTATGCGCTGGCGGCGATCAATCTGGCGCTCGGCGGTGGCCTGATCTGGCGTTTTCTTCCGGCGCCACATAGCCCGCTGAAGCTGAAAAAACGGGGAATGCTGGAGACGTTTACGCTCGCCTGGCAAACGCCGCTGCTGGGCTGGATCCTGCTGGTTGAAATCGCCACGCTGAGCTATCTCTGGGGAAGCAGCGCCTGGCTGCCCGCGTGGCTGCGCGACGAGCACCGCTTTTCGCTGCACGCCACGGGCATGCTCGCAGCGGTGCCTTTCCTGCTGAGCCTCGGCTCTAAGTTCCTCGGCGGCGTACTGCTCGATAAAATGCGCCCGGAACAGGCGCCGGTGCTGTTTGTGGCGGGCGGGGCGCTGACGGCGCTGTCCGTAGTCGGGCTGATGCTCAGCCATCAGCCCGCCTGGCTGGCGCTGTTTATGCTGTCGGCTAACGCCTTCTGGGGGCTTCAGGGCGCGGCCATTCCGGCGACGATCCAGCACCACGCCGCGCGGGACGCGGTGGGCAGCGCCTACGGCATCATTAACGGGATCGGCAATATCTGCGCGGCCTTTATTCCGCTGCTGATGGGAATGGTGATGAGCTCGGTGGGGTCGGTCAGTTCTGGCTTTTCGGTGCTGGTGGCGTCGCAGGTTATTACCCTGCTGGCCGGGGGAATGTTGCTGCTGCGCATGCGTCGCGCAGCAGCACTCAGCGCGTAGGCTTATTCGCCTTTTTTCGCCGCCTGGATGTAGAGCATTTCCAGCGCCAGGGTCGCCGCGGCCAGCGCGGTGATCTCGGACTGGTCATAGGCCGGAGCCACTTCCACCACGTCCATACCGACGATGTTCAGATCCTTCAGGCCGCGCACCAGCTTGATGGCGCGATCTGAGGTCAGGCCGCCGATCACCGGCGTACCGGTGCCCGGCGCAAAGGCCGGATCCAGGCAGTCGATGTCAAAGGTCAGATAAACGGGCATATCACCGACGATCTGCTTCACCTGCGCGATGATGTCGTCCACGCCGCGATCGTTCACCTGGCAGGCGTCCAGCACGGTGAAGCCGTTGTCTTTGTCGAATTCGGTGCGGATGCCGATCTGCACGGAGTGGTTCGGATCGATCAGGCCTTCTTTCGGCGCGGTGAAGAACATGGTGCCGTGGTCGAACTCGCAGCCGTTCGCGTAGGTGTCGGTATGCGCGTCAAAGTGCACCAGCGCCATTTTGCCGAAGTGCTTCGCGTGGGCGCGCAGCAGCGGCAACGTGACGAAGTGGTCGCCACCGAAGGAGAGCATGCGCTTGCCGGCAGCCAGCAGCTTCTCGGCGTGGGCCTGCAGCTTTTCGCTCATTTCACGCGCGTCGCCGAAGGCGTACACCAGGTCACCGCAGTCCACCACGTTCAGGCGCTCGCGCATGTCGAAGTTCCACGGGAAGCGGTTGTGCTCCCAGGCCAGGTTAGTGGAAACCTGACGGATAGCCGCCGGACCGTGGCGTCCACCCGCGCGGCCGGACGTTGCCATGTCGAACGGTACGCCGGTGATCACCCAGTCAGCGTCGCTGTCGTACGGCTGGAAGTTCATCGGAAGGCGTAAAAAACCAAACGCGTTAGATACCAGAGAGTTATCGTACTGATGACCTAAAGTGCTCATGTCCTGACCTCTTTTAAAGTCGATGCATTAAAAACAGATGAAAAAAAATCCCCTCCGCGTCGTTAAACCCGACGAGGAAGGGATTGATTTGTAAATCGCATAGTGGGGCGAATTATCGCCGTTAATTCATACGGGTTCAAGTGAGTATAGGGCATTGTGCGGCCTTTGCCCCTCACCCTAACCCTCTCCCCAGAGGGGAGAGGGAATATGAATACCCTCTCCCACCGGGAGAGGGAAATTAACCTTACTCGTCTTCCAGGTAGGTATACCCGTACAGACCCGCTTCAAACTCTTCCAGGAACTGCTGCTGCAGCGCATCGTCCAGACCGGTGTTTTTCACCTGGTCGCGGAACTGGGTGAGCAGTTTTTTCGGATCCAGCTGCACGTATTCGAGCATGTCCGCCACGGTATCCCCTTCGTCGGACAGCTCAACCTCCACGCTGCCGTCAGGGAAGACAAACACGTCAACCGCTTCGGTATCGCCGAACAGGTTGTGCATGTTGCCGAGGATCTCCTGATACGCGCCGACCATAAAGAAGCCCAGCATTGGCGGGTTCTCAGGATCGTATTCCGGCATCGGCATGGTGGTCGCGATACCGTCGCCATCCACGTAGTGATCGATAGCGCCATCGGAATCACAGGTGATGTCCAGCAGCACGGCACGGCGTTCCGGCGCGTGGTTCAGCCCTTCCAGCGGCAGAACCGGGAACAGCTGGTCGATACCCCAGGCATCCGGCATCGACTGGAACAGGGAGAAGTTGACGTACATCTTATCCGCCATACGCTCCTGCAGTTCGTCGATGATCGGACGGTGCGCGCGGTTGCTCGGGTCGAGCTGTTTCTGCACTTCATGGCACATGTTCAGATAGAGCTGCTCCGCCCACGCGCGCTCCTGCAGGCTGAAGGTGCCTGAAGAGTAGCCGACGTGAATGTCGTGCAAATCCATCTGGCTGTCGTGCAGCCACTCGCGCAGTGAACGGCGCGTGCCCGGCTCGTGCATCTCCTGCCAGGTTTCCCACATGCTTTGCAGGGAACGCGGGGCATCGTCCTGCGGAGGCGTCGCTTCGGTGATTTCGCTACGCTCAACGCCGATGATGTTCGAGACCAGCACCGTGTGGTGCGCGGTGACCGCGCGGCCGGATTCTGTGATTACCGTTGGATGCGGCAGGCCGTGCTCTTCACAGGCATCGCCAATCGCCCAGATGATGTTGTTGGCGTATTCGTTCAGTCCATAGTTTACGGAGCAGTCAGACTGCGAGCGGGTACCTTCATAGTCCACGCCCAGGCCGCCGCCCACGTCGAAGCACTGAATATTCACGCCGAGCTTGTGCAGCTCAACGTAGAAACGCGCTGACTCACGCACGCCGGTGGCGATATCGCGGATGTTGGCCATCTGCGAGCCGAGGTGGAAGTGCAGCAGCTGAATGCTGTCCAGACGACCGCGCTCGCGCAGGATTTCCACCAGCTGTAACACCTGGTTCGCCGCAAGGCCGAACTTGGATTTTTCGCCGCCGGAGGACTGCCATTTACCGGAGCCCTGGGAAGCCAGACGCGCACGCACGCCAAGGCGCGGCACCACGTTCAGGCGCTCGGCCTCTTCCAGCACGATGGCGATTTCGGTCATCTTTTCGATCACCAGATAGACCTTGTGGCCCATCTTCTCGCCGATCAGCGCCAGACGAATGTATTCACGGTCTTTATAGCCGTTACAGACGATCACCGACCGGGTCATGCCCGCGTGGGCCAGGACCGCCATCAGCTCCGCTTTAGAACCCGCTTCGAGGCCCAGCGGTTCGCCGGAGTGGATCAGGGATTCAATCACGCGGCGGTGCTGGTTCACCTTGATCGGGTAAACGAGGAAATAGTCGCCGTTATAGCCATACGATTCGCGCGCGCGTTTGAACGCGGCGTTGATGGAACGCAGGCGGTGTTGCAGGATCTGCGGGAAGCAGAACAGTGCAGGCAGGCGCTGGCCCTGCGCTTCACGGGCTTTCACCAGCTTAGCGAGATCCACGCGCGCTTCCGGTACGTCCGGGTCCGGGCAGACGGTGATGTGGCCCAGCTCGTTGACGTCGTAGTAGTTATTGCCCCACCAGGCAATATTGTAAGTGCGCAGCATCTTGCTGGCTTCCTGGGAGCTCATCGCAACCTCCTGCATAGAACGTAGTACACCCTGTTCGCCTGCTGACGAAGGCGAAAGCGAAGACATGTCGTCAGACATAGCGAACCTCAACTCTTTGTATTAAGTGTAAAACAGTTGACTACTATCGCAGCGTTATACGGCGATAACAACCCATTAACGGCTCCATTTCCCAGCAGAGTATGCTGAAATCCAGACCGTGCGACCGGTTTCTTATTCATATCATTGTAAAACACGTATCCGAACTCTGTATGACAAGGTTCGGCGAAACCACGAGAAAACTCCTGTATTAACAAGAGCGCCCTTGTTCAGTTTTCACAAAGCGTGACCGGCTCTGGAATCCTGAGAAGCACCGAGATGGGTATAACATCGGCAGGTGTTTAAACCAGAAGTGCGGGTGGGAATCACATGCGCGCCAGAACGGCTGCGCTGAATGAGCGGAAAACGATGGTTCATTATCTCGTATCACCTCCACGGCCGCCTCTTCTGAAACGGACCACAAGCCAAAGCTAAAAGTTCACTGCTTAACCCGGCTGGAAGTGGCGACACGATGAGTTCATCGAGCGCTTTTTTGGTATGAGCCGCGCGCCGCGTTTTATACCGAGAACAGGGGTAAAAAGCAAAAGATAAATACGTGGGTTGCCAGGAGCGTCAGGAAAAATTTCCAGTAATGAATTCAACTCAGTGAGAGCGTTGTCAAAAAAAACTGGAAATCGGGCGAAGAAGTGACCTAAAATAGCCGTCCAGATGTTAATCCATCCATACTGATTAACACTCAGACTGCCAGTGTCAAAATCCTGCAGGCCTTGGTAGAATTATCTCCTTTGGCTATTCCACACAGCAGCTTGAGCTAACCAAATTCCTCTTAGGTGAAATATAACATGGCAAAACACCTGTTTACGTCCGAGTCTGTATCAGAAGGACATCCTGATAAAATTGCTGACCAAATCTCCGATGCGGTGCTGGATGCTATCCTCGCGCAGGATCCTAAAGCGCGCGTAGCGTGTGAAACCTATGTCAAAACCGGCATGGTTCTGGTTGGCGGTGAGATCACCACCAGCGCATGGGTTGATATCGAAGAGATCACCCGTAACACGGTACGTGAGATCGGCTATGTGCATTCTGATATGGGCTTTGATGCCAACTCCTGCGCGGTACTGAGCGCGATTGGCAAACAGTCTCCGGACATCAACCAGGGCGTTGACCGTGCCGATCCGCTGGAACAGGGCGCGGGCGACCAGGGCCTGATGTTCGGCTACGCAACCAACGAAACCGACGTGCTGATGCCGGCACCTGTGACCTACGCACACCGTCTGGTGCAGCGTCAGGCTGAAGTACGTAAAAACGGCACCCTGCCGTGGCTGCGTCCGGATGCGAAAAGCCAGGTGACCTTCCAGTATGACGACGGCAAAATCGTCGGTATCGATGCCGTGGTGCTCTCCACTCAGCATGCCGAAGATATTGACCAGAAATCCCTGCAGGAAGCGGTGATGGAAGAGATCATCAAGCCGGTTCTGCCGACCGAATGGCTGAGCTCTGCGACCAAATTCTTCATCAACCCAACCGGACGCTTTGTTATCGGCGGCCCAATGGGCGACTGCGGCCTGACCGGTCGTAAGATCATCGTTGATACCTACGGCGGCATGGCGCGTCACGGTGGCGGTGCCTTCTCCGGTAAAGATCCGTCTAAGGTTGACCGTTCTGCCGCGTACGCTGCACGTTATGTTGCGAAAAACATCGTTGCTGCGGGCCTGGCTGACCGCTGTGAAATTCAGGTTTCCTACGCTATCGGCGTGGCTGAGCCAACCTCCATCATGGTTGAAACCTTCGGCACGGAAAAAGTGCCTTCTGAACAGCTGACCCTGCTGGTGCGCGAGTTCTTCGACCTGCGTCCATACGGCCTGATTCAGATGCTGGATCTGCTGCACCCAATCTACCAGGAAACCGCCGCGTACGGTCACTTTGGTCGCGAACATTTCCCGTGGGAAAAAACCGACAAAGCCGCTCTGCTGCGTGAGGCTGCCGGTCTGAAGTAACCGATCGCTAAATGCGTTAAACAGGCCAGCCTTTGCGCTGGCCTTTTTTATGTCATGTGGCGGCGCAAAGCCGCATAGCATGGAACCGATTACACCTCATGCTTCGCGCTCCGCTTTCAGAATAATCTCTTTGCACAATCGCCTTTCTTCTGCTGTTACATTTCCTTTCAGTTAAGTCTGAAATTCATGCAAACGCGATGCACATCAATTAATTTACCTCTATATTTTCAAAGCTTTAATTATTTTTACGGTTACAGGTTAGTGTAACCGATTACACCATTGTGATTTGTCTCACATATTTTTATGGGTCGCTCACCTACCCTTAACATTGATAAAACTGATAACCAAACTGGAGGGCATAATGCCTGACAATAATAAACAGGGGCGTACGTCCAATAAGGCAATGACGTTCTTCGTCTGCTTCCTTGCCGCTCTGGCAGGATTACTCTTTGGCCTGGATATTGGCGTAATTGCCGGTGCATTACCTTTCATCACCGAAGAGTTCCAGATTAGCGCACACACTCAGGAATGGGTGGTTAGCTCGATGATGTTCGGTGCCGCCGTTGGCGCGGTCGGCAGCGGCTGGCTCTCCTTTAAGCTCGGGCGTAAAAAGAGCCTGATGATCGGCGCGATCCTGTTCGTTGCCGGCTCGCTGTTCTCTGCTGCGGCGCCTAACGTTGAGGTCCTGATCCTCTCCCGCGTGCTGCTGGGTCTGGCGGTGGGCGTCGCGTCTTATACCGCTCCGCTTTACCTGTCTGAAATCGCGCCGGAAAAAATTCGCGGCAGCATGATTTCCATGTACCAGCTGATGATTACCATCGGTATTCTGGGCGCTTATCTTTCCGATACGGCGTTCAGCTACAGCGGCGCATGGCGCTGGATGCTGGGTGTGATCATCATTCCTGCCATCCTGTTGCTGATTGGCGTCTTCTTCCTGCCGGACAGCCCGCGCTGGTTTGCCGCCAAGCGCCGCTTCCACGATGCGGAACGGGTGCTCTTACGCCTGCGCGATACCAGCGCAGAGGCGAAAAACGAGCTGGAAGAGATCCGCGAAAGCCTGAAGATTAAACAGTCTGGCTGGGCGCTGTTCAAAGAGAACAGCAACTTCCGCCGCGCGGTGTTCCTTGGCGTGCTGTTACAGGTAATGCAGCAGTTCACCGGGATGAACGTCATCATGTATTACGCGCCAAAAATCTTCGAGCTGGCGGGTTACACCAACACCACCGAGCAGATGTGGGGCACCGTTATCGTCGGTCTGACCAACGTGCTGGCGACCTTCATTGCCATCGGCCTGGTTGACCGCTGGGGACGTAAGCCAACCCTGACGCTGGGCTTCCTGGTGATGGCTATCGGTATGGGCGTGCTGGGCACCATGATGCACATGGGCATTCACTCCCCAACCGCGCAGTACTTCGCCGTGGCGATGCTGCTGATGTTTATCGTTGGTTTTGCGATGAGTGCCGGTCCGCTGATTTGGGTGCTGTGCTCTGAGATCCAGCCGCTGAAAGGGCGTGACTTTGGTATCACCTGCTCTACCGCGACCAACTGGATTGCCAACATGATCGTCGGCGCAACGTTCCTGACCATGCTCAACACCCTGGGTAACGCCAACACCTTCTGGGTCTACGCCGGTCTGAACCTGTTCTTTATTGTTCTTACCGTCTGGCTGGTTCCTGAAACCAAGCACGTTTCACTGGAACACATCGAACGTAACCTGATGAAAGGTCGTCCTCTGCGCGAAATCGGCGCACACGACTGATCCTCCTGCGGGGAGGCGCCTCTTGCGCCTCCCCGCTTCCCGCTTTATGCTCTGCCCCTATGAAAGCTCCCCGTCTCCCCATCGCCATTCAGCAAGCCGTTATGCGCAGCCTGCGGGAAAAACTCGCCCAGGCCAACCTGAAGCTCGGCCGCAATTATCCTGAACCTAAGCTGGTCTATCAGCAGCGGGGAACCGCGGCGGGTACCGCCTGGCTGGAATCCTATGAGATCCGCCTGAACCCGGTTCTGATGATGGAAAACCAGCAGGCGTTCATAGAGGAGGTGGTACCGCACGAGCTGGCCCATCTTCTGGTGTGGAAACACTTTGGCCGCGTCGCACCGCACGGCAAAGAGTGGAAGTGGATGATGGAGGCGGTGCTTGGCGTTCCGGCGCGCCGCACGCATCAGTTCGAGCTGGAATCGGTACGCCGCAATACGTTTCCCTACCGCTGCCGGTGCCAGCAGCATCAGCTCACCGTCCGGCGTCACAACCGGGTGGTGCGCGGCGAGGCCACCTACCGCTGCGTGAAGTGCGGCGAACCGCTGGTTGCAGAGTAATCAATTGAACAATCAGGAACTTTCATGATCTGCCTGATTGCATACGGGAACAACATTCGTTACGTTGCGGGCTCGTTTTGACACGGAGTGTAAGATGTCCCGTAATGTTTCTCTCGCGGTCGCGTTTCTGGCGACGGCGCTCTCCGGCCATGCTCTGGCCGACGGTATTCACAGTTTCTCTCAGGCAAAAACTGCAGGCGTAAAGATTAACGCCGACGTGCCGGGTGATTTCTACTGCGGGTGCAAAATTAACTGGCAGGGGAAAAAAGGGGTCGTTGACCTTGAGTCCTGCGGCTATAAGGTACGCAAGAACGAGAACCGCGCCAGCCGAATCGAATGGGAACACGTTGTTCCGGCCTGGCAGTTTGGCCACCAGCGCCAGTGCTGGCAGGATGGCGGACGCAAAAACTGCGCGAAAGATCCGGTATACCGCCAGATGGAAAGCGATATGCATAACCTGCAGCCCGCCGTGGGCGAGGTAAACGGCGATCGCGGTAACTTCATGTACAGCCAGTGGAACGGTGGCGAAGGCCAGTACGGCCAGTGCGCCATGAAGGTGGACTTCAAGGAGAAAGTCGCTGAACCCCCTGCCCGCGCGCGCGGCAGCATCGCCCGTATCTATTTCTATATGCGCGATCGCTACGATCTCAACCTTTCCCGCCAGCAGACGCAGCTGTTCAACGCATGGGATAAGCAGTATCCGGTGACGGACTGGGAATGCCAGCGCGACGAACGTATCGCCAAAGTCCAGGGGAATCATAACCCTTACGTCCAGCGGGCTTGCCAGGCGCAAAAGAGCTAACCTACACTACGGCAATTCGCTTATATCGCATGACACATGGAATTTCTGACTATGCGCATCCCCCGCATTTACCATCCTGAACTGATTACCGCCGGCGGCGAAATCGCCCTGTCTGACGACGCAGCAAACCACGTAGGCCGCGTGCTGCGCATGGGTGCCGGCCAGGCGCTCCAGCTGTTCGACGGCTCAAATCAGGTTTTCGACGCTGAAATTACGCGCGCCGACAAAAAAAGCGTGCACGTCAAGGTGCTGCGTGGCGAAGTGGACGACCGTGAATCCCCCCTTCACATTCATCTGGGTCAGGTGATGTCGCGCGGGGAAAAGATGGAGTTCACCATTCAGAAATCCATTGAACTGGGTGTAAGCCTCATTACGCCACTTTTTTCTGAGCGCTGCGGCGTTAAACTGGATGCGGAACGTCTGAATAAGAAGATCCAGCAGTGGCAGAAAATTGCCATTGCGGCCTGCGAGCAGAGCGGCCGCAACCGTATCCCGGAGATCCGCCCGGCGATGGATCTGGAGGACTGGTGTGCAGAAGAGGAAAGCGGGCTTAAGCTTAATCTTCATCCGCGCGCCAGCGCCAGCATCAACACGCTGCCGCTGCCCGTTGAGCGCGTACGCCTGCTGATTGGCCCGGAAGGCGGCCTGTCGGCTGACGAAATTGCCATGACGGGGCGTTACCAGTTTACTGATATTCTGTTGGGACCTCGCGTTCTGCGCACTGAGACAACGGCACTCACAGCCATTACCGCGCTACAGGTACGGTTTGGCGATCTGGGTTGACCCATTAACGGAGAAGAAGATGATCAAGCTCGGCATCGTGATGGACCCCATCGCAAACATTAACATCAAGAAAGATTCCAGCTTCGCCATGCTGCTGGAAGCGCAGCGTCGCGGCTATGAACTCCACTATATGGAGATGAACGATCTTTACCTGATCAACGGTGAAGCCCGCGCGCGCACCCGCATCGTTAACGTCGAGCAGAACTACGACAAGTGGTACGAGTTTGGCACCGAGCAGGATATTGCCCTTGCCGATCTCAACGTCATCCTGATGCGTAAAGATCCGCCGTTCGACACCGAATACATTTACTCCACCTATATCCTTGAGCGCGCCGAGGAGAAAGGGACGCTGATCGTCAACAAGCCGCAAAGCCTGCGCGACTGTAACGAGAAGCTCTACACCGCCTGGTTCTCTGACCTGACGCCGGAAACGCTGGTGACCCGCAGCAAGGCGCAGCTGAAAGAGTTCTGGCAGAAGCACGGCGATATCATCATGAAGCCGCTGGACGGCATGGGCGGCGCGTCTATCTTCCGCGTGAAGGAAGGCGACCCGAACATCGGCGTCATTGCCGAAACGCTGACCGAGCTGGGTACCCGCTACTGCATGGCGCAGAACTATCTGCCGGCCATTAAAGACGGTGACAAACGCGTGCTGGTGGTAGATGGCGAGCCGGTGCCTTACTGCCTGGCGCGTATCCCGCAGGGCGGCGAAACCCGCGGCAACCTGGCGGCCGGCGGTCGCGGCGAACCGCGTCCGTTGAGCGAAAGCGACTGGGAAATTGCCCGCCGCGTCGGCCCTACGCTGAAAGCCAAAGGTCTGATCTTCGTTGGCCTCGATATCATCGGCGATCGCCTGACCGAAGTGAACGTCACCAGCCCGACCTGCATTCGTGAAATCGAAGCGGAATTCCCGATCTCGATCACCGGAATGCTGATGGACGCTATCGAAAAACGTTTACAGAAATAACCTGTGACAGCGCCTGTGTTTATCCCCATACTGGGCGCTGTCGCTTTTTAAACCAGGAAACAGTACCTCTGACAATGAATTTACAGCATCACTTTCTTATTGCCATGCCTGCTCTCCAGGATCCGATTTTCCGCCGCGCCGTTGTTTATATTTGTGAATACAATGAAGACGGCGCGATGGGGATTATCATCAATAAACCGCTGGAAAACCTGCAGGTTGAGGGGATCCTGGACAAGCTGAAAATCACCGCTGAAGATCGTCTGCCGGAAATCCGTCTCGATAAACCGGTGATGCTGGGCGGCCCGCTTGCAGAAGATCGTGGCTTTATCCTTCACACTCCGCCGGTTTTCTCATCCAGCATTCGTATCTCCGATAACACCGTTGTCACCACCTCCCGCGACGTGCTCGAAACGCTGGGTACCGCAAAGCAGCCTTCTGAAGTGCTGGTCGCGCTCGGCTACGCCTCCTGGGAAAAAGGCCAGCTGGAACAAGAGATTCTGGACAACGCCTGGCTGACGGCCCCTGCGGATATGAACATCCTGTTTAAAACCCCTATCGCCGATCGCTGGCGTGACGCGGCAAAGCTGATTGGCATTGATATTCTGACCATGCCTGGCGTTGCGGGGCACGCGTAATGAGCGGCACCCTTCTAGCCTTCGACTTCGGTACCAAAAGCATTGGCGTCGCCGTTGGTCAACGCATCACCGGTACGGCTCGCCCGCTCGCGGCGCTGAAGGCCAACGACGGCACGCCGGACTGGAACCTCATTGAGCGCCTGCTCAAGGAGTGGCAGCCGGACGACGTAATTGTTGGGCTACCGCTGAACATGGACGGCACCGAGCAGCCGCTCACCGCCCGCGCGCGCAAGTTCGCGAACAAAATTCATGGCCGCTTCGGCGTCTCCGTAAAGCTGCACGACGAACGCCTGAGCACCGTCGAAGCGCGTGCTGGCCTGTTCGAGCACGGCGGTTTCCGGGCGCTGAACAAAGGCAGCGTTGATTCGGCCTCTGCCGTCATCATCCTCGAAAGCTATTTCGAACAGGGTTACTGAGCGCCGGGGCCTACAGCCGCCCCTGCGCCCGTCGCTCCGCCAGGCTCTGCTCAAAGTTCTGCATACCCGCCTGCTGTCCGGTTTGAATAATGCCCGGCAGTTGCCACGTTTTGCCTTCGCGGATCAGGTTTGCCGCCGCCGGGGTATTCACCAGAAGCTCATACAGCGCCACACGCCCGCCCTGAACGTCCTGACGCAGCTTCTGAGCCAGCACCGCACGCAGGCTTCCCGCCAGCTGATTACGCACCGGATCTTTCTCCTGCGCCGGGAAGATATCCACCAGGCGCTCAATTGCCTGAGCCGCACCGCGCGTATGCAGCGTGGCTAACACCAGATGCCCGGTCTCAGCCGCCGTCAGCGCCAGGCGGATAGTTTCGCTGTCGCGCAGCTCGCCAAGCAAAATGACATCCGGATCTTCACGAAGCGCGCTGCGCAGCGCCTCGGCAAAGGACGGGCTGTGCTGGCCTATCTCCCGCTGCTGGATCAAACAGCGTTCGCTCTGGTACCTGAACTCCACCGGATCTTCCAGGGTAAGAATATGGCCGTCCGTATGGTGATTGAGAAAATCGACCATCGCTGCAAGCGTCGTTGACTTCCCGCTGCCGGTTGCGCCGGTGACCAGAATCAGACCATCGTCATTGCACAGTAGCGCCGGGATCGTTCGCGGCACGCCTAACGCAGAGAGCTGCGGGCACGCCAGCGGCAACAGCCGCAGCGCGATCGAAACGCCCTGCATATGCCTGAACGCGCTGCCGCGCAGACGCTGATTGCCCGCGACGGTAACGGCAAAATCCACCTGCCCGCTCGCCCACCATGCGCCCTGCTGCTCGTCGTTGAGCCACGCTTTCAATAACGCCTCCACGTCCGGGGGTGGAAACGGCGCGGGTTCAAGGCGCCCCGCTCTGCGCCAGCGCGGCGGCGAATCACTGCACAGGTGTAGATCGGAGACGTTATGCTTTACACTAAGGGCCACAATTTCTTCCACATCCATAGACTACTCCTCGGAAAATGAACGACATTGCGCATAACCTGGCACAGGTCCGGGACAAAATCTCAGCCGCTGCAACGCGTTGCGGCCGTGCTTCAGAAGAAATTACCTTGCTTGCAGTCAGCAAAACCAAGCCTGCGAGCGCCATCGCAGAAGCGATTGCCGCCGGCCATCGCGCGTTTGGCGAAAACTACGTGCAGGAAGGCGTGGATAAAATTCGCTATTTCCGGGAACAGGGTAATACGGACCTGCAATGGCACTTTATCGGTCCGCTACAGTCGAACAAAAGCCGTCTGGTGGCAGAGCACTTCGACTGGTGCCACACCCTCGATCGCCTGCGCATTGCTACCCGTCTGAACGACCAGCGTCCGGCGGAGCTGCCCGCGCTTAACGTGCTGATTCAAATCAATATCAGTGATGAAAACAGCAAGTCCGGCATTGCGCTGAGCGAGCTGGATGCGCTGGCGGCTGAGGTGGCGGCGCTGCCGCGCCTGACCCTGCGCGGGCTGATGGCAATTCCGGCGCCTGAGTCAAGTTATGAAAGGCAGTTTGCCGTGGCACAGCAAATGGCTGTAGCATTTGAGGCGCTTAAAGCGCGCTATGACACGGTAGACACGCTTTCTCTGGGCATGTCGGACGATATGGAAGCCGCCATCGCGGCAGGCAGTACCATGGTGCGCATCGGCACGGCAATTTTCGGTGCGCGCGATTACACCCAATAATAAGGAAAACTGAGGAACGCCATGAAGACGTTGACTTTCCTGCTCTCAACGGTGATTGAGCTGTACACGATGGCGCTGTTACTGCGCGTCTGGATGCAGTGGGCCCGCTGTGATTTTTACAACCCGTTCTCACAATTTATCGTGAAAATTACGCAGCCTGTTGTGGGGCCGCTTCGCCGCGTTATTCCGGCAATGGGGCCGATTGACAGCTCATCTCTGCTGATGGCGTTTATTCTGAGCATTATCAAAGCGATCGTGCTGTTTATGGTCATTACCTTCCAGCCGATTATCTGGATTTCTGCCGTCCTGATCCTCGTGAAAACCGTCGGCCTGCTGATCTTCTGGGTTCTGCTGGTCATGGCAATCATGAGCTGGGTGAGCCGGGGCCGCAGCCCTGTGGAATACGCGCTGATTCAGCTCACTGAACCGCTGCTGCGTCCGATTCGCAGTCTGCTGCCGGCGATGGGCGGTATCGACTTCTCGCCGATGCTTCTCGTGCTGCTGCTGTACGTGCTCAATATGGGCATTGCGGAGCTGCTGCAGGCAACGGGCAATATGCTGCTGCCGGGGCTGTGGATGGCGTTATGAGTGCGGTAAGCACCTGCACAGACGGGCTGGTCTTACGGCTGTACATTCAGCCGAAAGCCAGCCGCGACAGCATTGTGGGGCTGCATGGCGACGAGTTAAAGGTCGCCATCACCGCCCCCCCGGTAGACGGTCAGGCGAATGCGCATCTGACCAAATATCTGGCTAAACAGTTTCGCGTTGCTAAAAGCCAGGTCATCATTGAAAAAGGTGAACTTGGGCGGCATAAACAGGTAAAAATCCTCAATCCGCAATCTATCCCGACGGAAGTCGCGGCTCTGACAGAACAGGACTAAACCATGCAGAAAGTTGTTCTCGCCACCGGTAACGCCGGTAAAGTGCGCGAGCTGGCCTCGCTATTAAATGATTTTGGGCTGGACGTGGTGGCTCAGACCGAGCTGGGCGTCGATTCCGCCGAAGAGACTGGCCTGACGTTTATCGAAAACGCCATTCTGAAAGCGCGCCACGCCGCGCAAATCACGGGGCTGCCTGCCATTGCCGATGACTCCGGCCTGGCCGTGGATTTTCTGGGCGGTGCGCCGGGCATTTACTCCGCCCGCTACTCCGGCGTGGACGCTACCGACCGGCAAAACCTGGAAAAGCTGCTCGTTGCCCTGAAGGACGTGCCTGACGAACAGCGTACCGCGCAGTTCCACTGCGTGCTGGTCTACATGCGTCACGCGGAAGATCCAACGCCGATCGTCTGCCACGGCAGCTGGCCGGGCGTGATCACCCGTGAGGCGGCAGGCAGCGGCGGCTTTGGCTACGACCCGATTTTCTTTGTCCCCACCGAGGGCAAAACCGCTGCGGAACTGACCCGCGAAGAGAAAAGCGCGATTTCCCACCGTGGACGCGCCCTGAAACTGTTACTGGAAGCACTGCGTAATGGCTAATTTGCCGCCTCTGAGTCTTTATATTCATATCCCGTGGTGCGTGCAGAAATGTCCGTACTGCGATTTCAACTCGCACGCGCTGAAGGGCGAAGTGCCGCATGATGACTACGTTGCCCATCTGCTGGCCGACCTGGATGCCGATGTACCGTACGCGCAGGGACGTGAAGTAAAGACCATTTTTATTGGTGGCGGCACGCCGAGCCTGCTTTCAGGCCCGGCGATGCAGACGCTGCTGGACGGCGTGCGGTCGCGCCTGAATCTGGCAGCGGATGCTGAAATTACGATGGAAGCCAACCCCGGCACCGTTGAGGCCGACCGTTTTGTCGAGTATCAGCGCGCTGGCGTGAACCGTATCTCCATCGGCGTGCAGAGCTTTAGCGAGCCAAAGCTGAAGCGCCTGGGGCGCATTCACGGCCCGGAAGAGGCGAAGCGCGCGGCAAACCTGGCGACAGGGCTTGGCCTGCGCAGCTTTAACCTCGATCTGATGCACGGCCTGCCGGATCAGTCGCTGGAAGAGGCGCTGGACGATTTGCGCCAGGCGATTGCGCTGGCGCCGCCGCATCTGTCGTGGTATCAGCTGACCATTGAGCCGAACACCCTGTTTGGTTCCCGTCCACCGGTGCTGCCGGACGACGACGCGCTGTGGGATATCTTCGAGCAGGGCCACCGGCTGTTAACCGCTGCGGGCTATGAGCAATATGAAACGTCTGCCTATGCGAAGCCGGGATATCAGTGTCAGCACAACCTGAACTACTGGCGATTTGGCGACTATCTGGGGATTGGCTGCGGCGCGCACGGCAAAGTGACCTTCCCGGACGGGCGAATACTGCGCACCGCCAAAACGCGCCATCCGCGCGGGTATATGGAAGGTCGTTATCTCGAACATCAGCACGACGTCGAGGCGGCGGACAAACCGTTTGAGTTCTTTATGAACCGCTTCCGCCTGCTGGAAGCCGCACCGCGGAAAGAGTTTGCGCGCTATACCGGACTGCCGGAATCAGTGATTCGCCCGCAGATTGACGAGGCGCTGGCGCAGGGGTATCTCACGGAATGTGAGGAATACTGGCAGATCACCGAGCACGGCAAGCTGTTCTTAAACTCCCTTCTTGAGCTGTTCCTCGCCGAAGAATCTGAAGGCTGATTCAGGATTTTGCATCCCGTTCTGTCGGCTGAGGGAAAGGCTGGCAGAGTGTGGGGATGGAAATTATACGTTCATACGCAAAGCAGCTCAGACGCGAGCTCACACAGGAAGAAAGACGGCTTTGGTATTTACTGCGCAGCCGCCGTTTCGAAAATTATAAATTTCGCCGACAACATCCGGCAGGCAACTATATTCTCGATTTCGCCTGCTGCGCGGCTCGTCTGGCTATTGAACTGGACGGCGGACAGCATGATGAAAATCAGGAATACGATCGTCAAAGGACGTTGTGGTTAAACCAAAAGGGCTGGCACGTCATTCGATTCTGGAACAATGAACTTTGGAATAATGAAGAGGCGGTGCTAGAAAAGATCCTTGAAACGCTGCAGGCGCTGCAACCCTCACCCCGGCCCTCTCCCTGAAAGGGAGAGGGAGCAAACTCTTCCCTCGCCCCTTTGGGGAGAGGGTTAGGGTGAGGGGTGAAGTTAATTACTTCAGCGTCCCCACCAGCGCCTTTCTGCTATCTTCCAGCGACACCACGCGTTTACACACGTCTTTGCCGAACTGCTGGAAATCGGCTTCCTGATTCTTCCACTCGTTCTGAATCGAGGTTTGCAGTCCGCCCAGGCTGCCCAGCACGCCCTGCAAAGGGTTACCGCCGCCTTTCAGCACCGCTTTGGCGCCCATCTCGTTAATGCTGTCCTGGAGAATGCCGCCCATCGCCTGGTTCACCAGTTGCTGGCCGTCGGCGCGCACCTGGTCGATCGCCTTATAGTGGAACGTCAGTCCGTCGGAGCGGGTCTCGATAATTCGGTTCATCTGCTCTTTCAGCTGCTTATCCAGCTTCGTCAGGCGGGTGCGCATATTGCTGCTTTCACCCACCTCTTTGGTGATGATTTTATCCAGCGCCACGCGCCCCTTCTCAACGCGGGTCAGCGCGCCGTCGTTGATCCACGGCAGCGCGGTACGCAGCTCGGCCTGATAATCCTTCGCCTGTTCACGCTGGGCGGCCGTCAGGTTTTGCGGCTTGCCGTTAAAGGTGACGTTACCCTCCGGCGTAATCACCAGATTGCCGTTCTCGCCTTTAACCTGCACGGTTTGCGGGCTTAACACCACGTCGTCACGCGGGGTGACGCTACATTTATACTCCGCATGGGCGGTGGAACCGATTGCCAGTAAAGCAACAGCCAGCAACGTTTTGCGCATCTTTAACACTCCCTCAGACAAAATGGGCCAGCTAATGCTGGCCCCTGACTTCTTTATTAGTCCCACCAAACGTCGAAAAGTTCGCTGACGCGGACATCTTCCAGGTTGTGGTCTTCAAGCCATTTGCGTACCAGCGCCTGATGTTCTTCGGTGCATTTCCCCACTTCCTGGGTGCAGATCAGACCTTCCCACGCCAGATAGCCGCTACCGTCGAAGGCCAGCTTGTTTGGCTCGATCACCTCGTTGATGAACGCATCAACGTCCTGGTCGATCTGTTCGACGCTGGTGCCTTCCGGGAAGCGCCAGGCAACGGAGAAACCTACTTCCTGGAATTCTTCGATGTGCATCTTTTTACGCAGACGACGGCTACGATTCTTTGCCATTATTTCACCCTCTCGAACATTAAGTCCCATACGCCGTGACCAAGACGATGGCCACGCTGTTCAAATTTTGTCACCGGACGTGAATCCGGACGCGGTACGTAGTCGTTGCTTTCAGACTGGTTTTTATACCCGTCCAGAGACGACATCACTTCCAGCATATGTTCCGCATAAGGTTCCCAGTCGGTCGCCATGTGGAAGACGCCGCCCAGCTTCAGCTTACTTTTCACCAGCTCGGCAAACGGTGCCTGAACGATACGGCGTTTATTATGACGCGCTTTGTGCCACGGGTCAGGGAAAAAGAGCTGAACCATGTTCAAAGAATTGTCAGGAATCATTTTGTGCAGCACTTCCACCGCGTCGTGACACATTACGCGCAGGTTCTCAACGCCCTCTTCATGGGCCGTAGCCAGACAGGCGCCGACGCCCGGCGAGTGCACTTCAATGCCGAGGAAGTTCTGTTCCGGGCGCGCTTTCGCCATGGTCACCAGCGACGTGCCCATGCCAAAACCGATCTCCAGGGTGACGGGCGCATCGCGGCCAAACAGTTCGGTAAAGTCGAGAGGCTGCTCGCTGAACTCAACGCCCATCACCGGCCAGTAGTTGTCCAGCGCGTGTTGCTGCCCTTTTGTCAGGCGGCCCTGACGGCGGACAAAGCTGCGAATACGGCGCAGCGGGCGACCGTTTTCATCAAATTCCGGTGAAATGACGTCGTTTTTCATAAAAGAGTTGTCTGCTTGTGAGAGTGTTCGGGAAACGGGCATTATCCAAAGTTAAGGCTTCTATGCAAGCATGGGAAAGATCCGGTTTACAGCAGATTGACGCTGTGCTGCAATCTGCGTCCCTGATTATGCGAATCGATGACCATGCAAGCCTCTCAATTTTCAGCCCAGGTGCTGGACTGGTACGACAAATACGGGCGTAAAACCCTGCCCTGGCAAATTGAAAAAACGCCTTACAAAGTATGGCTCTCCGAGGTGATGTTGCAACAAACGCAGGTCACCACCGTGATCCCTTACTTCGAGCGTTTTATGGCGCGCTTCCCGACGGTGACCGACCTGGCAAACGCCCCTCTGGACGAAGTGCTGCACCTGTGGACCGGGCTCGGCTACTATGCCCGCGCGCGTAATCTGCACAAAGCCGCCCAGCAGGTGGCCACGCGGCACAACGGTAAATTTCCGGAGACCTTTGACGAGGTAGCGGATTTACCCGGCGTTGGGCGCTCAACCGCGGGCGCTATTCTCTCGCTATCGTTAGGCAAGCATTTCCCGATCCTCGACGGCAACGTGAAGCGCGTGCTCGCCCGCTGTTACGCCGTTGACGGCTGGCCGGGCAAGAAGGACGTTGAAAAGCGCCTGTGGGAGATCGCTGAAGCGGTCACCCCGGCGAAAGGCGTGGAGCGTTTTAACCAGGCGATGATGGATCTGGGCGCGATGGTCTGCACCCGTTCAAAACCGAAGTGCGAACTCTGTCCGGTGAATAACCTCTGCGTCGCCTACGCCAACCAGTCATGGGCGCAGTATCCGGGGAAAAAACCGAAGCAGACGCTGCCGGAGCGCACCGGGTATATGCTGCTGATGCAGCACGGCGAACAGGTGTTCCTTGCGCAGCGCCCACCGAGTGGCCTGTGGGGTGGTCTATACTGCTTCCCACAGTTTGAGGATGAAGCCTCGCTTCGGGAATGGCTTAAGCAACGCGGCATTGCCGCCGATACGCTGACGCAGCTGAACGCGTTCCGCCATACCTTTAGCCATTTCCATCTGGATATTGTGCCTATGTGGCTTCCCGTGTCCTCATTCACCTCGTGCATGGATGAAGGCACCGCTCTCTGGTATAACTTAGCGCAACCGCCATCAGTCGGGCTGGCGGCTCCCGTGGAGCGCCTGTTACAGCAATTACGTGTCGGTGCAATGGTTTAGCATCGGCAACACAAAGAGGAATGAGTATGGCCAGAACCATTTTTTGTACTTTCCTGCAGCGCGACGCTGAGGGCCAGGATTTCCAGCTCTACCCGGGCGACCTGGGTAAGCGCATCTATAACGAGATCTCTAAAGAAGCCTGGGGACAGTGGCAGCAAAAACAGACCATGCTGATCAACGAGAAAAAGCTCAGCATGATGAACCCGGAGCACCGCAAGCTGCTGGAGCAGGAGATGGTGAACTTCCTGTTCGAAGGTAAAGACGTACACATCGAAGGCTATACGCCGCCGGAAAAATAACAGCGTGCGGGGTTAACCCCGCCGTTACAGCAAACACAACACGCACTCCCGGAATGATGAAAAAACTTTTAGCGCTAGCACTTGTTGCGCCGTTGCTTGTGTCTTGTTCTTCCAAAAAGGGCGATAGCTATAACGAAGCCTGGGTTAAGGACACTAACGGTTTTGACATTTTGATGGGGCAGTTTGCCCACAACATCGAAAATATATGGGGATTTAACGAAGTTCTTATCGCCGGACCGAAGGACTACGTTAAGTACACCGACGCCTATCAGACCCGTAGCCACATCAACTTCGATGACGGTACGATCACGGTTGAAACCATCGCGGGGACCGAACCTGCGGCGCATTTACGGCAGGCCATCATCAAGACCCTGCTGATGGGCGACGATCCGGGATCTATCGACCTCTACTCTGACGCCGATGACATTACCATTTCCAAAGAGCCGTTCCTGTACGGTCAGGTCGTGGACCAGACCGGTCAGCCTATCCGCTGGGAAGGCCGCGCCACGAAATTTGCCGACTACCTGCTGCAAACGCGCCTGAAAAGCCGCACCAACGGGCTGAAGGTGATCTACAGCGTCACGATTAACCTGGTGCCAAACCACCTCGACAAGCGAGCGCATAAGTATCTGGGCATGGTGCGTCAGGCATCGCGCAAGTACGGCGTGGACGAGTCGCTGATCCTGGCGATTATGCAGACCGAATCGTCATTTAACCCCTACGCCGTGAGCCGTTCCGACGCGCTGGGGCTGATGCAGGTTGTGCAGCACAGCGCCGGTAAAGACGTGTTCCGCTCGCAGGGGAAATCCGGCACGCCAAGCCGCAGCTACCTGTTCGACCCGCAAAGCAACATTGATACCGGAACGGCCTATCTGGCCATGCTGAACAATGTCTATCTTGGCGGGATTGATAACCCGACTTCACGTCGCTATGCGGTTATTACCGCCTATAACGGCGGCGCGGGCAGCGTGCTCCGCGTCTTCTCGAACGACAAGGTGCAGGCCGCGAACATCATCAACAGCATGGCGCCGGGGGACGTGTACACCACCCTCACCACCCGCCACCCGTCAGCGGAATCCCGCCGCTATCTGTATAAGGTGAATACGGCGCAGAAGAACTACCGTCGCCGCTAGAAAATAACACCCCCTCACCCTAACCCTCTCCCCAAAGGGGAGAGGGAACTTGAACACCCTCTCCCCTTTGGGGAGAGGGCAGGGTGAGGGGAACAAACCGCACCCAATCCCCACCCATACAAAAATGCTATTTGCATCACAATCCAGACTGCAAATTAATATGGATTGCATTTTTTTGCGGGAGGTAACAAAACCCGCCCCCGTCAGCTGATAGAATTGCATCAAATTACAACCCTGAATGTTCCTATAACAACATATCTCCCGCTCACTTGTGAGGAAAGTAACATGAACCTTAAGCTGCAGCTTAAAATCTTGTCGTTTCTGCAGTTCTGCCTGTGGGGAAGCTGGCTGACTACACTCGGCTCCTATATGTTTGTGACGCTCAAGTTCGATGGTGCGTCAATCGGTGCCGTCTACAGCTCGCTGGGCATCGCGGCTGTTTTCATGCCAACGCTGCTCGGTATCGTGGCAGATAAGTGGTTAAGCGCGAAGTGGCTGTACATGCTTTGCCATCTGGTGGGCGCGGGGACGCTGTTCATGGCGGCCGAAGTGACGACGCCGGGGGCGATGTTTATGGTGATCCTGCTTAACTCGCTGGCGTACATGCCAACGCTTGGGCTGATCAACACCATCTCCTACTACCGCCTGAAGTCTGCCGGTCTGGATATCGTTACCGACTTCCCGCCAATCCGTATCTGGGGCACCATCGGCTTTATCATGGCAATGTGGGGCGTGAGCTTCGCAGGCTTCGAGCTGAGCCATATGCAGCTGTATATCGGTGCGGCGCTCTCCGTACTGCTGGCGCTGTTTACCCTGACGCTGCCGCATATTCCGGTGTCTAACCAGCAGAAAAACCAGAGCTGGAGCACCATGCTCGGCCTGGACGCATTCGCGCTGTTCAAGAACAAGCGCATGGCGATCTTCTTTATCTTCTCCATGCTGCTGGGCGCGGAGCTGCAAATCACCAACATGTTCGGCAACACCTTCCTGCACAGCTTCGATAACGATCCGCTGTTTGCCGGAAGCTTTATCGTTGAACACGCTTCGGTGATGATGTCTATCTCGCAGATCTCCGAAACGCTGTTCATCCTGACCATCCCGTTCTTCCTGAGCCGTTACGGCATCAAGAACGTTATGCTGATCAGTATCGCCGCGTGGATGCTGCGCTTCGGCCTGTTCGCCTACGGCGACCCTAGCGCGTTCGGCACCGTGCTGCTGGTTCTGTCGATGATTGTTTACGGCTGCGCCTTCGACTTCTTCAACATCTCCGGTTCGGTATTTGTGGAAAAAGAGGTGAAGCCTGAAATCCGCGCCAGCGCGCAGGGCATGTTCCTGATGATGACCAACGGCTTCGGCTGTATTCTGGGCGGCGTGGTGAGCGGTAAAGTGGTTGAGATGTACACCACGAACGGCATCACCAACTGGCAGCCCGTGTGGCTCATCTTCGCGGCGTACTCGCTGGTGCTGTTCTTCGCGTTTATCGTGCTGTTCCAGTACAAGCATGTACGCGAACCGCACGGCGCACAGCCAGTCGCGCATTAATTGTTGTGCCGGGCAGGCGAAGCCGCCGCCCGGCTATTTTATTGCAGCAAGTACCCACCCCACTGACAGCAAATCCGCGCTGCCTCCAGGGCTTAAATTCCGTTCGATCAATGCATTATCCATTCTACGCAACGCCTCTCGGTCCCAGCCGTTAGCCAGCAGCTCCCGAGCGTAACCCTGCACGTAGCGCAACCCCTCAATGCCGCCGCGCGACACCAGGTTGCTGTCCTGATTTATTGCCATCAGTCGTAACAGCAGGCCGTGAAGCGACCGTCCGTTCCACCGCGCCAGCGCGTTGCGCACCGTCGCAAACCCGCTCTCCGCCTCGCCGCGCGCGCCGGTCAAGCCGTACCGCTGGTACTGCCGCTCCCCCGCCGTCGCCTGCCCGCTGCGCCCGGCCAGCTCCCGCGAAACCAGCCCACGACAGACGTTACTTACCTCAAGGCAGAGGCTTTCGGCGCAGGCCTCCTTCACGCGTCCGGCAGCGAAGCACAGCAGCCCGAGGGCAAAAATGCCGCCTTTGTGGGTGTTTATCCCGCCGGTTGCGGCATACATGGCCTGCTCGCACGCCATCCCCATCGGGCGGAGGATCCGCAGCTGTTCGCCAGCGGGCTTATCTGCATGGGCGTTACCCAGCTCCGCAAAACGCATAAACCACGGCGCTATCGCCGCAATGCTGCGGACAAACAGCGCATGATCCATATCGCGATGGGAGCCGTTATTGAGCCTGTCCACCAGCCCCGGCTTGGGCGTCAGCTCCAGCTCCTGCCATAGCGCCGCTTCGGCAAGCGCGGGAACGTCCGCCGGGCGCGGCTTAGTCGCGAGCAAACCAGTCATCAATCATCTTCTCCACGCGGGCAACCACCTGCTCCACAGGGTGATTCCGCGAGCGGGAGCAGGCGTGGGCAGGTTCATCGCAAATCAGGCAGCGGCGCAGGTGCGCCCCCAGAGACTGACGCCCGACGTGGCCGTTTTCAGGGCAAATCACGTCCAAATCCCACAGCCTGCCGAGCGGGTGCGTCTGCTCCAGCTCCGCGCAGTGCGCTTTGATTTCCGCCGCGGGATGGGCCACGCACCACAGGGCTTCCGGCCCGGTCGGCAGCCACAGCACCTGGCGGTCCAGCACCTGCCAGCGGTTTTCCCACAGCAGCTGGTCGCACATCTGCAGCGCCACGCCCATGGTGTTGCGGTAGCGCAGGCTGTCTTTGATTGCGCCCGGCGTGACCAGCGTGAGGGAGATCGCCGGCTGTTGATAGCGCGCAAGCCAGTCAGCCTGGCGTGCCGCGCGGCGCTCCTTCGCCGCCAGCAGTTCGTCCAGGCCGACACCCGCCCGCACGGGCGTCGCTGAAATCATAGATCCTCCTTCACCTGCCGTACGGTGTCGATGACGCTGCCGTCGCGGTAGCGGATCACCCCGACGATCTTATCGGTAAACTCAATCGGTTTCGGTACGCCCGTCAGCGAGATCGCCCGCTCGTACAGCGCGTTGATATCCACAACCTTCAGCCCGGCCGCCAGCAGGCGCTCGCGGATCTCCGGGCGCGCCGGATTGACCGCAATGCCGTGGTCGGTGACCAGCACGTCAATGCTCTCCCCCGGCGTCAGGCGCGTTGTGACGCGCTTCACCACCGTCGGAATGCGGCTGCGCAGCAGCGGCGCAACGACGATGGTCAGGTTCGCCGCGGCGGCCACATCGCAGTGCCCGCCGGACGCGCCGCGCATCACGCCGTCGGAGCCGGTGATGACGTTTACGTTGAAATCGACGTCAATTTCCAGAGCGCTGAGGATCACCACGTCGAGCTGGTCGCAGCTTGCCGCCTTGCTGCCGGGGCTGGCGTAGACGTTAGTGGAGATCTCCACGTGGTTCGGGTTGCGCGCCAGCGAGGCCGCTGCCTGGCCGTCAAAGCACTGGGTGTCCAGCAGCTTTTCGATCAGCCCCTTCTCGTGCAGATCCACCAGGCTGCCGGTGATGCCGCCGAGCGCAAAGCGCGCCTTCACGCCGCTGCGCTCCATCTTCTCTTCCATAAAGCGGGTGCAGGCGGTGGCCGCCGCGCCGGAGCCGGTCTGCATCGAGAAGCCCGGTCTGAAATAGCCCGAGTGTTCAATCACGTCCGCCGCATAGCGGGCGATCGTCAGCTCGCGCGGGTTGCTGGTGACGCGCGCCGCGCCGACGCTGATTTTCGCCGGGTCGCCCACGCTCTCCACCTGCACGATGTAGTCCACCCGATCCTGCGCCAGGCTGGCGGGCATGTTCGGGAACGGCACCAGCTCTTCGGTCAGCAGCACCACCTTACGGGCAAAGTGGGCGTCCACCATCGCGTAGCCCAGCGAGCCGCAGCACGACTTGCCGCGCGTGCCGTTGGCGTTGCCAAACGCATCGCTGCACGGCACGCCGAGGAACGCCACGTCGATATTCAGCTCGCCGTCCTGGAGCAGCTTCACGCGCCCGCCGTGGGAGTGGATTTGCACCGGCTCGTCCATCAGCCCGCGGGAGATGGCCTCCGCCAGCCTGCCGCGCATCCCGGAGGTATAAATCCGGGTGATAACGCCGCTTTCGATATGCTCGATCAGCGCGTCGTTGCAGGTCATCAGCGAGCTGGATGCCAGCGTCAGGTTTTTAAAGCCCATCCGCGCCAGCAGCCCCACGACGGTGTTGATCACCCGGTCGCCTTCTCGAAACGCGTGGTGGAAGGAGATGGTCATCCCGTCCCGCAGGCCGCTGCGCACCACCGCCTCTTCAATGGAGGCGCAGAGTTTACGATTGTGCTTCGCGTCGCCGTCAGCCAGCCACGGCGTGGCGCTGTGGGCGGTATCAAACGGTTTTAACTCCCGCAGATGGGGAAAATTCACGTGAAGAAGTTCTGTCTGATTCATGTTGTCATCCTTACCGACGCACGCCGGAGGCCGCCGCGCGTTCGAGCACCACCTGCGCGTGGTTAATAATCGGTGCATCCACCATTTTGCCGTTGAGCGACACCACGCCGAGGCCGTTACGCTCGCCCTCTTCTGCCGCTTCAATCACCCGCTTCGCGTGTTCCACCTCTTCCTGCGTTGGGGCGTAGGCGTTGTGCAGCAGGTCGATCTGGCGCGGGTTAATCAACGATTTGCCGTTAAAGCCCATCCTGCGGATCAGGTCGACCTCGCGCAGGAATCCGGCCTCGTCGTTAACGTCTGACCAGACCACGTCGAAGGCGTCAATGCCCGCGGCGCGGGCGGCGTGCAGCACGGCGCAGCGGGCGTAGAACAGCTCGGTGCCGTCGCCGCGCTCGGTCTGCATGTCCATCACGTAGTCAAAGGCGGCCAGCGCGATGCCGATCAGGCGCGGGGAGCTGCGGGCAATCGCCACGGCGTTTATTACGCCAATGGCCGATTCAATCGCCGCCATCACGCGGGTGGAGCCGACCTCGCGGCCGCACTCGCGCTCGATGCGCGCCAGGTGGCCCTCCAGCTCGTCAATATCCTCCGGAGTGTCAGTCTTCGGCAGGCGGATCGCGTCCACGCCCGCCCGCACGGCGGCTTCCAGATCCAGCAGGCCAAACGGCGTGCTGAGCGGGTTAATGCGCACCACGGTTTCGATATCCTGATACATCGGGTGCTGCAGCGCGTGGAACACCAGCATGCGCGCGGTATCCTTCTCGCGCAGGGCGACGGCATCCTCCAGGTCGAACATGATGGAGTCAGGACGGTAGATAAACGCGGTGGAAAGCATGGCGGCGTTGGCGCCCGGCAGGAACAGCATGCTGCGGCGGAGCTTGCTCATTTCAGCGCCTCCCAGTTAATGGCCTGTTCATCGGCGGCACGCAGAAGCGCGCTTTGCAGGCGGGCGCGGATCACACAGTCCAGCGCCCCTTTGTCTTCAATAATGATGAGCCCCTGGCGTACGTTCATGGCGCGCAATGTTTCATTGACCACCTGGCGAATCTGCTCGCCAAACTGCTTAATCACTTCACTGTGGATGACAATCTCCAGCTCGCCGTGAGCGGGAGCGATTTTTACCATCAGGTCGCTGGACTCCTGCGTTCCGGCCAGCGCCTCCCTTACAATTTTCATGATAAATTCCTGATAGTTATGCGACTTCCGCACGCGCACGGTAATGCGTTTCGAGGTGCGCGAAGGTGGAATCCGGGACGATCTCCCGGATCCGCGAAAACTGCTGCGTCTTGAGCAAGCGGCGCACTTCTGAGGCTGAAATGGCGTTCCCGGCGGCCTTGATGCGCGGCAACTCCACCACCTCAATATGCGAAGCCAGCAGGTCGTGCAGCGTCTGGTTGTACTGCCGGGTGATGTCGCAGAACGGCTCTGAACCGATAAAACGATGGGTAATGCCCAGCGCCGGCGCGATGAAGTCCCGGAAGATCAGCACGTCGATCTCGCTCCACGCCTGCTGCACTTTGCCGGTCTCCTTCAGAAAATAGGCCGGGAAGGTGGCGCGGGAGATGATGTACTGCGAGCCTTCATGCACCACCACGTTCGGCAGATGCGCCACGCCCGCGCGCACCATCTCAAGGCGGGCGCTGAACGGAAAGAACGACGCGTCTTCACGCACCACGAACAGATGCAGCGCATCGCACCGCGTCGCCGCCTGCTCCACCAGATGACGGTGGCCGAGGGTGAACGGATTGGCGTTCATCACTATCGCGCCAATGTTCTCCCCGCACCTGCGCTTCGCCGCAAGCGAACGGCAGTAGCGCTCTATCCCCTGTGGGGTGTTCTCCATCAGCACGGCGTTGTTTCCGCTCCGGGCAATCGGCCAGAAGCCGCTGCGGGCAAAACGCTCGCCGTTGCACGGTCGGGTGCAGAGGAAGAGGTGAAAATGGCCGCGCTCCAGCGCCGCGTTTTCCACCTCTGCCAGCAGCCGCGCGCTGAGGTTTTCCCCGCGCAGCTGCTCGTTGACCGCCACGCATTTGATGACGTTGGCGGCAAGCCCTGCGCAGCCCACCAGCTGCGGGCCGGACCAGGCTTCGACAAACAGGGTAATGTCGTTGTCCAGGCCAAGGCCGCTGTCTGCCAGCAGATAACGGATCTGGCTTAAGCGCTCCGGGTGTTTCGCCACCAGCGTGTGGCGAAAATCGATGGGGTGCGATTTCATGCTGCCGCCTTGCTCAGTGTGCCGCCGCGAGCCCGACGGCCGGCGCTTCCACGATCACGTTGCTCAGATGACCGATATGCTCAATCTCTACCTCGATGCGATCCCCCTCCTTCATAAACAGCGGCGGGTTGCGCTTTTTACCCACGCCGCCGGGGGAGCCGGTGATGATCACGTCGCCCGGGCTGAGGCGGGTGAAGGTGCTGATGTACTCGATCAGCTCCGCAACCTTGTGGATCATGCTGCTGGTGTTATCTTCCTGCACCATGCGGCCGTTCAGCCAGGTGCGGATCGCAAGCTGGTGCGGGTCCGGGATCTCATCCGCCGTCGCCATCCACGGGCCAAACGCCCCGGTCTGGCGCCAGTTTTTACCGGCCGTAAACCAGGTGTGCTGCCAGTCGCGGGCGGAGCCGTCCATGTAGCAGCTATAGCCCGCCACGTGGCGCAGGGCGTCGTCGCGGCTGATGTTCTCCCCGCCCTTGCCGATGATCACCGCCAGCTCGCCTTCGTAGTCGAACTCGCTGGAGTGGCGCGGCTTCAGCACCGGCTCGTTATGGCCGGTCTGGGAATCCGGGAAGCGGACAAACAGCGTCGGGGCCGGGTTATGCTGGTCAAACTCCTTGCGCTTGTCGGCGTAGTTCATGCCCACGCAGAGGATTTTTTCCGGCTGCACGATCACCGGCAAGAAGGTGATGGCGCTCATCGGCACGTCCACCGCGTCGTTCAGATAACGGGTGGCCTGCGCCAGCCCGTTGCCCTGCAGCAGCGCCTTGAGGTCGCCGTAGCGGTCGCCGAGACGGCGGCCTAAATCAATCACGCCGTCGGCCTGGACGATGCCGTAGCTGCGTTTTCCCTGATATAAAAAGCTTGCGAGTTTCATTGTTATTTCCTGAATACTTAAACGAGGAAGTTGCCCAGAATCAGCAGCGAGACAGAGACGTTAATCGCGCCGCCGATACGGGTAGCAATCTGGGCGAAGGGCATCAGGCTCATGCGGTTGCCTGCGGTCAGGATCGCCACGTCGCCGGTACCGCCCTGCCCGCTCTGACAGCAGGAGACGATGGCGACGTCAATCGGGTGCATGCCGATCTTTTTGCCGACGAAGAAGCCTGTCGCCACCAGCGCGGAAACGGTGCTGATAATCACCAGCAGGTTGCTGACGGTGAACGCCGCGACCAGCTCATGCCACGGGGTGATGGCCACGCCGACGGCAAAGAGGATTGGATAGGTCACGGATGTCTGGAAGAATTTGTAGACCACCTGGGAGCCTTCGAGCAGGCGCGGCGAGGCGCCGTTGCAGAGCTTCACCAGCACCGCCATAAACAGCATCCCAACCGGCGCGGGCAGGCCAATCAGCTTGTGGCCGAGCATGCCGAGCATATACAGCAGCACCGCCAGCAGCGCGCCGGAGGCGATGGTGGTGACGTCCGCTTTACCGGAAAACGCAGGTTGAGAAACGGTGGCATCCGCGTTCGCGCGGTTCGGCATCAGCTGGCCTTCGCCGGTCAGGTGCGGGTAGCGTTTCCCCAGCTGGTTCAGGCAGCCGGAGATAATGATTGCCGTCAGGCCGCCGAGCATCACCATCGGCAGCACGCGGCCGAGCGCCACGCCCTGATCCATGTGCAGCAGGGTGGCATAGCCGATTGAGAGCGGGATCGCACCTTCCCCGACGCCGCCCGCCATGATCGGCAGGATGATGAAGAAGAAGATCTGGAACGGCTCAAGGCCCAGCGCCAGGCCGACGCCCATCCCTGCCACCATGCCGACGATTTCGCCGCACAGCATCGGGAAGAAGATGCGCAGGAAGCCCTGAATCAGCACCGTACGGTTCATGCTCATGATGCTGCCGACAATAATGCAGCAGATGTAGAGATAGAGAATGTTGGTGGATTTGTAGAACTTAGTGGTGGACTCGACCACCACGTCCGGCAGCAGGCCGTAATAGACCAGTGCGGAAGGGATAAAGGTGGCGCAAATCGCCGCCGCGCCGAGCTTGCCGACAATCGGCAGGCGCTTGCCAAATTCGCCGCAGGCAAAGCCGAAGAAGGCGAGCGTTGCGACCATCACCACAATGTCGCTCGGCAGTTTTCCGCCCAGGCAATCAATCGCAATCAGCGCGCCCGCCAGCACGAACAGCGGCAGAGGAATAATCCCGACTTTCCAGGTATCCATAATATGCCACCAGCGCTCTTTAAGCGTTGGCCGCTGAATATCAATCGGGTCGTGGGTAACAGAGAATGAATCGTCAGTTGTGCTCATAATAAGCCCCTTAGTTATTTTGTGCGTTCAGCTTAGAGTCACAAAGGCTTACTTTATGTGAGGAATGGCATATTAAAAGCGAAGTTTTAATGGCAGCTATGGTTTTAATGGTTTCTTTTATTTAATGTGATTTACGCCTTATTTATTGCCGTGGTTTTTATGGTTTCTTTTCTTAAATGCACAAACAAATAACATTTATTCATTTTGCCTTAAGCAGTTCACCTTTTTAGGAAAATTCTTGTACGGGCCGTGCTGTGCAAGGGATCACAAGTTTTCGGCAAAGCGGGCGCCCTCGTCTTAAAAGATGATATATTGGGCCGACCTGTTGATACCTCGCGTGATAGTTATGAAAGTATCGTTTCAGATCAAGCTGTTTATTTCGCTGGTCGTCTTTTTCTCAGTGCTGTTTGCGTTGCTGGGCGGATATTATTATGTCGATGTCGGCAGGCAGCTTTATCAGGAAATGAGTGCGCGCGCAAAAATACAGGCAGAAGAAATTGCGCTTATTCCTACGCTGCGAAAAGAGGTTGAGCAAAAGGATATCCAGGGTATCCGGAATTTTATGCAGAAAATAGCGGCCCACAGCGATGCCAGTTTTATTGTGGTAGGTGACAATAAAGGGCTGCATCTTTTTCACTCCGTCTTTGCCGACCGCGTAGGCACCACCCTGGTGGGTGGGGATAACGACGAGGTGTTGCACGGCAAAAGCACCACCACCATCCGCAAGGGCGGTTTAGGCATTTCACTGCGCAGCAAAGCCCCCATTTTCAACGATGCCGGACAGGTGGTGGGCATTGTTTCGGTGGGGTATCTCACGAGCTATCTCGACACCATCACCGTCAACAAGGTGGTCAATATTCTGATTGCCGCCGTCCTGCTGCTTATCGCTCTGTTTGTCTTCTCCTGGTTCTTCACCCGCAGTATTAAGAAGCAGATCTTCTCCCTTGAGCCACGCGAAATCGGCCTGCTGGTGCGCCAGCAAAAGGCGATGATGGAATCCATTTATGAAGGGGTGATAGCCATAGATGACGATCTGCGCATTGAAGTGATCAACCAGGCGGCACGCAAGCTGTTAGGCCTAAGCCAGCCCGCGCGCGAGCTGCGCGGCCAGCCCATCGGCCGGGTGATCGCGCCCGTACCGTTCTTCAACCCGCAGACCATGCTTGCGAAAGACACCCACGATGAGATCTGCCGCTTTAACGATCTCACGGTCATTGCCAGCCGGGTGCGGATCATGCTGGAGGATGTTTTGCAGGGCTGGGTTATCACCTTCCGCGATCGCAACGAGATCGACTCCCTCAGCGCCCAGCTCAGCCAGGTAAAACGCTACGTCGATAACCTGCGCATCATGCGTCACGAGCAGTTGAACCGCATGACCACGCTTTCTGGCCTGCTGCACATGGGCCGTTATGAAGAGGCGATTCGCTACATTCAGGCGCAGTCGGAGCATGCCCAGGAGCTTCTGGACTTTATCTCGTCCCGCTTTAGCTCCCCAACGCTGTGCGGGCTGCTGCTCGGCAAGGCCGCCCGCGCCCGCGAGAAGGGCGTTGAGCTGAGATTCGATCCGGCCTGCCGGATGGATAAGCCGTTCCTGCCGCTGCCGGAATCGGAGCTTATCTCGATCATCGGTAACCTGCTGGATAATGCCATCGAGGCAACCCAGCGGGCCCCGCTTCCCCATGCGCCGGTTGAAGTGCTGATAAAGCTCAGCGCGCAGGAATTGATTATCGAAGTCGCCGACCAGGGCGTCGGCATCAGACCGGAGATCCGCGACAGGATATTTGAGCGCGGCATCACCACCAAAACGCGCGGCGATCACGGTATTGGCCTGTATCTGATTGAAAGCTATGTCACACAGGCTGGCGGCGCAATCGAAGTTGCCGATAACACCCCACGCGGTGCCATTTTCTCACTGTTTATTCCCGCCACGGGAACGGCCCGGCACCCCGCACAGGAACTGGAAGATACCGACTATGCAACATGAACTTATCGACGTACTGATTGTTGAAGACGAGAACGAACTGGCGCAACTGCACGCGGAGCTGATCGGTAAACACCCTCGCCTGAGGCTGGTGGGGATTGCCTCGTCGCTGGCCGACGCGCAGGTTCAGCTGGAGAGCAAACGGCCGCAGCTGATGCTGCTGGATAACTACCTGCCCGACGGTAAGGGCATCACGCTAGTCAGCGACCCCATGCTGGCACGCGCCAACTGCTCGATGATTTTCATCACCGCCGCCAGCGATATGGGGACCTGTAGCCAGGCTATTCGTAACGGCGCGTTCGACTATATCCTCAAGCCGGTTTCCTGGAAGCGTCTCAGCCAGTCGCTGGAGCGCTTCGTACAGTTTGCCGAACAGCAGCGCGTGTGGAAAATTGTCGATCAGCAGAACGTGGATTCACTCTATCAGTTACAGGCGAAAAACTACCGCCTGGACAACGGCAGCAAAGGGATTGAGGAGAATACGCTGGCGCGGGTGCAGACGCTGTTTAACAACAAGGCGGCGCACTGTTTTACGGTGGATGAGGTGGTGAGCGAGACGGGACTGAGTAAAACCACCACCCGACGCTACCTGGAGCACTGCGTGGAGGTGGGCTTTCTGAGCGTGGAGATGCTGTACGGGAAGATTGGGCATCCGAGGAGGATGTATAAACGTAGTGCGGTTTGAAGAAAAGTTCCCTCTCCCTGTGGGAGAGGGTTAGGGTGAGGGCAACAGCCCGCACTATCTCAACACATACCCATACAGCCGCTTAATCCCGTCGGCGTCCTTCTCGCTGTACACACCCTGCAGCTCCGGTGAGAAGCCCGGCAGCATATTAATGCCCTCCTCCAGCGCCAGGAAATAGCGCTGCACCGCGCCACCCCAGACTTCGCCCGGCACCACGCACAGCACGCCCGGCGGATACGGCAGCGCGCCTTCGGCGGCGATGCGCCCTTCCGCGTCGCGAATGCGCACCAGCTCCACGTTTCCGCGAATGTACTCCTGGTTGGCGTCCTGCGGGTTCATCACCGCGGCGGGCAGGCTCTCCCGGCGGAACATCGCCTTCTGCAAATCCTTCACGTTAAAGCTGACGTAGAGATCGTGCATCTCCTGGCACAGCTGCCGGATAGTGTAGTCGCGGTAACGCACCGGGTATTTCTGGTAGATGGTCGGCAGCACGTCCGCGAGCGGCGTGTCGTCTTCAATATGCTGTTCAAATTGCCCCAGCATCGCTACCAGCTGCGCCATCTTCCCGGCGCTCTCGGCCGGCGTCAGCAGGAACAGGATCGAGTTGAGGTCGCATTTCTCCGGCACGATGCCGTTTTCACGCAGATAGTGCGCCAGAATGGTCGCCGGGATACCGAAATCCGCGTACGCCCCCGTTTCCGCATCAATGCCCGGCGTGGTCAGCAGCAGCTTGCACGGATCGACGAAGTACTGCTCGCGGGCATAGCCCTCAAACCCGTGCCATTTTGCGCCCGGCTCAAAGCTAAAGAAGCGACGCTCGCTGGCGATGGCGTGAGTCGGATGATCCTGCCACGGACGCCCCGCCACCGTCGGCGGAATAAACGGTTTGATCATATGGCAGTTCGCCACGATCGCCTTGCGCGCTTCGATGCCCAGCTCCACGCACTCTGCCCACAGCCTGCGCCCGCTTTCGCCTTCGTGGATCTTGGCGTTCACGTCCAGCGCGGCGAACAGGGGATAAAACGGGCTGGTGGAGGCGTGCAGCATAAACGCGTTGTTCAGCCGCTTGTGCGGGCAGAAGCGCGCCTGACCGCGTATGTGGTTATCCTTTTTATGGATCTGCGAGGTTTGCGAGAACCCGGCCTGCTGCTTGTGCACCGACTGGGTCACGAAAATGCCCGGATCGTTCTCGTTCAGCTCCAGCAGGAGCGGAGACGTTTCCGCCATCATCGGGATAAATTGCTCGTAGCCAACCCAGGCGGAGTCAAAGAGGATGTAATCGCAAAGATGGCCGATCCTGTCGATCACCTGACGGGCGTTGTAGATCGTGCCGTCGTAGGTGCCGAGCTGAATAATGGCCAGGCGAAACGGGCGCGCCGCGGCGGCTTTATCCGGCGCAACGTCGCGGATCAGATTGCGCAGGTAAGCATCGTCAAAGCAGTGTTCGTCAATCCCGCCGATAAAGCCAAACGGGTTACGCGCCGCCTCAAGATAGACTGGCGTTGCCCCGGCCTGGATCAGCGCGCCGTGATGGTTGGACTTGTGGTTGTTACGATCGAACAGCACCAGATCGCCGCGGGTCAGCAGCGCGTTGGTCACCACCTTGTTGGCAGCGGAGGTGCCGTTGAGCACGAAGTAGGTTTTATCCGCATTAAAGACTTTCGCCGCGAACTTCTGCGCGTGCTTGGCGGACCCTTCGTGGATCAGCAAATCCCCGAGCCTGACGTCGGCGTTGCACATATCGGCGCGAAACACGTTCTCACCGAAGAAATCATAAAACTGCCGCCCGGCGGGATGCTTTTTGAAAAACGCGCCGTGCTGGTGTCCCGGACAGGCAAAGGTGCTGTTGCCCATCGCGACATACTGGCTCAGGGTGTCAAAAAAAGGCGGCAGCAGGTTCTCTTCATACCGGCATGCGGCAGATTCTACTTCCAGGAATTCCTGTGCTTTACCCGAGATAACCGCCGTGACGCCATCAGGTACCTTCCCTGACTCCGGCGAGAACATAAACACCGGTAGCTGAAAACCGGTTCGCTTCAGCAGCGCAAGAATGCCGCTCCCGCTTTCCGCGACCGTCATGACGACTGCCGCCACATCGGTAAAATCGGTGTTATCCAGCGTCACCTTTTCGCGGTGGGTAGATACTGTGGATACCAGCTCGCGGCTGACGGCAATTTTCATGGTTTTCATAAGCGCAAGTACCCTCACCGAACGGTGAGACAGGGAGGAGAAAATTCGCGCAATCATGTCACCTTTTATTTTCAGGTGCAACAAGGAATCAGTATGCATTTCGCCTCCCAAAGCTAAGCGTAATCAGGCACAGACGTGCCATAATCATGCAATGCCAATGCTTAAATAACAGGAGTTAAACGTGGTTATTGGACCCTTTATCAACGCGGGAGCCGTACTGCTGGGCGGCGTACTCGGAGCGGTGCTCAGTCAGCGATTGCCGGAGCGTATTCGGGTTTCTATGCCCTCTATTTTTGGACTGGCATCTTTAGGGATCGGCATCCTGTTAGTGATTAAATGCGCCAACCTGCCGGTAATGGTGCTGGCAACGCTGCTCGGCGCCCTGATAGGCGAGTTTTGCTATCTGGAAAAAGGCATCAACAGCGCGGTAGGCAAGGCCAAAAACCTGATTGCCCGGCCGGGCAAGGCGAAACACGGCACCCATGAATCGTTTATTCAGAACTACGTCGCGATAATTATTCTGTTCTGCGCCAGCGGGACGGGAATATTCGGTTCGATGCAGGAAGGGATGACCGGTGACCCCAGCATCCTGATTGCGAAGGCATTTCTGGATTTCTTCACCGCCACGATTTTTGCCACCACGCTCGGCATCGCCGTCGCCGCGATTAGTGTGCCGATGCTGCTTATCCAGCTGGCGCTTGCCGCCTGCGCCGCGCTGATCCTGCCGCTGACCACACCGGCGATGATGGCGGACTTTACCGCCGTCGGTGGCCTGCTGCTGCTGGCAACGGGGCTGCGCATCTGCGGGATCAAAATGTTCGCGGTGGTAAATATGCTCCCTGCCCTGCTGCTCGCAATGCCCCTTTCCGCGCTCTGGACGCACTTTTTCGCTTAAGTTTGCGGCGAAATGGTGAGAGAGTGTGCAGTCTGCAACGAAAACAACAAATTTCGTTGACGACGGAGGATGAATCGGGTTTAATGCGCCCCGTTGCCCGGATAGCTCAGTCGGTAGAGCAGGGGATTGAAAATCCCCGTGTCCTTGGTTCGATTCCGAGTCCGGGCACCACTATTTAAAGAACCCGCCCTCGTGGCGGGTTTTTGCTTTCTAAGCCCGCCAATCCTTCCGTAATGCCTTAACTTGCCCCCCGCTCAATCAACGTAAACCCGCAGCCACGTTTTTATCCATTCCCCCCCGACCACTGCGTCAGCAGCGCATGCAGTTTAGCCGGCTCGAGAGGCTTGCGGAGCACCAGGTACCCTTCCTGCTCCGCCTCCAGCAGAACCGGTGAATTAAATTCGCCGCTGACTATCGCGCCGCTCATATCCGGCAGGCGTTCAAAAAGCGCTTTCAGGATGTCGAAGCCGCTTTCGCCGGATCGCAGACGCTGGTCGCACAGCACGGCGAACGGCGTAAAGCCGTCGTCGATTATGGCAAATGCTTCTTCAGCGGAGGCCGCACAGCGCACGTTGATTCCCCAGACGCTCATCAGGCTCTCCCAGGCAGACGTCACCAGCGGGTCGTCATCGACGACCAGGCAGGAGCCGTGCAGCGGCGCATAGCGTACCGGCGTGGCGGTGTTGTCGCTGGCGGGCGGGATATCCGGCGCGATGTCTTCGCCAGCATATTGGGTGAAGCGCATCCAGAAGCGTGAGCCTTTACCTTCAATGGATTGCATCCCGTACTTCACCTTCATCAGCTTGGCACAGCGGGCGACTACGGCCAGCCCCAGCCCGTGTCCGGCGCTGTCGATCTTCCATGCCAGCTCGGGGCGGTAGTAAGGTGAAAAGATTTTGCCTTTCTCATCATCGGCGATACCGACCCCCGTGTCCCACACCTCCACCATACACTCCTCGCCGCGCGGTCGGATGGCGACCAGAACGCCGCCCTTGAGCGTGTAGCGAAGGGCGTTTTGAATCAGGTTAATCAGGGACTGTCGCACCAGAAGCGGATCGCCTGTCACGCAGATGCGGCGTTTGGGCCGCCGGGTGCACAGCCTAAGTGCGCGGCTGTTGGCCTCTTCGCGAAACAGCGTGATGACCGAGTCGAGCAGAGCGCCGATATCCACTTTGGTAGGGGCAGAGAGTACATTCCCGGATTCTATTTTGCTGAGATCGAGCAGAGAATTGAGCATCAAATGTACCGAGCGAACGCTCTGCTGCAGGTCAAGGAGTTGCGGCGTCAGGCTGTCGTCCCGGTTTCGGTGGAGGATGGCTTCGATCAGAAAGCCCATAGCGTGCACGGGCTGGCGCAGATCGTGGCTGGCGGTTGTCAGAAACTGATTTTTATCCAGCAGCGCCTGCTCCGCGTCCTCTTTGGCCTGACGAAACTGCTCCGCCAGGCGTGAGCTTTTTTCCTCAAGCAGCGCCTGCTGAATAAAGAACGCGTGTGACGTTAACGCATGGCGGTAAATCGCGAAGCCGTAAAGCAGGTTCAGCATAAGCACAATGAACATCAGCTCATCCAGCCGCCAGATAATACCGAGGTTCAGCACGCCCCACGAGGCGAAGAAAAAACGCGTAAAGGTGCTGATGACCGGCGTCAGATGCGTTGCGTTGGCGGCAACGATGGCGGCAATGCTGATATTAAGCAGCAGGAAAAAGTCAAAGTTCTGCGTCTGTGGCGTAATTAAATAGAGTGATGAAATGCCCAGCCCGTGAATAAAGGCGATATTATTAATACGCGGAAGCCAGCGCCGCAGGACGTCCTTTTCAACATTTTCTTTCGCTTCGCGCTGATAGCGCCGGTGCAATATTCGTATCGCCACAGCACATAGCAGATAAATGATTATCCAGGTAATGGTTGGGCCGAGGCTGTCCCCAAGCATATAAATCCAGATGGCGAAAGGAATACCGACAAAGGGTACCGCGCTAAAGCTGAATACCAGCCGTAGAAATGTATTGTTTAGCAAACGGATCTGCGCCGGAGCAGAGATAACATCGTTTTGTAAACGCTGGAAAAACCTCATTCGGATGATTCCTGTTTGCCATGCAAAAGCGTGATGGCTTCGACCCGACTGTTAACACCTATCTTTTTCAAAATATTGCTGATGTGTTCTTTTACCGTGGGCTCAGAAATTGAAAGCTGTGCGGCGATTCTTTTATTTGGCAGGCCGCGCATAATCATATTTAACACGTCAATTTGTCGCGGCGTTAAGTTAAATTTACTTAACTTCTCACTGGTCGACTTAACGGGAATTTCGTCTCCCTCAGGAAACCAGGTTAAATTATCAGCGAGTGCGAAAACGGCCCGTGAGAACATTTCAGGCGGCTCGCTTTTCAATACAAAACCGTGCCCACCGGCGGCATGCACTTTCCGCCAGAGATCATTATTGTCATCCCCGCTGACCACCAGGAGTCGTACCTGTGGGTAAAGTTGTTTTATTTCTTTAAGTAATTTCAGGGCCGTTCCGGACGAGAGCCAAAAATCGATTACCAGCAAGCGTGGCGGGCCAGTATCCCTAATTTGACGGTAGCAATCTTCCTCATTCGTCACCACGCACGCCTGCTTAAACTGGCAATGTGTAATCAGAAAATTGGCGATGCCGCTTGCTACCAATGGATGGTCATCAACGACCAGCGCATAATTCTGTCCCAAGGGGTCCTCCTTTGACCTTCGCATATCTGAGAGTTCGGATGAATTATTATCTACCCACCCTACTTTAGGAGGGTTTTTTCGATTAGGAAAGAGAAATATATTATTCGCTGATTTGGGTAATTGAGAACTTAAATACAATCAGTGAAATTAACTGATTGGATATAAAGGATAATTTATGAAAAAATCGCTGCTCTTTTTAACCATTACGTTGATGCTAGCCGGTTGTTCCACGCTAAAAACCGATCAGGCTATTCCACTCCTGCAGGCGGAGACCGCTAAAATGCTGGGGCTGGGCTCATCGGATGAAATAACCGTGACCAACGTTAATGGCGCCCAGCCGGACGCGCTGGGAGGACAAAAACTCTCTTATCGCGCGACGACGGAAAAAGGGCGTATTTTCGATTGCTCATCGATGATGATGCCGGGAATTTTAGGATCCGCACCGACGCTTAGCGCGCCAACCTGTACACCTGTTGTCACACATAAATAATTAACGCCACAGCAAAAGGCGTACATAAATAACGCCTTTTACGTTATCTGACGTATCTGAGTTTTCATATAAAAACGATTTTCCCGACATCACGCTAATGAGTACGGAGATAGCCCGTGAATAACTCTACATCGCATTCTTTAGCGGTTAAGACGCCGCTTTCCAGACTTTACCTCGCCCTATTTTCCGCGCCGCTGTTATTGCTTTTACCTGCCGACGTCGCGCGTGCAGCCGATGCATTTTTTGACGGCGACTCGCGTATTACCGAAACGCTGGGTTACACCGGCGATGTTTACGTTGGACGTAATCAACGCGGAAACCTGCTGATCGATAATGGCAAAATCACCGCCTATAACATCAATATCGGTCGGCTGTTCGACGGCCAGATTTATGAAAGCGTGGTCACGGTCCGTGGGCCAAACGCGGAGCTTAACGCGGTGAACGATCGGTACGTCCTGCGCGGCGACCTGAATCTCGGGCTCGGCACCCTGCGAGTCGAAGAGGGCGCGCTGGCAAGCGCAAAGGAGATCGTTGTCGGCACCACCCGGGGCTACGACAGCCACCTTATCGCCACGGGTGCCGGCTCTCGCGTGACCAGTAACTTTCTGAGCGTAGGCACCGATCTGGGCGCACGCTCCACGCTGGCAATTGAGAACGGCGCGGCGCTCAATACCGCCTACGATGCGCGCATCGGTAATGGTACCGGGCCGGATGAAGCCGACACGCTGAGCCCGAAAGCCACCGTCACCGGGAGCGGCTCACAGTGGAACGTTGGCCGTACGTTGACGCTTAATGGCGACCTGGACGTGCTGGACGGCGGAGCGGTTAACGTTGGCGGCGTGCAGGTGGCGGGCGTCTCCGGGGCAGGGAAAACCGCTGAGCTGGTGATTGCGGGCAAAGACTCGCGCTTTACCAGCGACAGCAGCGTTAGCGTGGGTGATTATGGCAACGGCGTGCTGTCGGTTATTGACGGCGGTTCATTTTCCGCAGGCAGCAATACGCTGATCGTGGGGACATCGGGTTCCGGCTCGAACCGGGGTGCGCTCATCATCGGCAGCCGCGGCAACATGGATACCGGCACGGGTATAACGGAGCCAACGCCCGGCACGGCGGGCGGCGCGGGAACCCTTGATGCGAAGACGGCAATCAGCCTGCGCGGCGGGCTGTTCGGCAGCTATGTCTACTTCAACCATACCGACGACGATTACGTCTTCAGCAACACGATGAGCGGCGAAGGGGATGTGATCAACACCTCCGGGCAGACGACGCTGAACGGCGATCTTTCAGCCCTTCAGGCGAACGTAACCGCGCGGGGCGGTAAAGTCATCATTGCCAGCAATATTAACACCCGGCCAGAAGACGATATTTTTGACGTCCAGACGCTAAGCGCGGAGAACGGCGGCACGCTGATCCTCAACGCAACGGCGGGATCCGACGTTAACAACGGACAAGGCTACAGTAGCGCCGCGTCAATCAAGGCCGGCGGCACGCTGGGCGGTAACGGCACGCTGGGCCAGACCGAGATCCTGTCCGGCGGGCATATCTCGCCCGGCGACGGCAATATCGGCACGTTGACGCTGAAACGCTATCTGAACTTTATCGGCGAATCTTTTTATGACGTAGATATCGCGGGAGATGGCCGCAGCGACCAGCTGCTGGTGTCGGGCAAAACCACCATCAGCAATCAGGCTAAGGTACAGGTCACCGCACTGGACCCGCAAACCAGCTACAAAACGGGCCAAAGCTACCGCATTTTGACGTCGAACGGCGGGATTGACGGCGAGTTTGCGTCGGCGATATCTAAATCCGCCTTCCTGGACGTGGCGCTCAGGCAGAGCACCAACGCCGTCGATCTGACCATCGCGCAGAAAGAGACCGGCGGTGAGGATCCTGGAGGCGAAAACCCTGGCGGTGAAAATCCAGGAGGAGAGAACCCCGGAGGCGAAAACCCGGGTGGTGAGAACCCAGGTGGTGAGAACCCGGGTGGAGAAAACCCGGGCAGTGAGAATCCTGGCGGTGAAAACCCGGGCAGCGGCAAGCCGGGGATTTTCCAGACCGTGGCCAGGAGCAGCAACCAATGGAATACCGCCGGTGCGCTCTCCACGCTGACGCAAAGCGGCCCGTCGCTGGCGCTGTATAACTCGCTGCTGGTGCTGAGCGCGCCGGAAGCGCGCGAGGCGTTCAACCAGCTGTCCGGTGAAGTTTATCCGTCCGTGCAGTCCAGTCTTATCGCCGGCAGCACGCAGGTGGTTAACGTCTTAAACCAGCGTATGCAGCGCGCGTTTGATAACGACAGCCTGCCGATACCACCGCTAGCGATGTCGCTGGTGCAGCAGCCGGAGCCGCAAAACAGTGGCGTCTGGGGCCAGACCTTCAGCTCCTGGAGCCGAAACAGCGGCGACGGTAACGTGGGCAAGCTGGACGGCAACACCACCGGCTTCCTGCTGGGGGCAGATCGCAAGCTGTCGGACCATAACGTGCGCGTCGGTGGCTACTTCGGCTACAGCCGCGGTGATTACGACGTCGACAGCCGTCGTTCCTCAACGGATACCGACAACTATCACCTTGGCCTGTATGCGGCTGGTCAACAGGATGCGTTCTCCCTTCGCGGCGCGCTTGGTTACACCTGGCACAAGATCGAAGGCGAGCGCAACGTTGATTTCAGCGGCTTCTCGGATCGGCTGAAGTCGGATTACGACGCCAACTCGCTGCTGGCGTTCACCGAAGCGGGCTACCGTTTCGGCCAGCCTGATATGAATCTCGAGCCGTTCGTCAATTTATCGTACATTCGACTGCATACCGACAGCTTCAGGGAGGACGGCGGTGCCGCCGCGCTGAGCGTACGTAACGAAACGATGAACACCTTCTATTCCACCCTCGGGGTGCGCGGTATGACCGAACTGCCGAAGAACGTTAACCTCTACGGTTCGCTGGGATGGCAGCACGCGTATGGCGATAAGAATACCTCTTCGCGCATGGCGTTTGCGGGCAGCGACGCGTTCATTACTCAGGGGCAGGCCGTAGATGAGGACGTGATGGTGGGTGATATCGGCGTGAGCGTACAGCTGTCGCGTGCTGCGACGCTGGATGTGGGTTATCAGGGACAATATGGTGCGGACACCCGCGTCAACTCGGTTAACGCTAATCTGCGCTGGTCGTTCTGAAGGATTTCACTTTAACGAACCCGCCCTCGTGGCGGGTTTTTGCTTTTGGCTTCTGACAAAGCTAGGGATCGTTCCCAACCGCGTCCAGCAGTTTGTTTTTAAAGATAAACAAACACGCTTCGTTGAAGTTCCCCGCCCCTAACCGCTCCGACAGCATCGTTCGCTTGCGGTACAGGCTTTTGACCGACATATTCAGCTTCTCTGCAATCTCTTCCATCGACCTCCCTGCCTTCAGCAACCGCAGCATTATCGCTTCGTGTCTGCTCAGCCGTAAGTTAAGCAGCCATTTGGTTGTCAGACGCCTGCCTTTCATATCGAGCACCAGATTGAATAACGACGCCATATCCGGAGCCGTAAGCGACGTGTTCATAAACAGCTTCATACTGAGCAGATCCTCATCCCGATGGCCCATATCCAGCATAACGCAGCAGATCGTTTTTCTCGTTCTGGCCGGATGGCGTATCAGGTAATCATATAAACGGAGCGGCGTACGGCTATCAATCAGTACAGTATATTCATCTGCACCGGTATCAAATATGTTTCTGTCAATCGAACTGAGGCAAATTATATCCGGGAAAAATAGCCGCATCCCCCTGACAAGGAAACAATCCTGAGTCACTAACACTATTGAAGTCGCCACTAACCATCCCTTTTAGATTATAGCAAGCCCGCCTCTTAAGAAAGAAGAACGCTTTCGTTTATAGCGCTTTACATTAACGGCAAATGTATTCTGGCTTTGATCATCCCTCAATATGCGCATTGGTGAGCCAGACTTTTTGTAGACTATCACTCAATGGCTTGCGTTAATTATAAATAAAAAAGAATTTCAGAAAAGTCACTTCCCTTAACATTAAGAATTTTTGTCATGAAACTTCCCAAACATGCACCGGAAAGTTCTTTAATTAACTGAGCAGAACTTCATTTCGAATATAGATAAGAGGAAAAACAAGAAAGAAAAAACAATTAATATCAACAACTTAAAAACAAACTCCTTGTATTTGATTATCTAAAAAACCGCTTGCTTCCAGAATTATCTCAAAACCTCCCACCCGCTTTTTAGCTTATTTATCCCCCAACACATCAGGTGTACATTACCCCCAACCGAACCACTGTGCGGAGGGCTCATAATTACCTTTAGGTAAGTACCCCATAACGTAACATCATTCAGATTTAATGTTTTCCTTTATGGCCTTTAACGCTGAGTTAAAAGGCGGCCGTGTTATGCAATGGATTCATGATAAACAAATGGCAAATAGATATGGAAAGATCGCTTCGCTTCACTACGTTATTCTTTTATCGCACCACAATATTATTGTTCCTGGTATTACTCTTTCCTGTTCTGGTTCAGGCTGATGAATCCGTTTATGAGCATCAGATTCAACAGGCACGTAACGGTAATTACGCTCTGTTTCTTGATTATGTACAGCGCTACGAGCAGCAGCATGCTTTAACGCCCGAACGGGTTGCGGACTGGTTACAGGTAGCCTCCTGGGCAGGCCGCGATGACGAGGTTATTCAGGTCTGGCAGCGTTATGGCATCTATATGCCGCTGCCCGCTCGCGCCATCGCTGCCGTCGCGCAGTCAAGAAGAAACCAAAAAGCCTGGCCATCCGCCTTAACGCTGTGGAAAGAGGCGCGCAGCCTTGCGCCGGATAACGACGATTACCGCATCGGCTACGTTAAGACCCTGGCCGACGCCCGCATGGATCGCCTCGCGCTTCGGGAAGCCCGGCAGATGGTTAAGGACGATCCTTCTCCCGCGCACCTTGAGACGCTCTCCTATGTCTGGATGCGTCAGGGAAAAAGCTGGGATCGGCTGCTGGCGGACATGCGCGCGCTGAACGCCGCACCGGGGAATACGGCCCTTCTTCGCGAGACGATCGATGCGCTAGCGGATAACCGGGTAAGCACGCCCGCGCTCCGGCTGTCACGAAGCGCGGTGCTGTCTCCCGCGGAGCGTCGCCGCCTTGAGCGTAACGCCGCTGCCGAAATGGTTCGCCTGGCGGACGTGCCCGGCAGAACGGAGAAAGAGCGCCTGCGGCTGGCGCAAAACGCGTTAGATCGTTACCACGCCCTGCTTTCCCGCTGGCAAAGCGAGCCGCAGGCGGCTGAAGACGTCATCCTTGCCCGTATCGATCGGCTTGGCGCGCTGTACGCGCACGGTGATTACCGGCAGGTCATTAGTGAATACCAGGCGCTGACAGCCGCACGGCATCCGGTGCCGGAGTGGGCCATCGGCTGGGCGATCTCCGCGTATTTGCAGGAGAAAAACACCGCCGCCGCCTTCTCGCTTCTGCAGCGCTATCCACGGTACGCCTCCGATCCGCAGGACGAGGAGCACGCGCTTTTCTACGCCTGGCTGGATACGGGGCAGTACCAGGCCGCCCGCCGCTACGTTGAGCGCCAGACCCGCAGCGTCCCCTGGATCCGCTACGACTTCGGGTCCCCGACCGCTCAGCCGAACGATCGGTGGCTTACCGGGCAGTCGCTCACATTTAACTATTTGCTGGCGACCAACGCCCTGCCGGAGGCCGAAAGGCTGGCGCATCGTCTGGCGTCAACGGCGCCGGGCAATCAGGGGTTACAGATTGACTATGCCGCCCTGCTTCAGGCCAGGGGCCTGCCGCGCGCGGCCGAGCAAAAGCTTAAGCGAGCGGAGGCGCTAGAACCTTCGAATCTGGAGCTTGAGAAACAGCAGGCTTACGTCGCAATGGACCTTCAGGAGTGGCGACAGATGGATTTACTGGCTGAGGACGTGATAGCCCGCGCGCCCGACGATCGCAGCGCCCGCCGTCTGGACAGGCTCAGAGCGGTCCACCACATGCCTGAACTGCGTCTGAACGCGGGTAAAGGATTGCACTCGGACAATCCCGTCAGCGGCAGCCACGACATGAGCTGGGACGCCACGCTCTATGGCCCGCCCGTGGCGGATAGCTGGCGGCTGTTTGCCGGCGCCCGCTATGCGCAGGGCAATTTTGACGAAGGTAAAGGCATCAGCCGCCACCTGCTGGGCGGCGTTGAATGGCGGCCCCGCGACCTCACGCTCGAGGCCGAACTCTCCAGCAACCGCTATCACGGTAAAAGCACGCCGGGTGCCCGGCTCTCAACGACTTACAGCCTCAACGATAGCTGGCAGGTCAGCGGTAGCCTCGAACGGTTGTCCCGCACCACGCCCTTACGGGCGCTCCGCAATGGGATCGGCGCGAACCGGGGCGAAGGCGGAGTGCGCTGGTACCAGAACGAGCGCCGGGAGTATCGGCTCAGCGCCGCCGTTAGCCGCTTCTCAGACCATAACCGCCGTCAGGAATACGCCCTCACGGGGAAAGAGCGTCTCTGGCAAAGCCCCTCCCTGACGCTGGATCTCGAACCGGGGATCGCCGCCAGCAAAAACAGCCTGCGGGATACGCTCTATTACAACCCCGAGCGGGATCTCTCCGTCACGGCAGCCCTGTCCGTTGACCATGAGATGTACCGCCACTACGACACCCTCTGGAGCCAGCAGATTGTGGCCGGCGGCGGCGGATACTGGCAGAAAAATCAGTCGCCTGGCGCCGTTACCCTGCTGGGCTACGGGCAGCGCGTTCAGTGGAATAACGTCATTGATACCGGGGTGATGCTGAACTGGGATAAACGCCCTTACGACGGCAAACGCGAAAGCAATCTTTCCGTCTCGTTTGATGCGACTTTACGCTTTTAAGGATGAATATGCTGAACACACGTTTTTCCGTGAGACTGTTACTCATCGCCTGCCTCTGCCTCAGCGCGAGCGTTTGCGCGCAGGCGATCTCGTTTATTGCGCCCAAAGAGAGGCCGCAGCAGGAGGCGAGCAAGCCCTGGCCGAAAAACCAGTTTCTGGTTCTCGCCTATCACGACGTAGAGGATGATGCCGCCGACCAGCGCTACCTCTCCGTTCGCACCAGCGCGCTAAACGAACAGATCGGCTGGCTTTTGCATAACGGCTATCGCGCCATCAGCGTGCAGGACATTCTTGATGCCCATGACGGAAAGAAAACGCTGCCGCCGAAAGCCTTTTTGCTCAGCTTTGACGACGGCTACAGCAGCTTTTATACCCGCGTCTGGCCGCTGCTTCAGGCATGGAACGTTCCTGCGCTGTGGGCGCCGGTGGGCAGCTGGGTGGATACGCCGGAAAATCAAAAAGTTAACTTCGGAGGGCTGATGACGCCCCGCGATCGGTTCGCGACGTGGGACATGGTGCGCGAGTTAAGCCGCTCCCCGCTGGTTGAAATCGGCTCGCATACCTGGGCCTCACATTACGGCATCCCGGCCAACCCGCAGGGCAGCCGCGAACCGGCCATCGCCAGCCGCTTTTACGATAAGGCGACGGGGCGCTATGAAACTGACGCGCAGTTCAGCCAGCGGATAGGCGATGACGTCCGCAAGGTGACGGATAAAATCACCCGGGTAACCGGAAAAGCGCCGCGCGCCTGGGTCTGGCCGTACGGTGCAGCCAACGGCACGTCACTCTCCATTGCCGAAAAACAGGGCTACCGGCTGGCCTTTACCCTGGAGGACGGGCTGGGGGACGTGCGCAACCTCAGCAGCATTCCCCGCCTGCTGATTGCCGGAAATCCCTCGCTCAAAACCTTTGCCAGTACGGTCAGCCAGATCCAGGAGCACGATCCCGTGCGCGTCATGCACGTCGATCTCGACTACGTTTACGATCCCGACCCGGCCCAGCAGACCCGGAATATCAACAAGCTGGTCCAGCGGGTCTACGACATGAAAATAAGCCATGTTTTCCTCCAGGCGTTTGCCGACCCGCAGGGCGACGGCAAAATCAAAGCGCTCTATTTCCCCAACCGCCGGCTGCCGGTCCGGGCCGATCTCTTTAATTTTGTCTCCTGGCAGCTCCAGACCCGGGCAGGCGTAAAAGTCTTCGCGTGGATGCCGGTGCTCTCGTTCGATCTCGATCCTTCCCTGCCGCGCGTTCAGCGTCGGGACCGCCAGGCAGGAACATTGCACGACGCCACCGCCCCCTACATCAGGCTTTCGCCATGGGACCCGCGGGTTCGCCAGCAGGTGACGGAAATCTATGAAGATTTAGCCCGGCATGCCAGCTTCAACGGGATTGTGTTCCATGACGACGCGGTGCTGACGGACGTTGACGATGCCGGGCAGAATACCGCGCGCCAGAGGAGCCAGCTGCTTATTGGGTTTACCCAGGCCCTGAGCCGGGCGGTAAAGGACATCCGCGGCCCGCAAACCAAAACCGCGCGCAATATGTTCGTCCTGCCCATTCTGCAACCCGAAAGCGAAGCGTGGTTTGCGCAGAATCTTGACGATTTTCTGGCGGCCTATGACTGGACGGTACCGATGGCAATGCCCCTGATGGAGTCCGTCCCGGCAGAGGAGAGCAATGCATGGCTGACGCGCCTGGTTAAGGCCGTCGCCGCGCGGCCCGGTGCGCTCAACAAGACCATTTTTGAACTACAGGCAAAAGACTGGTCGCAAAAACCGCAGCGCCCCGTTCCCGACGAGCGTCTGGTGGAGTGGATGCGCGTGCTCCAGCTGAACGGCGTCAAAAACTACGGCTACTACCCCGACGATTTCATTAACAACCAGCCTGCTATGTCCCGCATCAGGCCTGAATTATCTTCCTACTGGTATCCTGACAATGACTGATCGCATTATCGCATTCTCTATTTTATGCCTGGTGTTCGGGCTGCCATTAGGCGTTGCCGCCCTGTTTACCGGCGAGCTGATCCTGGACTTTGTGTTCTTCTGGCCGCTGTTCATGTCCGTGCTGTGGATAACCGGCGGTCTCTACTTCTGGTTTCAGCTCGAACGACGCTGGCCGTGGGGCAAAGAAACGCCAGCCCCGACGCTCGCCGGTGAGCCGTTAATTTCTATCCTTATTCCCTGCTTCAACGAGGAAAGGAATGCCAGAGAGACCATCGGCGCCGCGTTGGCTCAGCGGTACGAAAATATTGAAGTTATCGCCATTAACGACGGCTCTTCCGACAACACCGCCCGGGTGCTGCACCAGCTCGCGCTGGAGCAGCCGCGCCTGCGGGTGATTAACCTCGCGGAGAACCAGGGGAAGGCCGTAGCGCTCAAGGCCGGGGCGGCGGCGGCCCGGGGCGATCTGCTGGTCTGCATTGACGGCGATGCCCTGCTCGACCGCGACACGGCGGCGTATCTGGTGGCGCCGCTGATCCAGTATCCCCACGTTGGGGCCGTCACCGGCAACCCGCGGATCCGCACGCGCTCGACGCTGATAGGCCGTATTCAGGTGGGCGAGTTCTCATCCATCATTGGGCTTATCAAGCGGACGCAGCGGATCTACGGACGGGTCTTTACCGTCTCGGGCGTTATCGCCGCCTTTCGCCGCCAGGCGCTGGCGGACGTCGGGTACTGGAGCCCGGACATGATCACCGAAGACATCGACATCAGCTGGAAGCTCCAGCTGCGCCACTGGGATATCTTTTTCGAGCCTCGGGCGCTGTGCTGGATCCTGATGCCGGAGACGCTCAGGGGCCTGTGGAAACAGCGCCTGCGCTGGGCGCAGGGCGGCGCGGAGGTATTTCTGGTCAACCTTCGCCGGATCGTGCGCTGGGAACACCATCGCATGTGGCCCCTGTTTTTGGAGTACGCGCTGTCAACGCTGTGGGCGTTTGCCTACGCGGTGACGGTACTGTTATTCATCATCAGCCATGTCGCGCCGGTGCCCGCCAACCTGACCGTCGAAACCCTCTTTCCACCGGCGTTTACCGGGCTGCTGCTGGGCGTGATGTGCCTGATGCAGTTTCTTGTCAGCCTGTACATCGAGCGGCGGTACGAGCGAAAAGTCGCAGGCTCGCTTTTCTGGGTGATTTGGTTCCCGATGGTCTACTGGATGATCGGCCTGTTCACCACCCTCGTTGCATTTCCAAAAGTCATGCTTAAGCGCCAGCGCGCCCGCGCGCGCTGGATCAGCCCGGACCGGGGAAAAGGACGTCTTCAATGAACGAAAATACCTTAATTTTGACCGAACACCGGCTACTGCCGCGCCTTTTCGATACCGCGCTAACCCTGCTGGCGTGGGGAGGATTTCTGTTTTTTCTGTATGCCAGGCTGTGGATGCAGTTAACCGAGGAGAGCGAGTACCGGTGGGGAGACATCATTGCTTCCTTTAACACGGTGCTGATCTATCTGCTGCTCGCCGCGCTCAACGGCTGGCTGCTGATTTTGTGGTATCAGTACAATCGTCGACGTACCCACGTGAGGCGCCGCCGTGCGGGCTATTTGCACCATGACGAGCTTGCCAGAAGCTTTGACGTTTCACCGCAGCTGATCTCGGAGATGAGCCAGTACAACCTGCTGACGGTCTATCATGACCAGATCGGCCGCATCATCGATCTGAAGATTAGCGAGCAGGAGGACGAGGAAGAACAGTAAAAAAAAGCCCCCGCCGGGTAACCTGCGGGGGCTTTTTTGTCGCTGGTACGAATTAGTTATCCTTCACCACGATCAGCGGTTCAATATCGCTCTCTTTCTTCACCACCAGCGATTCATCGCCGCGCAGGCAGGTCCCACCGTAGTTTCCGCCCACGGTAAAGGTACAGACCTGAATGTACTTGCCGTCGACCTTCGGCAGGCACCACAGCTGCTGATAGATATTTTTACGATCGACAAACCTGCCGCTGGATTTGTCCAGCAGTTCGTCCCGAGCGCTGATGAGATCGATATTGCTGCCGCAGCGTCCGGCGATCGGCTTAACGGCATAGCCGGTCTGCTTCAGCAGGTCGTTAACCTCAAAATCGGTGTCGAGCAAATAGCGATGGTTCGGGAACAGCTGCCACAGCACCGGCAGGATCGCCTTGTTGCCGGGGATCACCGTCCACAGCGGTTCAAAGACCAGCACCTCCGGGCGCAGCAGGACGTCAATCAGGCGCACTTCCCCCTGCGGGTGCCCGGTGCGGATCGGCACGGCGGCGTATTCGGTTTCGCTCACCTCGCGGATCTGCTCTATCGCCGTTTCCCACGCCCAGGTCTTCCACACGCAGTTAACGTGACGGCCTTCGTCATCAATCAGCTGTCCGGCAGCGTCCCAGCCCAGCGCGCCCAGCCCATGCAGGATTTTGGTTTCAAACCCGGCCTGCATCAGCGAGCGCTGAATAAAGAGCGCGTGGTAATCCTCTTCGATATCGTTGTCCTGCATGATGTGCACGAACGGCCGCGCGTGGCTGTGCTTCCAGGCGCCGGTCAGCTCCTCCAGCAGCCCTTCCGCCGGGTTATGGCCGTTGCCGCGATAGCCGTTTTTCACCCACTCTTCGAGGATCAGGCCCCCCTCGGTATGGCAGGACGCAGAGTCCGCGTTGTACTCGTAAACCTTAATGCCGCGCTCGTCCATGCAGAAATCCATACGGCCGGTGATCATATGGTGGCGACGCCACTGCCAGGAGAGGCGCAGGCGCGGCCAGAGAATTTTCGGGATGTCGAAAAGCGCCAGCAGGCTGTCGTCCTTCAGCACTTTGTCGGTTGCGTGGAGGTACATCAGATGCAGCTCGTTGGTAGCTTTGATTAGCTCCTGCTCGGCGCTCCCGGTGATGGTGAAGTAGTGGCACGGATCGCTGTTGATAACATGACCGTTCGCGCGGACGTAAGCCTGCTGCAGCGCGTCGTTTTCGTTGAGCCACTTTCCGTCGAACTGGCGGTTGTTCTTCAGCCGCGCGCCGCGGATCTTCAGCAGCTCGCCGTCGATCTCCGGCTGAGGAATGCTGTGTTCAGTATCCGCCGTCTGGATCATCCAGCCGAGGATTTCGGTATCGTTGAAGGTGTCGTGAAGGGTGTAGCAGCCGTTCTCTACGGTAAGGCGCAGCTCGCGCGTCCACTGCTGCCCCATCGGCAGCGGAGAATGGATCACGTTCTGCTCGGCAATGCGCACCCTGTCGTCCAGCAGCTGGGTAATGACGGCAACGTGGCCGGTCTCGTGGAACTCCCCGCCCTTTTGCCAGATGAGCAGCGCGCCCGCCTGCGGCGGACGCTTTGAACCATTGGCAAAGGCCTGGAGCGGCAGGATGTTATCGTTCACCACCTCGCGTAAAAAACGCAGGGAGAAGATCTCCCACGCCATGCCGACGTCGGTAAAGACAAAACCGTGGTTGAGGAAGAGGAAGCGGCGCGCAAACTCAACGCACTGCCATTTATGGCCCATGTATTCATTGCCAATATAGCTGCGGAACTCCGCGTCTTCCGGGTAGTTACGCGGATCGAGGCTGCCGTAATTCGAAGAGTAAATCGCCACGCCACCCGGCGCGTAGCCTAATAACGTCCCGAAGGGTGCATCACTGCTTAACGTTCCTTTACGCATGTGTCCAACCTAAAACAGGCAGGCGGCAATTTTTTGTGGGATTTGTCGTCGTCTGCACGTTGTAATTAACTGACAGAGGTGGCGTTATCATACACCCGCCCCGACCATTACGCTCACATCGTTAAACGCCCCCCCCATCTCCTGCTACACTGCCTCAACACAACACCAAAAAGGCAGGCCAACATGTCAGAGAACACCTATCAGCCACCAAAAGTGTGGGAATGGAAAAAGAATAACGGCGGCGCGTTCGCCAATATCAACCGCCCCGTTTCAGGCGCTACGCACGAGAAAGCGCTGCCCGTGGGCGCGCACCCGCTCCAGCTGTATTCGCTGGGCACGCCGAACGGACAGAAAGTGACCATCATGCTGGAAGAGCTGCTGGCGCTGGGCGTGACGGGCGCGGAGTACGACGCATGGTTAATCCGCATCGGCGAGGGCGATCAGTTCTCCAGCGGCTTTGTGGACGTGAACCCGAACTCAAAAATTCCGGCGCTGCGCGACCACTCAACCACCCCGCCGACGCGCGTATTTGAGTCCGGTAGTATCCTGCTGTATCTGGCCGAGAAGTTTGGCCACTTCCTGCCGAAAGATCCGGCGGGACGCACGGAGACCCTGAACTGGCTGTTCTGGCTCCAGGGCGCGGCACCGTTCCTGGGCGGCGGTTTCGGCCACTTCTACAGCTATGCGCCGGTGAAGATTGAGTACGCCATCGATCGCTTCACCATGGAGGCCAAGCGCCTGTTCGACGTGCTGGACAAGCAGCTGGCGCGCGGGCGCTACGTGGCCGGCGAAGAGTACACCATTGCCGACATGGCAATCTGGCCGTGGTTTGGCTGCGTGGCGCTGGGCAGCGTGTATAACGCCGCCGAGTTCCTCGATGCAGAGAAGTACGCCAACGTGCAGCGCTGGGCTAAAGACGTGGCGAATCGCCCGGCCGTGAAGCGCGGACGCATCGTTAACCGCACCAGCGGCGAGCTGAACGAGCAGCTGCATGAACGCCATTCAGCAAGCGACTTTGATACCCAGACGGAAGATAAACGTCAGGCCTGATAAGTGGCCGGGCGCCCGAACGGGTGAAGCAACACGCGATAAACCACGATCGAAACCAGCCTGCGCGCTGGTTTTTTTTTTGCGTGATGTTGCGGTTTACGGCCTGAAAAATTCATACTCCCGCTTATTCCGTTTCCTCAGCAAGGATCTTTTATGTCAGACCAGACGCTAAGGCAGACCCGACAGCAGAACATCCTCAACCTGATGAGTAAAAGCGACTGGCTGACCACGGAGGCGCTGGCGGATAAGCTTTCCGTCAGCAAAGAGACGATCCGCCGGGATCTGAAAGCCCTGCAGCAGCAGGGCAAGATCCTGCGCCAGCATGGACGCGCGCGCCTGATCCGTCTGGACAGCCGCGACAGCGGAGAGCCTTTTGGCGCGCGGCTGAAAAGCCATTATGCCGACAAAGCCGATATTGCCCGCCACGCGCTGAGCTGGATCGGCGAAGGGATGACCATCGCCCTTGACGCCAGCTCGACCTGCTTTCATCTGGCGCGCCAGCTACCGGATATCGAACTCACCGTTTTTACCAACAGCCTGCCCATCTGCCAGGAGATGGCGAAGCGCAAGCGAACCACGTTAATCTGCTCCGGCGGAACCCTTGAGCGCAAGTATCGCTGCTATGTTAATCCGGCGCTGGTGACGCAGATTAAAGGGCTGGAGATAGACCTGTTCATCTTCTCCTGCGAGGGCGTCGACGAGCAGGGCGTGCTTTGGGATCCCTCCGGGCACAACGCGGCCTATAAAGCGCTGCTGTTAAGCCGCGCCAGCCAGTCGCTGCTGCTCATCGACAAAAGTAAATTTAAGCGGTCGAGCGAGGTGAAGGTCGGCCAGCTGTCGCAGGTCACGGAGGTTATTCAGAGCGAGGGCGGGAAGCGATAAGGGCGTCAGGCCGGGCATTCCGGCCTGACGCACGGACGTTACGCGGTAAGGCGGAACTTCTGCACCGAGCGCTGGAGCTCTTCTGTCTGGCGTTCCAGCGCGGCGGCGGCGGCGGAAACCTGCTCCACCAGCGAGGCGTTCTGCTGGGTTACGCCGTCCATCTGCGTGATGGCAACGCCTACCTGGGAAATCCCTTTGCTCTGCTCCTCCGACGCGGTGGCGATCTGCTTCATGATGACGGTCACTTCGGTCACGTCGCGCAGGATAGCTTCCATGGTGGTACCGGTATCGTTCACAAGCCGCGCTCCCTGCTCCACGCGGGCAACGGAATCGGCAATCAGCCCTTCGATCTCTTTCGCGGCGTTCGCGCTGCGGCTGGCAAGGTTACGCACCTCCCCTGCAACTACCGCAAAACCGCGCCCCTGCTCTCCCGCACGGGCCGCCTCCACCGCGGCGTTAAGCGCCAGGATGTTGGTCTGGAAGGCGATGCTGTTAATCACGGTGGTAATTTCCGCAATTTTCTTCGAGCTGTCCGAGATGCCGCTCATGGTCGTCACCACGTCCTCCACCAGCGAGCCGCCACGGCTGGCCGTACCGGAGGCCACGTCCGCCAGCTGGCTGGCCTGACGCGCGCTTTCGGCATTCAGCTTCACCGTTGCGGTGAGCTGCTCCATGCTGGCAGCGGTCTCTTCCAGGGCGGCGGCCTGCTCTTCGGTACGCGAAGAGAGATCGTTATTACCGCTGGAGATCTCCGTTGCGCCACGCCAGATATTTTCGCTGCCGGAACGGATAGTGCTGACCGCCTCCCGCAGGCTGTCCTGCATGGCGCTCAGCAGCGGCACCAGTTGCCCAACGCAGTTGCGGCCAAAGGGCTCAATCGGCTGGCTGAGATCGCCCTGCGCAATCTGACGAAACTGCTGGCGGATGCGCTCCAGCGGTTTTACCAGCATTGCCACCAGGTAGCGGTCAGTGAAGAGCAGGATCAGCAGACCCGCGATCGTGGCGGTGATAATTACCGTCCGGGTCATGCTGGTAAGGCCGTCGACGATAACGCGCGTGCTGTCGAGCGCCTTCGCGGCGGTATCGTTGAAGTTCTCAGCCGCTGCCCCGAATGCACGGCTCAGGGGGGGCGTGACGCTGTTAGCGTGCTGACGATAGCCTTCGAGCGTCGCCTGCTTCGCCTGCGCCATCTGCGGCGTTACGCCCTGGTCAAGCAGCGCCTGCCAGGTGGAAATCACCTGCGCAGAGACTTTTTCATCCATCGGCCCCGGGGAGATCGCCTTCATCTCCGCCAGCTTTTTCCCCATGTTATCCAGCGCCTGCTGGGCGGAGGACAGATCCGGCGTGCCGCCTGCCGCTTTGACCTCCATCGCACGGCTCAGGCGGGTGACGAAGCGGAAGTACTGATCGTTACCCTGGCTCAGCACCGTCATCTGCCTGACCAGCTGGCGGTCGACCTCATTACCATCAGAAACACGGGACAGCGACCAGGTGCTGTAAAGCCCCACGCCTGCCCACATGACGCAAAAGATCCCCAGTATCGCCAACAGGACGAAACGGATGGTGAAATTACGAAGCATATTCATTACGTATTCCTTGCCGTGAGGGTGAATTCGCCCAGAGGCGAGTACTTTCCTCGTTATCGGCAGGAAAAGACGAAGTTATAATCTTTCGCGCGTAATTTTATAAAATTTTTTACTGGGCCGGTTTACGAGCGATAACGATAATCGTCGGCGCGGATATCCTGTCCGGAAAAATGTGTGTTTTTACATTACGGCTGATAAGAAAATGTAAAACAGTTACACATAAAATTAACCTTAAAATTCAGAAGGCTTACCTCACTCACAGATAAGATCGATAGATAGCGCCAGCTTTAGTAAGAAACCCCTTAATTTGCGTGCTAATCATTCAGCCAGATTTATACAATAAATATGTTTTAAATTATTTATCACACAAATCTATTTTTCCGGCCCCTAAAGACTGTTCTGATGTTTAAAATTTCATTACACCCCTCCTGCTTAAGAAAGTTCTGAATTTGCATGAAGTGGTTTAAAAAAAAAGCCGACTTTTTTATTCAGAGAAATTCAAATGCGCAAATTAACGAACCTGACCCTGCTTTCGCAGAGTATTGTAATGGCATTGGCCTCATTCAGCGCCCATGCGTCCATCACGCCTGCCGCATCCACGCCGGATTGCAAAGATGGCGCGACAACCCAAACCTGCGGATTATCTATATATGACCATGGTAATTACTTTGAGGATCCAGGAGTAACCAATGCCGTTATGGCGAACGCTACGGCAACCAATATTTATATGGATGGCCATCGTAAAGAGGGTGATACCCAAACGCTGACCGTCTCCGGCACGGATATGTCTGGTCATTATATTCAGGGCAGCAACGGCGGCACGGTGAATATCAACCTGAACAACGGCGCAACCGTGGATATGATTGAGACCGGTTCAGAATTTAAAACAACCAATACGACGATAACGGTCGATAGTTCGACGCTGAACGGTGAAAACAGCGCGGGTAATTACGACAATGATAAAGCGTATATGATGGGCTCCGCCATTTATCTTGATCCAATGGATAAAGGCTACCATAACGTGAATATCCAGAACGGTAGCGTTCTGCACGGCAGTATTGTGAGCGCGGGCGCGGGTGTGCAAAACATTAACATCAGCAACAGCACGATGGATAAAGGTGGCATTTACGCGGGTAGCGATAAATCTGATACCACCATTACCCTGACCAACGCCACGGTGGACGGCTCTCAAAGCGAGATTGCCCAAAATATCGATACGCTGGCGGAAAAACTTAGCGAATATCAGCCCTTCAGCGATTTGAATCTGGATGCGTTTGGCGACGTCGCCGTTGCCATGTACGGCACAAAAGCCGATTCGCTGACACTCAATAACAGCACCGTGACGGGTGATATCGGCGTGATTAACGAAAAAGGGACAACCACCCTTTCGCTGAATAACCGTAGCGTGGTGAACGGCAATATTACGCTGGGCGGAAATTCAGCCAATTCGGTTCTGGTGGATAACAGCACCATTAACGGCGCAGTGAATACCAGCCAGAACAGCGGTAACACCACCATCACCCTGCAAAATAACGCCACGGTGAATGGCGATATTACCACCGGCGCGGGTGATGACACCGTTGTGCTCACCAATAACTCCCACGTTAACGGCGACGTTGACGGCGGTGACGGTAGCGATACGCTTTCAATGGACGCCGGCAGCGCTATTTCCGGCGAAATAAGCCAGTTCGAGACGGTAAATACCACCAGCGATAACAGCATCGCCATTGATAAAATTCACGATGCGACCAGCTGGAGTTTGCAAAACGGCTCCACGCTCATTGCCGCCACCACCGGCAGCAATGCGATGGTTACGATGAGCACCGACAGCTTTGTGAACTTCGGCACTATTACCGGGGCCAATAATGCGGTCATCGTAAACAGCATTACCCCGTCCGCAATGAATCAGCAGGGCGTCATCCTCGGCACCTTCACCACAGCAGGCAGCAGCGCACCGCAAAATTATGCCGCCGCAACCTTCACCAACGGCAAGCAGGAGGTTGAAAACCGCAGCGGTGCCTATAACTACGATAACAGCCTGAATATTGTTGCTGCCGACGCGGCACCGCAGACGATGCTGGCAGCCGATAATAGCCAGAGCTGGAATATTGAATTTAACAGCCAGAAGGGAAGCCTCGCCAGCGACGTCCAGGGGCTGGTTGCGGGTCTGGATGCCGCCGAGCAGGCCGGGCATCAGGTTGCGGATGACATTAGTAACCATATGAACCAGGTTCATCTCGCGAATATGCTGGGCGACGAGCAGGACGGCGCGCAGGTGTGGGGCGATTTCCTCTACCAGAACGGCAACTTCAGCAACGACGTGGACTATAAAAGCATTACCCAGGGCGCGCAGGGCGGCGTTGACTGGACGGCTCACCTGAGCAACGGCGACAGCGTTACCGGCGGTCTTGCCCTGGCCTGGACGCGCAGCCGCGTGCAGGACACCAGCGACGGCGCAGATAGCTTCAATGACAGCGTTTACGGTAACTACTACAGCCTTTACGGCGGCTGGCAGCAGGCGCTGAACGGCAGAACCTGGGGCCTGTTCGCTGACGGCAGCTTCAGCTATGGCGATATGCGTTACTCCCTCTCCGCCAGCAACGTCACCGGCGATACCAGCGGCATGACCGAGGCGCTGAGCGGATCGACGGACGGTAGCCTGTATCTGGCGCAGGCCCGCACCGGTATTAACGTACTGCTGCCTGGTGAGACCCTGCTGCAACCTTACGCCACCTTAGGCTGGGATGAGACAAAAGCAAACGGGTTCTCCGACCGCGAAGTGACCTTTGCCGACAGTCAGGTCTCTTCCTGGAACGGCGGCGCCGGCGTACGTCTGACCACCATGCTTACCGATCTGAACAAAAACGTGACGGTAATGCCGTGGGTGGATGCCCGCTTCCAGAAAGAGTTCAGCGATGATACGGACATTAAGGCAGCGGATTACCACAACACCGCCGGTCATAACAACAGCATGGGGATCTTTGGGGCAGGCATTAACGCCAGCATCGCGCATAACTTCACGCTCAATACCGGCGTGTATGTTGGCACGGGAGACGTGGATAACGATGCCAGCGTGCAGGCGGGTATGAGCTACAGCTTCTAGGCTCGGACGGATTGCCGGGCGGCAGTTCCCCCGGCCCGGCAATCCGCTGGCCCGACGCCGGGCGTTAGCTCAAGTATTTCTCAAACCACCCCAGCGTGCGTTTCCAGGCGAGCCCGGCTGCGGGCTCGTCGTATCGCGGGGTGGAGTCGTTATGAAAGCCGTGGTTAACGCCGGGGTAGAAGTAGGCTTCATACACCTTATTATTGGCCTTAAGGGCCGCCTCGTACGCAGGCCATCCTTCATTAATATTTTTATCGAACTCCGCATAGTGCAGCAGAAGCGGCGCGTTGATTTTCGGCACATCGGCGGCCGGCGGCTGTCGGCCATAAAACGGCACCGCGCACGCCAGCTCCGGGTAAGCGACTGCTGCGGCATTGGATACGCCGCCGCCATAGCAGAAGCCGGTTATCCCCACTTTGCCGGTCGCATCTGGACGATCCTTCATGAACCCGACGGCGGCAAAGAAGTCATTCATCAGCTTTGTCGGATCCACCTTCTGCTGTAGCGCCTTCCCCTCTTCGTCGTTGCCTGGATAACCGCCCACCGAACTGAGGCCATCCGGCGCCAGGGCCAGATAACCGGCTTTTGCCACGCGGCGTGCCACATCTTCGATATACGGGTTCAGGCCGCGGTTCTCATGCACCACCACCACAGCAGGTATTTTTCCGCGGGCCTTAGCGGGTTTCACCAGGTAACCGCGTACCTCGCCATGCCCCTCAGGTGAGGGATAGGAGATATATTCCGGGAGAATATCCGGGTCGGTAAATTTGACCTGCTCTGCGAGGGCGTAATTGGGTTTAAGCATATTGAACAGCGCCAGCGCCGTCACGCCGCCAGCGGCATAGCGTGCCGCGAGGTTAAGGAATTCTCGTTTGCTGATTTTACCGTGGGCGTAGTAGTCGTAGTAATCGAGCAGCTCTTGTGGAAAATCTTTGGCAGTCAGGCGCGTCATCGCTTATCTCCACGATTTATGGTTTGATAAGCATAGAATGAAAACGCTGTTTCGAAAATCCATCGACACGAAAGGAGACATGATGTCCTGGCACCCTTACACCGGCCGATACGAGAATATGCAGTACCGTTACTGCGGTAAAAGTGGCCTGCGCCTGCCGGCGCTGTCGCTGGGCCTGTGGCACAGCTTTGGCCACGTACAGGCGCTCGATTCCCAGCGCGCGCTGCTGCGTAAAGCCTTCGATCTCGGCATTACCCATTTTGACCTTGCCAATAACTACGGCCCCCCTGCGGGCAGCGCTGAGGAGAACTTTGGTCGGCTGCTGCGGGAAGATTTTGCCGGCTATCGCGACGAGCTGATCGTCTCCACCAAAGCGGGTTATGACATGTGGCCAGGCCCGTATGGTTCAGGCGGCTCTCGTAAATACCTGCTCGCCAGCCTCGACCAGAGCCTGAAACGCATGGGCCTGGACTATGTGGATATTTTCTATTCTCACCGCGTGGACGAAAACACGCCGATGGAGGAGACCGCCTCCGCGCTGGCACACGCGGTGCAGAGCGGAAAAGCGCTGTATGTGGGTATTTCGTCCTACTCCACGGAACGCACGAAGGTGATGGCCGAATTGCTGCGCGAGTGGAAAATCCCGCTTCTGATCCACCAGCCGTCTTACAACCTGCTGAACCGCTGGGTCGACAAGACCGGCCTGCTGGATGCGCTGGAGGAAAACGGGACGGGATGTATCGCCTTCACCCCGCTGGCTCAGGGCCTGCTGACCGGAAAATACCTGAACGGTATTCCTGACGGTTCACGCATGCAGCGCGAAGGCAAGAAAGTGCGCGGCCTGACGGAGAACATGCTGACAGAAGCCAACCTGAGCAGCCTTCGTCTGCTGAATGAGATGGCGCACGCGCGCGGGCAGACGATGGCGCAGATGGCGCTGAGCTGGCTGCTGAAGGATGAGCGAGTAACGTCAGTGCTGATTGGCGCGAGTCGCCCGGAACAGCTGGAGGAGAACGTTCAGGCGCTGTCTAACCTGCGCTTTACCGAAGACGAACTGACGCGGATTGACCAGCACGTTGCGGATGGTGAGCTGAACCTGTGGCAGGCGTCGTCTGATAAATAGTGCGGTCTGTTGCCCTGACCCCTCACCCTGTCCCTCTCCCCAAAGGGGAGAGGGTAAAAGGCCGCACCGGACAGTCCCCTCTCCCTCCGGGGGAGAGGGTTAGGGTGAGGGCCGCGGTAAAATCACTTCTTGCTGATCTTATCCAGATACCCCATCACAAACGCCGACAGCACGAACGTCAGGTGGATAATCACATACCACATCAGCTTGTTATCCGGGACGTTCTTGGCGTCCATGAATACGCGTAACAGGTGGATAGACGAAATCGCCACAATCGACGCCGCAACCTTATTCTTCAGCGATGACGCGTCCATCTTACCGAGCCAGCTGAGCTTTTCCTTGTGCTCGGCGATATCCAGCTGAGAGACAAAATTCTCATAGCCGGAGAACATCACCATCACCAGTAATCCGCCCACCAGCGTCATATCCACCAGCGACAGCAGCACCAGAATTAAGTCTGCTTCCGCCACCGAGAAAATGTTTGGCAGGACGTGGAAAATCTCCTGGAAGAACTTGATCGTCAGGGCGACCAGCGCCAGGGAGAGACCAAAATAGACGGGTGCGAGCAGCCAGCGAGAGGCATACATTGCGTTTTCAAAGAAGCGTTCCATAAAATCCTGTCTGCAAACGAAACCAGCGTCCAGTATATCTCAACGTCGCTGGCTGTTTGCAACAACTAACCAGGAGGTCGCTTACACCTCATCAGGATCCACTTGCGGGCGCGCGTACTCCGGCCAGACCAGCCCCACCAGCTCCGGGTAGGCCTCCAGGCTAAACTCGCGAAAACACTGGCGCAGGTTTAATACGTCTAAATCGGAATATGAGACCTTCTCGCCATTCAGACAGCGCTTTTTGATATTGTCATAATATTTATAAACGGCCGAATTAAGGTCGCTACACCGGCGCTGCGCGTCGAACAGCCCCGGCGTATCATTAATGTCGGACATTTTCATGCGCTTTATTGTCGCATGAAGAAAATCGATATATTCGTGATTGACCCGCCAGTACCAGACCGGCGTCACGGCGTTCATCAACAGGGAGAAATGATCTTCGCCCTCTTCTTTGGACATCAATTCTGGCTGCGGTGCTTCACCGGCATCTTTCGACACTTTCGGCTTATTAAACTCTCGCATCAATAAAAGCACGCCAGCGGTCAGTAACAGTAACGTTATAACCGTAAAGAAAATGCTGTTCATGGGTAGGCTCCATTTTTTTTGATTTTAAAATTGCCTCATGTTATTGTCAACGAATCTCACCCTTTTTCCATTCCCACCTTTTTGAAATTAAAGGAAATTAAAATGCTGCCCGACAATCTTGTCCCGGCAAAGTACCACATTACGCCTGTGGAACAGCCTACGACGGAAGCAGATAAAGAGGCGAATTTCACTCAAGGAAAAAGAAAACTCTCCGACTATGAAGCCGACATATTAATTGGCGTTTCGCGTACCGGGAAATCCCGTAATATGGTGCTGGAAGAGCACGACCGCCATTTAAAAGACCGCTTATTTCGGGCCATTAAGATCGAAGCGTTTGTTCATCTGCTAAATGATTTGCAGGCCGAAGGGGAAATAGATGCCCAGGCTCTAAGTCAAATAATGGCCGAAAAAACCCAGCAAATAAACGAAGCCGGAAATGAAATTTGGCTTAATTTAATCACCCGAGAAAAAAACGGTCCCATTTTTTATAACCTGGGGGAAGAATAGCGTGAATAATGAGAGCGATAATAACGTTTATTTGACTTTAGATGATAAAAAAAGCGATGAATTTATCTTAAAGCAGAATCTCGACGCGCTAAAAAAGATAAAAAACGACGAGATGACGCGAATCACTCAGGATTTGATTTCGATCCCGGCCGCGCTGGTGCGCCTGAAATGGCACAACCGTCGGGAAATCTATCCCTTGCAGGTCAAAGAGGAGATTTATGGCGCGGTGATGAACGCCCTTATCGAGCAGCGTCCTGAGCTTAAGGAGAAGCTCCTCGGCCGGCTGGAGGCGAACTATCAATACCTGCTGGCCCGCGAGACCGCTACCCTGCGCCTGACTCGCAGGCTTTCAGAAGGCCGTTACCGCACATCAAACGTCACCTGCGTGGCGCTCAATGAAGAGGCGCCGGGGGCGTCCCCGGACGCTCACGCTTAACCGCGCAAAAAAAAGCTGGCTTTCGCCAGCTCTTCGTTTTATTTCGCGGCCGCTTTCTCTTCGCCGACCAGACCAATCTTCAGGTACCCCGCCTGATGCAGCGTGTCCATAACCTTCATCATGGTTTCATAGTCGACGGTTTTATCCGCGCGGAAGAAGACGGTAGTGTCTTTCTTGCCGCCGGTCAGCTGGTCCAGCGCCGGAATAACGGAGGCATCCGTCACCGGATCGTTGCCGAGGAACATGGATTTATCCGCCTTCACCGACAGGTAGATAGGCTTTTCCGGGCGCGGCTGCGGCTGGCTGGAGGACGCGGGCAGATTCACCTTCACGTCCACCGTCGCCAGCGGCGCGGCAACCATAAAGATAATCAGCAGAACCAGCATAACGTCGATAAACGGCGTCACGTTGATTTCATGCATTTCGCCGTTATCGTCCAGATTTTCATTAAGACGCATTGCCATACAATCAACCTACGCGCAGTTTGGACGCCGCATGCACCGGCTTAACGGCGCTGGCGTTCAGGTCCAGATCGCGGCTTTGCAGCAGCAGAACCTGCGCGGCAACGTCGCCCAGGGTGGCTTTGTAACTGCCAATCATGCGGGCAAAAATGTTATAGATAACGACCGCCGGGATAGCGGCGACCAGGCCGATAGCCGTTGCCAGCAGCGCTTCTGCGATACCCGGCGCAACCACCGCCAGGTTAGTGGTCTGCGTCTGGGCGATGCCGATAAAGCTGTTCATGATGCCCCAGACGGTACCGAACAGGCCGACGAACGGGGAGATCGCGCCGATAGTCGCCAGATAGCCGTTACCGCGGCCCATATGACGGCCAACGGCAGCAACGCGACGTTCCAGACGGAAGCCGGTACGCTCTTTAATGCCTTCGTTATCTTCACTGCCTGCGGAGAGTTCCAGCTCGTTCTGAGCTTCGTTCACTAACAGGGTGGTCAGGCTTTTCGCATGGAAGGACGAGGTTATATCAGAAGCCTGATCCAGAGAGCGGGCTTCTGCCAGCTGCTTCTGCTCACGCTTGAGGCGGCGTTTTTGTGAAAGAAGTTCGGCGCTCTTGCTGAAGAAGATAGCCCAGGTGATCACGGACGCCAGAATCAGGCCGATCATCACAATCTTAACTACGATGTCAGCATGTTGATACATGCCCCAAACGGAGAGATCCGTCTGCATCAAATTATTACCCACTCTGTATCTCCAGGACGCAAATCACAAAACCTGAACGTAATAATATCAAAACGTCGTCGAATTGATAGTAGTTCTCATTAGTATTTACATAGTGCCGTAATTTTCGCTCACTTTCCTTGCGCTTACGCAGTAAAAATTTTTTATGCGTATTTTTAATAATATTTTCTGCTTATTCGATAAGCATGCGGATGCACATTTTTGCAATCGTGGTAGTCTGGACGTCCAGACGTATAAAAATAGGGTTAGCGAACATGACTAAGAAGCAGCTTGAGACCACGCTGGTGCAGGCAGGACGCAGCAAAAAATACACCCAGGGCTCGGTCAACAGCGTGATACAGCGCGCCTCGTCGCTGGTGTTTGATACCGTTGAGGATAAAAAAATCGCCACGCGCAATCGCGCGAAGGGCGGGCTGTTTTACGGTCGTCGCGGCACGCTAACCCACTTCTCGCTGCAGGAGGCCATGTGCGAACTGGAGGGCGGCGCGGGCTGCGCGCTGTTCCCGTGCGGCGCGGCGGCGGTTGCCAATACCATCCTGGCGTTTGTGGAACAGGGCGACCATGTCCTGATGACCAATACCGCCTACGAGCCAAGCCAGGACTTCTGCACCAAAATCCTCAGCAAGCTCGGCGTCACCACCAGCTGGTTCGATCCGCTGATTGGGGCCGGCATCGCCGACCTTATTCAGCCCAACACGCGCGTGGTGTTTCTGGAATCTCCCGGCTCCATCACCATGGAAGTCCATGACGTCCCGGCCATCGTGAAGGCGGTGCGCAGTAAAGCACCGGAGGCGATCGTGATGATCGACAACACCTGGGCGGCGGGCGTGCTGTTTAAAGCGCTGGAGTTTGACGTTGATATCTCCATTCAGGCGGCCACCAAATACCTGATTGGTCACTCCGACGCCATGATTGGCACGGCGGTTTCCAACGCCCGCTGCTGGGACCAGCTGCGTGAAAATGCCTACCTGATGGGGCAAATGGTGGACGCCGATACCGCCTACATGACCAGCCGCGGTATCCGCACGCTCGGCGTACGCCTGCGCCAGCATCATGAGAGCAGCCTGCAAATCGCGCAGTGGCTGGCCCTGCACCCGCAGGTGGAGCGCGTTAACCATCCGGCGCTGGCAGGCAGCAAAGGACACGAATACTGGCAACGTGACTTTACGGGCAGCAGCGGGCTGTTCTCTTTCGTTCTTAAAAAGCGGCTCAATGACGCCGAGCTGGCACGCTATCTGGATAACTTTACCCTCTTCAGCATGGCCTATTCATGGGGTGGATTCGAATCCCTGATCCTGCCTAACCAGCCGGAACAGATTGCGGCACTGCGCCCGGGCGGCGAAGTGGACTTCGAAGGAACCCTGATCCGCCTGCATATCGGGCTGGAAAATGTGGACGATTTAATTGCGGATTTATCGGCAGGATTTGAGCGCATCGTGTAAAGTGCTGGCTGAAATGTACGCCCCGGACGCCATTCTGAACACCGCAAGCGGAAAAGTCTGTATGAGATGCGCCTGCGATCAACCCCGACAGGCCAATTTGGGAGTACAATAGCGTTATATCTGCTGTTCCACAGGAAAGTCCATGGCTGTTATTCAAAATATCATCACGGCGCTCTGGCAACACGATTTTGCCGCGCTGGCGGACCCGCACGTCGTCGGGATTGTCTATTTCGTGATGTTCGCGACGCTGTTTCTGGAGAATGGACTACTGCCAGCCTCATTTTTACCCGGCGACAGCCTGCTTCTGCTCGCTGGGGCGTTGATCGGCAAGGGGGTGATGGACTTCGCCCCGACAATGGTGATCCTCACCTCGGCGGCCAGCCTCGGCTGCTGGCTGAGCTACCTTCAGGGGCGCTGGCTTGGAAACACCCGCGTGGTGAAAGGCTGGCTGGCACAGCTGCCGCATAAATATCACCAGCGCGCCACCTGCATGTTTGACCGCCACGGCCTGCTGGCGCTGCTCGCCGGGCGTTTTCTGGCGTTTGTTCGCACCCTGTTGCCTACGATGGCGGGCATATCGGGCCTGTCCAACCGCCGCTTCCAGTTCTTCAACTGGCTGAGCGCCCTGCTCTGGGTGGGCGTGGTAACCACGCTCGGCTACGCGCTGAACATGATCCCGTTTGTTAAGCGCCATGAAGACCAGGTGATGACGTTCCTGATGGTGCTGCCGATCTTCCTGCTGGTTGCGGGCCTGGTCGGCACAATCGCGGTGGTGATTAAGAAGAAGTATTGCAGCGCCTGATTCCCCACCCTGATTCTCTCCCCGTGGGGAGAGAATCAAAAGCCTAAGCGCCCTGCATCGTTCTGATGCGCGACGCATCCTCCCCCGGCGTAACGCCGAAGTAGCGCTTAAATTCCCGACTGAACTGCGAGGCGCTTTCATACCCAACCCGCATCGCCGCCGCGCTGGCCTTCATGCCGTCGTGGATCATCAGCATGCGCGCCTTATGCAGACGGTAGGTTTTGAGATACTGCAACGGCGACGTGCTGGTAACGGATTTAAAGTTGTGGTGAAACGCCGAGACGCTCATGTTGGCTTCCGCCGCCAGCTGGTCAACGCTGAGGTTTTCCGTGTACTGGCTCTCGATGCGCTTCAGCACGCGGCTAATCAGGCTAAAGTGCGTCTGGCGGCTTACCAGCGCCAGCAGCGCCCCGCCGCCCGGCCCGAGCAGCACGTGGTAAAGAATTTCGCGGATAATCTGCTTCCCGAGAATACGCGCATCCAGCGGCCTGTCCATTACGTCCAGCAGACGCTCGATGGCACAGAGGATCTCATCCGACAGCGTTGCCGAGTTGATGCCGCTTGCCGCCATCGACGGCCGGAAAAGCTCATCTTCCCCTATATCCATCAGCAGCTCCTGCAGCTGGAGAATGTCGACGTTGACGCGGATGCCTGCCAGGGGCACCTCCTCCGTCGCGAAAGTTTCACATTCGAAGGGTAAAGGTACCGTAAGAAGCAGATATTCATTGGTGTCGTAACGGAACACGCGCTCGTTGATATAGCCAATCTTATGGCCTGAAAAGAGAAAAACGATGCCTGGCTGATACATCACCGGGGTGCGCGTCCCGGGCTGAGTGCCGTAGAGCAGCCGGATATCCGGCAGCAGTTCGGACGCATTATTTTCATTATCTATCAGTTTCTTAATCTGCGACGTTAGCTGACGGCAGATGGCATCACGGTTCATTTTTAGTTACTCCGGGTACGGTTTCCGACGCTATCAGTGTGCGCATTTTCGTTCCGTTTCTCCAGCGCGCTGTAGAAATGGGCAAGACATCGGCAGGAATGTGCATTGAGAGGATAGCGCCTGCCCGCCACAATGTGCAGCATCAGGTTGCCTTCTGCGCCACCACGATTTTTCACCCACTAAAGGGAACGAGCAATGAACAACTTTAACCTTCACACCCCAACCCGCATTCTGTTTGGTAAAAACGCTATCGCTGAGCTGCGCGCGCAGATCCCGACGGATGCCCGCGTGCTGATTACCTACGGCGGCGGCAGCGTGAAAAAAACCGGCGTGCTGGATCAGGTTTACAGCGCCCTGGAGGGTCTGGACGTGCGCGAGTTCGGCGGTATCGAGCCAAACCCGTCTTACGAAACGCTGATGAACGCGGTGAAAATCGCCCGCGACGAGCAGATCACCTTCCTGCTGGCGGTGGGCGGCGGCTCCGTCCTGGACGGCACCAAATTTATCGCGGCGGCGGCGCATTACGCTGACGGCGTCGATCCGTGGCACATTCTGGAAACAGGCGGCAGCGATATTACCCGCGCAATCCCGATGGGTTCAGTGCTGACCCTGCCGGCCACCGGTTCAGAGTCCAACAAAGGCGCGGTGATCTCCCGTAAAACCACCGGCGACAAGCAGGCCTTTATGAACGAACACGTTCAGCCCGTGTTCGCCATCCTGGATCCGGTTTACACCTACACCCTGCCCGCGCGCCAGGTGGCGAACGGCGTTGTGGACGCTTTTGTGCATACCGTTGAGCAATACGTCACGTACCCGGTCAATGCCAAAATTCAGGATCGTTTCGCGGAAGGCATTTTGCTGACCCTGATTGAAGAAGGTCCGAAAGCGCTTAAAGAGCCTGAAAACTACGACGTGCGCGCCAACGTGATGTGGGCTGCCACGCAGGCGCTGAACGGCCTGATCGGTGCCGGCGTGCCGCAGGACTGGGCAACCCACATGCTCGGCCACGAGCTGACGGCGATGCACGGTCTGGATCACGCCCAGACGCTGGCGGTAGTTCTGCCTGCGCTGTGGAACGAAAAACGTGATGCCAAACGCGCCAAGCTGCTGCAATACGCCGAGCGCGTATGGAACATCACTGAAGGTGATGACGATGCACGCATCGATGCCGCAATTGAAGCAACCCGCCACTTCTTTGAAAGCCTGGGCGTGCCAACCCGTCTCTCAGACTACGGCCTGGACGGTAGCTCCATCCCTGCCCTGCTGGCGAAGCTGGAAGCCCACGGCATGACCCAGATCGGCGAGCACGGCGACATCACCCTTGACGTCAGCCGTCGCATTTACGAAGCGGCACGCTAGCGTTTTTAGGATCCTGACTTTCGTTTTTTGACATTTCGTCCAGACTTAATGCACACCACATCGTCGGAGGTTCCCTCCGGCGATGAGCACCTGAAGGAGGAAAAATGGCAAACCAAACCGTAATCAAGCTGCAGGATGGCAACGTGATGCCCCAGTTGGGGCTAGGTGTATGGAAAGCCGGTAACGACGAGGTCGTCTCCGCCATTCATAAAGCCCTGGAAGTCGGCTATCGGTCCATTGATACCGCTGCCGCCTACAAAAACGAGGACGGCGTAGGTGCGGCACTCGCCAGCGCCGGCGTTCCCCGCGAAGAGTTATTCATTACCACCAAACTGTGGAACGACGATCAAAAGCGCCCCCGCGAAGCCCTGCACGAAAGCCTGGAGAAGCTCCAGCTCGATTTCGTCGATCTTTATCTGATGCACTGGCCGGTTCCGGCTATCGACCATTACGTTGACGCCTGGAAAGGGATGATTGAGCTGCAAAAAGAGGGGCTGATAAAAAGCATCGGCGTCTGTAACTTCCAGGTTCATCACCTCCAGCGCCTGATAGATGAAACGGGCGTCGCACCGGTGATTAACCAGATTGAGCTGCACCCGCTGTTGCAGCAGCGCCAGCTTCACTCCTGGAACGCCACGCACAAGATCCAGACCGAATCCTGGAGCCCGCTGGCGCAGGGCGGCGAAGGGGTATTCGACCAGAAAATCATCCGCGAACTGGCGGACAAGTACGGCAAAACCCCGGCACAGATTGTTATTCGCTGGCACCTGGACAGCGGCCTGGTGGTGATCCCGAAATCAGTAACGCCGTCGCGCATCGCCGAGAACTTCGACGTCTGGGATTTCCGCCTGGATAAAGACGAGCTGGGAGAAATTGCGAAGCTGGATCAGGGTAAGCGTTTAGGGCCGGATCCGGATCAGTTTGGTGGGTAGGTTTTTCCCCTCACCCTGCCCTCTCCCCAAAGGGGAGAGGGTGTTCAAGTTCCCTCTCCCCTTTAGGGAGAGGGTTAGGATGAGGGGTTCATCGTTATCCGATCTTACGTTTTCCCGCTTTTTTCGTCCCCGCCCCACCGTTCGAACGCTGATGCACAATCGGCGTGTGCTTGGTCAGCGCCGGGCGCGTATTGCGGTTCTGGCGGCGCGCTTCGCGCATCTCTTCAAGCGTAGGCGCCGGCACCAGGCAGTCGCGGCGTGAGCCAATCAGGTGCTTTTTGCCCATCTCTTCCAGCGCCTGGCGGATCAGCGGCCAGTTTTTCGGGTCGTGATAACGCAGCAGCGCTTTATGCAGACGGCGCTGCTTATCCCCTTTAGGCACCACCACGTCTTCGCTCTTGTAGCCAATCTTACTCAGCGGGTTCTTGCCGGTGTAATACATGGTCGTCGAGTTGGCGAGCGGTGACGGATAGAAGTTCTGCACCTGGTCCAGACGGAATCGACGCTGCTTCAGCCACAGCGCCAGGTTTACCATGTCCTCATCACGCGTGCCGGGGTGCGCGGAGATGAAGTAGGGGATCAGATACTGCTCTTTGCCCGCCTGTTTTGAGTAGGTGTCAAACAGCTGCTTAAAGCGATCGTAGCTGCCCATGCCCGGCTTCATCATTTTGGACAGCGGGCCTTCCTCGGTGTGCTCCGGGGCGATCTTCAGATAGCCGCCAACGTGGTGCGTGGCCAGCTCTTTGATGTAGCGCGGATCTTCCACGGCGATGTCGTAACGCACACCCGACGCGATCAGGATCTTCTTGATGCCTTTGAGATCGCGCGCGCGACGGTAGAGGCTGATCGTCGGCTCGTGGTTGGTGTCCATATGCTCGCAAATGCTCGGATAGACGCAGGAGAGACGACGGCAGGTCTGCTCCGCGCGCGGCGACTTGCAGCGCAGCATATACATGTTCGCGGTTGGACCACCCAGGTCGGAGATCACGCCGGTAAAACCGGGCACCGTGTCGCGAATCGCTTCGATCTCGTTGACGATCGACTCTTCGGAGCGGCTCTGGATGATGCGGCCTTCGTGCTCGGTGATCGAGCAGAAGGAGCATCCGCCGAAGCAGCCGCGCATGATGTTGACCGAGAAACGGATCATCTCGTACGCCGGAATGCGGCTGTTGCCGTAGGATGGATGCGGAACGCGCTTGTACGGCAGGGCAAAGACGCTGTCCATCTCTTCGGTAGAGAGCGGGATCGCCGGCGGGTTAACCCAGATATAGCGCTCGCCGTGCTTTTGCATCAGCGCGCGCGCGCAGCCCGGGTTGGTTTCGTGATGCAAAATGCGCGACGCGTGGGCGTAGAGCACCTTATCGCTTTTCACTTTCTCGTAGGACGGCAGCAGCACGTAGGTTTTTTCCCACGGCTTCGGACGCGGCGGCTGCACCACCACGGCCTTCGCTTCGGCTTTCTTCGGCTCAACCGGTTTGTTATCCGCACACGGCAGATCGTCACCGTACGGATGCGGGATCGGGTCAATTTTGCCCGGCATATCAATGATGCGGGAGTCCACCCCGCTCCAGCCCGGCAGGGCCTCTTTCACCATGATCGCGGTGTTACGCACGTCGCGGATCTCGCTGACGGGCTCGCCCTGGGCCAGACGGTGCGCCACCTCCACCAGCGGACGCTCGCCGTTGCCGAAGATCAGCATGTCGGCTTTCGAATCCACCAGCACCGAACGACGCACGGTATCGGACCAGTAGTCGTAGTGCGCGGTACGGCGCAGGCTCGCCTCAATGCCGCCCAGGATCACCGGCACGTCTTTCCATGCTTCTTTGCATCGCTGGGTGTAGACGAGGGTCGCGCGATCGGGACGTTTACCGGCCACGTTATCTGCGGTGTAGGCGTCGTCATGGCGCAGCTTACGGTCGGCGGTGTACCGGTTGATCATGGAGTCCATGTTGCCTGCGGTCACGCCGAAGAACAGGTTCGGCTTGCCCAGACGCATAAAGTCGTCTTTGCTGTTCCAGTCAGGCTGGGAGATGATCCCCACGCGGAAGCCCTGGGCTTCAAGCATACGGCCGCAGATCGCCATGCCAAAGCTCGGGTGATCGACGTACGCATCGCCCGTCACCAGAATAATATCGCAGCTATCCCAGCCCAGCTGGTCCATCTCTTCACGGGACATCGGCAGGAAAGGCGCCGGTCCAAAGCAGGCAGCCCAGTACTGGGGCCAGGAGAAGAGGTCACGATCCGGCTGGATCAGGGAAATTGCGCTCATAATGCTTCCGAAGAAAAAATAGACAAAAGGAGCGGGATTATACGCTGGATCGTTGGGGGAATTGAAGGGGTATTGTGCGGGCTGTTGCCCCCTCACCCTAACCCTCTCCCCTGTACGGTCCGGGGACATAGTGAACACTTGTTCGGGGACATGGTAGACACTTACAACTAAGGCATAAGATCCCGCTTATGGAGTCGCTTATGCCCTGGGATGCGAGAGATACCATGTCATTACGTACCGAGTTTGTTTTGTTCGCCTCGCAGGACGGGGCAAACATCCGTTCCCTCTGCCGTCGCTTCGGCATTTCACCTGCCACCGGCTATAAGTGGCTTCACCGCTGGGCGGAGGAAGGGGCCGCGGGCCTTCAGGACCGCCCGCGCATACCGCACCATTCCCCGAACCGCTCATCTGACGACATCACTGCCCTGCTGCGTATGGCCCATGACCGCCATCAACGCTGGGGCGCGCGCAAGATAAAGCGCTGGCTGGAAGACCAGGGGCACCATATGCCCGCCTTCAGCACCGTCCATAACCTTATGGCCCGCCATGGTCTGCTGCCGGGCACTTCACCGGGCATTCCCGTCACGGGACGGTTCGAACATGACGCGCCGAACCGCCTCTGGCAGATGGATTTTAAGGGCCACTTTCCCTTTGGCGGTGGCCGCTGCCATCCGCTCACCCTGCTGGACGACCACTCCCGTTTTTCCCTGTGCCTGGCGCACTGTACCGATGAACGGCGCGAGACCGTGCAGCAGCAGCTGGTCAGCGTGTTTGAACGCTACGGCCTGCCGGACCGGATGACGATGGATAACGGCGCCCCGTGGGGAGACACCACCGGCACCTGGACGGCGCTGGAGCTGTGGCTGATGCGTCTGGGTATCCGGGTGGGGCACTCCCGACCGTATCATCCGCAGACGCAGGGTAAGCTGGAGCGTTTTCACCGCAGCCTGAAGGCAGAGGTGCTGCAGGGGAAGTGGTTCGCGAGCGGGGGCGAGCTGCAGCGCGCCTTCGACCACTGGCGGACGGTCTATAACCTTGAACGCCCGCATGAGGCGCTGGATATGGCGGTACCGGGCTCACGGTATAAGCCGTCTGCACGGCAGTACAGCGGCAACACACCGCCCCCGGAATACGACGAGGGCGTGATGGTCAGGAAAGTGGATATCAGCGGAAAGCTGAGCGTGAAAGGGGTAAGTCTGAGCGCAGGCAAGGCGTTCAGGGGAGAACGGGTCGGGCTGAAGGAGATGCAGGAAGACGGCCGCTACGAGGTGTGGTGGTACAGCACGAAAGTGGGGGTGATCGACCCGAAGAAAAAGTCGATCACCATGGGTAAAGGATGTTAAAAAGTGTTCACCATGTCCCCGAACACCTGTCTACCATGTCCCCGGACCGTACACCCCAAGGGGGAGAGGGGATGCTCAGAGCGGTCTTTCACCCTCGCCCCTATGGGGAGAGGGCCGGGGTGAGGGGTAAAATTTACGGCGCCGGATTAACCAGCATCTGCCCTACCGATCCCCTGTCCATCATCTCCAGCGTCTGGCTGTGGAACAGGAACGGGAAGTGCGGCCATGACGGCTGACCGTAGTAAACAAGCAGCTCAACCTGCCCATCCACCCAGACGGTGTCTTTCCAGCCCCTGTCTTCCGGGAACGGCATGGCGCCGTTCACGTTGCGGATCAGGAATGCCACACCTTCAATATGGAACGACTGGGGCATGTCCGAGCGGACGGTCCAGCGCTCCCAGGTTCCCTGCTGAGCGGTAATATCAATGCGGTTAACGTCCCACAGCGCGCCGTTGATGCCCGGATCGTCGCCCAGGCTGATATCGCGGCTGCGTACCGCCGGTCCGGTTACGATCTCCTGCGGCAGCAGGCGCATCGGCAGGCTGTCGGTGACCAGCGGCAACAGGCCGGTTGGCCGCAGCGTCAGCACCAGCGTCGAGACCAGAATGCTCGACGGCTCAAAGAAGCCGCGAATACGGTCGACAATGCTTGCCGCTTCACCGCAGGTCACGGAGACTTCATCCCCGTTGGTCATATCCACCAGAATTTCGCGACGCTCGCCCGGGGCCAGCGACAGCTGTTTAACCGACACCGGCGCAGGCAGCAGCCCCTGATCGCCCGAAATAACGTGCAGGGCACGGCCGTCGCTCATCTGGAGCTGATAGCGGCGCGAGTTGGAGGCATTCAGCAGACGCAGACGCACCCAGCCGCGCGACACTTCGACATACGGGCTTTGCGCGCCGTTAACCAGCAGCGTATCGCCCACAAAGCCGCCGCTGCCCGGCTCGCTGTACTCCGGGGTACCAAAGTTATCCAGGCGCTTGTCCTGAATAATCACCGGGAAATCATCGACGCCGTAGTGGTTCGGGATCGGCAGCGTTTTGCTGACCTCATCTTCAATCAGCCACATCCCGGCCAGGCCGTTATACACCTGCTGGGCGGTACGGTTCGGCGTATTGGCGTGATACCACAGGGTCGCGGCGCTCTGACGGATAGGCAGAACAGGCGCCCAGTCAGCATTAGGCGACATCATGCGCGCCGCGCCGCCAATCAGCGGCCCCGGCACCTGTAGCCCGCTGACGGTCATGGCAACATTTTCAGTCGTACGGTTGCTGTAAATCAGCTTAACGTCATCGCCAGTCCACACGCGAATGGTCGGTCCAAGGTAGCGCCCGTTAATGCCCCATACCGGCGCGCGCGTTCCCTGGGTAAAGGACCAGTGGCTACGCTGAAGCGTGAGGAACAGCGGCTGTCCGCGACGGGATTCAATCAACGGCGGAATGGGCAGCGGCTGCTGCTGCCCGGCGGCGCTGGCTGTCCGCGGCATCGCACCCGCACAAAGGGCGATACCCGAAGCCTGAATAAACTGACGCCGACTGAGTGACATATAAGCTCCATCTGAAACGACTAACAACGCGGGAATTCGTTTTCCCTTCTACAACGCCGGGTTAAATCTTACCGGCGGCTTCTCGCTCTGCAACTTCTTTGTCGAGCTGCGCAATATGCTGAGCCATCAGCTCGCGGCAGTGCGTGGCCAGCTCGCGCACCTGGTCTTTACCGTATTTGGTGGTATCCACCGGCGGCAGCATTTCGACAATCACCAGTCCGTTCTTCAGGCGGTTAAGATTAATCTTATTCGATGTATTGGAAACGCACACGGGAATAATTGGAACGCCCGCCGCAATTGCCGCATGAAACGCACCGGTCTTGAACGGCAGCAGGCCACGCCCGCGGCTGCGCGTCCCTTCCGGGAACATCCAGATTGAGATCCGACGCTTTTTAAACTGATCCACGACTTCCGCAATAGTGCCATGCGCTTTTGCGCGGTTATTTCGGTCGATCAGCAGGTTACCGGTTAACCAGTACAGCTGGCCAAAAAACGGGATCCACAGCAGGCTCTTTTTCCCGACGGTCACGGTCGGCGGGAGAACAATATTTGAGGCCGTCACCATATCGTAGTTGTTCTGATGGTTAGCGATATAGATGGCGTTACCGAAATTTTCCGCCCCTTCAGGCAGACGCTTTTCAACCTTCAGGCCAAACAGCGGGGCCAGGCGACCAAACATGTGGCCAAACGTCGCGACATGTTTTGGATTACGCGGGCTGAACAGGCAGTAAATAGATCCGAAAATGCAGACCAGAATGCAGTAGATAACGGTAAGAATGAGACGAACAATGTATAGCATAGCGACCTCTGAAGCCCTGACAGCTGACAATTATACTTCACCTGTGGCCAGGTAAGGACTTTATTACGAGCGCGTATTGTTAATCGCAACGCACGAATTAACAACGTTTTTACGGGAAATTTTATGGAAATGCCCCCTCCGGAACAGAGGGGGAGAAAACAGGTTACTCTTCGCTGTCACCCGCCGCGCTGCGCGCCGGTGAGTCGATCTCCACGCGGTCGATTCGCTGCAGGCCGCGCATCAGCGAGCCGCGTCGTCCGCGCTCGCCAACCACCTTCTGCAGCTCTTCCGGACGCAGTTTGATCTTACGCTTGCCGACATGAATGGTCAGCGTGCTCTGCGGCGGCAGCAGGAAGAGATGCGCCAGGCCATCTTCGCCTTTTGCCGCTTCCGCTGACGGGATGCTGATTATCTTGTTGCCCTTCCCTTTCGACAGCTCCGGCAGATCGCTGACCGGGAACATCAGCATACGTCCGGCTGCGGTGATCGCCAGCAGCATGTCGCTTTCGTCCTCAATGATCAGCGGCGGCATAACGTGCGCGTTATCCGGCAGGCTGATCAGCGCTTTACCGGCCCGGTTGCGCGACACCAGATCGTTAAAGGTACAGATAAAGCCATAGCCCGCGTCAGAAGCCATCAGCAGTTTTTGTTCGTCGGCCTCCATCAGCATATGGTCAACCGTGGCGCCCGGCGGCAGCGTCAGCTTGCCGGTCAGCGGTTCGCCCTGGCCGCGCGCGGACGGCAGCGTGATCGGATCGATGGCGTAGCTGCGGCCCGTGGAGTCGATAAACGCCACCGGCTGGTTGCTCTTGCCCTTCACCGCCGCCTTGAAGCTGTCGCCGGATTTATAGCTCAGGCCCGGCGCGTCGATATCGTGGCCCTTGGCGCTACGCACCCAGCCGCTCTGGGAAAGGACAATGGTCACCGGCTCGGACGGCAGCATGTCGTGCTCGTTCATCGCCTTCGCCTCTTCGCGCTCGTGCAGCGGAGAGCGACGGTCGTCGCCAAAGGCGTCGGCATCGGCCTGCAGCTCTTTCTTCAGCAGGGTGTTCATCTTGCGCTCGGACGCGAGGATCGCCTGCAGCTGATCGCGCTCTTTTTCCAGCTCGTTCTGCTCGCCGCGGATCTTCATCTCTTCAAGCTTAGCGAGATGGCGCAGCTTCAGTTCGAGGATCGCTTCGGCCTGGGTTTCACTGATACCAAAGCGCGACATCAGCGCGGGCTTCGGCTCGTCCTCGGTACGGATGATTTCGATCACTTCATCGATATTGAGGAATGCCACCAGCAAACCTTCGAGGATATGCAGGCGCTTCAGCACCTTCTCCAGACGATGGTTCAGACGACGGCGGACCGTATCGCGGCGGAAGGCCAGCCATTCGGTGAGGATCTCCAGCAGGTTTTTCACCGCCGGACGACCGTCCAGACCAATCATGTTCAGGTTGATGCGGTAGCTTTTTTCCAGATCGGTGGTGGCGAACAGGTGGTTCATCACCTGCTCCATGTCCACGCGGTTGGAGCGCGGTACAATCACCAGACGGGTCGGGTTCTCGTGGTCCGATTCGTCGCGCAGGTCGTCCACCATCGGCAGCTTTTTATTGCGCATCTGGGAGGCAATCTGCTCCAGCACCTTCGCGCCGGAGACCTGGTGCGGCAGCGCGGTGATCACCACGGCGCCGTCCTCTTTGGTCCACACCGCGCGCATGCGCACGGAGCCGCGACCGTTCTGGTAGATTTTGCGGATTTCAGCGCGCGAGGTGATGATCTCGGCTTCGGTCGGGTAGTCCGGCCCCTGCACGATATCCAGCAGCTCGTCCAGCGAGGTTTTCGGCTGTTCAATCAGGGTGATAGCGGCTTTCGCCACTTCACGCAGGTTGTGCGGCGGGATGTCCGTCGCCATGCCGACGGCAATACCGGTCGTCCCGTTCAGCAGGATGTTCGGCAGACGCGCAGGCAGCATTTTCGGCTCCTGCAGGGTGCCGTCAAAGTTAGGTACCCAGTCGACCGTGCCCTGCCCCAGCTCGCCCAGCAGCACTTCGGCATATTTAGACAGACGGGATTCGGTATAACGCATCGCCGCGAAGGATTTCGGATCGTCCGGCGCCCCCCAGTTCCCCTGACCGTCCACCAGCGGGTAACGATAAGAGAACGGCTGTGCCATCAGCACCATCGCTTCGTAGCAGGCGCTGTCGCCGTGCGGATGGTATTTACCCAGCACGTCACCGACGGTACGGGCGGACTTCTTAAACTTGGCGGTGGCGTTCAGCCCCAGCTCGGACATCGCATAGACGATGCGGCGCTGAACGGGCTTCAGGCCATCCCCGATAAACGGCAACGCCCTGTCCATGATGACGTACATGGAGTAGTTCAGGTAAGCGTTTTCCGTGAATTCATGTAGCGCGAGGCGCTCTGCCATATCGCTCATTACGTGTGATTCCTCAACTCAGAAACCGATGGGTTTCAGGCAATATTGCCGCAGATACTACCTCATCTGGCGAGTTGAGTCACAAAGAAAAAGGGCCGCATCGGCGGCCCTTTATGGGTTATTTGTTCAGCTTGATAACCTGCTTCACGTCGATTTCAAACTCGTTCCAGTCTTTGTCGATTTTACCCTGGAGTTCAACCTTATCCTGAGGCGTTACGGTCACGCCGTTCCAGTTCTTGTGGTCAATCTCAACCACCACCGTACCGCTTTCGTCGCGGAAGGTGTAACGGTCATCGGACAGGCGCTCGGTAATGTTACCGCGCAGCTTCACCCAGCTGTCGTCCTTCATATCCTTAACTTTAGCCGCGGTAGTAAGGTTGGCGTTGTTATCGACAAAGCCACCCTGCTGGGTTTGCGTCTGGTTCTGTGTCGCAGATGGGCCACTAAAGCCACCCTGTGCAGCAAATACAGGGGCAGTGGTCATCATCATGATAGCGGCAAGTGCAGCGTATTTTTTCATATTAATATCTCCCTTTAATGTCGTTTCACAATCCATTAAACAGGGTAAACCTTAACAACTTCTTAAGGGAAAAATTTATTTATTTTTACTGTACAGCGCGCGCCTGCGGAGGGTTTACTGACGGCATCAGGGAGGGAATATGCGCATTTTACTGGTAGAAGACGACAGGCTAATTGGCGACGGCATTAAAGCAGGCTTAAGCAAAATGGGCTTTAGCGTGGACTGGTTCAGCGACGGTAAAACCGGACAGGCAGCCCTGTATAGCGCGCCGTATGATGCGGTGGTGCTGGATCTGACGCTGCCGGAAATCGACGGGCTTGCCGTCCTGCGCGCCTGGCGCGAAAGCGGCCGCAGTGAACCGGTACTGATCCTGACGGCGCGGGACGCGCTGAACCAGCGGGTCGAAGGTTTGCGCCTGGGGGCGGACGATTACCTGTGTAAGCCGTTCGCGCTGATTGAGGTGGCGGCCCGGCTCGAGGCGCTGGTGCGCCGCAGCCACGGCCAGACGCGCAGCGAGCTGCGTCACGGCAGGGTTACGCTCGATCCGACAAGCCTCGTCGCCAGGCTGGATGGCGAAACGCTGGTGCTTAAGCCGAAAGAGTTCGCCCTGCTGGAGCTGCTGATGCGCAACGCGGGCCGCGTGCTGCCGCGCAGGGCCATCGAAGAGAAGCTCTACAGCTGGGACGATGAGGTCTCCAGCAACGCCGTCGAAGTCCACGTACATCATTTACGCCGCAAGCTCGGCAGCGAGTTTATCCGCACCGTGCACGGCATCGGTTATACCCTGGGTGACGCATGAAACTGACCGAACGCCTGAGCCTGAAGCTGCGCCTGACGCTCCTCTTTTTGCTGCTTTCCCTGGCGGCATGGTTTGCTGCAAGCGTGGTGGCCTGGCATCAAACCGCTGAAAAGCTGGATAAGCTGTTTGATACCCAGCAGATGCTGTTTGCCAAACGGCTGCTGACGATGGACGTGGACGAGCTCCGCGCGCCGGAACGCATGCGCGAGGTGCCGAAAAAAGCCCGACACGGCCATCTCGACGACGATGCGCTGGCCTTTGCGATCTTCACCGCCGACGGCCACATGGTGCTTAACGACGGTGAGAACGGGCGCGACATTCCTTATCACTACCGCCGCGATGGATTTGATGACGGCCGGCTGCAGGATGATAACGACACGTGGCGTTTTCTGTGGCTCACCTCACCGGACGGAAAATACCGCGTGGTGGTCGGCCAGGAGTGGGAGTACCGGCAGGATATGGCGCTGGACGTGGTCAGCTCGCAGCTGACGCCATGGCTGGTGGCGCTGCCCGTCATGCTGCTGTTGCTGATTGTTCTGCTGAGCCGGGAGCTGAAGCCGCTGAAAAACCTGGCGCAAACCCTGCGCTCGCGTTCGCCGGATGCCACCGATACGCTGCCCACGCGCGGCGTGCCGACGGAGGTTCGCCCGCTGCTCGATGCGCTTAACCATCTGTTTGCCCGTACGCAGGAGATGATGGCCCGCGAGCGCCGCTTCACCTCGGATGCCGCCCACGAACTGCGCAGCCCGCTGGCCGCGCTGAAGGTGCAAACCGACGTGGCGCAGCTTTCTCTCGACGATCCCGAGGCGCAGTCGAAAGCGCTGGGGCAGCTGCATGCGGGCATCGACCGCGCCTCCCGTCTGGTGGATCAGCTTCTCACCCTGTCGCGCCTGGATTCGCTGGATAACCTGGATGACGCAGAGCCCGTTGTGATGGCTGATTTACTGCAATCCGCGGTGCTCGATATCTGGCATCCGGCGCAGCAGGCGGGCATTGATATTCGGCTTAACGTCAACGCGCCGGACGTTATGCGCCACGGGCAGCCGCTGCTGCTGAGCCTGCTGGTGCGCAACCTGCTGGACAACGCCGTGCGTTACAGCCCGCGCGGCAGCGTGGTGGACGTAACGCTGAATACCCAGGGCTTTACCGTGCGCGACAACGGGGCGGGAATTTCTCCTGATGCGCTGGCGCGCATTGGCGAGCGTTTTTATCGCCCGCCGGGTCAGGACGCCACCGGTAGCGGGCTGGGGTTATCCATCGTTAAGCGCATCGCGGCGTTACACGGGATGCGCGTTTCGCTTGGCAACGCCCCGGAAGGCGGCTTTGAGGTGGCCGTTAGCTGGTAGGGATTATTGCGCTTAACGCAAAAGACTTTGCACATTTTGCTCATTTTTCCGCTCCGTCCTCGCGCGTAGAATACCCGGCATACTCTCAGCATCGAGGACAAATAATGAGCAACATTCTGATTATCAACGGCGCAAAAGAATTTGCGCACTCTAAAGGCCAGCTGAATGACACCCTGACCGAGGTCGCGGACGGTTTCCTGCGCGACGCCGGGCATGATGTTAAGGTCGTGCGCGCGGACAGCGACTACGACGTGAAAGCCGAAGTGCAGAACTTCCTGTGGGCTGACGTGGTGATCTGGCAGATGCCGGGCTGGTGGATGGGCGCACCGTGGACCGTGAAAAAATACATGGACGATGTGTTTACCGAAGGTCACGGTTCGCTGTATGCCAGCGATGGCCGCACCCGCTCCGACGCGTCTAAAAAATACGGCTCGGGCGGCCTGATTCAGGGTAAAAAATATATGCTCTCCCTCACCTGGAACGCCCCTCTGGAAGCGTTCACCGAGAACGATCAGTTCTTCGAAGGCGTGGGCGTAGACGGCGCGTATCTGCCGTTCCACAAGGCTAACCAGTTCCTGGGCATGGACCCGCTGCCGACCTTCATCGTCAACGACGTGATTAAAATGCCGGACGTCCCGCGCTATATCGCAGAATATCGCAAGCATCTCGCGGAAATTTTTGCTTAACTGGTAGCCTGGAATTAGAAGGAGTTAATTATGCTTACCGTTATTGCTGAAATCCGTACGCGTCCTGGCCAACATCACCGCCAGGCGGTGCTGGATCAATTCGCGAAGATTATCCCGACCGTTCTGAAGGAAGAAGGCTGCCACGGCTACGCGCCGATGGTGGATGCCGCGACTGACGCAAGCTTCCAGGCGACCGCGCCAGACTCAATCATCATGGTTGAGCAGTGGGAAACCGTCGCGCACCTTGAAGCCCATTTGCAGACCGCGCACATGAAAGCGTGGAGCGACGCGGTGAAGGGTGACGTGCTGGACACCCACATCCGTATTCTGGAGCAAGGGGTATAAATCCTGCCTTCCCTCTCCTTTCGGAGAGGGAAATCTCTCTGACCTGCTATGCTTATTCTGACTTCATGATTAACAGGAGGATGGAATGGGACTTTTTAACTTCGTAAAAGAAGCAGGCGAAAAGCTGTGGGATAACCTGACCGATCATAAAGGCCAGAGCGATAAAATCACCGAGCACCTCAAGAAACTCAACATTCCCGGTTCAGATAAGGTTCAGGTAAACGTCACCGACGGCAAAGCCAGCGTGACGGGCGACGGGCTGACCCAGGAGCAGAAAGAAAAAATCCAGGTTGCCGTCGGCAACATCGCAGGCGTCAGCGAGGTGGAGAACAACATCACCGCCACGGATGCCAAAGATGAAGCTACCTACTACACGGTGAAATCCGGCGATACCCTGAGCGCCATCTCCAAAACCGTGTACGGCGATGCCAACCAGTACAACAAGATTTTCGAGGCTAACCGCCCGATGCTCTCCAGCCCGGATAAAATCTATCCCGGCCAGACGCTGCGTATTCCTAAGGCGTAACGTCTGAGGCTACTGGTTCACGTCGCGCAGGGGAACAGAATGAAAATAGCCTGTCTTGGCTGGGGTTCGTTAATCTGGAAAAGCGGCGCGTTACCGATTGCCGGTGAGTGGCACACCGACGGGCCGTCGCTGCCCGTCGAGTTTTGCCGCGTAGGCGATGGCGGCGAACTGGCGACCGCCATCTGCATGAATGCTCCCGCCGTACCGGTGCTTTGGGTATGGCTGGACGCCACAACGCTGAGCGTGGCCTCTGAGGCCCTGCGCGAGCGGGAGGGCATTCCTGACGATCGCTGCGATGGTATCGGCTCGCTGCTGATAACCGAACGCAGCGCGGGTGTGCTGTCGTCATGGGCGAGGGAGCGAGGAATCGAGGCGCTCATCTGGACCGGCCTGCCGCCGAGAAGCGCCGCACAGGAAGGCCGCATTCCTGCCGTGGAAGAGGCTATCGCTTATCTCGACAGCCTCAGCGGACAGACGCGCAGCCATGCGAAGGACTACATGCGCCGCGTACCGGCACAGCTCGACACCCCCTACCGGCGCGTCATTAAAGAGGTCATGGGGTGGTGACGCCCCAGCCTGTTACCAGTACAGCTTCCAGCTCTGGGTGAAACGCACCAGCGCCTCAACGTAGAAGTAATCTCCCCAGCTTGCGCACTCATCTACGCCTTTGTTGCTCGCAAGATGATAGACCGAGTGCTTCAACAGCCCGTTGCCCTTCTCCTCTTTGCCCATCAGGTAGTGCTTCGTCAGCGATGACATAATGCCTTTGGCCCACTCCAGATAATGCTCCCGGTCCGGATCCGTAACCGGCAGGTGCTTTACCAGCTCCAGCAGTCCGCACACCGCAATCGCCGCCGAGGAGGCGTCGCGCAGCGCATCGGTGCCCACCAGCGCCAGATCCCAGTGGCAGACGTAATCTTCCGGCAGGCGGTTGAGGAAGTAGTTCGCCAGCCGTTTGGACAGGGCAATCATCGTCTCGTCGCCGGTATAGATATAGCTCAGCAGGAAGCCGTAAATTCCCCACGCCTGCCCGCGCGACCAGCAGGAATCGTCCGCATATCCCTGCTGGGTGTTGCCGTAGCGCGGCGCGCCGGTCGATACGTCCATATAGTACGTGTGGAACGTGGACGCATCGTCACGAATGAGGTACGTCGCCGCCTGCATCACGTGCGCTTTTGCCGCTGCGGCGAAGCGCGGATCGCCCGTCTGCTCCGTCGCCCAGTAGAGCAGCGGCAGGTTCATGTTGCAGTCGATGATCATCCTCCCGGCCTGTTCCGGATCCGAGAGATCGCCCCACGCCTGGATGATCTTCGCCTTCTCATGGAAGCGCTCCAGCAGCGCTTCGGCCGCCAGCAGCGAGAAGCCGCGCGCCTCGCGGTTACCGGTCAGCCGCCAGGCTGCCACGCAGGAAAGCGTATACAGGAAGCCTAAATCGTGGGTGTTAGTGTCGTTGCGCCCGGCGATGCGCAGGCCAAACGAGCGGACGTGTTTTTCTGCCATCTCGCGGAATCTTGTATCGCCGCTCATCTCCCACGCCAGCCACAGCTGGCCGGTCCAGAAGCTGGTGGTCCACTCCACGTTGTCCGTCAGCGGATAAAAGCCTTGCTGGCAGGTTTCTGCCGGAAACCGCTCACCGAACGCCGTTAAATGACGGCTAATCAGTTCGAGGACATGGCCGCGCGCCGAATGCAGTTCATCGCGGAATGCGCGGGCGTCAACGGGCGCGGCGATAACGGACAGACGTTCCTCTTTGATACGACTTAACATATTTCGGTTCCTTCTTTGACGGCGTAATTATCGGGTTGACGTTTCTGCTACGTTCAGCGCGCGGGCTCCGCGCCACTTGCTCTGGCAGGCGGATAGCGTAAAGGCAGAAATAAGGGTAAAGGTCAGCGCCGTAGCGCCCATAATGATATAGGTGTGCTCAAAGCCAATGCGGTCGTACATATAGCCGGCCGGGGAAGAGACCACCACGTTACCGACGTACAGCATCGCCTGATAGCCGAGTAAATACATGGTCGCATTTACGCGCTTGTCGAAATGCTCGGCGATATATTTAAATACCGACACCAGCAGCAGGCATATTTCCAGGCCGTACAGCGGCTTGAGTACTGAAATCAGCAGGTGCGAATCACACATGCCGGAAATAATCAGGCGCGCTCCGACAACCAGCCCGACAATTAACAGCCCGCGCTTGGCGCCAATAAAGTTCACAAACAGCGGGACCACCATATACATGACAAATTCCATGCCCGACTGAACGGTACCGAGATAGCCAAATACCGCGTTGCCCTCATGAATATCGTCGAAGAAGGTGACGAAATAGCGCGAGAACTGCTGCTCGGCGATAAACATCATCCACGCCACGCCCGCCACGTACAGGCAGAAGGCCCAGAATTTACGGTTACGCAGCAGGGCATACACGTCCGCCGGAGCGATTTTCTCTTTCGTCAGCACGTCGCCCGCGTGAGCGGAGTTAGTGTTCACTTTCAGGCTCAGCAGGACAATCAGCATTACTACCGACGTCACGCTGCCCAGAATAAAGTTATACGCCGGTGAGAGGTTAAACAGCAGGCCGGAGAAGGACGAAGCTACCGCCCAGCCGAGCGATCCCCACATGCGAATTTGCCCGAACTCCATGCCGTTCAGGCGGCTGAAGCGGTCGGAATAGGATTCACACGCCGCCACGCCCGCATACCAGGCAAAGCTTAAATAGAGCGCGCCGATAATAATCCCCAGCATGGTGTTAGACATTAACAACGGCTGGTATACGTAAATAAAGAACGGCGCCATCAGGGCCGACATGATAACCACAAAATAGAGCAGGTATTTGCTCATGCCGATTTTATCGAGAATATAGCCGTAGATCGGTTTGAGAATAACGGAGAATATCCCGTTCACCGCAAAGACGGTTCCAATCACCGACCCGCTAAGATTGGCTTTTTGGCCGAGCCAGATCGCCAGCAGGCCAATACTGGCAGACCAGGTAAAGAAATAGAGAAAGATAAAGCTGCTTATTTTGTAATATTCAGTTCTGCTTGTTGTCGATGTACTTTTCATAACATCCTCGCCGACGTGTAGGGGTCAGATTTTTATAATGTGAACGACAGCTTACGTTCGCTTCCGGGCTCGCAAATGACGACCTGGTTATGGGCTATGTCCAGCTGCGGCGCGGCCGCAGATGACGGTTTTTCGCAGGCCAGGACGGCGCAACAGAGCCAGCTCTCGCCTGGTGGAATTTCGGTTTTTAAGAGCGGAATGGAGGCGCACGCCGGAAACATCACGCTGCTGTTCGGCGGCGTGACGATGCTGTCCGGCTGGCGCGCAATGACGGGAGAGAGATCGACAATCACGCTGCTGCCGTTTTCTGCACTCAGATAACATCCCCGCTCGCGCAGCTGGTGGTCCGTTTTCATCACCGCAAAGCCGCCCTCCACGGTTTGCAGCGTGCGGGCGCTGCTGATACGGTGCAGACGCAGGTGCCACTCTCCGAACGGAATTTGCCAGGTGGCAATCTGCACGTCGCGCCACGGCGACCAGCGCGAGAAAATGTAATTTTCATCCACCCGGACCGCCTCGCACTCGCGACGGCCGCGGAAATAGTTATCTCCCTCTGACAGCAGCAGCATGGAATCGCAGGCGGCATGCTTCAGGCCAAAACGCCCGCGCTCGATGGTGAATCCAAAGCGGCTGGAGTAGGCAAACTTGGTGTATTTCGCTTCGGTATTAACGTAGTTGTTCAGCTCCAGCTGGCCGGCGGTGAGCATGGTGACGTGCCGGGAGCCCTTCGAGTGCATCATTATCTGCTGCGCGTGCGGGATCGCGCGCTTCTCGGCCAGCGCGGGCAGCGGCTGCTCGTCGGCCTGCCAGAACGGATGCGTCTCCGGCAGCGCCAGGATCAGGTACGTTTTCAGCGCCCAGTACGGCGAGCCGGGGGAGTTATAGTCCTCGCACATCGCCAGATTCGGACAGGCAAATCCCAGGGTCAGAATGCCGTCACGATCGGTAATCGGCTGCTGCTGCCACCAGCGCAGATGGCGCAGCACAATGCCCTTCACGATACCCGGCGTGAAGACGTCCAGCTGAGAAAAGGCGACCGCGCTCCAGAAGGCGACCATCGCGAAGCGGTAGGTCAGGCTGCGGCCAAACGGCACCGAGGCCCCATCGGCGGCGGACCAGTAGATAAAGTCTGCCGCGAACAGACGCGAGCGCTCGCGCAGCACCTCGGCCCTCGCCTCGTCGTCGCTCAGGGTGGCGTAGATCAGGCCGTAGAAGTGGAAGGCCATGGAGATGTAATAGTCTTTCGGGCGACCCGGGCCGTCGGAATACCAGCCGTCGCCGAGGTAGTAGGCGTCCATCAGCGCAAAGCGGCGATCGATGGCGGCCTGGTCATACGGCAGCCCGGCGCGCCGGAAGCCGAGCTGGACCATAATGGCAAAATAGTTCCAGTTGCTGTCCGGCATCTGCGCGTCGGTGATTTGGTTAAGCCACGCGTGCAGGTTCATGACTTCGCGCCCGGTAAAGCGGGCGGTGAGCTTATCCCCCAGCAGAGCAAGCCCCAGACCGTAGGCCGCCATCTCGACCAGGCGCTGGTCGTACGGGCCGGTTTCCCCCCAGTAGTCCGCGCTCTGCGGGTCGGTGCCGAGCTTAATGGCGGTTAGGTACTTTTCGCAGAACGGCGTGCTTTCCCCGGACGCCATCAGCGGAAACAGCCCCCACAGGGCCCGGGAGAGCCCCTCCATCTGCGCAACGTCCGTTGCGTAGTGGGCACAGGTATCGCCCAGCGAGAATCGTGAACGGTTTGCCGGAAATTGTTTATCCAGCGCTTCCAGAAGCGCATTCAACGACGCCACCACATCCCGGCGGGAAGACAACGGATTTGATTTTTCTTTGTTTGCCGCGCACATAGCCATGCCCTCGTAGTCAACTGCGGCCAAGCATAGTGAATCCGTACGGGGCAGAAATGTTAGCCATGTCACAGGCAGGAACGATGAATAAACCTCCAGTTGAGAAAATTTAAAAAGGTGGTTTATAAAGGCGGTCAGACGGGAAAAAGTTGAGTTTTATTGCACTATGCGCGACACGCCGACATCCGATCTTCTGGAACCGATCACCCTGAACGATACCGTGGCCTCGTTCAGCCGCCTGTTTGCCAATACCGTACGCTACCACCACTGGCATCAGTGTCTGGAGATCCTCTACGTGGAGGAGGGCTTTGGCGTGGCGATTGTTGATAATCGCCATTACACCATGCGCCCCGGACGGCTGTTTTTCTTCCCGCCGTTTACGCTGCATAAGGTGATGGTGGACGAACGGGCGGAGGCGATTTACCGACGCACGATCGTGCATCTCGATCGGCACGCGGTGCTGAAAGTGCTGCGGGATTTTCCCCAGACCCGGCAGCGGCTGGAGCGGCTTTCACGCCGCGGCGCCGAGGCGTGGGTCGCCGATTTAGCCCACTGCCATCACCATATCGATCATCTGTTTGGCTGCTACAGGCCACCGATGAACAGCGAGAGTATTGCCAGCCTGCTGATCAGCCTGTTTGCGATGCTTCCTGACGATAGCGAGGGCGAGCCGGGCAACGGCCAGGGGATCGCCAGCCGGGTGATGTTCTGGCTCGACGAGCATTATCAGGAGAAATTTCGTCTGGATGCGCTGGCCGGGGAGTTGGGAAAATCACGCAGCTACGTGTCGCGAAAGTTCCATGCGGAAACGGGCGAAAAGATCCACGACTACCTCAATACGCTGCGGCTGCGTAAGGCGTGCGAGTGGCTGCTGCACAGCGAGGCGAGCGTGCGCGAGATTGCATCCCGGGCGGGGTTTTCTGACGTGACGTGGTTTATCAGCGCGTTTAAGAAGGGGATTGGCGAGACGCCGTTGCAGTACCGGAAAAAGCGTTCATCTTGCTGAGCTGCTTTTTTGGCCCGGCCGGCGTCGCGCCGCCGGGCACAAAAACAGATCCGCAAAGCGTTTATCAGGCTTCAATATCCGCCATGTCGCCTTTCTCCTGAAGCCAGTTACGTCGGTCTTCCGAACGTTTCTTGGCCAGCAGCATATCCATTACGGCGTTGGTCTGCTGTTCATCTTCATCGCTGATGGTCAGCTGTACCAGGCGGCGGGTATTCGGATCCAGCGTCGTTTCGCGCAGCTGCATCGGGTTCATCTCGCCCAGCCCTTTAAAGCGCTGAACGTTCGGTTTGCCCTTCTTGCGCTTAAGCTGCTCCAGCACGCCCGCTTTCTCTTCTTCCGTCAGCGCGTAGTAAACCTCTTTGCCGAGGTCGATACGGTACAGCGGCGGCAGCGCCACGTGGACGTGACCGTTTTTCACCAGGGTGCGGAAGTGCTTCACGAACAGCGCGCAGAGCAGCGTGGCGATGTGCAGACCATCGGAGTCCGCATCCGCGAGGATGCAGATTTTGCCGTAGCGCAGCTGGCTCAGATCCTCGCTGTCCGGATCGATGCCGATCGCAACGGAGATATCGTGTACCTCCTGCGAGGCCAGCACTTCATCAGACGAGACTTCCCAGGTGTTAAGGATCTTACCCTTGAGCGGCATGATCGCCTGATATTCACGATCCCGCGCCTGCTTGGCCGATCCGCCCGCCGAGTCCCCTTCCACCAGGAACAGCTCGGTGCGGTTGAGATCCTGCGCGGTACAGTCCGCCAGCTTGCCCGGCAGCGCGGGGCCGCTGGTCAGCTTTTTACGCACCACTTTCTTCGCGGCACGCAGACGGCGCTGGGCGCTGGAGATGGCCATTTCAGCCAGCATTTCTGCCGCCTGAACGTTCTGGTTCAGCCACAGGGTAAACGCATCTTTCACCACGCCGGAGACGAACGCCGCGCACTGGCGCGACGAGAGGCGCTCTTTGGTCTGACCGGCAAACTGCGGATCCTGCATCTTCACGGAAAGCACGTAGGCGCAGCGGTCCCAGATATCTTCTGCGGACAGCTTCACGCCGCGCGGCAGAATGTTGCGGTATTCGCAAAACTCGCGCATGGCATCCAGCAGCCCCTGACGCAGGCCGTTCACGTGCGTACCGCCGAGCATGGTCGGGATCAGGTTGACGTAGCTTTCCGTCAGCAGCTCGCCGCCTTCAGGCAGCCACAGCAGCGCCCAGTCCACCGCTTCGGTGTCGCCTTCGAAATTCCCGACGAACGGTTTTTCCGGCAGGGTCGGCAGGCCGTTTACCGCTTCACACAGATAGTCGTTCAGACCCTTCTCGTAGCGCCAGCTCTGCTCGGTGTTGTTAACGTGATCTTTAAAGGTGATTTCCACGCCCGGGCACAGCACCGCTTTGGCTTTCAGCAGGTGCGTCAGGCGAGAAACGGAAAAGCGCGGGCTGTCGAAGAAGCTTTCGTCAGGCCAGAAGTGGACGCTGGTGCCGGTGTTGCGTTTGCCGCACGTCCCGACAACCTGCAACTCCTGCACCTTTTCGCCGTTTTCGAACGCGATGTTATACACCTGGCCGTCGCGGCGGACGTTGACTTCCACGCGTTTCGACAGGGCGTTAACCACGGAGATCCCCACGCCGTGCAAACCACCGGAGAACTGGTAGTTTTTGTTGGAGAACTTACCGCCCGCGTGCAGACGGCAGAGGATCAGCTCAACGGCGGGTACACCCTCTTCCGGGTGGATATCCACGGGCATGCCGCGGCCGTCGTCGATGACCTCCAGCGACTGATCGGCGTGCAGGATAACGTCGACGCGTTTGGCATGGCCTGCCAGCGCTTCGTCCACGCTGTTATCAATTACTTCCTGGCCCAGGTGGTTAGGGCGCGTCGTATCGGTGTACATCCCCGGGCGGCGGCGAACCGGCTCAAGCCCGGTGAGTACCTCAATGGCATCAGCGTTATAGGTTTGCGTCATGATTTAAGCTAGCAATTCGCATTGATTGTCAGTGGCTGTGCAGTCCAAGAAAATCGACAATCTGGGTGAAATGATCTTCAAAGCCCGTGAAAGCATGGTTTCCGCCCTCTTCTACAGTCTGGCGGCAGGATGCGTAATACGCCACTGCCTGGCGGTAATCCAGCACTTCATCTCCCGTCTGTTGCAGCAGCCAGATAAGATCGGGCGCTTCAAGCGGGTCGACCTGCATAACTTTGAGATCGTAAATATGGCGTGACTCTAGCACATATTGTTGGCCGGTGTAGGGGTTCTCGTTTTCGCCAAGAAAGTCCCTTAACAGCTCAAATGGCCGGACCGCCGGGTTGACGACGACAGCAGGCAACATAAAGCATTGCGACAGCCAGGTGGCGTAGTAGCCGCCGAGGGACGACCCGACAACGCCAAACGATTCGCCGCCGTGTTCAAGCACAATCGATTCCAGCATTTCTGCCGCATCCGCCGGATAAGGAGGCAGCTGCGGAATAATCATCTCCACGTCGGGATGATGCGCATGCAGCCACTCGCGAAGCTGCGTCGCTTTCGCCGAGCGCGGAGAGCTGTTGAACCCGTGCAGATAGAGAAGCGTTGACATCAATAGCCTTCTGAAGCGGTATCCGGGCGGAACTGCGCGCCGGTCAGACGACACACTTCGGTGGTCAGCGTGCCGTCGGCATGCAGCTCCAGCCAGCGCCAGCCCGGTGCGATGGTGTCCAGCGTGAAGTTAGCGCAGTGGGGCTTAAACTGCACGCAGGTGGACGGCGTCGCGAGCAGGCGGCGACCGTTCCAGTCGAGATCCTGTTCCTGATGAATGTGCCCGCACAGCAGATTTTTCACGCGCGGAAATTTCACCAGTACGCTGTCCAGCGCCGCAGAGTTGCGCAAGCTGTGCTGATCGAGCCAGCTACAGCCCGCCGGTAGCGGATGATGGTGCAGTAACAGCAGCGTATTGCGATCCGGTTCGGCGGCCAGTTTTGTCTCCAGCCAGTCGAGCTGATAGTCGCTCAACTCACCGTGCGGAACGCCAAACACCTGACTGTCGAGGAGCAGGATTTGCCACTGCTCACCCACAAAGACACATTTAGCCGGTGAAATCCCCGCGTCCTGAAGCGAGCTGTACATCGCAGGTTGAAAATCGTGATTGCCCGGTAGCCAGACGCAAGGCACGCTAAAGCTCGCAATCCCCTCAGCGAAATGCTGATAGGCTGCGGAGGATTGATCCTGCGCCAGGTCGCCCGTTGCGACGATCAAATCGCATGGCCGATTTTCAGCATGGATCGCGTCCAGAACCGCCTGATAACTCTCCCAGGTGTTCACGCCCAGAAGCGTCTCATGCTTTTCGGCAAAAAGGTGGGTGTCGGTGATTTGTAATATCCTGACTGGCGCCCCACCAGCAACAGTCAGGTTCAACAGGCTTTCCAAATGGTGTCCTTAGGTAGGTTTATGATGCTAACAAACCGGAATCGCCATTGCTCCATGTGCTAAACAATACCTTAGCCAGTCGGCTAAAAACTGGTTAATTTGATGCTTTTCGTCGCGTTGATGCAACTTTTTATTCGGATAATCATACCGCGCTTTAAAGCGAAAGATCTGCTGACTTGAACACACTTCAGCGACCATCGCATCGTGATAAAGACGCACCGTCATGGACGGCAGGCTCCAGTAGCTAATGCTCGGCGCCGTTTGCTCAATCTCTACCAGCGTAGTGTAGCGCGTTGATTCTGTTATCGTTAACCGATACCGGGCGTTGCTCACCTGATAGCTCACCGTTTCGCCGGGTGCGTCATTTCGCGGCAGCAGGCGGCGCAATTGTGCGAAATTGGTTTCGCACAGGCGCATCATTTCTGGGAAGTCAGGTGTATAACGCTTCATTTTTTCCACTCGTGTCGTAAAGTCTGATAGTGCAGCTGTAGCCATTGCAGGGCGATGACAGACGCTGCGTTGTCGATTTTCCCCTCTTCTACCCACCGGTAAGCCTGCTCCCGACTTACCACATGAACCCGAATATCTTCGTTTTCATCTGCCAGACCGTGGATCCCTTCCGCTGTCGTGGCGTCCACTTCGCCCACCATAATAGATGTACGTTCCGTTGTCCCGCCCGGGCTTGCCAGATAGCTCAGCACCGGTTTCGTGCGGCCCACCACCAGGCCCGCCTCTTCCAGCGCCTCGCGGCGGGCGACGTCTTCGACCGACTCGCCTTCTTCGATCATCCCGGCCACCATTTCCAGCAACCACGGGGTTTCGCTGGTATCATACGCCGCAATACGGACCTGCTCGACCAGCACGACTTCATCACGCACTGGGTCAAAGGGTAGCAAGACTGCCGCATGCCCGCGCTCAAATATTTCGCGTTTGATTTCACCGCTCATTTCACCGTTAAACAGGCGATGCCTGAAACGGTAAAGTTCCATTGAAAAAAAACCGCTATAAAGCGTTTCTCGTGCAATAATTTCTACATCGTTTTTGGCGAAGGTGACAGGCACGTTTTCTGGTTTTTGCATCGGTCGAGTCCTGGTAGCAATGGTGATGAAATTGTGAATTTCAAGGCTGTTTGGCTGCCGTTTGTATGGCTATATGGTAGATTGGAGCAAATTACCGCCAGATGGCACGTTACGCCAACCTTTTGGTGTGGATGATTCTGTTAGAATCGGCAATTATTTTTAATTAGATCAGCGCTAATACTGCTTCACAACAAGGAATGCAAATGAAGAAATTGCTCCCCATCCTTATCGGCCTGAGCCTGACGGGCTTCAGTGCAATGAGCCAGGCAGAGAACCTGTTACAGGTCTACCAGCAGGCACGTCTGGGCAACCCTGATTTACGTAAATCAGCGGCCGATCGTGATGCTGCGTTTGAAAAAATTAACGAAGCACGTAGTCCACTGCTGCCGCAGCTGGGCTTAGGTGCAGATTATACCTACACTAACGGTTTTCGCGATAATAACGGCATCAACTCGAATGCCACCAGTGCCTCTTTACAGTTAACGCAAACCCTGTTCGACATGTCCAAATGGCGTGAGCTGAGCTTGCAGGAAAAGAGCGCGGGCATCCAGGATGTGACCTATCAGACCGATCAGCAGACGCTGATCCTGAATACCGCGACCGCCTACTTCAACGTACTGAGCGCGATTGACGCCCTCTCCTACACCGAAGCGCAGAAACAGGCGATTTATCGTCAGTTAGATCAAACCACCCAGCGCTTCAACGTGGGCCTGGTCGCCATCACTGACGTACAGAACGCCCGTTCACAGTACGACACCGTACTGGCAAACGAAGTGACCGCACGTAACAACCTCGACAACGCGCTGGAATCACTGCGTCAGGTCACCGGTAACTACTATCCTGAACTGGCCTCTCTGAACGTGGACAGCTTCAAAACGGACAAGCCGCAGGCGGTTAACGCCCTGCTGAAAGAGGCGGAAAACCGCAACCTGACCTTGCTGCAGGCACGCCTGAGCCAGGACCTGGCGCGCGAGCAGATCCGTCTTGCACAGGATGGTCACCTGCCAACCCTGAGCCTGAGCGCCTCTACCGGCGTATCGGATACCAGCTACAGCGGTTCTAAAACGACGTCCCAGGCTTATGACGACAACAACATTGGCCAGAACAAAGTTGGCCTGAGCTTCTCTCTGCCGCTGTACCAGGGCGGGATGGTTAACTCTCAGGTTAAGCAGGCGCAGTACAACTTCGTAGGCGCGAGCGAGCAGCTTGAAAGCGCGCACCGCAACGTGGTCCAGACCGTGCGTTCTTCCTTCAACAACGTGAACGCGTCCATCAGCAGCATCAACGCCTACAAACAGGCCGTTGTCTCTGCGCAAAGCTCTCTGGACGCGATGGAAGCGGGTTACTCCGTCGGTACGCGTACTATCGTTGATGTATTAGACGCAACGACCACGCTGTACAACGCGAAACAGCAGCTCTCCAGCGCGCGTTACCAGTACCTGATTAACCAGCTGAACATTAAGCAGGCTCTGGGTACGCTGAACGAGCAGGATCTGCAAATGCTGAACAGCACGCTGGGCAAACCGGTTTCCACGTCGCCTGAAAGCGTCGCGCCGGAAAATCCGCAGCAGGATGCCGCCGTTGATAATTTCACCGCTAACAGCAGCGCGCCAGTTGCGCAGCCGGCGGCAGCGCGCAGCACCGCACCTGCCAGCAGCGGTAGCAATCCGTTCCGTAACTAAGAGTGCCATCAGGCCCGCTGCGGCCTGATGCCCTCACCCCTGCCCTCTCCCTGTGGGAGAGGGAGCACATAAATCCCCTCCGAACGTAAGCCAACGTAAAGATCTCCCTGTTTCCGCCCCTCCTCGCTTCATTTTCAACCAGTCATCCTCTATCCTGAGCGTTATTACCACTGGGTCCTGGAAGACAATTATGAAACGGACAAAAACGATGAATCACGCGTCGTTCCGCAAAAGCTGGAACGCACGCCACCTGACGCCTGTCGCGCTGGCGGTCACCGCCGTCTTTATGCTGGCAGGCTGTGAGCAAAGCGACGAAACGGTTTCGCTGTATCAAAACGCCGACGACTGCGCGAGCGCAACCGGTAAAGCCGCCGAATGTACAACGGCCTACAACAACGCCCTGAAAGAAGCGGAACGCACCGCGCCAAAATACGCTTCACGCGAAGACTGTGTAGCTGAATTCGGTGAAGGCCAGTGCCAGCAGGCACCGGCTCAGGCGGGTATGGCACCGGAAAACCAGGCGCAGGCGCAGTCCAGCGGCAGCTTCTGGATGCCGCTGATGGCGGGCTATATGATGGGCCGCCTGATGAGCGGCGGCGCGGGCTACCAGCAGCAGCCGCTGTTCAGCTCCAAAAACCCGAACAGCCCGGCGTACGGTAAATATACCGATGCCACCGGCAAGGGTTACGGTGCCGCAACGCCTGGCCGTACCATGACCGTACCGAAAACCGCCATGGCGCCGAAACCTGCAACCACCAGCACCATTACCCGCGGCGGCTTCGGCGAGTCTGTTGCCAAACAAACCACCATGCAGCGTAGCGCGACCGGCTCTTCGACTCGCTCAATGGGCGGCTGATCATGGAACGAGTCAGTATTGTCGAGCGCCCGGACTGGCGCGAAAAGGCTACCGAATACGGCTTTAACTTCCACACCATGTACGGCGAGCCGTACTGGTGTGAAGATGCTTACTACAGGCTCACGCTTGCTCAGGTTGAAAAGCTTGAAGACGTGACCGCTGAGCTGCACCAGATGTGCCTGAAGGTGGTTGAGAAAGTCATCGACAGCGATGCGCTGATGACCAAATTCCGCATTCCGAAGCACACATGGAGCTTTGTCCGTCAGTCGTGGAAAACGAATCAGCCTTCGCTCTACTCTCGCCTCGATCTGGCCTGGGATGGCGTGGGTGAACCGAAGCTTCTCGAGAACAATGCGGATACGCCAACCTCCCTGTACGAAGCCGCGTTTTTCCAGTGGATCTGGCTGGAAGATCAGGCGAACGCCGGAAACCTGCCGGAAGGCAGCGACCAGTTCAACAGCCTGCAGGAAAAGCTGATTGAGCGTTTCGCCGAACTGCGCGAACAGCACGGTTTTAACCTGCTGCACCTCGCCTGCTGCCGCGATACCGAAGAAGATCGCGGTACGGTTCAGTATTTGCAGGACTGCGCGGCCGAAGCGGAAGTGGCGACGGAATTCCTCTATATCGAAGACATCGGTTTGGGTGAAAAAGGCCAGTTTACGGACATGCAGGATCAGGTGATCAGCAACCTGTTCAAGCTGTATCCGTGGGAATATATGCTGCGCGAGATGTTCTCCACCAAGCTGGAAGACGCTGGCGTCCGCTGGCTTGAGCCGGCATGGAAGAGTATTATCTCCAACAAGGCCCTGCTGCCGATGCTGTGGGAGATGTTCCCGAACCACCCGAACCTGCTGCCTGCGTACTTTGCCGAAGATGATTTCCCGCCGATGGAGAAATACGTCGTTAAGCCGATCTTCTCCCGCGAAGGGGCGAACGTATCGATTATCGAAAACGGTAAAACGCTGGAAGCGGTTGAAGGGCCGTACGGTGAAGAAGGGATGATCGTCCAGGCGTTTTATCAGCTACCGAAGTTTGGCGACAGCTATACGCTGATCGGCAGCTGGCTGATTAACGATAAGCCTGCCGGGATTGGCATTCGCGAAGATCGCGCCTTGATTACGCAGGACCTGTCACGGTTCTATCCGCATATTTTTGTGGAGTAGCGTGTAGCCTGTTGCCCTCTCCCACGGAAGAGGGAGCAAGCGCTAGAAACGGCAACCTCAGGTTGCCGTTTTACTTTTATTACCCCACCTGCACCGACAGCATGCTCAAACTTCCCATCTCTATTCCGTCGATCGGGATCGTAACCGGCTCCTGACCATCCCACGCGCCCAGCACGTACAGCAGCGGCAGGAAGTGTTCCGGCGTTGGGTTAGAGAGCGAACCGCCTTCGTGATCCAGATAGTTCACCAGCGGGTGCCGATCGTCCGGCCCCTGCCAGGTCAGGTTGTCTTTTACGTAGTTATTAAACGATGTCGCCCACGGATACGGAGTATTTTCACCGTGCCAGCGTACCGTGCGCAGGTTGTGTACTACGTTACCGCTGGCAACCAGCATGACGCCCTCATCGCGAAGCGAAGCCAGCTTACGGCCCATCTCCATGTGCCAGGCAGCAGGCCTCGTGCTGTCGAGACTCAGCTGCACCATCGGGATATCGGCATCCGGATACATTTTTATCAGCACGCCCCACGAGCCGTGGTCAAAGCCCCAGGCTTCCTTATCGAGCGCTACCGGAACAGGCGCCAGCAGATCGACCAGCTGCTGCGCCAGCTCAGGAGAGCCGGGAGCCGGGTAATGCATGTCATACAGCGCCTGCGGGAAGCCGCCAAAATCATGGATAGTTTTCGGCGCTTCCATGGCCGTCACGCCGGTGCCGCGGGTAAACCAGTGCGCGGACACCACCACAATCGCCTTCGGACGCGGCAACGTCTCACCCAGATGACGCCAGGCGCGGGTATAGACGTTATCTTCCAGAACGTTCATTGGGCTGCCGTGGCCTAAAAACAGTGCTGGCATACGAGAAGAAGACATGGTGATATCCTTAGAGGAGGTGTCAGTTTGATGGTTCTACATTACGCGCATTCAGGTGAAGATGAACGCAGATAACCGTGAAGATCATCATCAGGAAATTTGAATGTCAGAAACAGCTTAAGGAGAGTGCATGTCAGTACCCTTGATTTTGACCATACTCGCGGGCGCCGCGACCTTTATCGGGGCGTTCCTCGGCGTGCTCGGGCAAAAACCGTCTAATCGCGTGCTGGCCTTCTCGCTGGGCTTCGCCGCCGGGATCATGCTGCTTATTTCGCTGATGGAGATGCTGCCCGCCGCACTTCACACCGAGGGAATGTCCCCGGTGCTGGGCTACGGCATGTTCATTGCCGGGCTGCTGGGCTATTTTGCGCTCGACCGCATGCTGCCGCACGCGCACCCTCAGGATTTGATGCAGAAAAGCGTTGCCCCAATACCCGGCAATATCAAACGCACCGCTATTCTGCTGACGCTGGGCATCAGCCTGCATAACTTCCCGGAAGGCGTCGCCACGTATGTTACGGCCAGCAGCAATCTGGAGATGGGTTTTGGCGTCGCGCTGGCCGTTGCCTTGCACAATATTCCTGAAGGACTTGCCGTAGCCGGGCCGGTTTATGCCGCGACCGGCTCAAAGCGTACGGCCGTCTTCTGGGCGGGTATCTCTGGGATGGCGGAAATACTCGGCGGCGTGCTGGCGTGGCTGATCCTCGGTAGCCTCGTATCCCCGGTCGTGATGGCGGCGATTATGGCGGCCGTGGCGGGGATCATGGTCGCCCTGTCGGTAGATGAACTGATGCCGCTGGCAAAAGAGATCGACCCCAACAACAACCCGAGCTACGGGGTGCTGTGCGGCATGTCGGTGATGGGTTTAAGCCTGGTGTTGTTACAATCGGCGGGTATTGGCTGAACGGTTGCGCTGCCTTATTTGAGGGAGCGCAATTTTTTTAATATCAGTGGCATGCCAACTATTAGTATTAATGATATAAAGTCCGGCACCATACTTTATAATCGCCATAGAATTCACTTAAGAAATATTATTTATAGCTATTACCCGTATAATAATTACCGCTTCGCGTATTAAAAAAAGCTCAAAAGGTTGATGCCAATCATTATTTAAACCGAGCATTCGGGCTAATGAGCAACGGCATCCATCCCATTCATAATTTCAAATAATTTATTAATAACCTCTAAACCTCCCGTTTAGAAATACTCACGAGATGAGCCATATTGTGACTGGTATATTTCGACCGCTTTAATGAAATAAAAGTGTTGCAATAGTAATTCATTAAAAATATTGCGCCACCCACTCTTAGGTAAAGGATTATATCTACATGTTTAACAAGACTATTCTGGCAGTAACAACAACTGCATTGCTTTCTGGCCTGTCACTGACTGCTGTGGCAGCAGATAACCAGGGCTCAGGGAAGATCACGTTCACCGGTGAAGTTATCAGTGCACCTTGCTCTATCACCCCAGGAGATGAAAATCAGACTATTGAATTAGGTGAAGTCGCGGATAGCGTGCTGAACAGCGGTAAAAACTCGTTGCCGGTTGACGTGAATATCCACCTGCAGGATTGCATTCTCTCTACTACGACTGGACAAACCACCACCACGATCGACAAAGTGAAGGTCACCTTTGCCTCCGCAAGTACCGATTCGACCGACACCAGCCTGATGAAAAACACGCTTGATGGCAACATAGGCGGTGCAACTGGTGTGGGCGTTCGCTTGCTGGATAGCGGCAGCAATAAAGTCACGCTGGGTACGCCGATTGAAGTGTCATTCCCTACCACAAATGCCTATCAGGAACTGAACTTCAAAGCCCGCATGGAACCGGTAGCTGGCAGCAAGGCTACCCCGGGTAACGTTCAGGCTCAGGCAAACTATATCCTTGAATACAAGTAATTAGATTGCCGTCTGAAAACGTAGCCGATGAAGGACTCATCGGCTTTTATGCCTTCTTTTTAAAAGCGAAACGGATTTATGCTAAAACACTCAGCACATCAACTCTCCCGCCTCTCTGCTTTTATAAAGCATTCGCTGAGTGCCACACTTTACTCAGCATTATTCGTGTTGCCAGTCTCCGCGGTTGAATTCAACACAGAGATGATTGACGTTGAAGACCGAAGTAATATTGATATTTCCCAGTTTGAGAAAAAAGGCCACATCGCACCGGGTAGCTATCTCGTCCGCATTCAGGTCAATAAAAATACGCTGCCTCAATCCGCAACAATGGAGTGGATCGCAACGGAAAACGAAAGCGGTTCGCAAATTTGTGTGAATGCCGGGCAGTTATCCGCTTTCGGACTTAGCACCGATTTTATTTCGCGACTCCCTTATTCTGAAGGCGGACGTTGCCTTGATCTTTCGGCTGTTCCGGAGCTGGGCTTTTCCCTTAATAAAGGGACGATGGTGCTTTCCGTCACCGTTCCCCAGGCATGGATGAAATATCAGGCGAAGAACTGGACGCCGCCGGAATATTGGGATGAAGGCATTGCGGGTGTTTTACTTGATTATAATCTCTATGCCAGCCAGTACGATCCGCACGGGGGCGAAGACAGCCAGAATATCAGCGCCTACGGCACGCTCGGGTTTAACCTCGGCGCCTGGCGTCTACGTTCAGATTATCAATATAACCAAAACTTTCGTCACGGCGAGTCTACAGGCAGTGACAGCAGTCTGGCACGGACCTATCTCTACCGTCCTATCCCTTCGCTGTCATCAAAAATGACGCTGGGGCAATATGATTTAAGCTCAGATATTTTTGATACCTTCCACTTTACCGGCGCATCACTGGAAAGTGATGAAAGTATGCTGCCGCCTGATCTACAAGGTTATGCACCTCAAATTAACGGCATCGCGCAGACCAATGCCAAAGTGACCGTCTCCCAGTCTGGCCGCGTTCTTTATCAAACAACCGTCGCGCCGGGGCCGTTCACCATTTCTGACCTGGGTGAAACCTACCAGGGGCAGCTGGACGTGGTTGTCGAAGAGGAAGATGGGCGTAAAACCACCTTCCAGGTGGGTTCATCCTCAATCCCCTTCCTGACCCGAAAAGGCCAGGTGCGCTATAAAACATCCATCGGTAAGCCCACCGCTACGGGCCATAACGACATCAATAACCCGCTTTTCTGGACAGGTGAACTCTCCTGGGGCTGGCTGAGCAATGTGTCACTGTATGGCGGCACCCTGCTGACGGCGGATGATTATCAGGCCATGACCACCGGTATCGGCTTCAACCTGGATTCGTTCGGCTCGATCTCTTTTGATGTGACGGGCGCCGAGGCCACGCTCCATCAGGGAAAAAATGAAACACAGCGTGGGTACAGCTATCGCGCCAATTACGCAAAACGTTTTGAGGCGACCGGCAGCCAGATCACCTTTGCAGGTTATCGATTCTCGGATAAAGAATATGTCTCAATGAGCGAATATCTCGCCTCCCGGGACGGAGATACCTCAACGACAAACGAAAAAGAGAGTTATGTTATCTCCTTCAACCAGTACCTTGATTCGCTGGCATTAAATACCTATCTCAACGTCACCCGTAACACCTACTGGGACAACAGCAGCAACACAAACTACTCCTTTTCGCTGAGCCGCAATTTTGATATCGGCAATTTAAGAGATTTATCCGCATCGCTGGCGCTAAGCCGCGTGCGCTGGGATGACAGCGACGAAAACCAGGTCTATTTCGCCTTCACCCTCCCGCTGGAACAAAGTCGTAGCATTATGTACAGCTACCAGCGATCGGGCGGCGACAGCGCGTCTCATATGGCTTCTTACTATGACGCCTCCGATCGCAACAATACGTGGAATCTCTCGGCCTCTACGACGGAAGACGATTTGCGCGAAGGCGAACCGTCATTGCGCGGCGGATACCAGCACTATTCTCCTTACGGACGCCTCAATCTTTCAGGAAGCGTTCAGCCCAATCAGTACCGTTCGATCAGCGCGGGCTGGAACGGCTCGCTCACCGCCACGCGGCATGGCGTAGCCCTGCATGATTACAGCCCGGCCAACAACGCCCGCATGATGATCGATGCCGATGGTGTTGACGGAATTGAGGTCAACAGTTCGCGCACGCGGACTAACGCATTCGGTATTGCTGTCGTCCCCTCACTCAGCAACTACACCACCTCCACGGTGCGCGTTAACAGCAACACGCTGCCTGATGGCGTGGATATAGCAACCTCCGTTATTCGCACCACGCTGACGGAAGGTGCCATTGGTTACAGCAAGCTGAACGCCACCACGGGCTACCAGATTGTCGGCATTATTCGACAGGAAAACGGTCAGTTCCCTCCTTTGGGCGTCAGTATCGTCGACAGCGCTACGGGTAAAGAGGTCGGTCTGGTTGCCGAAGAAGGGTTCGTTTATCTCAGCGGGATTCAGGAAAACAGTACGTTACGTCTCACCTGGTCTGACAAAGCGTGTGAAATCACGCCGCCGAACCAAAGTAACCTTAGCGGTGACGCTATATTTTTACCTTGTAAAACAGTGCATTAATTCAGGGCGCATAAAATGAACATCACGATGATTTCAAAAGGACTTATCTGTTTCCTTGGCACGTGCAGCTTTGCCTGGGCCACCGTATCGCCCGACAGAACACGCATCATTTTCAACGCCTCAGCAAAAAGCGTGTCGGTCAGACTGATAAACCAGAGTAAAACCGATCCTTATCTGGCTCAGTCGTGGATTGAGGATAAAGAGGGTAAAAAAACGCGCGAGTTTATCTCTCCTGTTCCGCCACTGTTGCGTATCGAGCCTGAGGAACAGGCGCAGGTTCGCCTGATGGCGCAGCAAAACCTCAGCCGACTTCCAGCCGATCGAGAGTCGCTGTTTTATTACAACATGCGGGAAATCCCGCCCAAAGCCGAGCAGAAGAACGTGATGCAAATTGCCATGCAAAGCCGGCTTAAACTGTTCTGGCGGCCAAAAGCCATTGAGCTGAAGGAGGGCCAGTTTGTTCCTCTGGATAAGGTGGTTATATCCCGCGCCTCGGGTACGCTGCAGTTCAAAAACAGCAGCCCCTATTACATCACCGTCGGCTATATCGGCCTGAACGGTAAAACCTTATTGCCGGGCGCAGAGAGCGTAATGATTGAGCCGTTTGGTCAGGCCAGCCAGTCACTGGCTAATCTGTCCGCTGAGTTCCAGGTCGGGTATATCAGCGATTATGGCGGTCTGGAAATGTTTAAGGTGAGTTGTAACGCGGTGCAGACTACCTGCCAGAGCAAGCCGGTGAATAAGGGATAATGATGATGAAAAAAATATATCTCGCGGTGACTGCCCTTTTATGTTTGTTCTCATCCTCCGCATGGGCGATGGACTGTTACAAAGATTCAACGGGCGGCCAAAGTCTGATCACAACAACGCTCCCGACGTTCACGGTACCGGCCAACGCCCCTGCCGGACAAAAAATTTGGGAAAGCGGTGATTTGCTGGTGACGGTATATTGCGATAACGCCACCCGCGACAGTACAAAACCTGTCTCGCAGGATCCCTGGAGTGAACACGTTTATGCCTATATCCTGGACAGTTTTCATAACACCGATAGCCTGATGACCAACAACCCTTATCTGGCGTTTGGCGTAACCTATAACGGTATTGACTATGATATCCCCGATATCAAAATTGATACGGGAGCCTGCCTTGATAAGCAGGATGATAAATGGAAACAGTATCAAGAAGCAGACTGCAATGGCGTCACAATTCAGAAAAACGTCACGTTTAGCGTGCGCTTTCGTCTCTACGTGAAGCTAAAAGCGATACCAAAAGAGCAGTTTGACTATACCTTTCCCTCCGTCACCGTGCTGACGTTTGACGGTTCAGGCGGAATCAACACGCTTTCGAATGCAAAAAACCTGCATTACGACATTACCGGACTTTCAAATATTCATTTCCTGGACTGCGGTGTGGATATCCGGATCTACCCTGACAATCAGATTGTGAATTTTGGCCAGTTTACGGAGAGCGCAGTCAATGCCAACGCCGTCACTTCACCGTTTAGCATTTCGACAATCCGGGATGCCACTGCTGGCTGTTCAGAACAATTTGACGTAACGACCAGCTTTTACACCACCGATACGCTCTACGATGATACGCATCTGGACATGGGAAATGGTTTACTCATGCGTCTCATTGATAAAACCTACGGCGACGTGACGTACAACCAGTATCTCCCTTTTGCAACCTATCACCCTGATGATGCGGTGACGACGCAAACTCACGACTATACGGCTGAGCTAACCCGTAAACCTGGTGAAGCCGTTATTCCTGGACCATTCAGTAAAGACATTATTGTCAAAATCAATTATCAATAATTGATCAAAAAGCAGACCAGCACCTCCTTTTGGTCTGCTTATTTAGCATCTCGCCCTCCGTTTTTAACCTAAGCCATTCACTTAAATAATTAATAAACGCAAACTTAAAGAGTCTTTAATTATTTTTTAATCACTCATCGTTACAATTAGTTTTAGAATGCGACCGCCTCGAACATCAATGTCTCTTAAATATTACTCATAACAAGGATATTTCATGCGAAATATTTCAAAAGCACTTATGGCTGTTGCTTTAGGTTCATTTATCTCTGGCACCGCGCTGGCAAGCGATCAGGGCTCCGGTAAAATCACCTTTAAGGGCGTTATTATTGACGCACCATGCAATATTGCACCAGACAGTATTGATAAAGAGATCGAGCTCGGCCAGGTCACAACGGCGATGATGAATGCGAATAAAAAATCTTCGGCGGTACCGGTTGATATCAATCTGGAAAACTGCCAGCTTGACGCTGGAGACGAAACGGCAACACCCGTCTCCAAAGTGGAAGTGACCTTCAGCAGCACCGCAACCGACGGCACCGATACCAGCCTGATGAGCAACACCTATGCGGGGGGCGCGCAGAACGTCGGCGTTCGTTTGCTGGATAACGCGGAGTCACCAATCACTCTGGGCTCCGCAAACAGCGTCGACCTCTCGGCAGGTTCCTCCACTCAGACTCTGCACTTTAAAGCTCAGATGGAAACGGTTAGCGGTAAAACGGCAACGGCCGGTCAGGTTGAATCAACCGCGAATTATGTATTGCTGTACAAATAAGCAAATATCGTTAGTTCTATTTCGGCTGGCAATATATTTGCCAGCCATTGACGTTATTTTATTTGAGAGCTGAATGATGAAATACAGTTCACCCGGAATGATCATCGCAGGCTTTCTTATCTCCTCCCCTCTGCTCGCCGTTGAGTTTAACATTAACGCAATCGATAAAGACCAGCGCGGTAATATTGATATTTCACAGTTTAAAGATAAGAACCACGTCGCACCGGGAAACTATTTTGTTACTGTTTCGGTAAATAACACGCCCCTTGCGAACGGCTGGCAATTAGCCTGGAGGCGTAAAGGCGAAACCACAGAAGCGTGTATTCCGGCAGCGCTGGCAGATACCTTCGGCCTGGACGACAAGATCCGCAGTACGCTACCTGATAAAGCAGGCTGCGTCGATTTTAGCGGCTTATCACAGGTTCACTTCGCGTTTATCCAGGCAACCCAAACGCTGGAGATAACCCTGCCTCAGGCCTGGCTACAGTATCGCGCCACCAACTGGATGCCGCCAGCCACCTGGGACAACGGCGTCTCCGGCGTGCTGCTGGATTACAACCTTTTTGCCAGCCGCTACCAGCCTGACGAGGGTACGGCCAGCGATAGCCTCAACACCTACGGTACTGCCGGGGCTAACCTGGGCGCCTGGCGCCTGCGCGGGGATTACCAGTACGCGTTCAACAGAACGGATGATGGCTCGCAGAGCGAGGGGCGCTTATCCCGCGCTTACCTTTTTCGTCCGCTACCCACGCTCGGATCAAAGCTGACGCTGGGTGAATCTGATTTCCAGTCCGATATTTTCGATAGTTTTTCCTATACGGGCGCCTCGCTTATTAGCGACGAACGTATGCTGCCCTGGTCACTGCGCGGCTATGCGCCGCAGGTATCCGGTATCGCGCAAACCAACGCGACCGTGACGGTCAGCCAGGCTGGCAGGATCATCTACCAGACCAGGGTCCCACCCGGCCCGTTCGTTATCCAGGATCTTAACCAATCGGTGCAGGGTACCCTCGACGTCGACGTCACTGAAGAAGACGGCCGCTTTAGCACCTTTCAGGTTTCAGCCGCTTCGGTCTCTTTCCTGACGCGTAAAGGCCAGGTTCGCTATAAGGTGGCGGGCGGGAAAGCCCGTCAGGACAGCTCGCACAGCGTAGAAAGCGAGGCTTTTTTAAGCAGCGAATTCTCCTGGGGTATGCTTTCCCGGACGTCTCTTTACGGCGGCTTACTCAACAGCGGCAATGACTATCGCGCGCTGGCGGCGGGTATAGGGCAAAACATGGACTGGCTTGGAGCGCTGTCGTTAGATGTCACCCAGGCCACCAGCCGGCGGCTCGGGGAGGATAAGCGGACCGGATACAGTTACCGAATCAATTACAGCAAACGCTTCGATACCACCGGCAGCCAGCTTACGCTTGCCAGCTACCGCTATTCCGACAGCCGCTATCTCAGCTACGCCCGCTATCTTGAACAAGACCAGGACGACGCAGAAACGGAGAAGCAGACCTTCAGCATCACCGCCAGCCAGTATATTCCTGCCCTGTCGCTTAACCTCTACCTCGGCATGCTGCGCCAGACCTGGTGGGACAGAGAAGCGTCCACGACGGGCACCCTGACGGCAGGCTATAACTTCGATCTTGGCAGCTGGAAAAACCTTGGCGTAACGGCCTCGTGGAGTAAAACGCACTACCCGGATCAAAGCGATGATACGCAGATCTACGTTTCGCTCAGCGTTCCTCTCGATTCGGATCATCGTCTTAATTACGACGTGCGGCACAGCGACAGCTTGCGCCAGACGCTCTCCTGGTATGACTCCTCTGACAGGAACAACACTTGGGGAATTTCCGCAGGAACAGAGAGTGAAGCACCCGATGCCGGTGCGCAAGTGAGCGCTAACTACCAGCATTATGCCGGAACGGGTGACCTGAACCTTTCAGGCAGCTATAAGGCCAGTGAATACCGTTCGGTCAGTGCAAGCTGGAACGGTTCGTTCACCGCAACCGCTCAGGGAGCGGCCTTTCACCGACGAAGCTATGGCAACGAGCCGCGCGTGATGGTCAGTACGGAAGGTATCGGCAACATCCCGCTAAACCAGTCACGCGATACCACAAATGCGTTTGGCATCGGCGTGCTGCCCGCCTTTTCCAGCTATATACCCGCCAGCGTGCAGGTCAATCTGAACAGCCTGCCGGAGGGCGTAGACGTTGATAACCGCGTGCTCCGCTCTGCCTGGACCGAGGGGGCAATAGGCTATCGAATGATTGCCACCCGCCAGGGGCAGGACGTGGTTGGGGTATTGCACACCGCTACCGGCGCGCCGCCGCTTGGTGCGCTGGTTCGTCAGCGTGATTCCGGGCAGGAGATGGGGATTGTCGCGCAGGACGGACATATCTGGCTGGGCGCGGTAAAAGCCGGACAACACTTTACGGTTACGTGGGGAGATAGCCAGCGGTGCCATTTCTCCCTGCCAGCCACCCTGGAAAACGTTACGCAGCTCATCCTGCCCTGCCAGTAAGTTATCACTATGAAATCAAAAACGTTATTTGCAGCACTTTATATTTGCAGCTTCGGCTTCTCGCACGCCGCCGTTAACCTCGATCGGACGCGCATTGTTTTCCCGGAAAGCGATAAGGCCAGCAGTGTGACCATCGAGAACCAGAGCAAATCGCTCCCCTACCTTGCCCTCGCCTGGGTGGAGGATGCGGACGGACGCAAAGAAGACAGCCATTTTATGGCCCTGCCGCCCATCCAGCGCCTTGAGCCCGGCACGTCGTCACAGGTGCGGATCGTCAGGCAGCCCGCGACGCAGCAGCTTCCCGGCGATCGCGAGACCCTGTTCTTTTTCAACCTGCGTGAGGTTCCGCCAAAAAGCGCAAGCCCGAAAGAAGCGCGCAGCGTCATGCAGGTGGCCATGCAGAGCCGCATCAAGCTGTTCTGGCGACCGGAAGCCATCCGCAAGAAGGCGGGAGACGATGCGGAAATGCGGCTGGCGGTGTCTGTGGCGGGCAAAACCATGACGCTGAAAAACCCCACGCCCTATTTCATCACCCTGGCCTGGCTGAGCAACAACGGAAAAACCATGCTCCCGGGATTCGATAGCCTGATGATTAGCCCATTCGACACCCGCACCCTCACGCTAAGTGAACCGGAAGGGAGCGGCTACAGCATTGGTTACATTGATGATTACGGTGCGCTACGCAAGGTCGATCTGACCTGTTCACGGTCAACCCGGTGCGCGCTGACGCCGCGCAAGGCAGGGCAACATGCGACATCCCGTTAAGCTTTTCTTTCTGCTGCTGGTGATGTTGCCGCTTAAGCATGCCCTGGCCCTGAACTGTTACCTGGGCACGCAAAACGGCCCGGTCGAGCAAACCAAAACGGTGTCGGAATTTTCGATCCCCAGCAACGCTAAGATCGGGCAAAAAATCTGGGAATCCAGCGACATAAAGATCCCGGTTTTCTGCGACAGGAATACCGCCTCAAACCATGAGAACGAAAACGTGTTCGCCTGGGTGAACCCTTACCCGTCGGTATCAGATCCTTACTATGAGCTGGGCGTCACCTACGAGGGGGCAGATTACGATGCCACCGGACACACCTTCGGCGTGGATACCGGCCAGTGTCTGGATAACAATAGCCTGAGCAAATACTCAGCTGAACAGCTTAAGGCGATGGGCTGGGAGAAGAACATCTGTTCAGGAAACGCGTCGGACGTCCATACCTCACGCACCTTTGCAGCGCGCTTCAGGCTCTACGTTAAGCTCAAAGCGATACCGCCTCAGGGTTACGTCAGCACTCTCGGGGATTATATCGTCGTGCAGTTTGACGGCAAAGGCGGCGTAAATGCCCTTTGGGATGCGAAAAACCTCAAATACCACATCAACGGGCTGGAAAATATCAAGGTTCTGGACTGCGGGGCAACGTTCAGCATTTATCCTGAAAATCAGGAGATTGATTTTGGCACCTTCAGCGCGCGCGACATTGTGAACAAGGGAACGCGTACGCGAACGTTCACGGTTAAAACCAGCAAAATGCAGGACGCGCAGTGTTCAGACGGCTTTAAGATCGACTCGTCGTTCTATACCGATAACGAACTCACGGCCAACGATACCGCGCTGCTGATCGGCAACGGCTTAAAGCTGCGTATTCTCAACGGCACGCAACCCTACGCCTTTAACCAGTATGACGAATATGCCGATTTCACCGGCTCAGTGCTGCATTTTGAGACGCACTACACCGCTGAGCTTTCTCATGCCGAAGGCTCGCGCATTGAATCAGGCCCGTTTGAAACCGTCGTGCTGTTCAAAATTAACTACCACTAAAAACAAAAAAGCCGGGTTTCCCCGGCTTTTTTACATCAGCAATTTCAGCTGGCTTTGCGCTCGTGCGCCTGGCGATACTCCACCAGATCTTCAATCGTCACCACCGGCATATTGTGCAGACGCGCAAAGGTGATGCACTCCGGCGCGCGCGCCATGGTGCCATCATCGTTGGTCAGCTCGCACAGCACGCCCGCCGGCTTGAAGCCAGCCAGCGTCACCAGATCGATGGTCGCTTCAGTATGGCCACCACGGGTAAGCACGCCGCCCGGCTGCGCGCGCAGCGGGAAGACGTGGCCCGGGCGGTGCAGGTCGGAGGGTTTCGCCCCATCGGCGATCGCTGCACGTACGGTAGTCAGACGGTCAGCCGCCGACACGCCGGTGGTCACGCCGTGCGCGGCTTCAATGGTCACGGTAAAGCCGGTACCAAAGGCGCTGGTGTTGTTTTCGACCATCATCGGCAGATCGAGCTGCTGGCGACGGTCTTCGGTAATACACAGGCATACGATGCCGCTACCGTGACGGATGGTCAGCGCCATCTGCTCAACGGTCATGTTTTCGGCGGCAAAAATCATGTCGCCTTCGTTTTCACGGTGTTCATCGTCAAGCACCATCACACCGCGGCCTTCGCGCAGTGCATCCAGTGCGTGTTCAACACGTTCAGTTGAAGTGCCAAAAGAGGAAAGTAGCGTCTGATTCATGGTAAAAAAACCTCATTAACAATATGGTTACCAGAATCAGGGCAGTCTTAGGAGCGCCGTACAAGCGGCAAAAAAATAACGTGAGCGGGCCATGCCCGACTGGATCGTTACTCTCTCCCATCCGGACTTTAACCGTCGGCCCCGGAATTACACCGGATCTGCTGACCTTTGAGTGTTCACCCAAAGCGCTCGCGGGCTTTCAGCGTCACGCTGATTTACCGCCGGTGGGGAATTTCGCCCCGCCCTGAGAATAAGCGAGATAACTATAACGCTATTGATTAACCTGGGCAATGCATAAGCTTCAAACAATTTTGTTTACCCCGGGCAGGACGCGCTACAATGTTCATCAACACCGACTTATCAAGGGAAGCCATTATGATTGACCCAAAGAAAATTGAGCAGATCGCGCGTCAGGTTCATGAGTCCATGCCGAAAGGCATTCGTGAATTTGGTGATGACGTTGAGAAGAAAATCCGCCAGACGCTGCAGGCGCAGCTGGTTCGCCTTGATTTAGTCAGCCGTGAAGAGTTTGACGTGCAGACCCAGGTTCTGCTGCGCACCCGTGAGAAGCTGGCGCTGCTGGAACAGCGTCTGAGCGAGCTGGAAAACCGTAATTCGCCGGAAGAAGTGAAGCCGGCACCGGCCATTCCACCGGTGGATGACCAGGAGTAAGTGCGGCCTGATGCCCTCACCCCAGCCCTCTCCCACGGGGAGAGGGTGAAAAAAAACGGGCCAACCGGCCCGTTTTTTACTGGCTGTCTTTCTGGATCTTTTTGATGATGTTGGTTGTTGAACACCCGTCCTCAAAGTTGAGCACCATCACCTCACCGCCGTTTGCCCAGACCTCTTCGCTCCCCGCAATTTGCTCTGGTTTGTAATCCCCACCTTTTACCAGCAGGTCTGGCAGGATCCCGGCAATCAGGCGCTGCGGCGTGTCTTCTTCAAACGGCACAACCCAGTCCACCGCTTCCAGCGCGCCAAGCACAATCATGCGCTGCTCCAGCGGGTTCACCGGACGCGTTTCGCCTTTCAGGCGTTTGGTTGAGGCATCGCTGTTAACCGCCACGATCAGGCGATCGCCCAGCTTGCGCGCGTTCGCCAGATAAGAGACGTGGCCCGCGTGCAGAATGTCGAATACGCCGTTGGTCATCACCACTTTTTCACCGCGTTTACGCGCGGCGGCAACGGCCACCTTCAGCTCTTCTTCGGTCATGACGCCAAAGCCGGTATCGGCACGGCCGCGCACCGCGTTTTCCAGCTCGATTGGCGAAACGGTAGAGGTCCCGAGCTTGCCAACCACCACGCCCGCCGCGGCGTTCGCGAAGTAGCACGCTTCTTCCAGAGAGTTGCCCGCGGCCAGCGTCGCCGCCAGCACGCCGATCACCGTGTCACCGGCACCGGTCACGTCGTACACTTCCTGCGCCTGGGTTGGCATATGCAGCGGCGCTTTGCCCGGCTGGAGCAGCGTCATGCCCTGCTCGGAGCGGGTCACCAGCAGCGCGGACAGCTCAAAGTCAGCGATAATCTTCATCCCGCGCTCAACCAGCTCTTCCTCGGTTTTGCACTTGCCCGCCACCGCTTCAAACTCGGAGAGGTTTGGCGTCAGCAGCGTTGCGCCGCGATAGCGCTCAAAGTCGGTGCCTTTAGGGTCGATCAGTACGGGCACGCCGGCTTTACGCGCCAGCTGGATCATCGTCTGCACGCTGGCCAGCGCGCCTTTGGCATAGTCTGACAGCACCAGCGCACCGATATGGCCCAGCGCCTGGCTGATGCGCTCGTGCAGCGGCTCAGGATCGACGCCCTCGAAACCTTCTTCGAAGTCGAGGCGGATCAGCTGCTGGTTACGCGACAGCACGCGCAGCTTGGTGATGGTCGGGTGCGTCGGAACCGAAACGAAGTCGCACTTCACGTTCACGTCCGCCAGCGACTGGCTCAGCGCGCGCGCCGCATCGTCGATGCCGGTCAGGCCCACCAGACGCGACTGCGCGCCCAGAGAGGCAATGTTCATCGCCACGTTTGCCGCGCCGCCCGGACGCTCTTCAATGGTATCGACCTTAACCACCGGCACCGGCGCTTCCGGTGAGATACGGCTGGTCGGCCCATACCAGTAGCGATCCAGCATCACATCACCGACAACCATAACCCCAGCACGTTCAAACTCTGGCAGTGTTACTTTCATTCCTGACTCCAGAAAGATTCACAATTTGCGCGCGATAATATCACACTTGTTTTGTTACGCACGGTTCCACCAGCCACTTCTGCCAGCTGGCGGTCACCTGCGCGCGTTCTTCGGCGAAACAGTCCAGCGCCACATGGCCCGGCTGCTCCTGCAGCGCCAGGTGGTGCAGCTCGTCGCGCAGCGTGGTGTAGGCGCGGGTTAGGGCCTGCGCCTCCTGCTCGTCCATGATGTCGTTTTGCGCCAGCAGTTCCAGAATGCGCACGTTATCCGACCAGCGGGTCAGCTTCGGCTTATCGTGCGCGTGCAGCAGCACCAGGTACTGCGTGATAAATTCAATATCGGTAATACCGCCTTCATCGGCTTTGATATCAAAGCGATCGCGATGTTTGTTGCCAAGGTGCGCGCGCATCTTCTCACGCATCTCCCGCACTTCGGTTTGCAGCGTGCTGCCCTCGCGCGGGGTCGTCATGACCGTCTTGCGAATTGCATCAAACTGCGTTTTGAGCTGCGGATCGCCGTACACCACGCGGGCGCGCACCAGCGCCTGATGCTCCCACGTCCAGGCTTCGTTCTTCTGATAGTCGGCAAAAGCGTCCGTCGAGGTGACCAGCATGCCTGCCGCGCCGGACGGGCGCAGGCGCGCATCCACTTCATACAGAATGCCGGACGAGGTGCGGGTGCTGAACAGGTGCATAATGCGCTGGGCCAGGCGCAGGTAGAACTGCCGCCCGTCGATTTCGCGCTCGCCGTCGGTCATCACGTCTGCCGGACAGTCGTGCAGGAAAATCAAATCCAGATCGGAGCTGTAGCCCAGCTCCCATCCGCCCAGCTTTCCGTAACCCACCACCGCAAAACCGCGCCCCTCGCGGTCAGCAAGGTGCTTCGGCTGGCCGTAGCGGGCCACCATCTGCACCCACGCCTGGTGAACCACCGCGTCTATGATCGCCTCCGCCAGCCAGGTTAAGTGATCGCTCACTTTCATCACCGGCAGCGTACCGGCGATATCTGCCGCCGCCACGCGCAGCATCTGCGCCTGCTTGAACTGACGCAGCGCCTCAAGCTGCTGCTCTTCGTCCTCCTCCGGCACGCGCAGCAGATACTGGCGCAGCTCGTCGCGGTAGGCGTCCGTCGCCGTCGGCTGATACAGCGTATTTGGATCGAGCAGCTCGTCCAGCAGCAGCGGATATCGCGCCAGCTTGTTGGCCACCATCGGCGAGGCGGCGCAGAGGGAAATCAGGTGCTTGAGCGCGGCGGGAAACTCGCTCAGCAGCTCAAGGTAGGTGGTACGCGTGACGATCCCACTCAGGAGCGGCATCATGCGCGACAGCGGTACCGGCGCATCCTCGCGGGAGCAGACGTCGCTCAGCAGATGCGGCATCAGGTGATCCAGCACCTGACGACCGCGCGGGCCAATGGCGCGCTTGTTCAGTTCGAGGCGGAAGTCGGCGATTAACGCCACCACGCGATGACGGGCATCGTCGCTTAGGTGCGCCAGCACCGGCGTGGTGTCATCTTCCTGGAGCGCGTCCTGCCACAGCTCGCGCCAGTGTTCGGAGAGCGCGTCGTCCTGCGATTCGCTTTCGTCATCGCCGATCAGATCGTTAAAGATACGGCGCACGCCCGCCATGTGGGCGTCCAGCTTTTCGATCAGCGTTGCCCAGTCCTCCACGCGCATGCCCCAGGCCAGACGCGCCCGGTTCAGCTCATCGCCCGGTAACGTCTGGGTCTGTTCGTCGTTGATGCTTTGCAGCAGATTTTCCAGACGACGCAGGAACAGGTAAGACTCACGAAGCGTTTGCGCGTCGCCTTCCGGCAGCAGATGCAGCCGCTCGATAGCGCTCAGCGTCGGCAGCAGCGAGCGGGACTGCAAAGAGGGCTCACGCCCGCCGCGTATCAGCTGGAAGACCTGCACGATAAATTCGATTTCACGAATACCGCCTGCGCCGAGCTTGATGTTGTCCTTCAGGCCACGTCGGCGCACCTCGCGGGCAATCATCCCTTTCATGTTTCGCAGGGACTGGATCACGCTGAAGTCGATGTAGCGGCGGAATACGAACGGGCGAAGCATGGCGCGCAGCTCGTTGGCGTAAGCGTCATCGCTGTCGCCCATGATCCGCGCTTTCACCATCGCGTAGCGCTCCCAGTCGCGGCCCTGCTCCTGGTAATAATCCTCCAGCGCGGCAAAGCTCAGCACCAGCGGACCGCTGTCGCCAAACGGGCGCAGGCGCATGTCCACGCGGTAGACAAAGCCGTCCTGCGTGGGCTGATCCAGCGCCTTAATCAGCCGTTGCCCCAGCCGGGTGAAGAACTGGGCGTTGTCCAGCTCGCGGCGACCGCCGCGCGTGGAGCCGTTCTCCGGCCAGGCAAAAATCAGGTCGATATCCGAAGAGAAGTTCAGCTCGCAGCCGCCCAGCTTCCCCATCCCGAGAATCAACAGCGGCTGCGGAACCCCTTCTTCGCTGCACGGCGTGCCCCACTCTTTACAGCAGGCGGCGTAGAGCCAGTCCCGCGCGGCGATAATCAGCGTCTGCGCCAGCTCGCTCAACTGCTGCAAGGTGCTCTCTTCGCTCACCAGCTCCAGCGCCTGCGCCCAGGCAATGCGCACCATCACCCGGCGGCGGAACTGACGCAGAACGCGCATCAGCGTGGCTTCATCCGCCACCTCTGCCAGCGCGGCCTGCAGCCAGCCAGCATAATGCCGCCACTCGTCAGCCTGCGGCGGCGCGCTTTCCAGCTCTGCCAGCCAGTCCGGGTTGGCGCTGACGCTCTCCTGCACAAAATCACTGAACGTGAGCACGCTTTTCGCCTGCTCGCTTAACGATGACGCGGGTAACGACTCGGGCAGGCGTTCGCAAACGGTCTGCCAGTGCTGCTGTAACTGCGAAGAAAGCGGCATATCAGGGGTTCCTTGCCAGAATTAACGTTTTCCGCTGTGCAGCCAGTACGGATCCTGCGAAATGGCCTCGTTGCGGAAATGCTCGATCTCAATCTGCTGACGGGTCTCGATGGCATGCTTCAGCCCCTGCCAGTTCTCCAGCCAGGCCTGCGCTTTTACGCCCTCATACGCGCCGGACAACAGCAGCATGCTGTCGATGTTGCGCGCAAGGCGGGGAAGCTGGTCGCCATACTGGTCGCCCAGCGGATGCGCGAAGGTCGTTCTCAGCTCGGCGGCGTGGCGGGAAAGATGGATATCCGCAAAGCGTTTGAAGTTTTCCGCGATTTTGGTCTGCCCTTTCGCATCAAGGAAAGTGCGCCAGCCGCGGGTCACCAGAAACTCGGTCAGCGCCAGTTTTGCGCTGGCGTTTTGCGGGCTGTAGATCGCCGTTTGTGCCGATACGTCGGAAAGCATCAGCGTTTCGGTCTGGGTCAGCAAATCACGCAAATGAGCGCTGGCTTTACGCGGCACGATACCGCCGAACAGCGTCAGGGTATGACGCACCAGGCCGATGGCGGCCAGCACCTGTTTTTTGGCATTTTTCACGTTACGCGCCCACAGCTCCTCGTGGTACTGCCACTGGGAGAGCGCCAGCTCCAGCGCCGCTTCCATGCCCTGCTCAACGGAGGCTTTCGGCACAACGCGCAGAATGGGGGTTTCTCGCAGCACGCGGGGTGCATTCCCGGCAGCGAGATGATAGCCGCGCGCCGCTTTGCTCAGGCTGCCCTGGCGTAAGCCCGGCTGGTTCACCAGCTTACGCGCCAGCTTCAGCACGTCGCTCGCCTCACCCTCCAGCAGTTCAAGCTCCAGCTCGCAGATGGGCTCCTGCTCTTCGCCAGCCTTAACCTCACCCCGGTCAAACGCGATTTCAATGCGGCTTTTGCCTTCCGTCACCAGCCATTTCTCGCGCCAGAAATCGGTGCTGAACAGCGGTTTTACCTCTGCCGACAGCGTTGCGGGCAGCGTGCCTTCCGGCCAGACTTCCGCCGGAAAACGTTCCAGCTCAAGTTCTGGCTTACTGATATCGATATTGTATTCCGGGCGCTGGTGCAAACCGCCCACCACGCGACCGGCAATTTTCATCGTCATCTCGTAGCGCCCGTTCGCGCCGCGGATGCGCAGGCCCATATCGTGGTTACGCAGCCAGCTGTCCGGCGTTTCGTAATAGATGTTGAGCAGCTGTACGGGTTCATGGTGCTCGCCGGACAGCGTATTCAGATGCTGGCGAAGCGCGTCAGCGCTCTCTTTTTCGACGATAAACTTTAATTCGATCTCTTGTGCCATAGCCTTGTACTTTTGCGTGCGTCACAGACGCGTCGATGAGGGCGAACTTCCTCGCCATTTGTTTGTCAGTACATAGTATTTTGCGCCAAATTGCCACGCAATGAGCAATTTGACGGGCGTAAAAGTTAAAAGCGGTGGAAATCATGACACAGATGATTCCGATTGATGATGAATCCTTTGCGTAGCGACACTGATACCACTACTATCGTTCCACTTTTTATGAAAATAACGACTGATATGCTTAAATTACGCCTGATTGGACTTACTTTACTCGCTTTTAGCGCCGCAACCGCGGTCCACGCTGAAGAGAAACGTTACGTTTCTGATGAACTGAACACCTGGGTACGCAGCGGCCCCGGAGACAATTATCGCCTCGTGGGTACGGTAAATGCCGGCGAGGAAGTAACTCTGCTGCAAACGAATGCAGACACCAATTACGGTCAGGTTCGTGACAGCTCTGGCCGCACCTCCTGGATCCCGCTGAAGGAGCTGAGCACGGTACCAAGCCTGCGCACCCGCGTGCCGGATCTGGAAAATCAGGTGAAAACCCTGACCGATAAGCTGAACAACATTGACGGCACCTGGAACCAGCGCACCGCGGAGATGCAGCAGAAGGTGGCGCAAAGCGACAGCGTGATCGCCGGTCTGAAGGACGAAAACCAGAAGCTGAAAAACGAACTGATTGTCGCGCAGAAGAAAGTCAACGCCGCCAATCTTCAGCTTGATGACAAACAGCGTACCATCATCATGCAGTGGTTTATGTATGGCGGCGGCGTGCTGGGCGTAGGCCTGGTGCTGGGTCTGGTGCTTCCTCACCTCATCCCAAGCCGCAAGCGTAAAGACCGCTGGATGAACTAACTCGTCTTCTCTGCCACACTTACGTATTATCTTGCGACAAGAAAAAACGGGAGAGTGGTGCGTGAAGAGTTATCTGGTCGGTGGTGCGGTACGTGATGCGTTGTTAGGTCTGCCGGTCAAAGATAAAGACTGGGTGGTGGTCGGTGCCACGCCCGAAGCGATGATTGACGCGGGCTACCAGCAGGTAGGCCGCGATTTTCCCGTGTTTCTGCACCCGAAAAGCCGGGAAGAGTACGCCCTGGCGCGTACTGAACGAAAATCGGGTTCCGGCTATACCGGCTTCACCTGTTACGCCGCCCCGGACGTCACGCTGGAGCAGGATTTACTGCGCCGCGATCTCACCATTAACGCCCTGGCTCAGGACGAAAACGGCCATATCATCGACGCCTACGGCGGCCAGAACGATCTGCGCGATCGTCTTTTACGCCATATTTCCCCTGCCTTTTCGGAAGATCCGCTTCGCGTGCTGCGCGTCGCGCGTTTCGCCGCCCGTTATGCCCATCTCAGCTTCCGCATCGCCGACGAGACGATGGCGCTGATGACGGCCATGACCGAAGCCGGCGAGCTGGCACACCTGACGCCGGAGCGCGTCTGGAAAGAGACGGAAAATGCCCTGACCACCCGCAATCCACAGGTCTTTTTCCAGGTGCTGCGCGACTGCGGGGCGCTGAAGGTGCTGTTCCCGGAAATAGACGCGCTGTTTGGCGTTCCGGCGCCGGCGAAATGGCACCCGGAAATTGATACCGGTATTCATACCCTGATGACGCTCAGCATGGCCGCTATGCTCAGTCCTGAGGTGGACGTACGCTTCTCCACCCTCTGTCACGATCTCGGCAAAGGGTTAACGCCAAAGGCGCTCTGGCCGCGCCACCACGGGCATGGCCCGGCAGGCGTGAAGCTGGTCGAAGGGCTATGCCAGCGCCTGCGCGTGCCGAATGACATCCGCGACCTGGCGAAGCTGGTCGCCGAGTTCCACGACCTGATCCACACCTTCCCGATCCTGAAGCCTGCCACCATTGTGAAGCTGTTCGATAACATCGACGCCTGGCGCAAGCCGCAGCGCGTGGAGCAGATTGCGCTCACCAGCGAAGCGGACGTGCGTGGCCGTACCGGGTTTGAAGCGTCCGATTATCCGCAGGGGCGTTTGCTGCGCGAGGCGTGGGAAGTGGCTAAGGCGGTGCCAACGAAAGCGGTGGTAGAAGCAGGGTTTAAGGGCCCGGAAATTCGCGCAGAGCTGACGAAGCGGCGGATTGACGCGGTTGCGGCGTGGAAGGAAAAACGTTGCCCTCAGCCGAAAGACTGAGGGCGGTTGGTCATCAGAAGAAGACCACGTACACGGCAGCCGCGACGATAAAGCGGTAGATCGCGAACGGAATGAACGAGATACGCTTAATCAGCTGCAGGAAGGTTTTGATGGCAATCAGCGCCACGATAAAGGCGGTGATAAAGCCCACGGCGAACATCGGAATGTCGCCCACGGTCAGGAAGCCAATGCTTTTATAGAGGTCCAGCGCGGTGGCGCCCATCATCATCGGCACCGCCAGCAGGAACGAGAACTCAGATGCCGCGTAACGGCTTACGCCCATCAGCATCCCGCCGGAAATCGTTGCGCCTGAACGGGAGAAGCCCGGCCACAGCGCCAGACACTGGAAGCAGCCAATGATAAAGGCCTGGCGATAGGTCATATCGTCCAGACCTTCCGCACGCGGGATTTTTGGCTTCAGCATTTCTGCGGCAATCAGCAGGAAGCCGCCGACCACCAGCGCGTACATGACGTTAATCGGGTTAAACAGCGATTTAATGGTATCGTGGAACACCAGCCCCAGCACCACCGCCGGGATCATCCCAAGCAGAATATGAATCAGCGTCAGGCGGCCTTTGCTCTCTCCTTCACGCTGCGGCAGACGCCCGAAGTGGATGCCGATCAGGCCAAACAGACGACGCCAGAACATTACGACCACCGCCAGGATAGAGCCCAGCTGAATCACCACCTCAAACGTCTTTGCGGTTTCACCCTCAAAGCCCAGCAGATGGCCAACGATAATCATATGGCCCGTGCTGGAAACCGGCAAAAATTCCGTCAATCCTTCGACCACACCCAGTATTGCCGCCACCAGCAGCGAGTGCATATCGCTCATCTATAAACCCCTAAAAAGATATTAAAAAACGCTCGCCACAGCGGCTAACGTGAAAGACACGGTTTTAAGACCGGTATAATCTAAAATGGTTTAGCTATTATGACGTTAAATCTTCCCTTTCAGATTTGTGCCACGCTCGATGATGACGCCCACGTTGGCCGCGCGCGCCACCGCGCCCGGCTTGCTCAGCTTAATGCGTACCCACGGCGAATTGAATTTGGTCAGCAGCAGTTCGGCCACCTCTTCCGCCACTCGTTCTACCAGCGCAAAACGTTGCCCTTCAACGTGCGCGATAACCGCTTCACTGATGTCGGCGTAGCTCAGACAGTCGTTCACATCATCGCTTTTTGCTGACCTGCGGTTATCCCAGCCCATTTCGATATCGAACACCAGCTTCTGCTCGATGGTCTGTTCCCAGTCGTAAACACCAATTGTGGTGATTACCGAAAGTTGCTCTATAAATACAATATCCATCACGACCTGCCTGCTTTTTGGCTAAACCGGATACCACTTCCGGCGAATTATGCGTATTATCCACAGATGCTGAGAATACAGATACATTTTCAAAACGGAACAGCGTTATGAGTGCAATCGCGCCTGGAATGATTCTCCTCGCCTACCTTTGCGGCTCAATCTCCAGCGCCATTCTGGTCTGCCGCATCGCCGGGTTACCTGACCCGCGTGAAAGTGGTTCCGGGAATCCGGGGGCGACCAATGTACTACGAATTGGCGGCAAGGGAGCAGCCGTAGCGGTTTTGATTTTTGATGTTCTGAAAGGGATGCTTCCCGTCTGGGGGGCGTATGCGCTGGGCGTCACGCCGTTCTGGCTGGGGCTGATTGCCATCGCCGCCTGCGTTGGCCATATCTGGCCTGTTTTCTTTGGTTTTAAGGGCGGGAAAGGCGTGGCTACCGCGTTTGGTGCCATTGCGCCTATCGGCTGGGACCTCACCGGCGTGATGGCGGGTACCTGGCTGCTGACCATCCTTCTGAGCGGCTATTCGTCGCTGGGCGCCATCGTCAGCGCGCTGATTGCCCCGTTCTACGTCTGGTGGTTCAAGCCGCAGTTTACCTTCCCGGTGTCGATGCTCTCGTGTCTTATCCTGCTGCGCCATCACGATAATATTCAGCGTCTGTGGCGACGTCAGGAGACGAAAATCTGGGCGCGGTTAAAGCGGAAGAAGAGAGAGACGCGGTAGGGTTTTATTTACTTTTAGTGGAATTGTTCCGTTCACTTTATGACCAACAGAATATGACGTTCCGGAACCCGTGAACGTGATAAGGGGGCCACCGCGGCCCCCTTATCAATCCCCGCGGCCCCGCGACGAAATCGGTGCTTCGCACTGCGCTCACCTCACGACCCGCTGCCTGCGGTCGGCTCAACTCGACATCCTGTCTCGATTCGCCTCTGGCCGCCATCCCTGGCGTCCAGCCCTTGTCATCCGGTCTCCGGTTCGCCGATTTCAGCGGGGACTCAACACCCGTGCCACATTCACGCTGCTGAGAAGGTTGAGTAAACGCCTGATCCGGCTGAAAATCGCTGAGGCGTTGACCGCAGGCCGGGGCGAGGCGCATGGATGCGCCAAGAGGGCGTGACCTACATGGATGTAGGATCGCGCCCGACCCGATAGCCGGAGGGAATAAGCCGAAGGGACCGCGCAGCGGCGATTTTCTTTGCCGGGAGCCGGGATTGTTAAGGGGGCCGCGGTGGCCCCCTTAACACGTTCACCGCAGCGGGATACCCATAAAGCAGAAAAGCCATAGTGAACGGAACCCTTCCACCGCAGCCCCAAAATACAGGCCCCATCCATAAGCGACTCATATGACAGCCTTCATTTCCGCCAGGGCATACTGAAACGTATCTCCCGGGCGCGCGCGAATGGAAGCACCATGTTAGCAACTCAGGTAACTGATAATTCGTACAAAGGCTGGCAGGCCTCGCTTGACCTGCGGTTTTGCCACACGCCTGAGAAAACCCTCCTCCATGCCGCGCACCACGTCGGGCCGCTCACGGTTCAGCGTCCGTTCTACCCCGAAGGGGAAACCTGCCATCTCTATCTGCTGCACCCGCCGGGCGGCGTGGTGGGCGGTGACAGGCTGGATATCACCGCGCGCCTGGACGCCAAAAGCCACGCGCTTATCACCATGCCCGGCGCCAGCAAGTTCTATCGCAGCAGCGGCCCGCAGGCTCGCCTGAACCAGCATTTTTACCTGGACGAAGACGCCACGCTGGAGTGGCTGCCGCAGGACACCATTATCTTTCCCGGCGCACATGCCGCGCTGCGTTCCGTCTTTCACCTGCGCGCTACCAGCACGCTGCTGGCCTGGGAGCTTTACTGCCTGGGCCGCCCGGTGATTAACGAAACCTTTAGCCACGGCACGCTGGAGAGCCGTCTTGAGGTATGGATTGATGACGAGCCACGGCTGATTGAGCGCCAGCATCTCAGCGGCGGCGATCTCTCCCCCGTCGCCGGTCATCCGTGGGTCGGCACGCTGCTGTGCTATCCGGCAAGGGAAGACCTTCTCGACGCAGTGCGCGAGCGGCTTACGCCTCTGGAACATTTTGCGGGCGCAACGCTCACCGACGATCTGCTGTCGGTGCGTTTTCTCTCCCACGACAACCTGATTTGCCAGCGGGTGATGCGCGATATCTGGCAGTCGCTTCGCCCGCTTCTCACCGCCAGAACCGCCTGTTCACCGCGCATCTGGCAGACATAAGAGAAACGTTATGGAACTAACACCCAGAGAAAAAGACAAGCTGTTGCTGTTTACCGCCGCGCTGGTTGCCGAACGCCGCCTGGCGCGCGGGGTAAAGCTCAACTATCCGGAATCGGTCGCGCTGATCAGCGCGTTTATCATGGAAGGCGCGCGCGATGGCGAAACCGTCGCCTCGCTGATGGAGGCGGGCCGCCACGTTCTGACGCGCGATCAGGTGATGGAGGGCGTGCCGGAGATGATCCCGGATATTCAGGTAGAAGCGACCTTCCCGGACGGATCCAAGCTCGTCACCGTCCACAACCCGATCGTGTAAGGAGCGCGTGATGATCCCAGGCGAATACCAGATCCAGCCCGGCACTATTGCGATCAACGTCGGGCGAGAAACCCAAAGCGTGATTGTCGAAAACCACGGCGACAGGCCGATTCAGGTCGGATCGCACTACCACTTTTACGAGGTTAACCCGGCGCTGAAGTTCGATCGCGAAGCCACCCGAGGCTACCGGCTGAACATTCCGGCAGGCACCGCCGTGCGCTTCGAGCCCGGCCAGAAGCGGGAGGTAACGCTGGTACAGATTGCCGGGGCGCAGCGCATTTTCGGCTTTCGCGGCGAGGTGATGGGCGAGGTGAAGCATGGCTGAGATTTCACGCCGGGCTTACGCCGATATGTTCGGCCCCACCGTCGGCGATAGGGTCCGGCTGGCGGACAGCGAGCTGTGGATCGAAGTCGAAGACGATCTCATAATCTACGGCGAAGAGGTCAAATTCGGCGGCGGGAAGGTGATCCGCGACGGCATGGGCCAGGGGCAGATGTCCGCGCAAGACTGCGTGGATCTGGTGTTGACCAACGCGCTGATTGTCGATCACTGGGGGATCGTGAAGGCGGATATCGGCGTGAAGAACGGGCGGATCTTTGCCGTCGGTAAAGCCGGGAACCCGGATATTCAGCCCGGCGTAACGATCCCGATCGGTGCCGCAACGGAAGTGATTGCCGCCGAAGGGAAGATCGTGACCGCAGGCGGGATCGACACCCACATCCACTGGATCTGCCCGCAGCAGGCGGAAGAGGCGCTGGTCTCCGGCGTTACCACCATGATCGGCGGCGGCACCGGCCCGGCGGCGGGCACCAACGCCACCACCTGCACGCCGGGTCCGTGGTATATCGCCCGCATGCTGCAGGCTGCTGATGCCCTGCCGGTGAATATCGGCCTGCTGGGCAAGGGTAACGGCTCCAGCCCGGATGCCCTGCGCGAGCAGATCGCGGCGGGGGCTATCGGGCTTAAGATCCACGAAGACTGGGGCGCCACGCCTGCGGCCATCAACTGCTCGCTGGAGGTGGCTGAAGAGATGGATATACAGGTGGCGCTGCACAGCGACACCCTGAACGAATCCGGTTTTGTGGAAGATACGCTGGCGGCCATCGGCGGGCGCACCATCCACACCTTTCACACCGAAGGCGCGGGCGGCGGCCACGCGCCGGATATCATCACCGCCTGCGCGCACCCCAATATCCTGCCCTCCTCCACCAACCCGACGCTGCCCTACACGGTGAACACCATCGACGAGCACCTCGATATGCTGATGGTTTGCCACCACCTCGACCCGGATATCGCCGAGGACGTGGCGTTTGCCGAGTCGCGCATTCGGCGGGAAACCATTGCAGCCGAAGACGTGCTGCACGATATCGGCGCGTTCTCGCTCACCTCGTCAGACTCACAGGCAATGGGCCGCGTGGGGGAAGTGATTATCCGCACCTGGCAGGTAGCGCACCGCATGAAGGTCCAGCGCGGCGCGCTGGCGGAAGAAACCGGCGATAACGACAACTTTCGCGTGAAGCGCTATGTCGCCAAATACACCATCAACCCGGCGCTGACCCACGGCATTGCCCATGAGGTGGGGTCGGTTGAGGCGGGCAAGCTGGCGGATCTGGTGGTCTGGTCCCCGGCGTTCTTCGGCGTAAAACCCGCCACTATCGTCAAGGGCGGGATGATCGCCTGCGCGCCGATGGGCGATATCAACGCCTCTATCCCGACGCCGCAGCCGGTGCATTACCGCCCGATGTTTGGCTCGCTGGGCGCCGCACGCCACGCCACGCGCCTGACGTTTATCTCACAGGCCGCCCAGGCCAGCGGCATTCCGCAGCAGCTCAACCTGCAAAGCGCCACGGCGGTGGTGAAAGGCTGCCGAACGGTGAAAAAGGCCGACATGATCCACAACGATTTACAGCCGAACATTACCGTCGATTCGCAAACCTACGAGGTACGCGTCGACGGCGAACTGATGACCAGCGAACCGGCAGAGGTTCTGCCGATGGCGCAACGCTATTTCCTGTTTTGAGGAGTGATGATGATCTATTTAACCCAACGCCTCGATCGCGCCCGCCCCGTCACCGCCAGCGTCACGCTGCCGATTGACGTGCGGGTGAAAAGCCGCGCCCGCGTGGCGCTGAACGACGGCCGCGAAGCCGGGCTGATGCTGCCGCGCGGCCTGCTGCTGCGCGGCGGGGATCTGCTGACCACCGACGACGGCAGCCACGTAGTTGAAGTGATCGCCGCCCCGGAGTCCGTCTCCGTGGTGCGCTGCTCCGATCCGTTCCTCCTCGCCCGCGCCTGCTATCACCTGGGCAACCGCCACGTGCCGCTGCAGGTTATGCCCGGCGAATTGCGTTACCACCACGACCACGTACTCGACGACATGCTGCGCCAGTTCGGGCTGGAGGTGACCTTCGCCAGCCTGCCGTTTGAACCGGAAGCGGGCGCTTACGCCAGCGATGCCCACGGCCATAGCCACGCTCACGCCCACTCACATTAAGGACTCATCATGCGCACGTTTCTTCCCCTGTTACTGCTGGCCTTTTCCGTTCCGGCGTTCGCCCATCCGGGACACGGTACCGACAGCTTCCAGGCCGGCTTTCTTCACCCGCTGACCGGGCTCGATCACCTGCTGATGCTCACCGGAGCGGGCGTGCTCTCGGCGCTGAGCGGCCGCAAGCTCCTGCTGCCGCTGGCTACCCTTGGGATGATGCTCGTCGGCGCCATTGCGGGCAGCCTGCTCGGCGGCTTTAGCGGCATGGAGATGCTGATTATCGCCTCGCTGGCGTTCAGCGGCGTGATGATGTTTAAAACCGAAAATCGCCTGCTGCTGGCGGTGCCGGCCCTGGCAATGTTCCACGGCTGGGCGCACGGCGTGGAGATGTCCGGACACAGCTTCTGGCTGTTTACCGGCGGCTTTATGGTGGCCAGCGCTACGGTGCTGTGCGCCAGCTTCGCGGCGGGACTGCTGCTGCGCCGCCACGACGGCCTGCGTAAAACCTTCGGCGGCGGGCTGATCGTCTCTGCCCTGCTGGCGCTGATGAGCTGATGGAATACGCCCGCCAGCGGCTGCGCCTGATGCAGCTCTCCAGCAGCAGCCTGCCGGTCGGGTCGTTTACCTGGTCGCAGGGGCTGGAGTGGGCCGTGGAGGCAGGCTGGGTCACCGACGTCGAAGCCTTCAGGCGCTGGCAAATCCAGCAGATGGAGCAGGGCTTTTTCTGCGTCGATCTGCCGCTCTTTATTCGCCTGTACCGTGCCTGCGAGCAGCAGGATCGGCTGGCAGCAAAACGCTGGACGGCGTACCTGCTCGCCTGTCGGGAAACGCGCGAGCTGCGCGATGAAGAACGCAATCGTGGCGCGGCGTTTACGCGCCTCATTAAAAGCTGGGAGCCAGACTGCCCGGCAGAGTGGCTCCCGCTGTTTATGCAGAGCCAGCTCTGCGGCATGGCGTGGCTTGGCGTGCGCTGGCGCATTGACGCGCGCGAGCTGGCGCTGAGCCTCGGCTATAGCTGGATTGAGAGCGCGGTGATGGCGGGCGTCAAGCTGGTTCCCTTCGGGCAGCAGGCGGCGCAGCAGCTGATTATCGAACTCAGCAACCATTTTGCCGCCGGGTTTGAAGAGGCCTTTTTACGTGACGACGACGCGCTGGGGGCTGCCACGCCGCTCTCCGCCATCGCCTCTGCACGCCACGAAACACAATACTCACGGTTATTCCGTTCCTGAGGAGTCAACATGGCTGATTACAAACATCCCCTGCGCGTTGGCGTAGGTGGTCCGGTGGGGTCGGGCAAAACCGCCCTGCTGGAAGCGCTCTGCAAGGCGATGCGCGACACGTACCATCTGGCGGTGGTGACGAACGATATTTACACCAAAGAGGATCAGCGCATCCTCACCGAGGCGGGTGCCCTGGAGCCGGAGCGCATTGTGGGCGTGGAGACGGGCGGTTGCCCGCACACGGCCATTCGCGAAGATGCCTCGATGAACCTGGCGGCCGTGGAAGCGCTCAGCGAGAAGTTCGGCAACCTGGATCTGATCTTCGTCGAAAGCGGCGGCGACAACCTGAGCGCGACCTTCAGCCCGGAGCTGGCGGATCTGACCATCTACGTGATTGACGTCGCCGAAGGGGAAAAGATCCCGCGCAAGGGCGGGCCGGGGATCACCAAATCCGATTTTCTGGTGATCAATAAAACCGATCTCGCGCCGTACGTGGGAGCCTCGCTGGAGGTGATGGAGCGCGATACCAACCGCATGCGCGGCGAGCGTCCGTGGACCTTTACCAACCTGAAGGCGGGCGACGGTCTGTCGACGATTATTGCGTTTCTGGAAGAGAAAGGGATGCTGCGGATCTGAAACAGGCCTGGCATAACGCCAGGCCGTGAGGGTTATTTACAGCCGTTGTTGGACGATCCCTGTTCGCGCCACGCGCCCCACTGGCCGCCGGTTCCCGGCGTTTCCTGGCCCGGGTTCACGTACCACTGGTTGAGCCAAACCTTACCGTTGTAAGACACTTTGGTGCATTTGGTCGGGTAGGCAATTTTGGCGTTATAGGCCGGTGCCGCAGGTTTAACCGGCGTATCGTCATTTGCTGGCGTATCGTCCGGAGTGTCATCCTTCGCTGGCGTATCGTCCGAAGCCGGGGTGTCATCCTTCGCCGGCACCGCAGGCCTGGTGACTTTAATGGTCATGCTGTCCGTCGCGGTCCGTCCATCCACGCCGGTCGTGGTCAGCGTGAAGACCGCTTCTCCCTCGCTGTTGGCGGGAATAACGGCATAGGCATGCGCGCTGTCCACGCTCTTCACCAGCGTGCCGTTCAGTTTTGCCTCCAGGGAGAAGGTTTCCGCCCCTTTCGTCACGCTCCAGTTATAGGATGCGGCATTCAGGCTCTTGCTGCCGTCCAGCGGGTAGGTGCTCACGCCCGACGTCGGGGAAACCATGGTGTAATCCGCGCCTGCCGCAGCCGTTGGGGCCGGAGCAGCAGGCGTGCTGCCGTCCTTCAGCGCCATAATACGGGCTACCGCACGCGCCATGTCAGGCTGAGTTCCCACCTTTGCCGAATCCCCGTTCGCCAGTGGCGTACCGGTCTCCGCCAGAATCTGACGCATCTGACGCGGAGTCACGGTAATACCGTTGGCTTTGGCGATGCCGGACAGGCTTGCTACCACGCCCGCAATAATTGGGTTAGCGGAAGAGGTTCCGGCAAAAGTCGCGGTATACGAATCGTTAACGCCAGCATTTTTATACAGATCGCCATAGCCTGTGGTCACCACGTCCCAGCAGCCCCATGCGGAGCTGGTGATGCGCGAGCCATAGGAGCTGAACGACGCTTTTTTACCGTCTTTCGCGCAAAACGCACCCGCTAAAATAGCCCCGGAGTCCTGAACATGCACGTCAAAACGCCCCTGGAAGCCTGGACTGTCCATGTTGATATTTCCGTTACCTGCCGCCTCAATAACGTGAACACCCTTATCCGTCAGCGCCTTAATAATATCGTAGTAGGCGGTCTGGGATTCCATTGCGACCCAGCAATCTTTCTGACAACCCGCTGGATAACCGCCCGCAACCTGTATCCCGATCTGCACCACGTCGCCCGCTTTTAGCTGGGGGATCAAATTATAGAGGTTATTACTCGCAGAGGCCGCATACCCCATCCGGCTTTTCCAGGCTAAACCGCGAATACCGGTGCCCATATCTTTCGCCGCCATAATCCCCACTGAAGCCGTGTCGTGATCGTGGTTTGCAACATACGTTGTCTTGCCAGAGCTGAGGCTCATCGGCGGTAAGTTCATATGGCTGGTATTCCAGGCATCAATCTCCGCCGAAATAAGCGTCACCCCTTCACCCGCGCTGCCAGCATAGCTATCTACGCTATCGCGGTTTACGCCGCCCATATAATAACCGGCACGCTTAACGTCCGGCGCTTTAAGATAATCCTGCTTATTACGGAAATCCGGAACGGCGGCAGAGGTTAAATTATCATTTAATGATGACTTTAACTGTGGCGTAAGGGCAATCTCATCCAGCGATACCGGTTCGGCCTCCGGATAAACAAACTCTACGTTCTGATTCTGCTCAAGTTCGGTAATAATATGGTTAATATACGCTTTATCCTGACCTTTATCTTTCGGTAACTCGATGCGCAGATAACGGTCAAAGCCATAGCGTTTATTAAGTTCCGTCAACTCGGAAGATTGGGCTGAGCTCCGCAAATTAGTCGGACGGAACATATTTGTTGCCGTCAGGGAAGCGTCGCTCAGGGTAATTTTATTGTTTGTCGCCTTCAACAAACCTGTAGCGGGTTTTAGCTTCAGAACTATAGCTGTGTAGGTGGCACTATCCTGTGCAAATTCATTTTGCACCAGATTTTCAGCCGCAGCAGAAAATGAAATTGCTGCGCAAATAAAAAGGGATAAGACGCTTTTTTTCATGACGATCACGGTTCCTGTGTGAATTGAAATTTCTCCTTTTTCAGTATCACAGACGAACGAACCGCGAAGAATAAGAGCAGCCTAACCTGAGTGAAAGACATTTCTTTTATTAGATAAGAAAAGTCCACATTCTGTTAATTTATATTTAGCAAGCAAAGGATACACCTGGATACAAAAACCGTAAAGATTACGCATAATGAAATAATCAAGATCCGCCTACGCTAAAAATATTCTCATCGCTGCTGCTACTTTTCCGAAAACTGGATTTTAATAACGTTATATCTTGCGAGGTGTTCCAACCGCCGTTGGCCCCGCCGCTATCATGAAAGGGGTAATACGACGCATCATTATGGACATTAAAATTGTTATCGCTGAAGAATCTTCATTGATTCGTCGCGGCCTATCCTCAATGATGCAAGCGCTGTCGTTACCCGCCTTCGGCATGAACCAGCAGTGCGTTCTGTCCGGCGAGGCGGCCTCTTCCGCTGAGCTTCAGTCGCTTCTTGGCCAGCATCACCCGGATATCGCTATTCTGGGCTATTCTCTGACAACCAGCCTTAGCCGTGCTCCGCTTGCGGGCATGGATGGTCTGAAGCTGTTGAGATGGCTTAATCAGACCTATCCTGCGCTCAACGTTATCCTGCTCTCGCCCTATGCAAACGCCACGCTTATTCGTCAGGCGCTAAAGGAAGGAGCCCGATCGTATCTGTCGCGCGATATCAACGAGAAAACCTTAAGCCAGGCGATTGCAACCGTCCTGAAAGGCGAGATCTATATCGAAAGCCAGCTGGTTAATATGCTTTTTCGTCATGAAAAGACGGACGTGGAGAAACTCTCGCCGCGGGAAATTGACGTGCTGCGCCTGATTTGCAACGGTTTAAATTTGAAGGAAATTGCACACCATATGCACTTGAGCATTAAAACGGTCAGCGCGCATAAGGTGCGGGCGATGGAAAAGCTGGATGTGAAAAATGACTGCCAGCTCTACTCTCTCATCATCAAGAACCAGATGTTTGACATCAGGATGTAGCACTCCCCCGCCGCCGCTACGGCGGGAGAGACAATCACGCCTCCGGCAGTTCCGCCAGCGGCCAGCGTGGACGGACGGACACGCTCAAATCGGACGTTGCGCCGGCGTTCAGGCGTACCATACCGGCATAGGCGATCATCGCCCCGTTATCGGTACAGAATTCCGGACGCGCATAGAACACTTCCCCATGACGCTTTTGCATCATCCCGGCGAGCTTCGCGCGTAGCGTACGGTTAGCGCTAACGCCACCTGCCATCACCAGACGCTTAAAGCCGGTCTGATCCAGCGCGCGTTTGCACTTGATCATCAGCGTATCAACCACCGCATCTTCAAACGCACGGGCGATATCCGCACGGGTCTGCTCGCTGTCGTCATTGTTGCGGATCGTATTGGCCGCGAAGGTCTTCAGGCCAGAGAAGCTGAAATCCAGCCCCGGGCGATCGGTCATCGGACGCGGGAAGACAAAGCGTCCTTCCGTGCCCTGCGAGGCCATTTTGGACAGCATCGGGCCGCCAGGGTAATCCAGACCCAGCAGCTTGGCGGTTTTGTCGAAGGCTTCTCCGGCCGCGTCGTCAATCGACTCGCCCAGCAGCTCGTACTTGCCGATGCCCGTCACGCTAATCAGCTGGGTATGGCCGCCAGAGACCAGCAGCGCCACAAACGGAAACTCGGGCGGATTCTCTTCCAGCATGGGCGCCAGAAGATGCCCCTCCATATGGTGAACCGGAATGGCCGGGACATCCCACGCGAAGGCCAGCGAACGCCCCACCGTGGCACCAACCAGCAGCGCGCCGACCAGGCCCGGGCCTGCCGTGTAGGCTACGGCATCAATATCTTTTGAGTTCAGTCCGGCCTCTTTCAGCGCCGCCTGAATCAGGGGAACCGTTTTACGCACGTGGTCACGAGAGGCCAGTTCAGGCACGACGCCGCCGTAGTCAGCGTGCAATTTCACCTGACTATACAGTTGGTTGGCCAGAAGGCCTTTTTCGTCGTCGTAAATGGCGATGCCGGTTTCATCGCAGGATGTTTCAATACCCAGTACACGCATGACTTGTTTTACCTCGTTTCAGTACCGCGCAGTGTAGAGCCTGGGCGGGTTGATGTAAAACTTTGTTCGCCCCGGGACATACGCTCGTGTATACTCTTCCCCCTTATAAAAGTCCCTTTCAAAATCGCATCGGTGCTTTACAAAGCAGCAGCATTTGCAGTAAAATTCCGCACCATTTTGAAATAAGCTGGCGTTGATGCCAGCGGCAAACCGAATTTATTAAAGGTGAGAGTTACATGCCGGTAATTAAAGTACGTGAAAACGAGCCGTTCGACGTAGCACTGCGTCGCTTCAAACGTTCATGCGAGAAAGCAGGTGTTCTGGCTGAAGTTCGTCGTCGTGAGTTTTATGAAAAACCAACGACCGAACGTAAGCGCGCTAAAGCTTCCGCTGTGAAACGTCACGCGAAGAAACTGGCTCGCGAAAACGCACGCCGTACTCGTCTGTACTAATCTGTTGAGGGCTAACGCCCTCAATTGACAGACAGAGTTGTAGTCGTAAGGCCGTGCTTCCGGAAGGAATGCGCGGCTTGTTTTCGTTTATAAGTCGCTTAAATTTTTGGGGCATATGGCCGGAAGAATCCCACGCGTTTTCATCAATGACCTGCTTGCCAGAACCGACATCGTCGATCTCATCGACGCGCGGGTAAAGCTAAAAAAGCAGGGCAAGAACTACCATGCGTGCTGTCCGTTCCATAACGAAAAAACCCCCTCTTTCACCGTAAACGGTGAAAAGCAGTTCTACCATTGCTTCGGCTGTGGCGCACACGGTAATGCCGTCGATTTTTTGATGAACTACGACAAACTCGAGTTCGTTGAAACCGTCGAAGAGCTGGCGGCGATGCATAACCTTGAAGTGCCGTATGAAGCGGGCAGTGGGCCAAGTCAGATCGAGCGCCATCAGCGGCAAACGCTGTATCAACTGATGGATGGCCTGAATTCGTTTTACCAACAGTCTCTAAAGCACTCTGCGGCTGAGCCTGCGCGTCAGTATCTGAACAAGCGCGGACTGAGCGACGATGTGATTGCGCGTTTCGCTATTGGTTACGCCCCGCCCGGCTGGGACAACGTGTTAAAGCGTTTTGGCGGCAATAGCGAAGATCGTAAATCCCTCATCGACGCAGGCATGCTGGTCACTAACGACCAGGGACGAAGCTACGACCGCTTCCGTGAACGGGTGATGTTCCCGATCCGCGACAAGCGTGGCCGGGTAATTGGTTTTGGTGGTCGCGTGCTGGGTGATGCCCTGCCGAAATACCTCAACTCCCCGGAAACCGATATTTTCCATAAGGGCCGCCAGCTCTACGGTCTTTATGAGGCGCAGCAGGATAATGCGGAACCTCCGCGGCTTCTGGTCGTCGAAGGTTATATGGACGTCGTTGCGCTGGCGCAATACGACATTAACTACGCCGTTGCGTCACTGGGTACGTCCACCACGGCGGACCATATCCAGCTGCTGTTTCGCGTCACTAACAACGTGATTTGCTGTTACGACGGTGACCGCGCCGGACGCGACGCCGCGTGGCGCGCGCTGGAAACCGCGCTGCCGTACATGACCGACGGACGGCAGCTGCGCTTTATGTTTCTGCCCGACGGTGAAGACCCGGATACGCTGGTGCGTAAAGAGGGCAAAGCGGCATTTGAAGCGCGGATGGAGCAGGCTCAGCCGCTCTCCACGTTTCTGTTTAACAGCCTGATGCCGCAGGTCGACCTAAGTACCCCTGACGGACGCGCGCAGCTCAGTACGCTGGCGCTGCCGTTAATCAGCCAGGTGCCCGGCGAAACGCTGCGCATCTATCTGCGTCAGGAGTTGGGCAATAAGCTCGGTATTCTGGACGACAGCCAGCTTGAGCGTTTAATGCCGAAACAGGCTGAAAACGGCACGGTTCGCCCCGCGCCTCAGCTAAAACGCACAACCATGCGTATACTGATAGGGTTACTGGTGCAGAACCCCGAACTTGCTCCGCAAGTGCCGTCACTGGCGGGTTTGAACCACGAAAAATTGCCGGGACTTGGCTTATTTTCAGAATTGGTCAACACTTGTTTGTCTCAGCCAGGTCTGACCACCGGACAACTTTTAGAACACTATCGCGGCACAAAAGAGGCCGCTACCCTTGAAAAACTGTCGATGTGGGACGATATAGCAGATAAGGATATCGCAGAAAAAACGTTCACCGACTCACTCAACCATATGTTTGATTCGATGCTTGAGTTGCGCCAGGAAGAGTTGATTGCTCGCGAGCGCACCCATGGCTTAAGCAGCGAAGAGCGCCGGGAACTCTGGATGATTAACCAGGAACTGGCGAAGAAATAAATCCTTTACGTTGTCAGACAACGTGAAGGATGACGTATTTAACGGCTTAAGTGCCGAATATCGATCGGGAAGCCCCCGGCAGCCGCACTGAGAGGCAGCGGCAAAAATATAAGTACGCCCTCGCTTTAAAGGTTGGCAGCCCTATCGCCGACACCAATCAAACGAATTAAGTGTGGATACCGTCTTATGGAGCAAAACCCGCAGTCACAGCTGAAACTTCTTGTCCAACGCGGTAAGGAGCAAGGCTATCTGACCTATGCCGAGGTCAATGACCATCTGCCGGAAGATATCGTCGATTCAGATCAGATCGAAGATATCATCCAAATGATCAATGACATGGGCATTCAGGTGATGGAAGAAGCACCGGATGCCGATGATCTGTTGCTGGCTGAAACCTCCAACAACACTGACGAAGATGCGGAAGAAGCTGCTGCACAGGTACTGTCCAGCGTGGAATCTGAAATCGGGCGTACCACTGACCCGGTCCGCATGTACATGCGCGAAATGGGTACCGTTGAACTGTTGACCCGCGAAGGCGAAATTGACATCGCAAAACGCATCGAAGACGGGATCAACCAGGTTCAGTGCTCTGTTGCCGAATACCCGGAAGCGATTACCTATCTGCTGGAGCAGTACGATCGCGTTGAAGCGGAAGAAGCGCGTCTGTCCGATCTGATCACCGGCTTTGTCGACCCGAACGCTGAAGAAGATATGGCGCCTACCGCCACTCACGTCGGTTCTGAGCTGTCTCAGGAAGAGATGGATGACGACGAAGACGAAGATGAAGAAGAAGACGACGACAGCAGCGATGACGACAACAGCATCGATCCCGAGCTGGCGCGTGAGAAATTTGCCGAGCTGCGTACCCAGTACGAAGTGACGCGTGACACCATCAAAGCGAAAGGCCGCAGCCATGCCGCCGCTCAGGAAGAGATCCTGAAACTGTCTGAAGTGTTCAAACAGTTCCGCCTGGTGCCAAAACAGTTCGACTACCTGGTAAACAGCATGCGCGTGATGATGGATCGCGTACGTACCCAGGAACGCATCATCATGAAGCTGTGCGTTGAGCAGTGCAAAATGCCGAAGAAGAACTTCATCACCCTCTTCACCGGCAACGAAACCAGCGAAACCTGGTTCAACGCCGCTATCGCGATGAACAAGCCGTGGTCTGAAAAACTGCACGACGTGAAAGAAGACGTGCAGCGCGGCCTGCAGAAACTGCACCAGATTGAAGAAGAGACCGGCCTGACCATCGAGCAGGTGAAAGATATCAACCGTCGTATGTCCATCGGTGAAGCGAAGGCCCGCCGTGCGAAGAAAGAGATGGTTGAAGCGAACTTACGTCTGGTTATCTCTATCGCCAAGAAATACACCAACCGTGGCCTGCAGTTCCTGGATCTGATTCAGGAAGGCAACATCGGTCTGATGAAAGCGGTAGATAAGTTTGAATACCGTCGTGGTTACAAGTTCTCCACCTATGCTACCTGGTGGATCCGTCAGGCGATCACCCGCTCTATCGCAGACCAGGCGCGCACCATCCGTATTCCGGTGCATATGATTGAGACGATCAACAAGCTCAACCGTATCTCCCGCCAGATGCTGCAGGAGATGGGCCGCGAGCCGACGCCGGAAGAGCTGGCCGAGCGCATGCTGATGCCGGAAGACAAGATCCGTAAAGTGCTGAAGATCGCCAAAGAGCCTATCTCCATGGAAACACCAATCGGTGATGATGAAGATTCGCATCTGGGGGATTTCATTGAGGATACCACCCTCGAGCTGCCGCTGGACTCTGCCACCACCGAGAGCCTGCGTGCCGCCACGCACGACGTTCTGGCTGGCCTGACCGCGCGTGAAGCAAAAGTGCTGCGTATGCGTTTCGGTATCGATATGAATACCGACCACACGCTGGAAGAAGTGGGTAAACAGTTCGACGTGACCCGCGAACGTATCCGTCAGATCGAAGCGAAGGCGCTGCGTAAGCTGCGCCATCCGAGCCGCTCTGAAGTGCTGCGTAGCTTCCTGGACGACTAATCCAGTTAAACAGCAAAAAGCTCCCAATCGGGAGCTTTTTTTTTGTTCATTCCCTCTCCCTGTGGGAGAGGGTGAGGGCATCATACCGCAGAGGATCCTAAAGCCCCCGCACCATCAGCGCCTCGTCCAGCTCGCGGTATGCCTCCACCAGCTTATCCAGCGTTGCCCTGTTGAGCCCGCTCGGATTTGGCAACACCCAGACCTGCGTCACCCCAATGGTGATATTCTGCTTACCCCACTTTGCGCCGCGCTGGCTGAACGCCTGCTCGTAGGCCTGCTTGCCGAGGATCGCCAGCGCAGCGGGCTGGTAGTCCTCAATTTTCTTGACCAGCTCGCGACCCCCGGTGCGCAGCTCGTGCAGGTTCACTTCGCTCGCCTGCACGGTGGGCCGCTCCACCAGCATGGTGATCCCGCAGCGCGTATCCAGCAGATGCTGCTCCTCTTCAGGCTTAAGTAACCGGTCGGTAAACCCGGCCTGATAGATAACCTTCCAGAAGCGATTCCCCGGATGGGCAAAGTGAAAACCGGTGTGTGCCGAAGACTTGCCCGGATTAATACCGCAGAACACCACCCGCAGCCCAGGGGCCAGAATATCGTTGATCATCTCTACTCCTGTCTATGCATCATAAGAGAAGTATAAAGGATTGATTATGCATTGTTTATAAAAACAGCAGGCAGGTGTGAATGGCTGGATTGCTGAAGGGAGTTACTTTATAATTCACCGCCACGGCCCCTTAGCTCAGTGGTTAGAGCAGGCGACTCATAATCGCTTGGTCGCTGGTTCAAGTCCAGCAGGGGCCACCAAATTTTAGCTTTAGAATCATCCATTTAAGCCACTCTCGCGAGTGGCTTTTTTGTTGCCTGAATTTACCGTGGCGATGAAATGGCGGTACTGATGGCTTCTCATAGCAATAAAAAAACCGCACAAGGCGGTTTTTTAGTGAAGCGGCCAGGGCTACCTGCCGTTCGCCGATGGCCCCCGGGCGCGTTCTGGCATTCCAGGGGCAGCAATCAGGCGTTCGACGGACTCCATCGTGACAAACGTACAGCTGCAATCGACATTGGTGCACTGGTGATAACGCTCTTTGGTATTTTCACTTAAATAGCGGCTGGTGCGAGCATGTGCCGAGTGTTTGCATTTAGGACAATGAAACATAACGCCTCCGTAAAATTCACATAATGTGAATTTATAATACCCTAAAAGGGATTAATTGGAAGCTTATTACTCACCATCGATAGAAAATTTTTCGTCAGAGATGTCAGGTTCAAGCTGCAGCTCGGTCGTAAAGCCTCTCTCGTTAAGGTTATGTATAACCCGGCTGACGATCCATGCCTGCTCGTCAATGGCACGCTTGAAGCCCTTCACCAGGACAGGAGTTTCGGGAAAGAGATCGGCTTTCCCCAGCGCCAGCAGGATTGAAAATTTCACGACCCCGCGCTGGAGCGCGCGCCACTTCGCCTCAGCCGCCCTGAGCGCCTGCTCTTCTGAGGCAAAAATCGTGGTCAGCTCAAAGACGTTGTCTGCGGCACCAACCAGCTTCTCCTGCGGCGCCTGCGCAGTGCTGTCGGGCGTCACAGCGGCGTCGGGATGAGGTAACGCGCCTGGCGCTGCTGCCGGCGGCAGGCGATTAATACTGACTGTGGGGTGTTGCTTTTTGGGGTCGCTCGTTTGCAGCCATTTGGCCGTCACGCCGGAATACGCTTCGCGATCGGCGATGGAAAAACTGTGCCTGTCTCCATCGGCGCGTTCAATCACCTTTAACGATACAGGCCTGCCGCTGGCCGTTACGGCACTGCCCGCCTTCATGAAAAGCACCTTCCCTTCCTTAACGGCTACAAACGCGCCATTACGTTCAGCCAGGCGGGAGAGGAACGCGGCATCGGTCTCCTGAGACTGGTCGATATGGGCAATGGCTACGGACGAAAACTCCGCCGCCACGCTGGCGCTAAGCTGGTTGCGCTGTGCGACAGCATCAACTATCGCGCCGATGGTGGTGTCATGCCATGACTGCTCGCGGCGAACGTTGAGCTTGCCACGAAAATCGGCGCTGCGCCCCCGAATGGTTAACCGGTCCGGCGCCCCCCGAAATTCAATATCATCGACCGTAAAACTCCCTTTTAGCTCCAGAGGGATACCCTGCCAGCCCAGCCATAGCGTAATAAACGCGCCGCGAGCCGGCAGGTCTAACAGACCGTCGGAATCATCCAGCTCGATATCCACCCGATCGGCTTCCAGTCCGCGGTTGTCGGTCATGGTCAGGCGGATAAGGCGGTTGCTAAAATTTTGCGTAATATCACGGCCATCAAGCTTGAGCATAAAATCGGGGGCTATTTTCCCTCCAGCCTGGATATTCATTTCCGCGATCATCCCAGCAGCCCTCCGATTTCGTTACGCGCGCTTGTCACCAGCTCTTCAGCCTGCGTTCTCAGGTCGCCAAACATCGCCATCAGCGATTCGTCCACCCGCTTCAGAGAAAGCGTAAAATCGATTTTCCGCGCCGTACCATCGCTGTAAAAATCCGTATGGACATGAGTCACCTTTTCGATAACAAACATGCCATGGATAATGCCCGTCCCGTCGATCAGCGGCCAGGCTCGACCCTCATTCGCCATCAGCTCGATAGCTTTCAGGGACAATCGCCCTCCGGTGATTTCAGGATAAAGCGTCCCGGAGAGCGTATGGGATGTGTCACCCTCCCCCAGATACTGCCAGGCTTTCGGCTTTCCGATGCGATCGTTAGAGGCCCAGCGGTAATCCTTTGAAAACTGCATTGACTGATACGGTAAGGTTCGTCGTTCGAAGACAAACAGCCCCAGCACCATTAACATTTTCTCTCTCCCTAACCATACATAAAGCTGGATCGCCGATCCGCCGCTCTCTGATTTTCTCTGCTATCCAGGGCATCCTGAATTTGCCGGCTGAGACTCGCGCCGGATGCCATGTCACCCTGCAGCGTGAAGTGATATTCGTTCTTGCTCTGATCGACATAAGAGCGACCGCCCGTGGCGATGGCTGGCTGATATTTCTGGTAGCCACCATAGATCGATGTCGGCGGAATATAAGAACTCCCCGACGCAGAGGACGCTGCCTCTGCCTTCGCCGCAGCGGGCTCAATATTGTCCGACTCTTTTTTAATAAGACCGAGTTTATCCAGCAGCCAGGTCGCCTTGCCGCTCAGGCTGTTAAACAGATTAAGCGGCGCCATCAACGCATCTCCCAGCGCCTGGCCGAACGCCACACCCGCGTTTTTACAGCTGTCGAGGGTTTGCTGGGCTGCTTTGACAGGCGTAATCAGGTCGGTGAACCACTGCCAGATCCCGCTCAGTTTTTCCGAGATGTAATCAAACGCCTTCAGAAGCGGAGAAAACAGCTCGCCCAGTGGCGCGAAGACCACGGAAAGGCCTTCGACCACCCCGGCAAAGAAGGCGCTGACGGGTTCCCAGTATTTAAAAATCAGTAATGCACCCGCAGCAATCGCCGCACCAATGGCAATGATCGGCCAGCTGAGGGCACCGAGGATCGTCATAATGCTGCCGCCGACCACGCTAAAGGTGGTACCTAACATTCCCGCGGCGGTTATGACCAGGTTCAGGCCCGTCAGAATCGGTGCGACGACCATACCTAACCCGCCCACTATGCCGGCAAACGCCTGCGCGCCGACAACAACGCCGACCAGGCCTTGCGTCAGCTCCGGGTTGGCGTTCACCCAAAGCGAGAGCGTACTGAGCCATCCGGTCGCGGTGGTGGTCAGGGTGCGCAACGCGCCATCCGCCTTATCAAAGACGTCAATCTTCAGGCCGCTCCACGCCGCCTGGAGCTTGCTAACATCGCCGTCGAGGTTATCAGTCCGAATGGACGCCAGCCGCGCGGTACTGCCACTAGCCCCCTGAAGCTGCTGGCTTTTCTCAGCAAGCGTTCCGTTGCCCGCAGCCGAAACCAGTATTCCTGCTTCCCGCGCGTTACCCTGACCGAAAATGGCCTTCAGGTAAGCCGTCTGCTGCGCCGTGCCGAGCTCGCTCTTTTCGAAAGAGTCGGAGATAGCCTTAAGGATATTTTCCGCCGGTAGCAGATTGCCTTGCCCGTCATGGGTCTGCACGTTGAGTTCACCAAGCGCCGCAGAGCGCTGGCTATTCGGCAGCTGAAGCTGGTTCAGCACAGCGCTGACCCCGGCGCCGGCAGCGGTCCCTTTCACCCCCTTTTCCATCAGAATGCCCAGCAGGGCCGTGGTCTCTTCAAGGCTGACGCCTGCGCCGCTGGCGGCCGGTGCGGCAGAGGCAACGGCGGCCCCCAGCTCGGTGAGGCTGGTACCAGACGTGGTAAATCCGCGGGTGAGGACGTCTGCGATACGCCCGGCATCGGTGCTCGCCAGATTAAACGCGGTCTGTGCATCGCTGATGATGTCGGCCGCTTTTGCTGCATCAACATCTCCCGCAAGGCTGAGGTTGACCGCGGGAGCCGTAGCCGCAAGCACCCCATCGGCGTCATATCCTGAGCGAACCAGCTCGCGCTGCGCCAGAACGATAGTATCCGTTGAGGTTCCCGTACTGACGCTGACGTCCTTCGCCTGCTGGCGTATGGCCTCAAGCCTGGCGTCGCCCTTCTCCAGCCCCAGATTTGCCTGAATGGCAGACATCTGCTTTTCAAGGCTGATACCCGGCGCCATAAAACGGGACGTCTGGTCGAACCCCGCTTTTGCCATACCCACGCCCGCGCCGGCAAGCTGATGCACGCGCGAGACAACACGTTTGCCGGACTCGTAGCGGCTCTGAACGGCATTGAGCCGCGCCTGCTGCTGACTGACCCGGGCAAGCGCCTCTCTCTGCTCGTTGAGGTGCAGCGTTTTTTCGCTGATGCTCTTTCTTAAACGACGTTCATCTGATGCCAGGGTGCGCGTGTTAATCCCCGCCTGTGCAAGTTCGCCTCGCTGACGCTGCATGGACTGGCGCAACGTGTTGTACTCAAGCTTCAGGCCAGCTACGGATTGTCGTGCTGCCGCCAGCGCCTCGCTCTGCTCGCGGGTCGGGTTTTGCGTGTTTCGTAGTTCGAGCGCCAGCGCCGCCGTCTGTTGTTTCGCCTGGGCAAGCGCCTGCCCCGTGACGGCAAGCTGGCTGCCTGTTTTTCTGAACCCATCAACGCGGGCCGCCTGCTCGTCGAGCGCGCGCAGAGCCGCCTGCGAATCACGGATCGCGCTCTCAAGAGAGAGGCTGGCATTCTGGATAGCCTTAAGCGGTCGGCTTGCCCGGTCGACTGCATTCAGCAGCTCCTGAAGTCTGACATTATTACTCATGGTGGTTTCCGCTTCGCTGTAGCGCCTTTTCGCGCCATATGAGGAGCTCGGTCACGCTCAGGGAGTACAGCTCTGACGGCGGCCAGTGAAAAATCACCGCGATATCCGCCATCAGATCGTCGACCGACAGGTTTTCGGGAAATCTCAGCGAGCCGAAGTCGGTGACAAAAAACCGACCACCTTACCGGCAAACGAGAGCAGGTCGGAGGCATCCAGACGCGCAATCTCATGTTCGGTCAGCGCCGGAGAGGTCATTCGCGGCAGCACCTTAATCAGGGCATCCACGTCGGATTGCGCCAGCGACGCCAGCGATACGCCACGCAGGGTGCCCGCATTCGGTTTTGCGACGGTCACTTTTTCGATTTTTTGCTCGCCGCGCAGAACGGGGCTATCAAGCGTGACGGTGTTTGGATTTTCGCTTTCGTTGATAACGGTCTCGTTGATATTTTCCATTTCGTTACTCTCAAAAAGGGGAAGTAACCGGCCAGCAGCTGCGGCCGGTTAAGGGTTACAGGCCGATGGCCTTACGGTGTTCCGCCAGACGATCGACGCCGTCGACCTTCAGCACCATGTTGATGATGTCAATCTCGATGACCTCTTTGCCATCGATAGTGAGCTGGTAGTAGGCACACTCGGTCGACATCTTGGTGGTGCCGCTTTCGCCCTGCTTGTTCTCGCCGCCATCGAACTCTTTATGACGGCCGCGCATCACGATCTCCACCGCAGAGATTTCGCCGGTATCGTCACGCTGGAAGGATCCGGTAAAACGCAGCGGCACGCTGTCCGCGCCCGGAGAGGCATACTGTGCCCACAGCGCGACGTCCGGCAGACCACCAATAGTCCACTCCAGCGCCAGGGCGTCATCGTCCAGGCCGAGGTCGACGGAGACCGAGCCCGGCATACCGCCGCCGCGATATTTCTCCAGCTTGCGGGTGAGCTTCGGTAAGGTGACAGACTCAACAACGCCCATATAGCTCAGGCCATCGTTGAACATATTCAGATATTTAAGTTTGCGTGGTAACGCCATGCTTCAGCTCCTTAGCTGTTAACCGAATCTGACAGGTCTGCCAGATAGGTATCCGTGATGCGCTGGCGCAGGGTCAGATTCTCCAGCGGCGGAACAGGGGTGTAGTCGTAGTCGATATACAGTTTCCCGGCTTTGAGGGTCGACACGTCATTCGATTCCGGGTCATACCAGCAGGAGCCGTCAACGATATAGCCATTGGTTTTCAGCTCACGGAATTTGGCGTTGATACCGGAAATGATGTCGCGGATAAGCGTTGGGGTAATGGGTTTATCCATCGCCCATGCGTGCGCTTCCGCCATGGTGTCGGCCAGTACCTGTGCGGTACGGGTGTAGTTTTCAAACAGGAATAACGGATCGTCAGAGCAGGTACGGTTGCCCCAGAATTTGAAACCGTCATTGCGAATCAGCGTGGTCACGCCAGCCTGGTTCAGCAGGTTGGCATCGGTAGCCTGTTCCTGCAGATCCCAGGAGACAGAGGCGCTCACGCCGGTGACGCCGTTGACGCCCACGTTGGACAGGGTTTTATGCCAGCCGGTGGTCTGGTCGATCTTGGCGCGCAGGCCAAGCGCGCGCGCGGTCGCCCAGGCCGTTTTGGTGACGTTCGTCGCGGTATCCCACGCCAGGAAATCCGGGTGAATCACCATCAGCTCGCGCTGGCTGAAGTTTGTGCGGTAGCTGATCGCCTCAGGAATGGTTTTACAGCCCCATGCGCTGACATAGCCAAACGCGCGCAGGCTCTGGCACGTCGCTGCCAGCGCGGTCGCCACTTCCTGCGAATCCAGCCCCGGTACGCCGAGAATGCGTGGCTTAACGCCGGTCACCGTTTTGGCGGTGAGAAGCGCCTTCAGGCCGGTATATTTGCCGTTTTCGTCAGTGGTACCGATGATGTTAGAGATAGTCTGCTTCTGTGCTGCATCAGGATCTTCCGGGTTGTCGATACCTTCGGCAACGCGCACAACCACAACGACCGGCTTGCACTGGTCAGCGATAGCCTGCAGGGAGGCAGAGAGCGTCCCCTGTTTGCCGGCTTTCGCAATGGCGGATTGTACATTGGTAATGAGCACTGGCTCGTTAAGAGGGAACGTCTGTTCGTCAGCATCGCTGGCCGTACAGACTATACCGATGATTGCCGTCGAGACGGTAGAAATGGTGCGCGTGCCATCGTTGATTTCGATGACTTCCACGCCGTGGTGATAGTCGCCCATCCGTTTAACTCCGTGGTTTAGTGGTGAGGCTATTTTCACTTGAGTAGAGAAGGCTTGAAACGTAATGCCGTTGGAGGGAGGGCAGCACAACGCACAGTGGCCGGTTGAGCAGAGTTAAAACAAGAATTAATTAGTTTCAGCGATCGATTCAGAAGAAATAATCGCCATTGAATGTATCCACTGGATAGCTGAGCGAATATCGACGCTATCCTCAATAATGAGGAGAGGTGTTCAGGTAAAATCAGGAGTAATGACGATTTGGCAGCGAGAGGATGGGTGTACTGTTAAAAAAAATGCACCTTACTCTCTGGAGTATCCAAAGATTGGGGTGCAGCAGAGAATCAGGGTTTATTTACTCGCTGAGCGGTGTCTCAGGCCATTCAATATCCGGTGCATTGTTGACGTCAACACGGCTAAGTAGTACACGATACTTCTTCCACTCAGTCAGTAACGTGCTCTCTTTTTCTGTAGCCATTTCTAAATCAACAGCATCCTGCAGCGGCAAAATTGCCTGAGTAGCAACAGACATTAATCGTGATTTCAGTGAATCAGCATTGTCAACGGACTCTTCTTTCGAGGGTGGGGCAATATCGACCCATTCCATGCAGTTACGATTCACATTGAAACGAGGTGTTTTTCTGTCCGGAGAAACCATGAATTCTTCATATTCTGAGTCGGTTATTTTCACGAGATCTGAGGGAACGGGAATACCTTGTGCTTCGTATACCCGAACCGTTTCCTCAAGGTAAAAACTATTTTCTTCATTGCTAAAATATTTATTCATATCAATAACCCGAGACAATTAATGAAAATGCGCCGTTACAGTTATGGGTTTCAATTTTTACCTGATTTTTACCCACCGGAGTGCAAAGATAAAACGAGTCAGAGTTATTACCCCCAGATCCCCAATAACTGGCGCCTATTCCCAAAATACCATTAGGGAAGGAGGTAGGCAGAGTCACGGTGACAGCAGTGTTATTGCCTACTGAAATCCCCCTAACCGCCTGCATGAAAACAGCGCCATTGCCGTGCGTATAGTAGGCGTTATTGTTGCCGGTCGTTGTTTTACCCACCCCGTAACGTGCATCCGATTCAGCTTTGGTATAGGCCTGTCCTGCGGGAGTATAGTTTCCTTTAGGCTGATATCGTCCGTCACTCTCCGCTTTAGTATAGGCCTGACCAGCAGGGGTGTAATTACCTTTAGGCTGGAATCTCGAATCACTTTCCGTTTTGGTGTAATAGCGCCCATCAAAATTGGAATAATTGGTTGGTATTATTTGCCCAGTAAATGAAAAGGTTGTGGTATTCCAGTACCCCATGACTTTGGAATTAGCCCACAAGTCAACCTGACCATCAACTGTATTGCGCAGGCCTGAATCGTTATCACCAATATTTAAAACAGCAGACCCAACCGAACCAACTTGAATCGTATTTTTTACCGTGAGATTACCATTTAGCACCCCGCCTGCAAGTTGCAGATAGCGAGCATCAAAGTTTGCGTAATTTCCCGGTATCCATTGTCCGCTGGTCTGAGCCGTTCCGGCATCAGTGAACGTTAAACGATACTTGTAATCCTGTCCATTCAGGGTGCCGTCAGTATGTATGTCAATATAGAAATTTCCTGCCGCCCCCTTTAAATGCCCAATTTCCAGAGGCGCTCCGTCAGTTCTGGTGAATATCTGACTGCAATATTTTAATGCGGTGACTCTATCAACACTGCCATCAGAATTAAGTGGAACGGCACCTACATCCCCTGCGGAAGGTTTATTCGCAGCATCATACTGTTTTACCCAGCCAGACCACGTCGCACTATATAGCGTCCGAATGTATGAGCGGGAATTATTATAAATACGGTAAATCTGTGTAATACCTGCGTGTTTATAAACTTCAAGCGAGCCTGCATTGGCCTCGGGATAATTTTTACCTGTCTGTGCCTGCGCGTTAGCTGGTTGGTAATACAGTCCTGGCGTGGTAAAGGAATTTAGATCCGCAGCATTGCCAATCCCTACCGCCTGACCATTAAAAATATCCTGAGCAGTTACATTAATGTCACCTGTCAAAGCACGGCCATTAACCTTACGCCCGGACGGTACTCGTCCGTTGGCATTATCATTGGCTGCCTTCACCGCTTTCGGCGTTGCCGCCAGCACTTCAGATACGCTGTCAACCGCGCTGCTGAGCTGAACAATACCCTTGCGCGCCGTAGTCGCGTCCGCCGCCGTATATTTGCCGTTAGCCAGATCGTACGCCGCCTTCACCGCTTTTGGCGTTGCCGCCAGCACTTCAGACACGCTGTCAACGGCGCTGCTGAGCTGAACAATTCCCTTGCGCGCCGTAGTGGCGTCCGCTGCGGTATACTTCCCGTTCGCCAGGTCATACGCCGCTTTTACCGCCTTCGGCGTTGCAGCAAGCACCTCCGAGGTGCTGTCGACTGCACTGCTGAGCTGCGTAAAGCCCTTTGCAGTAAGCGTGGCGTCCGGATGACGGCGAGACTGCTCATGCTCCGTTAGCTTCCCGTCGACGTAGTCCTGTGTGGCCATCACCGTTGAGGTGTCAATTGTGAGCTCAACGGAGGCGATGTCGCTCACCATAATAACCATTCGCACGGTCTGCGCGCGACCTGACCCCTCCGCCAGGGCGGGCTTATAGCTTTCAGCCATATTCCCGATCGCGATTAGCGTTCCGGTATCGTCATAAAGCCCCATCTCGCGCATCCAGAAACCGCCGACCTCGGGCGGGATCAGCAGTTCCGCCACAACGTAGTTTTTGTTCTTCTTGTCCTGGCTGATTTTGTTCAGCGCGTGGCGCCAGACCTCGTTCACCAGCTTTGTCTTGCTGGCATCAGGAACGGGCAGCGCACCGCCGCCGTCGCCGACCGCCATTGCGGTAAAGTTAACTTTCTTCGCGTTCGGGACGGTTGCTGCCGCCAGTTTTTCTGCACCGGCTTTGGTGATAACCGTTTTATATTTCACTGTCATTGTGCTCTCGCTTATCCGGGGTAAACCGTGATGATGTCGCCGTCATAGCTCAGGGCTCCGGTATAGAGGTAACCCGGAATGTCCTGGATAATATTCAGGCCGATAAGGTGGCGGCTGGCAGGCTTTGCGTCAGCGATAAGCCTCTCCATCTCGTAATACATTTCTTCGGTGATACCGGTATCTAATACCCCGATATCAAGGCGGAAGGTGCCGGGCGGATCGTTGGTTTGCCACCACTCGGTGACGTTAATGAGATAGCCGAGCGGCTCCACCACGCGGCGAACGGCGCCAATCGTTCCCTTGTGGGCATGGATAAACCACGCCGCGCGGATCACGTCCCGCTTGGTGGCTTCCGGCCAGCTCTCATCCCAGCGATCGACCGACAACGCCCACGCCAGCCACGGCAGCAGATTTGCCGGGCAGGTATCCGCACTCCAGAGATGGCGCAGCGGTACCGGCGTTTTTTCTATCTCCGCACAGGCGCGGGCGGCCGCCACCTCAAGAGGCGACGAGCCAACCGGCAAAAGACGGGCGTCACTCATCGCTCCCTCCCACGGTTACGCTGTACTGGCTGCACCATGAGGCCTGAGTTGCATCGAGCACGATATCGGCTGCCGGGGCGGTCAGCTCCACGCGCTGCACCCCTTCAACGTGAAGTGCGGCGTAAATGGCTGACTTGCGGATATCGCGCCCCAGCCGGTGCTGCGCCGTGATATAGGCCTGCAGTCGGGCTCTGGCCGCGTTGAGCACCGGTTCACTTTCAGGTCCCGGGAACAGGTACAGCGAGGCCACAATGGTGTAGTCGACAATCCTGGCTGACTGCACGGTCACCCGGTCGGCGACGGGCCTGACGTCCTCATCGTTCAGCGCGTTACGCACAATGGTGAGCAACTCTTCAGACGCCACGCCGTTATTCTCCCGGGAGAGTACGGAAACCGTGACGTTCGCGGGCTGGGGGCTAATAACGGAAATGTCCGCCACCCGCCCGTCCGCGCTGCGGCCATGGAACTGATAGGCCCCTGTCGAACCGGCCACGCTCAGCCCTTCCGGTGCCTGCTGGATGCGCAGGCGAAAATCGGTATCGGACTCCATCACGGCAGGCGTGGGCGGGAACGTAGTGTCGTCGGCAGGGGTAATCACCAGACGTTCAAGATTAGCGTTTGCCCCAATCTGGTCGAGATCGCTGCCCGCGGCGTAGGCCAGCATGACCGCACGCGCAGCCTCGTTAACGCGCTGGCGCCAGATAACTTCCCGATACGCGTTTTCCTGAAGCAGCTTCACAATCGGCTCTGACTCTAAGGTCAGCGTGCGCGCGATCGCCTCTTGCTCCGCCTCAGGATACAGCGAGACAAAGGTGGCCTTTCGTTCTGCCAGCAGCGTCTCATAGTCCACCTCTTCCACGACATCAGGCGCGGCGAGCTGGCTCAGATCAACAATAGCCATAGCGTTTAACTCAGTGAAATGGTGATAGAAAAGGAGCTGTCGGAAGCCGATCGCGTGCCGGTGATATCGACATACAACGTCCCGTCATTCTCCGACCGTTCGAAAGCGATCGCCGTCAGGCTAATCCGCGGTTCCCATTTCTGGATCGCGGAGTAGCATGCGGCCATAATTTGCAGGCGCAGCGCCGGGCTCTGGGGCCTGTCGATCATCGCCGCCAGCAGGGAGCCATACTCCCGGCGCATAACCCGCGTGCCAACAGGCGTAACCAGAATGTCGCGCACGCTTTGCCTGATGTGTTCAGCCTCTGTAATGCTGAGCCCGGTCTGTCTGTTCATTCCCGTGTAGCGCACCGTCATTGCGTCCCCTTAGTCCAGCTTCCGCCGCTTTGCACACTGCCGTGAGCATGGTTATCCACCTGTACCCCATTTGAGGTGAACGTACCGCCGGCGTGTTCGATATTCCCGGCCATCACCCCGCCCTTCTGCACCTCCAGAGAGGCGGTAATCAACCTGTTGGTACACACCACTTCAGGCGCATCAAGGGTGATGCGGGTTTCTGAGTTGACCAGTACCACCGGAACGGTCGCGGTCAGTGAATCAGACGCGGTGATGGCTGCCGTTTTGATGCCGGTTGCCGTCAGCGCACCGCTGCCGGGCTCGTATTCGATAACCGCCCCATCAGGAAACGAAACGTGGAGGGCGTCAGGCGACTCAGACGGTGCCGGATGGTCGTCAGAGAAAATGCCAGGCAACACGAAGGCGGTATCCAGCTCACCGCCGATAGCCAGCAGCAGGACCTGTTCGCCCTCGGACGGTGCCCACCAGACGCGCGAGCGGCCTGCGCGGCAGGTCATCCAGTTCAGCCAGGTGGTTTTCATCCCTCCGGACTGGACGCGGCAGAGCCCTCGTTTGAGGTCGACATCGGTCACAACACCGATACGGATAAGGTTGCGGATCGCGCGAGCGATGCCGTGCATGGAAGTTAGCGTATTCATAAGAAGAGAATGCCGCTCGGGGCGAGCGGCAGCAACGAGGCGGGGTTTTATGCGGGATGAAACAACAAGCGGTATTGCCGAATGGCCAGCCGACGGGGCTGCGGGCTGGCCATCAGCGCGGTAAGGTTACGCCTCCCAGCGGCTGACCAGCTCACCGTTGACGTATAGCTCCATCGGACGCGTGACGGGTTCCGGCAGCGGCGGCTCCGGGGAATAGGTGGCGAGCAGGGTACCCTCATTCTGGGAAACCAGGATCCGCTCGGTCAATTGCAGGCTAAAGCTGATATCCGCCGTTTCATCGTCATTTAAGACAATCTGAAAGAGATACCCATTTTTTCGCCCCTCATCGAGGGTAAAAATATCCGGCTGGTTTTCCCGAAGCCAGGCCAGCACCGGGACGAAAATCCCCTCGCTGTACCCGGAAAAACCGCTGACCTTTGCCTTCAGCTCATATTGCTTTTCGAACGAGAGCGAGGACGCGAGGCGCGCGTCGATATTACCGCTCCCGACGGACATCTGTAAGCGCTCCGGGTTTGCGCGCAGCTGTGGAACAGCGTCAATTAATGCCTGACGCAGGCTCTTGAGTTTGTGCATCGAGTTTATCCTGACAGTCTTTAATAGTTTCAACCTGCAACGCGCAGGCGATAAGGGCATGCTCAAGCCTGCGAATATCGGCGCTCAGATCGCCGTTGGTAACAGGCTTACTTGCCGGCATCGGGCAGAGGCTCACCTTCGGGCAAGCGTGGTAAACAGCGTGCGGCGGAGGCGCAGGCGGCACGGACGTGCAGCCTGCGGACAGCATCAGGCAGCTGAGCGTGATACCAGCGGCGTAACTCTTCATTTTCATTTACCAGTTTCCCGAAAGCCGCTTCGCGCCTTGCCATCTCCTCACCGGCAGCGGCAAGCGCATCGCGGAGCCTGACCTGCGCATTTTCATTTTCTCTGGCCATCCGCTGCGTTACGGTAAGCTGATGGTTCAGCGCGTTAATGGTGTTTTTTTGTTCACCGGCGATCTGGCTGGCTTTAGCAAAGGAGCGGGACAGGTTGAGATTCTCATGACGAAACCACAGGGTAATGGCCGCCAGCGCGGCCAGCATCAGCAGGAGAGCTCTCATTCTGCCCCCTTCATGCACCAGGCCTTTTCGCGGGCCCGACGGTTTTCAAGCCCGGCGTTCTTCTTCCCGTTGACGTACACCCAGCGGGTCAGCTGATCGCAGGCCTGCGGCCACTGCTTGTGATTGATAAACGACACCAGCGTCGAACGGCAGGCGGCACCGGTTCCCACGTTAAAGGCAAAACTGACCAGCGCGTCATAGACGCGGGGCGGCATCTCCACCGGCGCGCATGCGGCAAGCCGTTTCTCAACCTTCAGGACGTCGGCAATCAGGTTCGCCGCCGCGTCGCGCTCGGTGATCTCCTTCGTCGGCACGACGCCTGCCGTGTGGCCAATGCCTGACGTCCATACGCCCGCGCTGCACCGGTAGGGCGACAGACGGCAGCCTTCCAGATCGGCGATTAACGCCAGCCCCTCGGGCGAGGTTTGCAGTAATCGAAAGTCAGGCAAGAGCACCGCCAGAGCGAGCACGCTGGCGATGCTGCAACGCTTAATGATTGAGTTCACGAATACTCTTCTTATCGAGGCCCAACGATTTGAGATAGCGCCAGGTTTTTCGCTTAAACCAGTAATTCGTCAGCGCGGTAAAGATGGCGCAGAGGCTTCCCACGTACAGCGCCACTTTTTCAGGAGACATCGCCCCGAACCAGGCCAGCGCCACGGCCAGCCAGTAGGCAATAAACGTGGTGACCTTCTCCAGACTCAGTCCCATAGGTTCACGGATTCTTTTCCGGGCGCGCTATCCACCTCGGGCATGTCCACTGCCGTACCGTGAGGTAAGACAACGCCCCACCCGGCAAGGCCAGGATTGGCTTTCAGAACGGTTTCAACTACGCCTGCCGTGCGCCCGTAATAACGGGCACAGATGGCATCAAGCGTATCCCCCTGCATTGCATAGATCTTCATCAGACGCTCCAACATCCGGATTTCCAGGTACTGTAGAGTTTCCAGAGCCGGCGCCCTTTCCGCTACCGCTGGCGGATGGACGATCGCGGACACAACAGGCTGACCGTGAGCAACGAGGCGCGGACTGGCTGGAGCAATAATCAGAATAAAGCGCGTAATGCCGGAAAACGATGCAGGGCTAGCGCCAGCTCTCGTCTTCCCAGACTTCCCGAAGAATATTATCTAACGCCTCGCGTTCGGCCTCGCCGTTAACGCCAAGCAGCTCGACGCCCGTCATGGATCCCTCCTTCACCGTCACCCGCGTAGAGGGAAACAGGGGCCTGATCCTGCGAGTAAGCTCGCACTGAAATGCTTCCACGACGGACGGACCAATGTGCTGATCCTTGTCCAGCGTAATGTTGACCCGCACGGTGCCTTCTTTTTTGATTCGTTCTGGAACGGGCGATGCGGAAAAAACAACGGTAAACGCGCTGTTTTTGATTAAGTTCCCTCTCGCAATCTCAGCAATCAAATTCAGGGCAATTTCACGATCTCTCTCCTGACACGTTCCTTCCGTCGTCAGCCGCGCGATCATTTCGACTCGTTCAATCATGACCTGCTCATTCAACTCTCTGTCCACACAACCTCCACCACGAGATACTGTATAAACATACAGTAGCACGTAATCATAAAAAGAGTGAAGCAAAAAATCAGAACCGCGTGCGGTATGTGCATGATATCGATGGAGATTAGCGTGCACGCTGGGTGAGCAGCTCCGTTAAATGCCCAATACGTTCAAGGATTTTCCGCGCCTTTTCCTGATAAGAACGCGCCGCCGGAAAGAGCGATCCGTCAGCTGCGCCCCGGCACCATTTGTCGTTAAAACGGCTCACGCCGCCCGCCATCAGATGCAGGGCCTCCCCACGGCCGATCGCAATGCCCGTAACGAGCCGTATTTCGTCAATCACCCTCTCCGGGACCCCGTTCTGCGGATCCCCCTCATAGACAAAGGGTGCCGATGCGCCGGGCCGGATGCGTTTGATGCGCTCGGTTAATGCCCGTCGCGCACGCCGGTTAAGAGGTTGAGAGAGATCGCTCACCGTACAGTTAATGACAGAACTCCGAGAAGGCGCAGGTGTATCCTTCAGCTCAACGGCACGCTTCGGCACAATTTTCCACTGCGTAAGCCGGGTTAATACCGGGCTGCCCGCACCGACGGCGGAATCGTACACGCCGCGGATGCAAACGGTCTCCTCGCCGTACTGATTGAATCCGGCGCGCGGCGCATACAGCGTGCGCACCTGTAAATCATCGCGACGCACAAAAGGCCCGCCCTGCGCGGTGACGTAGCCCGCCCAGTCACCGGCGTCCGCAGCGTCATGGACGGCGGCAAACTCGACGCTCAACCCGCGCGCGGCCTCGGTGTCCGCCAGTCGGCGCAGCTCGCGGTAGACCGTTACCGGCGCGCCGCCGATAAACTGAAACTGGCGAATGTGCCAGCGCCCTGCCCAGGCCGACACGGCGCACGCCGTCTCCTTCAGCAGCCCGCCGCCTTCATTATCGGTCTCGCCATCAAGCGCATAGCCGTCGATATTCTTTGAGATGTATTTGGCGATATAGCCGGTAGCACTGCCTTTTTGCGGATCGATCGCGTCCGCGTGAAAGCGCGCCTGTCTGGCACTTTCGTTCTGCAGCTCAGCGGCATCCTCCTCCCGCGCGTAGTCCCCTATAATCTGGCGTACGCATTCGACGTCTTCCGGCAGCATAAACATCAGCATGTGCCAGTGGGGCGTACCGTCATGATGGGGTTCCGCAACGCGGATACCAAAAATGCGCCGCCCCTCCCGGTGCAGCTTTGCGCGAATGCGCGCCCACAGCCGGGTGAAGTAGCGTTGCGTATCCGCCGGGCTGGCCCCGTTCCACTTCGCGTTGGGGTAGCCCGATTTCACGGTCGCGTGATACCGCGCGGGGGCGGTTAAGGTATAGAACTCGCCCACGTAGCCCAGCGCCTGGCAGATATTTTCAAACCCGCGAATGCGGGTCATCAGTTCACAGCGACGTATCGCCGGGTTGGCCACCGAGCTGTCGTATTTATCAATCAGGCTGATGCGGTTGCCCTCTTCATCTTCCAGCTCCATGCCCTTGAGAAATTCACGGGTGCGGCGCTTCTGCTCGCGCCATTCCGTGATGCAGCGCTTGCTCGCATACGCCGTTCTCTTTTTGCTGACGTTGCCGAGGGCAATCTGCACATGCTCGCGCCAGGCGGCCGCGATCCGACGCAATCGTCCGCGCCACCACGCCTCGGAAAACAGGCGGATCACCGCCGCGGCAACATCATCTTTGTTGAAAAACGTCTTCGACACCCGCTCCCAGTGCGGAGGCGACACGTTGAACTGCCGGGCGATTAGTCCGGCGCGCTGATACCAGACGTACAGCGTCTGGTATTCGCCCATGCCAGCATCGTTAATATTCGCCAGCTCGCCGCGAATAAAGCTGGCAATATCGGCGGCCAGCAGGTCGACATCGGCGCGGGACATATCGGGAAGACGGTTATAGCGGGCAACCAGTTCCACCATGCGCGAGGCAAGGTACTGCAGAAGCCGGGTGTCGAAATGGCCGTCAAACACGGCCCTGGAGACCGCGTCGTGCAGGCCCGCGCAGGCATAGCGTTCAGAGACGCGCTGCAGGCGGGGTAATATCCTGTCGCAGAAGCGGATCAAAAAAGCATTGGCCTGCGGGCTGCCGTGACGCTGTTCGAGGGCGTCAACCGTGCGCCAGACGTCGACACGCACGCAGTCAGGCTGTCGGGAGAGGGCATTTCTTGCCTGCTGTAGCGCCGCGAAAAGGCGATCGCGACGCTGCAGTTGGGCATGGGTAAGGTAAGGGCTGGCAATGGCTGACCGCGGAGCGTTCCACGGATACGCAAATGACGTAGCCAACTCATCCTCCCCGGACGTGTTTATTTTTCATCTCCGCGATCTCCTGGCAGGTGACGCACAGGGCCACGCCGGGCACCGCCATACGACGCGCCTCCGGTATCGGGGCCTCGCAGTCCTCGCAGAGGAAACGCGAAGGCGATGCGGGCCGTCTACGGGCGTGATGTATGTGCCGCTCTCTGTCTTCCTGCTCGCGCGCCTGCGCAAGATCGATATAATCGGCCATCAGTGCATCTCCTGGGCTTCGCGCTCGTAGCGGGCCGCCTCGTGGCACAGAAGTTCGGCAACGTCTTCTCCGCTCATACCGGTTTTAAAAATATGGCTCGCCAGCGCCTCCAGGCGCAGGGAGACCGCGCGGGCTCGCGCGCATCGTTCCTCAGTTTTTGCCTCCATCAGCAGGCGTTTCAGTTCTTCACTTCCGGTTGAATAAAAGCGGTTTTCACTGTTTCGCATCACGCGTCTCCTTGATTTCAGGCAACAGAATGCCCGGCGGGTTTACGCCATTAGGTTTTTGGTTGGGTTACACCGGCATGGTCAGCCGTTCAGGAAATAAACTCACAACAGCACGAAAATGGTTCATGGCGGTAATCAACGCCCTTTTCTCTTCAGTCGTCAGCTCGCTGATATCGCACTCATGGCGGGCGACGGGCAACCTCGCCAGGAAAAAGATGGCGGCCAGCGCCCTGCTGTTCTCCTCAAAACAGGGATCGCGCTTATCGCGCAGTTCGGCCATAAACCGCGCCAGCTCTTTTCCGCTATCGCTCCCGTATCGGGCGCGCAGTTCAGCAACGTGGTTAAGCCCGCGAAGACGCGCTCCCACGCTAAGTGGAACCCTTGCACGGGCAGCTTCTATCGCCATATCTCCCCTCGTGTAAATTCACCCATACTTTTGCGCTGAAAACGGGCAGAGCACGGCTTTTTCAGCCGTTTGATGATTGCGATTTCAGAAGCCATGCTGCATGATTCCCATTTTGATACTGTCTGCAATCATTAGCCTCTGTTTGCCAACGCCTGCCGCTGATTGCCCGAATTTGTAATGATACTAATACCCAAATGAGTATTAGTAAACACCCAAAGGAATATATTTTGATCTTGGATTCTCAAGTGAATAATGAAGAGTTACTCGATAGAATCTGTCAGGTATATGGTTTCACGCAGAAAATCCAGCTTGCCCGGCACTTTAATATCGCTGCCAGCTCGCTTCAGAACCGCTACGCGCGCGGCACAGTCTCTTACGATTTTGCGGTTCAGTGCGCGCTGGATACCGGCGCCAGCCTTCGCTGGCTGATGACCGGGCAAGGTTCTCAGTTTGAAGGTCAGCCAACCGAAGGGGATCCCTTATCGGTTGCGCTATTCACTCTTAGTGATGGTCGACTGGAAGAAAATACTACTTTGAGTATCGACTCCCATTTCTTCAGCAAGCCGCTCACTCGAGGCGTCGCCGTCCGGGCGGAGGGAAAACTTCACTTCGTTGAAAAAGACGCGTCGTTAACCGACGGGCTGTGGCTGGTCGAGATTGAAGGTACCGCCAGCATCCGCGAATTGACGCTCCTGCCGGGTAAAAAACTCCACGTCGCGGGTGGAAAGATTCCATTTGAATGCGTGATTGGCGAGATCAAAACGGTAGGTCGCGTGGTGGGTGTTTACAGCGAGGTGAACTGATAACGTGCAGGTACCTGCTCGTCATAAAAAAGCCAACCCCGCATTTCTACGGCGTTGGCCCTGTTTTACCGCACCCGGTCAAAACACGTAACGCATACCCAGCGTAAATTCGTCAGAGACAATATGCGCTTTCATCTGCTCATCTTTTAAGCCTCGCGCGTTTGTAAAATTGTTATATCCGCTCTCGATTTTCCCCATATCGATATAGCGATAGCCCAGATCGACATACAGACGCTCAACCGGCGTGTAGCTTATCCCCACTCCTAACGCGTAGGTCAGGTTGCTTTGGGTGGTTGAGCCGTATTCACGGCCAGGGTTGCCCTGCCAGCCGCCCGCTTTAATCTTGCTCACGCCAAGCCCTGCGGTACCGTAAACAGAGACGCCGTAGCCCAGTTCATAATCGCGATAAACGTTGAGCATCAGACGCTCGGCTTCCGTTTGCAGATGGTTGTAGCTGTTCGCGAACGTGCTGGAGCCGCTGGTGTACTCCGTCTTTTGCTTAAAGGTGTATTCACCTTCTGCACGCCAGCCGTTACCGAACTGATAGCCTGCGGCAATCGCCGCGCCATCAAGGTGCTCTTTCTCTTTACCGCCCACAAACTGGCCGACGCCCGGACGCGCGCTGGTATCCATCTCCTTTGCATGCTGTTCAGTTTGCAGGTATTTTGCCGAACCGTAATACCCTTCCTCAGCGTTTGCCGCCAGAACGGTAGCCGGGAGCATCGCAACCGGCAGGGCGACCAGGATAGCTTTCATATTCATCTACGCTCCGTTGAAAAAATATTCCGCTCGTCGAACCCTCGTTCGCCGATGCGAGGAAAAACAGTCAGTGAGACGAATCATAAGCAGTCCCGAAAGGGCAAACTATTGGGATGAATACGTGCATGACCTGGTAGTTTTACGTAGAGATTTGACCCGTTCCTGATGTCATTCAGCTTTATTGGAATGCGTAACAGGCTGAGGGAAACGCAGCAGAACGATCGCGCCATCGGTCGGGACTGATTCCAGCTCCGTCACATCCGGCGCGGTATTTTCCGGCAGGCTCAGGCTATCGACCGTAATCCGGTTTACCCGCCATGGCGTCAGGTAGCTCACCAGAAGTTCGCCGCTGGCATTGGTTGTTGAGCCAAACTGGTTATAGAAACCAATTCCCGGCGTGTCCGGCACGTCCACCAGCGCTGCGGTGCTGCCGAGCTGCTGCCCCAGCGTTACGCCGTCAGCGTGTACCAGAATGCTGCCGCTGGCGTCGGCATGATAATCACGGCGCGTTCCTCCGCGCACCATGCTGAGATTCAGCTCGCCCGCGTTGTACTGATAGCCCAGGCTCGCAGAGAGTTCGTCATTGCGGTGTACGGTATGTGTCGCCTGGAGATCGTAACGCAGGCTGTAATCACTCAGCGCCGACCCGTATACGTTCACCCCATGGCTATCTTCCCCCCGGCTGGCGAGCTCGGTGATATAGCCGACATTGCTCGTCGCGCCCCACAGGGATAAAGGCACGCTGATGTTGATCCCCACCGTGGCTTCATCCGGGTTTTTGCCGTAGCGCTCATAGCCGCCGTATACGCTTAAATCCACGTTGCGCAAGGTTGCGTCCAGGCTCAGCGTCACTCCCGCGCTGCCCGCGTCAGGCTCGCGTGACTTTAGCCAGTGCCACGACAGGCTCATGCTCGCGTCCTCGCCAAAATTCTGATTAAGCTCCAGCTGCCCGCGAAGCGCCCGCCGGGTGAGGTCATCGTCCCAGCCGTACCGGAGCAGTTCAGCCCGCGCGATTTTTTCTTCCAGCGAACGGTACTGCCCGCCGCGCGGATACCACTGGAGCTGAGCGGTGAGGCTGGTTTCGGTCGTGAAAAAGGCTTTGGCATAGCGCAGGCGCCAGACCCTGCCGCGCAGGGTGGCTTCATTTTGCGTATAGCGAGCCGCGGTGACATCGCCGGAAAAGGCGCCCCACAGCCCTAAGTTTCCGCCAAAGCCTGCGACATGGCTGAAGTAGTGCTCTCCCTGCTGTAGCCCGGCAAACGCGGTGACATGCGGGGCAATCCCCCACGAGAGTGTGCTCTGCCAGAAGCGGTCCTTATCCCTGTCGATACCGTGAAAAGGCCTGTAGCGGCCGGCGGCCAGCTCGTAGCTAAAGAGCCCGTGATGCAACAGATTGGGCATGCTCGAATAGGGCAGCAGGCGGGTACGCTCCGTTCCGTCGCTCTCCTGAATCGTCATTTCCAGGTTGCCGTCCGGGTCCGGTGGATAAAAATCACGAATGGTAAACGGCCCGGGCGGAACGTGAATACGGTAAACGCGTACGCCGTTCTGATGGATGGTCACTTCAGCCTCCGTGCGGGCATAGCCGTTGATCCAAGGCGAATAGGGTCGCCAGCTGTCGGGGTACATCGCCTCGTCGCTGGCGAGTGACGCACCGCGAAACGCCAGGCTGTCGAAGAGCGTTGAAGAGGTATTGCCGTCGCCAAAGGTCAACCGCGAACGCAGCGGCGTAATGCTGCGCCAGAGCGACATCGCGTTGCTGTACGAGCCGTGGTGGCCCCCTTTTTCACGCCAGAAGGTGTTTTGATAACGCAGCCGCCAGGGCCCCACGTTAAGGCCGTTGTCCAGGCTCAGCGTGGCGTCAGTGCCGGAACGCTCCCAGTCGTACTGCGCCAGGCTATTGTCCGCATCCAGACGATAGTTGATAAACAGCGCGTTGATGCCGTCATCCCAGCGGCTGGTGCTGACGCCATTCTGCTGAGGGCTGATGGCCTCGTCCGGGAACAGGAGCGTCAGGAGCTGCGCCTGCGGGCGGTACCAGTATTTGAGGTTAAACTGCTCCGCAGACTGCGGCGTCAGACAACCTCTGGCATCCCAGCCCAGACGCGCAAGCACCGCGTTACGCACGCCCCACTCCTCCAGCAGCGGCTGGCTGAGGCAAGGGCCGGAGGCTGCAACATCAAGCGAAATCGCGCCCTTATAGAGGTTATTGAGGATCACCCACGTCTTTTGGCTGCCCGCGCGACTTTCTGCCATCGCGAACAGCAGCATAAAGCAGAAAAGACGGAGTAACGTCATGGTGGCAGGCAGCGCAAAAAGGTGAAGAGGCAGAAGCCTCCTCACCTTTTTCAGATAAAAACGTTATTTCTGAAGGGATGCAAGCGCGGCGCGTGCGCGGTTCAGATCCTGCTGAATGTTGCTCAGATCGCTCTGTTTCTCTGCCAGCTTGCGCTGATATTTTGCCACTTTCTTGCTGTCACCTTTGGCTTTCGCCTCACGCAGGTCAGCCTGAACCTCGGCAATATCTTCACGCTTCTCGGCCAGCTTTTTCTCCAGCTTCTTCACGTCCTTCTGCGCGTCAGCCAGCACGCTTGCCGGGGTACAGTGCGCTTTAACTTCAGCCAGCGCCTTTTTCAGGCCGTTAACTTTATAGGTATTACCGTACTGCTGGGCAATACGGATCTCTTTTTCCAGCGCGGCGGCTTTCGCGGAGCAGCTTTCTGCCGCCTGTGCGGAGGTGAACATGCCAACAGCGGCAATAACGGCCAGCGCGGATACGAGTTTTTTCATTGGGATATCTCCTTTATGCGTGAATGTCCTCGAATCAAAGCGTACCCCGGCGGGCGGGACGCTTACGCTGTACGCCCGTCCTCATTCTGCTGTAGGACGGTCTTGCCCGGGTGTAGTCCCGTCTCGCGCCAGTGCTGTAATGCGCCCTTCAGGGCCTGAATATCCTCCTCAAGCTGACGGATACCGTCACGGCTAACGGCCTGCTCCTGCTCAAGGCAGCGAGCTTCCAGCGCCGGCATTCCGAGCAGTTGAATACCGCCCCGCAGCCGGTGCAGCGTTTCGGTCAATGGCGTGCCGGGATCGTCTCGCCACAGCGCGATATCGCGCAGCGTCTCCTCCAGCACGGTTATCTGAAGATCCAGAAACGTCGCCAGATGCTTGCCGTCCAGCAGCGCCGCGGGCAGCGTCAGGGAGGGATGAACAACCGCAGGGGAATTCCCGGACGGGATCAGGGAGGCGAGCAGGTTTTCCAGCGCCGCGAGCGTGACCGGTTTGAAGATACAGTCGCGCATCCCTGCTTCCCGGGCCTCATCCCGGACGGATTCGCGCGCGTCCGCCGTCATGCCAAACACCGCGACGTCCGGGTAACGTTCACTGATGATGCGCGACAGGGCATAGCCGCTCATTTCCGGCATATTGCAGTCCACGATCGCCGCGTCCGGCCGTCGGGTTGCCAGGCTCTCGATCAGCATTTTCGGGCTGTCGAACTGGGTGACGCCATGCCCCAGCCACTCAAGCTGCTGGGCAAGCAGCATCCGCCCAGCCGGATTATCGTCTACCACCATAACGCTCAACGCAGCGCGTTTGCCGGGCGGGACAGAAGCCTTAGCCTCTTTCTCCGGCAGTGCGGCCATGACGGGCAGCCTGAGCGTTACCGTGACCGTAGTCCCCTCGCCCGGCACGCTGTTCAGCGTGAGATCCCCTTCCATCATGTCCGCGAGCTGGCGGCAAATATAGAGCCCCAGCCCGCTGCCCTGAGCCCTGTTGCGGCTCTCTCCCTGGCTAAAAGGCCGGAACAGGCGCCGTTGCGTCTCGTCGTCCATGCCCTCGCCGGTGTCTGCTATCGTCAGCTCCAGCAGCATAAACTCGCCGTTCTGCCATTGCGGCTGCGCGCGCAGCATCACCTGACCGCGGTCGGTGAATTTTATGGCGTTACCCAGCAGGTTGGTGACGATCTGGCGAAAACGCATCACGTCTGTCAATACGTCCCCTTTCAGGGCCGCATCTATTTCCAGCAGCAGCTTCAATGATTTCCGGGCGGCCAGCCCCTCAAACTGCGACACGGTGCCTTCTATCAGATTTCGAAGCGAAGCGCGCTCCGGGCGAAGCACCAGACGGCCGGACGCAATCCGCTCCACATCAAGGATATTCCCGATAAGCAGCAACAGCGACTGCGCCGCGTCCCAGGCAACCCGTATCGACTGCGGGTTTTGCGGGGCATTGTCGGGGCGTTTCATCACCAGCTCCAGCATGCCGATGATGGCGCTGACGGGCGTGCGGATTTCATGGCTCATGGTGGCCAGAAAGGCGCTTTTTCCGCGACGGGCCCGCTCTGCGCGATGCTTCGCCGCGCGCAGCGTCTGAATAAGCTTCCGGATGCGCGCCTGCCGGATGCGCCGCCGACGATAAATCCACCCTGCCGCCAGCGCCAGCAGCGCCGTGCCTGCGAGGATGAACGTCACCGCCCACGCCTTCGACAGCGCGGACGCCGACACAGAGGCAAACACATTGCCCGTACTGCCGCCACGCGTCAGGGCATGGAGATCCTCGGGCGGGATGTTGATCAGCGCTTTATTCAGAATGCCGATCAGCGGCCAGGCCTCCCGCGACGCGCCAAACGCAAAGCGCAGCGGCTCGGCATCAATGCTGGCTAATATTTTCAGTGAGGCAAATTCTTTACGGCTGAGCTGGGCATTTGCAATGATAAGCGGCACAACCATCATGTCGTTTTTATCATTCAGCACGCTGTTAAACCCCTGCCACCAGGTATCGACCTTCGCCGTCTGCCCGCTGTTTTGCCTGCCAAGCCAGCCGTCCGGCGCCTCACCGCGCAGGCTCACCACGCGTGGCTGAAGCACCTCCTTTCCGGGAAGCGCGCGCCCAACCATAACCCAGGAGTTATACAGCCAGGTTCGGGTAGTCAGGAGATCCGCCTGCCAGATCCCCTCCTGAGTCACGCCGGCAATCAGCTGGGCCTCACCCCGGTTAACCGCCCTGAAGGCGGCTTCCTGGCTGGGATAACGGCGGATTTCAAAGGTAAACCCGGTGCGCAGGCGCAGCGCGGTCAGAAGATCCGCCAGGATGCCCCGCAGCTGCCCGCGCTCGTTGAAAAAGGCTATCGGGGCATTATCCTGCGCCACCGCGACGCGGATCCGGGAATGTTCTTTGATCCATTTATGTTCGAGCGAGGTATAGGGCGGTGGCTCCTCGCTGAGTGAGAGCGGGATCCCTCCGCTCCAGCGACGGTGGATCTCCACGCCCGCGTTCTCCGGCAGCGCCATCAGCATCTTGTCGAGAATCGCGATCCAGACCGCCATCTTCGGCATCGCGGCGAACGAGAAACCCGAGGCATCGAACGTGTCCGCCACCGGGCGAATGCTGAGATTGCTTAAAGCAGACTGGCTCGCCAGGTAGCGCGCGGTGATCGCATCGCTGAAGAACAGATCGATTTTGCGAAAGGCCAGCGCCTCCAGCGCATGCCGGGTGGAGGAGAATTTAACGATGCTGGCGCCCGGATAGCGGGCCAGCACCTCGCTGCTGCTGTAGACAGGGGAAACGGCGATCCTTTTCACCGGCTCATCGGGCGAGGCATCGGTGTTAATCACTTCAACCGCAATGTTGTCGCTGTAGGGCACGCTCAGCATCAGCCCCTGTTTCTGCTGTTGCCTCCCGGCCTGGGGCATAAAATCGGCCTTGCCTGCCCGCAGCGCGGCCAGGGCATCGTCATAGGTCGGATAGCGCACAACGTCAATCTCGATACCGAGGTTTTCCGCCACCAGCCCGGTGAAATCCGCATTGATACCGCCGTAATCGTTCAGCCCGGTGGTGATGTCGTAAGGGGGCATCATCGGCTCCCAGACCGCCATACGGATGTTGCGATGCTCGCGCACCCAGCGCCATTCGCTGCCGCTGAGTCCCGGCTCGATCACCTTTTCATGGCTTCGTGCCAGCAGGCGAAGAGTTGCTTCCTGCTGCGCGGCGCATGCGGTGAATGCAAGGCAAAAAAGCAGGATAAAGGTAACGGCTCTCACGTCTTTGACCCTGGGGTATCAAGAAGATCGAAAAGTTGTTCAAAATGGGTAACGCCGCTTTTTTTCATCATTCGCGCCTTATAGGTGCTAATGGTTTTATTGCTGAGCGCCAGCCGGTCGGCAATCTCCTTGTTGCTACTCCCCTGCTTCAGATAGTTCAGCACCGCAATTTCACGATCGGAGAAACGCGACAGCAGCGCCCGGGCGTCAGGTTTTACCTCAGTAGCCTCTGCGGCTTTCGCGAACGTCTCTTCCGGGAAACAGTGATAGCCGTCCAGCAGCAGCTGACAGGCAGGCTCGACGCGCTCCAGCGCCAGGCTTTTATTGATAAACCCGCTCGCCCCGGCCTTCAGCGTACGCAGCGCGTAGACCCCCGCTGGCTGGTTGGTGTAAACCAGCACCCTGAGCGCAGGGAAGTGGTGCTTGATGCGCGGAAGAAGATCCAGCCCGTCGGCATTTTTGAGCTCCAGGTCGAGGATCAACAGCGACGGCTGCTCCCGGTGCAGCAGCGCCAGCAGGTTCTCGCCGGAGGATGTCGTCACGGTAAAATCCGGATTTTTTTCCAGCAGCACCCTGAGGGCAAAGCAGATTGCCGGATGGTCATCCACGAGCAGTATTTTCGTCATTATTGTTTATTCTTTCCTTAGGCATTAACGGCTCCATAACGCGGTGTATACCATAGCCTATCATGTGATGAATCCGCAGAAGGTTTGTCTGGTTTGAGAATAATTCAGAAAATCCGAGGAAGAGGTAAGCTACCGATACGGCGAAAGGTGGGATGATGCAGTATTGCAGTCTCAACTAATACAAAATCGTTATCAATTGCGCATTATTCATAATAATCTCAGCAATGCGCTCAAAATAAAAAAACTGATATAAACGGGCTGTTTTTAATGCAGATAATCACTAAACCTACCCGTAATGAAAAAGGTTCTGGACACATCAGTCACAAAATCGAAATCCCCCGTCAGGTCACGAGGACGGTTCCAGGAGACAGGCGAAGCAAAGCTTATTTTCCTTTCAAAACAGGACCTTTGAATGCTTTTTATTTTTGTTTTATCGTCCTTACCATCAATTAAGGAGAGCAGAAAATGCTTACCATCAGAATGTATGCTGAGCGTTTTTTGATTATCAACGTCTTCAATATTGATGCTTCCAGTATTTGTCCTGAGCTGGTGAAGCGCATCGCAGACATCTGTCCATAAAGGAGAATCCTTTTTACTGTAACCCGTATCTTCGCAAAAAAAGGAAAGCTTCATATTCATCGTTTGTCCTTTAACAATGTTGTTTGCTACGTATTTTAACATGGAAGATGAATAATCCTGAGTAGGATAAAGTGATGTCGCTGGCAAATTACACATTTTAGGATTTTTATGGCAAACGGAGCGTAGCGGGCTGGGTAAGCTGAAAGACACCTGCGAACAAGCGCGGCAACGGGTAATGAGAGTGGGTGAAACAGCTAATAAAGCGATTTCAGCGCGTACGCAGGAACATTAATTCAATGATATTTTTCGAAGCCACTTCGCCATTCACATAATTATTTTTTAGAACCAGGTGGCTCGCAAATGCACGTTCGATCAACGGGATACCTTGAAGACATGAGCGTGATGATATCAATAAAAAAGAAAGTGGCACGGTGTTAAAAACTTTTCAGGAGCGCTGAGTAATTTGAGGAATGCACCGGTGATTCAGAAGGAGTAAATGACGTTTAAGAGATAACATCCCGGCGTTAAAACCGGGATGTTTTTTAATACAGATGCTACTTTTTCAGCAAACGCGGGAGTTGGTTATTTAGCTCAAGGATACACGCATCCATATATTTCTGGGTTTCAACAGTCACCTTCTTATAATTCTCGCTTTCCCATTCTGAAAGACTCGCTTCCACAGGAACTGGAGAACATTCAGCTACAGTATACGCAGAAAACATACTTCCACCCTCAGGTTTCTTATAGAAAATCACCTTATATTTCAGCTGATAAAGGGGATTTGCTGCTGTAGCATCTTTAAAAATCAATGCCCAGGTAGCATGGCCAATATAAAGTTGTTCTTTATAAATATACCCGCTAGATTGGGAGTCCATCCACTTACTGATACTTTTCTTTGCACCTTGAATGAGATAGGTATCAGTAGGGTTTTTGAGCGACTCGATGCTTTCCCCTTTATAATTTTCTTTATCAAAACTGCTGGGGTTTATATTTCCGGTTAACACAGATAAAACGGCCAACCCTTTTCCAACAGCGTTATGATTCGGAGTAACTACGCGCAGTGAATTATCTGCAATACGATTATTGTTAAGATCTGCCTGTGCTGATACAGCCATAATCTCAATTGAACTACCATTGGAAGAGGTTACTGTTTCAGGTTTTATTTTGCTGGCACAACCGGTTAGCGCTACAACGAATAGTAAAGTAGTTACTGTGAATGTTGTTACTTTCATTTTCTTTCCTTGAGATAAAATAATGAAGGAGAATATCCTTCTACTTGCTTACGCTTACCGCTCTTTCATACTTAGTTCAGGCCTAATTTGGCGTTTCCCTGCATTCTGCATTATCCACGGCCGTTAAATGTCAACAATCTGTCAGTGATCCAGCGCAGATACGGAAATTTCGATTAAAGCCTGAGAGAACGATCCCGGCCCGGTGGCCGGGATCCTTTTTAAGCGTTCATATTGTCTAGAATGCGGCCTATTTCATCAAGTAATGTACAGACTTCTTCTTTAGAAGCCCCTATTCTGGTTTCAAACTCAGGAACAGAGATACCATTACAAATCTCATTCAGAGCTGAATTCAGGATTAATAGCTCATTCTCACCAATAGTTAATTGAGCTTGTTTACCTGCAACAGATATTACGTCCATTCATCACCTTAAATTATCGAAGTATGCCCTACCGTTTACCGGTCTAAACGCCGTTCCGCCATCAGATGCTTTTGGATTACGAATTACAACAGTACCTGTAGATTGATCCCAATAAGCCGAACGACCATTACTCAACTCTTTGGTAGACGTAGGATTCTTAACAACATTTTCAATGTGTTGTGCAAACTGAGACCTTGTCCTTATACCCAGGCCTGTAAACTCTCCTTGCTGAAGGACGTGTTTCTCAAAAGCATGCCCTCCCGCAATTTCTTTACCAACTAATTCAGAATTTAAATTCTTCCCATTCGTTGAACTATGGGCTTCATTATTCCGCGCATTCTCCTCGTCCTGCGGCTCCCAGCCTCCCGGAGTGCCTGAACCCGCACCGCCCAGTTCTGCTTTCTCACTATCCGTCAGATCCTTGCCAATATTCGGATTCGAAGCACTCCCGGAACCGTACTTATCCTGAAGCGAACTGAGATATTTACTGGTGATCTCATCATTGCCCATCATTTCCAGGGTAACAAGGTGATCCAGTTCATCAGCAGTCAGCTTGTCGGCAAGTGTTTTCGCCACGGCGCCAGTAATACCGGCCTTGACCCCGATTTCCAACAACTGCTCTGCGACCTTCGTCCGGCAGGGCGCAGCAACCGCACAACCTCTGGCAACCAGTGCCAGCGAGTTATTCTCCGCCGCATTCTTCCCTGCCTGCCCCCCGGCCACCGCTGCTCCAGTACTGTCTCCAGCAAGCCCGCCAGCCATCCCGGCCGATATCGTTGCCAGCGCACTGACCGTCTGCTTCTGCTCCTCGCTCAGCTTCGACAAATCTTTGACGTCAGGGTACAGCATACCCGCTATCGCCTTCGCCGCAAGTTCACCGGTCGCCGCGCCCGCAGCCCCCGCTGCCGCATTGTTCCCCTGCAGCGCCGCAACGGCGCCGCCCAGGATGGCATGCGCCACCACCGCAGCCTCATCGCTCAGCCCGGAACCATGTCCGATATAGTTTGCCAGCTCCGGTGCCGATGCCCCCGCCAGCGCTGCCGTCAGGTCGCTGCCCGCCAGCCCCTGAAGCGCGGCCGTCGCCGCCTGGATACCCCGCTGCAGGTCGCTGCCCGTGCCGTATTTCGCCGTCGTGGTCTTATACGCACCGGTCGCGCGAAGGGCATTCTGATATGCGGCTTTAGCCTCGTCGCTGGCATCCGCCCCCGGCTCGGTTATCCCTTTATCTGCAAGCTCTTTTCTGCCTGCATTCAGCCCGTTTATCTCCCCCTGCGTGTTCGCAATATCCACCGCCTGCGAGCCTATCTCACCAATCAGCTGCACTTCCTGCAGGCGCTGCTGCTCCTTCTCCTTGTCAAATATCGGGCTGATGCTGCCGTTCGCATGCTCCGCATCGCGGCTCAGGCCAGCCACATCCTGCTTCTGGTTCTCCTTATCGCGGATGATGAGCGTCCCCTCGCTCACCGCCGCCTGCGTCGTACCTTCCGCATGGCCACTGTTACCGCCTCCGGCCAACAGAGCGTTCGCCATGTTCCCGGCAAACTGCTCGCCGATGCTGCCGCCCGAACTGATGCCTGCGCCCTGGTGCTCCGTCTTAAAGTCCGCCTGGTTATGGATATCGCTGAAGCCCAGCGTCCCCGTTTCGAGGCGATTTTTATCCGCCGTCGCCGTGGAAGCAATCACCCCGCCGTCGAGCTGCGTATGGTTGCCTACCGTCACATCAAAACCGCCGCTGCCTGCAAACAGCCCGCTCTGCTCCTGCACCGAGTCAAAGTCGCTGGTCATTTTGTCGCGGCTGACATTGATGCTGCCAGATGCCGTTCCTGCACCAAAGGTGTACCCCACGCCGCCGCTGACGCTGTTCTGCTTGCTGTTGTAGTGGTCGCTGTCCTGGGTGCTGGCAATGGTCAGGTCGCGCCCGATATCCGCTACCACGGCTTCGCCGCTCACCTGCGCCCCGGCAATCGTCGCGTCACGCCCGCTGTTGATGGTCACGCGGTTACCTGCATCCACCGTGGTCTCGTTCTGCCAGATGCCGTTACCCTTCTCGTGCCCCTTGCTGCTGTTGACGTTCGCCGAGATGCTGATGCCCGCCCCACCGGAGCCGACACCCACCCCGACACCCAGGCTGCCACCGCTGCTGCTGTTTTTACTCGTTGTCTGCTGCGTGTCCTGCGAAGCAATCAGGTTGACGTCCCGCGCTGCATCAAGCCGTACGTCCTTCCCGGCCTTAATCTGGCTGCCCGCTACGGTGATGTCGTTTCCGGTAGCCTTTATCGTGACGTTATTGCCCGCGCTCAGGGCGCTGCCTGTCGTCGTCTCGCTCTCCATATGCGATGAGGATTTGGACGACTGTGATCCAATCGACGCGCTGACGCCGATGGTGTTGTTATTGCGTTTGTCAGAGTCGCCCTTCGCCTGGTCCAGCGCCACGGCCTGACCGGCCTGTACGCCGGACAGCGCCGCCTGCGTACCCTGCAGTGCCGCCAGACGTGAGTCGCTGCTCTGCTTCGCGCTCTGTGCCGTGGTGACCGCATTATTCACCGCGCTCCCCGCCGCCCCCGACAGCGCCACCGTCAGCCCACTGCTCTTCTGCTCAAAGGTCTCATCGCGGGTGCGTTTATCATGGCCCGGCTCAATCACCACGCTGTCGCCGGTCAGGCTGATATCCTTCTGCGCGATGATATCCGCCCCGCCGATATGCGCTTGTTTGCCTGCCGTAATGCTGACGCTGCCGCCCGTTGAACCGACGGTGCTGAAGCTCTCGCTCTGGGTCGTGCCCTGCTCGCGAAGGTCGTGGGTGGTTTTGCTGCTGCCGATGGTAAAGCCGATGCCGCCCGTGCCCATCAGGCCGGACTTTTTGGTCTCCTTAAAGCGCCAGGAGGTGTCGGTGTTGGTGGCCGCCACGATGTCCACGTTGTTGCCTGCGGACAGGGCCACGTCGCCGTCTCCGGCGACCGCCGAACCTAACACCCGCAGGTTGTTGCCCGCCGATACCGTCACGTTGTCGCCGCTCAGCAGCGATCCCTTCTCCCGCGTCGCGCTGTCTTCCTCGATGGTGTGGGTGGTCTTTTTGCTGAGGAATCCTTTTTTGGTCTTCGTCTGCTCCTGGAAGTGGTAATCGCTTTCCGTTGCCGTCGTCAGGTTCACGTCGCGGCCTGCCGCCACGCCGATATCGCCCTGCGCCGTCACGTCAGCCGCCTGCGCGGTCACGTCACGCCCTGCAAGGATCGTGGTGTTGCCTCCGCTGGCAATCTCCGTTCCCTGCTGGCGTACGGATTCGTCGATAACGGTTTTTTTCTTCTCACGGCGGCTCGCGCTCTGCGAGCTGGCTTCCGCCAGCAGGTTCACGTCCCGACCGGCCTGAATCCCCACATCGCCTTCCGCAGCCATTGCTGCCGCACGGGCATTCACATCGTTACCTGCCTGCAGGGTGAGGTCATCGCCAGCGCTCAGGGTGCTGCCCTGATGCGTGACGGACGCCGTCTCCGTTGTCGCGCGGTTGCGCCCGGCACGTCCCTCGCTCGTCGCAATCTCGTTGGCGGTGATGTTGATATCATTCCCCGCCGCCATGGCCAGGCTGCCGCCCGCCGACACGTTTGCGCCGGTCACGTTGATATCCTGTCCGGCGCGCATCGTCAGCCCGTCGGTGGCGGTGATAGAGGCTACCCTGCCCACATCCGTGCCGCTAAAACGCACATTGCCCGCTTCGACGTTCCACTGCTGCGCGCGGGTAACGTTGTTAATGCTGCCCGTGACGCTCTCCAGCCCTACCGTTTTACCGCTGATGGTGGAGCCGATGTTGTTGATGTCCCCCAGCGCGCTCAGGTTCAGCCCGCCGCCTGCGCTCAGCAGCCCGGCGTTGAGGTTGCTCAGGCTGTTGCTGCTGTCAATGGACAGGCCATTCTGCGCCACGATCGTACTGCCGCTGTTGATAACGTTGCCGCCCGCCAGCTGGACGTTATTGCCGCTGATGACGCTGCCGCTGTGAACGGTGACATCCTTCGGCGACAGGTACACTTTCGGGATCATCACCGTCTGGCCGTTGATGGTTGCCGCTTCCCACCACAGCAGGCTGTGGTCAAGCGCGGCAACCTGGGCCGCCGTGAGCGCCACGCCAAATTTCAGCCCCAGCGTTTTCTGTTGTTCTGCGGCGCTGTCCATCAGGTAGCGCATCTGATCGAGATCGGAGCCGATGCCGTTGATATAGCGGCTGCCGGTCTGGTTCAGAATCGCGTTGCTGACGTAGCGGGTATCAAATGCCGCGTCGCCGAGGAAGCGGTAGTCGCGATCCGGGTTCAGGCCGAGCCTGTCGAGGAAATAGGCCGAGCCGAGGAACTGGTTCCGATCGGTGTACGCGGTGTTGGTTTCACGCGGTGCGTCGCCGGGCTTTATGCCGAGCAGGCCATGCAGTCCGTCAAACAGGCTGTCGTCCATATTGCCGAGGTCATCAAGCTTCGGGTTTACCGTAATCAGATACGGGCTGTCGGGATCGGTGGACGGCACGAAATAGCCGCTATTGCCGGACGGTAGCGGGTAGTTACCGCTGCTGCCGTTTTGATCGGAAAGTGATGAACCGCCGGAGATGTCTTTCAGGGCGTCGTTCACCGCATCACGCCACTGAGGGGAGTCGATCGCTACGGATCCCGCGTCCAGCAGTTCCGTCTTCGTCAGTGCGCCACTGATATTCTGCTGACTTAACGTATTCAGTTCGGGTGGCGCTATCTCAGGGCTAAAACTTCCGGCATGGGCTGTGGTGGTTCCATTATTAATGGTGCTGGCAAAGCTGAGATCCACGTTGCCACCAGCCACGATCGTCGAATAATACGTTTCGCCAGGCGTAAAGTCTTTTGCCTGTCCATCCAGCGTAAATTTTATGGTGTCATTTTCAAACTCCGGGAGTCGTGGCCCTAACTCCTCGAGCTTGCCGGTCGCATAATTTCCGTTCCAGTACGTTCCTTTTGGGTCATAGCGGTAGACCAGATACGTATTGTCTGTGCCCGTCTGCCAGCTCTGGTTATTCAAATGGTTACCCGTGAGAGTTATATCCCCATTTGCCAGGATGGAACTGGCCCTGTTTTCCAGCACTCCGGCCTGAGCCGTCAGGTTTTTGCCTGCGGCAATACGCCCGGCGGGATTGTCACCGCCGATCACCGTTGTGACGGTCTGGCTGTTCAGAAAATGCTGCGTCGCGTTTTCAGCAAACGGTGCGTAGTAGTAAAGCTTATCGATCGTGATGTTACACGCGCCATGACCGTTGCAGGGCGTGCCGTGCTGATTTTCAACTTCACGGATGAAATAGCCATAACTACCGTCAGGCATCAGAGAAAGCGGTACCTCAATGGTAACGCCGCCCATTCCGCTAATGGCTGAAGGGTTACTGGTGGTCGTTGTGTTTGCAAAAAAACCATCCCGCTCGTTCAGCAGCTGTCCGGTCTTCATGGTGATATCGCCCCGAAGGGTTTCGATGTTCCCGGAGGTATTAGTAATCTCCGTATTCGCTATGCCGGAGGTGTTTTTCTGCATCCAAAGACTGTCACCCGCCAGGATATCCCCCCAGCTGTTATGGATGCGGTCGGCAAACAACATCAGGTTGCTACCCGCATAAATCAGCGCCGTGTTAAGCAGCGTACCGGCGGCCGTCATCGTCAGACTGCCCGCCGTGCCGGTGAAGCCGTTAACGGTGATATTTTCACGTGAGGTAAGCTGCACATCTCCGCCCGCCTGAAGCGAGCCGGACGCGTTGAGGAGCAGGCTCTGCGCGCTGAAGGTACTGCTGCCGTTTCCGGCGGTGAGCGTACCGCTGTTCGTGAACGCGCCGCCCGCACTGAAGGCAATAGCATTGCCCTGCATTACGCCGCTGTTCGTCATGGCATTCTGCGATGAGACAGCCAGCGTTTTACCTGCTGCCAGGGTGCCGGTGTTAGCGAACGCGTTAATCAGTTTCAGCGTGGCGTCGCCCAGGGAAACTACAGCACCACTGCCGCTGTAATTACGCACGTCCAGCAGCAGATTATCCCCGCTGTAGAGCTTACCGCTCCCGGTATTATCAAGGGCGTCACCGTTTACCGTAAGCGAAGTGGCGCCAAATACCGTTCCGCTGTTGGTAACGTTTTGGTAATTTGCCTGCAAACCCGCACCCTGAAGCGTGCCGCTGTTATCAAGCGTGCTGCCGCGCAGTTCGGCGTTTCCGGTTGCAAGGATATTTCCGCCATTCACCGCATTCACCACATCCAGCAGCAGCCTCACCGCCTGTACCAGCCCACTGCTGCCGTTCGTAAGCTCCGGCGCGGTCAGCGTGAGGCTGCCACCGGAGAGTACCTTGCCGTCGTTCTGCACGCGGGTAGTGGCTTTCACCGCGGACTCCCCGCCGCCCTGTATCGTCCCCTGATTATTCAGCGTGGCAGCCGCCACCTTCAGCGCCTTCTCACTCAGCAGCACGCCGCCGGCGGTATTGCTCAGCGTCCCGGCGGCGTTCAGGGTCAGGCCTTCCCCCTGAAGCCGCCCGCTGTTGATAAGTTGCCCGGCGGTAACGGCGGTCGCTTTCCCCTGGATTTGCCCGGCGTTGGTCGTACTGCCCGCATCAAGCGTCAGCGCGCCTGCGCTAAGCAGTTTTCCACCGGCCAGATTGTTCAGATCCTGTTTCATGGCGACAGACAGCGCATCGACACCGGTAATTTCGCCGCCGTTGGCCAGCGAACCGGCCTTCAGCGTGAGGTGCTTCGCAATCCACTGTCCGCTGTTTGCCAGCGTCAGCGCTGAGAGCGCCAGTTCGCCATTGGAGGTAATTTTGCTCCCGGCCGTGCCGGTAAGGGTGCCGCTGATGTGCGCATCCAGTAAATCTGCCGCCTGGATCGCACCGCCGTTCGTAAGCGTCTGCGCATCAATAAATACCCGTTTCCCCTGCCATTGCCCCGCGTTGCGCAGATCGCCGCCCGTCACGGACACGTCGCCCGCTGACAGCAACGATCCCGACGCGTCATTGACCAGCGACAGCAGCGGCGCCGCCATCTCCAGGCGGGCTGCCAGCGTCAGGGCGGCAATCCCGGTAATCGTTCCGCTATTCGCGATGCTGTCCTGATGAGCGGATACCCGATTTCCCTGAACCGTACCGCTGTTGCGCAGCGTATTCCCCGCGAGCGAGAGATCGCCCGCCGACAGCAGGCTGCCGTTATTCACGGTATTGACGGCATTCAGCGTGGTGGCGCCCTGGCTCATCAGATCGCCGGTATTGCTGAGCGTTCCGCTGGCCGAGACGTCAAGCGAGCCGGTGGCGAGTGTACTTCCGCTGTTATTCCAGTCGCGACCACGGAGGCTGATGTTCTCTCCCTGCAGCTGGCCTGCGGTGGTGAGCGTGGTACCTGAAAGGCTCAGATCCCCGGCCGCAAGCGTGCGGGAGCCTGCCAGTAAATCCATCTCTTCAGCAGTCAGGGACAGGCCGGTATCGCCCTGTAACAGACCGGCACTTTCGAGGCGCCCGGCATTCAGGGCCAGCGTGCTGCCCACGATGCTGCCCGCGCTGGACACAGACCGCGCGGTGATGCGGTTTGTCCCCTGAGCCAGCAGCAGACCACCCGCGGCGTTATTCAGCGCGTCGTAGTCAACGAGAAGTGAAGCGCCGCTCAGCTCGCCGCTGTTGGTCAGGGCTGCACCGGACAGGGAAAGCGCGGCGTCGCTGGTGATAATGCCGGCGTTTTTCAGTTCTGGGAGCGAAAGCGACAGCGCCGCCGGGCTGTACAGCACCCCGCTGCTGCGGTTATCCAGCAGGCGGGTGACCAGTGAAAGCGTTTTTTCGGCGTGGATCAGGCCACCGTTAATGACGTCAGCGCCGTCAATCGTAAGGGAGGAGGCCGTCAGGGTTCCGCTGTTGTCGAGATGTCCGACGTCAGCCTTAAGCCCTGACGCCGACGATTTCCCCGCGTGGCTGAGGCTGCCAGTAGCCCTGAGGATCAGGTTATCTTTCGCGGCCTGAGTTCCCTCAAGCTGCGCGCGCTGTACGTCCACGCTGACGTTCCTGCCCTGCGTCTGCGCGGTGGCGGCGGTTTTCAGGCTGTCACCCAGCACGGTTACGGTGCCGCCGGCGCTGGTTTCACCGGCAAGCGCGGTATCGGTATTGTTCAGCGTCAGATCCCCATCGCTGTGGGTAACCGACCGTTCGCTGGCGGTGAATGTCCCTGCTGAGGCGCTGAGCTCCCGGGTGCCGGAGAGCGTGCCGCGGTTGACGATCTGCGCCGCCTTCAGCGTAAGCGCGTCGTCGCTGAGAAGGTTGCCGCCGTTGTCCAGCTTACCGCTCGCGGTCACGGTAGTTTTGCCCTTCGCGCCGGTGTCGCCGGAAAGGGTGATATTGCGGGCAGTAATGTCCAGCGTGGAGGCGCTGCTCAGCGTGCCGGTACTGACGATATCGGTGCCTGAAACCGTCAGGCCGTTACCCTGAACGGTGCCGGTATTGCTGAACGTGCCGGTGTTAATCCGGTTATCCGCAACGGCTGCAAGCGTGCCGTGGTTAGCGAGGCTACCCGCGCTGACGGCGAGGGATCGTCCGGCGGCATTGCTGCCGTTCAGCTGGCTATGGCCGGACGTGGTAAGCGTGATATTTCCGCTGGCACTGGTCGTGCTGCTGCTCTCCTGCGTCAGCGTTTTACCGCTGAGCGCAATCTCTGAGGCACTGAGATTTCCGCGCTGCACCAGCTCGCCGCCCTTAACCGACAGCCGCTGGCCTGCGGAGGCAGAGCCGTTAAGTACCGCGTTTTCAGCACTGTTCACGGCAAGGTGACGGCCGGCGCCCGCCTGAGCATCTGCGCTCTGGGTAAGGTTTTTTGCCGCAAGCGTCGCGTCGCCTGCCGCCATGAACGACCCGCCGTTCTGCGCCAGCGTGCCGCTGGTGGTTAACTGGAGGTTTTTATCGGCGGCAAGACGGGCCTGAGCGAGCGTCACGGCCTGCTGGCCGGAAACATTGATGTCGCCACCCGCTTTATGGTCGCCGCTTAACGTCACCTCCGACGCGGTAACCGTGGTGCTGCCGCTGGCAAGGGTGTTTTTAAGCACCACTTTTCCGGCGCTGTTGAGCGCAATATCGCCCTGACGCGCGTTCAGGTTGCCAAGGTTAACGCCCAGCCCCTTTTCGCTTGAGACAAGATGAATGCGGTTGGCGTACATACCGCCCAGCGCACCGGTGTCTACCGCGACCCTTGGCGCTTCACCTTCACCTTTCAGCCCGCTCACGCTGCCATCCGCCGCCACGCGGTTTGCCCCGGCGATAACCGTTAACGCTTTCGCATGCAGCCGGGCATTAATCTCGGTGGCGCGAGAAATGATTGATACCGCATCGCTCTGGCTGCCGTCCAGCCCGGCGCCCTCGATGGTGACGGCGCCTTTGGTCACGTCAAGCGATTGCAGCTTACCGCCGGCATCGAGCACCGGTTTACCCGTTGTGAGCGTTACATTCGGCGTGTTGATAAACCCGCAGCCGTTACAGGTAATGCCGTAGGGGTTCGCCACAATGACGTTGGCCGCCTTGCCCGCCACTTCGGTATAGCCCTGCAAATTCGAGCGGTTAGTCCCGGTGACTTCGTTGATGATGCCTTTGGCTTCCTGCCCGGCTTTCAGGTTGGGGTTATTCTGAATGATTCCGCCAAGCTGGGTCTGGTTGAGCTGCCCGGTGGCGTTATTGAGGATCATCCCCTCTTTCCCGACGTTGTAATCGTTGTACTTGTTATGGGAAATACCGGACTGATTCGGCGTGGCAATATTCACCACCGGCACGCCGTTGGCCGCCCTGTCCATCTGCGTGTTGCCGGACGGGGTGATGGTTGCGGCCATCGCGGGCAGCAGCGGCTGCGTTGCCAGCAGCACGCTCAGTAAGGCGCTCAGCGCGCGCTGCGAAAAACGAACCTGATCCTGTTTCATCATCCCTGTCCCTTAGAAAGCCACTGATACGCGGTAATAGATCGTGAGGCGATCCGGTGCCAGCCAGTCCGGATAATCCACGGGGGTACCCACGCTAAACTGGCTGGTTAACCATCGGTTAGCCGTGGTGATGCCCAGCGCGGTCCCCCAAAGGGTGCCGGAGGCATAGCGGTCAAAACCGTCCTTCTTCAGCCAGCCGCCGTCGAGCGCGGCCAGCACGCCAACGTCGCCCACCCACGGCAGCGTAAAGAGCGAATAATTAAGCTCGTTTCGCCAGTAGCCGCCGTTATCGCCGGAAATATACTGCTCCTTAAAGCCGCGCACGGAGGCTTCGCCGCCCAGCGTCAGCCGCTCGCTGCCGTACAGCCGGTCCGGCGACCACTGGAAGTAGACGCTGGTCAGCCACCACAGCCTGTCCGCCACGGGGCGCTGGAAGCTGCCGTTCACGCTCCATTTACGAAACTCGGCTTTCGGGACATCGCCATGCTTGTCGTTATCGTCTTCTGCGCCAAACCACGGTACTCCCTGAGTGAAGGTCGGGTTCAGGGTCGCCACGCCCGAGGCGATTTTTTGCGTGTGGTTAAGACCCAGCGAGAAGCTGGAGAGCTTGCGGCTGCTGGTGGCCAGCAGAACATCGTCGAGGTAGTTATGGTTGATGCGGTGCGTGATGCCCGCCGACACGCCGGTTTTGATATCGCCATTGCGGAACAGCACCCAGGAGCCGTTCAGCCGGTGGGTTTCGGTATCCCCCGTCGAACGCCAGAGATAACCGTTATTATCGATTGTGCTGAGGTAGTTGCTCCAGCTGTAGCTGTAGTCCAGCAGCCCGTAGCCGTAGGGCACGCTGATACCGGCTGCAAAATTTTGCGCATCGTGGCTGTTCGAAAAATCACTGCTGCGCCCGCCGCTGACAAACCACTTATCCGCCAGACCCAGCAGGTTATTGCCGTACAGCGCGCCGCTGAGCTGACCGGTACCGGTGCTCTTTTGCCCGCTGTTATCGAAGCTGGCCGATCCGCTTAGCGGGAACTCTGGCGAAGCCGTTAAATTGACGACAGAGTAGCCCTGCCTGTCGCCGGGCAAAATTTCAATTTCAACCGGCCTCTGGCGCACCCGGTTGAGCTGCTCCATGCCCTGCTCGATATCGCGCAGGTTGAGGATCTTGCCTTCAAGGCCGGGGAAGGTCATCGTCAGGGTGCGCGCCGGAACGCCTTCAAGGCGTATTTGCTGGAGCTTGCCTTCCAGAACCGCAAGCCGGAGAACGCCGCCGGAGAGGTCCTGCTCCGTCAGAAACGCGCGGCTGGTGATATAGCCCCGGCTGATGTACCAGTCCGACACGGCGTTGGTCAGGGTGTTAAGGCGGGCAATATCAAGGCACTGATTCAGCCACGGCGCGACCAGCCGCTTTTTAGCAGAAGGCGAAAGCAGGGTTGCGCCAGACAGCTCGATGCGGCTGATGAAGAAGCACGGCCCCTTTGACGCAGAGGTATCGTCTGGCCTGACGGGACGCGGTAATACCACGCTGCGCTCCAGCGCTTCGCGCTGACGCTGGTTCTCGTCCAGCAGCTGCTGCTGTTGCTGCTGAATGGTATTGCGGTCGGCCGGTGACAGCAGGGCGGCGAGTGCGGTGCCTGGCGCCAGCAGCAGGATGGCAGCCAGCAGGGTGCGTGCTGATGTTTTCCCTAACACTATTTACTCTCCGCTCAAAGTCCGGTTTCAGACTTGACTGTTAAAAAACGAGCAACTTATTTCAAAAAGTAAATAGTGTAAATATCAATAAAGAGAATAAGGATATTTCTGGCGCATTTTCAGAATTTTGCAGGGTTAAATCTGGGGCACTATTAAAGAAATCCCCCGTCGCGCCGATCATCATCCATGTGTATTATTTCCCGTAGCGTTTACAACAATTAACCTTATCTCAACTACTTAAGCGCCATAGCGAAAGGCATCATGAGCACACCGATTAAACGGCTAGAAATCATTAAAAATGCCATTGAGCTGGAAGATGACGACATCATCCTGAGCCAGCTGAAACGCCTTAAAGACGAAGCGTTTGACGAAGATCTGCTGGCCATCGTCGTGGCGCTTGAGCAAAAAAATTACACCGCGGCCCTGCGCGCCATCACCGACTGGCTGCAACGCCAGCGCGCCGTGACGCAGTGGCGCGACCCGCAGCTGGCGGCCAGCAAGCTGGAACTCAAAGCCCTGGAAGAGCGCCTGCGCGATCTGATTGACCGGCGTAACGCCCGGGTGCAGCAGCTTGATGAGTTTAACGACCTCTATTTCTCCCGCCTCGGGCCGCTGATGCAGCAGATCCTCGCCCTGCGCAAAACGCTCGCGGAGCTGAACCTGCGGCGTCAGCAGGCGGAGGCGCGTCGCAGGGCAGAAGATTACCGCCGCTGCCAGCGCTACATGGCGCAGGCCGTGGAGGTACTGTCGACGCTCACCCAGCGCTGGCGCGAGCTACCGGCGGATTCCGTTCAGGCGGCGGAGGCACGCAAGCAGCTTCAGCAGCAAAATCATCTGATTGCCACCCTGCTTGCCGAAGCGCTGGAGCTGGAGAGCGGCTTAACGCGTGAGGAAGAGCCGGCGCGTCAGGCGCGCGACGAGGCCAGCGACGAGTATGAGAAGTATCGCGAGCAGCACCACGATGCCGAAGTGCGGCTGCGCAAAGGCAAAAATCTTTCAGAAGAAGATCGGAGCGAGCTTAAGCGCCTGTGGCGCCAGGCGAGCAAGCTTTGCCACCCGGACCTGGTTGCGGACGATTTAAAAGAGGAAGCCAACGCGATGATGGTCCAGCTCAACCAGGCCAAACAGCGCGGCGACGTCAACGCCATTCGCTCGCTGGTCGCCCGTCTGCAGCAGGGCTTTGAGCCGCTGATGGCGAGCGACAGGCTGAACGACCTGGAGCGCATCCGCAAAAAGATGACGCAGGTGCGTGAGCAAATCGACACCTTAGTGAACGAGCTGGCCGAGCTTGAGAAGGAGGAATCCTGGCTGCTGGTTTCGTCGCTCAGCAATATGGAAGCCTATTTTGCCCAGCAGGAGAAAGCGCTGCACGACGTCCGCGCCTCGCTCGAACTTCAGGTGAGCGAAGCGCGGCTGGATCCCGCAGCCTGATTATTTGGCGTGCCAGTACGCGCTGGCACGCACCAGCTGCGGATCAATCGCGTTGGTTTCAAACTGGCTGCTCAGGCGTTTTACCACCTTTCCTTCCCCGGTCAGCCAGATAAAGTAGTCCTCTTCCGGCACGGTCAGCGCGGCCAGATGCTCCGCCACCGCCTGCTCGTCGTGGCCGATTGCCCAGGTGATGTTGAACCCGCTCAGGTGTGCCAGATAGTCCCTGAATGACGCATCGCCCACGGTAACGACGGCGTGGATCTCCGGGCGCACCGGCAGCTTAGCGATGCCTTCCAGGCGGCGGCGCAGCGCGGGCATGCCGGACTCGTCGCACACGTACAGCTGCCAGGCATAATCTTCCGGCACCACCAGCGATCCGCGCGGACCGCCGATGGTCAACTTATCGCCAGGCTTCGCCTCCAGCGCCCAGCGGCTGGCGATGCCGCCATCATGAATGAAGAAATCGAGCGCCAGCTCGTGATTTTCTGCATCGTACAGCGGCGTATAGTCGCGGGCCTGCGGGCGCACTCCGTCGCCCCAGTCGATGCCTTCATCCGTAACGACAGGCGGCACGAAGGCCGTGCCCGGTGCCGGGAAAAAGACTTTGGTATGGTCGTCGAAGCCGCGAGAGCTAAAGCCCTCCAGCGCCTCGCCGCCTAAAACAATGCGCTGGAACCCTGCGCCGATTCGTTCAGCGCGGAGCACGTTCAGCTCGCGAAAGCGCAGGTCGTTGCGGACGCGTTGAGGATAGCGGGTAGATGCCATGTTGATGCCCTTCTCAGGTGAATACGATATATCTAAATCATTTTTTAATGATAATGATTGCTATTCACCAAGAAAGCAAGATCTTTTAGATTGCATCTGAATATATCTAAGATATAGTTTAGATATATCAAATTGAGGAAAAAGCATGCGACACGAGCACGAAGGGGGCGGACGTCGGCCACGATTTTTTGGTCATGGCGATTTGCGGCTGGTCGTTCTGGATATTCTGACGCACGGCGCGAGCCACGGCTACGAGCTGATTAAGGCGATAGAGAACCTGACGCAGGGCCATTACACGCCAAGCCCTGGCGTGATCTACCCGACGCTGGACTATTTACAGGATCAGGCGCTTATCACCATTACCGAAGAAGAGGGTGGCCGGAAGCGGATTGCGATCAATGCCGCCGGGCAGCAGTGGCTGGATGAAAACCGGGAACAGCTGGCGCAGATCCAGGCGCGAATCAAGGCCCGCTCGGTGGGTTTCCAGCTGCGCAAAAACCCGCAGATGAAGCGGGCGCTGGATAACTTCAAAGCGGTACTGGATCTGAAGGTAAACCAGGGAGAGCTCAGCGACGCGCAGCTTAAGCAGATAATCGGCGTGATTGACCGCGCGGCGCTGGAGATCTCCCAGCTGGATTAAGCCGGCGCGTGCTCGCTCACGCGGAAGACGCGTACCAGCTCCTTCAGGTGCATCGCCTGCTCGTTCAGCGATGCCGCCGCCGCAACGGACTCCTCCACCAGCGCCGAGTTCTGCTGAGTGGTGGAGTCTATCAGGCCAATCGCGCTGTTGATCTGCGAGATGCCTTCCGTCTGTTCATGGCTGGCCTGGCGAATTTCGCGCAGAATGACGTCCATCTCCTCCACGTTGCCAACCATCCCGTTGATAAGCCCGCTGGCCTTCTCAACCAGGTTCATGCCGTCCTGCGTCTGGCTTGTCGAGCTTTCGATCAGCTGGCGGATTTCGCTCGCGGATGTCGCGCTTTTCTGCGCCAGCTGGCGCACTTCGCCCGCCACCACCGCAAAGCCACGGCCGTGTTCGCCCGCGCGCGCCGCTTCCACCGCCGCGTTCAGCGCCAGAATATTGGTCTGGAAGGCAATGGCGTCGATCAGGTCGATAATGTCGGACATACGGTTCGACGTTTCGTTTATCAGGCGCATTTTGCTGGTGACCTGCTTCATCATCTCGCCGTTGTTTTTCACCACCGCGGCGGCGTCTGCCGAAAGCGTGGTCGCTTCCCCGGTGTGTGACGCGGTGTTCTTCACCGTGGCGGTGATTTGCTCCATCGAGGCGGCCGTCTGTTCAACGGAACTGGCCTGCTCCTCCGTGCGCGCGGCCAGATCCTGGTTGCCGGCGACAATCTGCGCGGCGGCGCTGGAGATGTTTTCCGAGCCGGTCTGCACCTGCTGCACAATTTCCAGCAGGCGCGTTTTCATCTCCATCAGCGCCGCGAGCAGCAGGCCGGTTTCGTCTTTACCGTGCGAGGTAATGCTGCCCGTGAGATCGCCATCGGCAATGGCTTCCGCAAAATGCACCGCATCGTTCAGCGGGCGGGTAATGGATCGCACAATGAACCAGCCAATCAGGCTGGCCGCCGCGACGCTGAAAAGGGTAATCAGGATCAGCAGCAGGCGGTTGGTGTGGAAATCCTCTTCCACCTGCGCCCCTGCGCCCTGCATTTCACGGTCCTGGATTGCGATCAGCGCCTGCACTTTCGCTTTGTAGGACTGCTGCAGGCTCAGGGTGCTGGACATCATCTCGTGAATTGCGCCCGCGCGATCGTTATTCTGCACGGCCTGTAAGATGCGGTAGCGCGAGTCCAGGTACTGCTGGCGTACGTCGTGAATTTCTGCCAGCACCTGTCGGGATTGCTTATCCGTAAGAGCGCCGTCAAGTTCGCTCAGGATCGCGGTGATGCGCTCGCTGATGGCCTTAAGGCGCTGCTGCGATTGCGCCGTATACGTCCCCTGCTCGTCCAGCAGCATGAGCTGTTGTGTACCTATAAATTCCTGGAAATTGTCGATTAGCTGGTTGGCTTTTACGGTGGTGGGATAGACGCTCGAAATGATGGTTTGCATTCCGTTGTTTGCCCGATTCAGGCTCAGCAGAGACAAACTTGCGCTAACAACCATCAGGACAATAAATAACCCAAACGCCAGAAATAATTTCGTGCCGATCTTTACGTCATGTATAAACATATTTACTCCATCGATGTGATTATTTCTCAGACGATCGCTGTTATCGGTAAAGAACACCCTAACTTTATGACTTTGATCGTTTTTTTATTTTTACAGGCCGTAAAGCCGGGACGATGAAATAAAAAAAGAATGGCGCTTTTTTTAGTTATTTAATATTTCCTTAACAACTCTGCTTTTCAGAAATGAAAAAAGCCGCTTGTTCCCGGAGGAATAAACGGCTTTATCGACGGATAAATTGACTTAATGCAGCACGGTGACCGCATCTTCCAGGCGTCCGGCCCGGTGTTTCACCATCGCGGAGATATGGGCGCTCTCTTCGACCAGGTCTGCGTTTTTCTGGGTAATGCTGTCCAGCTCGGCCACGGCGCGGGTCAGCTCTGACAGCCCTGTAGCCTGCTCGGACGTAGAGTGGCTGATCTGCGCGATAAGCTGCGTGACGTTTTTCACCTGCTCGACGATATCGTCCATGGTGCGCCCCGCGGCGTGCACCTGATCGGCCCCCGACTGCACCTTGCTGGCGCTGGCGTCGATCAGCTTGCGGATATCGTTAGCCGCGTTTGCGCTGCGGCTGGCAAGATGACGCACCTCGCCGGCAACCACCGCAAAGCCTTTGCCCTGCTCGCCCGCGCGTGCCGCCTCAACCGCTGCGTTCAGCGCCAGGATATTGGTCTGGAAGGCGATGTCGTTGATAAGGGAGGTAATAGAGCCAATGCGCTGGGTACTGTCGGCAATGTCATCCATGGTTTTCACCACGGTCTGCATCACGGTGCCGCCCTGCGTGGCCGCGCTGCTGGCGGCTACTGACAGCTTATCGACTTCGGCCGCGGTCTCAGAGTTACTCTGCACCGACGCCGCCATCTGGTTCATCGTTGCCACGGTCTGCTGCACGTTAGCCACGGTCTGACGCGTGCGGTCGTTGAGATCTTCATTGCCCTGCGCCAGCCTGTCGCTGCCGTCACGCACGCTCACCACCTGGCTGGACACGTCGTTGATCAGCCAGCGGCACATCAGCCCCAGCTGCCCGACGGCACGCAGGGTCAGGCCCAGCTCGTCGCTACGGTTAAGGTGCTGAACGCTGTTTTGCTCTCCGGTAGCGACCTTCAGCGCCTGTCGCGCCACGTTTTCCACCGGACGGACAATCTGTTGCTCAAACAGCACGGTGCCAAGCAGCATCACCACGGCAGCAGCCCCCAGCGAAGCCCAGCCCGCAGCGCTGGCAGCCAGGGTCCCGGCCATCACCGCAAAAAGCGCCGCCATTACGCTTCGCACTCGCCAGCGCAGCGGCATTGACGGCACCTTGCCGAGCCAGCCCCTGCGCACCACCAGCCCTTTATGAATGCGTTTTTTACAGCGCCCTTCGTTGAGCGCCTTATAAAGCGGCTCCACGGCCGCAATCTCGTCCTCCGTGGCGCGGGTACGAATCGACATGTAGCCCGTCATCTGGCCGTTACGCACCATCGGTACCGCATTCGCGCGGACCCAGTAATGATCGCCATTTTTACGCCGGTTTTTGACGATCCCGCTCCAGGGTTCGCCCTTTTGCAGCGTGTACCACATGTCGGCAAAGGCCGCTTTGGGCATATCCGGGTGGCGCACGATGTTGTGCGGCTGCCCGAGCAGCTCCTGGAGCGTAAAGCCGCTCACCTGCACAAAGGTGTCGTTGGTGTGGGTCATGTAGCTGTGGAGGTCGGTCGTCGACATAAGCGTGGTGTCATCGTCCAGCGGGTATTCATTCTGGGTGACATAGTCAGGAGAGGACATAGTGAGCATCCCTTGCAGGTTATTTGAATGTTAATTTTGTGGCTTATGTTTTTTCGGCGATAAAAAATTTATCTTTAGTTGTTAAATATGATTGAGATCGCAAATCTCGGTTAAACCGCACTTTTCGTACGCTTTTCTAATTAATTGATTTAAAATACTTTCGAGTTGAAACTACTCCTAAAGCATGATCCCGTAGCGCACCCTTAAGTCGCATCCTCTGCCTCACGCCGGTGCAGTTGACGAAACGCAGCCCCTGCCCCGTCTCCGGCTCGCTATCCCTTATCCCGTCCGGCGCGCAATGGCATGATTAAATTTTGCGCAACATTAATTTAACCTGGCGTTTATCCCGATTTTTGTTAAGGCATCTGAGGTGGCGTAATCCCTGCAATACTTAACTCAGTATCATGTGATACGCGATCCCCGGGAGCATATTTTGAACAGGTTACCTTCCAGCGCCTCGGCTCTTGCCTGTACCGCGCACGCACTGAATCTCATAGAGAAGCAAACGCTCGATCATGAGGAGATGAAACAACTTAACCGAGAGGTCATTGATTACTTTAAGGAGCACGTCAATCCTGGTTTTCTTGAGTATCGCAAATCTGTTACCGCCGGCGGGGATTACGGAGCCGTAGAGTGGCAAGCGGGAAGTCTGAACACGCTTGTCGACACCCAGGGACAGGAATTTATCGATTGCCTGGGTGGTTTCGGTATTTTCAACGTGGGGCACCGTAATCCAGCAGTGGTTTCCGCCGTACAGAATCAACTTGCGAAACAACCTCTTCACAGCCAGGAGCTGCTCGACCCGCTTCGCGCCATGCTCGCGAAAACGCTGGCGGCGCTCACGCCCGGCAAGCTGAAATACAGCTTCTTCTGCAACAGCGGCACCGAGTCGGTTGAGGCCGCGCTTAAGCTCGCCAAAGCGTATCAGTCGCCGCGCGGGAAATTCACCTTTATCGCCACCAGCGGCGCGTTCCACGGGAAATCCCTGGGCGCGCTGTCGGCGACCGCCAAATCCACCTTCCGCAAACCGTTTATGCCGCTGCTGCCGGGCTTCCGCCACGTGCCGTTTGGCGACATTAACGCCATGCGCACGGTGCTGAGCGAATGCCGTAAAACCGGCGACGACGTGGCGGCGGTGATCCTGGAGCCGATACAGGGTGAAGGCGGCGTGATCCTGCCGCCGCAGGGCTATCTGCCCGCCGTGCGTCAGCTGTGCGACGAGTTCGGCGCGCTGCTGATCTTCGACGAAGTGCAGACCGGCATGGGGCGCACCGGCAAGATGTTCGCCTGCGAGCACGAGAACGTGCAGCCGGACATTCTGTGCCTGGCGAAAGCGCTGGGCGGCGGCGTGATGCCGATTGGCGCGACGGTTGCGACAGAAGAGGTGTTTTCGGTGCTGTTCGACAACCCGTTCCTGCATACCACCACCTTTGGCGGTAACCCGCTGGCCTGTGCGGCCGCGCTGGCGACCATCAACGTGCTGCTGGAGCAAAACCTGCCCGCGCAGGCGGAGCAGAAAGGCGACATGCTGCTGGACGGCTTCCGCCAGCTGGGCCGGGAGTACCCGGACCTGGTACAGGAGGCGCGCGGAAAGGGAATGCTGATGGCCATTGAGTTTGTTGATAACGAAATCGGCTACAGCTTCGCGAGCGAGATGTTCCGCCAGCGCGTGCTGGTGGCCGGCACGCTCAACAACTCAAAAACCATCCGCATTGAGCCGCCGCTAACGCTGACCGTTGAGCAGTGCGAGCAGGTGCTGAAGGCGGCACGTAAAGCGCTGGCGGCGCTGCGCGTGAGCGTGGAAGAGGCGTAAAAAACGCCGGGTGGCTAACGCTTACCCGGCGTACAAAATCAATACAACCGCCCGGTGAGCGCAGCGCCACCGGGCAAAGCGCTACGCCGGCAACAGCCCGATAAAGCTGCGTTTTTTGCGCGGCTCCGACATCAGGTCTTCAAGCTTATCCACGCAGGCCAGATAGTGCGGGGTTTGCTTATGCGCCAGCACCGCCTCTTCGTCCTTATAGGCTTCGTAGATAAAAAAACGGGTTTTCACCCTCGGATCCTGCAATACGTCAAAACGCAGGTTTCCCGGCTCCCGGATCGCCCCCTCGTGGTTGGCGCGAAACGCCTCGAGAAACTCGTCCACCCGTTCGGGCTTGATGTTGATCTCCACTAACGTCACGTTCATTTCGCTTCTCCCTGTTTCTCTTCCTGCCAGAACTGGAACGCCTCCCGGGCGCTCATGTTCTCGTGAACCACTTTCTTCACCGCCTTCAGCATGGCGAGCGGCGCGCTCGACTGGAAGATGTTGCGCCCCATGTCCACGCCGGATGCCCCCTGGTCAATCGCGCGCCAGCACATCTCCAGCGCCTCGTGCTCCGGCAGCTTTTTGCCGCCCGCGATAACAATCGGCACCGGACAGCTGGCGGTCACCTTTTCGAACCCCTCGTCCACGTAGTAGGTTTTGACGATCTGCGCCCCCATTTCGGCGGCGATGCGGCTGGCGAGCGAGAAATAGCGCGCGTCGCGCGCCATCTCCTTGCCCACGCCCGTCACCGCCAGCGTCGGCATACCGTAGCGCGCGCCAGCATCAACCAGCTTGATGATGTTGCCGATCGACTGATGCTCAAACTCGCTTCCGATGTAGACCTGCGCCGCGACCGCGCAGACGTTCAGGCGCAGCGCGTCCTCCATCGCCACCGCCACGCACTCGTTCGACAGCTCGCCCAGAATCGAGTTACCGCCGGAGGCGCGCAGCACCACCGGCTTATTGGCGGCCGCGGGTACCTGGCTCCTGAGGATGCCGCGGGTACACATCAGCACGTCGGTTTCGCCAAACAGCGGGGCGATAGAGAGATCGATACGCTCAAGCCCGGTGGTTGGCCCCTGAAAGTAGCCGTGGTCAAAGGCCAGCATTACCGTGCGGTTGCTTTGCGGGTTAAAGATGCGCGCCAGCCGGGACTGCATGCCCCAGTCCAGCGAGCCGCAGCCCTTCAGGGTGTACGGCGCGTTCACCTGCGGCGTGCCGATGCCAAAATCCTTGCCGTCTTTGATGTCGTCTAAATCAGCCATGTGCTCCCCCGTCAGAAATCGTATTTGCTGATGTTCTCTTTAGTGAACACCACCCGCTCCGGCAGCAGCACGATGCCGTTGCCCTTCGCCTCATACTGATAGCCCTGCACGCTGTTCGGCTCGACCCTCAGCGTGCCGATGTCCTTGACCTCCACGCTGTCGCCGACGTTAAGATCGCCTTTTTTCAGCAGACGATCGGCGACGTTGACCGCAATTTTGCCCTGCTGCACCACGTCCCACAGGCCGAAGGCTTTCACCGTGCCGCGCTCGACGTACGGGCGCATCACGTTCGGCGTGCTGAAGCCGACGATCGCCACCCCTTCCCGCTTCAGGTTCTCCGCCGCCTGCGCGGCGGCTGGCAGCGCGTTGGCGTCCGGTGCAATAATCGCATCCAGATCCGGGTAGGCTTTTAAGATCCCCTCGGCGGTTTGCAGAGATTTTGTGGCGTCGTTATAGCCAAACTGCGTGGTGACGACCTGCCACTGGGGATGATCTTTTTCGATTTTGGCCTTCGCCTCCTTCACCCACTGGTTCTGGTCGGTGACGGTGGGGCTGGAGTAGAAAAACGCCACCTTGGCATTCGGTTTGGTGACCTGCCCGCCCGCCATCTCCACCAGCAGGCCGCCCAGCTGTTCCGGCGTGCCCTGGTTGATGTAAATGCTGCGGCACTCCGGTTTGGTGTCGGAATCCCAGGTCAGGACCTTGACGCCTCGCTGCATCGCGCGCTTCAGCGCCGGGCAGAGCCCGTCCGGCGACACGGCGGAGACGATAATGGCGTTATAGCCCTGGTTGACGAAGTTATTGATGAGCTGCACCTGGCCGGAGACGCTCGGCTCGGTCGGGCCGTCGTAGGTCACGTCCACGCCAAGATCTTTCCCCGCCTCTTTCGCGCCGTTGCCGCCGCTGGTAAAGAAGCCCACGCCCACCAGCTTCGGGATAAAGGCAATGCGGTCCGCCGCCTGCGCCGAGGCGAAGCTGAGGGCCATTGCCAGGACGAACAGTTTTGTTTTCATCTTACGCTCCGGATAGTTTTCTAAAGAGAGATCGCACCCATTCGCGGTGCAGGCTCAGCGAACGTCCCATCACCACCACAACCAGCAGCGCCCCTGACAGCGCGCTCGACACCTGGTTGGGGATGCCGACCATCTGTAAACCCTGTTGCAGGTACCCCACCAGCAGCGCCGCCAGCGCCGTACCGATAACCGAACCGGACCCGCCGTAGATATTCGCCCCGCCGAGCACGGCGGCGGTAAGCGCGGGCATCAGCAGATCGCGCCCCAGATCCGAGCGCGCGGAGCCGAAATAGGAGACCATCACCAGTGCGGCAATGGCCGAGGCCACGCCCACCAGGCCGTACAGGGCGTAGGGCATGCCGTTGACCGACAGCCCCGCGTAGCGCGCCGCGCGCGGATTCTGGCCCATTAAAAACAGATGCCGGCCAAAGCGCCCGCGGTGGGTTATCAGCCAGAAAAAGAGAGCGATCGCCGCAAACAGCACCAGCGGGATCGGCAGCCCCAGCACCGTGAGGTTAGCGAAGGCGGTGAAGCCGTCCGGGAAGCCGCCGATGCCCTCGTAGCCCGTCGCGCCCGCCATGCCGGAGAGCAGCAGCGCCCCGCCGCCGTAGAGGTAGAGCGTGCCGAGGGTAATCACCAGAGGGCTGATGCCGGTGTAGTGGATCAGCGCCGCATTCACCAGCCCGCACAGCAGGCCGAGCAGCAGCGTCAGTGGAACGGCGAGCGCCATCGGCCACCCCGCCTGCATCATCACCCCCAGCGCGATGGCGCACAGGCCAATGGTTGAGCCCAGCGAAATGTCTATCCCGCCGCTGATAATCACCAGCGTCAGCGGCAGCGCCACGATGCCGATGCAGATGAAATCGCTGGTGCTGAACAGCAGCATGTTGACGTCGAGCATCCGCGGGTTGATGGCCCCAAAGAGCAGGATCTCCAGCACCAGCAAAACCAGCAGCGCGCTTTCCCAGCTAAGCTTCATTTATGCCACCTCTTTTTTGCGTTCGGGAAACGGAGCGACGTGCTTTCCCCCTTTATTACCCGGCTGGAAGCGGCCGTACTTCAGCCCCCGCTGGTGTCTTGAAAGCGCCTGGCGCAGCCGCCCGTCGAGCACCAGCACGCCCAGCAGCACCAGCCCGGCGATAAAGTCATTCCACCAGGCCGGCAGCCGGAACAGCACCAGCACGGTGTCGATTTGGGTGAGGAAGAACGCGCCGAGGAAGGCGCCGATCAGCGTGCCGGTGCCGCCCAGCAGCGAGATGCCCCCGAGCACGCAGGCGGCGATGGCCTTCATCTCCAGCCCGCTGCCGGTCTGGTTGGGAACAAAGCCAATCTGCGCGGCAAACACAATCCCGGCGCAGGCCGCCAGCATACCGTTGAGGGTAAAGGCGAGCATCCGCGTGCGGTTAACCGCCACGCCCAGCTGCCGCGCGGCGGCGAGGTTGTCGCCCACGGCGTAGAAATCACGCCCGAAGGCGGTACGCGAAAGCGTCCACGCGCCGGTGGCCACAATAAGCATCACCGCAATACCGAGCGGTGAAACGCCGATGACGGCTGGCTCAGAGAGGGATTTCAGCCCCGGCGGCAGCCCTTCAATCCACTTTCCGCCGGTCCAGAGGAGCATCGCCCCGCGGTACAGCCCCAGCGTGCCGAGGGTGGCGACGATGGCCGGAATACGCAGCCCTACCACCAGAAAGCCGTTGAACGCGCCCGACAGCGCGCCAATCGACAGCGCGAAGAGAATGGAAACGGGCAGGCTGTAGCCGCTGTTCAGCGCCACGCCAACGGCGATGGCGGAGAGCCCGACGATCGAGCCAACTGACACGTCAATATTGCGGGTCAGCATCACCAGCGCGGCACCGGTTGCCAGCAGGATCAGGATCTGCGAGCTGGCGAAGATCATCCCCAGCGTTTGCAGGCTGAAGTAGGACGGATTAAGCGCCACCAGCACGGCAAACAGCGCAAGGATGGCGAGAAAGGCGCTCAGCTCGCGGTTCTTCAGTAAGATCTTCATGACTGCCCTCCAAACGCCAGCGCCATCATCCGGTCGAGGCTGACGGCGTGGCGCGGTAGTTCACCGCTGAGTACGCCCTGATGCATCACCAGCACGCGATCCGCGAGGCCGGGGAATTCATCAAGATCGCTTGAGATCATTAATACCGCCACGTTCTGCGCCGCCACGCTTTTGAGCAGCTGGTAGATATCGGCGCGCGCCGAGACGTCCACGCCGCGCGTGGGTTCATCGACGATCAGCAACAGAGGATTGGCCTCCAGGCAGCGCGCCAGCAGCACCTTCTGCTGATTGCCGCCGGAGAGCGTGCGCACGGGCTGATCCGCGTGGTTGAGCCTGATCCCCAGCGCCCGGTGATAGCGCTCCACCACCGCAGACTCCCGCCCGCGCTGCTGCCAGATCGATGGCTCGTTCAGCGCCACGGTGTTCCAGCGGACGGGCGCGTCGAGGAACAGGCCGGACACCTGCCTGTCTTCCGGCAGGTAGACCAGCCCTTTGGCCAGCCGCGCCGAAACGGCATCATGGCTGATATCCTGATTTTCCAGCCAGACGCGGCCCCCGCGCGCGGGGCGCAGGCCGTAGAGCGTTTCCGCAAACTCGGTGCGCCCGGATCCCACCAGCCCGGCAAGACCGACGATCTCTCCGGCGTAGATCTCAAGGCTGAGATCGATAAATCCTTCCCCGGTGAGATCCTCAACCCGCAGCACCGGAAAATCCTGCGGCTGGGTGCGGCGGTTGCCCGGCAGCGCCAGCCACAGCTTTTGCGTATCGCTCAGGGATTTATCGCGCCCCACCGGCGTCATGGCGGCGATCAGGGCGTTATCGTCAAACTGCGCGGTTTCGCCGCTGAGCACCACCGCGCCGTCGCGCATCACCGAGACGTGGCTCGACAGCATGCGGATTTCCGGCAGCTTGTGCGAGATGAAGACAATGCCAACGCCGTGCTCCTGCAGGGCGCGGATCTGGAAGAAGAGTCGTTCGGTTTCACCGGGCGTGAGGGAGGCCGTAGGCTCGTCGAGGATCAGGATCGTCGCGTTGCGCATCAGCCCGCGCAGGATCTCCACCATCTGCTGATCCGCCACCTCCAGGGTGCTGGCAGCGGCGTCGAGGTTAAGCTGGCACCGCAGCTGTTCCAGCTTCGCGGCGAGGCGTTTATCCCGATCGCGCCCGCGCGGCAGGCGGAACAGGATGTTTTCCCGCACCGTCAGGTTGGGGAACAGCAGCGGCTCCTGCGGCACCAGGTAAATGCCGAGCCCGTGCGCCTGCGCGGGCGTAAGCCGTGCAAAAGACTCACCGGCGACCGACAGTTCACCCCGATCCGGCGTTTCGACCCCGGCGACGATCTTCATTAGCGTCGATTTTCCCGCGCCGTTACCGCCCATCAGCGCGTGCACCTGCCCCGCAAGCAGCGTGAAATCAATGCCTTTCAGGACCGGCACGCCTGAGAACTGCTTGCTGATATTTCGCGCCTCGAGAAGTGGTGTCATCATCGCTCCGCTATTGAACAAATGATTTTTAGATTTAATAATGTTCAAAAGCGTAGACGGTGAACTATATTTACAACCGTGCAGGGATCACAGTTTTATCGATTAAGATCCAGATAAAACAGAAACCATCTTAAAGATCCGTTTTGTCGCGTGGCTCACATTTTCACGTCGCGCCATTACGAACATATGATCTAAATTTTTATAAGAGTTCAACTATGAGCGATAAACGCACTGCGGAAGAAGGACGGTTTGCCGGGCTGGCGCTGGCGGAAGAGGAGCTGGTGGCGCGCGTGGCCTGGTGCTACTACCACGACGGGCTGACCCAGAACGATATTGGCGAACGGCTCGGGCTGCCGCGCCTGAAGATCTCCCGCCTGCTGGAGAAGGGCCGTCAGTCCGGGGTGATCCGCGTGCAGATCAACTCCCGCTACGAGGGGTGCCTGGCGCTGGAAACCGAGCTCCAGCAGCGCTTTGGCCTGAAGCTGGTGCGCGTGATGCCCGCCCTTAATACCCCGCCGATGAACGTGCGGTTAGGCATTGGCGCCGCGCAGTCGCTGATGGGCGTGCTGGAGCCCGGCCAGCTGTTAGCGGTGGGGTTTGGTGAAACCACCATGAGCAGCCTGCAGCACCTGAGCGGCTTTATCAGCTCGCAGCAGATCCGCCTGGTGACGCTCTCCGGCGGCGTGGGGCCGTATATGACCGGTATCGGCCAGCTGGACGCGGCCTGCAGCGTCAGCATGATCCCCGCCCCGCTTCGCGTCTCATCCGCAGAAGTGGCCGGGATCTTAAAGCGCGAAACCAGCGTGCGGGACGTGATCCTCGCCGCCACCGCGGCCGACGTGGCGGTGGTCGGGATTGGTTCGGTGAACCAGCGCCGTGACGCAACGATACTGCGCTCCGGCTATATCAGCGAAGGTGAACAGCTGATGTACGCCCGCAAGGGCGCGGTCGGCGACATCCTCGGCTATTTCCTCAATGCCGAGGGCGAGTGCGTCGAAGAGCTGGAGATCCACAAAGAATTACTCGGCGTCACGCTCGATGAACTGGCGCAGCTGCCCACCATCGTTGGCGTGGCCGGAGGAGAAGAGAAAGCCGATGCGATTTACGCCGCACTGAAGGGTCGCCGTATCAATGGCCTGGTGACGGAAGAGACGACAGCCCGCGCGGTGCTGGCCCTGACGTAACGGGGGATGCCCTGCGCTAACAGCGAGGCAAGCTCATGAGTTACCTTTTAGCGTTAGATGCAGGGACAGGCAGCGTTCGCGCCGTTATTTTCGATTTACAGGGCAGCCAGGTTGCCGTCGGCCAGGCCGAGTGGAAGCACCTGAGCGTGGAGAATGTGCCGGGGTCGATGGAGTTCGACCTCGACACCAACTGGCGGCTGGCCTGCCGGTGCATTCATCAGGCGCTGGAGCGCGCGCGCCTGAGCGCGGCGGATATTCAGTCCGTCGCCTGCTGCTCGATGCGCGAAGGGATCGTGCTGTATGACCGCAACGGCGAGGCCATCTGGGCCTGCGCCAACGTCGACGCCCGCGCCAGCCGCGAGGTGGCCGAACTCAAAGAGATCCACGACAACCGCTTTGAATCCGAGGTGTATGAGGTTTCCGGGCAAACCCTTGCCCTGAGCGCGATGCCGCGCCTGCTGTGGCTGGCGCACCATCGGCCGGATATCTACCGCAAGGCCGCCACCATCACCATGATCAGCGACTGGCTGGCGGCGAAGCTTTCCGGCGAACTGGCGGTTGACCCGTCCAACGCGGGCACGACCGGCATGCTGGATCTCTTCTCCCGCGACTGGCGGCCGGCGCTGCTGGACATGGCCGGGCTGCGCGCCGATATCCTCTCCCCGGTGAAGGAGACGGGGACGGTGCTGGGTGCCATCACCCGGGAGGCCGCACAGCAGAGTGGCCTGCGCGAGGGCACGCCGGTGGTGATGGGCGGCGGCGACGTGCAGCTGGGCTGTCTGGGGCTGGGCGTGGTCCGCGCCGGGCAAACGGCGGTGCTGGGCGGCACCTTCTGGCAGCAGGTGGTCAACCTGCCGCAGGTGCGCACCGACCCCGACATGAACATCCGCGTGAACCCGCACGTTATCCCCGGCATGGCGCAGGCGGAGTCGATCAGCTTCTTTACCGGGCTGACCATGCGCTGGTTCCGCGACGCGTTCTGCGCCGAAGAGAAGCTGATTGCCGACCGGATGGGGATGGACACCTATTCCCTGCTCGAAGAGATGGCGAGCCGCGTGCCCGCTGGCTCCCACGGCGTGATGCCTATCTTCTCCGACGCGATGCATTTTAAGCAGTGGTACCACGCGGCACCGTCGTTTATTAACCTCTCCATTGACCCGGAAAAGTGCAACAAAGCGACGCTGTTCCGCGCGCTGGAGGAGAACGCGGCGATAGTCTCTGCCTGTAACCTGGCGCAGATTTCGCGCTTCTCCGGCGTTAAGTTTGAAAGCCTGGTGTTTGCGGGCGGCGGTTCGAAAGGCGCCCTGTGGAGCCAGATTTTAAGCGACGTCACCGGCCTGCCGGTGCGCGTCCCGGAAGTGAAGGAGGCCACGGCGCTGGGCTGCGCGATTGCGGCCGGAACGGGCGCGGGGCTGTTCGCGGATATGGCCTCGACGGGCGAGCGGCTGGTGAAGTGGAGCCGGGAGTTCACGCCGAACCCGGCGCACCGCGAGCTGTACGACGGCATGATGCAGAAGTGGCAGGCGGTGTATGCGGACCAGCTCGGGCTGGTGGACAGCGGGCTGACGACGTCGATGTGGGAGGCACCGGGGTTAGTTAAAACCCACACCCCTCACCCTGCCCCTCTCCCCAAAGGGGAGAGGGAAAAGACCAGATCGAGCTAACTCTTTAAGATCGCACCGGCTAGTCCCCTCTCCCCTTCGGGGTGTACGGTCCGGGGACATCGTGAACACTTGTTCGGGGACATGGTAGACACTTACAACTAAGGCATAAGAACCCGCTTATGGAGTCGCTTATGCCCTGGGATGCGAGAGATACCATGTCATTACGTACCGAGTTTGTTTTGTTCGCCTCGCAGGACGGGGCGAACATCCGTTCCCTCTGCCGTCACTTTGGCATTTCACCTGCCACCGGCTACAAGTGGCTTCACCGCTGGGCGGAGGAAGGGGCCGCGGGCCTTCAGGACCGCCCGCGCATACCGCACCATTCCCCGAACCGCTCATCTGACGACATCACTGCCCTGCTGCGTATGGCCCATGGCCGCCATCAACGCTGGGGCGCACGCAAGATAAAGCGCTGGCTGGAAGACCAGGGGCACCATATGCCCGCCTTCAGCACCGTTCATAACCTTATGGCCCGCCATGGTCTGCTGCCGGGCACTTCACCGGGCATTCCCGTCACGGGACGGTTCGAACATGACGCGCCGAACCGCCTCTGGCAGATGGATTTTAAGGGCCACTTTCCCTTTGGCGGTGGCCGCTGCCATCCGCTCACCCTGCTGGACGACCACTCCCGTTTTTCCCTGTGCCTGGCGCACTGTACCGATGAACGGCGCGAGACCGTGCAGCAGCACCTGGTCAGCGTGTTTGAGCGTTACGGCCTGCCGGACCGGATGACGATGGACAACGGCGCCCCGTGGGGAGACACCACCGGCACCTGGACGGCGCTGGAGCTGTGGCTGATGCGCCATGGTATCCGGGTGGGGCACTCCCGGCCGTATCATCCGCAGACGCAGGGTAAGCTGGAGCGTTTTCACCGCAGCCTGAAGACGGAGGTGCTGCAGGGGAAGTGGTTCGCGAGCGGGGGCGAACTGCAGCGCGCCTTCGACCACTGGCGGACGGTCTATAACCTTGAACGCCCGCATGAGGCGCTGGATATGGCGGTACCGGGCTCGCGGTATAAGCCGTCTGCACGGCAGTACAGCGGCAACACACCGCCCCCGGAATACGACGAGGGCGTGATGGTCAGGAAAGTGGATATCAGCGGAAAGCTGAGCGTGAAAGGGGGAAGTCTGAGCGCAGGCAAGGCGTTCAGGGGAGAACGGGTCGGGCTGAAGGAGATGCAGGAAGACGGCCGCTACGAGGTATGGTGGTACAGCACGAAAGTGGGGGTGATCGACCTGAAGAAAAAGTCGATCACCATGGGTAAAGGATGTTAAAAAGTGTTCACCATGTCCCCGAACACCTGTCTACCATGTCCCCGGACCGTACACGGGGAGAGGGTTAGGGTGAGGGGCATTATTTGAATCCCATCACATTCACCGCATTCCCCTTTTCCCTTTTACTCCCCGCTGGCTAAATTAGTAACTCATCCGACCACATAACAATAATTTTACACTGGAAGAGACTATGAGCCGCTACCCGTCGTTATTCGCCCCCCTCGATCTGGGATTCACCACCCTCAAAAACCGCGTGCTGATGGGCTCGATGCATACCGGGCTTGAGGAGCGCCAGGACGGGGCCGAGCGTCTGGCGGCGTTCTATGCCGAGCGCGCGCGTCACGGGGTGGCGCTGATCGTCACCGGCGGCGTATCGCCCGCGCCCACGGGCGTGACGATGGAGGGCGGCGCGGTGCTAAATAACGCGAGCCAGCTGCCGCACCACCGCATTGTGACCGACGCGGTTCACCGCGAGGGCGGCAAAATCGCCCTGCAAATCCTGCACACCGGGCGCTACAGCTATCAGCCGAATCTGGTCGCGCCGTCGGCCATCCAGGCCCCCATCAACCGCTTCAGGCCGCATGCCCTCAGCCACGACGAGATCCTGGCGCTGATTGAGGACTTCGCCCGCTGCGCCGCGCTGGCGCGTGAAGCGGGCTATGACGGCGTGGAGGTGATGGGCTCCGAGGGCTATCTGATCAACGAATTTCTCGCCGCGCGCACCAACCAGCGCGAGGATGAATGGGGCGGCGACTATGCCCGCCGCATGCGCTTTGCGGTGGAGGTGGTGCGCGCGGTGCGCGAGCGCGCGGGTGCGGATTTTATCATCATCTTCCGCCTGTCGATGCTCGACCTGGTGGAGGGCGGCGGGACGTTCGATGAAGCCGTGCAGCTGGCGAAGGCCGTTGAAGCCGCGGGTGCTACCATCATCAACACCGGCATCGGCTGGCACGAGGCGCGCATTCCGACTATCGCCACGCCGGTGCCGCGCGCGGCGTTCAGCTGGGTAACGCGCAGGCTGAAGGGAAAAGTGTCTGTTCCGCTGGTCACCACTAACCGTATTAACGATCCGCAGGTGGCGGACGATGTGATATCACGCGGCGATGCCGATATGGTGTCCATGGCGCGGCCGTTCCTCGCGGATGCAGAACTGTTGTCCAAAGCGCAAAGCGGACGCGCGGATGAGATCAACACCTGCATCGGCTGTAACCAGGCCTGCCTGGATCGGATCTTCGTCGGCAAGGTTACCTCCTGTCTCGTCAACCCGCGCGCCTGCCACGAAACCAAAATGCCGATCGTTCCGGCGCAAAACAAAAAGCGCCTGGCGGTGGTGGGTGCAGGGCCGGCGGGCCTGGCGTTCGCGGTGAACGCCGCCTCGCGCGGGCACAGCGTGACGCTGTTTGATGCCGCCGGTGAGATTGGCGGGCAGTTTAATATCGCCAAACAGATCCCCGGCAAAGAGGAGTTCTATGAAACCCTGCGCTACTACCGGCGGATGATCGAGTTGACTGGCGTAGATCTGCGGCTTAACCAGCGGGTGACGGCGGCCGATCTGCTGGCGTTCGATGAGGCGATCCTGGCAAGCGGGATCGCCCCGCGCACGCCTGCGATCGAGGGCATCGATCATCCGAAGGTGTTGAGCTATCTGGACGTACTGCGCGATAAAGCGCCCGTGGGGGAGAAGGTGGCTATTATCGGCTGCGGCGGTATCGGCTTTGATACCGCCATGTACCTGAGCCAGCCGGGCGAGGCCACCAGCCAGAATATCGCCGAGTTTTGCGTGGAATGGGGAATTGATACCAGCCTGAGCCAGCCCGGCGGCCTGCGGCCTGAAGGGCCACAGCTGCCGAAAAGCCCGCGTCAGATCGTCATGCTACAGCGCAAAGCCAGCAAGCCGGGCGAAGGGCTGGGCAAAACCACGGGCTGGATCCACCGCGCCACCCTGCTGTCGCGCGGGGTGAAGATGATCCCGGCGGTGAGCTATCAGAAGATCGACGACGAGGGTCTGCACGTCACGATCGGCGGCGAACCGCAGCTGCTGCGCGTGGATCATGTGATTTTGTGTGCCGGGCAAGAGCCGAAGCGGGATCTGGCGGATCCGCTGCGTGAGGCTGGTAAAACGGTGCATTTGATAGGCGGGTGCGACGTGGCGATGGAGCTGGATGCGCGGCGGGCCATTGCGCAGGGCACCCAGCTTGCACTGATTATTTAGCGACGACGTCCCAGCTTCACCGCTTTCAGCACCACGAACTTGTTGTTGGTGGCAACGGTGACGCAATTGCCGAAAATCTTCTTCAGCTTGTGGAAGTAGTCCAGGTGGCGGTTCGCCACGATGTACAGCTCGCCGTTGATCTTCAGGCAGCGGCGCGCGTGGTGGAACATCTCCCAGGCGACGTTATCCGTCAGGGCGTGCTTCTGGTGGAACGGCGGGTTGCAGAACACGGCGTTGAAGCGGAATGGCTCCACGCCGGACAGCGCGTTGTTGATCATGAACTCGCAGCGGTCCAGCGCCTCCGGCATGTTGGTTTCCACGTTCAGACGGCTCGACGCCACCGCCATCGGCGATTCGTCGCTGAACACCACGCTGGCGTCCGGGTTCTTCGCCAGCAGCGTCAGGCCAATCACGCCGTTGCCGCAGCCCAGGTCGACAATTTCCCCTTCCAGATTTTCCGGCAGGTGTTCCATAAAGAAACGCGCGCCGATGTCCAGACCGGTGCGGGAGAAAACGTTCGCGTGGTTATGGATGGTCCAGTCTGTGCCTTCCAGCTTCCAGCTCAGGGTTTCTGGCGCGTCGGCCAGTTCCGGCGCGCTGAAGGTACAGTTGATCAGGCGCGCTTTTTTCCAGGCGAGCGTAGTGGTGGTCGGGCCCAGCACCTTCTCGAACAGCTCCAGCGTCGAGGTGTGAATGTCGCGCGCTTTGGCACCCGCGATGATGCGGGTTTCTGGCGTCACGACCTTGCGCAGCGCGCGCAGCTGCTGCTCCAGCAGCGCCATGGTTTTTGGCACCTTAATCAGCACCACGCCAGGCGCCTGCGGGTAGTCCGCGGTGCTGTCGAGGAACTTCACGCTGGACTCTTCGATATCGTTGTGACGCAGGTTTTCACGCGTCGCCAGCTCGCTCAGGTAAGAATCGCCGATGCTGTAAGGCGTGTGTGCCGCCAGCGCGCAGGCCAGCGCGCCAAACGCGTCATTCAGGATCAGCACCGGGCCGCTGATTTCAGCGTCATCCAACTGTTGCAGCAGATATTCATCCGCCGCTTCCCACGCCTGAAGCGGGTTAACGTCGTCCGTTTCCGGGAAACGTTTAAGGTTGAGTGAACGGAAACCGTTGTCTAAGTGGCTCATCGGCCCTCCTGAATGGTAAAATTTCGGCGTTATCCCTGAAAAGGGTGCGTGAGTATACCCGTTTTCAACTTATTTTGGGGTTTTGATGAACCAGCTGACTTATCTCCAGGGCTACCCGGAGCATCTGCTTTCCCAGGTCCGGACGTTAATTGCCGATCAAAAGCTGGGCGCGGTGCTGGAAAAACGCTATCCCGGCACGCACGATTTCGCGACCGATAAGGCGCTCTGGCAGTATACGCAGGATCTGAAAAACCGGTATCTGAAGAGCGCGCCGCCGGTCAACAAGGTGATGTACGACAGCAAGATCCACGTGCTGAAAAACGCGCTCGGCCTGCACACCGCCGTCTCCCGCGTGCAGGGCGGCAGGCTGAAGGCCAAAGCGGAGATCCGCGTGGCGACCGTATTTCGTAACGCGCCCGAAGCGTTTCTGCGGATGATTGTGGTGCACGAGCTTGCCCACCTCAAGGAGAAGGAGCACGACAAAGCGTTTTATGCCCTTTGCTGCCATATGGAGCCGCAGTACCACCAGCTGGAGTTTGATACCCGTTTGTGGCTGACGCATTTATCGTTAAAGAGTAATGCGCAGTAGCGCACGCGAAATGTCATGATGACGTGCTACAGTGGCTACAGGTTCCCTGCTACGGAGTACGTAAACGTTTATGATACGTTTCGCAGTCATCGGTACGAACTGGATCACGCGCCAGTTCGTCGACGCCGCCCACGAAACCGGCAAATATAAGCTCACCGCAGTCTATTCCCGCAGCCTTGAGCAGGCGCAGAGCTTCGCGAACGATTACCTGGTCGAACACCTGTTCACCTCGCTCGACGAGATGGCGCAAAGCGACGCTATTGACGCTGTTTATATCGCCAGCCCGAACTCCCTGCACTTCCCGCAAACGGCGCTGTTCCTCGGCCACAAAAAGCATGTGATCTGCGAGAAGCCGCTGGCCTCGAATAGTCAGGAAGTGGAAGCCGCCATTGCGCTTGCCCGCGAAAACCAGGTGGTACTGTTCGAAGCGTTCAAAACCGCCAGCCTGCCCAACTTCCTGCTGCTGCAGCAGTCCCTGCCGAAAATTGGCAAAGTGCGTAAAGCCTTTATCAACTACTGCCAGTATTCGTCGCGCTATCAGCGCTATCTGGACGGCGAAAATCCGAATACCTTTAACCCGGCCTTCTCTAACGGCTCGATTATGGATATCGGTTTTTACTGTCTGGCCTCTGCGGTTGCGCTGTGGGGGGAACCACACGGCGTGACGGCCACCGCCAGCCTGCTGGACAGCGGCGTGGACGCTCACGGTATCGTGGTGCTCGACTACGGTGATTTCAGCGTGACGTTGCAGCACTCGAAGGTCAGCGACTCCGTGCTGCCAAGCGAAATTCAGGGCGAAGACGGCTCGCTGGTGATCGAAAAAATCTCCGAATGCCAGAAGCTGAGTATCGTCCCGCGCGGCGGAAAAGCGCAGGAGCTGACGCAGCCTCAGCATATTAACACTATGCTCTATGAGGCAGAGGTCTTCGCCCGTCTGGTAGAAGACAATGAAGTGAACCACCCCGGGCTTGCGATAAGCCGCACCACGGCGAAGCTGCAAACGGAGATCCGCCGACAGACCGGCGTGGTCTTCCCCGCAGACGGCGTGAATGCGGAAGCTATCGCGTAAAGCTGTGTAATGAAACCGTGCAGAGCATTGACGAAATCAATGTTCTGACATATTTTGTTACCTGCAAAGGGGAGTAACTTCTTCGCCGGTGGATCGTCATTACGATGCGTGCAAAACCGCATCCGGTCGCCGGGCAACCTTCATGGTTGTAAGTGAGACCTTGCCGGAAGGCGAGGTCTATGCATAAAAAGCTAACGGCTATCGTCTTCTGACCATAGCCGTTTTTGTTTTTTTATGTGTAAGGAAAATAGTATGCATTCTGTCGGCACTCCAATGCTGTGGGGCGGATTCGCGGTTGTCGTGCTCATCATGCTGGCGATCGACCTCTTTTTGCAGGGCCGCCGCGGCGAGCACGGCATGAGCGTTAAGCAAGCCGCCGTCTGGTCGCTGGTGTGGGTATCCCTCTCACTCCTTTTCTGCGCCGCCTTCTGGTGGTATCTGGCCTCGACCGAAGGCCGCGCGGTGGCCGATCCTCAGGCTCTCGCCTTCCTCACCGGTTATCTGATTGAAAAAGCGCTGGCGGTGGATAACGTCTTCGTCTGGCTGATGCTGTTTAGCTATTTTGCCGTGCCTGCGGCTCTGCAGCGCCGCGTGCTGGTGTACGGCGTGCTCGGTGCCATCATCCTGCGTACCATCATGATCTTCGCCGGTAGCTGGCTGATTACCCAGTTTGAATGGCTGCTGTACGTGTTCGGCGCGTTCCTGCTGTTCACCGGCGTCAAAATGGCGCTGGCGAAAGAAGACGATACCGGTATCGGCGATAAGCCGCTGGTGAAGTGGATCCGCGGTCATCTGCGCATGACGGACAAGATCGAAAGCGAGCATTTCTTCGTGCGCAAGAACGGCCTGCTGTTTGCCACCCCGCTGCTGCTGGTGCTGATTCTGGTCGAGCTGAGCGACGTGATTTTCGCGGTAGACAGTATCCCGGCTATCTTCGCGGTCACCACCGACCCGTTCATCGTGCTGACCTCTAACCTGTTCGCGATCCTCGGCCTGCGCGCGATGTACTTCCTGCTGGCGGGCGCGGCGGAGCGTTTCTCGATGCTGAAATACGGCCTGTCGGTGATTCTGGTCTTCATCGGTATCAAGATGCTGATCGTCGATTTCTACCATATCCCGATCGCCATTTCGCTCAGCGTGGTGTTTGGCATTCTGCTGGTGACGCTGGTTATTAATACCTGGGTTAACCGCCAGCACGATAAAAAGCAACAGGCGGAGTAATCCCCTCTCCCCGGCCCTCTCCCCACAGGGGAGAGGGTGAACACACTTTTGTAACGCAATAGTTAAAAAATATGACGCAACACGTAAAATCCAGCATTTTACGCTTCCGCCTTTCCCCGCTTTCCGTGATACTCAACCAGGCAAACAAATATTTACATCCTGAAATAAATGTGACTTAGAGCACATCCAGGATGGAACGCAATTTCACTTAGGAATTTAGTATGAGCACACAATCTAAAGGCCTGCTTGCGCGTATCACGCAGGGCAGCCTGGTTAAACAAATCCTGGTAGGGCTGGTTCTGGGGATCCTGCTGGCACTGGTGTCAAAACCTGCCGCGGAAGCGACAGGGTTACTCGGCACCCTGTTCGTGGGCGCGCTGAAGGCCGTTGCGCCGGTGCTGGTTCTGATGCTGGTCATGGCTTCCATCGCCAATCATCAGCACGGACAAAAAACCAACATTCGTCCGATTCTCTTTTTATATCTGCTGGGCACGTTTTCTGCTGCGCTGACCGCGGTGGTCTTTAGCTTCCTCTTCCCGTCCACGCTGCATCTGACCTCTGCGGCGGGCGACGTCACGCCGCCTTCCGGCATCGTGGAGGTTCTGCGTGGCCTGCTGATGAGCATGGTGTCTAACCCGATTGATGCCCTGCTGAATGCAAACTACATTGGCATCCTGGTCTGGGCAATCGGGCTTGGCTTTGCCCTGCGTCACGGCAACGAAACGACGAAAAACCTGGTCAACGATATGTCCAACGCCGTGACCTTTATCGTGAAGGTCGTCATTCGCTTTGCGCCGGTCGGTATCTTTGGTCTGGTGTCGTCTACGCTTGCGACAACCGGCTTTGACGCGCTGTGGGGTTATGCACAGCTGCTGTTTGTGCTGGTAGGCTGCATGCTGCTGGTGGCGCTGGTGATCAACCCGCTGCTGGTGTTCTGGCAGATCCGCCGCAACCCGTATCCGCTGGTATTGACCTGCCTGCGCGAAAGCGGCGTATATGCCTTCTTTACCCGCAGCTCGGCGGCGAACATTCCGGTTAACATGGCGCTGGCGGAGAAGCTGAACCTGGATCGCGACACCTACTCGGTTTCCATTCCGCTGGGTGCGACCGTCAACATGGCGGGTGCAGCGATTACCATCACCGTGCTGACGCTGGCGGCCGTGCATACGCTGGGTATTCCGGTCGATCTGCCAACGGCGCTGCTGCTGAGCGTGGTGGCGTCGCTGTGCGCCTGCGGCGCATCCGGCGTGGCGGGCGGTTCACTGCTGCTGATCCCGCTGGCCTGTAATATGTTTGGCATTCCGAACGAAATTGCCATGCAGGTTGTTGCGGTCGGCTTCATTATCGGCGTCCTGCAGGACTCCTGCGAAACCGCGCTGAACTCCTCAACGGACGTGCTGTTCACCGCGGCGGCCTGCCAGGCGGAAGACGCGCGTTTGGCGAAGAACGCCCTGCGCGGATAAAGCAAAACGGCAACCCTGAGGTTGCCGTTTTTAGTGTTTGTCCCCTCTCCCCGTGGGAGAGGGTCAGGGTGAGGGCATCAGGCCGCACCGATTAGAGCGTCACACCACTCTTAAAGATCGCCAGCTCGCGGAAGTCGTTCTTCTCGTTACAGGTCTGCCTGCCGCTGGCGAACTCTGCGATAGCGTCCACGAACTCGGTCAGCAGCTGCGGCATCGCTTTGCCGTGGATCAGCTGCCCTGCGTCGAAATCGATCCAGTGCTTTTTCTTTGCCGCCAGCTCGCTGTTGGTGGCAATTTTAACCGTCGGCACAAACCCGCCGTATGGCGTACCGCGGCCGGTACTGAACAGCACCATGTGGCAGCCCGCCCCCGCCAGCGCGCTGGTGGCGACCGCATCGTTACCCGGCGCGCTCAGCAGGTTCAGGCCGTGGGTTTTCAGGCGTTCGCCGTAGCGCAGAACGTCCACCACCTGGCTGGCGCCCGCCTTCTGGGTGCAGCCAAGGGATTTCTCTTCCAGCGTGGTGATCCCCCCCGCTTTGTTACCCGGCGACGGGTTCTCATAAATCGGCTGGTTGTGGGCGATAAAGTACTGTTTGAAGTCGTTCACCATGGTGACGGTCTTTTCAAACGTCTCTTCGTCGCGGCAGTGGCTCATCAGAATACGCTCCGCGCCGAACATCTCCGGCACTTCGGTCAGCACCGTGGTGCCGCCGTTGGCAATCACGTAATCCGAGAAGCGGCCCAGCATCGGGTTGGCGGTAATGCCGGAAAGCCCGTCAGATCCGCCGCACTCCAGACCAAACTTCAGTTCGCTCAGCTTGCCCGGCTCGCGCCTGTCGTGACGCATCACCTCATACAGGTGATGCAGCTGTTCAACGCCCGCCTCCACTTCGTCATCCTGATGCTGACACACCATAAAGCGCACGCGCCCGGGATCGAAGTCGCCCAGCGTTTCGCGAAAGGCATCCACCTGGTTGTTTTCGCAGCCGAGGCCAATCACCAGCACCGCGCCCGCATTCGGATGACGCACCATGTTTTGCAGCATGGTGCGGGTGTTGATGTGGTCGTCACCCAGCTGGGAGCAGCCGTAGGTGTGGCTGAACAGGTGCACCCCGTCTGTGCCTTCGGCACCGCTGGTCTCTTTCAGGAAGCGCGCCTGGATTTGACGCGCAATCCCGTTCACGCAGCCGACGGTCGGGAGGATCCACAGTTCATTGCGGATCCCCACCTCGCCGCTGGCGCGGCGGTAAATCTGCACCTCACGATCGGCCGCCTGGGCTTCTTCCGTCTGAAAGTCAGGTTGATAACTGTACTCGTCCAGATCGCTGAGGTTGGTGCGGGTATTGTGGGAATGAATGTATTCACCCGGCGCAATATCCGCCAGCGCGTGACCGATGGGCAAACCGTACTTCACCACGTTCTCCCCTTTGGCAATGGGGATCAGGGCAAACTTATGGCCACGCCCAATGGCCTGGCGTAACGTCACCGACTGGCTGTCGAAGGTCACTTCCGTCCCTTCGGCTAAATCTGCCAGCGCGACGGCAACGTTATCCAGCGAATGGATTTTGATGTATTGCATATCAACCTCAAGCGGCCTTAGTTCAGTTCAATGGCGAAGTAGTCACGCGCATTGTTAAAGCAGATGTTTTTCACCATTTCGCCCAGCAGCTGGATATCCGCTGGCGCTTCGCCCGCGTGCACCCAGCGGCCAATCATCTGGCACAGAATGCGGCGGAAATATTCGTGGCGAGTGTAAGAGAGGAAGCTGCGGCTGTCGGTCAGCATGCCGACAAAGCGGCTTAACAGGCCAAGCTGCGCCAGCTGCGTCATCTGACGCTCCATGCCGTCTTTCTGGTCGTTAAACCACCAGCCGGAGCCAAACTGCATCTTGCCCGGCATCCCTTCCCCCTGGAAGTTGCCGATCATGGTGCCCAGCACTTCGTTATCGCGCGGGTTCAGGCAGTAGAGGATGGTTTTTGGCAGCAGGTTTTGCTCGTTCTGTTTGCTCAACAGCTTAGACAGCTCTTCCGCCAGCGGACGGTCGTTGATGGAGTCAAAGCCGACGTCCGCGCCCAGCAGCATAAACTGGCGCTGGTTGTTATTACGCAGCGCGCCGATGTGATACTGCTGAACCCAGCCGCGACGGGCATATTCCGCACCGAGGAACACCAGCACCGCGGTTTTAAACTGGGCGACTTCATGCTCGCTTAACTGTTCGCCGGAGAGACGACGCGCCAGAATGCTGTCCAGCTCGGCTTCGTTAGATTCCGCGAACAGCACCACGTCCAGCGCGTGGTCAGAGACCTTACAGCCGTGCGCGGCGAAGTGATCCAGACGTTTGGTGAGCGCCGTTTGCAGATCGGCGAAACGACGGATGTCGGTATCGGAGACTTCCGCCAGCTTCGCCATGTAGTCGTTAAAGGTTGCCTGCTCGATGTTGAAGGCTTTATCCGGGCGCCAGCTTGGCAGCACCTTGATGTCAAACGCGGCGTCTTTGGCGACCACCGCGTGGTGCTCCAGGGAGTCGATCGGATCGTCGGTCGTCCCCACCATCTTCACGTTCATCTGCTTCATGATGCCGCGCGCGGAGAAGTTGTCCTGCGCCAGCAGGTCGTTGCACTGGTCCCAGATTTCATCCGCGGTGGCTGGAGAAAGCAGCTTGCCGGTGATGCCAAACGGACGACGCAGCTCAAGGTGCGTCCAGTGGTATAGCGGATTACCGATGGTGTGCGGAACGGTAGCGGCCCAGGCGTCAAACTTCTCGCGGTCGGTGGCGTCGCCGGTACACAGGCGCTCGGCCACGCCGTTGGTGCGCATCGCTCGCCATTTATAGTGGTCACCCTTCAGCCAGATATCATACAGGTTTTTGAAGCGGTAATTTTCGGCAACCTGCTGCGGCGGTAAATGGCAGTGGTAGTCGAAAATCGGCTGGTCTTTTGCGTAGTCGTGGTACAGGCGGCGGGCAAATTCGGTATCTAACAGAAAATCGTCGGTCATAAACGGCGTCATTATCGTCTTCCTCATTACGGGAGCGGCAGAAAGCTTATGTTCAGATGCTGCAAAGTTATCACACCAATTTCCAGAGGCCGACGTTTTTTTCGTGAGTTAGATCAATAAACGTCGACAAATAAATTACCCTCAAAGGGGTAAACCCTCTCGCAGACCGCGCCAGCACTGGCTTTATCCGCGCCGCAGAATATCCCTACAAAGATTCACACTTTTGTGATGTCACTCACCTTTTAAAGTTGTATGACAAGTTATCGTTTCGCCGTCGCAAACACTATGCCGACGGATTGCATTACCGGTGCTTCACACCGGATTTAACGGTACGGAAACCGACTTAAGCACGATTACTTATGGCAAGGTTCGGGCCGTTCCGGGACACGCTCCCGGTTACGCCCCTCCCGTTACAGAACAGCTCCCGATAACGGTTGAGCTGTTGCCGTGTCCCGACACGGAAATAACATAACGATGAGGTTTTACATGCGTAAAATTAAAGGGTTACGTTGGTACATGATTGCACTGGTGACGCTCGGCACCGTGCTGGGCTACCTGACGCGTAACACCGTGGCAGCTGCGGCGCCAACGTTGATGGAAGAGTTACATATCTCCACGCAGCAATACTCTTACATCATCGCGGCGTACTCTGCCGCTTACACCGTAATGCAGCCTGTTGCAGGTTATGTTCTTGATATTCTGGGTACAAAAATTGGTTACGCCTTCTTCGCCGTTGCCTGGGCCGTCTTCTGCGGCGCGACCGCACTGGCAGGAAGCTGGGGCGGGCTGGCGCTGGCGCGTGGTGCGGTTGGTGCCGCCGAGGCGGCGATGATCCCGGCGGGGCTGAAGGCCAGCTCCGAGTGGTTCCCGGCAAAAGAGCGCTCCATTGCGGTAGGCTACTTCAACGTGGGCTCGTCCATCGGGGCGATGATTGCGCCGCCGCTGGTGGTATGGGCCATCGTGATGCACAGCTGGCAGATGGCGTTCATCATCTCGGGCGTACTGAGCTTTGCCTGGGCGATGGCGTGGCTGATCTTCTATAAACACCCGCGCGATCAGAGAAAGCTGTCTACCGAAGAACGCGACTACATTATTAATGGTCAGGAATCGCAGCATCAGACCGATAACGGCAAAAAGATGTCCGTCTGGCAGATCCTCGGCACCCGTCAGTTCTGGGGTATCGCCCTGCCACGCTTCCTGGCAGAACCGGCCTGGGGCACGTTCAACGCCTGGATCCCGCTGTTCATGTTCAAAGTTTACGGCTTTAACCTGAAAGAGATCGCGATGTTCGCCTGGATGCCAATGCTGTTCGCGGACCTGGGCTGTATCGTAGGCGGCTACCTGCCACCGCTGTTCCAGCGCTGGTTTGGCGTGAACCTGATTGTTTCCCGTAAGATGGTGGTCACCCTGGGCGCGCTGCTGATGATCGGCCCGGGCATGATCGGTCTTTTCACCAGCCCTTACGTTGCTATCGCGCTGCTGTGTATCGGTGGTTTTGCTCACCAGTCTCTCTCCGGCGCGCTGATTACGCTCTCTTCCGACGTGTTTGGCCGTAACGAAGTTGCCACCGCCAACGGCCTGACCGGCATGGCCGCCTGGACAGCAAGCACCATGTTCGCCCTGGTGGTCGGCGCGCTGGCAGACACCATCGGCTTCAGCCCGCTGTTCGCGGTACTGGCAATCTTCGACCTGCTGGGCGCGGTGGTGATCTGGACGGTGCTGAAAAGTAAATCCGCCGACGAACTGGCGAAAGAGTCCCTCGGGGGGCCGGCGACGCAGAGTTAGCGCTGCGCCACCACCCGGCAAAATCTTCGCAGAAGCCGCCTCCGGGCGGCTTTTTTGATGGCAAAATCTGGAGACTGGCACGCAAAAGTGGTATAACAAATCATTCGCGGTACCCTGCCTGGAGCGTATATGGAAATCACCGAATCACGTCGTTTATATCAACAACTTGCTGCCGAGCTGAAAGATCGCATCGAGCAAGGTGTCTATCTTGTCGGTGATAAACTTCCCGCCGAGCGTTTTATCGCGGACGAGAAAAGCGTCAGCCGCACGGTGGTGCGCGAAGCCATCATCATGCTGGAAGTGGAAGGCTACGTTGAGGTGCGTAAAGGCTCCGGCATTCACGTGATTTCCAGCCAGGCAAAGCACTCTCCGGCCCCGGACGAAAGCCTGGAGTTTGCCAGCTACGGTCCGTTCGAGCTTCTCCAGGCTCGCCAGCTGATCGAAAGCAATATCGCGGAATTTGCGGCGACTCAGGTGACCAAGCAGGACATCATGAAGCTGATGGAAATTCAGGATCACGCGCGTAAGGAAAAATGTTTCCGCGATTCCGAATGGGACCTGCAGTTCCACGTCCAGGTCGCCCTTGCAACCCAGAATACGGCGCTGGCGGCAATCGTAGAAAAAATGTGGACTCAGCGCGTTCACAACCCGTACTGGAAGAAACTGCACGATCACATCGATTCCCGCACGGTGGATAACTGGTGCGACGACCACGATCAGATTCTTAAAGCGCTGATTCGTAAAGACCCGCACGCGGCGAAGCTGGCAATGTGGCAGCATCTGGAAAACACCAAACAGATGCTCTTTAATGAAACCAGTGATGACTTTGAATTTAACGCAGACCGCTATCTTTTTGCCGATAATCCGGTCGTTCATCTCGATACTGCGGCCAATCTCGCAAAATAAGCCCCTGGGCTGCTGGCAGGCGCACCGCTGCGCCTTCCGGCGATGCAGGGTAAGAAAACCTCTATAGTGTCAGCCTTTGTAAAAAGTCTCGCTCCCCTTCATGGCTTACGCCAAAATCACGTTTCCCCTCAAATTCTGTGACGCAGAACGTCGGGCTTTGTTACAATTGGATTCACTTCGTTATTTTGTAAGTTAGTGCATGCTAACCAGCCAATTAACAGGGAACAGTGTTGGCCACGCATCAATGTGTCCGCGAGCGACCATAATGAAATCACTACAATGTCGCCGTGCTGTTTTTCCCGAATGACAGGCGTGACGTTAACCGATTTCCAGGAACACTGAATGGAACTTTTGACCCAACTACTGAACGCCCTCTGGGCTCAGGATTTCGAAACGCTGGCCAACCCGTCCATGATTGGCATGCTCTATTTTGTCTTATTTATGATCCTGTTCCTTGAGAACGGTTTGTTGCCTGCCGCCTTTTTACCGGGCGACAGTCTGCTGGTGCTGGTCGGGGTACTTTGTGCAAAAGGGGCGATGGCCTTCCCGCAAACGGTATTGCTGTTAACCATTGCCGCCAGCCTGGGCTGCTGGGTGAGCTATATTCAGGGGCGTTGGCTGGGCAACACGCGTATCGTCCAGAACTGGCTTTCGCATCTTCCGGCACATTACCACCAGCGGGCGCACCACCTTTTCCACAAGCACGGGCTTTCCGCGCTGCTGATTGGCCGCTTCATCGCGTTTGTTCGCACCCTGCTGCCCACCATTGCGGGCCTGTCTGGCCTGAGCAGCGCGCGCTTCCAGTTCTTTAACTGGATGAGCGGCTTGCTGTGGGTTCTGATCCTGACCACGCTCGGCTACGCGCTCGGCAAAACGCCGGTATTTATGAAGTATGAAGATCAGCTCATGTCCTGCCTGATGCTGCTGCCGGTCGTCCTGCTGGTGTTTGGTCTGGTAGGTTCACTGGTTGTGCTGTGGAAGAAGAAATATGGAGCCAGGGGTTAAGGATGGTTATCTCCCCGCTCGCCCTGCGCCGCTTCTCTTATGCCATCGTCGCGCTGATGATGTTAAGCACGCTCATCCTGCTGTGGTCTGCGCTACAGCATCAGGAGTCGACGCTGGCTATCCGCCCTGTGAGTCAGGGAGCCAGCGTGCCGGATGGTTTTTCCATCTGGCATCATCTGGACGCAAACGGGATCCGCTTTAAAAGCATCACGCCGCAAGACGATGTGCTGCTGATAAAATTTGACTCCAGCGCGCAAAGCGCCGCGGCAAAAGCCGTGCTGGACCGAACGTTGCCTCATGGTTATATCATCGCGCAGCAGGACGATGACAGCCACGTGGCCTCCTGGATGTCACGGTTACGCGACACGTCGCATCGATTTGGTTAACGACTACTATTCCGAATATTTTCACCTACTTTGGTGAAACTCCCGTTTACTTACTATGCTTAAGTACGCGGAGCACCCCTCAGATGTTCTCCGCATAGTTCTGGAACACGGCTTACGCCGTAACACAATGGAAGGTTTCTATAATGAAATACCGCATCACCCTGGCTCTGGCCCTTTTTTCGTTAAGCACAACTTCCTTCGCAATGTCTCTTTGTCAGGAGAAAGAACAGGATATCCAGCGCGAAATCAGCTATGCCGAAAAGCATAACAACCAGCACCGGATCGACGGTCTGAAAAAAGCGCTGAGCGAAGTGAAAGCCAACTGTTCCGACAGCAAGCTGCGTGCCGAACATCAGGAAAAAATCGCTGAACAGAAGGACGAGATAGCCGAGCGCCGTCAAGACCTGCAGGAAGCGAAAGAGAAAGGGGATGCGGAAAAGATTGCCAAGCGCGAGAGGAAGTTACAAGAGGCGCAGGACGAACTGAAAGCGCTGGAAGCTCGCGATTATTGAGTTAACGGAAATCTCAACAGGAGAGAATCATGTCAAAAGATACAACTTCAGAAAATCTGCGCGCTGAGCTGAAATCCCTGGCGGACACCCTGGAAGAGGTGCTGAACTCCTCTGCCGATAAATCGAAAGAAGAAGTGAGCAAGCTGCGCAGTAAAGCGGAGCAGGCGCTGAAAGAGAGCCGTTATCGTCTGGGTGAAACCGGTGATGCGCTGGCGAAACAGACCCGCGAAGCAGCAGCGCGCGCAGACGAATATGTACGTGATAATCCATGGACTGGCGTAGGTATTGGTGCCGCAGTAGGTGTGGTGCTGGGCGTTCTGCTGACGCGTCGTTGATTATGGAAGATCCTCGTCACGCACAAGGGCCTGCTAAAAACGTCCTCGGCATCGGCCAGCGTATTCTTACGACGCTGGTCGGGATTGCCGAAACGCGCGTCCGGCTGGCGGTAGTGGAGCTGGAAGAGGAGAAAGCCAATCTCTTCCAGATGCTGCTCATGCTTGGGCTTACGATGCTCTTTGCCGCGTTCGGGCTGATGAGCCTGATGGTGTTAATCATCTGGGCTATTGACCCGCAGTATCGTCTGAACGCGATGATTGCGACCACGGTGGTTCTGCTGGTTGCCGCGCTGATAGGCGGTATCTGGACTCTGCGTAAAGCGCGTACGTCGACCTTCCTGCGCCATACGCGTCAGGAGCTGGCCAACGATCGCGCCCTGCTGGAGGATGACAAGCCGTGAGCGACAAAGCCGAACGTCAGAAGCGAAAAGCGTATCTGCTGAGCCAGATCCAACAGCAGCGGCTGGACCTGTCCGCCAGCCGTCGCGACTGGCTGGAGCTGACCCAGCGTTACGACCGCGGCTGGAATACCATCCTGAGCCTGCGTTCGTGGGCGCTGGTTGGCAGCAGCGTGATGGCTATCTGGACGATTCGTCATCCAAATATGCTGATTCGCTGGGCGCGCCGCGGCTTCGGCGTCTGGAGCGCATGGCGTCTGGTGAAGGCCACGATTCGTCAGCAGCAGCTGCGGTAAAAAGCAAAACGGTAACTCAGGTTACCGTTTTTTGTTTTTGCGCCCTCTCTCTTCAGGACAGTGCTGGCGTGAGGGCAACAGCGCGCACTCCCTTACTCAATATCTTTGAAGAAGATTGACAGTTTTCCTTGCTAACAATTGCTACCCGCCCCGTTTACACTCCTCTCCATCGACAGCAAAGACGCGGTATCTACCCGAATTTGCACATAAATAAAGTTAAGCCGCTGATGTGGTTCCCTGGAGAGTAAAATGAAAAAATTAGAAGATGTTGGTGTACTGGTAGCGCGTATCCTGATGCCTGTTCTGTTTATCGTGGCAGGCTGGGGCAAAATCACCGGCTATGCTGGCACACAGCAGTATATGGAAGCCATGGGCGTGCCGGGGTTCCTGCTGCCGCTGACCATCCTGCTTGAGTTTGGCGGCGGCCTGGCGGTACTGTTCGGTTTCCTGACCCGCACCACGGCGCTGTTCACCGCCGGCTTCACCCTGCTGACCGCGTTCCTGTTCCACAGCAACTTTGCGGAAGGCGTGAACTCCCTGATGTTCATGAAAAACATGACCATCGCAGGCGGCTTCCTGCTGCTGGCCATCACTGGCCCGGGCGCATACAGCATCGACCGCCTTCTGAATAAGAAGTGGTAAGCACGCTATACTGACTGAACTGAAAGCGAGGAGATCTCTCCTCGCTTTTGCTATCTGACGGAGGAGAAAAGAATGGGACAACTCGTAGACGGCGTCTGGCAGGATGTCTGGTATGACACCAAATCCACCGGCGGACGCTTTAAGCGCTCTGTTTCGGCCTTCCGTAACTGGCTGACCGCCGATGGCGCCCCCGGCCCGAGTGGCGAAGGCGGTTTTGCGGCGGAGAAAGACCGTTATCATCTGTACGTTTCTCTCGCCTGTCCGTGGGCGCACCGCACGCTGATTGTGCGCAAACTTAAAGGTCTCGAATCGTTAATTCCGGTTTCGGTGGTCAACCCGCTGATGCTGGAGAACGGCTGGACGTTCGACAGTGATTTCCCTGCCGCGACCGGTGACGATCTTTACCACCACGATTTCCTTTACCAGCTCTACCTGCACGCCGATCCGCACTACACCGGACGCGTGACCGTGCCGGTGCTGTGGGACAAGAAAAACCAGACGATCGTCAGCAATGAGTCTGCGGAAATCATCCGCATGTTCAATACCGCGTTTGACGCGCACGGTGCCCGCGCCGGGGATTATTATCCGGTTGAGCTGCGCGAGAAAATTGACGAGCTGAACGGCTGGATCTACGACAGCGTGAACAACGGCGTCTATAAAGCCGGCTTCGCCACCAGCCAGGAAGCCTACGACGAAGCGGTCGGCAGCGTCTTTGCCTCTCTGGAGCGCCTTGAGCAGATCCTCGGCCAGCACCGCTATTTAACGGGCGATCGCCTGACGGAAGCGGACATCCGCCTGTGGACTACGCTGATCCGCTTCGATCCGGTTTACGTTACACACTTCAAGTGCGATAAACACCGCATCAGCGACTACCTGAACCTGCACGGTTTCCTGCGCGATATCTACCAGACGCCGGGGATCGCGGAAACGGTCGATTTCGATCATATTCGCACCCACTATTTCCGCAGCCATAAGACCATCAACCCAACGGGCATTATCTCTGTTGGCCCCTGGCAGGATCTGGATGAACCGCACGGGCGCGACGTTCGTTTTGGATAATTATTTAGGGAATCAATAGATTCCCTTTTTTAATTCACAGCATGCATCTATCCTTACCTCGATCGCTTAGAAAACAAGTGATTGACTGATTAATGAGGCAAGGAAAATGGACTGGTATTTAAAAGTACTGCGCAATTATTTTGGTTTTGGTGGTCGCGCCCGCCGCAAAGAGTACTGGATGTTCATTCTGGTGAACGCTGTACTTATGATGGTGCTGGGCATTATGGATAAGATTCTCGGCTGGGAGGATTCTGACGGAAAAGGGATCCTTACTGCAATTTATAGCGTGCTGGTTTTGATACCGTCATGGGCCGTGATGTTCCGACGCCTGCACGACACGGATCGTTCAGCCTGGTGGCTGCTGCTGCTGCTGATTCCGATTATCGGCTGGCTCGTGATTTTGGTTTTCCACTGTCAGAGCGGGACGCCGGGCGAAAACCGCTTTGGTCCGGATCCTAAGGTCGGCGCGTAAATTATTGCCCGGTAGCGCTTACGCTTACCGGGCCTGCCCGCTTATTTGTTGTGATGCGCAAAGAGCTTTGGAATTTCACGCAAACACCACGATTTGGCTTCGCCCATGCTGTCGCGACGCCACGCCATAATGATATCCACTTCGCTGGTGTACTCCGGGCTGACGACCCGCAGCCGCCCCTCCGCAATATCGTTTTCCACAAACGTGTACGGCATGGTTGCCACGCCCAGCCCCGCCAGCAGCGCCTGCCGCTTATCCTCCAGCGAGGTCACCGTCAGACGAGGCTGTTTATCGAGCAGCTGAACCGTCAGTACCGGACGCTCACGGGCGGTGTCCGCGACCGCCACGCCGCGGTACTTCACGCGCGTGACCTCGGAGAGCGGCTCCGGCTCCTGATGGATAGGATGATCCGGGGCGGCAACGTAGACGTTCATAATGCTATAGAGCTTGCGGGAGTTGATTTCCGACGAGGAGCGGAAGTGCATGTCCGGCGCAATGACGATATCCGCCCTGCCCGTCTCCAGACGCTCCCACGCTCCTGCCAGCACCTCGGTAATGATCGACAGCTGGGTATTGGCTTTTGCGGCCAGCCTGTCCACCAGCGGGAACAGCGCCTCGGTGGGCACCAGCGCTTCGGTAACTAACGTCAGATGGGTTTCCCAGCCGCGGGCCAGCGCTTCAGCATCCGTCGTCAGCTTGTCCGCCGCTTCCAGCAGCACGCGCCCGCGCTCCAGCAGCATCCGGCCAACGTTGGTGAATTTAGTTCGATGACCGGAGCGATCGAAGAGCACCACGTCCAGCTCTTCCTCCAGCTTCTGCATGGTGTAGCTCAGCGCAGACGGAACGCGCCCCAGTTCATCTGCCGCCGCGGCAAAGCTGCCACGCCTGTCAATTGCGTCCATGACGCGGAGCGCCTCAAGCGTCAATGCTCTCTCTTTAGCCATCTCGTTCTCATTCAGGAAATTTGAACATACCGGGCAGAATATCTGGCTAACAATGCAGCGTCCATACCTTTACCATTGATTTAGTGTAAAGAGAGGTCAAGTTTATGATTACGACAAGAACAGCTAAACAGTGCGGACAAGCCGATTTCGGTTGGCTGCAGGCCCGCTACACCTTTTCCTTTGGACACTACTTTGACCCTAAACTCCTCGGTTACGCTTCACTGCGCGTATTGAACCAGGAAGTGCTCGCCCCGGGCGCGTCCTTCCAGCCGCGCACGTACCCGAAAGTCGATATCCTGAACCTGATCCTGGAAGGCGAGGCAGAATACCGCGATAGCGAGGGCAATCATGTCCAGGCAAAGGCTGGCGAGGCGCTGTTAATTTCCACGCAGCCGGGCATTAGCTACAGCGAGCATAACCTCAGCAAAGACAAAACGCTGACCCGCATGCAGCTGTGGCTGGACGCCTGCCCCGAGCGGGAAAACCCGCTGGTGCAAAAGATCGATCTGAAGGGCGGTAAACAGCAGCTGATAGCGTCGCCTGACGGCAGCAAAGGCAGCCTGCAGCTGCGTCAGCAGGTGTGGCTGCATCATATTGAGCTGAAGAAAGGCGAACAGGCGAGCTTCCAGCTGCACGGCCCGCGCGCCTACTTACAGTCCATTCACGGTACGGTGCATGCGGTAACGCACGCGGAAGAGAAAGAAGCGCTCACCTGCGGCGACGGGGCGTTTATTCGCGATGAGGCGAATATCACCCTGGAGGCGGATACGCCGCTGCGCGCGCTGCTGATTGATTTGCCGGTTTAAAGAACACACTCGCCCCTCACCCTAGCCCTCTCCCCATAGGGGAGAGGGAACGATCGAGCCCCTCGCCCCTATGGGGAGAGGGGTTGGGGTGAGGGGAAATTTTTACACCTTACTCGCCATAATCTCAATAATCTGCCGATCCGTTGCCTGCATTGAGCGGCAGGCTAACGCACACAGGTTCGAGATCGACTGCTCCACGTCGTGCGCCACAATGCCCTCATTGCCCGTTACGGCAGTATCGTCCAGCGCCATCATCACGGCCTTCCAGGCGCTCCCCACGCTGGTCGACACTTTCATCGCGCAGCTGTTGGACGCCCCATCGCAGATCATCCCGCTGACGTCGCCGATCATACTGCCGATCGCCATTGCTATCGTTCGGTAGTTTCCGCCCATCAGCCATGCCATCCCTGCGGCTGCACCCATTGCCGCCGTCGTCGCCGCGCACAGTGCGGACAGGCGCGGAAGCTGATAATGGATATAAATTGCCGACAGATGCGAGAGCATCAGCGCCCTCGCCAGCCGTTCGTCATCAGCCTGAACGTGCTCAGCCACCACCACCACCGGCATGGTGGCGGTGATGCCCTGGTTCCCGGAGCCCGAGTTGCTCATGGCCGGCAGCGTCGCGCCGCCCATACGGGCATCCGAGGCCGCGCTGGTGCGGATAACAATGTCTGAGCCCAGATCCTGCGCCACCCATCCGCGCGTGCGCTGCCTGTTGAGGGTCGCGCCAACGCGCAGCCCCCAACGGCCACGTAAACCTTCCCGGGAGAGCGCATCGTTCAGGCGCCCTGCATCAAGGATGAAGCGGATCGCGCTGTACGGCACCTGCTCCACAAACTCCAGGATTTGCGACAGCGTGGTGTTCGCGAGTACCGCCAGCGGGTCATCCTTAGCCTGGCTCTGACGATCGTCAAGCGTGAAGCGGGTTTCCCCCTGGCAAACCACCTCTACCACCCGGGTATGCCCGCCCGCGATGGTTACCATGGCCGAGGACTCTCCGGCATAAACGCAGGCGCGTGAATAGAGGATCTCGTCGCAGGGTTCCTGCAATTTAATCTGCACCAGGCCCGCTTTCAGCATCGCTTTGGCGCGCGCCAGCGCATCGGCCGATACGTCTTTCAGCACCTCCAGCCCGGCCCGTGCATTTCCGCCGAGCGCGCCAAGCGCCGCCGCGATGGGCAACCCGACCATGCCGGTGCCGGGCACCGTTACGCCAAGCCCGTTTTTCATCAGGTTTGGCGATACCCACGCCTCAATTCGCGTCACCTCACCGGACAGCTGCCCGGCAGCCATCGCGCAGGCCAGCGCCAGCGAGACGGGTTCCGTACATCCCAGCGCGGGCTTTACCTCTTCCTGCACGGCGCGAATAAAATGGTTCCATAAAGGATTAATTTGCTCAGACATCGTTACGACCTTATTTAACCTCATGAGAAGGCGAGGAAAGGAGAAACACAAAGCAGCAGCCCGGTAATCACAATAATGACCAGCGAAACGCCTTTATATTTGTGAAGTGCGGGCACTTTGTAGACCAGCCACGCCGGAATTAAGCAGCCCACCATCCCGAAAATAGGGCTACAGATGGAGGTAAAGCTCAGCACCGGCGCGTTTAAGACAATGGCGCTCCAGGCGAGCAGAATGGCGAAAAGCATGATGCCGCGCTGGACGGTGCGTTCATTGATGCTTTCAGCCGGCATTTTGCGGCGCAGGATATTCATGACAATCCCCTGCGTCGCCTCGCGAAAGCCCAGATAAACGCCGAAGAAAGCGGTCATCACCGCAAAAATATTCAGGATAACGCTGACGATTTTGACCCAGCCCGCCCCCTCGCCGCTGATAAACTGTGCGGCAATCGCCAGGGCGGAAATATTCTGCTCATAGGCTTTTACCGCCTCGTCGTGGCCCATCGCGAGGGTAAAGGAGACGGCATAGAAGAAGACCGTTACAAACAGCACGCCAAAGGCAATGTTCATCGCCCGCAGCGCCTTATGTCGCGCGACCTCAACGGATTTTTCCCGCGAGCGATAAGAGATCACCATCGGGCTTAATGTCTGAATAAACAGAATGGAGGTTAAGGTAAAAGGCAGCGTGATGATGGCATTTTTAATCAGCAGCCCCATCGGCGGAAGCATACCCACGTTTGCTAAATGCCAAAGGCCAATCATCGACAGCCCCAGCGCGGCCACGACAAACAGTTTTGTGAGCACCATCAGGCTGGAGACTTTAAACAGCAGCTTTTCGCCGCGTGAAGAAATGGCGACCAGAATGCAGATCAGGAATAAACCGTAGAACGGGTTTTCCGACAGCAAACCGTCCGTTACGCCAAAGGTGTGTAAATAGGATGCGCTGTCGTTGGTGATAGCCGTGGAATAAACAAACATCCAGATAACCAGCATCACGAAATAAAGCGCGCCTAATAAGATGCCCCAGTTTTTACCCAGGTAACCGCTAATCACGCTCGGGTAGTCTTTGCATTCCGGGGATTCCGCCAGCGTATTAATAAACAGGCGCTGGAACATATACATTGCCGGATAACCAATTATCGACGAGAGCAGAAAGACCCACAGCCCCATTAACCCCACCTGCACCGGGAGAAAAACAATTCCCGCGCCGATGGCCATTCCAATACTCATGATGACCCAGCCCGTGTCGCTGCTGTCGAATTTAATCGCCTCTCGCCATTCGCTTTCGCTCATTCCCGCCCGCCTTGCCGCAGGGGAATCACTCACAATCACACTGCTTTTTGTTGCCGTATCCATTGGGCACTCGCTTAATTTGTAGGGTAAGTGTTTATTTTTTATATGTTTCTGTTCGCCAGCGATGGCGAGTCAGAGGGTGCAGGTGCGTGTTGTTAGCGTGAGAAAATCATAGCCGGAGAGAGGGAGAAAAAAGTCACAAAATAAATAGGGTTTTTCTTATGCTGGAGGAAGATTTGCTTTTGAAATACTCAATAAGGAGGATATTTTCTAAACGTGATGCTATTCACGAAATTAAAAGCCTCCCCAAAGGGGGGAGGCTCAGCCTTAGCCTGAATTACATCGCCTGCGTAAACGTCCTTGAAATCACGTCCTGCTGCTGCTCCCGCGTCAGGGCATTAAAGCGCACGGCGTAGCCTGAAACGCGGATCGTCAGGTTCGGGTAATTTTCCGGGTGCTCAATGGCATCCAGCAGCATCTCCCGGTTCATGACGTTAACGTTCAGGTGCTGCCCGCCCTCAATTGCCGCCTCATGGTGGAAGTACCCGTCCAGCAGCCCCACAAGGTTGGTTTTGCGCACCAGCTCGTCCTTGCCCAGCGCCTGCGGCACGATGGAGAAGGTATAGGAGATCCCATCTTTGGCGTAAGTGAACGGCAGCTTAGCGACCGACGTTAACGAGGCGACCGCCCCTTTCCTGTCGCGTCCGTGCATCGGGTTGGCGCCCGGCGCAAACGGCGTGCCGCCGCGGCGTCCGTCCGGCGTGTTACCGGTCTTCTGGCCGTACACCACGTTGGAGGTGATGGTCAGGATCGACTGGGTCGGCACCGCGTTGCGGTAGGTTGGCAGCGCCTGAATTTTCTTCATGAAGCGCTCCACCAGATCGCAGGCAATACCGTCCACGCGGTCGTCGTTGTTGCCGTACTGCGGGTAGTCGCCTTCAATCACAAAATCGACCGCCAGGCCGGTGTGGTCGCGCACCGGTTTCACCGTGGCGTATTTAATGGCGGAGAGAGAATCCGCTGCCACCGACAGCCCGGCAATGCCGCAGGCCATGGTGCGATAAACGTCCCGGTCATGGAGCGCCATCAGCGAGGCTTCGTAGCTGTACTTATCGTGCATGTAGTGAATGAGGTTCAGCGCGCTGATGTACTGCACCGCCAGCCAGTCCATAAAGTGATCGAGGCTCGCCATCACGGTGTCGTAGTCCAGCACCTCATCCAGCAGCGGCTCGGTTTTTGGGCCAACCTGAATCTTCAGCTTCTCGTCCACCCCGCCGTTGATCGCGTAGAGCAGCGTTTTCGCCAGGTTGGCGCGGGCACCGAAGAACTGCATCTGCTTGCCGATCACCATCGGGCTGACGCAGCAGGCAATGGCGTAGTCGTCGCTGTTGAAGTCGGCGCGCATAAGATCGTCGTTCTCATACTGCAGCGACGATGTAACGATCGACACCTGCGCGGCGTATTTTTTGAACGCGATCGGCAACCGTTCTGACCAGAGGATCGTCAGGTTAGGCTCCGGTGCGGGCCCCATGGTGTGCAGGGTATGCAGATAGCGGAAGCTGTTTTTGGTTACCAGCGTACGCCCGTCCAGCCCCATGCCGCCGATCACCTCCGTCGCCCAGATCGGATCGCCGGAGAAGAGGGTGTCGAACTCCGGCGTGCGCAGGAAGCGCACCATGCGGATCTTCATGATGAAGTGGTCGATCAGCTCCTGCGCCTGAACTTCATTCAGCCGCCCGGCCTGCATGTCGCGCTCAATGTAGATATCCAGGAACGACGCCGTGCGCCCCAGCGACATCGCCCCGCCGTTCTGGGATTTTACAGCGGCAAGATAGGCGAAGTAGACCCACTGCACCGCTTCCCGCGCGTCGATCGCCGGGCGTGAAATATCAAAGCCGTAGTTCGCCGCCATCTGCTGGATCTGGAGCAGCGCGCGCCGGTGCTCCGCCAGCTCCTCGCGCAGGCGGATCGTCGCCTCGAGATCTTCTCCACGCTCCAGCTTGCCCTGCAGATCGGCAAACTGCAGTTCACGCTCGCGCACCAGGTAGCTGATGCCGTAGAGCGCCACGCGGCGATAGTCGCCGATGATGCGTCCGCGCCCGTAGCCGTCCGGCAGGCCGGTGAGCACGCCGGATTTGCGGCAGCGCATCATCTCCGGGGAGTAGACGTCAAATACGCCCTGGTTGTGGGTTTTGCGCAGGTCGGTGAAGAGATATTCAAACTGCGGATCCATCTCGCGACCGTAGGCTTCAAAGGAGCTGCGGATCATGTTGATCCCGCCATACGGATGCAGCGCGCGCTTGAGCGGTTTGTCGGTTTGCAGGCCGACGATCGTCTCAAGCTCCCGGTCGATATAGCCCGGTCCGTGAGCGGTAATGGTGGTAGCAATATTGGTGTCAAAATCCACCGGGGCGTGAGTGGCGTTCTCCTGGCGGATGCCGACCATCACCTTCTGCCACAGCGCCGTCGTTGCTGGCGTCGCCTGTGCGAGGAAGGCTTCATCGCCTTCATAAGGGGTATAGTTATGCTGAATAAAATCGCGCACGTTAACGGCGTGTTTCCACTCTTCACCGCGAAACCCGGCCCATGCGTCGCTGTAAGGCGCGACGCTCGTATCGATTGTTACTTTCATCAGTTTCTCGCTTTATCAGGCGTAAGCCGCTGCCGGGGTAACCTTTCCAAGACGGAGGGCGTCCAGCGCGATCATTTTTTCTTCGTTGGTAGGGATCACCGCGCAGGCCACGCGGGACGATACGGTTGATATCACGCGCTCACCCGCGCTGCCCGGCAGGGCATTTTTTGCCTCGTCGAGCGCGATGCCAAAGACGCACAGGCGTTCCGCTACCAGCGCGCGGATAAGCGTTGAGTTTTCGCCAATGCCGCCGGTAAAGATCACCCCATCCAGACGGTGCAGGGATGCGGCGTGACCGGCGATATGCCGCGCAATGCGGTGAACAAAGGTGTGTATCGCCAGCTGCGCCCGCTCGTTGCCCTCGTGCCAGGCTTTCTCCAGCACACGCAGATCTGAGGAGATACCGGAGATCCCCAGCAGTCCTGACTCTTTGTTGACCACCCGCTCCAGATCGTCAAAAGACTGGCCGGTCTGCCGGGCGATCCACGCCATCGCGCCAAAATCCACGTCGCCGCAGCGCGTGCCCATCATCAGCCCTTCCAGCGGCGTCATGCCCATGGACGTATCAACGCTTTCGCCGTTGCGCACCGCGCAGATGGACGCCCCGTTGCCGAGATGGGCAATCACCAGACCGCTGTCATCGGGGGACAGCCCGAGAAGCGCGTGCGCCTGCCCGGCGACGTAGCGGTGAGAGGTGCCGTGGAAACCGTAACGCCGCACGCCCAGCGTTTCGAAATAGCGGTACGGCAGACCGTACAGATAGGCCTGCGGGGGCAGCGTCTGGTGGAAGCTGGTATCAAACACCGCCACCTGCTGCACGCCGGGAAACAGGCGCTCCGCCGCTTCCACGCCGCTCAGGTTGGCGTAGTTGTGCAGCGGCGCCAGCGGCGACACCTGGCGGATCTGCTCAATCACCTGTTCCGTGATCGGGGTCGACTCGCTGAAGAGATCGCCACCGTGAGCAATGCGGTGGCCAATAAAGGCCACGCTGCTCATCAGGTCGCGCTTCTCCAGCTCCAGGGCGATGGCGGCCAGCGCCCCTTCGTAGTCCTGGTGAGCCAGCCTGATCGGCTCACCCCCGTTCACGGAAATAAAGGCTTTTTCAGTGTTGATGCCGTCTGCAATGCCCGTCATCAGGGCATCGCAGCCTGCCGCGTCCAGCACTGAAAACTTAACGGAGGACGATCCGCAGTTAATAACCAGTACTACCGGAAACTCAATCATGCTATGGCTCCGCTCTTCCTGAGCTGTGGTTTAAAACAGTTTGTAGACGATGTTCAGAATGGTCAGCAGACCGACCACGGTAACGAAGATGTTCTCGGTCCGGCCTTTGTACTTCGCCAGCGCCGGTGCCTTGCGGATGGCGTACATCGGCAACAGGCAGAGCAGAGAGGCGATGATTGGCGCCCCCATGGCTTCAATAAGATCAAGAATGTTCGGGTTCGCGTAGGCCACCACCCAGGTGGAACCCATGATGAAGACCATGCTGATGGTGTTCAGCTTGCCCACGGAGACTTTCGTCTTATCGCCCTTGTAGCCAAACTTGACGATCAGGCCGTTCAGCCCCTCCAGCGTGCCCAGGTAGTGGCCGAAGAAGGATTTGAAGATAGCGACCAGCGCGATGATCGACGCGCCATACTCCAGCACCGTGGCAAACGTGGTTTTACTGCCTGACATCGACGCGAAATGGTTCGCCAGGTACGAGAGCACCGGTATGTTCTGCGCTTTGGCGTCCGCCATGTTCTGCGGAGAGAGCGTAAACAGGCAGCTAAAGGCGAAGAACATCACCACGGCGACCATCAGCATGCTGGCGCGGCCGATGATTTTGGAACATTTCTGCTCGGTGAAATCTTTACCGAACTCCGGCTCGTACTCTTCGCGCTTGGAGACCACGAATGAAGAGACGATCGGCGAGAAGTTAAAGGAAAAGACCATGATGGAGATCCCCAGCCACACCGTGACCAGAATGCCGTCATGTCCGGTAAAGGCGATATCGCTCAGGTTAACCTGGTCGATCACCGCCGAGTTCCAGTACGGGATCAGCGACAGGGAAATCAGGACCAGGCTGGCGATGAACGGGAACACCAGGTAGCTCATCACCTTCACCATCAGGTCTTTACCGAACCAAATCACAAAGGCCATCAGCAGCAGCAGGAACAGCGCCACCACGCCGCGGTTGAGCGCGGGCATCTGGAGCTGGTTTTCCCAGAAGGTCATGAAGGTGTTGGTAATGGTGACGCCGTAAATCCACAGCAGCGGGCAAATGGCAAAGAAGTAGAGGAAGGTGATCACCACCCCGCCGGTTTTACCGAAGTGCTCTTCAACCGTTTCGGTGATGTTGCCGGAGACGTTGCTGCCGGACAAACACAGGCGCGCCAGCGCCCGGTGGCAGTAAAAGGCAATCGGGAACGCAAGAACCAGCATCAGCAGGATAGGGATCAGGCCACCAAACCCCGCACGGATTGGGAAGAACAGCACGCCTGCGCCAATGGCGGTACCAAACAGGCCCAGCGTCCAGGTGGTGTCCGATTTACGCCAGGTGGACGTTTTTGACTGGCCAACGATAATGCTTTCTGTGTTGCTCATAAGTCATCCTTTATGCGTCAACGAAGCCGGTAATTTGGGAAACACGGGAGAGATCGATATTGCCGCCGGAGATAATGCAGACGGTTTTTCGGCCCTGAATATAGTGGTCAAGCTTGCCGCTTAATAACGCCGCGCAGGCCAGCGCGCCTGCGCCTTCCGTCACCACTTTATTTCGCTGAATAAGGGCAATCATGCTGTTGCGAATATCGTCTTCGCTGACCAGCACAATGTCGTCGACCAGTTCACGAACGATTTCGAAGGTTAATTTACCCGGGCGAGAAACGTCGCAGCCGTCGGCTAACGTGCCGGTGACGCGATGGTTTATAATTTCACCCGCCTGATACGATGCCGCCATTCCGTGAACGTTTTCGGACTGTACGCCGATAATATTGATGGTCGGGTTAATAGACTTAATGGCCGTTGCAATACCGGCAATTAATCCGCCGCCGCCGATGGGCACAATGACGTTATCCACGTCGTATAAATCTTCGAGTATTTCGAGGCCGATGGTGCCCTGGCCGGCAATGACTTTCGGATCGTCGTAAGGCGGGATAAATATACGGCCTTCCATCTCGACGATTTCGCTCACTTTGGCGATGGTGTCGTTGAAGTTCTCACCGTGCAGCACCACTTCCGCCGAGTAGTCGCGCGTGGCGGCGACTTTGGATTTCGGTGCCCCCATCGGCATCACCACTTTGCCGTCGATACCGAGCATGGCGCAGGAGAGCGACACGCCCTGCGCATGGTTTCCTGCGGAGCAGGCTACCACGCCTTTACGTTTTTCAGCGTCCGTTAACGAGCTTAACTTATTAAACGCCCCGCGTATTTTAAACGAACCGGTACGCTGCATATTTTCAAACTTCAGGAATATCTCGCCCTTACAGCGTTCGCTCAGGTAATTTGAGCGCGGCATACCGGTTTTATATATTTTTCCCGCCAGTCGTTTTCTGGCATCCTGAATATCGTCAATCGTCACCGGGAGATCGTAGGTAATGTGCATAATATCCTCGTTATAATAATTCATTGTTTTCAGGCAAAGTCAGGGTATCAGAGCGTTAAAAAGCGTCGCTCCGGGTGTTTTAAAACGTCATTATTTTTATCGTCGTCTTTCGATATTCATCGACGAATATTGTTTGGCCAGTTCAACCAGAACCGACGCCGATTTTTTAATACTGTAATTTTTCGACCACACGGCGGCATAACGCGCCACGGGTAATTCATCCTCAACCGGCAGAACGATAAACTGATCCGAACCGAATGGTGCAATCATGTCACGGGGGATCACCGTCAGATAATCGGCGTTAAGGACAAGGTTATAGATGGTGACGACGGAATCGGTCTGGACGATGTTTTCGATGCTGATGTGGTTGTCTTGCAGGGTATTCAGGAGTTCTTTGTAGTAGCCCATATCGGTTTGCGGCATCACCCACTGCTCATGCGTGAGCGATGCCAGCCTTGTCGGGCCGGTGCACGTTCGTGATTTACTCGCCACCAGCACAAACTCGGATTCAAACAGCGGCTCGACGTGAAGATCCTGAAGCAGCATGCCGTCGCTCAGCGTCCCAATGGCGAAATCCAGGCGGCCGTCGCGAATGGCGGGCAGGAACGACGAGAGCTGCGCTTCATACATCGAGACGCGCGCTTTCGGGAACACTTCCCTGAATTTCTTGATCATCTCAGACAGGAAGGTGAAGCCAATCAGCGACGGGTAGCCAAAGGAGACGTCCATGACGGTGCTGAAGCTGAGGCTGTTGATTTCGCTCACCATGTTTTTCATTTCGCGGGTGATTGACTCAGCGTAGGACAGCAGCACCTGGCCTGCGGCAGTGAGCTTGACGCCAGTATTTTTGCGCACCATCACTTCCACCCCGAAGTAGGATTCGATATCGCTGATGATTTTGCTGACCGCGGGTTGCGTCAGGCCCAGTTGTCTTGCAGCAGAACCTATCGAGCCACTTTTAATGACTTCCTGAAATACTACGAGGTGCTGAGTTTTCGGTAGAATAATAGTATTCATAATATTCTGCGCTTATTTCCCTGTGACGCTGCGAATTCTACCCAATATCGTTTCAGGGGGTATGTGCTGTTACTCACAATTTGCCAGAACGCCTTTCTTTCTGACTCCTGAGAACGCATTTATCACAATATAAATCAATAGTTTACCTTTATGAAAATACGCTATTCCGCTGATATCGATCAAGAAAAAAAGGCCGAATAAATTTATTTTATGGCAATAACCTTGAAGACGTTTTTCGCATTATAAATATTAATAAAGACTATCTTTCAGACAATTAAAGGTTAATAAAGCATCATTATTTCTTTAAAACATTTTTGTGGTTTATCAACTTCGGCAGGAATATTTAGTGTATCCTGGATGAAAGAGAGGGGCATGTCACATATTCACTAGGAAAATGTTTTTGGATTCAATATCTGATTATCAAATGCGAAAAGACTATTTATCACACCGACAACAACCGCAACATACCATCAACACTGAAATTTTCGAATTTTATAGCGTTAAATTTTGTGATTGAGATCGTCTGCGGAAGATGAATAAAAGAAGATGCCTGATTAATAGTGAAATGTGCTTAGCGTCGCAAAACCGGGAATTGATGTCGCCCAGCGCCTGCAAGGCCAGCAGGTGGCGGAAAGCAAAAACCCCGCCGAAGCGGGGTTTCTTAAGAAGTTGAAGCTGACCGATAAGCCGGGTTCTGTCGTGGACAGTCATTCATCTAGGCCAGCAATCGCTCACTGGCTCAAGCAGCCTACCCGGGTTCAGTACGGGCCGTACCATGTGAACCCCTATTTGGCCTTGCTCCGGGTGGAGTTTACCGTGCCACGGACTGTTACCAGCCGCGCGGTGCGCTCTTACCGCACCCTTTCACCCTTACCTGATCCCGCTTGCGCGGGCCATCGGCGGTTTGCTCTCTGTTGCACTGGTCGTGGGTTTCCCCCCCAGGCGTTACCTGGCACCCTGCCCTGTGGAGCCCGGACTTTCCTCCCCTCCGCCCGTCTCCCCCGAAAGGGACGACGACGAAGCGGCGACTGTCTGGTCAGCTTCGGCGCGCAGTATAGAGGGTTTGCGCCCCGCTGTCACCCCTGGCTGCGCATGCCCACCTGCAATGTCGCGGCGATATTGCGCGAGGCGCGATAAATGTTGTCATACGCGCCGCGAAACGCTTCATCCAGTGAGCCGATGCTGGTCAGCACGCTGAACACTGCGTCAATGCCGTGCTGGTGTACCACGCCCACGTCCTGCGTCAGGCTTCCGGCGATGCCAATCACCGGCTTGTGGTATTTTTTGGCAACGCTCGCCACGCCAACGGGCACTTTGCCGTTAACGCTCTGGCTGTCGATGCGCCCTTCGCCCGTCAACACCCAGGTGCAGTCGTGAATATGTTCCTCGAGGTTGAGCGCCTGGGTGACGATCTCAATGCCGCTTTTCAGCTCGGCACCCAGAAAGGCCATCAGCGCCGCGCCCATCCCGCCTGCCGCCCCCGCGCCCGGCACCTGGTTAACGTCGATGCGCAGCGATTGCCCGATAACGTCGGCATAGTGGCTAAGGCTGGCGTCGAGTTCGAGGATCATCGCCTCCGTGGCCCCTTTTTGCGGGCCAAAGATACGCGACGCGCCGCTTTCTCCCACCAGCGGGTTTGTCACGTCACAGGCAACGCGGATCGCGCATCCCTGTAGCCGCGGATCGAGCCCCGAAATATCAATGCTATTAAGCGCCATCAGGCTGCCGCCGCCGTAGCCGATCTCCGTTCCATTGGCATCCGAAAACCGCGCGCCCAGCGCCTGCATCATGCCAGCGCCCCCGTCGTTGGTTGCGCTCCCGCCGATACCGATAATGATATTGCGCGCGCCTTTATCCAGCGCACGGAGGATCAGCTCCCCCGTGCCGCGCGTGGTGGTAACAAGGGGATTACGCTGCGCGGGAGGAACGAGCACCAGACCGCTGGCGGCGGCCATCTCGATAAAGGCGGTTGTGCCATCCCCGGAGATCCCCCAGCAGGCGTTAACCTTCTCACCCAACGGGCCGGTAACGACCGCCTGCTGCCGGGTACCCTGCGTGGCGGCGATCATCGCTTCAACCGTCCCCTCCCCGCCATCGGCAACAGGGACAGAAACGTAGTGGGCATCGGGGAAGATTTCCCGAAATCCTTTTTCTATCGCCTGCGCAACCTCGGTAGCAGACAGGCTTTCTTTATATGAGTCTGGCGCGATTACGATTTTCATAGTGGTATGCCTGGACCGTAGGCCCGGTAAGCGCAGCGCCACCGGGCAGGACGTCATTAGCGAGCAATTTCAACCTTCGCCAGTTTTTCGTAATAGCACGCTAACGCGCTGTGATCGGCGGTGCCCAGGCCATCCGCACGCAGCGCCTGCATCATCTCCATGACGGCAGCGGTCAGCGGCAGCTGCGCGCCCACGCCATGGGAGGTATCCAGCGCGTTAGCCAGATCCTTAATATGCAGGTCGATGCGAAAACCCGGCTTGAAGTTACGTTCCATCACCATCGGCGCCTTGGCATCCAGCACGGTGCTGCCCGCCAGACCGCCGCGAATAGCCTGATAGACCAGGTCCGGGTTAACGCCCGCTTTGGTTGCCAGCGTCAGCGCCTCCGACATGGCCGCAATATTCAGCGCCACAATCACCTGGTTTGCCAGCTTGGTGACGTTACCCGCACCAATTTCGCCGGTATGCACCACGGAGCCGGCCATCGCCTTCATCAGGTCGTAGTATTTGTCGAACACGGCCTTATCGCCGCCCACCATCACCGACAGCGTGCCGTCGATGGCTTTTGGCTCGCCGCCGCTGACCGGCGCATCCAGCATGTCCACGCCCTTCGCCTTCAGCGCCTCGCTGATTTCACGGCTCGCCAGCGGTGCGATAGAGCTCATGTCGATCACCACCAGGCCCGGCTTCGCGCCGTCGATGATGCCGTTCTCGCCCAGCGCGACCTCTTTTACGTGCGGGGAGTTCGGCAGCATGGTGATGATGACATCACACTGTTCGGCAATCGCTTTTGCGGTCGACGCCGCTTCCGCGCCAGCGGCAATTACCTCTGCCACCGCGTCTGAATTACGATCTAAAACCACCAGCGAGTAACCTGCTTTAATAAGGTTTTTGCTCATTGGTTTGCCCATGATACCCAGGCCAATAAAACCTACTTTCAGCGTCATAATCTGTTTCCTCAATGATGGTTATTTTTTAAAAGCGTCCGCTAATCTCTGCGTCGCCGCGCGGAATACGCCAAGGTCACTACCCACGGCAACAAACGTTGCGCCCCACTCCAGGTAGCGGCGGGCATCGGCTTCCACCGGCGCCAGAATGCCGCACGGTTTACCGTGCGCTTTCGCGCGGGCAAAGATATGCTGGATTGCGCGCTGCACGTCCGGGTGGCCGGCATTGCCCAGGTGGCCAAAGGCGGCAGCCAGATCGCTCGGGCCGACGAAAATACCGTCCACGCCTTCGGTTGCGGCAATGGCGTCGACGTTATCGACCCCCTGCTGGCTCTCGATCTGAACCAGAATGGTGATATTCTTGTTGGACCGAGCGAAATAGTCCGGCACGGTGCCAAACATGTTGGCGCGGTGCGAGACGGACACGCCGCGGATCCCTTCCGGCGGATAGCGGGTAGCAGCTACGGCCAGCGCCGCTTCTTCTTGCGTTTCAACAAACGGGATCAGGAAGTTGTAGAAACCGATATCCAGCAGACGCTTGAGTATTACCGGATCGTTAGTCGGCACGCGCACTACCGGCGCGCTGTGGCTGCCTTTCAGCGCCATCAGTTGCGGAATAAACGTGCTGATATCGTTTGGCGCATGTTCGCCGTCCAGCACCAGCCAGTCGAACCCGGCCAGGCCCAGCACTTCGGTGCTGATGGGGTTTGCCAGCGCGGACCAGCAGCCAATCTGGATCTGGTGCGCCGCGAGGGCCGCTTTAAACTTATTCGGGAAGATATCGTTATTCATTTCTTATACCTTTTTAATTCCGCAGCTTTAGCCAGTATCTTTTTATTTATTCCGACGCAGCGTCAGCGTTATATTTATTTTTCTGTCTGAATTCCGGCGTTATAAAATCGTCATTCAGTATAATCGTCACCTCACGCCAGCACATTGTTTTATTGCTCAATTATCAGGTATTGCATGAACACTATTTTGAGCATTTGCACAATGCAGTGGGCGCTGATGCACAGAATCAAGGATTAGTGATTCGGGAGCGATCGCGATCACATTCTCGCTTTTCCTCTCCTGACATTCTTTATTTCTCAGATAAGAAACTATTAACCATCTGGCTATATTTAGAATCAGATATTTTGCTGGAGAAGCGTGAACAATGGCCGATATTGAAATTCGACAGGCATCGCCGACGGCGTTCTATATTAAAGTGCACGACACCGATAACGTGGCGATTATCGTCAACGACAATGGCTTAACAGCAGGAACCCGGTTCCCGGACGGGCTGGAGCTGATTGAGCACATTCCGCAAGGGCATAAGGTGGCACTGGTCGATATCCCGGCGCACGGCGAAATCGTGCGTTACGGCGAAGTCATCGGCTATGCGGTGCGCCCTATCCCGCAGGGCAGCTGGATTGATGAGTCGCTGGTTGAGCTGCCCACGGCCCCGCCGCTGGAGACGCTGCCGCTGGCGACCCGGGTGCCCGAGCCGCTGCCTCCGCTGGAGGGATATACCTTCGAAGGCTACCGCAACGCGGACGGGAGCGTGGGGACCAAAAACCTGCTCGGCATCACTACCAGCGTGCACTGCGTGGCGGGCGTGGTGGATTACGTGGTGAAAATCATCGAGCGCGATCTGCTGCCGAAATACCCCAACGTGGACGGCGTGGTGGGCCTGAACCACCTGTACGGCTGCGGCGTGGCGATCAACGCGCCGGCGGCGGTCGTACCGATCAGAACCATCCACAATATCGCCCTCAACCCGAACTTTGGCGGTGAGGTAATGGTGATTGGCCTCGGTTGTGAAAAATTACAGCCAGAACGCCTGCTGCAGGGTACTGAGGATGTGAAAGCCATTCCGGTTGACGATGCCAGCATCGTTCGTCTGCAGGACGAGCATCACGTTGGTTTTCGTTCAATGGTCGACGATATTCTTCAGGTGGCAGAGCGCCATCTCGACAAGCTGAACAGACGCCAGCGTGAAACCTGCCCGGCCTCTGAGCTGGTAGTGGGCACACAGTGCGGCGGCAGCGATGCGTTTTCCGGGGTCACCGCCAACCCGGCGGTGGGTTACGCGTCGGATTTGTTCGTGCGCTGCGGCGCCACGGTGATGTTCTCCGAGGTGACCGAAGTGCGCGATGCTATCCACCTGCTCACGCCGCGCGCGGTCAACGAGGAGGTGGGCAAACGCCTGCTGGAGGAGATGGCCTGGTACGATAACTATCTTGATATGGGCAAAACCGACCGCAGCGCCAACCCGTCACCGGGCAACAAGAAGGGCGGCCTGGCCAACGTGGTGGAAAAAGCCCTCGGTTCAATCGCCAAATCCGGCCAGAGCGCGATTGTAGAAGTGCTTTCTCCGGGCCAGCGGCCAACCAGACGCGGCCTGATCTACGCGGCAACGCCCGCCAGCGATTTCGTTTGCGGCACCCAGCAGGTGGCATCCGGCATTACGGTACAGGTCTTTACCACCGGGCGCGGCACGCCGTACGGCCTGATGGCGGTACCGGTGATCAAAATGGCAACCCGCACCGAGCTGGCAAACCGCTGGTATGACTTAATGGATATCAACGCGGGCACTATCGCCACCGGGGAAGAGAGCATTGAAGACGTGGGCTGGAAGCTGTTCCACTTCATTCTGGATGTCGCCAGCGGCCGAAAGAAAACCTTCTCGGACCAGTGGGGGCTGCATAATCAGCTGGCGGTGTTTAACCCGGCGCCGGTGACGTGATGCACCTACCCAACCGCACCGAACGGTTCCCTCTCCCCTGTGGGGAGAGGGTTAGGTGAGGGGATGAACGTTACCCCTTCACCAGCACCACATCGATCCCGCTTTTGCGCAACCCGTCCAGGCTCTCCGCCGGAATGCCTTCGTCAACGATGATCATATCAATCCGCTGCGTATCAATGATTTTATGCAGGCTTGAGCGGTTAAACTTGCTGGAGTCGGTCACAACAACAATACGTTCTGCAACTTCACACATCCGGCGGTTGAGGCGGGCTTCGTCCTCGTTATGCGTACTCACGCCGCGATCGAGATCGATGGCGTCAACGCCGAGGAACAGCAGGTCAAAGTGATAATTCTGTAACGACTGCTCCGCCTGGTCGCCATAGAAGGACTGTGACTGGCGGCGCAGGTGCCCGCCGGTCATCAGGAGTTCTACCCCTTCCGCTTCCAGCAACGCATTCGCGACGTTCATTCCATTGGTCATGGCAATCACATCCGTGTGCTGGCGCAGCATGCGGGCAATTTCAAACGTCGTGGTGCCGGAGTCCAGAATTATGCGGTGTCCGGGCTTCACCAGCGCGGCGGCGGCCTGCGCAATGCTGCGCTTCACCGCCGTATTAAGCGAGCTTTTGTCTTCCACTGAAGGCTCAGCGCCCGGTGCATTGCCCTCGCAGATTAGCGCGCCACCGTAAGCGCGCACGGCAATGCCCTGCTTTTCAAGGAAGGCCAGATCGTTGCGGATCGTGACCGTTGATACGCCATATAACTGAGAAAGATCGTTAACCTGTACGCTTCCCTGCGCCCGGAGCCGCTGAATGATCTGCTCTCGCCTTTCACTGGTGCCGGTGACGCGCTTTTCTGCGGATGGATCGGTGCTGCTCATGCGAGCTCCTTAGTAAAATCACTTTCGTTTTATTTCGTTTTACCTATTAACGCCTTTCTTTTGGGGGAATGCAAGCCCTGAAAGCCTGCCATTCACTCGCTTACGCTGCGCCGAAACCTTTCATTATGTTTCTTTTGTGAAACAGATCGGAAAACTATTATCTTTCGTTTTATTTTTAAATCACCATGATGCAGGATTAAATGAAACAAAACGAAAGATAAGCATCATTACCATCCGACATGGAGAGGAAAGTGAAATATCTGACAGAAATGGTGGAGCAACATAAACAAGGTAAGATGAACGGAATTTATGCCGTCTGTTCCGCACACCCGCTGGTACTTGAAGCCGCAATTCGTTACGCCAATACGCAACAGACGCCTCTGCTGATTGAGGCCACCTCTAACCAGGTCGATCAGTTTGGCGGCTATACCGGCATGACGCCCGCCGACTTTCACGGGTTCGTCTGCAGGCTGGCAAATTCCCTCGGATTCCCGGCGTCAGGACTTATCCTCGGCGGCGATCACTTAGGGCCAAACCGCTGGCAACACCTGCCCGCGCAGGAAGCGATGGCCAGGGCCGACGATCTCATTAAATGCTATGTCGCGGCCGGATTCAAAAAGATCCACCTCGACTGTAGCATGTCCTGCGAGGACGATCCGGTTCCTCTGACCGACGCGATCGTCGCCGAACGCGCCGCACGTCTGGCGAAAATTGCCGAAACAACCTGCCTGAAACAGTATGGTGAATCCGATCTGGTCTACGTTATCGGCACGGAGGTTCCGGTTCCGGGTGGCGCGCACGACACGCTCACCGAGCTTGAGGTGACCACGCCAGACGCGGCGCGCGCAACGCTTGAAGCGCATCGCCACGCGTTCGAAAAGGAAGGATTAAGCGACATCTGGCCGCGCATTATTGGCCTGGTGGTTCAGCCCGGCGTGGAGTTTGACCACGCGCACGTCTGTGACTACCAGCCGCAAAAAGCCATCGCCCTGAGCGAAATGGTAAAAGCTTACGATACGCTGGTTTTTGAAGCTCACTCCACCGACTACCAGACGCCACAGGCGCTTCGCCAGCTGGTAAACGATCACTTCGCCATCTTAAAAGTCGGCCCGGCCCTCACCTTCGCCCTGCGCGAGGCACTCTTTGCGCTGGCTGCCATTGAGGAGGAACTGCTGCCAGCAAAAGCCAGCTCGGGTCTGCGGCACGTGCTGGAAAACGTGATGCTCGATCGGCCGGAATACTGGCAAAGCCACTACCATGGCGACCGCAACGCGCGTCGCCTGGCGCGCGGCTACAGCTACTCTGACCGCGTTCGCTATTACTGGCCGGACAGCCAGATTGACGATGCCTTTGAACGTATGGTGCGCAACCTGGCAGACGAACCCATCCCGCTGCCGCTGATCAGCCAGTACCTGCCGGTGCAGTACAGCAAAGTTCGCGAGGGCGCTCTCAAGCCGACACCGCGAGAACTCATCATCAACCACATTCAGGACATACTCCAGCAATACGACGCCGCCTGCGAAGGCGTAACGACTCAACATGCATAATTAAAAAGAGGAAAAAGGCTATGCCAAATATTGTCTTATGCCGCATTGATGAACGCCTGATCCACGGCCAGGTGGGCGTGCAATGGGTGGGGTTCGCGGGGGCGAACCTGGTGCTGGTCGCGAATGACGAGGTGGCAGAAGATCCGGTTCAACAGAACCTGATGGAAATGGTGCTCGCGGAGGGGATCGCCGTGCGTTTCTGGTCGTTACAAAAGGTGATCGACAACATTCACCGCGCCGCCGACCGCCAGAAAATTCTGCTGGTCTGTAAATCTCCCGCGGATTTTCTGAAGCTGGTTGAAGGCGGCGTGCCTATCACCCGTATCAATGTAGGAAACATGCACTACGCCAGCGGCAAACAGCAAATTGCCAAAACGGTATCCGTAGACGCTGACGACATCGCCGCGTTTAACGGCCTGAAATCGGCCGGGGTGGAATGCTTCGTTCAGGGCGTTCCGACAGAGGCTGCTTTGGATCTCTTTAAACTGCTCTGAGGGTTTCAAAATGGAAATCAGTCTGTTGCAGGCATTCGCGCTGGGACTTCTCGCCTTCATCGCGGGTCTGGATATGTTTAACGGGTTAACGCACATGCACCGCCCGGTCGTTCTCGGTCCGCTGGTTGGCCTGATTCTCGGCGATCTGCACACCGGGATTTTGACCGGCGGGACGTTAGAACTGGTCTGGATGGGTCTGGCACCGCTCGCGGGCGCACAGCCGCCAAACGTGATTATCGGCACCATCGTCGGGACCACGTTTGCCATCACCACGGGCGTCAAGCCGGATGTCGCCGTCGGGGTCGCCGTGCCGTTTGCTGTCGCGGTACAGATGGGGATTACCTTCCTGTTCTCCGTGATGTCCGGCGTGATGTCCCGCTGCGACCGCATGGCGGCCAATGCTGATACCAACGGTATAGAAAGGGTTAACTATCTGGCCATGCTGGCACTCGGCATCTTCTACTTCTTGTGCGCGTTTCTGCCCATCTATTTCGGTGCGGAACACGCGAAAACGGCGATTGATGTTCTGCCGGCGCGTCTGATTGACGGCCTCGGCGTCGCGGGCGGCATCATGCCAGCTATCGGCTTCGCCGTGCTGCTGAAGATCATGATGAAAAACGTCTACATCCCTTACTTCATTATCGGCTTTGTCGCGGCGGCCTGGCTCAAGCTTCCGGTACTCGCGATTGCGGCCGCCGCGCTGGCAATGGCGCTGATCGACCTGATGCGTAAATCACCTGAACCGACGGCTCCAGCGGCCCAGAAAAAGGAATTCGAAGATGGCATCTAATCAAACCACGTTACCGGGCGTGTCTGAAGCTGAAGAGACCCTGCTGACCGGCGTCAACGAGAACGTCTACGAAGACCAGAGCATCGGTGCCGAGCTGACGAAAAAGGATATTAACCGCGTCGCCTGGCGTTCGATGCTGCTACAGGCCTCGTTCAACTATGAACGTATGCAGGCCTCCGGCTGGCTGTATGGGTTGCTGCCCGCGCTGAAAAAGATCCACACCAACAAGCGGGACCTGGCACGAGCAATGAAAGGCCATATGGGCTTCTTTAATACTCACCCGTTCCTGGTGACCTTTGTTATCGGCATCATTCTGGCGATGGAGCGCTCAAAACAGGATGTGAACAGCATCCAGAGCACCAAAATTGCCGTCGGTGCGCCGCTTGGTGGGATTGGTGACGCCATGTTCTGGCTTACCCTCCTGCCTATCTGCGGCGGTATTGGTGCCAGCCTGGCGCTGCAGGGATCGATTCTGGGGGCCGTGGTCTTTTTCGTGCTGTTTAACGTGGTGCACCTCGGCCTGCGTTTTGGTCTGGCGCACTACGCTTACCGGATGGGCGTTGCGGCTATTCCGCTGATCAAGGCCAACACCAGAAAGGTCGGCCATGCGGCCTCCATCGTCGGGATGACGGTGATCGGCGCGCTGGTGGCAACCTATGTCCGTCTCAATACCACGCTTGAAATCAAAGCCGGCGATGCGGTCGTTAAGCTACAGGCCGACGTCATCGATAAGCTGATGCCCGCGTTTCTGCCGCTGGTCTATACCCTGACCATGTTCTGGCTGGTGCGTCGTGGCTGGAGCCCGCTGCGGCTGATTGGTATCACCGTGGTGCTGGGCGTTGTCGGTAAATTCTGTCACTTCCTGTAAAAGCAAAGAGGTTGCGATGTTAGGCATTATTTTGACGGGTCACGGTGGGTTTGCCAGCGGGCTTGAGCAGGCAATGAAGCAGATCCTCGGCGAGCAGCCGCAGTTTATCGCCATCGATTTTCCTGAAACGTCCACCACGGCGCGGCTGACCGCTCAGCTTGAGCAGGCGGTGAGCGAACTCGACGCACAGCAGGATATTGTGTTTCTCACCGATCTGCTGGGCGGCACGCCGTTTCGCGTCGCGTCTACGCTCGCCATGAAAAGACCGGGCAGCGAGGTGATTACCGGCACTAACCTGCAACTGCTGCTGGAGATGGTGCTCGAACGTGAAGGTCTGAGCAGCGAAGCGTTTCGTCTGCAGGCGCTGGAGTGTGGCCACCGCGGCCTGACGAGCCTGGTGGACGAGCTTGGCCGCTGTCGTGAGGAAGCGCCCGCAGAGGAGGGGATATGAGCCAGCTGCTGCGCGCGCGTCGGGTGCTCACCGAACAGGGCTGGCTGGATGACCACCAGCTTCGTATCGAGAACGGCGTTATCGCGGCGATTGAGCCTGTCCCTGCGGGCGTTGTCGCCCGTGATGCCGGGCTACTTTGCCCGGCGTTCATCGATATTCACGTTCATGGCGGCATGGGTGTGGATGTGATGGATGAGGCCCCCGATACGCTGGATGTTTTAGCCATTCATAAAGCACGTGAAGGGGTGGGGGCTTTTTTGCCCACTACCGTTACCGCGCCGCTGGAGGCGATTCACGGGGCACTCACGCGGATCGCCCAACGCTGTCGGTCGGGCGGCCCCGGCGCGCAGATCCTTGGCAGCTATCTGGAGGGCCCGTACTTTACCCCGCAGAACAAAGGGGCCCATCCGCCAGCGCTGTTTCGGGAACTGGATCTCCCCGAGCTGGACGCGTTAATTACGCTCTCCCAAAACACGCTGAGGGTGGTGGCGCTGGCGCCGGAAAAACCCGGCGCGCTACGGGCCATTCGCCACCTGAAGCAGCGAGGTATACGCGTGATGCTGGGCCACAGTGCCGCCACGTACGAGCAAACCCTTGCCGCCTTTGACGCCGGCGCGGACGGGCTGGTGCACTGCTATAACGGCATGACGGGGCTGCATCACCGGGGGCCGGGAATGGTCGGCGCGGGGCTTACGGACAAACGGGCGTGGCTTGAGCTCATTGCCGACGGCCACCACGTCCATCCGGGAGCCATGCGTGTATGCTGCTGCTGCGCCAGGGACCGCGTGGTGCTGATTACCGATGCCATGCAGGCGGCAGGCATGCCGGACGGGCGGTATACGCTATGTGGCGAAGAGGTCACGATGCACCACGGCGTGGTTAAAACCGCCTCCGGCGGGCTGGCAGGGAGCACGCTGTCGCTGGATGCCGCCGTCAGGAATATGGTAGAGCACGCAGGCGTGACGGCCGAAGAGGCTATTCATATGGCCTCGCTGCACCCTGCCCGCCTGCTGGGGATCGATCGTCAGCTCGGATCCTTAGCAGCGGGTAAACGCGCCAATATCATTGCGCTGGATGGCGGCCTGCACCTTCAGCAGATCTGGATTCAGGGCCAGGCTCTCCCCCTTTAGCCCTTTCATTGCGTCACCTTGTGGCTTTACGGCCTCAACCGTAAGGCCTTTCTTTTCCTTTCCTTAAATCTGCCCTTTCCTTTCACGATCACACTTTTCGTTTTATTTCTTTTCTTTCATTGAACTTTCGATTTCTTTTCTATAGATTTTATTTAACTGTTTAAGTGAACAAGTGAAACGAAACGAAAGATAGCGACACGTTTGCCAGCGTCTGATGTGGAATTCACACGACTAAGGACTGAGTTATGCCACAAATCACTCCCGCCGCCACAACCGGCACCTGGACCGAAGAAGAGATCCGCCAGCAGCCTGCCAGCTGGATCCGCTCGCTCACCAATATCGATAATCTGCGCTCCACCATTGACGGTTTCCTGACGCCGCTGCTGCGCAAGCCCAATCTGCGGATCGTGCTGACCGGCGCGGGCACCTCCGCGTTTATAGGCGATATCATTGCGCCATGGCTTGCGAGCCACACCGGGAAAAACGTTTCCGCCATACCGACAACCGATCTGGTCACGAACCCGATGGATTACTTCAGCCCGGCACATCCGCTGCTGCTGGTTTCGTTTGCCCGTTCCGGTAACAGCCCGGAGAGCGTGGCGGCCGTAGAGTTGGCCAATCAGTTCGTGCCGGAGTGCTATCACCTGTCTATCACCTGTAACGAGGCGGGCAGCCTGTACCAGAATGCCGTCAACAGCGATAACGCTTATGCCCTTCTGATGCCTGCCGAAACGCACGATCGCGGCTTCGCGATGACCAGCAGTATTACCACCATGATGGCGAGCTGCCTGGCGGTATTCGCGCCAGACGCGATCGGCAGCCGCAGCTTCCGCGACGTGGCCGATCGCTGCCAGGCGATCCTCACCTCTCTCGGCGATTTTCGTCAGGGCGTATTTGGTAACGAACCGTGGAAAAGGATCGTCTACCTGGGAAGCGGCGGCCTGCAGGGCGCGGCGCGCGAAGCGGCGCTGAAGGTGCTGGAACTGACGGCGGGCAAGCTGGCGGCATTCTATGATTCCCCAACGGGCTTCCGTCACGGGCCCAAATCGCTGGTGGATAACGAAACGCTGGTGGTGGTGTTTGTCTCCAGCCATCCGTATACCCGTCAGTACGATCTCGATCTGCTGGCCGAACTGCGCCGCGATCGTCAGGCTCTTCGCGTTGTCGCCGTCGCCGCCGAAAACGATCCGGTGATTGAAGCGGGTCCGCACATCCTGCTGCCGCCTTCCCGCCCGTTTATTGATATGGAACAGGCGTTCTGCTTCCTGATGTACGCCCAGGTCTTTGCGCTTTCCCAGTCCCTCCGCGTGGGAAATACGCCCGATACGCCATCTGCCAGCGGAACGGTTAACCGCGTGGTACAGGGCGTTGTTATTCATCCGTGGCAGGCTTAAGAGGATCGCACCATGAGCATTATTTCAACGAAGTATCTCCTCCAGGACGCGCAGGCAAAAGGCTACGCCGTGCCGGCGTTCAACATCCACAATGCGGAGACGATCCAGGCGATCCTCGAAGTCTGTAGCGAAATGCGATCGCCGGTGATCCTCGCGGGCACGCCGGGCACGTTTAAGCACATTGCCCTGGAAGAGATCTACGCCCTGTGCAGCGCGTACTCGTTAACCTACGACATGCCGCTGGCGCTGCATCTCGATCACCATGAGTCCCTCGACGATATTCGTCGTAAGGTCAACGCAGGCGTGCGCAGCGCGATGATCGACGGCAGCCACTATCCGTTTGAACAAAACGTGAAGCTGGTGAAGTCGGTGGTTGATTTTTGCCACCTTAACGACTGTAGCGTCGAGGCCGAGCTGGGCCGACTGGGCGGCGTGGAAGATGACATGAGCGTAGACGCCGAAAGCGCGTTTCTCACCGACCCGCAGGAAGCGAAACGCTTTGTCGAACTGACCGGCGTCGACAGCCTCGCCGTCGCCATCGGCACCGCGCACGGCCTGTATACCAGGCGTCCCAAAATCGACTTCCAGCGGCTGGCTGAGATCCGTGAAATGGTCACCGTGCCGCTGGTGCTGCACGGCGCGAGCGACGTGCCGGATGAAGATGTTCGTCGCACCATTGAGCTGGGTGTGTGCAAAGTCAACGTGGCTACCGAGCTGAAAATCGCCTTTTCTGACGCGGTTAAAGCCTGGTTTGCCCAAAACCCGCAGGGTAACGATCCGCGCTTCTATATGCGGGTCGGTATGGACGCCATGAAAGAGGTGGTCAGAAGCAAAATTACCGTTTGCGGTTCGGCTAACCGCCTGCTGCTTCCGGCAGAAGCCTGATCAAAAAGGAGCTTACGCTGATGAAAAAAATCCTCACACTCTCCATGCTTGCCCTGTGCGTTTCCCATAGCGCGGCGGCAGCGAACTACACGCTCAATAACGACAATATTGCCCTGTCGTTTGATGATGCAAACTCGACGGTAGTGGTTAAAGACACCAGAACTCAACGTCCGCTCCAGCCGCAGGAGCTGTTTTTTCTGACGCTGCCGGACGAGAGTAAGATCCACACGGCGGATTTTAAAATCAGGCATGTCGAAAAGCAGGACAGCGGGATAGTTATCGATTTCACCCATCCGCAATTCAACGTGACGGTGAAGCTGAACCTGGTGAAGGGCAAATACGCCAGCATCGACTACACCATCGCAGCCGTTGGGCAGCCGCGGGATGTAGCAAAAATTACCTTCTTCCCGACCAAAAAGCAGTCTCAGGCACCTTATGTAGACGGGGCAATTAATAGCTCGCCGATCGTCGCAGACTCGTTCTTTATCCTGCCGAATAAACCCATCGTTAACACCTACGCCTATGAGGCGACGACCAACCTCAACGTGGAGCTGAAAACCCCTGTTCAGCCAGACGCCCCGGTCAGCTACACCACGTACTTTGGCACCGTCCCGGAGACCAGCCAGCTGCGCCGCAGCGTAAACCAGTTTATTAATGCCGTCCGTCCGCGTCCGTATAAGCCTTATTTACACTACAACAGCTGGATGGATATTGGCTTCTTTACCCCCTACTCCGAGCAGGATGTGCTGGGGCGCATGGATGAATGGAATAAGGAATTTATTACCGGGCGCGGCGTGGCGCTGGATGCTTTCCTGCTGGATGATGGCTGGGATGATTTGACCGGTCGCTGGCTGTTTGGCCCGGCTTTCAGCAACGGTTTTGGCAAGGTACGGGAGAAAGCGGACAGCCTGCACAGCTCCGTCGGCCTGTGGCTCTCGCCGTGGGGCGGATATAACAAACCGCGCGACACGCGCGTCTCGCATGCAAAAGAGTACGGTTTCGAAACGGTAGACGGGAAGCTGGCGCTGTCGGGCCCGAACTACTTTAAAAACTTTAATGAGCAGATCGTTAAGCTTATCAAAAACGAGCACATAACCTCGTTCAAGCTCGACGGGATGGGCAATGCCAATTCGCATATTAAGGGCAGCCCATTCGCCTCGGATTTTGACGCCTCTATCGCTCTGCTGCATAACATGCGCAGCGCCAATCCGAATCTGTTTATTAACCTGACGACCGGTACCAACGCCAGCCCATCCTGGCTGTTCTACGCCGATTCCATCTGGCGTCAGGGAGATGATATCAACCTGTACGGTCCCGGCACGCCGGTGCAGCAGTGGATGACCTACCGCGATGCGGAAACGTATCGCTCCATCGTGCGTAAAGGTCCGCTTTTCCCGCTGAACTCCCTGATGTATCACGGGATCGTCAGCGCGGAGAACGCGTATTACGGCCTGGAGAAGGTGCAAACGGACAGCGACTTTGCCGACCAGGTATGGAGCTATTTCGCCACCGGCACCCAGTTGCAGGAGCTGTACATCACTCCATCAATGCTCAACAAGGCGAAGTGGGATGTCCTGGCGCAGGCCGCGAAGTGGTCCCGGGATAACGCCAGCGTGCTGGTCGATACCCACTGGATCGGCGGAGATCCGACGGCGCTTGAGGTTTACGGCTGGGCGTCGTGGAGTCAAAACAAAGCCATTTTCGGTTTGCGAAACCCATCGGATAAGCCGCAAAGCTACTATCTGGATCTTGCCAGAGACTTTGAGGTCCCTATGGACGGCACGACGCACTTCGGTTTAAAAGCGGTGTACGGCAGTAACGATAGCATACCGGAGGAGTATAAAAACGCGGTGGTGATTACCCTGAAGCCGCTGGAAACGCTGGTGTTTGAAGCGACGCCTGTAAAGTAACAGGCGCAAAGCCGGGTAAGGCGAAACCGTCCCCCGGCAAAACAGCAGCAGGGATCACTCCCCCTGCTGCTCCAGCGCATACTTATACAGCGCATTTTTCTTCACGCCGTGGATTTCCGCCGCCAGTGCCGCCGCTTTCTTAAGCGGCAGTTCGGCCTGTAGCAGGGCCAGGGTGCGCAGCGCGTCGGCAGGGAGCGCGTCTTCCTGCGCCTTATGGCCTTCGACAATCAGCACCATTTCACCCTTGCGGCGGTTTTCATCTTCCTTCACCCACGCCAGCAGTTCGCCGACAGGCGCGCCGTGGATGGTTTCCCAGGTTTTGGTCAGTTCACGCGCCAGCACCACGTAGCGGCCTTCGCCCCAGACGGTGACCATATCTTCCAGGCTTTCCAGCAGGCGGTGAGTGGATTCGTAGAAAATCAGGGTACGCGGCTCAGCTTCAAGATCCTTTAATACGTCACGGCGGCCTTTGGATTTGGCGGGCAGGAAACCTTCATAGCAGAAACGGTCGGACGGCAGGCCCGCGGCGCTCAGCGCAGCAATCGCGGCGCACGGCCCCGGCAGCGGCACAACGCGGATCCCGGCTTCACGGCAGGTGCGCACCAGATGGTAGCCGGGGTCGTTAATCAGCGGCGTGCCCGCATCGGAGACCAGCGCAATGTTCTGCCCCTCTTTAAGCTTCGCCACCAGCGTTTCGGCCTTTTGTTGCTCATTGTGATCGTGAAGGGCAAACAAACGGGCGTTAATCGCGAAATGTTGCAGCAGTAAACCGGTATGGCGCGTGTCTTCAGCAGCAATTAAATCAACAGTTTGCAATACAGTGAGTGCACGTTGGGTAATATCAGACAAATTCCCGATAGGAGTAGGTACAATATAAAGCTGGCCTTGAGAATTATCTGCCGTTTCGTGTTGTTTCATTGTTTCGTCCGTATTGCCGATTTAATATTGAGCATTGCGTAAAAAAAATCACTGGATACAGTATGGTACCGTTAACGTTTCTTCGAAAAAAAGCCACGCGCGGCGTGCCGCTTCTGCTCGCAGCCCTGATCTTCGCAGGCTGTGGCACCCAGGCACCCGACCAGAGCACTGCTCATATGCAGGGATCCGCTCAGGCTGATTCTGGCTTTTATCTGCAACAAATGTCGCAGAGTTCAAATGATACCAAGACCAACTGGCAATTACTCGCCATTCGTGCACTGCTGAAAGAAGGGAAAACCCAGCAGGCCGCCGAACTGTTCAGCCAGCTGCCGCAGTCGCTCAACGACGAGCAGCGTCGTGAGCAGACGCTGCTGTCGGCAGAGCTGAAAGTGGCGCAGAAAGATTACGACGGGGCGAAGAAGATCCTCGGCAATATCGATCTGAGCGCGCTGGATAAAAACCAGCAGGCCCGTTTCTGGCAGGCCGGCATCACCGCTGAGCAGGGCCGCCCTTCCCTGACGCTGCTCCGGGCGCTGATTGCTCAGGAGCCTCTGCTCGCGGGTGCGGACAAGCAGAAAAATATTGATGCGACCTGGCAGGCGCTCGCCTCCATGACCCAGGAGCAGGCACGGGCGCTGGTCATTAACGCCGATGAAAACGTCCTGCAGGGCTGGCTTGATCTTCAGCAGATGTGGTTCAACAACCGCAGCGATCCGAACATGCTGAAAGCCGGCATTACCGACTGGCAAAAGCGCTACCCGCAAAACCCGGGAGCAAAAATGCTGCCAACGCAGCTGGTGAACGTGCAAAACTTTAAGCCCGCCTCCACCAGCAAAATCGCCCTGCTGCTGCCGTTAAACGGCCAGGCGGCGGTGTTTGGTCGCGCCATTCAGCAGGGTTTTGAAGCGGCGAAAAACGGCACCACCGCCGTTACCGGCAGCGCGGTGCCTGCACAAGCGGCGCAGGCGGCAAACGTGAACGACGTCGTCAGCCCGTCGGCTGCTGAAACCGACGACCTGACCACCGCGCAAACCCCTGCTCAGGGTACGATGCAGAATCCGGTCACTGCGCCAGCCACGCAGCCAGCCGCCACGCCAGCGCCCGTAGCGACGCAGGCACCGGCTGAAACCCCGGCCCCCGTCACGGCCGAACAGCCTCAGCCGCAAACAGTGCAGCCGGAACAGCAGCCCGCAGCGCAGCAGCAGGCGGTGGCAACCACCAGCGCTAACCCGGGCGCAGAGCTGAAAATCTACGACACCAGCGCTCAGCCGCTCGACCAGGTGCTGGCGCAGGTTCAGCAGGACGGCGCCAGCATCGTTGTCGGCCCGCTGTTGAAAAACAACGTGGAAACGCTGATGAAGAGCAATACCACGCTGAACGTGCTGGCGCTTAACCAGCCTGAGCAGGTTCAGAACCGCGCCAATATCTGTTACTTCGCCCTTTCACCGGAAGATGAAGCCCGCGATGCGGCGCGTCATATTCACGAGCAGGGCAAGCAGGCGCCGCTGCTGCTGATCCCGCGCAGCACGCTGGGAGACCGCGTAGCCAACGCGTTTGCTGAAGAGTGGCAGTCCCTCGGCGGCGGCGTAGTATTGCAGCAAAAATTTGGCTCCGCTTCCGAACTGAGAGCGGGCGTGAACGGCGGTGCCGGTATTGCCCTCAACGGTAGCCCGGTGTCCGCCAGCCTGCCGCAGCAGCAGAGCGTTACCATCGGCGGCCTGACGATCCCGGCACCGCCAACCGACGCGCAAATCAGCGGCGGCGGTAAAGTGGATTCGGCCTACATCGTGGCCACGCCTGAAGAGATCGCCTTTATCAAACCCATGATCGCCATGCGTAACGGTAGCCAGAGCGGCGCAACCCTTTACGCCAGCTCGCGCAGCGCGCAGGGTACCGCTGGCCCGGACTTCCGTCTGGAGATGGAAGGGCTGCAATACAGCGAGATCCCCATGCTGGCAGGCAGCAACCCGCAGTTGATGCAGCAGGCGCTGGGCGCGGTGCGCAATGATTACTCTTTGGCGCGCCTGTACGCGATGGGCGTCGATGCCTGGGCGCTGGCGAACCACTTCACCCAGATGCGTCAGGTACCGGGCTTTGAGCTTAACGGTAATACCGGCGATCTGACCGCCAACCAGGATTGTGTGATTAACAGGAAGTTATCATGGCTCAAATACCAGCAGGGGCAGATTGTCCCGGCAAGTTAAGCCGCAAACAGACCGGCGACGCGTGGGAGTTAAAGGCGCGCCGCTGGCTTGAAGGCAAAGGACTGCGCTTTGTCGCCGCCAACGTTCGCGGGCGCGGCGGCGAGATTGATCTGATCATGAAAGACGGTCAGACCACCGTGTTTGTTGAAGTACGCTACCGACAGTCGTCCCGTTTTGGCGGTGCTGCCGCCAGCGTGACGCTCGCCAAACAACATAAATTATTACAGACTGCCCACTTGTGGCTTGCCCGCCATAATGGGAGTTTTGATACTGTGGATTGCCGTTTCGATGTGGTAGCCTTCACCGGAAATGCGATCGAATGGCTTAAAAACGCGTTTGGCGAAGACGCTTAAATAAGATTTTAAAGGGATACCGTGCTCGAAAGAATTAAAGTGTGCTTCACAGAAAGCATTCAAACGCAGATCGCCGCGGCGGAAGCCCTTCCGGACGCGATCTCCCGCGCGGCGATGACGCTGGTTCAGTCGCTGCTCAACGGCAACAAAATCCTCTGTTGTGGCAACGGCACGTCCGCCGCCAACGCACAGCATTTTGCTGCCAGCATGATCAACCGCTTCGAAACCGAGCGCCCGAGTTTACCGGCCATTGCACTTAACACCGATAACGTGGTCTTAACTGCGATTGCCAACGATCGTCTGCATGACGAAATTTACGCCAAGCAGGTGCGCGCCTTAGGCCATGCCGGAGACGTGCTGCTGGCGATCTCCACGCGCGGCAACAGCCGGGATATCGTTAAGGCGGTTGAAGCGGCAGTGACCCGGGACATGACGATTGTCGCCCTGACCGGTTACGACGGCGGTGAGCTGGCTGGCCTGCTGGGGCCGCAGGATGTGGAGATCCGCATTCCTTCGCACCGTAGCGCCCGCATCCAGGAGATGCATATGCTCACGGTGAACTGCTTATGCGATCTGATCGATAACACGCTTTTCCCTCACCAGGATGATTAAGGAGTTCTCATGAAGGTTTTATCGGCCCTTGCAGTCGTGATGTCTGCATTACTGCTTCAGGGATGCATCGCCGCCGCTGTAGTCGGTACCGCAGCGGTCGGCACCAAAGCAGCGACCGATCCGCGTACCGTTGGAACGCAGGTGGATGACGGTACGCTTGAGCTGCGCGTGAACAGCGCGCTGTCGAAAGACGAACAGATCAAGAAGGAAGCACGCATCAACGTGACGGCCTATCAGGGCAAAGTGCTGCTGGCAGGCCAGGCGCCAAATCCTGAACTGGCGTCACGCGCCAAACAGATCGCGATGGGCGTAGAAGGCACGGCGGAAGTGTTTAACGAGATCCGCCAGGGCCAGCCGATTGGCCTCGGCACCGCGTCATCTGATACCTGGATAACCACCAAGGTTCGTTCCCAGCTGCTGGGTACTGACCAGGTGAAATCCTCAAACGTGAAGGTGACCACGGAGAACGGCGAAGTGTTCCTGCTGGGCCTGGTGACCGAGCGTGAAGGGAAAGCGGCAGCGGATATCGCCAGCCGGGTGAGCGGCGTGAAGCACGTCACCACCGCCTTTACCTACATCAAGTAAGCTGAACCTGACGGTAAGCCCGGTAGCGTAGCGCCACCGGGCTTTTTTTATACCAGCGCCATACTCCCCACGATCACCCCGCTCAACGCCACCAGCCCCGCCGTCAGCCACAGCGCTTTTGCCGGGAATGACTTACGCAGCATGATAAGCGACGGCAGGCTCACCGCCGGCAGCGTGATGAGCAGTGCCAGCGCCGGTGCGGTACCCATCCCGGCCATCATCATGGTCTGAATAATCGGGATTTCCGCCGCCGTTGGGATCACGAACAGGCACCCGGCCACCGCCATCGCAATCACCCACATCAGCGTGTTGTCGATAGCGCCATCCGCATGCGGGAACAGCCAGACGCGCGCTGCCCCTAACACCAGTACGGCCAGGATATAAACCGGAATGGTGCTCCAGAACAGCTGCCACAGCGCTTTGCCCCAGCGAGCAAAGAAACTGCCCTGCGGCTCGCTGACGTCCAGCTCAACGGAGGCAGACCCGGCCTCGTTGTCTTTCACCAGGTGCTGTACCAGCGTAGCGACAAGCACCACCGTCAGCAGGCCAGCCGCCAGCCGGATAAACGCGAAGTGCCAGCCGAGCACAAAGCCCATAAATACCAGCGTCGCCGGGTTCAGCAGGGGGTTACCCATCCAGAAGGCGAGCGCGCCGCCCATCGACACGCGCTGACGGCGCATGCCCGCCGCCACCGGTGCGGCGCAGCAGGAGCACATCATGCCCGGCAGGGAGAAAATCGTCCCCAGCAGCGTCCCCTGCAAGCGCGGCTGTCCTAAGGTTTTCACCAGCCAGTTACGCGGGATAAGTACCTGAATCAACGACCCCAGCAGCACGCCCAACACAGCGGCTTTCCACACCGCGAGAAAATAGACCATAGCGTAATCCCACGCCGCCTTTAGCGGGCTGGAATCTGGCTGAGCGAGAATAGAGTTGCCAATGCTGTGGGTGTCGGCGGCGGTGAAGGCTTTACCGTAGTACGGCTGCCATTTCACATACCAGAGGCCAATGATGACCACAAGAAAGAAAAGTGCGGGCTTCCACCACTGAACGGGTGTTGCCGCCTGAGATGAAGACTGACCAGTCATACCATTCCCCGGAAGGTGTTATTTAATAAGCCGGGGAAGTTTACGCCTCGCCCTGCGCGATTTCACGCAGTTTTGCCGACGGGATAATATTTACGCCCTCCTGCGACGGTGCCAGCGCCTCTTTCAGCATGGCCTGCGCGACGTCCCGCGCCTCGATGGACTTCCAGTTACCCGGCAGGATGCGAAAAAGCGGCGCGAAAAAAGACTCGTTAAAACGCCGCTCGTCACGGTGGCCCATCAGCATGGAAGGCCGCACGATGGTCAGGCGCTCCCACTTCTGCGCAATCAGCGCCTCTTCCATTTTGCCCTTCACCTTATTGTAAAAAAACGGCGAGCCGGCGCTGGCGCCGTGGGAACTGACCACCAGAAAATGCTTTGCCCCCAGCTTTTTCGCCGTCAGGGCGGTATCCACCACCAGCGTGTAATCCGCATGCACAAACGCCTCTTTACTGCCCGCTTCCCGTCGGGTGGTGCCCAGGCAGCAAAAGGCGATATCGACAGGATCCTGCACCTGCGCCAGCGCGTCGGTGAGCTGTGGATCGTGCGGGTTAAAGACGCCGGTGACGTCCAGCAGCGGCCGACGCGTCGGCGCGGCGATGTAGTTAATATGACGATCCTGGATCAGCAGCCGCAGCAGGTGTCCACCCACCAGCCCGGTAGCACCGGTAATCAGTACCTGACTCATCTTTTCCCCTTTACAGAATTGTCCGTTTGCGATCTGGGCCTGCTCTACCACACTTAAAAGTCTGTTACCGGTAAGTATTTACCACAAACGGGAAAAAAACAGTCTGAAGCGAAAACAACGGAGGAAGCATGGGTAAAAAAATCGCAGTCTTGATTACCGACGAGTTTGAAGATTCAGAGTTTACGTCGCCAGCAGAGGCATTCCGCAAGGCGGGCCACGAGGTGGTCACCATCGAGAAAGAAGCGGGTAAAACCGTGAAGGGCCACAAGGGCGAAGCCAGCGTGACCATTGACGAATCCATTGATAACGTCAGCCCGTCTGATTTCGACGCCCTGCTGCTACCGGGCGGCCATTCACCGGATTCCCTGCGCGGAGACGAGCGCTTCGTCACCTTCACCCGTGACTTCGTCGGCACCGGTAAGCCGGTCTTTGCCATCTGTCACGGCCCGCAGCTGCTGATCAGCGCGGAGGTGGTGCGCGGGCGCAAGCTGACCGCGGTGAAACCGATCGTCATTGACCTGAAAAACGCCGGCGCCGAGTTTTACGACCAGGAAGTGGTTAACGACAACGACCAGCTGATCACCAGCCGTACGCCGGACGATCTTCCGGCGTTTAACCGCGAAGCGTTACGCCTGCTCGGCGCGTAACCAGTGCAGCTTCTTGCCAAAGCCCAGCGTGTTGTCGGTAAATTTCAGCTCATCGAGGCGGATTTCCCACACCGGGGCTTTTAGCGCAGCGGCAACCGGGAAGCGGCGCGTGTAGCGTTTACGCTGCGCGTCGCTCTCCTCCCCTTCCAGACGACGGATTTCGCCCGTGAACTGAACCCCGCGGATCAGCGCAACGGTTTTAGGCTGACCGTTTACCGTGCCCGCCACGCTTGCCTGCGGGCCCGACATCTGCGCATGCCGCGTTTTATTTTCACTCATCACGTAAAAGGCGACGCGCTCGGGATCGTAGTAATAAAACGCGTTCGCGCACCACATCTCCCCGTCTTTACAGACGCACCAGGTGACGACGTGCTGCTTTGCCAGCCAGCGGCTGATGGCGGCCAGTGTTTCCATTTTCACTCTCTCTCATGCTATGGTGCGCTCACCTTAACATACTGAATCTGCTTACCGTGTGCTGGTTTCTCTATCTTGTCCGAACCGCCGATAACGCGCTCTACACCGGGATCACCACCGATGTGGAACGGCGTTTTTTACAACATCAAACGGGAAAAGGGGCAAAAGCGCTGCGGGGGAAAGGTGAGCTTAAGCTGGCTTTTTCAGCCGCCGTGGGCGACAGATCGCTGGCGCTCAGGCTGGAGTATCGCGTCAAACAGCTGACGAAGCGCCAGAAAGAGCGTCTCGTCAACGGGGACGGCTCTTTTGAGGCGCTACGCGACAGCCTGCTTAAAAGCGATTGAAACGATCGTGATACTCAACCAGGCCGCTAACGCCATCGAGCGCGTCGTCCGCCAGAGGATGGACCAGGAAGGACGCTTCCGTATCCGGCCAGCGGCAGTGCAGATCGTGTTTGGCCGCCGGCTCAAATCCCAGACGTTCGTAGAATGCCGGTTCGCCCAGTACCACGACGGCGGCATAGCCAAATTCATTCAGTGAATCCAGCCCTTCATAAACCAGCTGACGTGCCAGGCCCTGGCCGCGGTAGTTTTCATCCACCGCCAGCGGCGCCATGCCAACCCACTGCAACTCTTCGCCCTGAACAATCACCGGACTGAACGCCACGTAGCCGACCACCTGCCCTTCATCATCGGTGGCAACCAGACCCAGGGTAATCAGGCCATCTTCGCGAAGATCGTGAACCAGCTGCGCTTCGCCGTCCCCCGCAAAAGAGCGGCGTAACAACGCGTCGATGCCCGGCGCATCAATCCCAATTTCGACTCGAATCAGCATGGCTCACCTACTGAAGTGTGTTTACTGTCCGGCGGGGTTTTCAGCCCGGCCTCAACGAAATCTGCCATTTGCATTAGCATCACGCGCAGCGCCTTCGGCATCTGCTCAAGCTCAATGGCATCCATTAAATTTTTGACGTACAGGCCAAGCTCCGTATCGCCCTCAATCACCAGACGACGCTGGAAGAACAGCGTATCGGGATCCTGCTTGCGCGCGGCAATCATCAGCAGATCGCTGGCGTCGGCGCTAAAGCTTACATCCGCCTCGGCGGACTCACGAACGATCAGCCGATCGTTCTCAACGGAAGTAAACCAGCGCAGCCCGATATCGCGCACTTCGATGCTTAACCAGCGGCCTTCCAGGAACTCCAGTTCACCGTCCTGCAGCGCCTGACGGAACTGCCAGGTCAATACCTGTTCCAGCACCTGGCGCTTAAGCGCGAACGGCACCAGCTTTACCGGCACGCTCAGCATTGATGGACCAAATTGTACGAGACGTGAACGCAGTTTATCCAGCACGAGCTTTACTCCCTGATAGCTATAATCCTGCTATTTTGCCATATCCCGACAAGAAGATAGCGGCGTAAATCAACAAACCGTAGTCCGGTGCTCCTCATTATTGGTGCCATCAATACGCCATTAGCTGCCTTAAATCAAAAATTGTCGCGTATGGGTTAATTAAAATCCCAGCTCGTTAACATTTTTTACGATCCCTGCGATCGACAACATCGGGATAAATTATGGAGCTGCTCTGCCCTGCCGGAAACCTTCCGGCGCTTAAGGCGGCCATTGAAAATGGGGCCGACGCGGTCTATATCGGGCTGAAAGATGATACCAACGCCCGCCATTTTGCTGGCCTTAACTTTACGGAGAAGAAGCTCCAGGAGGCCGTTAACTTCGTTCACCAGCACCGCCGCAAGCTGCATATCGCCATCAACACCTTCGCCCATCCTGATGGCTATGCCCGCTGGCAGCGCGCCGTGGATATGGCCGCCCAGCTGGGCGCCGATGCGCTGATCCTGGCCGACCTTGCCATGCTTGAGTATGCGGCAGAACGCTACCCGCACATTGAGCGCCACGTCTCGGTTCAGGCATCCGCGACGAACGAAGAGGCGGTGCGTTTTTACCATCGACATTTTGACGTGGCTCGCGTGGTGCTGCCGCGCGTGCTCTCTATTCATCAGGTTAAGCAACTGGCGCGCGTCACGCCAGTACCGCTGGAAGTTTTTGCCTTCGGTAGCCTGTGCATCATGGCCGAAGGCCGCTGCTATCTCTCCTCCTATTTAACCGGGGAATCGCCAAATACCGTGGGCGCCTGCTCGCCTGCCCGCTTCGTTCGCTGGCAGCAAACGCCGCAGGGGCTGGAGTCGCGCCTGAACGAAGTGTTAATCGACCGCTATCAGGACGGGGAAAACGCGGGCTACCCGACGCTGTGCAAAGGCCGCTATCTGGTGGACGGCGAGCGCTATCACGCGCTGGAGGAGCCCACCAGCCTCAACACGCTGGAGCTGCTGCCGGAACTGCTGGCTGCCAATATTGCCTCGGTGAAAATCGAAGGCCGCCAGCGCAGCCCGGCCTACGTGAGCCAGGTCGCGAAGGTGTGGCGTCAGGCCATCGACCGCTGCATGGCGGACCCGCAGAATTACGCCGCGCAACCGGCGTGGATGGAGACCCTAGGCGCAATGTCCGAAGGCACGCAAACCACGCTCGGCGCGTATCACCGTAAATGGCAGTGAGATAACCATGAAATATTCATTAGGGCCGGTGCTCTACTACTGGCCAAAAGAGACGCTGGAAGATTTTTATCAACAGGCCGCGACCAGCAGCGCCGACGTGATTTACCTCGGCGAAGCGGTATGCAGCAAGCGCCGCGCCACCAAAGTGGGCGACTGGCTGGAGATGGCGAAAAGCCTGGCAGGCAGCGGCAAGCAGGTGGTGCTCTCCACCCTGGCGCTGGTGCAGGCGTCATCGGAACTGGGCGAGCTGAAGCGCTACGTGGAAAACGGCGAGTTTCTGCTGGAGGCGAGCGATCTCGGCGTGGTGAACATGTGTGCCGAGCGTAAGCTACCGTTTGTCGCCGGACATGCGCTGAACTGCTATAACGCGGTGTCCCTGCGCCTGCTGCTCAAACAGGGGATGACGCGCTGGTGTATGCCGGTGGAACTCTCCCGCGACTGGCTGGCAAACCTGCTCGCTCAGTGTGAAGAGCTTGGCATTCGCAATCAGTTTGAAGTGGAAGTGCTGAGCTATGGCCATCTCCCGCTGGCCTATTCTGCCCGCTGCTTCACCGCGCGTTCTGAAGATCGCCCGAAAGACGAGTGTGAAACCTGCTGCATTAAGTACCCTAACGGGCGCAGCATGCTGTCGCAGGAGAACCAGCAGGTGTTTGTCCTCAACGGCATTCAGACCATGAGCGGCTACGTCTACAACCTCGGTAACGAGCTGGCGTCGATGGACGGGCTGGTGGATATAGTGCGTCTTTCACCGCTGGATACCAGCGTGTTCGCGATGCTGGACGCCTTCCGCGCCAATGAAAACGGCGCGTCGCCGCTGCCGCTGACGGCAAACAGCGACTGTAACGGTTACTGGAAACGTCTGGCCGGGCTGGAACTTCAGGCCTAAAAAAGGCTCACTTTGTTAACAACGGTTAGTAAACTTTAATGCAGTATTAAAGATTCACCGTCGACAAAGTGAGCTGTTATGACTGATAAAACCATTCCGTTTTCGGTGCTGGATCTGGCGCCGATCCCACAAGGCTCCTCGGCAAGAGAAGCCTTCACGCACTCTCTCGACCTCGCTCAGCTTGCCGAAAAGCGTGGCTATCACCGCTACTGGCTGGCGGAGCACCACAACATGGTCGGCATCGCCAGCGCCGCCACCTCGGTGCTGATTGGCTATCTGGCGGCGAATACCACCACCCTGCACCTCGGCTCTGGCGGCGTCATGCTGCCGAACCACGCCCCGCTGGTGATTGCCGAGCAGTTTGGGACCCTGAATACCCTTTATCCGGGCCGAATCGATCTTGGGCTTGGCCGTGCGCCGGGCAGCGACCAGCCGACCATGCGCGCCCTGCGCCGCCACATGAACGGCGATATCGATAACTTCCCGCGCGACGTGGCGGAGCTGGTGGACTGGTTCGACGCGCGGGATCCGAACCCGCACGTTCGCCCGGTTCCGGGCTACGGCGAGCAGATCCCCGTGTGGCTGCTAGGCTCAAGCCTCTACAGCGCGCAGCTCGCCGCTCAGCTGGGCCTGCCGTTCGCGTTTGCCTCCCACTTCGCACCGGATATGCTGCACCAGGCGCTGCATCTCTACCGTACGAACTTTAAACCGTCTGCACGTCTGGAGAAACCGTATGCGATGGTGTGCATCAACATCATTGCAGCCGACAGCAATCGCGATGCGGAATTCCTGTTTACCTCCATGCAGCAGGCGTTTGTGAAGCTGCGTCGCGGCGAGACGGGCCAGCTGCCGCCACCGGTGGAGAATATGCATCAGCTGTGGTCCGCCTCCGAGCAGTATGGCGTACAGCAGGCGCTGAGCATGTCGCTGGTAGGCGATAAGACGAAAATCCGTCACGGGCTGGAAGCGGTACTGCGCGAAACGCAGGCGGATGAGATTATGGTTAACGGCCAGATTTTCGATCACCAGGCGCGTTTGCATTCCTTTGATCTGGCGATGCAGGTGAAAGAAGAGTTGGTGGGGTAGTTTTTTTGCCGGATGGCGGCTTCACCTTATCCGGCCTACGGTTTTCTCCCTCTCCCTTCGGGCTGAGGGATCCCCAGTAATTTTTTTACCGAAAGCGACGAATGTTGTTTCAGGAAAATAAATGAATTACAGCGACGCCCTGGTCCGGCTGTAAATCGCTGAGGCGTTTCCTGCAGGCCGGGGCGAGGCGCAGGGATGCGCCGAGAGGGCG